>NZ_JBNDMC010000003.1:0-1530066 GCF_050436385.1 Paraburkholderia sp. MM5477-R1
GGGTCCCATCCCCGGAGGGGATAGACGCACTCGCTACAGGTTGAGTATTCGTGTTGCGCCGTATTCCAAAGCAATCTTTCGATCACCTTTAAAATACATCGATACAATCACAACCCTGATTCACCTACTCACACACCCATCTCCAGGTATGCTTTCGTGAATCTCTTTACTACTTCTTCCTGATTGTTAAAGAACGGCAGCCGGTATGAAGCCTGTGCCTCATACCGCTCTGACTGGCTCAATCGCCAATGCGCAACGCTCTGCCTTCATGCAGAACCCTGCGCATTGAGGATTGGTGGAGGATGACGGGATCGAACCGACGACCCCCTGCTTGCAAAGCAGGTGCTCTCCCAGCTGAGCTAATCCCCCAGTCCCACAGATACTCCAGCGGCCCCAGCCCTTCAGCTCACCAGACAAGACACTGGTGGGTCTGGATGGATTCGAACCATCGACCCCCGCCTTATCAAGACGGTGCTCTAACCGGCTGAGCTACAGACCCCTGAGCCTGCCTGCGTTGCTTCTAACCACAGCCGATAAGCGTGAGCACTTGAGTGCAATGAATGCACAGCTCTGGAAAGGAGGTGATCCAGCCGCACCTTCCGATACGGCTACCTTGTTACGACTTCACCCCAGTCATGAATCCTACCGTGGTGACCGTCCTCCTTGCGGTTAGACTAGCCACTTCTGGTAAAACCCACTCCCATGGTGTGACGGGCGGTGTGTACAAGACCCGGGAACGTATTCACCGCGGCATGCTGATCCGCGATTACTAGCGATTCCAGCTTCACGCACCCGAGTTGCAGAGTGCGATCCGGACTACGATCGGTTTTCTGGGATTGGCTCCACCTCGCGGCTTGGCAACCCTCTGTTCCGACCATTGTATGACGTGTGAAGCCCTACCCATAAGGGCCATGAGGACTTGACGTCATCCCCACCTTCCTCCGGTTTGTCACCGGCAGTCTCCCTGGAGTGCTCTTGCGTAGCAACTAGGGACAAGGGTTGCGCTCGTTGCGGGACTTAACCCAACATCTCACGACACGAGCTGACGACAGCCATGCAGCACCTGTGTTATGGCTCCCTTTCGGGCACTCCCGCCTCTCGGCAGGATTCCATACATGTCAAGGGTAGGTAAGGTTTTTCGCGTTGCATCGAATTAATCCACATCATCCACCGCTTGTGCGGGTCCCCGTCAATTCCTTTGAGTTTTAATCTTGCGACCGTACTCCCCAGGCGGTCAACTTCACGCGTTAGCTACGTTACCAAGCCAATGAAGGCCCGACAACCAGTTGACATCGTTTAGGGCGTGGACTACCAGGGTATCTAATCCTGTTTGCTCCCCACGCTTTCGTGCATGAGCGTCAGTATTGGCCCAGGGGGCTGCCTTCGCCATCGGTGTTCCTCCACATCTCTACGCATTTCACTGCTACACGTGGAATTCCACCCCCCTCTGCCATACTCCAGCGCTGCAGTCACCAATGCAGTTCCCAGGTTAAGCCCGGGGATTTCACATCGGTCTTACAGCACCGCCTGCGCACGCTTTACGCCCAGTAATTCCGATTAACGCTCGCACCCTACGTATTACCGCGGCTGCTGGCACGTAGTTAGCCGGTGCTTATTCTTCCGGTACCGTCATCCCTCACGGATATTAGCCACGAGGTTTTCTTTCCGGACAAAAGTGCTTTACAACCCGAAGGCCTTCTTCACACACGCGGCATTGCTGGATCAGGCTTGCGCCCATTGTCCAAAATTCCCCACTGCTGCCTCCCGTAGGAGTCTGGGCCGTGTCTCAGTCCCAGTGTGGCTGGTCGTCCTCTCAGACCAGCTACAGATCGTCGGCTTGGTAGGCCTTTACCCCACCAACTACCTAATCTGCCATCGGCCGCCCCTGCAGCGCGAGGTCCCGAAAGATCCCCCGCTTTCCTCTCCCGAGCGTATGCGGTATTAATCCGGCTTTCGCCGGGCTATCCCCCACTCCAGGACACGTTCCGATGTATTACTCACCCGTTCGCCACTCGCCACCAGACCAAAGTCCGTGCTGCCGTTCGACTTGCATGTGTAAGGCATGCCGCCAGCGTTCAATCTGAGCCAGGATCAAACTCTTCAGTTCAAACCTGTTACTGTGTTCGGGCTCTCTCGAACCCGGTCGCTCACTCAACGTACTGACGATGATTGATCCGTCTTTCGACAGACAAACCTTCCTCTAATACTGTGTGAGGCTTCTGATACTTCTGCCTGACAGCAGATTCCGGAGAATCCGCTGCCGCATCCCGCATCAAGCGCCCACACTTATCGACTGTTAGTTTTTAAAGATCGGTCCGCCAAACCCGCCGCGCCTGAACCACCACTACCCGGCACTGCTTCGTTTGCGTCGCTGCGTCTGCAGCAGAGAAGGGAGATTATGGAGAACTTCCGTCGGATCGTCAACAGGTTTTTATCACTCGCCTAACCTGCCCACGCCGCCGAAGCCCACGCCATCAAAGGCTTCCCGCTTCTCCGCACCCCGGCGTCCGGAGCGCGAAAGAGCGGAATTCTAGTCGCCGCAGCCAGAACTTGCAAGCGAAATCCTGGGGTTTTCCTTAGGGGATCTTTCCCATACGGCCCGGATCGTCTATCGATGGGGTTTTCACTTCGGGCGCCAGCGTCTGGGCAGCGGATGCGCCGATCGTCCAATCATGCAGCACGGTATAAGCGACCGCCAGCAACGTCGGGCCGATGAAAACACCAAGAAAACCAAACGCAAACGCGCCGCCGAGGATGCCGAGCATCACCAGAATCAACGGCATGTCACTGTTTTTGCCGATCAGGATCGGCTTGATGACGTTATCGGCCATGCCGACTACCAGCAGGCCCCATATGACCACAAAAATCGCCCATCCAGTCGACCCGCCCTGATACAGCCAGATCGCTGCCGGCAACCAGACAATGACCGGACCGCCCGGCACCACCGACAGAAAAAACGTCACGAGCCCGAGCAACGCCGGCGCCGGTACGCCCGCCATCCAGAAACCGAATCCCGCGAGAACCGCCTGTACGAGGGCCGTACCAAGAATCCCGTAGACCACCCCCTTCACCGTGCTGCCCGCCAGCGCCAGCAGATACTCGGCGCGCTCACCGGCTACTCGACGCATGCCGGCGTTCAGCCAGGCGGCCGCCCCCTCGCCACCGGTATAAAAGAAGAACGCGAGCACGATGCTCAACGCCAGCAGCCCCAGCCCATGCGTCACCGCAAGCGCCGCCGCCAGAATCCACTTCCCAGCCGGCGCGGCGAGCGTGTGCAATTGCGCGATCAACTCGGAATTGCTGCTGGTCAAGCGCTCCCAAAAGGCCTCGATGCTCGAACCAACCAGCGGGATCCGCTGCACCCACGGCGGCAGATCGGGCAACCCCGACTCGAAAAGTCTTTGCACCAGCGCAACGATGTCGTGAACATGCGCGCCGAACGCGAAACCCGCATAGACGAACGGCCCGAGCACCACGACCAGAATAATCAGCACGATCAAGGTCGCGGCCAGCTTGCGCCGCCCGCCGACCACGCCAGTGAGTCGCCGGTAGAGTCCCCAGGAACTGTAGCTGAGGATGGCGCCCCACAGCAGCGCGGTCGTAAATGGCGCCAGCACCAGCAACGACCCACCCACGAGCACAATCAATGCGAATACCGCGGCAAGTCGCTCGATCAGTTGGTCAGATTTCACGATGAATCTCCTATTGCGCCAGACCGTGGCAATGACATGACACACGCCCGTCAGGCGCCCGCTGAACGCCGTCAGTATAGAAGCGAGTTGGGCGTCCGGGGTGTCTTATACCATCCCGCCAGGGTGTTGCGAGTCGCTTGCGACTGTGCCGGTGGCGACCGCATTTTTTGAGATGAAAGCGCCCAAATTGCCCGGAGATTGCTGGCCAATCCATATAGCTGCCTGGAAAAGACTAGAATATAAGGTTCCGTGCCCCCAATTTTTCTGGATTTATGCGCTCGCGAATCACCAAACGTCTCCCTCCCGACGCCGACAAGCTCGTCGGTCTCTCGCTCGCGCTTTTCGCGTCGGGCAGCCGTACCGAAGATCGCTTCTGGGAAGCGAAGCTCGACGCGCTGCTGGCCAAAGTCGTGCGCAACGCCAACCAGACTACGCTGGACGCCGCGCTCGACCATCTGCAGCAAAACCATCCGGATGCCTACGGCGCGCTGGCCGACATGGCGGAAACGCACAGCGAATCGTTCGTGATCGAACATGAAGGCGTGTCTTATGAAGCGCTGCTGATCGCCGCGCCTGTGCTCGCCTGGACCCGCTACGTGATTCCGTCCGGCCCGCTCAAGTCCGACGCCGCCGACGCCCTGCGCGCACACCTGCAAGCGCACGTGCTCGCTGCCAACACGCGCGTGGCAATGGCTCCATTCCTGTTCAGCATCGACCAGTTGCCGCGCCATCACGTCGAAACGTGGCGCATCGCCCAGCAACTTGCGCAAGCCGCGGTCAGCGGCGGCAACGCGAAGCTCAATTTCGGCGAACTGCCGGAGACCTCGCCGATTCTGGCGGACCCGCGCTTTCTGCTCGCCGTAGTCGCCGCTCCCGTCGGCGACGCGACGTTCCGCTGGCAGGAAGAAGAGCACGGCACTCGCATCGAACGCGGCCAATGTCTCGAGCAATGGGCCACCCAAGGCGGCGCGAATCTGTCGGTCGTGCTGCCGGGCTGCGAATTCGAATGTCTGCTGCCGGATGCGTACTACTCGGCGTGCCGCGACGCCGATGAAAGTGTCCGTCCGCACACCGTGCGTACCGCCGTGCGTTATCTTTTCGACACTATTGGCGCGGCGCCGCAGGATCTGCGCGCGGTGGTCGCCGGCTTCGGCGAGCGGCGCATCGACGAGTACCGCGTCGGCTTCACGCGCAAGGGCAGCAACGACGTGATCTACGGTGTCGTGTGGCCACTCTACGGCCGCGAAAACGGCGAGGCGGGCATCGACGAGGAGCCGGAGGAAATCACCGGCTCCGACGAACCGCTCGAGGAAATCGTCGCGCTGCTCAAGGAAACCGGCATCACGGATGTGCGCCGCCACGCGGGCCGCTTCGAGCCGGAATATTGCGACGACTGCGGCGTGCCGCTGTATGCGGACCCGCTCGGCGAAATCGTCCACGCGGAAATGCCCGAAGACGCCGAGCCCGCGCAACCCCATTTCCATTGACACCGAAGTCGACATCCCTGCCTTATCGCAAAAAAGCCCCGAATACACGGGGCTTTTTTGTTGATTGTCCGCATTTCTTATGCCTTTTGGACAGCCGTCAAAACGAAGGGAATTTGTCATCATAGGCACGGTGACGCATCGCCGTGATCGAGTCAGCTCCACGAGTCCCACAGATGCGTCGCGCCATTTCGCCCGATACATCTGGAGACATGCATGCGCTTCGCGATTCTCAATTCAAACGCAGAACGACGTGATGGACTCAAGGCCTTGCTGCGGCAGATCGACCGGCTGGCACGCTTCACAGAAGCCGATGAATGGCGTCTGCTCGAACGTCCGTTCAAGCGTTATCGGCCTGATCTCGTCGTGATCGACTGGGAGGACTGGATGTCGGTTGCGCAGGTGCGGGCGTTGCTCAGCCACTTTCCGGACCTGCGCATCAGCGTGCTCACCGACGGGACTTTGCCCGCGCTCGTGCGCGCGCTGATGGACGAAGGTGTGCTCGGCGTTGTTCCACGCGACACCGATCCCTGCCTGATCGTGCGCGCATTGGAAATGGTGCTGCTCGGCGGTCACTACGTGCCGCCCGGCGCGCTGGCGATCGATCCGCCGCTGCCGACCGACACCGCGATCCGTACGTTCGACGAAGAAAGTCCGCCGCCCCGCCGCAACAAACTCTCGGGCGGGCTGTCACCGCGGCAGGAGCAGATCATGCGCTGCGTGCACATGGGCAGCACCAACAAGATGATCGCGCGCACGCTCGGCATTAGCGAAGGTACGGTCAAGATCCACCTGACGAGCATATTCCAGCAACTTGGTGCGCCCAATCGCGCCGCCGCGGTCGCGCTTTACAACGGATGGCTCACGAATCATTTGCAAGTGCTGCGCAACAACGGCGAGCACAGCGCGCAGCCGGTCATCCGCGGGCAGCCTGGCCCGGTTCCGCTCCGGCGCCGCACACGTGCGCGCTTCCAGTATCCGTTGCCGGGCAGCGACACCAGCAGCGCGCTACCGATGGCCGCGGAGCCCGCCACGTCGTACGGTGAGGCCCCACCCGGCCGGCCCGCGCGGAAGTCGGTCGGGCCGGGTTCCGCATGACGCGGGGCGCGGGGCACGCCGCGCGCATGGGTTGGAACGTCCGCATGCGCGCGGCGTCGAGGGTGGGCTGGCATGGAATCCGCTCACACCTTTTGTCGTCCAACGAGTAATATGAGACACATGGGTTTCCTCTACACACCGCTTCCGTTTTGGGTCGCTGTCGGTGGCTGGATTGCCACTGCGATGGTGATCGCGCTCGCGCTGTGGAAAAAACCTTTCAAAAGACTTCAGGACGGCACGCTCCAGCATGTCTGGCTCGCGATAATCGTCGCGGTGTCGGTGCTGTGGTCGAGCAACGCCTGGCTCGACGACGGCACCGTGATGCACCTGCTCGGCGCCACGCTCGTCGTCACGCTGTTCGACTGGGGGCTCGCCCTGATCGCGATGGCGGTGGTCGCGGGTCTGGCCGCCGTCGTCTTCGATGCGCCGTGGCAGGGCATCGCGCTGACGTTCCTCGTGTACGGAGCCCTGCCCGTCGCCATCTCGACCTTGCTCCAGCGCATCTGCACCGCGTGGCTACCGCGCAATCTTTTCATGTTCATCTTCGGCCAGGGCTTCGTTTCGCCCGCCATTGCCGTGTCGTTGACGGCCGCGGCAGCGCTCGGCATCCATATCGTCGTGTCCGGCGGTTCGATGACCGTGGTGCCAATCGGCTACGCGCTCAGCGTGCTGCTGCTCGCCACCGGCGAAGCATGGTTCACTGGCATGGCGACCGCGCTGATCGCGGTCTACCGTCCCGCATGGGTGACCACCTACGACGTGCGGCGCTATCGTCTGGGCGGCCCGCGCACCTGAGAATGCGCGCTTTGACGTCGAGTGCGGCGCATCTGTGATAATCAGCGCCTCGTCACTGGAGACTTTCCGGGCGTCCCCGCCAGGACAAGGCAGAATATTTGCAGCAACATTGAACTCAACCCTTGCGCGCGGCATCTTATTTGCCTCATCTCCCATTTGCGTCTAAAGAACTAGATGGATCGCACCAATGTACCGAGCCGGTTGCTGCGGGTGATCGGCCGGTTGGCAGCCTGCGCAGCGAGTCTCTCGCTCATCTGCGCGGCTCCCGCATTCGCTGATCAGCTCGAACAGCACAACGACCTCGTCAAAAGATTTATCACCGAAATGCATGCGGATCCGCTCGTCGCGGACTGCGCCGCGCATGGCGACTTCGTCGCGAGCACGTCAATCGCTTTCGACCACGTCGAATTCCCGTCCAGTTCGTTCGACAGTGCGCACTCGTCGGTCACGCCATGGAACGACTCGTTCGACGAAGGCAAGCAGCGCGTCAAGGTGGACAGCATCGTCACCGTCGAGGGCGTCGGCGTGCGCCAGGATAACTCGGGCGAGCCGGCCGATCTGAAATTCCGCTGCGGCTACGTCGGCTCGCAGATGCTCGCGTTCAGCTGGAACGATCCGGTACCGCCAAACCGCGCGCATAGCGCGGGATCGGGCAAGCACAAAGGCGGCAAAGGCAAGCACGCGGTCGGCGGCAAGACGTCGAAGAAGTCGTCGAAGACAGGCTCGGGCCAATCGTCGCGCACGACGTCGAGCAAATCGGCAAACAAGAGCTCGAAGAAGAAGAGCCAATGACATCTGGCGCTGATCGAGCCGCGCCAACGTCCGATCAGTCGCCCCAATAAAAAACGAGGCACGCACTTTTGCCGTGCGTGCCTCGTTTTTTGTGTCCATTCGTCCGCTTCTTCAGGCGAACGTCTCCACGTGTCGCAGGATCGCTTGCAACATTGCGGCGCCAAGCGATGCGCTGCGCTCGCCGTTCCAGCCGGCCCGCTCGTCGGGCAGATTTGCGTTGTCCTTGAACGGCATTTCCAACGTCAACGACAGACAGCCGAATTCGTTGCCGATGTACTTCGACGCGAGCTTCAACGCATCCTCGCGATACTTGCTCGCCGCATAGCCATACTGGTCCTGAAAATCCGGACTCGCGTGCTTGAACGCCTCGATGAACGCCGTCTGCTCGCGGCCCTGCCGCTCGGTGAAGCCCGGCAACATTTCGGAGCCCGCGACGAACACATACGGCAATGCCTCGTCGCCATGAATATCGAAGAACAGGTCGCAGCCTATCGCATGAATCGCGTCGCGCACCACCAGCACCTCGGGACTGCGCGCGGCATCCGGCTCCATCCATTCGCGATTCAGGTTCGCGCCGGCCGCGTTGGTGCGCAGATTGCCGCGCACGCTGCCGTCCGGATTCATGTTCGGCACGATGCGAAACACTGCATGATCGTACAGCTTGCGCGCGACCGGGTCGCCCGCCCAATCGCCCCAACCGACGAGGCGCTTCACGAACCCCTCGATGAACCATTCGGCCATCGTCTCGCCCGGATGCTGCCGGGCAATCAGCCAGATGTTCTTTTTGGGCGCGGCGTTGGCGGCATCGTTGGCGGGCGGCGTGCCGAGCGTGAGCAGCGAAATCGGCCGGCCTTCGACCGTCTTGCCGAGTTCGGTCAGCGACGCGTGCGGCATCTGCTGCACGGCGCCGAGAAACTCGGCATGACGCTCCTCGCTGTACGGTTCGAAGTACGCGTAGTAGATGCTGTCGAAATCGGGCGTATGGTCGATCGTCAGCACGCGGCCGTCGTACGACGTCGGCACGCGAAACCAGTTCACGCGGTCGTAGCTCGCGACCGCCCGATAGTCGCGCCAGCCCTCCGCGAACGCGCACGCGGCAGCGTTCTCGAAGGTCATCACGCAGCGCTCGCCCGCCGCGCCCGACAGGCGGAAATAGAACCACTGCGCAAACTCGGCGTGGCTGTCGGGCCGTACGCGCAGGCGAATATTGCCGGCGTCCTCGCAGGACAACACATCAACTGCGCCTGCGTCGAAATTGCTCGTAATCGATAACGTCATCGGAGTCTTCCCTGCCTGAATTCAAGCTGCCTTTTTAGCGCAGCGGCACGCTTATTCCGCAACGCGGCGGCGAAATACGAAAGTGGAGTCGTTCGAGGCTTCGGCACTGAACGCGTAGCCTTCGGTCTCGAAGTCCTTCAACTGCTCGGGACGATCGAGGCGATTTTCCACCGCGAAGCGCGCCATCAAGCCGCGCGCGCGTTTTGCATGGAAGCTGATGATTTTGTAGCGGCCGCCCTTCCAGTCTTCGAACACCGGCGTGACGACCGGCGCGTCGAGCAGCTTCGGCTTGACCGACTTGAAATATTCGCCCGATGCGCAATTGACCAGCACGCGCGAGGTGGCCGCATTCTTCTTCAACTGCGCGTTCAACGCATGCGTGATCCGCTCGCCCCAGAACGCGTACAGATCCTTGCCGCGCGGGTTGACGAAGCGCGTGCCCATTTCGAGCCGGTACGGCTGCAGCAGATCGAGCGGACGCAGCAGGCCGTAGAGGCCCGACAGCACCCGCACGTGATTCTGCGCATAGTCGAGATCGGCCGACGACAACGTCTTCGCATCGAAACCTTCGTACACGTCGCCGTTGAAAGCGAGCACCGCCTGCTTGGCGTTGTGCGTGCCGAATTGCGGCGACCAGTCCGCGTAACGCTGAAAATTGAGGTGCGCGAGCTGATCGGAAATGCTCATCAGCGAAGCGATCTGTTGCGGCGACAAACGGCGCAGGCCGCTGATCAGTTCGGCGGCGTCATCGACGAAATCGGGGATCGTGTGCTTTTTGACGTGCGGCGGGGTGTCGTAGTCGAGCGATTTCGCCGGCGACAGAACGATTATCATAGAGGCTTGCAGGCACGCCGTGCCTGGCGGTCAAAGACGAAAGCCCGATTGTAACGAATGCCCGGTTCCCTCGCCTCAAGCGGCGCGTTGCGCGTCGTACTCGATTCCAATGTCTGGATCGACATACTCGTATTCGACGACCCTCACACGCGGCCGATCGCCGCCGCGCTCGAAAGCGGCGCGCTCGCCGCGCTGATCGACGCGCGCTGCCTCGCCGAGCTCGCCTACGTGCTCGACTATCCGCAGTTCGCGCACCGCAATGTCGACAAAGCCGCTGCGCTCGCGGTCGTCGCGCGGCTGGCGCAACTGGTCGAGCCGTGTGAGCCGACCGAGTCCGCCGCCGACGCGCGGCCGCTGCCCCAATGCAAGGATCGCGACGATCAGAAGTTTCTCGAGCTTGCGCATGCGGCGCAGGCCGACTGGCTCGTGTCGAAAGACCGTGCGGTGCTGAAGCTCGCGAAACGGATCGCGCGCGACTTCGGCTTCAGGATCGCGCAACCGGCACCGTTCGTCGCGGCAATCGGCATCGCGCAGAATGCTGGGGGCGAGCCCGTCAACGCGTGAATCCGACCGTCCGTGCGGCGCGTTGATCCGAGCGCATGTTGAAGGTTCATCGTCAGGCGGCTTCTGACGATCAACGTGACACCCGCGGCGCGCACAGCGTGTCGCGATTCCCTACAATCAGGCTTCGCCCTTCGCAACGACAGTTCGAGAACCGGCCCACCTTATCGCCCTGCTACCCACGACGCCATGAACGCACCGCACGACACGCCCACGAGCCCCACGTTTCCGTCTCGCCTGCCGAACGTCGGCACGACGATTTTCACCTTGATGAGCGCGCTCGCCGCGGAAAAAGGCGCGGTGAATCTGGGTCAGGGCTTTCCCGACTTCGCCTGCGATCCGCGCATCGTCGACGCGGTCGCGAACGCGATGCGCGACGGTCACAACCAGTATCCGCCGATGGCCGGTGTGCTGCCGCTGCGTCAGGCGATTTCGGACAAGATCGCGAATCTGTACGGCCGCCACTACGACGCCAATAGCGAAATCACCGTGACCGCGGGCGCCACACAGGCGTTGCTGACCGCGATTCTTTGCACTGTCCATCCCGGCGACGAAGTGATCGTGATCGAACCGACCTACGACAGCTATCTGCCGTCGATCGAACTCGCGGGCGGCAAGCCGGTTTTCGTCACACTCGACGCACCCGATTACGCCATCCCGTTCGACAAGCTCGCCGCCGCGATCACGCCGAAGACGCGGCTCATCATGATCAATACGCCGCACAATCCGACCGGAACCGTGTGGCGCGAACAGGACATGCGCAAGCTCGAGGAGATCGTGCGCGGCACCAACGTGCTGATCCTGTCCGACGAGGTGTACGAGCACATGGTCTACGACGGCGCGCCGCATGAAAGCGTCGCGCGTTATCCGCAACTCGCGCAGCGCAGCTTCGTCGTGTCGAGCTTCGGCAAGACCTACCACGTGACGGGCTGGAAGGTCGGCTATGTGGCCGCGCCCGCCGCGCTGAGCGCCGAGTTCCGCAAGGTGCACCAGTTCAACGTGTTCACCGTCAACACACCGATGCAGATCGGCCTCGCCAATTACATGAAGGACCCGGCGCCGTACGTGGAGCTACCGGCGTTCTATCAGCGCAAGCGCGATTTCTTCCGCGCGGGCCTCGCGAATTCGCGCTTCAGGCTGCTGCCGTGCACGGGCACGTATTTTCAATGCGTCGACTATTCGGCGATCAGCGACCTGCCCGAAGCCGAATTCGCGCAATGGCTGACCGGCGAAATCGGCGTCGCGGCGATTCCGGTCTCGGCGTTCTATCACGAGGCGCACGAGTCGGGCGTGGTGCGCTTCTGCTTCGCCAAGCAGGAAGGCACGCTCGCTACCGCGCTCGAACGGCTCGCGCGGCTCTAGGATGCCTTGCGCGATGCCACGAACGAACCCACGTTACTTGCCATCGCGCTGCGCGGCACGGGTGTGCGCTTCGCAACCATGCGCGCTTCATGGCACTGCGCTCATTCCCTCAGGACGCACGCGACGCCGCGACACAGGCCTTGCGATCCTCCGTCACGCGCTGCGCAGCCGGCCGCGGGTTGATCGTCTTTACGTAGCGCTTCCAGTCGATCCCCGCTTCGAGCAGAAGATCGCGGCCGTAAATGGTCTGTGTCGCCATACCGACGAGCGGCAGGCTCACGTAGCCGGCGGTATCCGCCACGCTGAATTGCTCGCCGCACAGATACGGCGAGAACTTCGCGATCCGTTTGAAACCGGCGATGTGATGCGTGAGCAGCTTCTCGACGCGCCCTTTCGTCGCGTCGCTGACCGTGCCGCCGAAAAACGCTTCCTTGTACAGATTGCGCGCTGTCAGCTCGAGATGTACATCGACGAAAAAGATCATTTCGCGTTCCTTGGCGGCCTGCCACGGATCGGCGCAGAAGATCCGCTTGTCGGGAAAACGCGCAGCCAGATATTCGACGATGCACTGCGACTCGCAGAGGTCGCCGTGCTCGGTCTGCAGATATGGCACCTTGCCGAGCGGCGAATGCTCGAGCAGCGCTTCTTCCTGACTCGGCTTCACGAACTGCTCCTCGAACTCGATGCCATGTTCGAGCAGCACGAACTTGACCTTGTTGTAGTAGTTGGACAGCGCAAAACCGCACAGCTTGATCATGGGGTGTCTCCTTATGTCACGGTGTGTGAGACCGCGCGTCGAGGTTGAAGCAGCGGCTTTCCATCGAATCATCCAAGAAATTGCACGATCGTGCTATTCTAAAATAACCATGGAGTCGGGCATCACAATGAACTCTCGCAATTTCAGCATCGCGACCATCGGCATCGTCGGCACCGGCGCGATGGGCCGCGGTATCGCGCAAATCGCGGCGCTCGCTGGCCTGCGCGTGCGGCTCTACGACACCCACGCGGCCGCCGTCGGCGCCGCGCGCGACTATCTCGCGGAGACTTTCGCCAAATTGACGGCCAAAGGCAAGCTGGAGCAGTCGCGCTCGCTCGCCGCGCTCGCCAACGTGAGCGGCGTGCAGGCGATCAGCGAACTGGTCGGCTGCGATCTCGTCGTCGAGGCGATCGTCGAAAAGCTCGAGGTGAAGCAGGCGCTGTTTCGCGAGCTCGAAACCGTGGTCAGCGGCCGCTGCATCCTCGCGTCGAATACGTCGTCGCTGTCGATCACCGCGATTGCCGCGGGCTGCACCGATCCGTCGCGCGTGGTCGGCTATCACTTCTTCAATCCGGTGCCACTGATGAAGGTCGTCGAAGTGATCGACGGCCTGCGCAGCGACCCCGAAGCCGGCGACGCGCTGATGGATCTCGCCCGCCGCATGGGCCACACGCCGGTGCGCGCGAAGGACATGCCGGGCTTCATCGTCAATCACGCGGGCCGCGGCATGAATACCGAGGGCTTGCGCGTGGCGGGCGAAGGCGTCGCGAGCTTTGCGGACATCGACCGCATCATGCGCGAGCAGGCCGGCTTTCGCCTCGGGCCGTTCGAGCTGCTGGACCTGACCGCGCTCGACGTGTCGCATCCGGTGATGGAGTCGATCTATCACCAGTTCTACGAAGAACCGCGTTACACGCCGTCGCCGATCACGGGCACGCGGCTATCGGGCGGACTGCTCGGCCGCAAGAGCGGCGAAGGTTTCTATCGCTACGTGGACGACAAGCAGCAGGTTGCCGCCGAAGCGCCCGCTCCGACCACGCTGCCGCAAAGCGTGTGGGTCAGCCAACGCTACCGCGACGCGTATGAGGCCGTCGTGCAACTGGTCGGCAAAGCGGGCGTAAAGCTCGACGAAGGCGCGACGCCCGCCGCCGGTTCGCTGATCCTCGTCACGCCGTTCGGCCACGACGCGACCACGGCCGCGGTCGACGAAGCGCTCGACGCGAGCCGCGTCGTCGCCGTCGATGCCCTGTTCCCGCTCGTCGGCGCGCAACGCCGCACGCTGATGACCACGCCGGCCACGACACGCGCCGCACGCGATAGCGCGCATGCGCTGTTCGCCGCCGACGGCATCCCCGTCACCGTGATCCGCGATTCGACCGGCTTCGTCGCGCAGCGGGTGGTCGCGACGATCGTCAACATCGGCTGCGACATCGCGCAGAAGCAGATCGCGACGCCGGAGGACATCGACCTCGCCGTCATGCTCGGCCTCGGCTACCCGCGCGGACCGCTCGCGCTCGGCGACGCGCTCGGCGCCACCACCATTCTCACGATCCTGCGCAACATGCACAGCGTGCTCGGCGAACCGCGCTACCGTCCGTCGCCGTGGCTCGCAAGACGCGCGCAACTCGGCCTTGCGCTCACCCAGCGCGACGCCACCGACATCCCAACGGAGACCCGATCATGAGCGCCGCCCTGCTCGCTTCACGCCCGGCCAGCAGCGAATCCACGCTGGTCCTCACGCTGTCGAACCCCGGTGCGCGCAACGCGCTGCATCCGGACATGTACGCCGCGGGCATCGAGGCATTCGATACCGTCGAGCGCGATCCGTCGATTCGCGCCGTCGTGATCACCGGCGCCGATAACTTCTTTTGCGCGGGCGGCAACCTGAACCGCCTGCTCGAAAATCGCGCGAAAGATCCCTCCGTGCAAGCCGATAGCATCGACATGCTCGCTCAATGGATTTCGGCACTGCGGCTATCGTCGAAGCCGGTCATTGCCGCGGTGGAAGGCGCGGCGGCCGGCGCCGGATTTTCGCTCGCGCTCGCCTGCGATCTGATCGTCGCCGCGGACAACGCCAAATTCGCGATGTCCTACGCGCGCGTCGGCCTGACGCCCGACGGCGGCGGCTCGTGGTTTCTCGCCGAGGCGCTGCCGCGCCAGCTGGCCACCGAGGTACTGATCGAAGCCAAGCCGATCGGCGCCGCGCGTCTGCACGAACTCGGCGTCGTCAACCGGCTCACGAAAGCCGGCACCGCGCTCGATAACGCGCTCGCCTGGGCCGACGAGCTCGGCGCGATTTCGCCCAATTCGGTCGCGCGCATCAAGGGGCTGATCGCCGCGGCCGGTACGCAGCCGCTCGCTGATCATCTGGTCGCCGAGCGCGATAACTTCGTCGCGTCGCTGCATCATCGCGACGGTCTCGAAGGCATCACCGCGTTCCTCGAAAAACGCGCACCCATCTACAAATGAACGACGAGAGAGCCGCCCGACATGCCCGACTACCAACTGCCGAAACGGCGCCGCATCTTCCTGATGCGTCACGGCGACGTCACCTACTTCGACGACTCCGGCCGCGCGATCGATCCTGAAACCGTGCCGCTGAACGCGAACGGCCGCGAGCAGGCGAGCGCGGCGGGCCGCGTGTTCGCCGAACAGCAGGTGCGCTTTGACCGCGTGATCGTCAGCGGCTTGCCGCGCACGATAGAAACCGCGCGGTGCGTGCTTGCCGAAACGGGTCAGCAGATCGAGCCCGAAATCGAGCCCGCGTGGCGAGAAATTCGCGGCGGACGGCTCGGCGGCATTCCGCCGAGCGATATCGAGGCCGCGTTTCTCGGCGTGTTCGACGGCATCGTGCCGGAGAGCATGCGCTTTCTCGACGGCGAAACGATCGGCGAGCTGTTCGATCGCGTGCTGCCGGCCGTCACGGCGCTGCGCGAAGACACGTCGTGGGACACCGCGTTGCTGGTGCTGCACGGCGGCGTCAATCGCGCGATCCTGTCGCACGCGCTGACGGCCGGCGGCCGCACGTTCTTCGGTCATCTGGCGCAGGCGACCGGCTGCATCAATGCGCTCGACGTCGGCGCCGCGCCGCGCGACTGGGTGCTGCGCATGCTCAACTATTCACCGCCGTCGCCGTTGCATCGCGACGTTCGCAACACCACGATGGAAATGCTCTACGCACAGTTCATCCGATACCAGCGTAGCTGACACCGAACTGGAGGAGACACATGGCGCAAGCCACGCAGACCGGCGAACCGGCACGCAGACAGGACTACTCGGCTTTCGAGGGCACCCGCCCGGTCAACGAGCGGCAACGCTTCGACAACGACGCGCTCGCCGCGTGGCTGGCCGGACATGTCGACGGATTCGAGGGGCCGCTCACGCTCGAGCAATTCGCGGGCGGACAATCCAATCCCACGTTCAAGCTGATCACGCCGTCGCGCGCGTACGTGATGCGCGCGAAGCCCGGGCCCGCGGCGAAGCTGCTGCCGTCCGCGCATGCGATCGAACGCGAATATCGCGTGATGCACGCGCTCGCCGACACCGACGTGCCGGTCGCACAGATGCTCGCGCTGTGCGAGGACGAAAGCGTGATCGGTCGCGCGTTCTACGTGATGGAGTTCGTGGAAGGTCGCGTGCTGTGGGATCAATCGCTGCCCGGCATGACGCCCACCGAGCGCGCGGCGATCTACGACGAAATGAATCGCGTGATCGCGGCGTTGCACAGTGTCGACGCCGCCACCGCCGGCCTCGCCGACTACGGTAAGCCAGGCAATTACTTCGCGCGCCAGATCGGCCGCTGGAGCAAGCAGTATCTGGCGTCCGAGACCGAGCCGATCGACGCGATGCACCGGCTGATCGAATGGCTGCCGCAGCATATGCCGGCCGAAACGAACGAGCGCGTGTCGGTCGTGCATGGCGACTACCGGCTCGACAATCTGATTTTCGATCGCAACGAGCCGCGCGTGCTCGCGGTGCTCGACTGGGAACTGTCGACGCTCGGCGATCCGCTCGCCGACTTTGCTTACCACTGCATGGCGTGGCATGTCGACCCGACGCAGTTCCGCGGCATCGCGGGACTCGATTGGGCCGCGCTCGGCATTCCCGATGAAGCGCGGTACGTCGAGCGCTATTGCCAACGCACCGGTTTCGAGATTCGTGGCGACTGGAATTTCTATCTGGCCTACAACATGTTCCGCATCGCAGCGATCCTGCAAGGGATCATGAAGCGCGTCGTCGACGGTACCGCATCGAACGCGCAGGCGCTCGACGCCGGCCGGCGCGCGAAGCCGATGGCCGAACTCGCCTGGCACTATGCGCAGAAGGTTCTCTAGACACAAGGGCGCGCCCTGCTCCCCATCATTCGCAGTCCGTTACCCGCGAGGTCCAAGATGAATTTCGATTACACCCCGAAGGTCCAGGCGTTGCGCGAAAAACTGCTCGCCTTTTTCGACGAGCACATTTACCCGAACGAACAGGCGTTCTATGCGGAGATCGCGCGCAACCGCCAGAACGGCAACGCATGGGTGCCGACCGAACTGGTCGAGCAACTCAAGCAGAAGGCGCGCGAGGCCGGTCTGTGGAATCTGTTCCTGCCGCAATCGGAGCGCGGCGCGGGCCTGACGAATCTCGAATACGCGCCGCTGTGCGAGATCATGGGCCGCGTGCCGTGGGCGCCGGAAGTGTTCAACTGCAACGCGCCGGACACCGGCAACATGGAGACGATCGAGCGCTACGGCAGCGAAGAGAACAAGCGCGAGTGGCTCGAACCGCTGCTGCAAGGGCAGATCCGTTCGGCGTTTCTGATGACGGAGCCCGAGGTCGCGTCGTCGGATGCGACGAACATCCAGACCAGCATCGTGCGCGATGGTGACCATTACGTGATCAACGGTCACAAGTGGTGGTCGTCGGGCGCGGGCGATCCGCGCTGCAAGGTCTATATCGTGATGGGCAAGACCGATCCCGACGCGCCGCGCCATCAGCAGCAGTCGATGATCCTCGTGCCCGCCGACGCCACCGGCATCACCGTGCATCGCCCGCTCACGGTGTTCGGTTACGACGACGCGCCGCACGGCCACATGGAGATCACACTCGACAACGTGCGCGTGCCCGCTACCAGCATGCTGCTCGGCGAAGGCCGCGGCTTCGAGATCGCGCAAGGCCGTCTCGGCCCGGGACGCATCCACCACTGCATGCGCCTGATCGGTCTCGCCGAACGCGCGCTCGAATTGATGGTGAAGCGCTCGCTGCAACGTGTCGCGTTCGGCAAGCCGGTGGCGTCGCAAGGGGTCACGCAGGAGCGTCTTGCCGAGGCGCGCTGCATGATCGAGCAGGCGCGTCTGCTCACGCTGAAGACGGCGTACATGATGGATACCGTCGGCAACAAGGGCGCGCGCGGCGAGATCGCGATGATCAAGGTGGTCGCGCCGAACATGGCGTGTCAGGTGATCGACTGGGCGATTCAGGCGCATGGCGGCGGCGGCGTCAGCGACGATTTTCCGCTCGCGTATGCCTATGCGTCGGCGCGCACGCTGCGTTTCGCCGACGGCCCCGACGAAGTGCATCGCAACGCGATCGCCAAGCTCGAACTTGCGCGTCATATGGATGCGGGCTCGGCGGCTCGCGTTGAGATGCCGGTCACACGCGTTTGAGTGCTTCGGCTCGGTGTGAGCGTGGGGACTGAGCCCGCGGCAAGCAGCGTCGCGCGATCTATGCTCTAATTTTCGGCAACGGCGGCGCCCTCTTTGCGGCGCCGCTTCGACGAACAAAGGAGCCAGGATGATCGACGTCTATAGCTGGGCGACCCCGAACGGCCACAAGATTCATATCATGCTCGAGGAAACGGGCCTACCCTACAACGTGCATGCCGTGAACATCGGTGCCGGCGACCAGTTCAAGCCGGAATTTCTCGCCATCAGTCCCAACAACAAGATTCCCGCGATCGTCGATTCCGAAGGTCCGAAAGGCGCCGACGGCCGGCCCTTCGCGCTATTCGAATCGGGCGCGATCCTGATTTATCTGGCCGAGAAAACCGGCAAGTTTCTACCGAGCGATCCGGCCGCGCGCTACGCGGCACTGCAATGGCTGATGTTCCAGATGGGCGGCCTTGGTCCGATGCTGGGGCAAACGCATCACTTCCGCGTGTATGCACCCGAGCAGATCGAATACGCGGTCAATCGCTACACCAATGAGGCGCGACGTCTGTACGGCGTGATGGACTCGCAACTCGGCAAGACGCGTTACCTGGCCGGCAACGACTATACGATCGCGGACATCGCCGCGTTTCCGTGGACCCGTTCGTGGAAAAATCAGGGCATCGAGCTCGATACCTTGCCGAACGTGAAGCGCTGGCATGAAGAGATCGCTGCGCGGCCGGCGGTGGTGCGCGGCGTCGACGTGCTGGCGTCGGCGCGCGCGCCGCTGATGGACGACAAGGCGAAAGAGATCCTGTTTGGCGCGACGCAGTACGCGAAACACTAGTTTCGGCCGTCTCGCTGACGCGGCTCGACACAAACCGAAAGCGCGAGCGGCATGCCTGCCGGCTCGCGCTTTTTCATTTCGTCTGCAAAGGGAAAACGCTAGAAATAATGCCGCGTGATGAACTCCGCGACGCACACCGGTCGTTCGCTGCCCTGACGCTCCAGCGTCACGTTCCACGCGAGTTGCACGCCGCTGTTGTCGACGTCGGTCACCGACTCGACGGCAAACTTCCCGCGCAGCGACGACCCCACGAGTACCGGCGACACGAAACGCACGCGGTTCAAGCCATAGTTGACACCCATGCGCTGCTCGATCTTCACCGTTTTGCCGAGCAAAGCCGGAATCAGCGACAGCGTCAAAAACCCATGCGCGACCGGGCCGCCAAACGGCGATTCGCGTTTGGCCCGCTCGGGATCGATGTGAATCCACTGATGATCGCCGGTTGCCTCGGCGAAACGGTCGACCCTCTCCTGATCGACGCTCAGCCATTCGCTGACGAGCGGCTCGGCGCCAATGAGCGCGCGCAAAGCACCCGCATTGTCGAAAGCGACTGGCGTCGCCGCGCTCGCCGTCATGCCGCCGCTCCCGGATTGCGCAGGCCGAACATGCCGTTCGAGCGCACGGTGATCACCGTTTCGCCGTGCTGATTGATGCCCTCCCAGCGTGTCGACACGATGCCGCGATCCGGCTTGCTCTGCGACACGCGCTTGTCGACGATGACGTTCATCATCGTGATCGTGTCGCCGACTCGTACCGGCTTGAGCCAGCGGATCTCGTCGATCCCGGGCGAACCCATCGATGTCGAATCCGCCAGTACCTTGCGCACGAGCATGCCCATCATTACCGAGCAGGTGTGCCAACCACTCGCGACGAGGCCGCGGAACGGCGATTCGGCCGCGGCGGCTTCGTCGAGATGAAACGGCTGCGGATCGAACTTCTGCGCGAACTCGACAATCTCCTCGCGCGTGAACATGTGCTTGCCGATTTCGCGGCTCGAGCCCACTTCCATGTCTTCGAAACTGATTTTCATCGTGCACCTCCTTTGTCCGGTGGAACGGCCCGATCAGTCTTCGGCGACCGCAAATCCGGGCAGCGTGGCAAACCGCGCGAGATGATGATCGACGTCGCCGAGCGTGGTCTCGATGATCGCGAGGCGCTTGAAAAGATGCGCGGCCGCCACTTCGTTCGTGACACCCATGCCGCCGTGCAACTGCACCGCCTGTTGACCAACGAAACGCGCGGCCTGGCCGACCCGAACTTTTGCCGCGGAGATCGCTCGACGGCGCTCGTTCGCGTCTTCACTCGCGTAGCGCATCGCGGCCAGATACGTGATCGAGCGCGCCTGCTCCGCGTGGATGAGCATCTCGACCATGCGATGCTGCAACGCCTGGAAACGCGCGATCGGCTGGCCGAACTGCTGGCGCGTTTTGGTGTACTCGACGGTGGCGTGATTGAGCGCGTCGAGCGCGCCGAGCGCTTCCGCGCACAGCAGCAGCGTGCCGTAGTCGGCGATCTGCTCGAGGGTTGCCGCCCCCGCGTGTTTGCCGGCGAGCCGGCGCGCGGGCGTGCCATTGAATTCGAGCGTCGCCGCGCGTTGACCGTCGATCGTGCGGTACTCGGTGAGCGTGACGCCGGCCGCGTCGCGCGCGACGACAAAGAGTGCGATTTCGCCATCGAGGCGCGCCGGCACGATCCAGTGGTCCGCCTGCGCGCCGTGCAGCACGACCGATTTGGTGCCGCTCAGCGTGTGCTGCGCACCCTGCCCGCTCGCGGTCGTCGCGACGTCGAACAGATCGTAGCGCGCATGCGGCTCGTGAAACGCCACGGCCAGCCTCGCTTCGCCCTGGGCCGCCCGTTCGAGCAGCGCGGCATCTTCGCCGTCGCCGGCGCCGGCAAGGCGCAGCGCTTCGATGCCGACCGCGGTCGCCCAAAACGGCTCGACGACGAGCGCGCGGCCGAGCTCCTGCATGACCACGAGCATGTCGATCGGACCACCGTTGAAGCCGCCCTGCGTTTCGGGCACCGGCAACGCGATCAGCCCCAGTTCGGTGAACGCGGCCCAGTGCACAGCCGATACGCCCGTCTCCGAGCGCACGATCTGCTGGCGCGCTTCGAAGCCGTAGCTCCTGTCGAGATAGCGGCGCAGCGCATCGGCAAATTGCTGTTGTTCGTCGTTGAAAGTGAAGTCCATGCGCCGCTCCTCAAAGTCCGAGAATCATCTGCGCGATGATGTTCTTTTGAATTTCGTTCGAGCCGCCGTAAATCGACGTCTTGCGGAAGTTGAAGTAGTACGCGGCAAGCGGCGCGGCATCGTCGTCGCCGGCAAGACTGTGCTCGCGTTCGCCTTCGAGGAACGGCACGTCGAACGGCGCGGCCAGCGGGCCGATTGCTTCGAACATCAGCTCGGTGAGCCCCTGTTGCACTTCCGTGCCCTTGATCTTCAGCATCGACGCTTCCGGGCCCGGGCCGCGACCGCCCGCCTCGTTGGCTACCACCCGTTGCACGGTGACTTCCAGCGCCATCAACTCGATTTCGAGACTCGCTACCTTCGCCGCAAACACCGGATCGTGCAGCAGCGGCTTGCCGTTCTTTTTCTGATTCAGCGCGACACGCTTCAGAAACGCCAGCTCACGCTTCGACGCTCCGACTCGCGCAATGCCGGTACGCTCGTGGCCGAGCAGATATTTCGCATACGTCCAGCCGCGATTTTCTTCGCCGACGAGATTGTCGACCGGCACTTTGACGTCCTCGAAGAACACCTCGTTGACTTCGTGATCTTCGTCGAGCGTGATGATGGGCCGCACCGTGATGCCCGGGGTTTTCATATCGATCAGCAGGAACGAGATGCCCTCCTGCTTTTTGGCGCCGCTGTCGGTGCGCACGAGGCAGAACATCATGTCGGCGTGCTGGCCGAGCGTGGTCCAGGTCTTCTGGCCGTTGACCACGTAATGATCACCGACGCGCTCCGCGCGGGTGCGCAGCGACGCAAGGTCGGAACCCGATCCCGGTTCCGAGTAGCCCTGACACCACCAGTCCGTGCCGTCGAGAATACGCGGCAGATAGTGGCGCTTCTGCGCCTCGTTACCGTACTTCATCAGCACCGGCGCAACCATCGACACACCGAAAGGCAGCACGGAAGGTGCGCCGATACGCGCGCACTCTTCTTCCCAGATATGTCGTTGCGTCGCGTCCCAGCCGGGGCCGCCGTATTCGCGCGGCCACGCGACCGCCGACCAGCCTCGCGTGCCGAGCAGCCTGTGCCAGCTTGCGAAGTCTTCGCGGGAAAGCCGTTTGTGATTGAGAACCTTGTCGCTCAGCTCGCGAGGCAGATTCGCTTCGAGCCAGGCGCGGATGTCGGCGCGGAACGCGTCTTCAGCGGGGGAATAGTCCAGATTCATGCGTAGTGTCTCCTGGCCGCCACCGCCCGGCCGCCTGGAGCCACCGCGCTATTGCAATGGTTCCTTCAGCGCAGCTGGGACCGGCAGCGGCATCACTTCGATGCCTTCCTCGACCAAGGCACGCGCATCCTCCGGTGTCGTGACACCGCGAATACTGCGCACAGGCGCTTCGTTGTAGTGAATGCGTCGTGCTTCCTCGGCGAAGCGGTCGCCCACGTTCTCCGTCTTCTCCAGTACCTCGCGCAGCGCGCGCATCATGTGCGCCTGCATTTGCTCCGCGCCCGCCGGCGCCTTGGAGTCGGTCGCGCCCGACAGATTCAGACGCGGTGCCGAAGGCAAACGGCTCACCTCGTTCGCACCGCAGATCGGACATTCGACGAGCTTGCGGGACTGCTGCGACTCGAAGTCATCGGTCGAAGCGAACCAGCCTTCAAACCGATGGCCATGCGGACACTGTAAATCGAGGACCTTCATATGGAATCAGGGCTTGCGTGCCAGTTTAGCGCAAAATGTAAATTTGTGAACGATCGTTCGCAAAACTTTAGAGCCGGCGTGCAACCGCCAGCGGCCGCAAGGGAATATGACGCGGGTGGGCGATTTTAACGCTTTACGGCAGGTGCTGCCGAAGGCGGCCCGGCTAGTAAGCGGTGCCACATCTGCTCCGCTCTACGGCCCGCTTGCGGCGCACTGCTACGCCACGAGATTGCTCAGTTGACGGCTCACACGCGGTTCAATCTGACGGGCCTCCTTCGTCAGATTGATCTGCTTCGCGAGTTTTGCGACATCCGCCACACCGACCTCAATCTCGTACCCGCCGCGCGCGGTCAGCCATTCGAGCACGTCCGCCAGATGCCAGACCGATGCACTGCCTTCGTGGATCGGTGACGGGAAGTCGATTGCGTTGTTCAGCATCAGCTTGCGCATGTTTTGCCGCGACACGCCGGCCACCTCGGCCACGTCGGTCAGCCCTACGAAGTCAGGTCCCGCCTCGATCAGCTGCGCGGACGGCACCGCACCTTTCACGTCCTTGAGCGCGCTGGTGACAGCCGCGAGCGCGCTCGCGCCTTCACGGGTGAAAAGCAGCCCGAGGCGGCCGGGTTGCCCGACGCCAATCGTGGCGTCGTCGCACCCCGCTTCGCCCAACCGCTCGACGATTGCGTCTGCATCGCATTCTTCCGCGGCGAGGCGATATTTCAACGTGAACACATATTCCATACGTTACTCCTGTCTTCGTTGAGCCCAGGTTGTTGCGATTCCTGCTTGATACCTGCTTGATACCTGCGTGATACCTACGAACCCACTAGCGCCGTGCCGTGCAGTTGCCGACGATGCGCCGCAAGTGCCTGGCGTGATTGCCGGCATTCTTCGGCGTACTCCAGACGCTCGATATACAGAACTCCCCGCAACGACATTCGGCGTCTCTGTACGGGCAATGGATTTTTCCCCACGCATGACCTCTTCCGCCGTCCTGAACGCGCCAGCCGTGCTGCTCCGCGTATGCCAATGCGGCCTCGATCTCTTTCTTCATGTGCCTTGCTCGAACCATCGAGACCTCCAATTTAGTCGCTCCAGCACAGGTTGTCAATTGACAACCTGTGCTGGAGCAGAAATGAGATCACTGCGATTTTTAACTTCAGTCATCCAAAACAGAATCGACGACGAATTCGGTGATCGAGAGGTTCATATTGGCCGGCCGCCGGCGCCACGACGAGCCAGCCAGATGGCATAGGAGACGGCTTATTTTTCGAGCCAGAAAGAAACCGCGAAGCCAATGAAAAGCCCCTGCCGGTCATCGACCAACAGGGGCTCCGTTCACCTGCAACGCGGATCAGCTATCGGGCAGACCCGAACTTATACCGTTTCGGGCGCCTCGGTCGGCCACGTACCCGACAGCACTTTCTCGAGCCAGAAGGTACCGATGATCGTCTTCACATCGGTGATCTTGCCCGTGCGCACCCACTCGGATACCTGCTCCACGGTCGCGGTGAAAAGTTCGAGAAACTCGCCTTCATCGAGATTGCGCTCGCCCGCGGTCAAGCCCCGCGCGAGATAGATATCAATGAATTCGGTCGAGTAAGAAATGATCGGGTGAATCCGAGTCAGGTACACGTACTCGCGCGCGGTATAGCCGGTTTCCTCGCGCAGTTCCCGGACCGCGCAGGCCAGCGCGCCCTCGTTCGGGTCGAGCTTGCCGGCCGGATATTCGACCATCACCTTGCCCATCGGATAGCGATACTGACTTTCGAGCAGCACGCGAGCGTCGTCGAACAAGGGGATCACCATGACGGCGCCCGGATGCTGAACGTATTCGCGCGTTGCCTGTTTGCCGTCGGGCAGTCGGACCGTATCGTACTTGACCGTCATGAACGGTCCTTGATGGACCGTCTTGCTGTCGATACAAGTCTCGGTTAGCGCGGCGTCGTGATTGGGAAGCTCAGCCATGTGCGGACCTCAGAACAGCCAGGCGCGCGCGACGGCGAGACGCCGTCAGCGGCGTTTGACGAGATATTGGAAGGTAAAGCCGGGGAAAGCGAACACGACGAACAGCGCGAACGTGATCGCGTAGAACTGCCAGCCCTGCTCGAAGCGATTTCCCGCGCGCGCTTCGAGCAAAAAGCCCAGCGCGCCGACCACGAAATACAGCACGATCAATTCGGCAATCCGGAGCCAGGCGCTTTTCTTCGCCGCTTTCAACGGCACCGCGGCGAAGAGGCGCTGATTCAGGAACGGCAGGTTGGCGCCGACCAGCGCCAACAGCACGATAAACCAGCCCGCAGCGGACATCAGAGCAGCAGCGTGTGCTGGATCGCCTGCAGGCAGGCGCGCAACAGCGGATCCGGCACGATACCGAGCACCAGCACGGCGACGCCGTTCAACGCGAGCAACGCGCGCGTGCTCGTGTCCGCCACGATCGGCGACTTGTCTTGCGGCTCGTCGAAGTACATCAGCTTGACGATACGCAGGTAGTAGAACGCGCCGAACAGCGACGTGATCACGGCGAGCACGGTGAGCCAGGTCAGGCCGGCGTTCATCGTCGCTTGCAGCACGGCGAGCTTCGCATAGAAGCCGACTGCCGGCGGAATACCCGCGAGCGAGAACATCATGATCATCATCACGAACGCGAATACCGCGCTGCGCTGATTGAGGCCCTTGAAGTCCTCCAGCGTGTCCGCTTCGAAGTCGCGGCGCGCGAGCAGCATGATGACGCCGAACGTGCCGAGCGTCGTGATCAGGTAGACGATGCTGTAGAACATCGCCGAGCCGTACGCGTTCGCGGCGCCCGTGGTCTTCTGGTCGACCACGCCGGCGAGCAGGCCGAGCAGCACGAAGCCCATGTTCGAGATCGCCGAATACGCGAGCATCCGCTTGACGTTGCGCTGCACGATCCCGGTGATGTTGCCGACGATCAGCGACAGCGCCGCCAGAATCACCAGCATCTGCTGCCATTCGACCGCCAGCGGCAGCAGGCCCATTACGAGGAAACGCAGACCCCACGCGAACGCCGCGACCTTCGGGCCGCCGCCGACGATGAGCGTCATCGCCGTCGGTGCGCCCTGGTACACGTCAGGCACCCACATATGGAACGGCACCGCACCCATCTTGAACGCCACGCCCGCCACGATGAAGATGACGCCGAACAGCAGCACGGTCGGATCGTAGTGGCTCGTGCTGATCGCCTTGAACACTTCGTTCAGGTCGAGCGAGCCGGTCGCGCCATACAGCATCGAAACACCATACAGCAGGAAGCCGGAAGCCAGCGCGCCGAGCACGTAGTACTTCATCGCCGCTTCGTTCGACGACGCCACTTCGCGACGCAGCGCGATCACCGCGTACAGCGACAGCGACATCAGTTCCAGACCGAGATACAGCGTCAGGAAGTTATTGCCCGAGATCATCACGATCTGGCCGAGCAGCGAGAACATGCCGAGCAGGAAGAAGTCGCCGCGGAACAGGCTACGGTCTTCGAGGTAGCGACGCGAATAAACGATCGTCACCGCATAGCCGAGCGACACCACTGCCTTCATCACATTGGCGAACGGATCGACCACGTACATGTGATCGAAGAAGTAATGCACTTGAGGGTCGAACGCATTGATCGCGAACCAGATCCCGGCGACGAGCGTCGAGTAGAACGCGATGAAATACGTCGTACGGCGACCCTCCTGGCCGACGAACGTGTCGTTGAGCCACGCGATGACAATGGCGAACATCACCAGTGCGTCGGGCAACAGAGCAGTCATAGGGGCGTTTTGCATGGTCTTAAATTCCTCCGCTCGTCGTTACTGAGGCAACGGCAGCTTCGATTGGGCAACGTGGGAGAGGAGGTTTTCCACGGATACGTGCATCACATCGGTAAAGGGCTTCGGGTACAGGCCCATGAACAGCGTCAGTGCGGCGAGCACAGCCAGCATGAAAAATTCGCGACGGTCGATGTCGAGCAGGTTCTTCACGTGGTCGTTCGCGACCGCGCCGAAGTACACGCGCTTGTACATCCACAGCGTGTAGGCCGCGCCGAGAATCAGCGTGACTGCCGCGCCACTCGCGATCCAGAAGTTGTACTGGACGGAGGCCAGAATCACCATGAATTCGCCGACGAAACCGGAAGTGCCCGGCAAGCCGCAATTCGCCATCGCGAACAGCATCACGAACGCCGCGAACTTCGGCATCACGTTGACGACGCCGCCGTAATCGGCGATCTGACGCGAGTGCATGCGGTCGTACAGTACGCCGATGCACAGGAACATCGCGCCCGACACGAAACCGTGCGAGATCATCTGCACGATCGCGCCTTCCGCGCCGAGCTGATTGAAGATAAAGAAGCCGAGCGTGACAAAGCCCATGTGCGCGATCGACGAATACGCGACCAGTTTCTTCATGTCGGCCTGCACCATCGCGACGAGACCGATGTAGATCACCGCGATCAGCGACAGCGTGATGACGACCGGTGCGAGGAAATGGCTCGCATCAGGCGTGATCGGCAGCGAGAAGCGCAGGAAACCGTACGCACCGAGCTTCAGCATGATCGCGGCCAGCACGACCGAGCCGCCGGTCGGCGCTTCCACGTGCGCGTCCGGCAACCACGTGTGCACCGGCCACATCGGCACCTTCACCGCGAAGGCCAGGAAAAACGCGATAAACAGTAGCACCTGCGGCGTCATCGCGATCTGCGCGTGCTGCCACGTGGCGATGTCGAACGAGCCGGTCTGGTTGTACAGATAGATCAGCGCAACCAGCATCAGCAGCGAGCCCGCCAGCGTGTACAGGAAGAACTTGAATGCCGCGTACACGCGGTTCGCCCCGCCCCACACGCCGATGATGATGTACATCGGGATCAGCGTCGCTTCGAAGAACACGTAGAACAACAGGCCGTCGGCCGCGCTGAACACGCCGACCATGATGCCCGACAGGATCAGGAAGGCCGCGAGGTACTGGCCGACGTTCTTCGTGATCACTTCCCACGCTGCGATCACGACGATCACCGTGATCAACGCGGTCAACGCAACGAACCACATCGAAATGCCGTCCACGCCGAGGTGATACGTGATGTGGAAGCGCTCGATCCAGTTCGCCTGCTCGACGAACTGCAGCTCGGGGGTGCTCGAATCGAAGCTGGTGATCAGTGGCAGCGTGACGAGGAAGCTCAGAACCGAGCCGATCAGCGAAATCCAGCGCGCGGGGGCGGGGTTCTCGTCGTTGCCGATCGCGAGGACCAGCAGACCGAAGAAGATCGGCAACCAGATCGCGATGCTCAGAATCGGATAAGCGTGCATGGGTGTCCCTCGCCTTATTTGCCGCCGAGCGTTACGAACAGGGTCAGGAGCCCCAGCATGCCGATGATCATGGCGAACGCGTAGTGGTAGATGTAGCCGGATTGGAGGAAGCGGATCACGCTCGCGAACCAGCCGATAAAGCGTGCGCTGCCGTTGACGATGCCGTCGATCACGACCACGTCGCCTTCCTTCCACAGACCCCCGGCCAATGGCCACCGCGCCTCGCGCAAACACGACTTCGTTGATCTTGTCCATGTAGTACTTGTTATCGAGCAACGTGTAGATCGGGCCGAATGCGCGCTTGATGACAGCGGGCAGATCCGGACGGACCAGATACAGGAACCATGCGACCACCACGCCTGCGAGCGCGAGCCAAACAGGCAGGCCCGACACCGAGTGCAGACCCATCGACGCCCAGCCCTGGAATTCTTCGGTCATCTCATGCAGCGCCGGATGGTTCTCGCTGATGTAGATCACCTTGTCGAACGCGACGCCGTGCTGGAAGAAGTCGCCGAACAGCATCGGACCGACGCCGATCGCGCCGATCACGATCGACGGAATCGCCAGCAGCACGAGCGGCACCCACACGACCCACGGCGTTTCGTGCGGCTCGTGAGCGTGGTCGTCGTGACCATGACCATGGTCGTCATGCCCATGCGACTCGGCCTCCGCGCCCATCGGCGATTCCGGGTGCTTCGGATTGCGGAAGCGCTCCTCACCGTGGAACACCATGAAATACATACGGAACGAATACAACGCGGTCACGAACACGCTTGCGACCACGGCGAAGTACGCGAAACCCGAGCCTGGCAGATGCGACAGTTTCACCGCGTCGATGATCGAGTCTTTCGAGTAGAAGCCCGAGAAGAACGGCGTGCCGATCAGCGCGAGCGAACCGATCAGCGACGTGATCCACGTAATCGGCATGTACTTGCGCAGGCCGCCCATGTTGCGCATGTCCTGATCGTGATGCATGCCGATGATCACCGAACCCGCGCCGAGGAACAGCAGCGCCTTGAAGAACGCGTGCGTCATCAGGTGAAACACGGCGACCGAATATGCCGACGCGCCGAGCGCGACCGTCATGTAACCGAGCTGCGACAGCGTGGAATAAGCGACCACACGCTTGATGTCGTTCTGGACGATCCCGAGGAAACCCATGAACAGCGCGGTAATCGCACCGATGACCATGACGAACGACAGCGCCGTATCCGACAGTTCGAAGAGCGGGGACATGCGCGTGACCATGAAGATACCGGCCGTCACCATGGTCGCCGCGTGAATCAGCGCGGAGATCGGCGTCGGGCCTTCCATCGAGTCCGGCAGCCACACGTGCAGCGGGAACTGAGCCGACTTACCCATCGCGCCGATGAACAGGCAGATGCAAGCCACCGTCAGCAGGCCCCAGTCGGTACCCGGGAAGTTCAGCGCCGCGAGTTCGGTACGCTTCGCGAAGACTTCGCCGTAGTTCATCGAGCCGGCGAACGCGAACAGCAAACCGATGCCGAGCAGGAAACCGAAGTCGCCGACGCGGTTCACGATAAACGCCTTCATGTTCGCGTAGATCGCACTCTCACGCTTGAAGTAGAAGCCGATCAGCAGGTACGACATGAGACCCACCGCTTCCCAGCCGAAGAACAGCTGCAGGAAGTTGTTGCTCATCACGAGCATCAGCATCGAGAACGTGAACAGCGAGATGTACGAGAAGAAGCGCTGGTAGCCGTCGTCGTCGGCCATGTAGCCGATCGTGTAGATATGCACCATCAGCGACACGAAGTTCACCACGCAGATCATCATCGCGGTCAGCGAGTCGACCAGGAAACCGACTTCGAGCTGGGTCTTGCCGATTGACATCCATTGATAAATGGTCGCGTTGAAGCTCGCGCCGTCCATCACCTGGAAAAAGACCATGACCGACAGGATGAACGAAATCGCGACGCCGAGGATCGTGACCGAATGCGCACCCGCCCGCCCTATTGCCTTGCCGAACAGCCCCGCAATCAGGGAACCAGCGAGCGGTGCCAGCGGAATTGCCAACAGCAGGTTTTCATTGAGTATCGTGGACATAACCGCTTTTCCTGAAATTAACCTTTGAGCTGATCGAGATCCTCGACATTGATCGTGTCGAGACTACGGAACAGGGTCACCAGAATTGCGAGACCGATCGCCGCTTCGGCTGCCGCAACCGTCAGCACGAAGAAGACGAAAATCTGGCCATGCACGTCGCCCAGGTAGTGCGAGAACGCGATGAAATTGGTGTTCACCGCGAGCAGCATCAGTTCGATCGCCATCAGGATGATGATGACGTTGCGGCGGTTCAGGAAAATGCCGACGATGCTGATCGCAAACAGGATCGCGCCGAGGACAAGGTAATGGGCAAGGGTCAACATGATTTCTATCTCCTGTCCGCTCAGCTGTTCTTGGCCGGCGCCGAGTCGGCTGCTGCTGCGGCTGCCGCGGCAGCCGCCTGTTCCGCAGCGAGGGTCGCCGCGGTTTTCTCTGACGGCATCTTCACAACACGCACGCGGTCCTGCACGCGCACCTTGACCTGTGCGCTGACGTTCTGACGCTTGCTGTCCTTCTTGTGGCTCGTGGTCAGCGCGATCGCCGCGATGATGGCAACCAGCAGGATCAGGCCGGCAATTTCGAACGCGAAGATGTAGTCGGTATAGATGACCTTGCCGATCAGGCGCGTGTTCGACCAGTCGCCCATGCCAGCGGCAGCCGCGGCCGTGTCGTGCAGCGCCGTGGTGGTCGCGCCGTAGCCGTGCCACAGGATCAGCGCGGTTTCGATCACGATGATCGCGCCCACCGCCGAGGCCATCGGCACGAAGCGTTTGAAGTCCTTGCGCAGCACGTCGAGATTGACGTCCAGCATCATCACGACGAACAGGAACAGCACCATCACCGCGCCGACGTAGACCAGCACCAGCAGGATCGCGAGGAACTCGGCCTCCAGCAGCATCCAGATCGCCGCTGCGTTGAAGAACGCCAGCACGAGAAACAGTGCGGATGACACCGGGTTGCGCGAGGTGATCACCTTCAGCCCTGAAACCACCAGGAGCAGCGCGAAGATGTAGAACAGTACGGTCGTGAATTCCATGATTACCGGTTCATCGTTAGGCCATCGTCAGGCATTGTTCTTTGGCACCCGTGGCTGGCAAAAGCGGACGAAACCGCCAGAACCGCCACACAGGTGCGCCGTGCCGCGGCGTTCAGGCCGCGGCGGTCGGCCCGACAGCAGGCCGTGTTACTGCTTTTACTGCCGCATTTGCTGCAAGCGGGAAAACGCTTCAACGATACGGTGCGTCGGCTGCCTTGTTGGCGGCGATTTCTGCTTCGTAACGATCGCCAACGGCCAGCAGCATTTCCTTCGTGAAGTAAAGGTCGCCGCGCTTCTCGCCGTGATACTCGAGAATGTGCGTCTCGACGATCGAATCGACCGGGCAGCTTTCTTCGCAGAAACCGCAGAAGATGCACTTGGTCAGGTCGATGTCGTAGCGCGTCGTGCGGCGCGTGTTGTCCGCGCGCGTTTCCGATTCGATTGTGATCGCGAGCGCCGGGCACACTGCTTCGCACAGCTTGCACGCGATGCAGCGCTCTTCGCCGTTTTCATAGCGTCGCAGCGCATGCAGACCGCGGAAACGCGGCGAGATCGGGGTCTTCTCTTCCGGGAACTGCACGGTGATCTTGCGCTGGAACGCGTAGCGTCCGGTCAGCGCGAGGCCTTTCAGGAGTTCCGTGAGGAAGAAAGTCTTGAAGAAGTTTTGGATTGCGGTCATAGGTTCGTCCGCCCTTTATTTCCAGATGTTCAACGGCGACATGATCCAGAAGCCGACCACCACGAGCCACACCACGCAGACCGGAATGAAAATCTTCCAGCCGAGACGCATGATCTGGTCATAGCGGTAGCGCGGGAACGTGGCACGCGCCCAGATGAACACCGACAACAGGAAGAAAACCTTGGCGACGAGCCAGACGATGCCCGGGATGAACGACAGGAACCCGAACGGGGCGCTCCAGCCGCCGAGGAACAGTGTTGCAGCCAATGCCGAGATCACGATCATGTTGATGTACTCGGCGAGGAAGAACAGCGCGAACGCCATACCCGAGTAATCGATCATGTGGCCCGCGACGATTTCCGATTCGCCTTCCACCACGTCGAACGGGTGACGGTTCGTTTCCGCGATGCCCGAGATGAAGTAGACGACGAACATCGGCAGGAGCGGCAGCCAGTTCCACGACAGGAAGTTCAGGCCGTGCGAGGCGAAGAAGCCCTGTTCCTGCGAGCCGACGATGCCCGACAGGTTCAGCGTGCCGGCCGTCATCAGCACGACCACCAGCGCGAAGCCCATCGAGATTTCGTACGAGACCATCTGCGCGGCGGCGCGCATCGCGCCGAGGAACGCGTACTTCGAGTTCGACGCCCAGCCGGCCAGAATCACGCCATACACGCCGATCGACGAGATCGCCATCGCGTATAGCAGACCCGCGTTGATGTCACCGAGCACCGCGCCCGCCTGGAAAGGAATCACCGCCCAGACCGCGAAGGCCGGCACCACCACCATGATCGGCGCGATCACGTAGATCCAGCGGCTTGCTTGAGCGGGCTGGATCACTTCCTTGAGCAGCAGTTTCAGCACGTCGGCGATCGGCTGCAAGAGCCCGGCGGGGCCGACGCGGTTCGGACCGAGACGCACATGCATCCAGCCGATCAGCTTGCGCTCCCACAGGATCAGGTAAGCCACGCACAGCAGGATCGCGACGGCCACCACCAGGATGCGCACGAGCGCCCACACCGTGGGCCATGCCACACCGAGAAGTTGGGCGCCGCCCGAGTTGATCGTATCGAACAAGCTCATTTACGCCTTCTCCACCACCAGTTCACCGAACAGGCTGCCCAGCGCTGCACCGGCAGGCGTAGCCGCCGATACGCGGACGACCGTCTCCGCAAGATTCGCATCGCGCACGGCCGGCAACTGCACCGCTTGCTCGCCCTGACGAACGCGCACCGCGTCGCCCTCTTTCAAACCCAGTTTGTCGAACAGCGCAGCCGGCAGGCCGACCGAATTCGCCGTACGGGCCGCCGCGGTCAGATGCAGCGACTCCGCGCGACGCACGAGCGCATCGGCATGATAGATCGGCACGTTCGCGAGACGTTCGAACTTGCCTTCCGCCGCCTTCGCGGCCTGGCCGCGCGTCACCGCGACGCTGGTGCGGTTCGATAGACGCGACTTCAGCTCGCCGTCGCCGAGCGCGGCCGCACGCACTTCTTCGACCGTGTCGTATTCGAAGCCCGGCGCGCCGAGCAGGCTGCCCAGCACACGCAACACCTTCCAGGCCGGACGCGTGTCGCCGAGCGGACGCACGACGCCGTTGAACGCCTGCACCGTGCCTTCAGCGTTGACGAACGTACCGCCCGTTTCGGTGAACGGCGCGATCGGCAGCAGCACGTCGGCATAGTCGGCGCCGGTCTGGAACGGCGACATCACGACGACCATCTCGGCCTGCTTCAGCGCGGCAAGCGCCTGCGCCGGGTTGGCGGTATCGAATTCCGGCTCGAGATTCAGCAGCAGATAGCCCTTGCGCGGCTGCTCGAACACTTCACGCGCGCTCAGGCCGCCTTCGCCCGGCAGCGCATTCACGAGGTGCGCCCCGACCGTGTTGGCCGCTTCGGTAAGGAAACCGAGCGTTGCGCCGGTTACTTCGGCAATCCATTGCGCCGCGGCGTGGATCGCCGCGAAGTCCGGATGACGAACCGCTTCGTTACCGAGCAGCACGACGCGATGCTCGCCGGTGGTCAGCGATTTCGCGATCTGCTTGTGCGCGTCCGTCGGCTGTGTGCCGGCGAATGCTTCCGGCAATGCGACGCCCTTCGCTTCGCCCACCGCACCGGCGATGCCTGCCAACACCTCGAGCCATGCCGACGGCGCCGCGACCACGCGTTGCGCCTGAGGGATCATCGCGTCGTCGTTGGTGGCCTGGAGCAGCGTAAGTGCCGAACCGCCTCGTGCGACCTGGCGCAAACGCGCGGCGAACAGCGGATGGTCACGGCGCAGATCCGAACCGATCACGAGCGCCGCATCGACGTTCGACAGATCGGCGATCGTGCTGCCGAGCCACGGCGCGCCGGTAACGGGCGCCGAGAAATCAGACTGACGCAGACGGAAGTCGACGTTCGGCGTGCCGACCGCTTGAGCGATCTGCTTCAACAGGAACAGTTCTTCGACGGTGCTGTGCGCGCTCGACAGTGCGGCAAGCGCGTTCGCGCCGTGGTCACTCTTGATGCCCTTCAGACCCTTGACCACGTATTCGAGCGCGGTCTGCCAGTCGGTTTCGACCCACTGGCCGCCTTGCTTGAGCATCGGTTTGGTCAGACGCTCGGGGCTGTTCAGGCCTTCGTACGAGAAGCGGTCCTTGTCCGAGATCCAGCACTCGTTGATCGCCTCGTTTTCGAACGGCAGAACGCGCATCACGCGATTGTTCTTCACCTGCACGATGAGGTTCGCACCGACGGAATCGTGCGGGCTCACCGACTTGCGGCGTGACAGCTCCCACGTACGGGCGCTGTAGCGGAACGGCTTGCTCGTGAGCGCGCCGACCGGGCACAGGTCGATCATGTTGCCCGACAGCTCGGAGTCGACCGTCTTGCCGACGAACGACGTGATTTCCGCATGCTCGCCGCGGCCCAGCATGCCGAGTTCCATCACCCCGGCGATTTCCTGGCCGAAGCGAACGCAACGCGTGCAGTGAATGCAGCGCGACATCTCTTCCATCGAGATCAGCGGACCCACGTTCTTGTGGAACACCACGCGCTTTTCTTCGCTATAGCGTGACGACGACTTGCCGTAACCAACGGCCAGATCCTGCAACTGGCATTCGCCACCCTGATCGCAGATCGGGCAGTCGAGCGGATGGTTGATCAGCAGGAATTCCATCACGGCTTGCTGGCCCTTCACCGCCTTGTCCGACCTGGTGCGCACGATCATGCCGGCCGACACCGGCGTCGCGCACGCGGGCACGGCCTTCGGCATCTTCTCGACATCGACCAGACACATCCGGCAATTGGCCGCAATCGACAGCTTCTTGTGATAGCAGAAGTGAGGAATGTAGGTGTCGACCTTATGCGCAGCCTGGATCACCATGCTGCCTTCAGGCACCTCGACTTTCTTGCCGTCTATTTCCAGTTCAACCATGATGGTCAATCTTCCTTAACCTGTTACCGCTCAATCGTTCGCGTGTTCATCGCCCGCTTCGGGCGATGAATCCTGCGGTTGAGGTGTTCGTCTGGTAGTTATCCGTCAGCCAAACCTGTCGGCCCGACTCAGGCAGCCACGGTTTCGGGCGCCGCCGCCATGCCGGCATGACCGCCGACGAGGCAATGCTTGTGGGCGACGTGATATTCGAATTCGTCCCAGTAGTGCTTGAGCATGCCCCGGACCGGCATCGCGGCCGCGTCGCCGAGCGCGCAGATCGTGCGGCCCATGATGTTTTCCGCGACGGAGTTCAGCAGATCCAGATCTTCCTGGCGGCCGAGACCATGCTCGATACGATGCACGACGCGATACAGCCAGCCCGTGCCTTCACGGCAAGGCGTGCATTGACCGCACGACTCTTCGTAATAGAAGTACGACAGGCGCAGCAGCGAGCGCACCATGCAGCGCGTCTCGTCCATCACGATCACTGCGCCCGAGCCGAGCATCGAGCCGGCCTTCGCGATCGAGTCGTAATCCATGTCGGTCTGCATCATCATCTCGCCCGGTATCACCGGCGCCGACGAACCACCAGGAATCACAGCCTTGATCTTCTTGCCGCCGCGCATGCCGCCGGCGAGTTCCATCAGCGTCGCGAACGGCGTGCCGAGCGGAATTTCGTAATTGCCCGGACGCTCGACGTCGCCCGACACCGAGAAAATCTTCGTGCCGCCGTTGTTCGGCTTGCCGATTTCAAGGTAATTCTGCGGGCCGATGGCGAGCAGGAACGGCACCGCCGCGAACGTTTCGGTGTTGTTGATCGTGGTCGGCTTGCCGTACACGCCAAAGCTCGCCGGGAACGGCGGCTTGAAGCGCGGCTGCCCCTTCTTGCCCTCGATCGATTCGAGCAGCGCGGTTTCTTCGCCACAGATGTACGCGCCGTAACCGTGATGCGCATGCAGCTCAAACGAAAAGCCAGAGCCCATGATGTTGTCGCCGAGGAACCCGGCGCGGCGAGCTTCTTCCAACGCTTCTTCGAAGCGCTTATAGACTTCCCAGATTTCGCCGTGAATATAGTTGTAGCCGACCGTGATGCCCATCGCGTACGCGCCGATCGCCATACCTTCGATCAGCGAATGCGGATTGAAGCGCAGAATGTCGCGGTCCTTGAACGTACCCGGCTCGCCCTCGTCCGAATTACAGACGAGGTACTTCTGGCCCGGGAACTGACGCGGCATGAAGCTCCACTTCAGACCGGTCGGGAAGCCCGCGCCGCCGCGGCCGCGCAGACCCGACGCCTTGACGTCGGCGATCACCTGCTCGGGCGCGATCTTTTCTTCCAGGATACGGCGCAGCTGGGCGTAACCGCCGCGCGCCACGTAATCTTCGAGATGCCAGTTGTCGCCGTTCAGGCCGGCGAGAATCAGCGGTTTGATGTGACGATCGTGTAAAGACGTCATTTCGAAAGTTCCTCGAGCAGCTGGTCGATCTTCTCGCGGCTCATGAAGCTGCACATGCGTTGGTTGTTCACCAGCATCACGGGCGCGTCGCCGCACGAACCCATGCACTCACCCTCTTTCAGCGTGAATTTGCCATCGTGCGTGGTTTCGCCGAAGTCGATGCCGAGCTTCTGCTTCAGGTATTCAGCGGCGCTTTCGGAACCGCCGTCCGGGCCGAGCTGGCACGGCAGGTTCGTACAGAGCGTGATCTTGAACTTGCCGACCGGCGAGGTCTCATACATCGTGTAGAAGGTCGCTACCTCCTGCACGGCGATTGCCGGCATGCCGAGATAATCCGCGACGAACTGCATGAGTTCGGGCGACAGCCAGCCATGCTCCGTTTGAGCAATGGCCAACGCCGACATCACGGCGGACTGTTTCTGATCCGCGGGGTACTTTGCGACCGCACGATCGATTTCTTTCAGGCCTTCAGCTGAGATCATTTTCAGACACGACTCTTTCAATTCCTACCGAACGAAAACCTGTCGCTCACGTCAAACTGCGACAGACCCGGCGTTCCTTTGCTTGACCCGCGTGGCGGTGCGACGACCGCAGACGCGCGTCGATGAATACGTCCTAGCGATCCACTTCGCCGAACACGATGTCCTGCGTGCCGATGATCGTCACGGCGTCGGCGATCATGTGGCCGCGCGCCATTTCGTCGAGCGCGGACAGGTGCGCATAGCCCGGGGCGCGGATCTTCAAACGATACGGCTTGTTGGCGCCGTCCGAGATCAGATAGATGCCGAACTCGCCCTTCGGATGTTCGACTGCGGCATACGCCTCGCCTTCGGGCACATGGAAGCCTTCGGTGAACAGCTTGAAGTGGTGGATCAGATCTTCCATGTTCGACTTCATGCCGACGCGCGACGGCGGCGCAACCTTGTGATTGTCCGTCATTACCGGGCCCGGATTTTTGCGCAGCCACTCAATGCACTGTTTCGCGATACGCGTGGACTGGCGCATTTCTTCGACGCGCACCAGATAGCGGTCATAGCAGTCGCCATTCACGCCGACCGGAATGTCGAAGTCGAGCTTGTCATAAACCTCATACGGCTGCTTCTTGCGCAGATCCCACTCGATCCCCGAGCCACGCAGCATCGCGCCGGTCATGCCGAGCTGCAGCGCGCGCTCCGGGCTGACCACGCCGATACCAACCAGACGCTGCTTCCAGATCCGGTTGTCGGTGAGCAGCGTTTCGTATTCGTCGACACACTTCGGGAAGCGCATAAAGAAGTCGTCGATGAAGTCGAGCAGCGAACCCTGACGGTTTTCGTTCATCTTCGACAACGCCTTCGCATTGCGAATCTTCGACGCCTTGTATTGCGGCATTGCGTCAGGCAGATCGCGATAGACGCCGCCCGGGCGATAGTAGGCCGCGTGCATGCGCGCGCCCGACACCGCCTCGTACACGTCCATCAGGTCTTCGCGCTCGCGGAACGCATACAGGAACACCGCCATCGCACCGACGTCGAGCGCGTGCGAGCCAATCCACATCAGGTGATTCAACACGCGCGTGACTTCGTCGAACAGCACACGAATGTATTGCGCGCGCAGCGGCACGTCGATGCCGAGCAGCTTTTCAATGGCGAGCACGTAGCCGTGCTCGTTGGCCATCATCGACACGTAGTCGAGACGGTCCATGTACGGCACCGACTGGATGAACGTCTTGCTTTCGGCGAGCTTTTCAGTCGCGCGATGCAGCAGACCGATGTGCGGATCGGCGCGTTGGATCACTTCGCCGTCGAGTTCGAGCACGAGACGCAACACACCGTGCGCTGCCGGGTGCTGCGGACCAAAGTTGAGCGTGTAGTTCTTGATCTCTGCCATGACGTTCTCTTAGTGTTTCAGACCGCCATAGCGATCCTCGCGGATCACGCGCGGCGTGATTTCCCGCGGCTCGATCGTCACCGGCTGATAAACGACGCGCTTCTCTTCCGGGTCGTAACGCATCTCGACGTAGCCGGAGACCGGGAAATCCTTGCGGAACGGATGACCGATGAAACCGTAGTCGGTCAGAATGCGGCGCAGGTCCGGGTGGCCTTCGAAGACGATGCCGTACAGGTCGAACGCTTCGCGCTCGTACCAGTTGACCGAATTCCAGATATCGACGACGGACGGCAGGATCGGCATGTCGTCGTCCGGCGCGAACACGCGCAGCCGCAGACGCCAGTTATTTTGTACCGACAGCAGATGCAGCACTGCCGCAAAACGCGGGCCGTCGTAAGCGCCTTCGGCATAGGTCTGATAATCGACGCCGCACAGGTCGACACACTGCTCGAATCCGAGCGAGCGATCGTCGCGCAGACGCTTTGCCACGTTGAGATAGTCGCCGGCCTTGACGACGATCGTCAATTCACCGACCGACTCGGTCACGCTCAACAGGAGGCCGCCAAAGGCCGCCTCGAGGTTCGCTTTCAGGGTCTCGAGTTTGCTTGCCATATTGTGGGGAGGCGTTGGCCTTATTGACGGGCGATGGTGTTAGTGCGGCGAATCTTGGCTTGCAGCTGGATCACGCCGTATACCAGCGCTTCCGCCGTGGGCGGACAACCCGGCACGTACACATCGACCGGGACGATCCGGTCGCAGCCGCGCACCACCGAGTACGAGTAGTGGTAATAGCCACCGCCGTTCGCGCATGAGCCCATCGAGATCACCCACCGCGGCTCCGCCATCTGGTCGTAAACCTTGCGCAGAGCGGGCGCCATCTTGTTGCACAGCGTGCCGGCGACGATCATCACGTCCGACTGACGCGGACTCGGACGAAACACCACGCCGAAACGGTCGAGATCATAACGGGCAGCGCCCGCATGCATCATCTCGACCGCGCAGCACGCAAGACCGAACGTCATCGGCCACAGCGAGCCGGTGCGCGTCCAGTTGATCAGTTTGTCCGCCGTAGTGGTGACAAACCCTTCCTTCAAGACCCCTTCGATACTCATTTGCTTTCCACTCCAGACGGGGCGGCAAGCCTGGCCACCCACGCAAACCGGCGATTAATCCATCATTCCCAGTCGAGGCCGCCCTTCTTCCAGATGTAGGCAAAGCCAAGCAGGAACTCGAGCAGGAAAATCATCATTGCCGTGAACCCAGTCCAGCCGATGTCACGCAACGCCACGCCCCACGGGAACAGGAATGCGGTCTCAAGGTCGAAAATGATGAAGAGAATGGCGACGAGGTAGTAGCGCACGTCGAATTTCATGCGCGCATCTTCGAATGCTTCGAAGCCGCACTCGTACGGTGCGTTTTTCTCGGTGTCGGGCTTGTTGGGACCGAGGAGCTTGCCAATACTGACCAGTGCTACGCCTAAACCGGTGCCCACAATAAGGAACAGCAAAACGGGGAAATAGGCTGCGAGGTTCAAGACAATCCTCAATCGGTTGGTTCTGAGTGCCGTCAGGAGCATAGCACCCCTGACGCGAAATCACTTCCTCAACGCGCATGACGTAAGCTGTACAGCGATACGCCAGAAGTGAAAATGCCAGCCGAAGCGAAGCAAACGGCTGGCATTTAGATAACATTTGGTGCCGACGGCGAGACTCGAACTCGCACAGCTTTCGCCACTACCCCCTCAAGATAGCGTGTCTACCAATTTCACCACGTCGGCACTATATGCAATCCGGGAAAACAACTTGCAAAACCCGCGAATCGCTTCAAGACTTGAATTGTAACTTGCTTAAGCAGATTGTTCAACGCACAAGACCACGTCCGCCGAAAATTTATTTCGGCACGCCCGTCGCCGGAACCGACGCAGGCGAAGCCGGCGCTGCCGCCACCGGGGCCGAGCCCGCAGCCGGCGCCGAAGCCGCGACCGGCGCAGTAGCTGCCGCGCCCAGCACGCCTGCCGACGGCTTCACGTGATACGCACCAAGGTAAGTGAGTGCCAGTGTCGTGGCAAAGAACAGCGCTGCGAGCACTGCCGTGGTACGCGACAGGAAGTTCGCCGAACCCGTCGCACCGAACAGGCTACCCGACGCGCCGCTGCCGAAAGCCGCGCCCATATCGGCACCTTTGCCGTGCTGCAGCAACACAAGTCCGATGACCCCGAACGCCGACAACAACTGAACGACGATAATCAATGTTTTCAAATACAGCATCACACTCACCTGAGTCTTTATTTAACCGCGCCGCACACTGTGTGTTGCGCGAAATGGAGTCATCCTCGCCGAGACGCCCAGCTTAACCAGCTACGCTGGTCGCAGCGGCCGCCTTGCAGATCGCCAGGAAATCCTGATCTTTCAACGACGCGCCGCCGATCAGGCCGCCGTCGATATCGAGCTGACGGAACAGTTCTTCCGCGTTGTCCGGCTTAACGCTGCCGCCGTATAGCAACGGCACGTCCGCCGCACCCTTGGCCGCGAGACGTGCGCGCAGGAACCCATGCACGGCCTGCGCCTGTGCCGCCGATGCGCTCTTGCCGGTGCCAATTGCCCACACCGGCTCATACGCGACGACGAGGCGAGCCGCTTCCTGAGCCGACAGCTTCGCGAGCACCTCGTCGAGCTGACCGCCGACGACCTGCTCGGTGCAATCCGCTTCGCGTTCTTCGAGCGTTTCGCCGACGCACACGATCGGCGTCAAACCCGCCTCGAGCACACGCTGCGCTTTCACCGCGACCAGTTCGGCGCTTTCGCGGTGATACGCGCGGCGCTCCGAGTGCCCGACGATCGCAAACGTGGCGCCGAAGTCCGTCACCATCGGCGCAGCCACTTCGCCGGTATAGGCGCCATGCGTGAACGCGGACACGTCCTGCACGCCCCACACGACCGGGCTGCCTTCGAGCAGCGACTGAGTCTGCCCGAGATAGAGGCTCGGCACGCACACACCGACGCGCACGTCGGCCGGCAATTCACTGGCGCCCTGTGCCACTGCCTGCAGCAACGCGGCGTTCGCGGCGAGCCGCCCATGCATCTTCCAGTTACCGACTACCAGTTTGGCTCGTTGTTGATTCGACATCGTCTCGTATTGTCCTGTCTTGCCAGTCCGGCCTGCTGCCGGCGGACTTCGCTCGCGCCTCGCTGCAGTTCGTTCCTGCGCTCGCGGCCCGCCCGTCGGATTGATCCGGCGCGCGCAAAACGCGCAATTTTACTGCGTGGGGTGGATCGGGTCAAACCGATGACGTCAAGCCTCCTGACCCCACGTCAACACGATCTTGCCGACGTGCGTGCCGCTTTCCATCAGCGCATGCGCGTCGGCAGCCTGGGCGGCCGGAAACACGCGATGCACGACCGGCTTGATGCGCCCAGCTTCGAGATGCGGCCACACGCGCTCCTTCAGTTGCGCGGCGATCTGCGCCTTGAACTCGATCGGCCGTGGTCGCAGCGTCGAACCGGTCACCGTCAGACGGCGACGCAACACTTCGTTCAGGTTCAGCTCCGCCTTCGCGCCGCCGAGCAGCGCAATTAGTACGATACGGCCACCGTCGGCGAGAGCCGACAATTCGCGCGGCACGTAGCTGCCTGCCACCATGTCGAGGATCACGTCGACGCCACGATCGTTGGTCAGCGACTTGATGACTTCGACGAAATCTTCAGTCCTGTAGTTGATCGCGCGTTCGGCGCCGAGCGCTTCGCACGCGCGACACTTTTCGTCCGAGCCCGCGGTCGCGAACACACGGAAGCCGAGCGCGTGCGCAATCTGGATCGCCGTCACGCCGATGCCGCTCGAACCACCCTGCACGAGCAGCGTTTCATTCGCACCGCCCTCGCCCTGGCCGAGCTGCGCGCGATTGAAGACGTTGCTCCACACCGTGAAAAAAGTCTCGGGCAGCGAAGCCGCTTCGATATCCGACAACCCCGTCGGCACCGGCAGGCATTGCAGCAGCGGCGCGGCCGCATATTCCGCGTAGCCGCCGCCCGCGAGCAGCGCGCACACGCGATCGCCGATCTTCAGACCAAACGGGTTGCTCTTCGCGTCGATCGTGCCGCCGACGATCTCGCCCGCCACCTCCAGCCCCGGCAGATCCGACGCTCCCGGCGGCGGCGCATAGCCGCCCTTGCGCTGAAACACGTCCGGACGATTGATGCCGGATGCCGCCACCTTGATCAGCACCTCGCCAGCCTTGAGCTGCGGCGTCGGACGCTCCGCCAGCTTGAGGACTTCCGGCGCACCGAATTCAGTGATTTCGATCGCTTTCATCTGCGTCAACTCCAAGATTGGATTGCGTTACCTACCCGTTGCTGCCGTCTGCCGTAGCGCACCGCTGCGATTCGAATGCGCAACGCAATCCATCCTGCATGAAAAACGGCCGGCGCGCATGACACGGCCGGCCGTTTGTCCGCTACCGCCTTACTGCGGCGTCGGCTCGCCTTGCGGCGCGTCGTTCAGCAATGCCTTCGCCGACAGACGCACACGACCCTTCTCGTCCGTCTGGATGACCTTGACCTTCACCTGCTGGCCATCCTTCAGATAGTCGTTGATGTCCTTGATGCGCTCGTTCGCGATCTCGGAGATATGCAGCAGACCATCCTTACCCGGCAGGATGTTCACGATCGCGCCGAAGTCGAGCAGCTTGAGCACGGTGCCTTCGTACACCTGGCCCACTTCGACTTCCATCGTGATCGCTTCGATACGACGCTTCGCTTCGGCCATGCCTTCGCTGTTCGTGCTCGCGATCGTGACGACGCCGTCATCCGAAATGTCGATCGTCGTGCCGGTTTCTTCGGTGAGCGCGCGGATCACCGAGCCGCCCTTGCCGATCACGTCGCGAATCTTTTCCGGGTTGATCTTGATCGTGATCATGCGCGGTGCGAACTCCGACAGTTGGGTGTTCGCGCCGGCCACGGCCGAGGTCATCTTGCCGAGGATGTGCATGCGGCCTTCCTTCGCCTGCGCGAGCGCGACCTGCATGATTTCCTTCGTGATGCCCTGAATCTTGATGTCCATCTGCAGCGCGGTCACGCCTTGTTCCGTACCCGCGACCTTGAAGTCCATGTCGCCGAGGTGATCTTCGTCGCCGAGAATGTCGGTCAGCACCGCGAAGCGATTACCTTCGAGGATCAGGCCCATCGCGATACCGGCGACGTGCGCCTTCATCGGCACGCCGGCGTCCATCAGCGCGAGGCAACCGCCGCACACCGAAGCCATCGACGACGATCCGTTCGACTCGGTGATTTCCGACACGACGCGGATCGAGTAGCCGAACTCGTCGGCGCTCGGCAGGCACGCGACGAGCGCGCGCTTGGCGAGACGGCCGTGACCGATTTCACGGCGCTTCGGCGAACCGACGCGGCCCGTTTCGCCCGTCGCGAACGGAGGCATGTTGTAGTGGAGCATGAAGCGTTCGCGGTACTCGCCTTCGAGCGCGTCGATGTTTTGCTCGTCGCCCTTCGTGCCGAGCGTCGCGACCACCATCGCCTGCGTCTCGCCGCGCGTGAACAGCGCCGAGCCGTGGGTACGCGGCAGCACGCCGGTGCGGATTTCGATCGGGCGCACGGTGCGCGTGTCGCGGCCGTCGATACGCGGCTCGCCGTTCAGGATCTGCGTACGGACGATCTTCGCTTCGATGTCGAACAGCACGTTGCCGACCGACGCCTTGTCGGCCGCCACGGTGCCCGCTGCCGCCGCTTCTTCCTCGAGCTTCGCCGAGGTCGCCGCGTAGACTTCCTTCAGCTTGGTCGAGCGAGCCTGCTTGTCGCGGATCTGGTACGCGGCGAGCAGTTCGGCTTGCGCAAATTCGGTCACGCGTGCGATCAGCGCTTCGTTCTTCGCGGCCGGCTGCCAGTCCCACTCGGGCTTGCCGCCTTCGCGGACGAGTTCGTGGATCGCGTCGATCGCGGTCTGCATCTGTTCATGACCGAACACGACGGCGCCGAGCATCACTTCTTCGCTCAATTGCTGCGCTTCCGATTCGACCATCAGCACCGCGCGTTCCGTGCCGGCGACGACGAGGTCGAGTGCCGATTCCTTCATCTGCGGACGCGTCGGGTTCAGCACGTATTCGTTGTTGATGTAGGCCACGCGCGCCGCGCCGACCGGGCCGTTGAACGGCAGACCGGACACCGCGAGCGCCGCCGAGGCGCCGATCAGCGCAGGGATGTCGGCGGGGATTTCCGGATTCAGCGACAGCACGTGAATCACGACCTGCACTTCGTTGTAGAAGCCTTCCGGGAAGAGCGGACGCAGCGGACGGTCGATCAGGCGCGAGATCAGCGTCTCGCCTTCCGACGGACGGCCTTCGCGACGGAAGAAGCCACCCGGGATCTTGCCGGCGGCGTAAGTCTTTTCGATGTAATCGACGGTGAGGGGGAAGAAGTCCTGGCCCGGCTTCGCGGTCTTCGCGCCGACCACGGTGGCGAGCACCACGGTATCTTCGACGTCGACGATCACCGCGCCGCCCGCCTGGCGAGCGATTTCACCGGTTTCGAGGCGAACGTTGTGCTGCCCCCACTTAAACTCTTTGACGATCTTATTGAACATAGTCATTGCTTTTCCTCATCGTAATGCCGCGCGGACCGGAGCGGCGCGGCAACGCCAGGCCGGCGCCGCATGGGAAGAGTCGTGCTATGCCATTCCAGAGAGCCACGTGCTGCGACTGCGCGCGAACCGCTGGAATGACACAAAACTCCGCCCTGAAGCCCGGCCTTGTTTCCTGTTACTGCTTCTTCTACTGCTGTTCTGCTACTGCTACTGCTACTGCGCTTGCCCGTAGACGCCGCGCGAACCGGCATACGCCGCGGATCACAGGCGGTGCGCGTTACACGAAGCGCGCCGCGCAAAAACAAAATGCCTGTATCAGCGAAACTGACACAGGCATCTTGCTGAACGACTGGCCGATTACTTACGCAGACCCAGCTTCTCGATCAGGCTGCGGTAACGATCCGCGTCCTTACCCTTCAGGTAGTCGAGCAACTTGCGACGGCGGCTCACCATGCGCAGCAGACCGCGGCGGCTGTGGTGATCCTTCGTGTGCTCCTTGAAGTGGGAGGTCAGTTCGTTGATACGGGTCGTGAGCAGCGCGACCTGAACTTCGGGGGAGCCGGTGTCGTTGGCTGCGCGTGCGAATTGCGCGACGACTTCGGACTTCTTGCTTGCTTCAACTGCGGACATGTCAATTTCCTTGATAACTGGACAGGCGGTCACGGAAGAAAGGCCGTGCCGTGGGATACCCGTTTCACAATTTACTGAGTCCCGTTCGTGGCTGAATTAACTGAATCAGAACCCAGCCCAACAACGGGACGCGTATTGTAGCACAGCCGATTCCGGCCGCGAACCCCGGGCCGGCAAGGCGGATTGAGTGTCGCTCGCGGGCGCTCAGGGGCGCCGCATCCGGCAGACCGTCGGCAATAGGGTGCGTTCGGCTGGTATCGCCAGCACCGTGCGAAAGCCATAGCCCGACCCTTCGTTATCGAAATGCACGCCGGGTGTGCCGGCTTTGTCCATCTGCATCACGTAGAGGGGCTGGATCAGCTGATGGTCATCGGCGCGCATCCACGATGCGTGAATACCGTTGTCGAAGCGGATGCCCTCGAGCGCTTTCGCGACCGCCGTCGGAGCGGCGCTGCCGGCGCGGCTCATCGCGGCGGCGAGCGTTTCGATCATCAGTGGCATGCGCAGCACCGGATAGTCGTCCTGGGCGGCCGGAAAGCGCGCGCGGAACGCCGCGTACCACGCGTCGGAGGCCGCGCCACCGACATTCGGATGCCACTCGGCCACCGCGATCACGTGACCCACGCCTGCGTCGCCAAGCGCGGCCGGCGCGCCGAGGCTGTTGCCGTAGAACGTGTAGAACTTCGTGTCGAGGCCCTGCTCGCGCGCCGCCTTCACGAGCAGCGTCAGGTCGTTGCCCCAGTTGCCGGTGATCACGGCGTCCGCGCCGCTCGCGCGGATCTTCGCGATGTACGGCGCGAAATCCTTCACGCGGCCGATCGGGTGAAATTCGTCGCCGACCACCGCGATGTCGGGACGCTTCGCCGCGAGCGTCGAACGCGCGAGGCTGCTCACGTCGTGTCCGAAGCTGTAATCCTGGTTCAGCAGGTACACCTTTTTCACCGCCTTGTCGCGCTCGATCACCTCGGCGAGCGCGGCCATCCGCATGCCGGCGTGCGCGTCGAAGCGGAAGTGCCAGAAGCTGCAGTCCGCGTTGGTGAGCGCGGGGTCGTCGGCGGAGTAGTTGAGGAACAGTTCGCGGTTGTCCGGCTCGCGGCTGTGCTGCTTCTCGATCGCGCCGATCAGCGCCGCGGCGACCGCCGAGCTATTGCCCTGCAGGATGTAGCCGATATGGCGATCCGCGGCCGCGCGCAATTGCGTCAGCGCTTCCTCCGTGCTGCCCTTGCTGTCGAGCACGACGAGTTCGAACGGATGCGCGCCGTCCGCGAGTTCCACGCCGCCGTGCGTGTTGACCTGCTCGACACCGAAACGCAGATTGCGCTCGACTGCCGCGCCCGCGTTCGCGAACGGGCCGGACATGCCTTCGATCAGCGCGAGCTGGATTGGCGTGCCGGTGAGTTTGCCGGCCGGCAGGCTGGCGGACTTGCTTGCGTGATTACCGGCCGGGCTTGCCGCCAGCGTGGCCGCGCGGCTCCCCGGCTTGCCGGTGGGCGGAACGGTCCCCTGCGCGGACGCCTGACTCGCGCCCGTCGAGGCCGGATTCGCCGCCTCAGCCACGCCAACTCCCGCCACTGCCATCGAAATCGCCGTCAGCGCAACCGCCGCCGCCCCTCGCCACATCGCCGTCATGGTCGTCCGCTCTGAATCTTCGAAGCGCGGATCATAGGATGACGCGCACGGAATAGGCAAGCCGGCGCATCCGTTACTGTTTGGTGGCGACGCACGTTCAAGCAACGCCGTTCTTTCGCCACAGCGCGTGTCAAAATAGTGCGTTTCGATGATAAGAACCGCTATTCAAACGCCATCGGAGGAATACATGCCGAACCGCCACCACCCCACGGCGGCTGCTATCACAGCCCCGGCCGGCGCCAGTCTGCGCCGCGCCGCGCTCGTTTGCCTGAGCGTGCTCGCGCTCGCCGGCTGCGCCCAGCCGTGGCAGCAGTATCAACAGGGAGCGGACGCATCGACGGTCATCGCGCGTCTCGGTCCGCCGCGCGAAACCTATGATCTGCCCGACGGCGGCAAGCGTCTGATGTGGCCGACCCAACCGATGGGCGAAACCACCACCGCCGCCGACATCAACGCAGCCGGCAAGATCATCAACATGCGCCAGGTGCTGCAACCCAACGAGTTCTACCGCGCCGAGATCGGCAAATGGACACGCGGCGACGTGCTGGTGAACTTCGGCCGCCCGGTCGAAACGTCGTACTTCCCGCTGATGAGGCGCGAAGTCTGGACCTATCGCTATCTCGAAGACAACGTCTGGTACATGATGTACAACTTCTACTTCGATGACCAGGGCATCTTGCGCCTCACGCAGAAGACCCCCGACCCGCTGCACGACCCCGACCGCCGCAACCTGTTCTGAGCACTGAGCACCCTCTTCGGAAGAAGCACCAAATCTCAAAAAAGCCGCCTTCGATAGGCGGCTTTTTTATTGTTTAAGCATAAAACAGAATTTTATCCTGTTTACGTCCACAATTTTGCGAAAGAAAGGTTATTGTAAACGCCGTTCGGGCACCGGCTCGCAATCACGTGCAGACGCGGTTTCGGTCCGGTGCCAGGTCAATTGCCTCTCATACGGAGTTGCTACGATGAACCGACCCAAACACCTGCTGGTCGCCAACGTCGCGTGGGCCCATGAAACCGCGACGCGTAATCCGGCATTTTTTCGCGACCTGATGCGCGGACAGAATCCACACATTCTTTGGATCGGCTGCGCGGACAGCCGCGTGCCCGCCGAAACGATCACGCATTGCGAGCCCGGCGATCTGTTCGTCCATCGCAACATCGCCAACCTGTTTCATCCCGGCGACGACAACGTCGCGAGCGTCCTTGAATACGCGGTGCGGGTGCTCAAGGTCGGTCATGTGATCGTCTGCGGCCACTATGGCTGCGGCGGCGTGCGCGCCGCGCTGCTGCCGCCGGACCCCGCGCTGCCCCATGTGAACCGCCGTATCGCGCCGCTCTGCGCGCTCGCCAAAACGCATCACTCGGAGCTGGACGGCGCGGCGACCGAGCCGGATCGCGTCAATCGCCTCGCCGAGCTGAACGTGCTCGAACAGGTGCGGCAGCTACGGGCGAGCCCGATCGTGCACGAGGCTGAGCCGGCGCCGCTCGTGCACGGCTGGATCTTTGCGCTCGACGACGGGCGCATCAAGGTTCTCACCTCCGGCTATACCGCCGACGACGCGATGACCTGCACGACCGCGGCGCACAGCGCGGCCTAGCGAAGTGCGTCGCCCGTCCCATTCGAACCGCGGACGGAGCCGACAGCGGAATCGTCATCGGGCCATACCTGTTCGTCGCCCATCGTCCCACCTCTCGCTCTTCGACACCATGGATAATCAAACCTCTTTCTCCGCGCTCCAGAGCGACTTGCTCGCCGGAACGGCCGTTTTTCTGGTGGCCCTGCCGCTTTGCCTCGGCATTGCTCACGCATCGGGCGTCGACCCGTTTGCCGGACTGGTGTCCGGCATCATTGGCGGGCTGGTGGTTGCCGCGCTGAGCGGCTCGCGTCTGAGCGTGAGCGGCCCGGCCGCGGGCCTCGTCGTGATCGTCGTCGACGGCATCGCACGGCTTGGCGGCTTTTCCGCTTTCCTGCTGGCCGTACTGCTGTCGGGCGTCATCCAGTTCGGCTTCGGCATGCTCAAGGCCGGCCGGTTCGCCGCCTACGTGCCGTCGCCGGTGATCAAGGGGATGCTCGCGGCCATCGGCGTGCTGTTGATCCTCAAGCAGCTCCCCGTTGCGCTGGGGCTGTCCGGCACCGCCGACTCCGTCCACTCGGCGGCGGCGGTCGCAACGCCGCTCGGCCCAATCTCACCGACCGCCGTGCTGATCACACTGCTGTCGCTCGCGATCCTCGCCGGCTGGGAAACGCGCGCGCTGCGCCGCTTCGCCGTCGTGCGCATCATGCCCGCGCCGCTCGCGGTGGTGCTGCTCGGCATCGGCGCGACGCTCGCCCTCAATCTCGTCGCGCCATCGTTGGCACCGCCCGCCGAAGGGCGGGTCGCGTTGCCGTCGCTGGAATCGTTCGCGGCACTGCAGGCCGTGCTCGCGTCGGCCGACTTCGGCCCACGGTTCGCCCAGCTCGTCAATCCCGACATATGGCGCGTTGCGATCACGATCGCCATCCTCGCAAGTCTCGAAACGCTACTGAGCCTCGAAGCGGTCGAACAGATCGATCCGGAGCGCCGCCGCGCGCCTCCCGATCGCGAGCTGAAGGCGCAGGGCGTGGGCAATCTGATCGCGGGTGCGATCGGCGGCCTGCCGATCACCGCGGTGATCGTGCGTAGCTCCGCGAACGTCCATGCCGGTGCAAAAAGCCGACTCTCGGCGATCGTTCACGGCGTGTTGCTTCTCGTCAGCGTGTTCGCGCTCACGAGCGTGATCAACCTGATCCCGCTCGCCTGCCTTGCCGCGATCCTGATCTTCACCGGGTTCAAACTCGCCAAGCCGTCGTTGTTCGCCGGGCTCGCGCGGCAGGGATTCGCGCCGTTCGCACCATTTATCGTCACAGTCGTCGGTGTGCTCGTCACCGATCTACTGATCGGTATCGTGCTCGGCATCCTGTGCAGCATGCTGTTTGCGCTGTACGCAAACCTGCGCGGCCCGATCGTGCTCGCGCAGCATGGCGATCACTACCTGCTGTCGTTTCGCAAGGACGTGTCGTTTCTCGGTAAGGTGCCGCTCAAGCACTATCTGCAGCAGATTCCGGATGGCGCCACCGTTATCGTCGATGCGACACGCGCCGATTTCGTCGATCACGACGTGCGCGAACTGCTGGACGGGTTCGTCGCCGATGCGCCTCGCCGTGGGATTACCGTCGACGTCAGATTTCAAGTCCGCGAGCAGGCCCGCGCAACGCGCGGCTGGTCGCTGCGGCGCACGACGGCGGAGTAGTTTCGTCATATCGCGCCGCCGCAGCTGCGCGATGACGGCAGAAAAAAGCCCCGTGTGCCGAGCACCACGGGGCTTCTCCTCCGATCCACACAAGCGATCGCGCACTACCGGCGCGCCATGCTCGCGCTACTCCGAGCGCTGCGGATTCACCTTGTCCGCATTCGAATACAGCTTGTTGAGCGCCGAAAAATATGCCTTCGCGGATGCCGCGACGATATCCGGATCAGTGCCCGTGCCGTTGACGATGCGCCCGCTCTTCGACAAGCGCACGGTCACTTCGCCCTGCGCCTGCGTGCCGGTCGTGATCGCGTTGACCGAGTACAGCAGCAGTTCGGAGCCGCTGCCCACTTCCGTTTCGATCGCGTTGAGGGTGGCGTCGACCGGTCCGTTGCCGCGCGCTTCGCCGGTGATCTCTTTACCCTCTACCGAGAACACGACCTTCGCGTGCGGCTGCTCGCCGGTTTCGGAATGCTGCGACATCGAGAGAAACTTGTAGTGCTCCTTCTCGTGCGCTTCCGCCGATTCCTCGTTGACGATGGCGATGATGTCTTCGTCGAAGATCTCCGCCTTGCGATCGGCGAGTTCCTTGAAGCGCGCGAACGCGGTGTTCAGTTCGGCTTCGCTGTCGAGCGCGATGCCAAGCTCCTGCAGACGCTGTTTGAACGCATTGCGGCCCGACAGCTTGCCGAGCACGATCTTGTTCGCGGCCCAACCCACGTCTTCCGCGCGCATGATTTCGTAAGTATCGCGCGCCTTCAGCACGCCATCCTGATGGATGCCCGACGCGTGCGCGAAAGCGTTCGCGCCGACCACGGCCTTGTTCGGCTGCACGACGAAGCCAGTGATCTGCGACACGAGCTTCGAGGCCGGCACGATCTGAGTCGTGTCGAGGCCGACGTCGAGTCCGAAGTAATCCTTGCGGGTCTTCACCGCCATTACGATTTCTTCGAGCGACGTATTGCCCGCGCGCTCGCCGAGCCCGTTGATCGTGCATTCGACCTGGCGCGCGCCGCCAATCTGCACGCCGGCGAGCGAATTCGCGACCGCCATGCCGAGGTCATTGTGGCAATGCACGGAGAACACCGCCTTGTGCGAGTTGGGAATGCGCTCGCGCAGCGTCTTCACGAGTTGGCCATAGAGTTCCGGCACGCCGTAGCCGACGGTGTCCGCGATGTTGATCGTGGTCGCGCCTTCGGCGATCACCGCTTCCAGCACACGGCACAGGAAGTCCAAATCCGAGCGGCTGCCGTCTTCCGGCGAGAATTCGACGTCGTCGGTGAACTTGCGCGCGAAACGCACCGCAAGCTTGGCCTGCTCGAATACCTGCTCGGGCGTCATCCGCAGCTTCTTCTCCATGTGCAGTGGCGACGTTGCGATGAACGTGTGGATGCGGAAATGATCGGCCGGCTTCAGTGCGTCGGCGGCCTTCTGTATGTCCTTGTCGTTCGCGCGCGCAAGCGAGCAGATCGTGCTGTCCTTCACGAGGCCGGCGATCGTATGGATCGCGTCGAAGTCGCCGTTCGAGCTGGCCGCGAAGCCCGCTTCGATCACGTCGACTTTCATCCGTTCGAGTTGCCTGGCGATGCGGATCTTCTCTTCCTTCGTCATCGACGCGCCGGGCGATTGCTCGCCGTCACGCAGCGTGGTGTCGAAAATGATCAGTTTGTCGGACATGTCGGGCCTCCTCGGGAGTCGTTCAGATGTGAGACTTGGTTTTGGAATGGGACGATGAGCGCCGCCGCTGGCAAGGTAGGGCGATCACGATGATCGCGGCCGGTGCGGACGGAACGCAAAAACGCATAAGGGCGTGAACGAAGCATGATGGCGCGGCGCAGCGAACGGCCTCGCCGACCCGGCAAAATCGGCCACGCCCACGCACTGATCCGACGACTATAGCGGCATTCCAGCCACCGCGCAATGCGCGCCGGGGCGGCCTGCGGCGCTGTCCGAAGCGACCGCGTAACGGCACTAACCAACGAAAAACGGCAGCCTGCAGGCTGCCGTTTTTCGTACGTCGCTGCGATGCAGCGCGGTTCAAATCCTCAACGGTCGTGCGACATCGAACGCGCCGGATTGGCCCGGCCGCGCACCGCCTGATACGCCCAGAACACGTAGCCGGACAGACCGTACAGCACGAACAGACCGAACAGCATCAACGGCGGATCGGACGACACGAGCACGAAGGCGACCACCACCAGCAGGATCACGCCGAACGGCACGCGATGCCGTACGTCGAGCGCCTTGCCGCTATAGAACGGCGCGTTCGACACCATCGTCACGCCCGCGTAGATGGTCAGCACGAAGGCGACCCACGGCAGCCAGACGAGCTTCAGCGGCACGCGGTTGTCGGTGGCGAGCCACACGAAACCGGCGATCAGTGCCGCCGCGGCCGGGCTCGGCATGCCCTGGAAAAAACGCTTGTCGACCACGCCGATATTCGTGTTGAAACGCGCGAGCCGTAGCGCCGCGCCGGAACAATAGACGAACGCCGCGAGCCAGCCCCACCGGCCGAGGTCCTTCAGGATCCACTCGTACATCACGAGCGCGGGCGCAACACCGAACGACACCATGTCCGACAGGCTGTCGAACTGCTCGCCGAACGCGCTTTGCGTATGCGTCATGCGCGCGACGCGACCGTCCATGCCATCGAGCACCATCGCGACGAAGATCGCGATCGCGGCGATCTCGAAGCGCACGTTCATCGCCTGCACGACGGCGAAGAAGCCGCAGAACAGCGCGGCCGTGGTGAATGCGTTCGGCAGCAGGTAGATGCCGCGTTTTCTGAGGAACTGCTGACGCTGCGCGCGCCGGCTGTCGGCGACCGGCGACTCCGTGACCACCGGCGGCTTGTTGCGACGAAACGGCCGCGGCAGCGGTCCACTGCTGCGGGGTCGACGCGGTTTGAATGCGGCCATTCGGACAACCTCCTGTATGCCGCTTTACAGCTCGGCGAGGATCGTGGACGACGCCGACACCTTCTCGCCGATCGACACGCGCGGACGGCTGCCCACCGGCAAATACACGTCGACGCGCGAACCGAAGCGGATGAATCCGTAACGCTGGCCGCGGGTCAGCGGCTCGCCTGCACGGACGTAGCAAAGAATCCGCCGCGCGATCAGCCCGGCAATCTGCACCGACGTGACCGTCTGGCCGCCGGCCATTTCGATCACGACCGCGTTGCGCTCGTTTTCGAGCGAGGCTTTATCGACCGCCGCGTTCAGATAGGCGCCAGGAAAGTATTCGACTTTCGAGATCGCACCGTCGACGGGCGAGCGCTGCGAGTGCACGTTGAACACGTTCATGAACACGCTGATCTTCAGCGCTTCGCGATTCGCATAAGGATCATGCGCGGTTTCTACCGCGACGATACGACCGTCGGCAGGACACAGCACCGCGTTGGCCTGCGTCGGAATCGGACGCGCCGGGTCGCGGAAAAACTGCACGATGAAGATCAGGATCAGCCAGAAGAGCCACGCAAAGCCGAACCCCCCGAAGGCGTGAACCAGTAAAGCAACGACGGCCGCGATGGCGATGAACGGCCAGCCTTCTCGCGCGATGATCGGATGAGGGTAATTCATGGATGGCTTCTGTGTTTTTGTAAAACCGTAGGATAGCAAAAGCCGCCCAGGGTTCAGCACCCTTGGACGGCTTTTTGACTGTTCCGGCCGCCGCGCCGAAGCACCGCGCCGGACCTCGTTATATCGAGACGCTTAGTTCTTCGACTGGTCGACGAGCTTGTTCTTCGCGATCCACGGCATCATCGCGCGCAGCTTCGAGCCAACCTGCTCGATCTGGTGCTCGGCCGTCAGACGGCGACGCGATTGCAGCGTCGGTGCGCCAGCCTTGTTCTCGATGATGAAGCTCTTCGCGTATTCGCCGGTCTGGATGTCGGTCAGCACGGCCTTCATCGCCTTCTTCGTTTCAGCGGTCACGATGCGCGGCCCCGTCACGTACTCGCCGTACTCGGCGTTGTTCGAGATCGAGTAGTTCATGTTCGCGATGCCGCCTTCGTAGATCAGGTCGACGATCAGCTTCAGTTCGTGCAGGCACTCGAAGTACGCCATTTCCGGCGCGTAACCCGCTTCGACCAGCGTTTCGAAGCCGGCCTTGATCAGGTCGACGGTACCGCCGCACAGCACAGCCTGCTCGCCGAACAGGTCGGTTTCGGTTTCTTCGCGGAAGTTCGTTTCGATGATGCCGGCCCGGCCGCCGCCGTTAGCCGCTGCGTACGACAGCGCGATGTCGCGCGCCGCGCCCGACTTGTCCTGCGCAACCGCGATCAGATGCGGCACGCCGCCACCTTGGGAGTAGGTGCCGCGAACCGTGTGGCCCGGCGCCTTCGGCGCGATCATGATGACGTCGAGGTCGGCACGCGGGATCACCTGGCCGTAGTGAACGTTGAAGCCGTGCGCGAACGCGAGCGCTGCGCCCTGCTTGATGTTCGCGTGGACTTCCTTCGCGTACACGTCGGCGATCTGCTCGTCCGGCAGCAGCATCATGACGACGTCCGCGCCCTTCACCGCTTCCGCGACTTCCTTGACTTGCAGGCCGGCGTTTTCAGCCTTGCTCCACGATGCGCCGCCCTTGCGCAGACCGACCGTGATGTTCACGCCGCTTTCCTTCAGGTTCAGCGCGTGCGCATGGCCTTGCGAGCCATAGCCGATGATGGTGACCTGCTTGCCCTTGATGAGGGAGAGATCGGCGTCCTTGTCGTAGAAAACTTTCATGTCGGTTCCTTGGCTAGATTCGATGATTCAGAGAAATTCAGGTATTGCGAATGTTGTTATTGCCAGCCGGGCGATACCGCGTTGCCCGGCCTTGCGAAACGCGACGTCAGACCTTCAGAATGCGCTCGCCGCGACCGATGCCCGAGCTGCCCGTGCGGACCGTCTCGAGAATCGCCGTGGAATCGAGCCCCTCGATGAAGGCGTCGAGCTTGTCGCTCGCCCCCGTCAATTCGATCGTGTAGGTCTTTTCGGTGACGTCGATGATGCGGCCGCGGAAAATGTCCGCCATCCGCTTCATCTCCTCACGTTCCTTGCCGACCGCCCTCACCTTGATCAGCATCAGCTCGCGTTCGATGTGGGCGCCCTCGGTAAGGTCGACCACTTTCACCACCTCGATCAGGCGGTTCAGATGCTTCGTGATCTGTTCGATCACGTCGTCCGAGCCAACGGAGACGATGGTCATGCGCGACAGCGAACGGTCTTCGGTCGGAGCCACCGTCAAGGTTTCAATGTTGTAGCCGCGTGCGGAGAACAGACCCACCACGCGCGACAGCGCGCCTGGTTCGTTTTCCAGCAGGACGGAAATGATGTGTCTCATGTTTCGCTTCTTCCAGATGTTTTGTCGATGTCTGCGAGCGGAGCGGCGCCGCTTCGTCTGCCCTCGCCTTTTTTGAAGGCGCGCATCACGAAGCCGGCGCTGGATTTATCCAGACGCCCCGTCGTTAAAGATCTTCCGAACCCATGAGCATCTCGGTGATGCCCTTGCCGGCCTGAACCATCGGCCAGACGTTTTCGGTCGGATCGGTCTGGAAGTCGAGAAACACCGTGCGATCCTTCAGGCGCAGCGCTTCCTTCAGCGCCGGTTCCACATCGGCCGTGCGCTCGATGCGCATGCCCACGTGTCCGTACGCTTCGGCGAGCTTCACGAAGTCCGGCAGCGCATCCATGTACGAATGCGAATAGCGTTTGCTGTATTCGATCTGCTGCCACTGGCGCACCATGCCCAGATAGCGGTTATTCAGCGAAATAATCTTGATCGGCAGGTCATACTGCTTGCAGGTCGACAGCTCCTGGATGCACATCTGGATCGAGCCTTCGCCCGTGATGCACAGCACGTCGTCGTCCGGATGGGCCATCTTCACGCCCATCGCGGCCGGTAAGCCGAAGCCCATCGTGCCGAGGCCACCGGAATTGATCCAGCGACGCGGCTTGTTGAACTTGTAGAACTGCGCGGCCCACATCTGGTGCTGGCCCACGTCGGAGCACACGAACGCGTTGCCGTCGGTCAGCTCCCACGCCTTTTCGACCACGTACTGCGGCTTGATGATGTCGCTCTTGCGGTCGAACTTCAGGCAATCTTTCGCGCGCCAGCCTTCGATGTCCTTCCACCAGTCGGCGAGCGCCGCGGCGTCGGGGCCATGCTCGGCCGTCTGCAACTGCTCGATCAGCTCCTTCAGCACTTCCTTCACGTCGCCGACGATCGGAATGTCGACCTTGACGCGCTTGGAAATGGAAGAGGGATCGATGTCGATATGGATGATCTTGCGCGGCCGCGACGCGAAGTGGCTCGGATCGCCGATCACGCGGTCGTCGAAGCGCGCGCCGATCGCGATCAGCACGTCGCAGTGCTGCATCGCCATATTGGCTTCGTACGTGCCGTGCATGCCGAGCATGCCGAGGAATTTCTTGTCGCTCGAGCGGTAGCCGCCCAGACCCATTAGCGTATTGGTGACCGGATAGCCGAGCAGATCGGCGAACTGGTTCAATTCACGCGACGCATCCGCGAGCACGATGCCGCCGCCGGTGTAGATATACGGACGCTTCGCCGACAGCAGCAGCGACACCGCCTTGCGGATCTGACCGGAGTGGCCCTTCGTGACCGGGTTGTATGAGCGCAGCGAAACGCTCTTGATCGGCTCGTATTGGCACGGCGTCTTCGACACGTCCTTCGGAATGTCGATCAGCACTGGGCCGGGACGGCCGGTACGGGCGATGTAGAAAGCTTTCTTGACCGTGGCGGCGAGATCGCGCACGTCCTTCACGAGGAAGTTGTGCTTCACGCAGGGACGCGTGATGCCGACCGTGTCGCATTCCTGGAATGCATCCTGACCGATCGCGGCAGTCGGCACCTGGCCGCTGATCACGACCAACGGGATCGAATCCATATAGGCGGTCGCGATGCCGGTCACCGCGTTGGTGACGCCGGGACCGGAGGTCACGAGACACACGCCGACCTTGCCGGTGGAGCGCGCGTAGGCGTCCGCGGCATGCACGGCGGCCTGCTCGTGGCGCACGAGCACATGCTGGAACTTGTCCTGCTTGTACAGCTCGTCGTAAATGTAGAGTACCGAGCCGCCGGGATAGCCCCAGATGAACTCGACGTCTTCGTCGGCCAGTGCCTTCATGAGCACGGTGGCGCCGATAGAGTCTGCTTCGTGATGGGGGGTCGTATCCGACGTGGAGAATTCCGCGCTGGGCATATTCATTGATTCACCTTTCGAATTTTCGGCAAAAAATTGATCGGGTGCTCTCTGCCGGGCTTGTGGCTCGGGTTCAAGCGGCGCGTCCAGTTGACAGGAGGGCTTCTTGGGCCACACCTCAATTGAGACAACTCACTTATGTTGCGAACCAGCGACGATAGCTTCTGACGCGCTCGCGGTCAAGAAAATATTGCCATTTGGCTCGCGCGTAAGAGCCGGCGATCGGACAGAATGTCGACCGTCATGCACATGCAAGCTTGAGCAGGTTTCACCCTATCGGAGCAAAAGTTTGTTAGCATCCGCGAGTTTTACGACATTTTTCGACCGATTACGCGCACGCTTGCTGCGCCGACCCCAACCGGATGGCATCAGACAAGGAACTCGCCGATTTTCTGGCGGGCGTCGAAAGGCGCGCATTCAAGCAGACGGTCTACGCCGTGCGGGACGACGACGCGTCCCTCGACATCGTGCAAGACGCGATGATCAAGCTCGCCGAGAAATACGGCGACCGTCCGGCGGCCGAGCTACCGCTGCTGTTTCAGCGTATTCTGCAGAATGCGACGCACGACTATTTCCGCCGTGCCAAAGTACGCAACACTTGGGTTAGTCTATTCTCGTCGCTCAGCAATGCCGACGACGACGAGTTCGATCCGCTGGAAACCCTCGAGGCCGAGGCGGGTTCGGCTGGCGCCGAGAGCAACGAACAGAAGCTCGAACGAGAGCAGGTCCTGCAGTCGATCGACAACGAGATCCAGAAATTACCGGCACGTCAACGGGAGGCGTTTCTCATGCGTTATTGGGAGGATATGGATGTCGCCGAGACTGCCGCCGCAATGGGCTGCTCCGAAGGCAGCGTGAAAACGCACTGCTCCCGGGCCACTCACACGCTGGCGCAAGCGCTCAAGGCGAAAGGAATCACGCTATGAGCTCCCTTGAAAACACAGAACTCGAGTTTGCGCGTCAACTGCGCCGCGCGCTCGACGAAACCACCGCCAGCCTCCCTCCCGCCACCGTCGACCGGCTCGCTGCCGCGCGTCGTGCCGCGTTGACGCGCAAAAAGCCCGAAGCCGTCAGCGAGCCGGTGTTCGTGCCTGCGTTCGCCGGCATGCCGGCCGGGATGGCGGGGCTACCGCAGGGAGGCTTCGAGCCGCGCCGCCGCTGGCCGCTGCGGCGCTTCGCGCTCGCGTGGCCGCTGGCCGCGCTGGTCGTGAGCCTGATCGGCATCGCGTACTGGGAAGATCACCAGCGCACCGCCGAACTTGCCGACATCGATGCCGCCATGCTAAGCGACGACCTGCCGCTCAATGCCTATCTCGACCACGGCTTCAACGCGTATCTTTCACGCGCCCACTGAGCGGGAGATTCCTCGGGTGAGTTACAAGCGCGGCCTGGCCGTTGTTTTCGGATGCGCGATCGCGGCCCTGGTGTCGTTTGTCGCGACCTATCCGCGCTTTCACCCGAGCCCATCGTCGGCGGGCAATCCGTCGCCCGGCGTCAACGTCGCCGCGCCCGCGCCCGCCCCCGCACTTTCCGTCGAATTGCCCGGCCTGCCGGGCAGCAATAGCCCCCTCGCGTGGTCACGCCTGAGCGCCGCCGACCACGCCGCGCTGGCCCCATTCGCATCGCAATGGGATTCGTTTAGCGACGAACGCAAGCGAAAGTGGATCAAGATTGCGTCGCGATACGCAAAGATGTCGCCGGATGCGCAAAAGCGTCTGCATGAGCGCATGAGTGAATGGGTGCGCATGACGCCCGATCAGCGCCGCGTCGCGCGCGAAAACTACCAGGTTTCGAAGGAGTTGCCGCGCGAAGCGCGCCAGAAGGCGTGGAAAGCGTACCAACAACTGCCCGAAGAAACGAAGGAGCGGCTCGCCGCGAGCGAACGCAAGCGTCGCCCCAGCGTCGTCAGCGCGCCGCCATCGGCTCGCAACGAGATCAAGGGCATCGACCGGTTCGTGAATGCGCGCGAGCACGGCGCCAGTGCTGCCGCGGCGGCGAGCGCCGCGCCGGCTGCCTCCGCGCCGGCCGCGGCCTCGCTGCCGGCAACGCCTGCGATTCCGGCGGCGGGCAGCTTCGTACCGGCGACGCCGGTGCCCGTGTCGCCTGCCGAAGCGCCGGCAATCTTTCACGGCTCCTGATTCCGACCCCGAACCCATTACGTGTCCCAGCCGCTCGCCACCCCCACCCTGCCTGCCGCCGCACCCGGCGGCACGGCGCCCACCGTCCGGCGACGGCTCGCGGCACTGCTCTACGAAGCGGTCATTCTGTTCGGCGTTGTGTTTGTCGCCGGCTATCTGTTCAGCACGCTGACGCAGCAGCGTAACGGGCTCGCGCATCACAATCTGCTCGCCGGCTGGATCGGCCTCGTGGTTGGCGTGTACTTCGTCTGGTTCTGGACGCACGGCGGCCAGACGCTGCCGATGAAAACCTGGCGATTACGGGTTGTTGGCGCTGATGGCGCGCCGGTTTCGGTTGGGCGGGCGATTGCGCGGTATGTGTTCGCCTGGTTGTGGTTTTTGCCGCCGCTGGCGTTGCATCCACTTCTTGGGTTGCGGGTGCCGCAGACGCTTGTTATTGCGGGCGTCTGGTTCGTGGTGTGGGCCGCGAGTGGGCGTTTTGATCCGCAGCGGCAGTTTTTGCATGATCGGCTCGCGGGGACGCGGGTGGTAGCGGTTGGGCGCTAGCGCGCGTGGGCGATGGGCCGAATGCGGTGTTGGCCTTTCCTTGCTTTGTTATCGGTGTATTGGCGTTGCCCCTTGCAGGGCGGGGCTTTTTTCGTTGTTCTGGCTTCGTTGGCCTTTCCTTGCTGACTTATCGGTCTATTAGCGTTGCCCCTGTGCGGGGCGGCACCTACTTTCTTTGCTGCTGCAAAGAAAGTAGGCAAAGAAGACAGCTAAAACCGCAAACTTTTAAGCGGGTCCCCTGGCTTGGAAGGGGTAGTGGTGCATCTGGAATCCGGGCCCCCGCACATTCCCCCGTTCGTGACAAAGCCATCATCCTTCCCACTCCGCACTACGTGCGTCGCGGACGGGTCTGCCTGGGAAACCAACGGCTTTGCCCGCGCAGCGGGGACCCTCGGCTGCGCCTCGGCGATGCGCCGAAACCACCAGTGGGTTTTGAACGGGGTTTCGGTGCGCGTAGCGCCGCCGGAAGAATGACTGCCTTGTCACTAGCGCGGAATGTGCGGGAGCACGGATTCCAGATGCACCACTACCTCACGCGGACCGAGGGACCCGCTTAAGAGTTGGCGGTTTTAGCTGTCTTCTTTGCCTACTTTCTTTGCAGCAGCAAAGAAAGTAGGTGCCGCCCCGCACAGGGGCAACGCTAATAGACCGATAAGACAACAAGGAAAGGCCAACAAAGCCAGAACAACGAAAAAACAGGCCCCGCCAAGGCCCCTCCGTAATAAGAACTTCTCATGACTGTCACGCCGCAGTCACGCGCACCCGGCCCAATACGGGCACCGCCACTCGACGCGTGAGCCATGGACCCCAATACGTCCGCGACTTCCCTGTTTCGTCAAACCGGACCGAGCGTCGACCCCGTCGCGTTCCGGCCCGCTCCGGGTTCTACTCAACACGGCCTGCCGCTGCCCGCGACGCCATCACTCGATGCCCGCGCCGATCATCCCGATGACGGCCACGACGATCCGCATCGCTATCGCACGATCTGGCTCTCGGATATCCATCTCGGCTCGAGCGGCTGCCAGGCGGGATATCTGCTCGACTTCCTGCGCCACAACGAATCGGAGTACCTGTACCTCGTCGGCGACATCATCGACGGCTGGCAGTTGAAGAAAGGCTGGTACTGGCCGCAGGCGCACAACGACGTCGTGCAGAAAGTGCTGCGCAAAGCGCGCAAAGGCACCCAGGTCATCTACGTGCCCGGCAATCACGACGAAGCCGCGCGCCAGTTCTGCGACCTCGCGTTCGGCGACATCCACGTACGCGGCGAAGCGTTCCACACGACGCTCGCCGGCAAGCGGCTGTGGATCGTGCACGGCGATCTGTTCGACGGCGTGATCCAGCACGCGAAATGGCTCGCCTATCTCGGCGACACGCTGTACACGATGATCCTCGTGCTGAACCGCTGGTTCAACCGCATTCGCAGCAAGCTCGGATTTCCGTACTGGTCGCTGTCGCAATACCTGAAGCATCAGGTCAAGAACGCGGTCAACTTCATCTCGTCGTTCGAACGCGTAATGACCGACGAAGCGCGTCGCCGCGGCTGCGACGGCGTCGTCTGCGGCCACATCCACAAGGCCGAGATGCGCGAGATCGATGGCGTGCTCTATTGCAACGATGGCGATTGGGTCGAGAGTCTGTCGGCGCTCGTCGAGACTTATGAAGGCGAGCTCAAGGTGATCTTCTGGACTGCGCTGCGCGCGCCCCAGGCGGGCACGCAAAAAGCCCGCGCCACTGCCTGAGCACTTCCACTCTCCACTTCCACAGGGCCCGCAGCGATGAACAACGCGATGAAGATCATGATCGTCACCGACGCATGGGAGCCGCAGGTCAACGGTGTCGTACGCACGCTGAAGAACACCCGGCGCGAACTCACCGCGCTCGGCCATCAGGTCGATCTGCTGACGCCGCTCGAATTCCGCACCATCCCGTGCCCGACTTACCCGGAGATACGCCTGTCGTTGCTGCCGCGCCGCCGGCTGCGCGAGCGCATCGACCGTTTCGCGCCCGACGCGTTGCACATCGCGACCGAAGGTCCGCTGGGCATGGCCGCGCGCGCGTATGCGCTCGAACACAAGCTGCCGTTCACGACCGCGTATCACACGCGCTTTCCCGAGTACGTGCAGGCGCGCTTTCGCATCCCGCTCGCGGCGACTTACAGGTTTCTGCACTGGTTCCACAAGCCGTCGCTCGCGGTAATGGCGCCGACCCCCGTCGTCAAGCAGGACCTCGAGAAGTTCGGCTTCACGAACGTCGTGCTGTGGACGCGCGGCGTCGATCTCGAAATCTTCCGCCCGATGGACTCGAAGGTGCTCAACACCGCGCGGCCGATCTTCCTGTACGTGGGACGCGTGGCGGTCGAGAAGAACGTCGAGGCATTCCTGCAGCTCGACCTGCCCGGCTCGAAGTGGGTCGCGGGCGAAGGTCCAGCGCTCGCCGAACTGAAGTCGCGCTATCCGCAGGTCAACTATCTGGGCGTGCTGTCGCAGGCCGAACTCGCGAAGGTCTACGCGGCCGCCGACGTCTTCGTGTTTCCGAGCCGCACCGACACGTTCGGACTCGTGCTGCTCGAAGCGCTCGCATGCGGCACGCCGGTGGCCGCTTATCCGGTCACCGGCCCGATCGACGTGCTCGGCGACGGCGGCGCCGGTGCAATGCACGAGGATCTGCGCGAAGCGTGTCTGGAGGCACTGAAGATCGATCGGTCGCATGCGCGCGCATGGGCCGAGCGCTTCTCGTGGGCAGCGGCGTCCGCACAATTCGCCGCGCATCTGAAGCCGCTGCGCGATACGGCGTATCGTGAGGAAAGCGCCGCTGCGTGATGCGGCGCGCCGGAGCCATCCATGCGAAGCAGTCGATCCAGCGCCGAAGGCGCGTCGAACGGCGCACTGCGCGCCGTCGAGTCCACCCGCGACACCACCAGCATCGAACCGTTCGACGACGTACGCGAGCCGGGTATGACCGGGCATGCGGATACCGTGCATCGGGTGAACGGCGCGAGGACCACGACCGGCGGCGCCAGCGTCGCGGGTGGCGTGCAACCTGACGCCACCCAGGACACGACTCGCGACTCAAGCCACGACGCCCCCAACGAACCGCTCAGCCCCGACGACCCGCTCGCCCCGCTGCCCTTCAACCCCTACAAAGGCAACCGCGGCCTCACGCGCGCATGGCACGCGATGAAAAACTCGCTGGCCGGTTTTCGCGTTGCGATTCGCGAGGAAAGCGCGTTTCGTCAGGAACTCACGTTGGCCGCGATCCTGATTCCGTGCGGCCTCGTCGTGCCCGTCGATCCCGTGTCGCGCGTGTTGCTGCTCGGCTCGGTGCTGCTCGTGCTGATCGTCGAGCTGCTCAATTCGAGCGTCGAAGCGGCAATCGACCGGATCTCGCTCGAACGTCACGAGTTGTCGCGCCGCGCGAAGGATCTCGGCAGTGCGGCCGTGATGGTCGCGCTCGGCATGTGTGTGATGACGTGGGGAGTCATCGTCGGGCCGCTGGTCGTCGGCTGGGTTCGCGCGTGGCTTTGAGGTTCGATGCGGGTTGAAGCGCACGCTTCGCCACGCCCCACAGGATGAAAATCCGCGCAGGCGGTTGGGTATTAGAACGCTCGGTTTATAATCGTTTGACGGTCTCACAGGAAAGCGCTCGCGCAAACGGATCCGCGCCTCGCCTCATCCTGCCCTTTCGGGGGGCCCGCCGCGTGTCGGCGGGTTCGGGAGAGCTCAATATACCAACCGCATCCGGGTGGAACACGCAGCAGCGGCACGCCGCCACGCGCCCAGCCCGGCATAACCAGGGCCGGACGACATGGAAGCCAAACCTCCCCGCCGCACGCGCGAACGGATTCTCGAACTGTCGTTGAAGCTGTTCAACGAAATCGGCGAGCCGAACGTCACGACGACGACGATCGCCGAGGAAATGGAAATCAGCCCAGGCAACCTGTACTACCACTTCCGCAACAAAGACGACATCATCAACAGCATCTTCAGCCAGTTCGAGCAGGAGATCGAGAAGCGTCTGCGTTTCCCCGACGACCATCGCGCGACCATCGACGAGATGTGGTCGTATCTGCAGTACATGGTCGATTTCACGTGGCGCTACCGCTTCCTGTACCGCGACCTGAACGACCTCCTCGCGCGCAACCGCACGCTCGAGACGCACTTCAAGCAGATCATCAGCCATAAGGTGCGCTTCGCGAGCCAGTTCTGCGAACAGCTCGTCGCCGACGGCGAAATGGTCGCGACGCCGCAGGAAATGCAGGTGATCGCGACCAACGTCGGCGTGATCGGCACGTACTGGCTGTCATATCAGTTCGTGATGAATCCGCGCAAATACAACGAGCAGGAAGCGATCCGCGAAGAGCTGCATCAGGTCAGCGTGCAGATCGTCTCGCTGATGGCGCCCTACCTGCGCGGCCGTTCGCGGCAGCTGTTCGACGATCTCGTATCGGGCAGGCTGCCCAAGCGCGAGTTCTACGACTACCTGCCGCCGCGTGAAGGCGCCGCGCCTCGCAACGAATCGAAGGACAGTTGAGCATGAAGTCGGTGTGTGTCTATTGCGGCTCCTCGATGGGAGCCAAACCGTTGTATGCGCAGGCGGCGCGCGCGTTCGGCCGTGCGCTGGTCGAGGCCGATCTCGCGCTCGTCTATGGCGGCGGCAAGGTGGGGCTGATGGGCGTGATCGCCGATACCGTGATGGCCGAAGGCGGCCGCGCGATCGGCGTGATTCCCGAGCTGCTCGTCAGCAAGGAAGTGGGGCATAACGGCCTGACCGAACTGCACGTGGTGCCCGACATGCATCATCGCAAGAAGATGATGGCCGAGCTGTCCGATGCGTTCGTCGCGATGCCCGGCGGCGCGGGCACGCTCGAGGAGCTGTTCGAGGTCTTCACGTGGGCGCAGCTCGGCTACCACGGCAAACCGGTTGCACTCCTGAACACCGACGGCTTCTACGCGCCGCTGATCGACCTGCTTCAGCACACGGTCGACGAAGGCTTCATGCGCAAGACCTATCTCGACATGCTGCAGATCGACGCCGATCCGCTCGCGTTGATCGGCAAGCTGCAACGGTACGCGCCGCCCGCGCGCGACAAATGGGCGGCGGTCCAAAGCGACGCGATCTGAATCCCGGGTCCGCCGAACCCGAGCGAAGCGCGCCGCGCACGCACCACCCCAACGACGAGGTTGCGATGACGAAAGCTGTTCTGATCACCGGCGGCAGCCGCGGCATTGGCCGTGCCACCGCGCGTCTGCTTGGCGCGCGCGGCTGGTGCGTCGGCGTGAACTACGTGCGTGACCTCGCCGCCGCGCAGCAGACGGTCGCAGAGGTCGAACACGCGGGCGGCCGCGCGGTGCCGATCGCGGGCGATGTCGCGAACGAAGCCGACGTGACCGGCATGTTCGATACGCTGCAGCAATCCTTCGGCCGCATCGATGCGCTCGTCAACAACGCGGGCATCGTCGCGCCGTCGAGCCAGCTCGCCGATATGGACTTCGCGCGTCTGAAACGCATGTTCGACGTCAACGTGCTCGGCGCCTATCTGTGCGCACGGGAAGCGGCACGGCGCATGTCGACCCAGCGCGGCGGCGCGGGCGGCGCGATCGTCAATGTTTCGTCGGCGGCGGCGCGGCTGGGTTCGCCGAACGAATACGTCGACTATGCGGGGTCGAAAGGCGCAATCGACACGATGACGCTCGGCCTCGCGAAAGAACTCGGCCCGCAGGGCGTGCGCGTGAACGCGGTGCGTCCGGGCCTGATCGACACCGAGATCCATGCGAGCGGCGGCAAGCCCGAGCGCGCCGCGCAACTGGGCGCGACCACGCCGCTCGGCCGCCCCGGCCGCGCCGACGAAGTCGCCGAGGCCATCGTGTGGCTGCTCAGCGACGCGTCGTCGTACGTGACGGGCGCGCTGTTCGACGTCGCCGGCGGCCGCTGAGCGAACGCCGCACGCAACGCGGCGCAAGCCTTAAACACTTGGCGCGGTCCACTACGGCCGCGCCTTTCCAGCCCGCTCCCCCTCTCCTCCTTCCCCACGAACCCTGGTCGATTTCTCATGAAACCGGCACAGCCGCGCATCGAATGCGCGCGCGTTCGTTCGCGCGTAATCTTCAGTAATAATGCGGCGCTACAATCGACCAGATCGTATGCATCCGCAGGCGACGTAAGCAAAGCATAAGTACGAGGCCAACGCCGCCGCGTACGCTGACCAGAGACTTCCATGCAAGACCAGCAGTCCACGCGCTGGCGCGCGCACAGTGCCAACGCGACGGCCCCGACCTCGGCCGCTCCAGCAGGTGGCTCGCACGAGGCCGCGCTTTCCGCCAGCACCGCGCACCCGTTTGCCGGCGCGCAGACCCAGCCGGCGGCCGGGGACCCCGCGGCTTCGGCCGCAGCGGTATACAGCGCCGACACCGCCCATCCATCGGGCTCCGCCGTTTCTGCCGACCGCGCAACGCGCGGCCTGCAGCGTTGGCGCGCGCTCGCGGCGATCCGCCCGCTGCTGTGGCTGGTCGCGCTGGCGATCCTGTGCGCGTGGCTCGCCCCCGGCATTCTCGGCCACGAACCGTGGAAGCAGGACGAAACCTACACATTCGGCATCGTCCAGCACATGCTCGATACCGGCGACCTCGTCCTGCCGACCAATGCCGGCCAGCCCTTCGTCGAAAAGCCGCCGATCTACGATTGGGTCGCCACGGGCCTCGCGTGGATGTTCGGCCGCTATCTGCCGCTGCACGATGCGGCACGGCTCGCGAGTGCGCTGTTCGCGGGCCTGACGGTGTATTACACCGCGCGCGTCGCGCGTCGCGCGGTCGCTGCGTCGAGCTGGTTCGACCTGCGCGTGATCGGCACGCTCGCGGTGTTCGGCGGCACGCTCGTCGTCGTCAAGCACGTGCACGACATGATGACCGACGTCGCGCTGATGGCCGGCGCCGCGCTCGGCTTTTGCGGACTGTTCGAACTCGTACTCGTGCATCTGCGTGACGACCCGCGCGCCGCGTCGTATTTACCGATGCACTCGCAAGCCGCCCGGCACACCAAACCGCTCGATGCCCGCGAGCGGCGTCACGCGATCATCAGCGGCGCGACGATGTTCGGCGCGGGCGTCGGCGTGTCGCTGCTCGCCAAGGGGCTGTTCGTACCGCTCGTGTTCGGCGCCACCACCTGCGCGGCGCTGCTGCTCTATCCCGCATGCCGCAACCGCGGCTTCGCCGGCGCGCTCGGCCTCGCCGCGCTCGTCTGCGCGCCGTTCGCGCTGATCTGGCCGATCTGCTTCTACCTGCGCTCAGAGGCACTCTTCAAGGTGTGGTTGTGGGATAACAACGTCGGGCGTTTCTTCGGTTTTTCGGTCGCCGAGCTCGGCTCCGAAAACGAGAGCCACCTGTTCGTACTGCGCACCGTGCTGAGCGTCGGCTTTCCGGTCGTACCGCTCGCGCTGGCCGCGCTCGCCGGTGGCGCATGGCGGCGCTGGCGCGATCCGCGCGTCGCGTTGCCAGTGCTGTTCGCGGGTATCGGTTTCGCGGTGCTGCAAAGCTCGGCGACGGTTCGCGAGCTATACATCCTGCCGTTCATCGCGCCGCTCGCGCTGGTCGCGATGCAGGGCGTCGAACGTTTGCCGGCGCACCTGCATACCGGCTGGGATATGACTAGCCGAGTGCTGTTCGGCAGCGCGGCCGCGCTCGTGTGGATCGTCTGGTCGATCATGACGACCCCCGCGAGCACGCATGCGTCGCTGCATCTGCTCGGCCGCTGGCTGCCGCTCGACTGGGTGCTGCCGATTTCGCCCGCGCTGATCGTCGGCGCGCTGCTGCTGACGATCGGCTGGCTGTGGCTGTTGCCGTCGTTCAAGTACGCGGGCAAATGGCGCGGCGCGCTTAGCTGGTGCGCGGGCGCGATGCTCGTCTGGGGGCTCGTCAGCACGCTGTTGCTGCCGTGGCTCGACTACGCGAAAAGCTACCGCTCGGTGTTCCGGGACCTCGGCGCGAAGATGGATATCGAATGGAACGACGGCGACTGCATGGCAAGCTCCGGACTCGGCGAATCCGAAGCGCCGATGCTCTTCTACTACACGGGCATCGTGCATCAGCCGAGCGAAGATCCGCGCACGACCGCCTGCACCTGGCTGATCGAGGAAAGCCGCCGCGACAACGCGCGGCCGCCGGCCGGCGAATGGCGGCTGTTCTGGTCCGGTGCGCGACCGGGCGATTCGGATGAGCTGTTGCGCGTCTTCGTGCGCACGCCGATGGCGGGCAAGCTGCACGGCGACGAATAGAGCCGCGCAACGCGTCGCGCCGGCCGAGTGCCTCGCGCGCGCGTCCGCGTCGAGTCAGAACGACGAACCGGGCTCGCGCAGGAACGCGATCTCCTCGTCGCTCGATTCACGTCCGAGCAACCCGTTGCGATGTGGAAAGCGGCCAAATCGTTCGATCACTTTCGCGTGGCGCAGCGCGTACTGATAGTAGCCGTCACCGCCCGGCTCCGCCGCAAGCTGTTTGAACAATCGCAGCGACTCCTGCTGGCTCGCGAGCGTTTCACCGTGCTCGAACGGCAGATACGCGAACGCGCGATGCTGCACGTCCGGCAACAGCCGATCGGCGCCGCTCGCGATGATCCGTTGCGCGGTTTGCAGCGCCTTGCCGTCGGTCGCGAAGGCGCGCGGCGTATTGCGATGGCAGTTGCGGGAAAACTGGTCCAGCACGATGACGAGCGCCAACGCACCCAACGGCGTGCTCTGCCATGCGTCGAGCTCACCCGCGTTCGCCGCATCGATCAGGTTACCGAAACGTTCGCGCAGCATCGTATCGACGGCGTCATCGCGCTTGAACCAGAACTTGCGCTCCGTGCCGCGCTCCGGCGTGCCCGGCGCGCCGAACCAGCAGTCGAGAACCTCGCGCGCCCGCGGCGCAAGCGCCGCATAGTCGGCTTCGACCGAGTACGGTGCCGAGGTGGCGTGCGGCGGCGTGTCAGCCATTGCGGTTGCGCATCCAGTCGGCGGTTTCGAAGAACGAGCCGAGCAGGCGCTCGCGCAGCGGTTCCGGCAAGCCGACATCCTCCATCGCCCATGCCATGCACCTCAACCACTGGTCACGCTCGCTCGACGCGATCGCGAACGGCAGATGCCGCGCGCGCAGACGGGGATGGCCAAAGCGGCCGATGTAATGATCGGGACCGCCGAGCCAGCCGCACAAAAACCAGAATAGCTTGTCGCGCGAACCCTCGAGCGACGCCGGATGCAGCGCGCGAATCCCGGCGAAATCCGCCTCGAGATCCATCAGGTCGTAAAACCGGTCGACCAGGTCGCGCACGCGCGTCTCGCCGCCCACCAGTTCGAAGGCCGTCGGCTTGTCCGAGGACACTTCGTCGTTCAAATCGCTCATACCCTGCTCAACAGCAAAAAGACATCACCAGGAAAACTCACGCGTCGCGCAGCGACTGCAGCGCCGGCCGCGCCAACACATGCCGCAAACTCAGCCACCCGCCGACACCGGCACACGCGATGCCGGCCGCAACGCCCACCGGCAGCAGCCACGGATCGAAGTCCAGATAAAACTCGAACACGTGCGTGGCCAGCATCGAGCCGACGATCTGCGCGCCGAGCGCCGCCATCAGGCCGGCAAGCGCGCCGACCGCGACGAATTCGGACACCTGCACCGACCGCACCTGACGATGCGATGCGCCCAGCGCACGCAGCAGCGCGGATTCTCGCATACGCTCGTCGCGCGTGCCGGCGAGCGCCGCGTACAGCACCAGCACGCCGGCCGCGAGCGTGAACGCAAACAGGAATTGCACCGCGCCGATCACCTGCTGCAACACGCGCTGCACCTGCGCGAGGATCGGGCCTGTATCGATCGCGGTCAGATTCGGATACGCGGCGATCAGGCCATCGATCGTCGACTGTTTCTCCACCGGCAGATGGAAGCTCGTGATGAAAGTCGCCGGAAAATCCTGCAACGAAACCGGCGGCATCAGCACGAAGAAGTTGACCTTGAAAGAACCCCAGTCGAGCTTGCGCACGCTCGTCACCGGCGCCTCGACAGTCAGCCCCGTCACGTCGAAGCGCAGCACGTCGCCGGGCTTCACGTTGATCAGCTTCGCGAGACCCTGCTCGATCGAGATCTGCGGCTTCGTCGTCTCGCCGAACCAGGTTCCCGCGGCGATCCGGTTGTCGTCGGGCAGTTGCGTCGTGTAGGACAGGTTGAACTCGCGGTCGACCAGTCGCCGCGCATCCTCGCCCTTGAACGAATCCGGATTGACCGCCTTACCGTTGATCGCGACGAGCCGCCCGCGCACCATTGGCGACAGCGCCGCGCCGGCGATGCCGTGCGCGTTCAGATACTGCGTGACCGCGTCGCGCTGATCGGGCTGGATGTCGATGATGAACTCGTTGGGCGCATCGGGCGGGGTCGATTTGCGCCAGCCCTGCACGAGGTCGTTGCGCGTCATCGCGATCAGCAGCAGGCACATCAGGCCGATGCCGAGCGCGGTGATCTGCAGCGTGCTGGTACTGCTGCGCCGCTCGAGCGACGCCAGCGCATAGCGCCAGCCGATGCCCGCATTGACGCGCTCGCTGCGCACCACGCGCGCCGCGCCCCACAACGCGAGCCGCGCGATGCCGGCGAACACCAGCAGCCCGCCCGCGAATCCACCCGCGACGATGCCCCCGAGCTTCAATTCCCCCGCGGCGAGTATCAGCAGCCCCGCGAACAGCACGATGCCGACCGCGTAGGCGGCCCACGCAGTGCGTCCCTCCTCGCCCCATTCACGCCGCAGCACGCGCACCGGCGGCACGCGCGTGAGCGGCAACAGCGGCGGCAGCGCGAAGCCGAGCAGCAGCACGAGGCCGGCCGCGATGCCTTCGAGCGCGGGCCACAGCGTCGGCTGCGGCAGCACCACGTCGATCAGGCCGCCGAGCCACGTCAGCAGCGCGAGATGCCCGAGATAACCGAGCGCCACGCCGAGCACGCCGCCGAGTACGCCCAGCCCGACGAATTCGAGCGTGAACAGCGCACGCAGCGCGGCCTGGCTCACGCCGAGACAGCGCATCGCCGCGCAGCCGTCGAGATGCCGGCGCATATAGCGGTGCGCGGCCATCGCGATCGCGACGGCCGCGAGCAGCGCGGTCAACAGCGACACGAGCGTCAGGAAATGGCCCGCGCGATCGAGCGTCTGACGCACCTGCGGCTGGCCGTCCTGCAGCGACTCGAGCGCGACGCCGCGCAGCTTGCCGCCGTCGACGTGCTCATGCGCAAACTGCGCGAAGCGCGCGACCGCGTCGTCTGAACCGGCGACCAGCAGCCGGTACGTGACGCGGCTGCCATAGGTGATCAGGCCCGTCGACGGTACGTCAGCGGCATTCAGCATCAGGCGCGGCGAAAAGTTGACGAACGAAAAGCCGCGATCGAGCTCGCGCGTGATCAGCGCGCCGACCGTGAAGTTGCGATTGCCGAGCTTCACCGCATCGCCGATCTTCAGCTTCAGCGCGTCGAGCAACTGCTGGTCGACCCACACGGTGCCCGGCGCCGGAATGGACGTCGCCGGATGATCGGCCGCACCGGGCGCCGCCGCGATGCGCAACGCGCCGCGCAACGGATAGCCGGGCGACACCGCCTTGACGGCGGCGAGCCGCGACGCCGGCTGCGCGCCGGTCGAATTGATCATGCTGGGAAAGATCGCCGTGGTGGCGGTGCGCAGGCCCAGGGCGTGCGCCTCGGCGGCGAATTGCGGATCGACCGGATGATCGGCGCGCACGATGAAGTCGGCGGCGATCATGCGCCGCGCATCGCGCTCGAGCCCCTGATGCAGCCGATCGCCCAGAAACCCGACGCTCGACAACGCCGCGACCGCCAGCACGAGCGCGAGCAGCAACATCGTCAGTTCGCCCGCGCGCCAGTCGCGCGCCGTCATCCGCATGGCCTGGCGCAACAGATCGATGCCGCCGAGCGGCCGCGCCGGTCTCGTGTCGGCGCGCGTTCTTGAACCCGCCTTGGATCCTGGTAGTGCTTCGCTCAATCGTGCCTGCTCCTCGCAAATCGCGACACCATGTGCGTGGCCATGCCGCGAAAACCGCCCTGCACGCCACGCCACAATCGCGGCAATGCCCACGCCGCGAGCAGAAGGAAGCCTACCATCAAGACCAGAAACACGAGCGGCACGAACAGCGCAAGCAGTACGCCGCCGACCACGAGGCCGTCCTCGGCGGTCGACGTGACGAGGTTCGACACCGGCTCCGGCGACAGGTTGATCAGCGCGCGCGTGCCCGCCTTCGCGAGATGCGCGGTGCCGGCGAGCGTGCCGCCCGCGAGCGCGGCAACGCTCAGCAGTGTCGGATCGGCGTGGCCGAGCGCGCCGGCGGCCAGCACGGCGCCGGCCGGAATGCGGATGAAGGTGTGGATCGCATCCCACAGCGAATCGAACGCGGGGATCTTGTCGGCGAAGAATTCGGCCAGCGTCAGCACGGCCGCCGCACCGATCACCCATGGCGATGACAGCGCGGACAATGTGTTCGGCAAGTGAATCAGGCCAAGACGTTCGAACACGCCGGCCAGGAGGACCGTCAGATAGAGGCGCAGACCGCTGCCCCATGAAAGGCCCGCTGCAAGTGAAAGTGATTCAAGCATGGCCGCCTCCACGCGCTCAGTGCGTGCCAGGCGCCGCGGCGGGAACGAGCGGGCGTTCCGCGCCGAACCATCAGGCTCGCCAAGCTGGCCGCGCCAGCCAGGCCGCGGGCAATTTCAAGGTCGTTTCTGTCTCATTATAGCTACGATAATTCGCAGAACGCAGAGCGGCGAAGCCTTCGCTGTGGCTTGCAGGCAATGGCGGCCGCGCCCCGAGCGCAGGTGGCCGCCCGGTCAGTGCCCCGACGACAGCTTCAGGCCGACGAGGCCGATCACGATCAGCGACGCACTGGCGGCGCGCGCGACCGTCAACGCCTCGCCCATCATCACGACGCCGAAGATGAACGCGCCGACCGCGCCGATCCCTGTCCAGACAGCATAGGCTGTGCCGAGCGGCAACTGGCGCATCGCGAGCGCGAGCAGCACGAAGCTGCCGAGCGCGGTCACGACCGTGAAGACGGACGGCCACAAGCGGGTGAAACCTTCGGAAGTTTTGAGACCGGCCGCCCACGCGACTTCGAGCAGACCGGCAATCAGGAGAAGAAACCAGGACATCGACACAGCTCCATGAAAAATGGGGCCGTCCCCGATGATTGATGCAGGCGCAAGGTCGTCCTTACGTCGGGAGATTATAACGAAGCGGCATCGCGGACGAACTCACACCGCACCCACCAGCCGGTACCCGACGCCCGTCTCCGTGACGATATGCTCCGGCTGCGCCGGATCGCGCTCGAGCTTGCCGCGCAGATGCGCCATGTAGATGCGCAGATAGTGGTGACTCTCGACGTGCGACGGCCCCCACACGTCGCGCAGCAACTGCCGGTGCGTGAGCACGCGGCCCGCATGGCGCACGAGCGTCGCGAGCAGCCGGTATTCGATCGGCGTCAGATGGACCGCGGCGCCGTCGCGCGTAACCTGGCGCAGCGCGAGGTCGACGGTGACCGCACCGAAGCGCACCTGCGGCGATTCGTTCGCGCCGCCGTGATTGCGCCGCCGCAGATGCGCGCGGATCCGCGCAAGCAACTCCGACACGCCGAACGGCTTGGTCAGGTAATCGTCGGCGCCGGCGTCGAGCGCGGCGACCTTTTCGCTTTCCTGGGTACGCGCCGACAGCACGATCACCGGCAGCTCGCTCCAGCCGCGCAGCTCGCGGATCACGTCGAGGCCGTCGGTGTCGGGCAGGCCCAGATCGACGATCACGAGATCGGGCTTGCGCGTCGCCGCTTCGACGAGCCCCTGCTTGCCGGTCTCGGCGTCGTACACGGCGATGCCCTCGCCTTCGAGCGCCGTGCGCACGAAGCGGCGAATCTGCTTCTCGTCTTCGATCAGAACGACGGTGATGCTCAGGTCACTCATGGGCGGGGCGGGTGAGCGGGTTGAGGTCGGCGGCGGTGTCGGTGTCGGTGGCTGCGCCTTCGTCTTCGAGCGTATCAAACGTCTCGGGTGCGTCGGGCGGCGTCTTGACCGGCAGCGTGAACCAGAAGCGCGCGCCCTCGACGTGGCCATCCGCGGCCAGCCGGTTGAGCGCGCCGATTGTACCGCCGTGTGCCTCGACGATCGCGCGGCAGATCGCGAGCCCAAGGCCGATGCCTGGTTTCGCCGACTCCTTCTCGCCGCGCGTGAACTTCTCGAACACGCGCGCTTCCATGCCGGCGGGCAGGCCGGGGCCGTTGTCGTCGATCGTGATGCGCACGAACGGCGTGCCGTCCGCGTCGATCTGCTGCGCGCCGATCGCGAGCGGCGTGCCGGACGCCGTGTATTTGGCCGCGTTCTCGAACAGGTTCGAGAACAGGCGCTCCATCAACACCGCGTCGAGATGCAGCAGCGGCAGATCGGCGGGCAGCGTAACCCGCACCGGATGATCCGCGAGCACACGCTTGCACGCGCGCAGCGCGGCGCCGACGGTCTCCTCGAGCAGCGTCCATTGCTGGTTCAGTTGCAGGCTGCCGGCCTGCAAGCGCGCCATGTCGAGCAGATTCGTGACGATGCCGGTCATGCGCAGCGCTTCTTCGTGGATTGCGTCGACGAGTTCGTCGTCACGCCGCGCGGCGGATTGCGCGTCGGTCCGCAAAGAAGCATTCACCTCGCCTGCTGTCCGCCCCTGTCCCGCCTGCCGCCCCTGCGCGAGCATCGACGAAAACCCGACGATCGTCGTCAGCGGCGTGCGCAGATCGTGCGAAATCGCCGACAGCAGCGAATTGCGCAGCCGCTCCGACTCCATGTTGACGAGCGCATCGCGCGCGATATCGACGTAGTGCACCCGTTCGAGCGCGAGCGCGATCTGCGCGGCGAACGCATCGAGCATGCGGCGCTGTTCGGGCACGGTCAGCTCGCGCTCGTCACGCACGACCACCGCGAGCACGCCGCGCGTGCGCATCGGCGCCTTCAGCGGCAGATACAGCGCCGCGGCGGCCGGCAGCGTATCGGTGCCGTGGCCGGCCGGCTTCTGCTGATCGTAGACCCATTGGCCGACATCGAGATCGAGCGCGTCGCCTTCGAGCGTGATCGCCGCGTCGGGGTCCTCGATCTTCTGTTTGATCTGGTCGGCGCTGTCGGGCAGCAGGATCGCCACACGCGCGCCGAACACCTCGCTCACGTGCCGGGTGCCGATGCCGACGATCTGCTCGGTCGCGAGCGCCGCGGCGAGCTCGCGCGCCATCTCATACATCGCGCCGGTGCGCTGCTCGCGGCGTCGCGCGACGCTCGCCTCGTGGCGCAGGCTCGAAGTCAGATGGCTGATCACGAGCGAGGTCAGCAGCATGCCGAAGAACGTCAGCAGGTATTGCGTGTCGGAGACCGACAGCGACATGCGCGGCGGCACGAAGAAGAAATCGAACGCGGCGACGCTCGCGAACGACAGCACGACACCCGGCCCGCGCCCGAGCTTCACCGCGGTGAAGATCACGCCGAGCAAATACAGCATCACGAGGTTGGTCAGATCGATGCGGTCGATCAACTGGCTCGACAGCAACGTGATCGCCGCGCCGATCGCGAGCGCGAACGCGTACGCGCGCGGCGGCGAGCGACGCTCGCGGGCCGCGCTCAACGCCTCGCGCCAAGCGTTCGCGGTCGTGTTCAACAGCCGCCGCTGCTCGCCGCCGTCGCGCTCCGACGATACGCGAATCAGCGTGAGATCGAGATCGCCGCTCTTCTCGGCGATGCGCTCGCCCAGCGGCCGGCGCAGCCAGCGGCTCGCGCCCGTGCGCGACGATGCGCCCGCCACCAGCTTCGATACGTTGCGCGCCTGCGCGTAACCGATCAACGCGTCGAGGGCATCGGTGGCGGCGAGCGTCGCGGTTTCGGCGCCGAGTTCGGCGGCGAGCTTCAGCGCGTTCAGCGTGCGTTCGCGGCGCGCGTCGGGTAGGCGCTGCAACGCGGGCGTTTCGACATAGACCGCGAGCCAGTCGGCCCTCAGGCTCGCGGCGAGGCGCGCCGCCGAGCGCACCAGCGCCGGCGCTTCGGGACCAGGACCGACGCACACCAGCAGCCGCTCGCGCGCCTGCCAGATACGCTGGATCGACCGATCGGCGCGGTACTCGCGCATCTGCGCGTCGACCCGATCGGCGGTGCGGCGCAGCGCGAGTTCGCGCAGCGCGATCAGGTTGCCCTTGCGAAAGAAGTTGCGCACCGCGCGCTCGGCCTGCTGCGCCATGTAGACCTTGCCGTCGCGCATGCGGTCGAGCAGTTCCTCGGCCGGCAGATCGACGAGCGTGACTTCGTCGGCATGATCGAACACGCGATCGGGCACGGTCTCCCACACCCGGATGCCGGTGATCTGGCCGACCACGTCGTTCAGGCTCTCCAGGTGCTGCACGTTGACGGTCGTATAAACGTCGATGCCCGCGTCGAGCAGTTCGTAGACGTCCTGCCAGCGCTTCAGATGACGCGCGCCCTGCAGGTTCGAATGCGCGAGTTCGTCGACGAGGATCAGTTGCGGCTTGCGCGCGAGCGCGGCGTCGAGATCGAACTCGCCGAGCTTGCGGCCGCGATACTCGATCTGCGCCAGCGGCAGCACGTCGAGCCCCGCGAGCAACGCGGCGGTATCGCTGCGTCCATGCGTTTCGGCGATGCCGACCAGCACGTCGACCCCTTCTTGCTGGCGGCGGCTCGCGGCCTGCAGCATCGCATAGGTCTTGCCGACGCCGGCCGACGCGCCGAAGAAAACCTTCAGCCGGCCGCGCTGGCGTTTTTCTTCGTCGCGCTGCAGCTTGTCGAGCAGTTGGTCAGGATCGGGGCGGTTCATGCGCAGTGGTTTTGATAGTCGTACGAGCGGCGGTGTCTGCATGGTGGCACGGCCCGCGCCGGCCCGCAAATGGCGGCGCGGCGCCACGCGAAACGCCGCTGTTTCATCGATGAACCGCAATTGCGGCTGGTGCGTCGTCGATGCGTTCAGTGTCAGCCGCGCTTCATTTCATCGAGCGCGAGATTGAGCTTCAGCACATTCACGCGCGGCTCGCCGAGCACGCCGAACTGGCGCCCCTTCGTGTAGCGCTCGACGAGCGCCTGCACGTCGTTCGGCGCGAGGTGACGGGCCTGCGCGACCCGCTCGAGCTGATACGCGGCCGCGGCCGGACTGATCTCCGGATCGAGCCCGCTGCCCGACGATGTGACCAGATCGACCGGCACCGGCTTCGACATGTCGGTGCCCGCCGCCTTCAGCGCCGCGAGACGGCCCTTGATCTCGTCGAGCAGCGCGGGGTTGTTCGGCCCGAGGTTCGAGCCGCCCGAGCTCTGCGGGTTGTACGGCATCGGGCTCGTCGCCGACAGCCGGCCCCAGAAGTACTGGGGCGCGTCGAACTGCTGGCCGATCAGCTGTGAGCCGACCACCTTGCCGTTCTGCTCGATGAGGCTGCCGTTGGCCTGTTGGTGGAACGCCGCCTGGCCGAACGCGGTCATCACGGCGGGATAGGCGAGTCCTGTGATCGCGGTCAGCACCGCGAAGATCACTATCAGCGGACGGAACAGATTCTTCATGATGGGTCTCTTTCCCTTTTCATCACATGGTCACTGCGCTCAAACCCAGCCGAACGCGGCGAGCACCATATCGATCAGCTTGATGCCGATGAACGGCACGATGATCCCGCCAAGGCCATAGATCAGCAGATTGCGGCGCAGCAGGATCGCAGCACCGAGAGCGCGATAGCGCACGCCCTTCAGCGCCAGCGGAATCAGCAGCACGATGATCAGCGCGTTGAAGATCACCGCCGACATGATTGCCGAGGTCGGCGTCGCCAGATGCATCACGTTCAGCGCGTTCAACGCCGGATACGTCGACGCGAACGCGGCCGGGATGATCGCGAAGTACTTGGCGAGGTCGTTGGCGATCGAGAATGTGGTCAACGACCCGCGCGTCATCAACATCTGCTTGCCGATCTCGACGATCTCGATCAGCTTGGTCGGATTCGAATCGAGGTCGACCATATTGCCGGCCTCTTTTGCCGCCTGCGTGCCGGTGTTCATCGCGACCGCGACGTCGGCCTGCGCGAGCGCGGGCGCGTCGTTGGTGCCGTCGCCGGTCATCGCGACCAGACGCCCTTCGGCCTGATGCGCGCGAATCGTCGCGAGCTTCGTTTCGGGTGTCGCCTCGGCAAGGAAGTCGTCGACGCCCGCTTCGGCCGCAATCGCGGCGGCGGTCAGGCGGTTGTCGCCCGTCACCATCACGGTCTTGATGCCCATCTTGCGCAGCTCGGCGAAGCGCTCCTTGATGCCGCCCTTCACGACGTCCTTCAACTCGATCACGCCGAGCACGCGCGCGCCCTGCTCGCCTTTCTCGGCGACCACCAGCGGTGTGCTGCCGCGTCGCGCGACATCGGCGACCGCGTTGCTGACTTCATTCGGGAAACGGCCGCCGTTCGCTTCGACATAGTGCTTGACCGCATCGGCCGCGCCCTTACGGATTTCACGGTTCGGCGCCCCGGAGGAAGTCCCCTGGGGGGAGAGATCGACGCCGCTCATGCGGGTCTGCGCGGTGAACGCGAGAAACACCGCATGCAGCGAGGCCATATCGCGCTGACGGATATTGAAGCGCTGCTTCGCGAGCACGACGATGCTGCGGCCTTCCGGCGTTTCGTCGGCGAGCGACGACAGCTGCGCGGCATCGGCAAGCGCCTCTTCGGTCAGACCCGGCGCGGGCAGAAACTGCGACGCCTGGCGGTTGCCGAGCGTGATCGTGCCGGTCTTGTCGAGCAGCAGCACGTCGACGTCGCCGGCCGCTTCGACGGCACGGCCCGAGGTCGCGATCACGTTCGCCTGCATCATGCGGCTCATCCCGGCCACGCCGATCGCCGACAACAGGCCGCCGATCGTCGTCGGGATCAGACACACGAGCAGCGCGGCGAGCGCGGTGATCGTCACCACGTGGCCCGCTTTCGCGGCTTCGACGGAGAACATCGAGAACGGCAGCAGCGTCGCGGTGGCGAGCAGCATCACGATGGTCAGCGCGACGAGCAGGATGGTGAGCGCGATTTCGTTCGGCGTCTTCTGACGCTTCGCGCCTTCGACCATCGCGATCATGCGGTCGAGGAACGCCTCGCCCGGATTGGCCGTGACGCGCACGACGATCCAGTCCGACAGCACCCGCGTGCCGCCCGTCACCGACGAAAAGTCGCCGCCCGACTCGCGGATCACCGGCGCCGATTCACCGGTGATCGCCGATTCGTCGACCGAAGCGACGCCCTCGATCACTTCGCCGTCGGCCGGGATCACGTCGCCGGTCTCGACCAGCACGACGTCGCCACGGCGCAGATCGGTCGCGGTCGTGATGCGGATCGGCGACTTCGGATGCGGCTCGTTGAGCTTCTTCGCCATCACGTCTTTCTTCGCGCTGCGCAGCGACGCGGCCTGCGCTTTCGAGCGGCCTTCGGCGAGCGCCTCCGCGAAGTTCGCGAACAGCACCGTGAACCACAGCCACAGCGTGACCGCGAGGATGAAGCCCGCGGGCGCCTCGGCCTGACCGCCGAGCGCGGCGATCCACAGAATGGTCGTCAGGATGCTGCCGACGTACACGCAGAACATCACCGGGTTGCGAAACTGCGTGCGCGGCGTGAGCTTTTTAAAGGAGTCCACGATCGCCGGGCGCAGCAGCGCCGGGTCGAACATGGACCGGGTAGCGTTATGTTCAGTCATTGAATCCTCGAATGTCCGTGGGCGCTTGCAGGCTTGCGGCGTGCAAGCGCCTGTTCGGTCGTTGGCTCGCGGCCGTGGGTCACTGCCGTGGGTCAGTGCGCGCCGATCATCATCAGTTGCTCGACTCCGGGACCGAGCGCGAGCGCCGGGACATAGGTCAGCGCGCCGACCAGCAGCACCGTGCCGAGCAGCAGCACGACGAACAGCGGTCCGTGCGTCGGCAGCGTGCCGCCGGTGACGGCGATGCGCTTCTTCGCGGCGAGCGAACCGGCGATCGCGAGCACCGGCACGATCGTGCCGAAGCGGCCGAACCACATCGCGATCGCGGTGAGCCAGTTGTAGAACGGCGTATTCACCGTGAGACCCGCGAACGCGCTACCGTTGTTGTTCGCCGCCGAGCTGAACGCATAGAGGATCTCGGAGAAGCCGTGTGCGCCAGGGTTTGCGATGCCGGCCTTGCCCGCCTCGCTGAGCACCGCGATCGAGGTACCCACCAGCACGAGCAGCGGCGTGAGCAGCACGACGATCGACACCATCTTCATCTCGTAGGCCTCGATCTTCTTGCCGACATATTCAGGAGTACGCCCGATCATCAGTCCCGCGACGAACACCGCGAGCAGCGCGAACACGAGCATCCCGTACATGCCGGAACCGACACCGCCGAAGATCACTTCGCCGAGCTGGATCAGCAGCATCGGATACAGGCCGCCGAGCGGCGTCAACGAATCGTGCATGTTGTCGACCGCGCCGCACGAAGCCGCCGTCGTCGCGACCGTGAAGATGCCCGACTGCGCGATGCCGAAGCGCGTTTCCTTGCCCTCCGCATTGCCGCCCGCCTGCAGCGCGTTCGCCGACTGGTCGATGTTGAGCGCCGTGAACGCGGGATTGCCGCTCTGCTCGGCGCTGATCTCGCCGAACACGCAAACGCCGAACGCGATCGTCATCGCCGCGAGCACCGCGACGCCCTGCCGCCGGTCGCCGATCACGCGGCCGAACACGAGCGCGAGCGCCGCCGGGATGATCAGGATCGAGATGATCTGTACGAAGTTCGAGAACGGCGTCGGGTTTTCGTACGGATGCGCGGAGTTGCCGTTGAAGAAGCCGCCGCCGTTGGTGCCGAGCATCTTGATCGCTTCCTGCGACGCGACCGGGCCCATCGCGATGGTCTGCGTCTTCACGGGCGTGTCGAGCGTCACCGGATCGCCCTTCGCGTCCTTCACCGGATTGCCTTGCGCGTCGAGCTTCGGCGCGGCGTAGGTGGTGGTCTGCAGCGTCGGCACCTCCTGATATGCCTTGAAGTTCTGAATCACGCCCTGACTCATCAGCAGTGCGGCGATGATCGCCGCCATCGGCAGCAGGACGTACATCGTCACGCGCGTGATGTCGACCCAGAAGTTGCCGATCGTCTTCGCCGTATGACGCGCGAAGCCGCGCATCAACGCGAACACGACGACGATGCCGGTCGCCGCCGACAGGAAGTTCTGCACGGTCAGGCCGAGCATCTGCGTCAGATAGCCGACGGTCTGCTCGGGCGTGTAGTCCTGCCAGTTGGTGTTGGTCACGAAGCTGACCGCGGTGTTGAAGGCGCTGTCGACCGACATCGCGCCGAACTGCTGCGGATTGCCGGGCAGCCACCCTTGCACGCGCAGCAGCACGTACAGGAACGCCGCGCCGAGCACGTTGAACGCGAGCGTGGCGACCGCGTAGTGCCTCCAGCCCATTTCCGCCGCTGGATCGACGCCCGCGATACGGTAAAGCAGCCGTTCGAGCGGCGCGCCGAAGCGCACCACGCGCGAACTGCCGTCCATCACGGCGCCGAGATAGCTCGCCATCGGCACCGCGGCGGCCAGTAGCACGACAATAAAAAGACTCGCCTGCAGGACATCGTTCGTGTTCATTCAATGTCCTCCGCGCGCAGCAGCGCATACACGAGATATACGAACAGCAGCGCGGTGGACGCGCCGGCCAGCCACAGCATCCAGGTCATCAGCGCGCTCCTTGTCCGCGGCGCAACTGCATCAGCTTCTCGCAGCCGCCAATCAGCCCAAAGGTCAGCAAGGCAAACAGCGCCAGGCCCCCGACATACAGCACATCCATTCTCGTTCTCCATTCACGGACTTTGGATGGATAGAACGGTATGCCGATCGGCCTAAAGGGCTGGTCAAAGATCGTGGGGTGCGCGTAAAAATCGCGTAAACGGACAAGGCCGTTTCATCTCGCGATGAAACGGCCCTGATGGATGACGTGCAGCGCAGCCCGAGGCCATGCTGCCACTTTTTATGGCAGCATGATCGTCGACCCCGTCGTGCGGCGCCCTTCGAGGTCCGCATGTGCCTGCCCGACGTCCGGCAGCGCATAGCGCTGATTGATGCTCGTCTTGACCTTGCCCGAGCTCAGCACGTCGAACAGCTCGGCCGACATCGCCTCGTAGTCGCTGCGTTTCGCCATATAGGTGAAGAGCGTCGGTCGTGTAAAGAACAGCGAGCCGCGCCCCGCGAATTCCGACGAATCGATCGGCGGCAGCGGACCCGACGCGTTGCCGAAGCTCACGAACAGGCCGAGCGGCGCGAGACAGTCGAGCGACTTTTCGAAGGTGTCCTTGCCGATCGAATCGTAGACGACCGGCACGCCCGCGCCGTTGGTGATCTCGCGTACGCGCTTCGTGAAGTTCTCGCGCGTATAGACGATCGCGTGATCGCAGCCGTGCGCTTTCGCGATCTCGGCTTTCTCGTCGGAACCGACCGTGCCGATCACCGTCGCGCCGAGCGCCTTCGCCCACTGGCACACGAGCAGGCCGACGCCGCCCGCTGCGGCCTGAATGAGGATCGTGTCACCGGCCTTCACGCGATACGTGCGGCGCAGCAGATATTGCGCAGTCAAGCCTTGCAGCATCACCGACGCGGCCTGCTCGTCGCTGATCGCATCGGGCAGCTTGACGACCAGCGCGGCCTGCAGCACGCGCTCCTGCGCATACGCGCCGGGCGGCCGCGCGACGTACGCGACGCGATCGCCGACCTTCAGACCGGTCACGCCCGAGCCCACCGCGCTGACCTCGCCGGCCGCTTCCATGCCGAGCCCTCCCGGCAGCGGCAGCGGATACAGACCGGTGCGGAAATACACGTCGATGTAATTGAGGCCGACCGCCGTCTGGCGAATGCGGATCTCGCCCGCGCCGGGCTCGCCCACCTCGACGTCGACCCATTTCATGACTTCGGGGCCGCCGGTTTTGTCGAAACGGATTGCCTTGACCATCACGTCTCCTTCATCTGTATGGATGTGGGTGCGGCGACGCGCGCGCTCACGCCTCGCCGGACAGGCGCAGCGTCAGCACGTCGAGCACCATGCGGGCGGTCGAAATGTTCGTCGCGCACGGAATGTTGTGCACGTCGCACGCGCGCACTAGCGCGTTGATGTCCGGCTCGTGCGGCTGCGGCGTCATCGGGTCGCGCAGGAAAATCACCATGTCGACGCGCCCTTCGGCGAGCTGCGCGCCGATCTGCAGGTCGCCGCCGTGCGGGCCCGACAGCATGCGCTCGACCGTCAGGCCGTGCGCGTCGCTGATGCGTCCGCCGGTCGTGCCAGTTGCGACGATCTCGCAGCGCGCGAGCGTGTCGACGTATTCGCCGGCCAGTTTGACGATGTCGTCCTTCTTGTGATCGTGCGCGATCAGCGCTATGCGGGTGCTCATGACGTAAGACTCCTCAAACCCTTGTGACTATCGTTGTTGTGATGTGACGGGTGTCGTTCGCGCGCGGCGGCTCGGTACGTGCCTGCTCAGTACGTACCGGGATAGGCGCCGCCGTCGATCAACCAGTTCTGCCCGGTGATGTAACCCGCGTGCGTGCTGCACAGGAACGCGCAGGCGCGGCCGAATTCTTCGCGATTACCGAAGCGGCCGGCGGGGATCGTCTTCATGCGCTGCTTGCGCGCTTCGTCGATCGAAATGTTGTGCGTCTTCGCCTGCGCCTCGAATGTGACCGCGATACGGTCGGTATCGAACAGGCCCGGCAGCAGGTTGTTGATCGTCACGCCGGTCGGCGCGACCTTGCGCGCGAGCCCCGCGACGAAACCGGTCAGGCCGGAGCGCGCGCCGTTCGACAGGCCGAGCACGTCGATCGGCGCCTTCACCGCCGAGCTCGTGATGTTGACGATGCGCCCGAAGCCGCGCGCGCTCATCGTGTCGATGGTCTGACGGATCAGCTCTATCGGCGTCAGCATGTTGGCTTCGAGCGCGCGGATCCAGTCCTCGTGCGTGAAGTTGCGGAAATCGCCCGGCGGCGGTCCGCCCGCGTTGTTGACGAGAATGTCCGGCTGCGGGCAGGCCGCGAGCGCGGCCGCGCGCCCTTCAGGCGTGGTGATGTCGCATGCGACGGTCTTCACCTCGACGCCGCTCTGCTTGCGGATCGCCTCGGCGGTCGCTTCGAGCGTTTCGGCGGTGCGCGCGACGATCGTCAGGTCGACGCCTTCGGCGGCGAGCGCTTCCGCGCAGCCGCGTCCCAGACCTTTGCTCGCCGCGCAAACCAGCGCGCGGCGTCCTGCGATTCCCATGTCCATGTGTATGCCCTCGTGGCGAAGTTTCCCCAGATTCTAGAAGAATCGGTGCCGGACTGTGCCGCGTCGCTACAATCTCAGGTATCGCCGGGCGGTACTCTTTCGGTAAACTCGCGCGGTGGCGCGCTTTTCCACCGTTCGTCCGACCTTCGAGCGCGGACTGAGCCAACGGATGAGCGCGCCGAACCGATCCACCTTGCCGCCGCGCGCGAGCCCGCCATGACCCAGGACAGCCGTTTCCCCAATCTCTTCATCCTCGATCACCCGCTGATCCAGCACAAGCTGTCGCACATGCGCGACCGGGACACGTCGACGCGCACGTTCCGCGAACTGCTGCGCGAAATCACGCTGCTGATGGGCTACGAAATCACCCGCAACCTGCCAATGACCACGCGCCGCATCACCACGCCGCTCGTCGAGATCGACGCGCCGGTGATCGCCGGCAAGAAGCTCGCGATCGTGCCGGTGCTGCGCGCGGGCGTCGGCATGTCGGACGGCCTGCTCGAGCTGGTGCCGTCGGCGCGCGTCGGCCATATCGGCGTGTATCGCGCGGAGGATCATCGGCCGGTCGAATACCTGGTGCGGCTGCCGGACCTCGAAGACCGCGTGTTCATCCTCTGCGATCCGATGGTCGCGACCGGCTACTCGGCCGTGCACGCGGTCGATGTGCTCAAGCGCCGCAACGTGGCGGCCGAGAACATCATGTTCCTCGCGCTCGTCGCCGCGCCCGAGGGCGTGCAGGTGTTCCAGGACGCGCACCCGGACGTCAAGCTGTTCATCGCGTCGCTCGATTCGCATCTGAACGAGCATGCGTACATCGTGCCGGGCCTGGGCGACGCGGGCGACCGGTTGTTCGGTACGAAGAACTGACGCGCCGGGGGCCAGCGGGGTGGCCTGGCGATGCCGCCGCCCCGGAACCGGCCCCGCTTTCGCCCGCATCCGGCCCTCCCGGCGACACATCCGCGCCGCCTCCATTCATTTTCGCGTCGATTTCATGGCATTTGCGGCCGGTTTCGCGGCGCGGCCCCCTCTGCCGCACCCTCGCGGCATGATAAAATTCGAATCCGCTCGACGGAGCGCCTCGACCCGCACGATCACTCGCACCACCGCCTGCAATTTCGACTGGCGCCCCGCGCTTTCGCATCAGGTCATGCGGCGCCTGGCCGCGCAAGCTGCGCCGCTCCGCCGCGTTGCCGCCCTGCGGCTCCGCCTGGCCGGCCGATCATGCACGAACCGGCACGAACACCTACCGGCGGGCAAGCGCGGAACGACGCGCGGGAACGGCCAGGCTGAGATCGGCGGCACAGGTGGCCGCCTCGACGGGCCAACACGAGCGACAAGCACGAGCGGCCGGCAGCCTTTCACCTGACGGATTGACATCGAGGCGCAACACGCGAGGCGCCCGACATCGCAACGACAATTGCACTATGCGTGCGCCCCGCTGGCGCGCGCGACGGAGAAAAGTATGGCGGGTCATTCGAAATGGGCCAACATCAAGCATAAGAAAGCAGCGGCCGATGCCAAGCGCGGCAAGGTGTGGACGCGGCTCATCAAGGAAATCCAGGTTGCGGCCCGTCTGGGCGGCGGCGAAATCGACTCGAACCCGCGTCTGCGGCTCGCGGTCGACAAGGCGTACGACGCCAACATGCCGAAAGACAACATCAACCGCGCGATCCAGCGCGGTGTCGGCGGCGCGGACGGCGCGAACTACGAGGAAATCCGCTACGAAGGCTATGGCATCGGCGGCGCGGCGGTGATCGTCGACACCATGACCGACAACCGCACCCGCACGGTCGCGGAAGTGCGTCACGCGTTCTCGAAGAACGGCGGCAACATGGGCACCGACGGCTCGGTGTCGTTCATGTTCGATCACGTCGGCCAGTTCCTGTTCGCTCCCGGCACCGCCGAAGACGCGCTGATGGAAGCCGCGCTCGAAGCGGGTGCCGACGACGTCGTGACGAACGAGGACGGCAGTATCGAGGTGCTGTGCCCGCCGAACGATTTTTCGAAAGTAAAGGCTGCACTCGAAACGGCGGGCTTCAAGGCCGAACTGGCCGAAGTCACGATGAAGCCGCAGACCGAAGTCGAATTCACCGGCGACGATGCCGTGAAAATGCAGAAGCTGCTCGACGCGCTGGAAAATCTGGACGACGTGCAGGAAGTCTATACAAACGCGTCGATCGCCGGCGAGTGATGGCGCGCCGGGCTCTGGCATCGTTTGCCCTTGCTGTTGATGGTTTATTGCACGGCTGAGCACACCGCTCGGCCGTTTATGGTTTTCAAGTCTCGGGGATTCACATGAAGTTACTCGTCGTCGGTTCCGGCGGTCGCGAACATGCGCTGGCATGGAAGCTCGCGCAATCGCCGCGGGTCCAGCTCGTCTACGTCGCGCCGGGCAACGGCGGCACCGCTCAGGATGAGCGTCTGCTCAACCTCGACATCACCGAGCCGGCCGCGCTCGCTGATTTCGTCGAAAAAGAACAGATCGCGTTCACGCTGGTCGGGCCGGAAGCGCCGCTCGCGGCAGGCATCGTCAACCTGTTCCGCTCGCGCGGTCTGAAGATCTTCGGGCCGACCAAAGAGGCCGCCCAGCTCGAAAGCTCGAAAGATTTCGCCAAAGCGTTCATGAAGCGCCACGGCATCCCGACGGCCGAGTACGAAACCTTCGCCGACGTCGCCGCCGCGCACGCGTATCTGGACGCCAAGGGCGCGCCGATCGTGATCAAGGCCGACGGCCTCGCCGCCGGCAAAGGCGTGGTGGTCGCGCAAACGCTGCAAGAAGCGCACGCCGCGGTCGACATGATGCTGTCGGACAACAAGCTCGGCGACGCCGGCGCGCGCGTCGTAATCGAGGAGTTCCTCGCCGGCGAGGAAGCGAGCTTCATCGTGATGGTGGACGGCAAGCACGTGCTCGCGCTCGCGTCGAGCCAGGATCACAAGCGTCTGCTCGACGGCGACCAGGGCCCGAACACGGGCGGCATGGGCGCCTACTCGCCCGCGCCGATCGTCACGCCGCAGCTGCATGCGCGCGTGATGCGCGAAATCATCCTGCCGACCGTGCGCGGCATGGAGAAGGAAGGTATCCGCTACACCGGCTTCCTGTACGCGGGCCTGATGATCGACGCGCAAGGCAACCCGAAGACGCTCGAATTCAACTGCCGGATGGGCGACCCCGAAACGCAGCCGATCATGGCGCGTCTGAAAGGCGACTATTCGAAAGTGGTGGAACACGCGATCGCCGGCACGCTCGACACCGTCGAGCTCGAATGGGACCGCCGCACCGCGCTCGGTGTCGTGCTCGCCGCGCACAACTACCCGGACACGCCGAGGAAGGGCGACCGCATCAACGGCATTCCCGCCGAAACCGCGGATTCAGTCACGTTCCACGCCGGCACCACGCTGACGGACGGCAAGCTGACCACCTCGGGCGGGCGCGTGCTGTGCGTCGTCGGTCTCGCGGATTCGGTGCGCACCGCGCAGGCGGCCGCGTACCACACGATCAACCAGATCGCGTTCGACGGCATGCAGTACCGCCGCGACATCGGCTATCGCGCGCTCAACCGCAAGCACGACGGCAAGTAAGCTTCGCTAGCGCTGGACGCCGTGCGGGCGGCGCACTGCCGGTGCCACAGGCGCCGCCGTGCGGGCACGTTACACGACGCGCGCTACACTGAATCTGTCCCGCTCGTCGCGGCAGACGGGCCCGGAGCCCGCGAATCGACTGAAGCGGCAAGCCGCCTCTGATGTTCGCCTCCGGCAACCAGGCAATCCGAACCAGCGGTCCAGGTTCGCAGAGACCCGGCGCGAACGCGGCCATCGCTTTCTTTCGAAGAACCCGCGGCACGACGAGCGTGCCGCCCCAGCACCTGCATTCATGAGCAATTCGAGCTACGACGCACAAGCCGTGCGCAGCTGGCTGCAAGGCCTGCAATCGCATATCGCGGACACGCTCGGCGCCTTCGACGGCTCCGCGTTCGCTACCGACGCGTGGCAGCGCGCGCCCGGCGAGAAGCTGCGCGGCGGCGGCGTCACGCGGATTCTCGAAGGCGGCCAGTTCTTCGAGCGCGCGGGCATCGGCTTCTCGGACGTCGCGGGCGACGCGCTGCCGGGCTCGGCAAGCGCCGCGCGGCCGCAACTGGCCGGGCGCGGCTTCGAGGCGATGGGCGTGTCGCTCGTGCTGCATCCGCACAATCCGCACTGCCCGACCGTGCACATGAACGTGCGCCTGCTCGTCGCGACGAGGGAAGGCGAAGAACCGGTGTTCTGGTTCGGCGGCGGCATGGACCTGACGCCCTACTACGGCTACGAAGAGGACGCCCGGCAGTTCCATCAGGTCTGCCGCGACGCGCTCGCGCCGTATGGCGCGGATCTGTACCCGCGCTTCAAGCGCTGGTGCGACGAGTACTTCTTCCTGAAGCACCGCAACGAGCCGCGCGGCATCGGCGGGATTTTCTTCGACGATTTCTCGGTGCCGGGCTTCGAGCAATCGTTCGCGATGCTCAAAAGCGTCGGCGAAGGCTTTCTCAAGGCGTACCTGCCGATCATCGAGCGGCGCCGCGACACGCCGTACGGCGAAGCCGAGCGCGCGTTCCAGGCTTACCGGCGCGGCCGCTACGTCGAGTTCAATCTGGTCTTCGACCGTGGCACACTGTTTGGGCTGCAGAGCGGCGGACGCACCGAATCGATCCTGATGTCGATGCCGCCCGTGGCGAACTGGCGCTACGACTGGCACCCCGAGCCGGGCACGCCGGAAGCGCGTTTGTACAGCGATTTCCTCGTGCCGCGCGAGTGGGTATGACGCGCCACCTGTCTCGCTTACGGTCACGACAAAGGACCCTCACCTGAAGCCGAACGCTCACCCTGTCGCCCTGCCTCGCCGGATCGGTCTGCTGGGCGGCACATTCGATCCGATCCACGACGGCCACCTCGCGCTTGCGCGGCGGTTCGCCGACGTGCTGCGGCTGACCGAACTGGTGCTGCTGCCGGCCGGCCAGCCGTGGCAGAAAGCCGACGTGTCGCCCGCCGAACATCGGCTCGCGATGACGCGCGCGGCGGCCGCGTCGCTCGCGATCCCCGGCGTGACGGTACGCGTCGCGACCGACGAAATCGAGCACGATGGCGCGACCTACACGGTCGAGACGCTGCAATGCTGGCGCGAGCGCGAAGGCGACGACGCATCGATCACGCTGCTGATCGGCGCGGATCAACTGGTGCATCTCGACACATGGCGCGACTGGCGGCGCCTGTTCGAGCTCGCGCATATCGGCGCGGCCACGCGGCCCGGCTTCGACCTCGCGTCGGTCGCCCCCGCGGTCGCCAAGGAAATCGCCGCGCGCCGTGCGCGCGCCGACGTGCTGCAGGCCACACCCTGCGGCCATCTGCTGATCGACACGACGCTCGCGTTCAACGTATCGGCCACCGACATTCGCGCGCATCTGCGCGAGCAGGTCAACCAGCGGCTCGCCCACGCGGGTGCGGGCGGCACAAGCCAGGATCGGGCCGCGAGTCACGTCCCCGCCGCGGTGTGGGACTATATTCTTCAACATCATCTGTACCACCGGTAACTCCATGGATATTCGCAAACTGCAACGCGTAATCGTCGACTCTCTCGAAGACGTCAAGGCGCAAGACATCAAAGTGTTCAACACCAGCCACCTGACCTCGCTGTTCGATCGCGTGATCGTCGCGAGCGGCACGTCGAACCGGCAAACCAAGGCGCTCGCGTCGAGCGTGCGCGAAGGCGTGAAGGAAGCCGGCGGCGAGATCATCAGCACCGAGGGCGAGGATATCGGCGAATGGGTGCTGGTCGATTGCGGCGACGCGATCGTGCACATCCTGCAGCCGGCGCTGCGCCAGTACTACAACCTCGAGGAAATCTGGGGCGACAAGCCGGTGCGCATCAAGCTGTCGACGCCGAATCCGTTCGGCGGCGCGCGCGCAAGCGAGCCCGACGACGAGGAAGACGAGGAAGTGCCCGCCGCGAAGCCCGCGCGCAAGACCACGGCGCGCCGCAAGTAAGCGGGCCGTGTCGGGCACAGCGCTACTGTCCTCGCGATGAAACTGCATATCCTCGCCGTCGGCCACAAGATGCCGGACTGGATCGCGACCGGCTTCGACGAATACGCGAAACGCATGCCGCCCGAGTTGCGCATCGAACTGCGCGAGATCAAACCGGAGCAGCGCTCGTCGGGCCGTTCGGCCGAAAGCGTGATGGCCGCCGAACGGCAGAAGATCGAAGCCGCGTTGCCGAAGAACGCACGCATCGTCGCGCTCGACGAACGCGGCAAGGACTGGACCACGATGCAGCTCGCGGGCGCGTTGCCGGGCTGGCAGCAAGACGGCCGCGACGTGGCCTTTCTGATCGGCGGCGCGGACGGGCTCGATCCCGAGCTGAAGGCACGCGCCGATATGATGCTGCGCGTGTCGAGCCTCACGCTGCCGCACGCGATGGTGCGCGTGCTGCTGGCCGAACAGCTTTATCGGGCGTGGACCATCACGCAAAATCATCCGTATCATCGCGCGTAGGCGCTGGAGCCTTGCGCGGCGACGCCTGGCAACGATTCGTTGCTGCTGACGCGTCGCGGGCGCTCAGCTCCATACGCTTGAGCGTATTGCGGCTGCTTCATGCGATGATGCGCCCGACGCGCCGTGCATCGATGCCGCTAGTGGATGCAGCGCATCGATCGGATCACCGGGTCAACCTCGCCCCGCTCATTCTTCCACGCCCACCCGCGCTCACCACCCCGCGCCATCCGTTTCCCGCTCCATCGAGACCCGTTCATGCCAACGCCCTCCGCTTCGCTGCATCCGTTCGTCTACCTCGCCTCGCAAAGTCCGCGCCGCCAGGAGCTGCTGCAACAGCTCGGCGTGCGTTTCGAATTGCTGCTGCCGCGCCCCGATGAAGACGCCGAAGCGCTCGAAGCCGAACGGCCCGGCGAACACGCGCGCGACTACGTGCAGCGCGTGTGCATCGCGAAGGCGCAGGCGGCCCGCGCGCGGCTCCTCGACGGCGGTCACGAGGTGCGGCCGATACTCGTCGCCGACACCACCGTCACGATCGACGACGCGATTCTCGGCAAGCCCATCGATGCCGGCGATGCGGTCGCCATGCTCACACGTCTCGCGGGCCGCACGCACGAAGTGCTGACCGCGCTCGCCGTGATCGATGCCAACGGCGCGCTGCTGCCCGCGGCGTTGTCGGTCTCGAAGGTGCGTTTTGCTGCAGTGCACGCAGACGCGTTGCGTCGCTACGCGACGAGCGGTGAGCCGCTCGGCAAGGCGGGGGCGTATGGCGTGCAGGGACGCGCGGCGGAGTTTATCGAGCATATAGACGGGTCCTATTCGGGTATTATGGGTTTGCCGCTTTTTGAAACCGCTGCCCTCCTGCGTGCAGCGCGCATCGACTTCTAGAACAACACCATGAATGAAGAAATCCTGATCAATGTCACGCCGCAGGAAACGCGCGTCGCGCTCGTTCAACAGGGCGCCGTCCAGGAACTTCATGTCGAACGAACGCTGTCGCGCGGCCGCGTCGGCAATGTCTATCTCGGCAAGGTCGTGCGCGTGCTGCCCGGCATGCAATCGGCGTTCATCGACATCGGCCTCGAACGCGCCGCGTTTCTTCATGTCGCCGACATCTGGCATCCGCGCATCTCCGGCGAAGCGCAACATCAAACACCGCATCAGCCGATCGAAAAGATCGTCTTCGAAGGTCAGACGCTGATGGTGCAGGTCGTCAAGGACCCGATCGGCACCAAGGGCGCGCGGCTGTCCACGCAAGTGAGCATCGCCGGGCGCACGCTCGTGTATCTGCCGCAGGAGCCGCACATCGGCATCTCGCAGAAAATCGAAAGCGAAGCCGAGCGCGAGGCCGTGCGTGCGCGTCTGACCGCCGTGCTGCCCGCCGACGAGAAAGGCGGCTACATCGTGCGCACGATCGCCGAGGATGCGACGAGCGAAGAGCTCGCAGCCGACGTCGCGTATCTGCGCAAGACATGGGCGACGATTCTGTCGCAGGGGCAGCGCATGCCGCCCACCAGCCTGCTCTACCAGGATCTGAATCTCGCGCAGCGCGTGCTGCGTGATTTCGTCAACGATGACACATCGCGCATCCAGGTCGATTCGCGCGAGACGCATCAGATGCTCGCCGATTTCGCGGCCGAGTTCACACCGGCGGTATCGTCGAAGCTGCACCACTACACCGGCGAGCGGCCGCTGTTCGATCTGTACAACATCGAGGCCGAGATTCAGCGCGCGCTATCGCGTCGCGTGGATTTGAAGTCGGGCGGCTACCTCGTGATCGACCAGACCGAGGCGATGACGACGATCGATGTGAACACCGGCGGCTACGTCGGCGCGCGCAACTTCGACGACACGATCTTCAAGACCAACCTCGAAGCCGCGCATACCATCGCGCGGCAACTGCGGCTAAGGAATCTTGGCGGCGTGATCATCATCGATTTCATCGATATGGAAAACGTCGAGCATCGCGACCAGGTGCTAGGCGAATTGAAGAAGGCGTTGTCGCGCGATCGCACGCGGGTGACCGTCAATGGTTTCTCGCAACTCGGGCTCGTCGAGATGACGCGCAAGCGTACGCGTGAGTCGCTCGCGCATGTGCTGTGCGAGCCTTGCCCGATTTGCCAGGGCAAGGGGCAAGTGAAGACTGCGCGCACGGTGTGCTATGACGTGTTGCGGGAGATTTTGCGCGAGTCGCGGCAGTTCAATCCGCGCGAGTTTCGCGTGGTCGCTTCGCAGCAGGTGATCGATCTGTTTCTCGAGGAAGAGTCGCAGCATCTGGCGATGCTGATCGATTTCATCGGCAAGCCGGTGTCGTTGCAGGTGGAGTCGAATTTGAGTCAGGAGCAGTACGACATTGTGTTGATGTAATCGCCAAATGCTGAACGAGGATCAACGGGCCGTTCCCGTGACCGTCAGAATTCGAACTCAGAAAAGAAAGGCCCGCACGGATCGCTCCGGCGAGCCCTTCCTGTACTGATGACGCTCTATCGACATTCGCCCAGTGATGTCCACCCATCGAGCAGAATCGCGCCAATAGCGATCAACGATAAAAGGGTCGCGGCAAGGACATAGGCGCTCCATGCGGCCATGGGCTGCCGGTTAGGTCTGCATTCGTTGCTCGTCATGCTGCGTGATGTTTCGGCCGCGCGGCGTCGCAGCGTTGATCAATTGTGGCGCGCACGATCGGATTGGCAAGCAGCTGGCGGGAATTAAGCACGCCATAACGGGCGCGAAGCGCTTTTTCAACCGCCTGACAGTCTGCATAGTTGCCGCTGTCGGCAAGGCTATACGCGATGCGTCTTACGGCCTCGCGCCGAGCCGTCGCTAGCCTATCCCGATTCATGACGGTTTGCCTCTGACGTAACGGTGTCGCTTACATCATAGGGCGCACAGCGACACGCTGCCGCCATGCCTCGCCGTGTCTCGTTCAATCCAGATCGAACAGCGCCCGGTCAGCGGGCCGGGATAGCGCATCGTCCATCATCTGCCTGAATTCAGCCTCAGCCCACTCGCCGCGATCCACGCGCCGTAGAACCGCTTCGCCGACGAGCTGCACCTTGCGCTCGCGGTCCGCCTTCGTCTGCTTGTGCGCCTGGCGGCGCGCTTTGTCAGCGACCTTGCGGGTCTGCTTCAGTTCGTCGAGCTTCCTGTCGGTCGCGGTAATGCGGCTTTTCAGCAGAGACATCGGTTACTCCTTCGTATCGGTCGATGTGTGATGGCATCGAAGCGGTTTTGGACCCGGCCGGCGGCGCGCTTGATCTTTAGAAGCGGGATTTCCCCGGTTCGAAGCAGCGCCTCCCTCTCGCGACGCGAGGGAGGTCAATCAATCTCCTGAACCCCGTGGCACACCGCGACGACTTCCGCACCGACGGACGGTTCCAGTACGAACAGGATGGACTTTTTTGCAGCAATGGCTGCATCGATTGTCTGCGCTTTCTCGTCCGTCATCGCTGCGCGATAGTCGTGCTGGCTGTTTGCCCAATTTACATAGGTGCGAATCTCGTCGGACGCGAACGCATGCGACGTCGAAATGAGCAGGCGCGACACCACGTTCTGCTGGCAGAAATCGTTGATGCGTACGGCCGAGACTCCGGAGAACAACAGTTTCGGCACAGCGCCGTCCGCGCATTCGAAGCTGAGCAGCAGGGTGGAATCCGTGCGCGAATATGCGCAGCCGACCAGCTCGGCGTCGTGATAGCTATGTCTGGTTTTCATGAGTGGCAAAGGTAGGAAAGGGTGTGATTGCTTGCAGGATGGTCGGCTACCGGCGTTCACGGTAGCGGCGAAAACCGCACACCGGGCCCACGAATGGGAAAGGGGCCGCCCGCGTCCTCCCAGTTGTGGGCATGCGGGATGCCTTGCCCGTGGTCGTGGTCGAAATCAAAATCAACGACTGGAAAACCGTCTTGCCCGTACATCCGCATTTGGCCACTGCCGGGGTTCGTGTACCAGCTGCCGGCCGCGCCCTTGTTAGGCGTCAGGTTGCCCGCAAGATCGAAGGAATCACCGGACACAGCGTCGTCGCCGTACTCGAACGGATGCGCACCGCTGAACGGCGTCGATGTACCCTCGGCCGATTCAGCGAACCCCTCGGCCACACCGTCACCTTCGCCCATGTCCGCGTTGCCGCCGACAAGTGCACCGGCCACGGCCTCGACTACCCCAAGCAGGGCGCCGCCGCTGCTACTGCCGCCCATCGCAGCGCGCGCGGCGACCAGTCGCGATTCCCACGTGGCCGGATCGTACGGGCCTGACAGGACCGGCTCGCCGTTGAATGAGGTGATGCCGGGCGGAAACAGATTCGGTGAGCGGCTCCAGTAGGTTCCACCTCCACCCCCTGATGACGGCCAGCGCAGCGGTGCAGGGGTGGGGCTGTACACACGCCCCAGCGCGGAACGCCGGTCACGGTGGATCACCGGGACGAGCCGCCCATCATTCACCGCCTGCCTGAGAACGCGCTCGATACTCGCGTTGTCGGTCGGTAGGTTCCAGTGCGCGAGACCCAGCGCATCCCTGACATAGATCTGGATTTCGCGTAGAGCCTGACCGCCCGTGATCGTCCGCAGGTCCAGGCGTGGCCGGAAATACCTGTCGAAATCCCGCCGGTCCTGTTCAAGCTGTCTGCGCGCGTCTTCTTCGTCCCGCCTGTCGTCCCTCATGAACGACGACCAGCCTCGCGAGCGGCTGCTATCTCGATCCCAAAACAGGCTGCTGCGCCGTTCTCGCTCCATGCTGTGATACTGGCTGGCGGCATGCAGCGTGCACTGCCAGCTGCACTCCAGCGGAATTTCTAGGGAGTTCCAGGGCATACGATGGTCTCTATCCGTGTGACGGCGTAAACCTAGCAGATGATTGCCGCGTCAGGTTTTTGGGATATGGCCTCCAGGTCTTGGGGTGGGGCCTAACGAGCCGTGTATCTCAGTCGGCACGCGTTAACCGGTGGGGGGTTGACGAAATAACCTCATGAGGTTATTTCACGTGGTCGCGAGTGGGAAATCATGATTACTGCGTCTGTCATACCTCAAGCCCTAACCTCTAAGCCGCCACGTCACACCCCGTCTGCTCCAACACAGCCGGCGCCCTCTGGTGCAGATTGCGGCCGGCCAACGACGCATCCGGCGACCTGGCCCACGTGCCCAACGCGGCCACAACATCGGCGCGAGGGTCGGGTCCGCATACGTGCGCGCGTGCGCCTTCGCGAACATCGCGCCGACGCGTGATGCGTTCCTGCCCCTCCGTTACACCTCGCGGTACGCGACTTGCTCGCCGAAGCGGAGCGGACCGGCGACGCTACACGCCGCGCGGCAGCGCTGCCTCGATGAACACCGCGCACAACGCTTCCATGCCCTTCGCGTCCTCCTCGTCGAAGCGCGCGACGACCGGGCTATCGACATCCCACACGCCGATCAGCGTGCCGTCGGGCGCGACGAGCGGCACGACGATTTCCGATTGCGACGCCGAATCGCATGCGATATGGCCGGGAAACTCGTGCACGTCGCGCACAACCTGGGTCTGACGGGTTTGCGCGGCCGTACCGCAGACGCCCTTGCCGAGCGCAATGCGCACGCACGCGGGCTTGCCCTGGAACGGGCCGACCACCAGTTCGCGGCCGTCGTGAAAGTAAAAGCCGGCCCAGTTCAGATCGCTCAACGAATGAAAGACGAACGACGAGAAATTCGCGGCGTTGGCGATCCAGTCCGTTTCGCCGGCTAGCAGCGCGCGCGCCTGCGCGACCAGTTCTTCATATTGCGCGGCTTTGGGCAGATGCGAGGTGGGGGAAACTTCGAACATGACGGCGTCCGTGATCAGAGCGGGATGGCAAGCGGTAAGGGGTGAAGTGTAAAGCAAGCGCAATCCCCGCGCGCGGGTGTCGAACGCTGTGACACGCGCCGCGCGTCTACGCTCGCCGTCCCCGTCGGTTCTCGACTATCCCTTCTTATTAATAGTTTCTATCTTGATAACATCAATATTCATTTCGCATTAGTTCAAATCGAACGGGTTTTTGTCGACTCTATTTTTGCTATATTACCGACCGTGTCTTTTGCTTATAACTCGTCACGTCAGAACACACGCGACGCGTTAGGTCCCGCAAATACCGGAGACATGCTAGCGGTAGCAGAAAAAATGATGCTTAATGTGATGATTACCCCGCGTGATCGCAATGGCCGAAAGATAGGTCCCGCGAAGATAAGCCGGGGACTAACGAGCCGCCGTCAACGAGAATCCGCGCCCTTCCGGCAGTCAGCACAATGACAGGCCACAAGCTTTTTTCGTATGTGGCTCTCACGCTGACCGCCTCGGCAAGCGTGTGCGCGGCACAAACACCACCACACGCTACGATTAATGATTTCATCGGCAATTGGGTCGTGACCGATGTAGTTGACTATGCCGATATTTCTGGTGGCATCCCCGAAGCAAAACGGATTCTCGGCATGACGATGACAATTACGCCGCAATCCATGAGCTTCGACAGTGAAACCTGCAAGCCCAACACAGGTTTTAGCGTCAAACGAATTGACACGCTTTCGGCGTTGAAGAAACAGTTCGACCTTCGCGTGAATGAAACCGGGTTGCCCGCTACAACCGTTGTCGTAGATAGCGACAATTGTTTTGCGATCTTCCGGATGGACGCTCACAGGATTGTTTTTGGATGGGACGGGATCATCGTTCGCGCCATCCGCGATCAGTGAGAGCTCGTTGAGTACCCGTCCCAGAGGCCCGGGCCTTTTACTGATCGACCCCAATGATCACGCTCGACGCCTTGAAAACCGCCGTCGCCGCCTTGCCGCTCGCGAGGCCGAGGCGCTCGACGCTGTCGTTCGTGATGATCGCCGCGATCTGCGCGCTGCCAGCACTGATCGTCACTTCCGAATTGACGGCGCCCGTCGTCACCGCCGCGACGGTCCCTTCGATGCAGTTGCGCGCCGACACCTGCTGCCTCGCGACATCGACCATTACGATCACCGACGATGCCTTCACGAGCGCAAACGCCTGCTTGCCGGTCGCCAGCCCGAGCGACTTCGCGCTGCCGTGCGTGATGATCGCGACGACCTCGAGACCGTCCGGCGTGCGCAGCGTGACTTCGTCGTTGACGGCACCGTGCTTGACGTCGGTGACTTCGCCGCTGAACTGATTGCGTGCGCTGGTTTTCATGGCGGACTCCCTGGCGATTGTCGCGCGTGGCGACGCGCGGGTGGGCGGATAAAGCGAGTGTAATCGAAGCCGCGCGCGTCCCCGCCCAACATCCGATGCGCCGTGCGCATCGCCGACACCGTATCATCTTGGCCGTGCACCTCATACGCCGAATCTTTATGCCCGTCGCCGTTCTCTCCCGCCGTGCCTGCCGCGCCGTCGTGCTGTGCGTCGCCGTCACGATGCTCGCCGCATGCAGCACGCCAACGCCGCCGCGCGGCACGCACGCGTTCGTCGACAACGTCACGCTGTTTTCGCTCGCCCATTACGACCAGAACGTCGATCACTGGCTCGATCCGAACAGCCCCGACTACGATCGGCCGTTTCTCAGCGCCGCCGAGCAGCGCGCACATTTCGACGCGCTGTTCGCGCGCTACTTCGGCACGGGCGAGAACGCGCCGTCGCCGTGGAATCCCGCCTGGGTGACGACACGCGTGTTTCGCGAGCAGGGCGAGGACATTGCCGCACTGCAACAGCGCCGCATCGACAGGTTCGACAACACCGGCAAGCGTGGCAGCATCATCGGTTACGGCGAAAACTTCCGGCCGCACGACAAGGCGTGGATCGACGCGATCGCGCGCAACATCAACGTCGCGCAGTTCACGCAAACGCCGGTCTATCAGCCCGAGCGGCGCGCGATCGCGACCGGCAACCTGATGGTGCGCGAGTTGCCTACCACTGATCCGTCGTTCTACGACCATCGCCTGGCCGGCGAGGGTTATCCGTTCGACAACCTGCAGATCTCGGCGGTGCGACCCGGCACGCCGCTCTATGTGCTCGGTAGCAGCGTCGACGGCGCGTGGCATTACGTGCAGACGCCCGACGTGCAGGGCTGGGTGCGCAGCGACGGCGTCGCGTTCGCCGACGATGGTTTCATCGATCAATGGCGCGCGGCGGCCGGGAAGTCGCTAGGGGCGGTGATCGTCGCGTCGGCGGCGGTCAACGACAGCCACGGCGTGTTCCGCTTCGCTGCCCCGGCCGGGACGATGCTGCCGCTGGTGGCGGGTGCCTCGGCATCGCCAGCCGCGACCAGCACCAATGCAGGCACACTCCAGCTCCTCGTTCCCGCACGCGACGTCGACGGCCGCGCGCTGATCCGCACCGCGTCGCTCGACGCCACGCAGATCACGCCGATGCCGCTCGCCGCGACGCCGCGCCATCTCGCGACGCTGTTGAAGGCGCTGATCGGCCGGCCGTACGGCTGGGGCAATAGCGGGCTCTACAACGACTGTTCGTCGGAACTGCAAAGCATCTTCGCCGCGTTCGGCGTGTGGCTGCCGCGCCATTCGTCGACGCAGATGAGCGCCGGTCGCATGGTCGATCTGTCGGAGTCGACACCCGCCGAACGGCTCGACTATCTGGCGCGGCATGGCGTGCCGCTGCGCACGCTGATCTACATCGGCGGCCACGTGATGCTGTACCTCGGCAACACGACGCGCAACGGCGCCACGGTCCCCGTCGTCTATCAGGACGTGTGGGGCCTGCGCCCGGCCGACAACAGCCGGCGCGCGGTCATCGGCGGCTCGGTGATCCTGCCGCTCGACGAGCGCATCCCCGAGGACGCGACGCTGCAGTCGCTCGCCGCGACGCCCACGTTCCAGATCAGCATCCTCGGCGCGCCGGCGGGCAGCACGGCGCCGTCCGCGCCGCCGGCGGACGAGGACAATCCGGCGGGATAAATGGCGGGCCGCCCTCCCCCGCGCCTGAAAATATTTTTTTCGGAGTGTCGACCCGACGGTGACCAACTCGTCGTAACGTTGAAGACCCAGCTCATGCAGCCGGTCTTTCCCCTGAGGAACCGTTACTTCAAGGAGTCACCGTCATGTCCAGCGCCGCAGCCAAACCGATCCCGGACGGGATGCACTCGCTCACGCCGTACCTGATCTGCAAGAACGCCGCCGAAGCGATCGCGTTCTACACGAAAGCCTTCAACGCCGTCGAACAGATCCGTCTGCCGGGCCCCGACGGCAAGGTGATGCACGCGACCCTGAAAATCGGGGACTCCATGCTGATGCTGACCGACGAATGGCCCGAGCACCAGACCTTCGGCCCGAACACGCTGAAGGGCACGCCGGTCACGATTCACCACTACGTACCGGACGTCGACGCGAGTTTCAAACAGGCGGTCGACGCGGGCGCGACCGTCACGATGCCCGTCACCGACATGTTCTGGGGCGACCGCTACGGCCAGGTCAAGGACCCGTTCGGCCACAACTGGTCGCTCGCGACGCACAAGCGCGACCTGAGCGCCGAGGAAATCCAGCAGGCGATGGCCGCGATGGAGTGTTCGTCCCAAGAGAAGAAGTGAGCGGCCGATGGGCGTCGGGCAATCGCACGCCCACGCCCACCGACACCAGTCCCGAAGGAGCAACGTCATGCAGAAAATCGCGCCGTGCCTGTGGTTCGACGGCAATGCGGAAGAAGCCGCGGAGTTCTACACGTCGGTGTTTTCGGCGTCGCGCATCGCCACCACGCTGCACGCCACGGACGCCGGCCCAGGACCGGCGGGCAAGGTCGTCGCCGTCACCTTCGAAATCGAAGGCCAGGAGTTCATGGCGCTGAACGGTGGCCCGCAATACAAATTCACGCCGGCCATCTCGCTGTTCGTGCACTGCGACTCGCAGGAGGAAATCGATCGCTACTGGTCGAAGCTGCTCGACGGCGGCGGCGAGCCGTGGGCCTGCGGCTGGCTGCGGGACCGCTTCGGCGTGTCGTGGCAGATCGCGCCCAACGTGCTGCTGCAGATGCTGCGCGACCCGGATCGCGCAAAGGCAAGCCGCGTGATGGCGCAGATGATGAAGATGGTCAAGCTCGATATCGCGCCGCTCGAACAGGCGTATCGCGGCGAATAGGACGGCGGCCAGCGGGCGCCCCGCCTCGCCCGCGCGATCTTTTGATAGGATCGGTCTCGACCCCAACACGGCGAGACAACCACGGTGCGCGTCAACCATCAGGCCTTCTTCTGCTCGCTATTCATCGCGCGTCTCGCCGATCAGATCCTGCTCTTCCTGGTGCCGCTCGTGGTGTTTCAAACGACGCGCCAGGTCTCGTGGTCGGGGCTCGCGTTTTTCATCGAAACGCTGCCGCGCTACCTCGTGTTCCCGTTCTTCGGCGCGCTCTGCGACCGCTTTGCACCGCTGCGCCTGATGCGGCTGAGCCAGGCGGTACGTGCGCTCGCATGCTTCGGCGGTATCGCCGCGTATGCGCTGTTCGGCGGCATCGGCTGGCTGATCGCGCTGTCGGCCGCGTGCGGCGTGCTGACGAGCCAAGGGCTCGTCGCGCGCGAGGTGATGCTGCCGCAGATCTTCAGCACACAGCAGATCCAGAAGGTACTCGCGTATTCGCAACTGGCCGATCAGCTCGGCTTCGTGCTTGGGCCGATGCTCGCCGCGTTGCTGCTCGGTGTGTGGCATTGGGAATGGGTGGTCGCCGCGACCGGTGTGCTGTTTCTGTGCGCCGACGCCGCACTGTTCGTCTGGCAGCGACTGAGCGGCTTTCGCGCGCCTTCGCCTGTGTCCGCTCGATCGCTCACGCCCGCCGCCCGCTGGACCACGCCGCTGCGCATCGCGCTCGATCACGTGTGGACGCTGCCGGGCCTGAAGAAGGTCATCATGCTCGCGGCCGCGGAGAACCTCGTCATCGGTGTCACGCTTGCGACGTCGGCGGCGATGGTGACGGGTTTGCATGCGCAATCGAGCCGCTACTACGCCGGTCTGCAAACGGCCGGCGCGCTCGCCACGGTGCTGGTGCTGCTGACGGTTGCGCGCGCCGGATGGCCGGCGCGCGTGCTCGGTGTCGTCGCATTCGTGACGATCTGCGCGGGCGGCGTGATCGCAGGCGCGAGCGCGTCGCCGTGGGGCTATGCACTCGGCTTCCTGCTGATCGTCGGCTTCGACAAGATGTTCAACGTCTACATCCGCAGCGCGCGTTTGCAGATCATCCCGCCCGAGGACTACGGCAAGACCATCGGCGTCGCGATTCTGCTGAACAACCTGACGCAGCCGCTCGCCGGCCTGCTCGTCGGCGTGTTCTCGGCAAGCACCCAAACCGGCCCACTGATCGTCGCGCTGTCGCTGACGATGGGCGGCATCGGCGCGGCGGTATCGATCGGCTCGGCGCTGCTGCGCCGCAGGCGCGCGTGGGCGCTCGAAGACTAACGGCGCTTCGACGCGCGACGACACGCTCGAAGTTACCCACAGTTTTTGTTGGCAAATCTGTGCATAACTTCCCGGAAAAATCCGCAAGCCTTTGATACGCCTGTCGTTTTTTCGTCTGCATCGAAGGTGCGGCAGCGCACGGAGTTTTACCGGGGTTCATGAGTGGCCGGCTGTGCGCAGACCGTCGTCAGCGCCGTGCGCATGCGAAGAGTTTCATCAGATTTACACGCTCGTCAGCTAAACCCGGCACGCTGTAATTCGTGACAAAAATGCCACGTTCTATTGCAGCGCAATTAGCCGCATTTCTGCTTAAGAATTCACGAAAATTAACGATCCACACATAGCCTAAATTTTTTGTATCGATGACAATGGGTCTGCATGCCCTGACGCAATCGGGGCCCACGCTTCCGCTTAGGATAAGGTATTGAGTCAATTCGCTGTGAACTCGATCCGAGTATCCGCCGCAAATCATTATTAACAGATATAAATCTTTAAATCCCGATCTGCTAAATTCAATTTAAATCACATTTGTCAAATGCGTCCGGAGTACCGCATCTTTAGCCAAATGCTTCGGCGAGCGCAGCAATTACGGCGCGAAACCGGCGCCGTGCCCGCGGACGTCGGCCCCGGGCTACGCGAAGACGCGGATGCTGCCGGCGTATCGCAGGGACGGCGGCGCGCGCTGAAAACGCTCTCGGGGCTTGCGATCGCCGCGCCCGCGGGCTGGCTCGCGAGCCGCTTGCCGTGGCAGATGTGGACCGCCGAATTCCGCACCGCGACTGGCGAACTGGACAACGTGCTGCTGGCGGACGGCACTCAGATCACGCTGGGCAGCGCGAGCGCGATCAACGCCGCGTTCGAGGCGAAGGTTCGGCGCGTCGATCTGCTCGGAGGGGAAATCATGGTGCGGCCCGTGATCGATGTTGGCGGCGCACCGGGCGCCCGAACGACTCATGCGCCTTTGCTCGTGCAGACGGCCGAAGGCGTCGTCGAAGCGCGCGGCGCGCAGTTCAGCGTGAGGCAAGGGGATAGTTTCACACGCGTGGCCGCGTTTCGCGGCGACGCGCTGGTGAGGCCGGCATCGGGCGCGGCGCTGGTGCTGACACAAGGCCAACGGTGCACGCTGACACGCTTCGGCGTCGCGGCGCCGCAAGCGCTCGACCCGCGCGAGGCGATGTGGACGCGTGGCCTGCTCTACGCGAACAACATGCGTATCGCGGATCTCGTCGACGAACTCGCGCGCTATCACGCCGGCGTATTGCGCTATGCCGACGACGTCGCCGATCTGCGCGTGTCGGGCATCTATCAGCTCACCGATACCGACGCGACGCTCGCGCTGCTGCAGCGGACCTACCCGATCCGCTTGCGCTCGATCACGCCTTACTGGACCCTCGTCGAAGCGCTCGACAGCGCGAGAATCTGACGCTCAGGCCGCGACGGCCTGCGGCAACGCGAACCCTTGCTCGCCCTGCTCGCCGCCCAGCGCATCGAGCAGATCGCGCAGCATGCGGTCGAGCTCGGCCGTCATCAGCGCGACGTCGGAATCGAAGCGCTCGTCGTCGTTCTGCGCGGTCGGGTCGCTCGCTTCCTTGAGCACGTCGAGCGGCGCGACGCGCTTGATCGTCAGCGACGGCGTCAGCACGAACGACACGCGATCGTTCCACGTCATCGCAAGCCGCATGCATTGCTTGCCCGCCTCGATATGGCGGCGCATGTCTTCGGCGTCCAGCGCATGCCCGACATAGCGCACCGTCGCGTTGCCCTCGGCGGGCGAACGCAGCTCGGTGTCCTGATCGAGCGTGAAACCCGCCGGCGCGTCGCCGTCGAGCAGCCAGCCGGTCATCGCCGCGACCGGCGACTGCGCGACGCGCACCGTCATCAGCGGCAATTGGTCGATCGACTTGACGAGCAGACCGCGCACATCGTCGGCGACCGCCTGCGACGCCGCGTCGATCACGAGCCAGCCATTCGTGCAATCGATCCACACGCGCGTATCGCGGCGGATGCTGAACGCGCGCGGCCGCAGTTCGTCGGTGACCTGCTCCTTCAGGTCGCGCATCTGCTTGCGGCCCGGCTTGAAGCCCTGCTGCTCCTCGAGCTCGGCCGCGCGCTCGCGCGTGACCTGGGTGACGACCGACGCGGGCAGCAGCTTCTTCTCGGCACGGAACGTCAGCAGCATCTGACCGTTCATTGCGTAGACCAGCGAGTCGCCGTCGCGCGGGGGCGCCCAGCCTTGGGCCTGCATCTCGATGCTCTGGCCGGGCGCGAACGCGTACGGCGCGAGCCACTTCTGCATCTGTTCAGGGTTAACGGACCACGGCGCGGGCAGACGGTGCAGCTGAAGGTTTTTGAACCACATGAGCGAAGTCGGATTTAGGCAAAGCGCAACATTTTATCCGAGGAGAACCAGCCGGGGCGTTCTGGCGGACGCGATCCTGCAGACCGCCTAATTTCAAAATTAAACGAAAATCTCTCCAACTGCGGCCCAATTATCAAAACGTCGCCGATCTCAGCAGAATGCGCTTCATCAACCCACTTCCCAGGAGCGCCTCCATAGTCGAAGCCGTCATGGTTTGACGGTAGCCGGCCGCCCGCGCGTTTTGGCGGCAAATCACCTAGACTTTTGGATAGGACAGGCCCAGACGGAGGCGGTCATGGCCGACCAAACCGCAAGCTGGCAGACGGTGCAATACGAAGGCTTCGAGATACACGTGTCACCTGTCGCGAAGGATCCGCCCGACGCGGCGCATGCCGCCGATGCGGCCGCGAAAAACAGCCGCTACACGTATCTAGGCTACGTCTGCCATCCGGGCGCCAACCCCCAGCTTCCCGGCCATGCGGTTCCGTTTCACGCGGACGGCGAGGAGAGCTTCGCGAGCCTGGCCGACGCGCTCTCCGAAGCGGTGCACGTGGGACGCAGCATCGTCGACGGCACGCATCCGGATCTGACGGTGCTGCCGCTCGTAACGCGCGGCGTTTGACACACGCAGCGCGTCAATCAGCCGTTTTCGGCTCGCCGCCCGTCAGCCCAACGCGCGCTTGATGCGCGACTTCAGCAGTGCACGGCGCAGCCGGCCGGTGCGCTCGGGCTCGCTGACCGCGAGCGTGCCGTCGATGGCGGTGCCGCGGCGCAGGTAATAGCGGTCGAAGGTCGCCTGCGTCATCCCCCACTTGTTGAGGAACTGGCGACGCCCGTCGTTCTTCACGATCTTGCCGGTGCTCTTCTGCTGGAAGTGATAGACGAGACTGTCGCCGACGCCGACGAACACGCGGCAGCCCGCGTCCCACAGCTTCATCGAGAAATCGTTGTCGCTGCTCATGCCGGGGCTCAGTTCGCTGCTGTAGCCGCCCACCTTGAACCACCAGTCCCGATGCACGAGCGTCGGCGGCCACGTCGCGCCGCGCCAGTCGGCGCGCACGAGACCGGCCGCGGCGGCGACCAGTTCGTCGGCGCGAAACGCCTGCGCGTCGCGGCCGAAGTCGCGCACGACCACGCATGGATTGCCCGAATCGACCGGCTCGATCATCGTGCCCGACAACATGAACAGGTTGTCGGCCGGCATCTGCGCGAGACGCTTGACGAGCGCGTCGTCCCAGCCGGGGCAGCAGTACATGTCGTCGTTCATGTAGACGATGTAGTCCTGCGTCGCGCGCGCCGCCGCGATATTGACCGCGTGGCAGATGCCGATATTGCCGGGCGACGCCGTGTGCTCGATGCCCTCGTCGCGCACCCACGCGAGCGTGCCGTCCGAACCGTCGTTCACGTGCACGATGAGCTGGTGCGGATGCGTCGAATGACGGCGCAGGCTTTTGATCACGAGGCGCAGATAAGGCAGGTTGTTCCAGGTCGGGATGATGATTGAGAACATCGAGTCGGTCCGTTGAGCTGGGCGCGGGGCGCGGCATGCGCCGCGCCCCGGCCATGAATGTCGCGCGATTGTACCGCCCCCGCCTGCTCGCACGACAGACGCCGCCCGCCCCACCCGCATGCCGCGGACCAGCGGAACCTTCCCGCGTGCGGCAGCAAGCATTTCGCAAGGAAGCGCATGGTTATAATCCGGATCGCTCTACCGTCTTGAGAAACTCAAATGGTCCGGCACCCCCTGCAATTTCACCACCGGAACGGTAGTGTTTTCATCGATAACGTAGACCTATGATTTTTGCTTCCAGTCTGGTCTGGCTCACGTCGGCTCTGCTGTTTCTCGCGCCCGCCGTCAATCTGATGTGGCGCGGCGGCACCGGCTACTGCTTTTTCGCGCTCGTCGCGCTCGCGCTCGGCGCGGCCATCGTCAACCGGCGCATGCCGGGCTATTTCTCCGCGTTGCGGACCTACCGCTGGTTCACGACCGGCATGCTCGCGTTCGTCGTCGGGATCGGCGCGCAGCAGTTGGTGCTCGGCTACTGGCTGCCACGCGAATTCGACAATGCGTCGCGTTTCGTGCTCGCGCTTCTGGTGTTCCTGCTGCTGCGGCAATTGCCGTCGCGCAATCTGCGCTTGATCGGCTGGGGCTGCGCGGCCGGCGCGCTCGCGGTCGGCGCATGGGCGTTCATCGATCAGCCGCCCGGCGGCTGGACCGACGCGAACCGCCTGAACAACTCGTACACGAACGCGATTCCGTTCGGCGATACCGCGCTGCTGCTCGGGTTCCTGTCGGTGTTCACGCTTGGCTGGGACAACCCGCGCGACTGGCGCGTGCTGGTGCCGCGCGTGCTCGCGCTGGTGTCGGGCGGCTATGCATCGTTTCTGTCGGGCTCGCGCGGCGGCTGGGTTGCCGTGCCGGTGTTCGTCGTGCTGCTCGGCATGCAGTACCACTGGTTCACGCACAAGAAGCGCCTGCTGATCGCGACGCTCGTCATCGTGATCGGGGCGGGCGGTCTGTTGTCGACCGAACGGGTTCAGAAACGCTTTGCCGAGGTGCCGAACGACGTGTCGATGATGCGCAAGGGCGAGGACGACACGGCCACCGGCCTGCGCCTGCAACTGTGGAACGCGTCGCGGATGATGTTCGAGCGGCATCCGGTGTGGGGCGTCGGCAAAGGCCATCTGGTCGACGAGCTCGGCGTGATGGCGAAGCGCGGCGAAGTGAAGGCCGAGATCGTCAACGAGCGCGCGCATAGCGACTTTTTCTCGACGCTCGCCGAGATGGGCGCGGTCGGCGTGATCTGCCTGTTGCTGTTCTACTACGGGATCACGGTGTATTTCTGGCGACACCGGCATGCGACCGATCCGGCGATTCGCGCCGCGTCGTACGCGGGTCTCGCGGTCGCGGCGAGCACGGTGATCTTCGGGCTCACTATCGACGTGCTGGTGCCGATGATGGTGGCGGTGCTGCTCGCCTCGCTGGTGGCGACGCTGCTGGCGGTGATCGATGCACGCAAGCGCGAGTTGCGAAGCGAAGCGCGGACCACGCCGGCGGCGCCAGCCGCGGTCGTGCGCGAGACGCAGCCGCGCGATTGATTTTGATTTGACGAGAAGCGGCAACCCGAGCGCGGAGCGCCGCCCTCATCCCCGCGTGAACACCTCGTAAAGCGCCGCGACGTGCGCGTCGACGCTCGGGTCGTACACGAGGCTGTCGCGCGGCGTCGCGATGCGCGCGGCGCCGCTCTTCACGCGCTCGACCGCCTGCTCGATCGCGCGCTCGAAACTACCCGCGGTCTGCCGTGAGAACTCGATCTTCACGGCACCGGTCACCGTCTCCGCCGAGCCGACGTTGTCGGCGATCACGAGCGGCGTGCCGCACATCACCGACTCCACGCCGACGAGCCCGAACGGCTCGTACGCCGACGCGACGACCGTGAAATCGGCGGCCGCGAACAATTTCTCGATCTCCTTGCTGTAACCCGCGTAACGAATTGTGTCGCCGGTTTTCGGCACCGGGCGTCCCGCGACGACGAGGCAGACCGGCAGCGTCGTGCGCGAGAAAAACGCTTCGAGCAGCGGATAGCCCTTGCGCTCGTGACTCGTCGACGAGAACACGAACATCACGCGATCGTCGGGCACGCCGAGCTGGCGGCGCACGGCCGCGCGCGCGGCGGCGTCGAGCGGCCTGAAGCGTGCGGTATCGACGGGCGGATAGAGCACGTCGATCCGCGCGGCCGGCACGTCATAAAAACGCTGCAACTCGCGGCTCATCAATTGCGAATGCGCGACGATCGAGCGCGCCCGCGTGTAGACGCGCCGCTCGAGCTCGATCTGCCATTCGTCGCTGCGGCGCGGCGCGCGGCCCGCAGCTTCGAGCGAACCCGGATGCGTGCCGCCGCACAACGCGACGTCGGCATGCGTCGAGTGATTGATCGAGAACACGCACGCCGGACGATGCCGCTTCAACCGCTGCTTCAGACGCCAGTCGAACGCGAGGTTGCGCAGCTTGCGCGGCGCCCAGCGTACGTCGAGCGGCTGCGCATCGATCCACGCGGCCTCGGGCAGCGCGCGGTCGATCTCGCGCGCGAACAGCGTCGGGCGCAAACCCATCCGATGCAGGCCGGCGATCACGTCGCGCGTGTAACGCTCGGCGCCGCCGCTGTTCTTCAGCGCCTGGGCGGTCAGCGCGATGTCGGTGAGGGGGCGGCGGTTCGGGTCGAGGGCTGCGTCGCGGGTTGGCTCTGACAAGGATCGTTCTCGGTGAGGCGCACGCGCGGGCGAGGCCGTGGGTGCGCAGTTTCGGGGCAGCGGCAATTGTAAAGGATGGGTTTCGCCGGGCTCAGCTCGGGGTGCCCGGGTTTGCCGCGTGCGTCGCGCGGCGCGGCCGTCAGCGGCTAGAATCTAGGCCAATCGCCTTCGTCCCGACTCCATGACCGACAGTCCGCCGTCCGCCGCAACCGCCGACACCACCCGCCCGCTCGTCTCGATGCTGCTGATCGCCTACAACCAGGCAGAGCAGATCGGCGACGCCGTGCGCAGCGCGCTCGCGCAAACCTACGAGCCGCTCGAAATCATCGTCTCCGACGACGCGTCCAGCGACGCCACCTACGCCGCGATCGAAGCGGCGCTCGCCGGCTACGCGGGCCCGCATCGCGTGATCGCACGGCGCAATACCGTGAACCAGGGCATCAGCGCGCACCTGTCGCAACTCGCGCAGCTCGCGCACGGCGAACTGCTGTTCGTCGCCGCCGGCGACGACATGTCGACGCCCGAGCGCTGCGAGCGCGTCGTCGACTGCTGGCTCGCGCATGGGCGCCGCCCCGACCTGATCGCCACCGATCTCGCCGACATGGACGAAGCGGGTCACGTGCACGAGCGCGTGAGCCCGACCGAGCTCGATCGCTATCGCAGCTTCGACGACTGGCTCGTCGAGCGTCCATGGCTGATCGGCGCGGCACATACGTGGTCGCGACGCCTGATCGAGCGCTTCGGGCCGATGCTGCCGGGCGCCGCGGCCGAGGATCAGATCATGGTGCTGCGCGCGATCCTGTCGGGCGGCGCGATCAGTCTGCGCGAGCCGCTGGTGCGCTATCGGCGCGGCGGACTTTCGCGCAAGCGTCGCTACCGGTCGGTCGACGAGCTGATCGCGCGGATGCGGCAAAGCAATCGCTACGGACTCGCGGAGCTCGCGCAACTGCAGCGCGACGCTCAGATCGCCGGTGTGGGCGAACGCATGCGCGCGGCGATGGCGCCGAAGCTCGCGCGCGAGCAGTTCATCCATGCGATGTTCGAAGCGGGCAGCCTCGGCGAACGCCTCGGGCTGGTGACGCGCAGCACCGGCGTGAAGCTCGGGCTGCGGATTCGGATGTTCCTGTATGCGAGTTGCCCGATGGTCTACGCGCCGGGCATCTGGATCAAGCGGGTCGTGCGGGGCAGAAAGGCCTGAAGACGACGATAGGATCTCGCGGTGCCTGGCGACGCCACATCGGTCACGAAAGTCCGCGCGACGCGCCCCGCCGCTGCCGCAAGCGTCGCGCGAGACTCGGCCTTCGCACCTCGACGCCGAAGCTCAGCACGCTCGCGCGCAAGCGCCGCAGGATCTTCACCGAGCGCACGAAGGTCTCGCCGGTGTGGCTGATCATCACGAACTCGAATGCGCCACGCCAGCTCGCGACACCGCGCGAAAACGCATACATGTCGTGACGCGCATCGACGGGCAGCTTGGCGCCGAAGCGTCGCGCGAACACCCGCACCTGATCCGCGATGGCTTCGATCTGCCGCTGCCGGCTCGCGCCGCGCCGTCGTGCCGCCTCGGCGCCGCATTCGTCGCGCGCCGCGCCGCGCTCGTTGGTCGCGCTCGCGCCGACCGCATTGCCGTCATGCTGCCGATACTTCAGATGCGGCGCCGCGACGTGGCGAATCTCGCCGAACGACGCGACCACCATCGCGAGCCACCAGTCGTGCATCACGATGCCGGGCGGGAACGGCAGCGCGCGTTCGAGCGTCGCGCGATTGACGAGCATCGCGCAGCCGGGCACATGGTTGCTCAGCAGAAAATCGCGCAGTCGCGTCGCGCAGCCCGACTTCGCGGTGATATCGAACAGCGAGCGTGACATACAGCACAGCGTCGAGTCGACGAGCTCGATGTCGCAGAACGCGAGCGCCGGCGTCGCGGCGGCGTCGCCCGCGCTTTCCACGCGCCGCAGCTCGCGCATCAGATCGGTGACCTTCTCGGGCGCCCAGACGTCGTCCTGGTCGGCGAGCGCGATGTAGTCGCCGCGGCAGCCGGCGAGCGCGCGCTCGAAATTGCCGACGATGCCGGCCCGCGTGCCATCGCCGACGAGCCGCACCGGCACGCGTCCCGTATGGGACGCGAGCAGTTCGCGGGTGCCGTCGCAGGAGGCGTCGTCGGATACCACGACTTCGAGATGGGGCCAGCTCTGCCCTTCGAGCGAAGCCAGCAGCTCGGGCAGATAAGTGCGGCCGTTGTACGTCGCGAGCGCGATGGAGACGAGCGGCTTGCTCGGATCGTCGTGAGACATGGCAGTCGATTTCCGCGAGGCGGACCGTGATTGCCCGCCAGCATGCGATTAGCGCCGAAAAAGCGCAATAAATTGAGACTTAAACACAACACTGGCCCGCGCCCGCCGTTCGCAATGTGCCGGATCAAACCGGGCTTTGCTGGAACTGGATGCGATGCAGATGGGCGTACAAGCCGTCGTGCTCGAGCAGCTCGCGATGGCTGCCGCGCTCGACGATCCGCCCCGCCTCCATCACGAGGATGCGGTCGGCGCGCTCGATGGTCGACAGACGGTGCGCGATCACGAGCGTGGTGCGGCCTTTCATCAGCGTTTCGAGCGCCGCCTGCACGTGGCGCTCGGACTCGGAATCGAGCGCCGACGTCGCTTCGTCGAGAATCAGGATCGGCGCGTTCTTGTAGATCGCGCGCGCGATCGCGAGACGCTGGCGTTGGCCGCCCGACAGCATCATGCCGTTGTCGCCGACGAGCGTCTCGATGCCCTGCGGCATCGCCTGCACGGTGTCCCACAGGTTAGCCGCGCGCAACGCTGCCTTGACCTTCTCCGCATCGACTTCCTGACCGTACGCGACGTTGTGCGCGATGGTGTCGTTGAACAGCACGACGTCCTGGCTCACCATCGCGATCTGGCTGCGCAGCGCATGCAGGTCGTATTCGGGCAGCGCGACGCCGTCGACCAGAATCGCGCCGCCGGTCGGATCGAAGAAGCGCGGCAACAGATTCACCAGCGTGGTCTTGCCGCTGCCCGACGGCCCCGCGAGCGCGACCATCTCGCCCGGCGCGATCTTGAACGACACCTGGTCGAGCGTATGGCGGTTGTGCGTGGAGTTCGTGCCGTAGATGAACGACACGTCGCGGAACTCGACCTCGCCGCGCGCGTGAGCGAGCGGCTTGCCGCCGCCTTCCGGCTCGGCCGGCTCGTCGATCAGGCCGAAGATCAGCTCGGCCGCGGTCATGCCGCGCTGCAACGGCTGGTTCACGTCCATCAGATGCTTGAGCGGCGAGATGATCAGGAGCATCGACGTGACGAACGCGACGAAGCCGCCGACCGTCGTCTGATCCGACGACGACTGCACCACCGCGATCGTGATCACGACCGCGAGCGCGATCGACGCCAGGAACTGCGTCAACGGCTGCGCGAGGCCACCGGAGACCGTCATGCGCATCGCGTAGCCGCGCAGGCGCCGGCTCATCGCGGTGAAGCGGTCCGTCTCGTATTGCTCGCCGTTATGCACCTTGACGACCTTGTAGCCGCCCACCGTTTCTTCGACGATATACGACAGCTCGTTGGTGAGCAGCTGATGCTCGCGGTTCAGTCGCCGCAGCCGGCGATTGATCTTGCCGACCAGCCAGCCGATGCCTGGCAGCAGCACCGCGACGATCAACGTCAGACGCCAGTTCAGATAGAACAGATAGCCGAGCAGGAAGATCACCGTCAGCGAGTCGCGCACGAGCGTGACCATCACGCTCAGCAGCACGTTCAGGATCTGATTGACCTCGAAGACGATCGCGTTGATCACCGTGCTCGCGGTTTCGCGCTGGAAGAACGCGACGCTCGTGTGGATCATGCGGTCGAACATCTTCAGACGCAGCTCGAGCAGGATCTTGTTCGACACGTACGCGAGCAGATAGCCGGACGCGTACTGTGACACGCCGCGAATCAGCGCGAGGCCGATCACCGCGATCGGCACGAGCCACTTGGTCTTGTCGACTGCGTGCGAGCCGAAGCCCTTGTCGAGCAGCGGCTTGAGCAGCGCGGGAATGGCGGCGTCGGTGCCGGCGCTCACCGCCATCGCGATGATCGCGCCGACCCCGACCCACAGCAGCGGCTTGATGAAAGGCCACAGGCGCCGCAGGACGACGGCCGGCGACGACGCATCGCCTGCCCCCATGGGTTTGCTTAACGTTGGCTTCGCGCTCAAGGAATCCTCTGGAAATGCGGAACGGCGAGCACGCGGCGCATGATCGGGCGGCCACGTGAAATATCAAAAAAGAGCATTGTAATCGGTTGCAGATGACGGCCGGCGCTCGGCGCGCGACGGCATGCGCGCAACGCCTGGCGGATCGGCGCCGTGGTGTGGGGACGGATGAGATGTGTATACTCGCTGCTCGATTGCCGGGTCGCGACCCGCTCCGTCACTTCGTCCTCCACGCAACTCAGGTATGCAAGAAACCACTCTTGGCGTTGCCATCATCACCCGGAACGCGGCGGCGCGGCTGGCCGAATGCCTGCAAGCCGTGGCCTTTGCCGACCAGATCGTCGTGATCGACGGCGGCAGCACCGACGGCACCGCCGACATCGCCCGCGCGCACGGCGCTCGCGTCATCGAACAGACGGACTGGCCGGGCTTCGGCCCGCAAAAGAACCGCGCGGTCGATGCACTGACCACCAGCTGGATCCTGTCGCTCGACGCCGACGAAATCGTCACACCGGAACTCGCCGCATCGATTCGCGCGACGCTCGCCGCGCCCGTCGCCGACGTCTATGCGGTGGACCGTCTGTCGAGTTTCTGCGGCCACTGGGTCCATCACAGCGGCTGGTATCCGGACTGGATTCCGCGCCTCTTCAAACGCGGCACCGCGCGCTTCTCCGACGACCTCGTGCACGAGCGCCTCGTGTTCGACACGCCCGCGCAACGCCTCGCCGGCAAGCTGATGCACTACTCGTACGAGGACTACGAGGGTGTGCTGCGCAAGCTCGACGCGTATTCGACGGCCGGCGCGCGGCAGCGTTACGAGGCCGGGCAGAAAGGCAGCATTCGCCTCGCGCTCGGGCGCGGCCTGTGGGCGTTCGTGCGGACTTATCTGCTGCGGCGCGGTTTTCTGGATGGCCGCACCGGGCTGATGATCGCGCTGTTCAATGCGGAGACGGTGTACTACCGGTTTCTGAAGCTGGCGCGCCTGGAAAAAACGGGCGGGCGGTAAGGCTAGCCGGTACACGCTGCACTGGCCCATCGATACCGCGGATCTCCCTCAATACACGATTTCGATCGAGCTTCCCGCAAACTCGCCGCGCAGCGCGGCGAGCAGTTCATCGGTCGGCTTCACGCGCCACGCGTCGCCCAGACGCATTTCGCCTTGCGCATGCTCGCTGCGATAAACGACCTGCACCGCGAGCCCGTTCGGAATCTGCACCGCTTGACGCTGACGGCCGCCGTCGCCGCCGAAGCCGCCACGCCCACCGCCATTGCCGCGCGGCGCGGCCGCCGGCGCGGCTGTGGCGGACGGCTCGTCCTTGCCGGCGGTGTGCGCTTCGAGCACCCGGCGCAATGCCTGCGCGTCCGCGTTGCCGTTCATCTGCACCTTCAGCGAGTCCGCGTAACGGCAGCGCGCGCGGCCGAGATCCATCACCGTTTCGACCGTGAAGCGGATGCCGCCGGTGAACGCGTCGTTGCGCGCCTGGCCCTGCACGACCAGCAGCTCGTCTTCCTTGAACAACTGCTTGTGCTCTTCGAAGACCTCGTTGAACACCGTCACTTCGCACTGGCCGGTGCCGTCGTCGAGCAGCGCGATCAGCATCTTGCCGCGCTGGGTCATCTGCGTGCGCAGCGACACGATCACGCCCGCGACCAGCTTGTCGCGCCCTTCCTTCAGCTCGCCGATCTTCTGGCGCACGAAGCGACGCACTTCGTCCTTGTATGCATCGAACAGATGGCCCGACAGGTAGAAACCGAGCGCGGCCTTTTCTTCCTGCAGCTTGCGCTTTTCCGGCCACTCCGGTTCGTCGACGAGTTCGTGGCCTTGCGACGGCGCGTCGCCCATGTCGAACAGGCCGGCCTGCAGCGCATTGGCCGCCGCCTGCTCGGCAGCTTCCATCGCGAGCGACACCGACGCGATCAGCTGCGCGCGGTTCAGATGCAGCGTGTCGAACGCGCCGGCGCGAATCAGCGCCTCGATCGTGCGACGATTGACGATGCGCCGATCGACGCGGTTGCAGAAATCGAAGATGTCGATGAAGCGGCCTTCCTCGCGCGCGCGCAGGATTTCTTCGATCGCGTTCTGGCCGCTGCCCTTGATCGCGCCGAGACCGTAGCGGATCGTGCGCGAGCGCTTGCCGTCGGCTTCGGCGACCGGCTCGAAGCGATACGCGGACAGGTTCACGTCCGGCGGCAGCACGGCCATCTTGTTCGCGAGGCAGTCTTCGAACAGGATCTTGACCTTGTCCGTGTCGTCCATCGCGAGCGACATGTTGGCCGCCATGAATTCGGCCGGATGGTGCGCCTTCAGCCACGCGGTGTAGTACGCAAGCAGCGCGTAGGCGGCCGCGTGCGACTTGTTGAAGCCGTAGCCCGCGAACTTCTCCATCAGGTCGAAGATTTCGTCGGACTTCTCGCGCGTGAGGCCGTTGGTGGCCGCGCCTTCCGCGAAAATTTCGCGGTGCTTGGCCATTTCCTCGGGCTTTTTCTTACCCATCGCGCGACGCAGCAGGTCGGCGCCGCCCAGCGAGTAGCCGCCGATGATCTGCGCCATCTGCATCACCTGCTCCTGGTAGACCATGATGCCGTAGGTCTCTTTCAGAACAGGTTCGACGCGCGGGTCCGGATATTCCACCACCTCGCGGCCGTGCTTACGCGCACAGAAGCTCGGGATCAGGTCCATCGGACCCGGGCGGTACAACGCGACGAGCGCGATGATGTCTTCGAAGCGGTCGGGCTGCGCGTCCTTCAGCATGCCCTGCATGCCGCGGCTTTCCAGCTGGAACACGGCGACCGTATTCGCTTTCTTCAGGATCGAGAACGACGCCGGGTCGTCGAGCGGCACCTGGGCGAGCGACCAGTCCTGCTTCGACGGATCGAGGCGGCGGATGTAGCGCTCGGCCCAATCCAGAATGGTCAGCGTGGTCAGGCCCAGAAAGTCGAACTTCACGAGGCCGACTGCTTCGACGTCGTCCTTGTCGTACTGGCTGACGACGCCGCTTTCGTCGCCCTGCGTGTACAAGGGGCAGAAATCGGTCAGCTTGCCCGGCGCGATCAGCACGCCGCCCGCGTGCATGCCGACGTTACGCGTCAAGCCTTCGACGCGCTGCGCGAGTTCGAGCAGCTGGTGCACTTCGTCTTCGTTGTCGAAGCGCTCCTGCAACAGCGGCTCTTCCTTCATCGCGTCGGCGATCGTCACGTGCTTGCCCGGCTTGAACGGGATCAACTTCGCGATGCCGTCCGTGAACATGTAGCCGAGATCGAGCACGCGGCCGATGTCGCGCACCGCCGCCTTCGCCGCCATCGTGCCGAACGTCGCGATCTGCGACACCGCGTTCGCGCCGTATTTTTCCTTCACGTACTGGATCACGCGATCGCGGCCGTGCTGGCAGAAGTCGATATCGAAGTCGGGCATCGACACCCGCTCCGGATTCAGGAAACGCTCGAACAGCAGGTTGTAGCGCAGCGGATCGAGATCGGTCACGCCGAGCGCATAGGCGACCAGCGAACCCGCGCCCGAACCCCGGCCCGGCCCGACCGGCACGCCGTTGTTCTTGGCCCAGTTGATGAAGTCCGCGACGATCAGGAAGTAGCCCGGAAAGCCCATCTTGATGATCGTGCCGCATTCGAATTCGAGGCGCTGGTAGTACGTCGGGCGTTGCGAGTCGCGCTCGGCCTCGTCCGGATACAACTGTTCGAGCCGCTTTTCGAGGCCCTCTTTCGACAGCTGCACCAGGTAGTCGTCGAGCGACATGCCGTCGGGCGTCGGAAAGAGCGGCAGCTTCGGCTTGCCGAGTTCGAGCGTCAGATTGCAGCGCTTGGCGATCTGCACCGTGTTCGCCAGCGCCGAAGGAATGTCCGCGAACAGCGTGGCCATTTCCTGTTGCGTGCGGAAATACTGCTCGGCCGTGAAGCGCTTCTGGCGACGCGGATTCGCGAGAATGTCGCCTTCGGAAATACACACGCGCGCTTCGTGCGCGGTGAAGTCGTCCGGCGTCATGAACTGCATCGGGTGCGTCGCGACGACCGGCAGTTTCAGCGATGCCGCGAGCGCGACCACCTGCTGCACGTACTGCTCGCCGCCAGGCTGGCCGTAGCGCTGCAGCTCGATATAGAAGCCGCCTGGGAACACCTTCGCCCAATGCTGCGCGTGGCGCTTCGCCGCCTCTTCGTTGCCGGCCGCCAGCGCGAGACCGATGTCACCCTGCTGCGCGCCCGACAGCGCGAGCAGCCCTTCGCCCAGACCGGATTCGAGCCAGCCAGCTTCGATTTCCGCGCGGCCGCGATACTGGTTCGTCAGCGAGGCCTTGCTGAGCAATTCGCAGAGGTTCAGGTAACCGCGGCGGTCCTTGACCAGCAGCAGCAGGCGGGAAGGCTTGTCGCGGTCGTCAGGATTGGTGATCCAGACGTCGCAGCCGGCAATGGGTTTGATCCCTTTGCCACGCGCTTCCTGGTAGAAACGGACGAGGCCGAACGCGTTGCCGAGGTCGGTAAGCGCGAGCGCGCCCTGACCGTCTTTGGCCGCCGCCGCGACGATGTCGTCGAGACGCACGATGCCGTCGGCAATCGAGAATTCGGAGTGAACGCGGAGATGAACGAAGCGGGGATCTGACATGGGCGACATTGTAACTCCACCCTTCCGCGGATTTCAGGTCAAAACGGCGCGTTGGCCATCCGGCCAGGACGAGGTCGGAGCGAGCGCTGTTTGCGCTAGCGCAACTCGTTGGCCATTCGGCCAGGTCGGGGAAAATGCCGGGTTGAGGGATAATAGGGGTTCCGCCTCTCTCGACGGGCCATTTAACCGGCAAACGCGCGGCAAACGCGCGGCAAACGCACGGCAAACGCGCGCGAACCCGCGCGTCAAACCCCGGGTCTCATACGGGGCGCAACAGCGGCGGCACATCCCGCCGCCCCCTCGCCACGCCGGCCATCTTTACCGCAGAACACACATGAGTATCGTCAATCTCGCCGCGTATCAATTCGCGACCATCGAAGACACCGCCGCCTGGCGCCCGTTCGTCACCGAACGCTGCAATGCGCTCGGCCTGCGCGGCACCATCCTGCTCGCGCCGGAAGGCATCAACCTGTTCATCGCCGGCACGCGCGAGAGCACCGACGCATTCATCGACTACATTCGCCACGACGCGCTGTTCGAAGGCAAGTTCGCGAATCTGCAGTTCAAGGAAAGCCTGTCGGACAAGCAGCCCTTCACGCGCATGCTGGTCAAGCTCAAGCGCGAAATCATCACGATGAAAAAGCCGGCGATCCGCCCCGAGCTCGGCCGCGCACCGTTCGTCGACGCGCCGACGCTGAAGACCTGGCTCGACCGCGGTCACGACGACGAAGGCCGTCCGGTCGTGATGCTCGACACGCGCAACGCGTTCGAAGTCGACGTCGGCACGTTCGACAACGCGCTCGACTATCGGATCACGAAGTTCAGCGAATTCCCCGAGGTAATCGAGAACAACCGTGCCGATCTCCAGGACAAGACGGTGGTGTCGTTCTGCACGGGCGGCATCCGCTGCGAGAAGGCCGCGATCCATATGAAGGAGGTCGGCATCGAGAACGTGTACCAGCTCGAAGGAGGCATCCTCAAATACTTCGAGGAAGTGGGCGGCGCGCATTATCACGGCGACTGCTTCGTGTTCGACTACCGCACCGCGCTGAATCCGCAACTCGAACCGACCGCGACCGCGCAATGCTTCGGCTGCCGCGCGGTGGTCACGCCCGAGCAACAGCAATCGCCGATGTACGTCGCGGGCAAGACCTGTCCGGCGTGCCACCCGGACAGCAAGGCCGCGTGCGCCGCGTAATGACAGCCGGGGGGCTCCGTGACGCGGGCGCCTCACCTGTCGTCCCCAAACCATGACCTATCGCGGACGCTTCGCGCCGTCGCCGACCGGCCCGCTGCATTTCGGCTCGCTGGTCAGCGCGCTCGCGAGCTGGCTCGACGCGCGCGCGCAGCGCGGCGCGTGGCTCGTGCGCGTCGAAGATATCGACGGACCGCGCACGGTGCCGGGTGCCGCCGAGGACATCCTCGCGACCCTCGAACGCTTCGGCATGCGCGCGGACGAAACGCCGGTCTGGCAAAGCCAGCGCATGGCGCGCTATCAGCACGCGCTGGAGCAGTTGAAATCGACCGGTCTCGTCTATCCGTGCGGCTGCACGCGCAAGGAAATCGCCGATTCGCTGCTGCACGCGCACGCGCGCAACACTACACTCGCCTACCCCGGCACCTGCCGCACGGGTCTGCATGGCAAGCCGGCGCGCGCGTGGCGCCTGCGGGTGCCCGACGGCGAGCCCGCCGTGATCACGTTCGACGACCGCTGGCAGGGTCCGCAGACGCAAAATCTCGCGACCGAGGTCGGCGATTTCGTGCTGCGCCGCGCGGACGATCAGTGGGCATATCAGCTGGCGGTGGTGGTGGACGATGCGGACGCGGGCATCACGCACATCGTGCGCGGCGCGGATCTGATGGATTCGACGGCGCGGCAGATTTATCTGCAGCGTTGTCTGGGTGTGGCAACGCCCGAGTATCTGCATGTGCCGGTCGTCACCAACGAGCACGGCGAGAAACTGAGCAAGCAGAACGGCGCGACCGCGCTCGATAGCGACAAGCCGCTCGAAGCACTAGGCGCGGCGGCACGGCATCTGGGACTGAAGTTGGGAAGCGAGCCGCCCACGACGCTGGAGCAGTTCTACTGCGCCGCGACCGCGGCCTGGGCAAAACGGATGAACATTCGCGCATCTCGATGATGCGCACGCGTGAAGCCTGCTGCGTTTTCCGAGACTTCGAACCGCGCGGCCCCACCGTTTTTACGCTCGAGGCGTTGCACCCCGAGCTCTGAACCCGACAGCCCGTCTTACGACGACGAAGGCGTCTTCCTCGGCATTCCGAAGCCACCGAGCAACGCGGCCAGTGGCCGCTTCGGCGCCGTCTTTTGCGGCGCGGAGTTCGACGCGGCCGTCTCCTCGATCTTGAGCACCGATGCCGGCGACGGCTCGTACGGCTTCAGGAAGAAATCGTCGACCGGTTGCGCGCGATGATGATGCGCACGATCATACGAACCCGACGCCCCGCCCGTGCGACGGCGGCTGCGCTCGTCGCGCGATTCGCTGCGCTCGCGGCGCGGCGGACGGTCCTCGTGATGATGGCGCACCGGCGCCTCGACGGTCAGGCGCTGCAAGTCGAGCGGACGCTTGATCAGCTTCTCGATGTCGGCCAGTTGCTTGCGCTCGTTCGGGCTGCACAGCGACAGCGCGTCGCCCGATGCACCCGCGCGGCCCGTGCGGCCGATCCGGTGCACATAGTCTTCGGCGTTGAACGGCAGGTCGAAGTTGATCACGGTCGGCAGTTCGACGATGTCGAGACCGCGCGCGGCGACATCCGTCGCGACGAGCGCCTCGACTTCGCCGCGCTTGAACGCATCGAGCGCCTGCATGCGCTCGCTCTGCGTGCGGTCGCCGTGAATCGCGGTCGCGACCACGCCGTCGCGTTCGAGACTGCGCGCGAGCCGGCTCGCGCCGATCTTGCTGTTGCAGAACACGAGCACCTGCTTCAGGCCACGCTCGCGGATCAGCTGCACGACCGCGCCGGTCTTGTCGCCCTCGGCGACTTCATAGACGATCTGCGTGACATTGGTCGCGGTCGAGTTGCTGCGCGCCACTTCGATGGTCTGCGGGTTGCGCAGATACGTCGCGGCGAGCTTCTTGATTTCGCCCGAGAACGTCGCGGAAAAGAGCAGCGTCTGGCGCTCTTTCGGCAGCAGGTTCAGGATGCGCTGCAGGTCGGGCAGGAAGCCCATGTCGAGCATGCGGTCGGCTTCGTCGAGCACGAGCATCTGCACCTGGCCCAGGTTCGCGGTTTTCTGCTGCACGTGATCGAGCAGACGACCCGGCGTCGCGATCAGGATTTCAACGCCGCGGCGCAACTGCTCGGACTGCGGATTCATGTCGACGCCACCGAACACGACCGCGCTGCGCAGCGCCGTGTGCTTCGCGTACGCCTGCACATTCGCGGCGACCTGGTCGGCCAGTTCGCGGGTCGGCGTGAGGATCAGCGCACGGACCGGATGGCGCGCCGGCGACGCGCTCGTACTGGCCTGCGGCAGCAGACGCTGGATGATCGGCAGCGAGAAGCTCGCGGTCTTGCCGGTGCCGGTCTGCGCGGCGCCCATCACGTCACGGCCCGCCAGCACGACCGGGATCGCCTGCGCCTGGATCGGCGTGGGCGACGTGTAGCCCGATTCCTTGATGGCCTTCAGGATGTCGGGCGCGAGGCCGAATTGATCAAAAGTCTCGGTACTGGGCGTGACGGCTGTGTCGGACATGGTGGCTTTCGCTAAAAAGGCGCGTGGCGCGATGCGCGCGGCAGCGGTCGGGACCGCTGAGGGCATCAGGATGAAGGCGGAGCCACGTCGTTCCGCGCGAGACCCGTCTGAGTTCGGATAATGCGGCCGGCTCCGGCTGGCGGAAGCATCCGCCGAAAGCCGAGTATTGTAGCACTTCAGCAAAAACGCTCGTGACGGCTGGCGGGCCGGCGGCTCGCGGCCGTTGCTTCGGTCGCAGCGTAGTGCGCACAGACGACAGTGGCGTGACAGCCGGGCCCTTCGGCGGGCGGCGCGCGGCGTTCGTCAGCCGTCCCGGCGCCCGCACTGGCCCCATTGCGAACGGTCGCCCGCCCCCGCTCACGTCAGATCGCCCCTCACCACGTCTCGCGCATCACCATCAGCCGCATCTCGGTCATGTCCTCGATCGCATAGCGCACGCCCTCGCGCCCGAGCCCCGAATCCTTGACGCCGCCATACGGCATGTTGTCGACGCGGAACGACGGCACGTCGTTGATCACGACGCCGCCCACTTCGAGCGCATCCCACGCGCGATGCGCATGCGCGAGCGAATCGGTGAACACGCCGGCCTGCAGGCCGAAGTCGCTGTCGTTGACCTGCGCGAGCGCCGCCTCGAAATCATCGAAGCGCTCGAGTATCGCAACCGGCCCGAACGCCTCCTTGCGATACAGATCGGTGTCGCGCTTCACGCCTTCCAGCAGCGTCGCCTCGAACATCGCGCCGTCGACCTTGCCGCCCGCGACGATCTGCGCGCCCGCCTGCACCGCCCCCTCCATCCAGCCAGCGAGCCGCTTCGCTTCCGATTCGGAGATCATCGGCCCGACGAAGGTCTTTTCGTTCTTCGGATCGCCCATCACGAGCGACTTCGTCTTCGCGATCAGCTTCTCGCGCAGCGCGTCGTAGACGCTCGTGTGCGCGAGAATCCGCTGCACGCCGATGCAGCTCTGCCCCGACTGATAGAACGCGCCGAACGCGAGCCGGTCGACCACGTAGTCGAGCTTGCCGCCCTGGTCAGCGTCGACGATCGCCGCCGCGTTGCCGCCCAGCTCCAGAATCACCTTCTTCTTGCCGGCTTTGCGCTTCAACTCCCAGCCGACCGCGGGCGACCCGGTGAACGACAGCAGCTTGAAGCGCTCGTCGGTCGTGAACAGGTCGGCGCCGTCGCGATGCGCGGGCAAAATCGAGAACGCGCCCTTCGGCAGATCGGTTTCCGCGAGAATTTCGCCCATGATCAGCGCACCGACCGGTGTGCGGCTCGCCGGTTTCAGCACGAACGGCACGCCGGCCGCGATCGCCGGCGCGACCTTGTGGGCGGTCAGGTTCAACGGAAAATTGAACGGCGAGATGAACGAGCACGGCCCGATCGGCACGCGCTTCACATAGCCGTGATACCCGTTCGCGCGCGGCGAAATCTGCAGATTGATGATCTCGCCGTCGATCCGCACGCTCTCCTCCGCGGCGACCTTGAACGTATCGATCAGGCGCGTGACTTCGCCCTTCGAATCGTTGATCGGCTTGCCCGCCTCGATGCACAGCGCGAGGGCGAGTTCGTCGTAGCGCTCGCGAAAGCGCTTCACGCAATGTTCGAGCACCGCCTGGCGCTTGAACGGCGGGTACGCTCGCATGGCCGGCATCGCATCGACCGCCAGGCCGATCGCCTTGTCGATCGCGGCCGCGTCGGCCATTGCGACGCGCGTGGCGACTTCGCCGCTGAATTTGTCGGTGACTTCGAGGTCGGTGTTGGCGGCCACCGGCTCGTTGGCCAGGTAGTACGGATAGGTTTTCTGCAACATGTCGCACTCTCCTTGATTCGATGCACGGATGCTCAAAGCCGCGCGGACAGCCGCTTGATCTCGCGATTGAGCACGCGCTCGTTGTCCGAATAGTCGATCGGCACGTCGATCACGTGCACGCCGGGCGTCGCGAAGCACTCGCGCAACAGCGGCGCGAACTGCTCGGCCGCCTCGATCCTATGCCCCTGCGCACCATAACTCTGCGCATAGGCGACGAAATCCGGGTTCGCAAGCGTCATGCCGTAGTCCGGGAAGTTCATGTTCTCCTGCTTCCAGCGGATCATGCCGAACGCGTCGTCGCGCAGAATCAGGATCACCAGATCGAGCTTCAGCCGCACCGCCGTTTCGAGCTCCTGCGAGTTCATCATGAAGCCGCCGTCGCCGCACACGGCGATCACCTTGCGCTCCGGATGCACGATCTTGCTCGCGATCGCAGACGGCAGCCCCGCGCCCATCGACGCCAACGCGTTGTCGAGCAGCAGCGAATTCGGCTCGTGCGCGCGGTAGTAGCGCGCGAACCAGATCTTGTACATGCCGTTATCCAGACACACGATGCCGTCGACCGGCGTGGTCTCGTACACGTCGTTGACGATCCGCACCGGGTACATCGGGAAGCGATCGTCGTGCTGGCCCTTCACCAGATGCGCCTCGAAGTGCTCCTTGATCTCCTTGAAGCGCGTGAAGTCCCAATGCTCCTGACGTGTCTTCAGGCTCTCCTTGAGCTGCCACACCGCGTTGGCGATATCGCCGACCACTTCGATCTGCGGGAAATACACCGGATCGACTTCGGCGCCGAGGAAGTTCACGTGGATCACGGTCTTCTCGCCCGCCTCGCCGCTGCGCATGAAAAACGGCGGCTTTTCGATCACGTCGTGACCGACGTTGATGATGCAGTCCGCGAGCTCGATCGCGCGGTGCACGAAGTCGCCGTCGGACAGCGTCGCGTTGCCGAGCCACATCGGATGCGATTCGTCGATCACGCCCTTGCCCATCTGCGTGGTGAAAAACGGAATGCCGATCTGGTCGACGAACTCGCGCAGCATCTTCGTGGTGGTTTTGCGGTTGCCGCCCGCGCCGATCATCAGCAGCGGATGCTTCGCGGCGGTGATCGCCTCGACCGCGCGCGCGACCGCTCTCTCCTCGGCGACCGGACGGCGGCTGTAGCTCTTCGGAATCGGCTTGCCGTCGCCCTCTTCGTGCGCGACGTCCTCGGGCAATTCGAGGTGGGTGGCGCCGGGCCGCTCCTCCTCGGCGCGGCGCACCGCCTCGCGCACCGTCGCAGGAATGTTGCCGATCGACACGATCTGCCGTGTGTACTTGGTGAGCGGCTCCATCATCCGCACCACGTCGACGATCTGGAAGTGCCCCTGCTTGCTCGACTTGATCGGCTTCTGGCCCGTGACCATCAGCATCGGCATGCCGCCCAGCTGCGCGTAGGCGGCCGCGGTCACGAAGTTGGTCGCGCCGGGGCCGAGCGTCGCCAGACATACTCCCGTGCGGCCGGTGAGCCGCCCGTAGGTGGCGGCCATGAAGCCGGCCGCCTGCTCGTGGCGCGTGAGGATCAGACGGATTTTCGAGCGGCGCAGCGACTCCAGCAGATCGAGATTTTCTTCACCGGGGATGCCAAACACATACTCGACACCTTCGGCTTCCAGCGATTTGACGAACAGGTCCGATGCTTTCATTGAGGGGCTCGCTTGATGACTCGGGGAACGGACAATCGAAGACGACAACGACGGCTGCGCGCGAAACACCGCTCCGCGCGCGCGGCATGGCAAACGGCATGGCGAACGCCATGCCGGACAGCTTACTACTCGAACGGAAACGATGCGCGCGAGCGCACGAGGCGGCGCGGGACAGGAAGCCAGGCGCGAGAAGAAGAGGCGGCGGTAGGGAATGAAGCCGCCGCATGCGGTGCACGTGTCCGCCGATCAGCAAATCAGCGAATCACGGTCACGCAGTCGGAGAGAATCGGCGGCGCGTTCTCGCCGCTCGTCAGGTCATATAGATTGGCGCGCGGACCCTTGGTCCACCACGTATAGCTGCCGGCCTGGTACTTCGCACCGGACGCCGAGATCGTGTTGACGAACAGCATCGACGCGCCTTTCACCGGCAGCACGGCGAAGCTCTGGCCGTTCTGCGCGTTCCAGTAGGTGACTTGCAGGATCTTGCCGGTCGCGCAGGTGTATTTGCGCGTTTGATGGTTCTTGCCCTCGATGTGCTTGAATTGCAATGGCGCGGCCGATGCGCCGCCGGAAGATGCCGCCAGCCAGGCCACCGTCCATGCTGCTGTCGTGAGGATTGCAACACGCCATGTCTTCATCGAACACCTCGATTGTTGCGGGGGTCAGGCAGGGAGGGCAACACTGGCCGCGACGCCGGTCACAGCCGAGCCACGGCCGAGTCACAGGCAGCTCATGGGCGATTCACGGACAGCTCAACGACGCTTCAAGGATCGATCACGCCGGCACACGCATCGGTCGGCGCAGCGGCGACGTGGCCGACCACCGGCACGATCTTCAGTCCCGCTGAAGCGATCCGGCACGGCGCGGCCGCGAGCCCGCAGCCGCTGATGCCGGCGCACAGCGCGAACGCCACGCCGAGTGCGCCGACCCGGCGAAGCGCGCCGCGCCATGGATTGCTGCGAGATTCAAGCGCCATACGATCCTCCTCCGATCTCTTTGCTTCGATAAGCCAGAAACGAATGCGGTGGGCTCTTTCGTGGGCGTCCCGCACACTTTTGCGCCGCGCCTCGCCGCCTGCCCGTTACTTCGCCGACACCGGCCGCACCGCGGCCGCCGCCTGCCTGGCACGCGAGCGCGCTTCCCCGATGTTCCCGCCGGTCGCGAGCGCGACGCCCATGCGCCGTTTGACGAAGCTTTCCGGCTTTCCGAACAGGCGCAGATCCGCATTGGGCACCGCAAGTGCGGCCGCGACGCCTTCGAACGCGATGCCGGCCTCGTCGCGACCGCCGTAGATCACCGCCGACGCGCCCGCCGCACGCAGCGACGTATCGACCGGCAGGCCGAGGATCGCGCGCGCATGCAGTTCGAACTCCGAGAAGCGCTGCGAGCACAGCGTGACGAGCCCCGTGTCGTGCGGACGCGGGCTGACTTCCGAAAACCATACGTCGTCGCCGCGCACGAAAAGTTCCACGCCAAACAGGCCGCGGCCGCCGAGCGCCGCCGTCACCTTGTGCGCGATCTCGCGCGAACGCTCGAGCGCGAGCGGGCTCATCGGCTGCGGCTGCCACGATTCGACATAGTCGCCCGCGACCTGCACGTGGCCGATCGGATCGCAGAAATACGTGCCGACCGCACCGCTCGCCGGGTCGATCGCGCGCACGGTGAGCTGCGTGATTTCGTATTCGAAGTCGATGAAACCCTCGACGATCACGCGCCCGAAATTCACGCGGCCGCCCGCCATCGCGTACTGCCAGGCGGCTTCGACGTCGGCGTCGCCGCGCAGCACCGACTGCCCCTTGCCCGACGACGACATCACCGGTTTCACGACGCACGGATAGCCGACCTTCGCGATGCCCGCGCGCAGCTCGTCGAGAGAATCGGCGAATGCGTACGGCGAGGTCGCGAGGCCAAGCTCCTCCGCAGCGAGGCGGCGGATGCCTTCGCGGTTCATCGTCAATTGGGTGGCACGCGCGGTCGGGATCACCTCGGCGAGCGCCTCGGTTTCGATCGCGGCGAGTTCGTCGGTGGCGATCGCCTCGATTTCGGGGACGATCAGATGCGGGCGCTCCTGCTCGACCAGTGCACGCAGCGCGGCGCGGTCGGTCATGTCGATCACATGCGCGCGATGCGCGACCTGATGGCCCGGCGCGTTCGGGTAACGGTCGACGGCGATCACTTCGACGCCCAGCCGTTGCAGCGCGATGATCACTTCCTTGCCGAGTTCGCCGGCGCCGAGCAGCATCACGCGCGTCGCGGATTCAGAAAGGGGCGTGCCGATCCGTTGGCCGATCTGCATGGGAACTCCAGATAAAAGTCGGGATGAGGGTGGGATTGGATAGACCGCGATGTTAACATGCGGGCCCCTTGCCGCGCGGCGCTCAGGGTGCGCTTTGGGTGCGCTCGCGAGGCCGTGGCGGTCGAGCGGAACCGTGCCGCCGCGTCGACGTTCGCAGCCGCGATCACGTCACCGCGAGCATCGCTCGCGCACGACAAGCTTAGTACGTTACCCTTACGCCTTCGCCAGTTTGAACAGGAACGACGCCATGCTCATCCGCTCCCGCCCGCGACCTCTTGCGCGCATCATTCCGTGCCTGCGCACGGCCGTCGCCGCGTTGAGCATCGCCGCGCTGCTCGGTGCGTGCGCGATCCCGAAGCATCCGGACTCGTCGGCGCCGCCGCCTGATCCGTTCAATCCCGCCGCCGCGCAACTGCTCGACGACACCAGCTGGGTGCTGAGCTCGTGGAAGAACGCCGACGGCACGGCGCGCGCGGTGCCGTCGAAAGATCAGAAGCCGCTCACGCTGACGTTGTCGACCGAAGGCGGCCGGCGCCACGCGAGCGGCTTTTCCGGCTGCAACCGCTTCATGGGTTCGTACACGCTGAAGGACGGCAAGCTGAGCTTCGGTTCCCTCGCCGGCACACGCATGGCGTGCGTCTCGCCGGGCGGCGACATCGAGAAGCCGTTCCTCGACGCGCTCGAGCGCATCGATCGCACCGGCGTGCAGATGCGAGCGCCGCAGCAGATGCAGCTGATCCTCGACAACGGCGACACCCTGATGTTCGATCGCAGCGACAAGTGATGCGAGTTTGCGCCGCGTTCGTGATTCGCGCCGGCCTTCGAAGCCGCGCGCTGCGCCGTTTAAACTCGACGGATTGCGCTTCTCGCGCGCTCCGTCATTCGTAGATGTCTGGTATGCACACGGTAGTTTTCGGCTGGTTCGGCGGGTCGGCCGTCTGGTTCATTCCTCTTTTGTGGCGCCTCGTGAAGTCGATGCTGCCGGGCGGCGCGGGTCTGCGCGGCCCCGGCACGATCCGGCTGTGGCTCGGCTTCGTCTGCGTGCTGATCGCGAGTTGCACGCTCGAGGGCTCGCTGATCGGCATCGCCGGCATCAATGGTTTCGGTCATGCGCTCGCCGCGGGGCTTGGACATCTGCTCGGCCATGTCGGCACGCCGCTCGCGGCGCTCGCGCTGCTCGTGATCAGCCTGCCGTGGCTCGTCGACTTCCGCTGGAGCGACGTCGCCGTTTGGGCCGACGGCGCGTTCGGCCTCGGTCTATCGCGGGGACTCGCGAAGCGCGACGAGGATGCGCGCCGCCACCGCAGCGTCGACGACGGCGCGCCGTCGCATGTGTCGCCTGCTACCAACACGATGGCGCCGCGCAATAACAAGGGTCGCTACGCGCGGCCGACGGTGTGGCGTCCGCCCGCGAGCGGGCGCGGCGCGGGCTCCGCCGCTGCTGCCGGCACCGCGGCGGCTGGCATCGCGGTTAGCAAGGACGCTTCCGCCCGTGGCGCCGGCGCAAGCGGGCGAGCCGATGCGGCCGCTGACGCGGCGCGCGGGCCGGTCAAGCAGACCGAGCCGGTGCAACGCACGGGGTCGAGCGCGTCGCCGCGCCCGCCAACGTCGACGGCAACGCAGGCGCTGCATGCGGACAAGGCTGCGGACAGATCCGCCGCACCATTCGTGCCGACCGAGCCGATCGCGCCGGCCGGGTGGCTGCGCACCACGGAGCCGCGCGCGGCGACGGCGGCGGCATCGCTGGGTGCGGCGGGTGCATCGGCCGCATCGGGCATGTCGGCTCGTGATGGTGCTGCGCAGATCGGGCGGCGTTCGGTCGGAGATCAGCGTGCGGCCGCGTCGTTCGGCTCCAGTGCCGCGTTGGCGGCGACGGCCGCCAACGCGGCCGGCGTGTCGGCGCGAGCGGCACAGGCAATGGCGGGCCGCGCCGCCGCGTCGGGCGCCGGTATCGGCATCACAGCGGGATCGATGAATGCCGCGGGCCGCGCAAGCCGCCCGTCGTCGCTGCCACGTCCGGCCGACGGCAGCGCGCCGCTCAATCGCGGCGCGACCCCGCGTCAACCATTCCCGGCCGCTTCGCGCGCCAACAGCGTGACCTCGCCGTCGACCGTGCGCCGGCCTACACCGAACTTCACTGGAACGACGACGAACGCGTCGACGGTCGCGCCGCCCGCGAGCGTCGAGGAAACGCTGCGCAGCATCGCGGAAAACGCCGCGCGCTGGACCGACATGGCCGGTGTGAGCCTGGCGCGCAGCCGTGGCGCCGATAGCACGAAGATTGGCGATGCAGAGCGTGCGTCGACGACGTTCGATGTGCCACCGGCGCAGCGGGACGTGCTACCTGTCGAAAACGGCGAGACGGTTGCGGCGCCGCAGGCGCAGAGCGTGGAGAGTTCGGCGCGGATGGTGTCGCCGGCGCAGTCGCAGCAAGAAACCGCATCGGTCGAGTTGCCGGCTGAGCGTGCGGTGGCCGAGTCCGAGAGGTCGGTCGAGGGCGGCAACGAAGCAGTTGCGCAATGGCCGACCGAACCGCCCGTCATTCATGCGCCGCTTACGGCTGCGCCGCAGACGACGACTGCAATCGAGTCGGTGGCCGACGTGGCTGCTGCGGCTGTCGAATCCGCGGTTGTCGAGCCATCGGCATCCGCTGTGGCTGAGCCTGCCGCCACCGAACCCGCCGCAAGCGCGCCGCAATATGAGTCGCCGACGGCGACGCCATTCGAGCGCTTCGCAGCCAGCCTACGGGACGATGCTTCGCAAGAAGACGCACCGGCGGTCCAAAACGATTCGACGCAGACAGCGACAAACACCAGCGTCCCGGCATCGCAGAGGGAGGAATCCGCGCGAACCGTCGAACCGGCCAGCGCCGACACCGCGACGCCTCCGCAAGCGCTGGCTCCGGCAGCCGAAATCGTCATCGACAAGACGCTCGTGCCTTGGGAGAGCAAGCTCGGCCCCGCCGCGGCTCAACGCGCGGCCGCGTCGGCGGACTCGCCGCAGACGGAGGCCGCCGCGCCGTCGAGCGCAAGCGTGCCGCCGGGGTCCGGCGCGACGGTCTCGGAGCTCGCCAGCGAAAGTGCGCAGTCAGGTGAGCCCGCGACGTCGCACGCCCCTGCCCTGCCCGCTGTGAACGAGCCCGCGAACGAGCCCGCGAACACCCCCGCAAACGACTCGCCGTCGTCGACTTCGACGAGTGCGGCGAACCTCGCTATGCTGGCAACCGCACCGGCCGTCGTCTCGAACGTAGTCCGTTTCCCGGGCTTCGCCGCGCCGGCGACCAGCATCGAGCCTTCGGTCGGCGCAAGCGCAACGCCTGTCGCGAACACGCCGGCCGCCGAACCGTCGCGCGCTCCGTCGCCCGCTCCGTCGTCTTCGCCAGCGCTAACACCGCAGGTCCAATCCGCCGACCAACCCACTGCCGAGCCCGCCGCCCGCCCGCCGCTGCCCGGCCACGCGCCGGTCAACGGCTTCGAGTTCCATGCGCCGGCCGCATCGATGGTCGAACTGCCGACGCTCGATCTGCTCGCCCCCGCCGATGCCGACATCGAACCGATCCCGGATGAAAAGCTCCGCGAAACCGGCCTGCTGATCGAGCAGCGCCTGCAGGAATTCAAGGTGCCGGTGACGGTGGTCGGCGCATCGGCGGGTCCGGTCATCACACGCTTCGAAGTCGAACCGGCGCTCGGCGTGCGCGGCAGCCAGATCGTCGGTCTGATGAAGGACCTGTCGCGCGGTCTCGGTCTCACGTCGATCCGCGTGGTCGAAACGATTCCGGGCAAGACCTGCATGGGCCTCGAACTGCCGAACGCGAAGCGCCAAACGATCCGCCTCTCGGAAATTCTCGAGGCGAGCGTCTACCAGAACTCGCACTCGCGACTCACGCTTGCGATGGGCAAGGACATCACCGGCCATCCCGTCGTCGCCGATCTCGCGAAGGCGCCGCACATGCTGGTGGCCGGCACGACCGGCTCGGGCAAATCGGTCGCGATCAACGCGATGATCTGCTCGCTGCTGTTCAAGGCGACGCCAGAGGAAGTGCGCCTGATCATGATCGACCCGAAGATGCTCGAACTTTCGGTTTACGAAGGGATTCCGCATCTGCTCGCGCCGGTCGTCACCGACATGAAGCTCGCGGCCAACGCGCTGAACTGGTGCGTCGGCGAAATGGAAAAGCGCTACCGGCTGATGTCGGCCGTCGGCGTGCGCAATCTCGCCGGCTTCAACCAGAAGATCCGCGACACCGAGGCGAAGGGCAAGAAGCTCGGCAACCCGTTCTCGCTGACGCCCGATGCGCCCGAGCCGCTGGCGCCGCTGCCGCTGATCGTCGTCGTCATCGACGAGCTCGCCGACCTGATGATGGTCGCCGGCAAGAAGATCGAGGAGCTGATCGCGCGGCTCGCGCAGAAGGCGCGCGCGGCCGGCATCCACCTGATCCTCGCGACGCAGCGGCCGTCCGTCGACGTCATCACCGGTCTCATCAAGGCGAACATTCCGACGCGCGTCGCGTTCCAGGTGTCGTCGAAGATCGACTCGCGCACGATTCTCGACCAGATGGGCGCCGAGTCGCTGCTCGGCCAGGGCGACATGCTGTTCCTGCCGCCGGGCACCGGCTACCCGCAGCGCGTGCACGGCGCGTTCGTCGCCGACGAGGAAGTGCATGCGATCGTCGAATATCTGAAGCAGTTCGGCGAGCCACAATACGAGGAAGGCATTCTCGACGGCCCGGCCGCCGATGGCGGCGCGGCCCAGGACCTGTTCGGCGAAGCGCCGGATGCGGAAGCCGATCCGCTGTACGACGAAGCGGTCGCGTTCGTCGTACGCACGCGGCGCGCGTCGATCTCGTCGGTGCAGCGGCAGTTGCGCATCGGCTATAACCGCGCGGCGCGGCTCGTCGAGCAGATGGAGACGGCCGGCCTCGTGTCGGCGATGAGCATCAACGGCAGCCGCGAAGTGCTGGCGCCGGGGCCGGCGGAATGAGCGCCCGGTGAATCGCTGACCGGGTCGGCGATGATCTGGAAGAAAAAACGGACAGCCTCACGATGTGAGCTGTCCGTTTTTCATTTACCCGCGCGTGCCGCGCATCACGACGGTGATACCAGCTTGAAGTCGACCGGCGAGCCGAGATCGAAATGCTGCTTCGGATTTGGATCGAGCAGCCCCGTCTGCGGATCGCGCTTGAACACATAGACCGTGTCGCTCAGCTGATTGCCGACGATCAGCCAGTTGCCGGTCGGATCGATGGTGAACTCGCGCGGCGATTTGCCGAGGCTCGACTGCCGGCCGATCTGCTTCAGGTGTCCAGTGGCGGGATCGACCGAGAAGATCACGATCTCGTTCGCGTCGCCGCGATTGGACGCATACACGAAGCGTCCGTCCGGCGACATATGGATCGCCGCGGCGCCCACCTTCCCCTTGAAGTCAGGCTCGCTCAATGGCAGCGTCTGCACGAGCTTCAGCCTGCCGTCGTGGTAGTCGAACGTGCTGACGGTCGCCGCGAGTTCGCTCGTCAGATACGCGTGCTTGCCGTCCGCGCCAAAGATCAGATGGCGCGGACCCGTGCCGGCCTTCTGCTGCGTGTAGCCCCAGTCCGTCGCGATGAATGGGCCCGCGCCGGCGCTGCTCTGCGGCGCGTAGCGGTACGAGTACAGCTTGTCGGCGCCGAGGTCCTGCGCGAACAGATAGCGGCCGTCAGGCGAGAACACGGTCGAATGCACGTGAGAGTTGTCCTGCCGCCCTTTCACCGGACCGCCGCCCTCGTGATGCACGGTCTGCACCGAGGTGCCGACCTGGCCGTTCGCCTGCAGCGGAAACACCGCGAAACTGCCGCCCGGATCGGGCGCGACCGAATAGTTCGCGCCCAGCAGATACTTGCTGTCCGCCGAGATGCTCAGATAGCACGGATCATTGCCGTCCGACGACACCTTGTTCAGAAACGTCAGCTGCCCGCGCGCGGCATCGAAGCCGAACGCGCTGATCCCGCCGCGCTGCGTGGCCGGGCCGTTGTCACCGGGCAATTCGTTAACCGAATAGACGAAGCGGCGGTCGCGGCTCACGACCAGAAACGACGGATTGACCGTCTGCGCGACCGACACCTGGGTCGCCGCGCCCGTCTTCGTATCGAAGCGAAAGACGTAGATGCCCTCGCTCTTGCCGCTGGTGTAAGTACCGACCAGCATCGTATAGACGCCGTCCGCGGGGACCGGGCCAGAATCTTGCGCATACGCGTGCGAAGCAACAATCGAAACCATGAGCGCGAAACCTTTTATTATCGAACGGGCGGCGCGCAACGGCGTTGGCCGCGTTGCGCGCCGGGCGGTGCTTTCCGCCGTGCAATCCACGGCAGATGGAGCGGCGCGGTCAGCGCCACGCGGACGGGAACCCTGAAAGGCAGCACTGGCAAGAACAGAAGTAAAAACGGAAGTCGGAACTGGGCGCACGGCAACACGCCCGACGGCACGGCGACTGTGAAGCATGAGACCTCCTCGACATCGGTTGTCTGGTACGGGCTCGCGTATGAGCCGGGGTACGAGCGGTTGTAACGGTGTCTGGTCTGCCGCGCCGCGAATCGAGCGTCGTTCCACGTTGTTGTTGTCGAAGTCAGTATAAGAGCGTCAGGTCGGATCATGCAGTGAATCTACCGCTGCGGCACGGTCTGCGCCAGCGGCTTGGGTCCCGCGCGGCGGGACGTTTTTCAATCGTTTTCTCAATCGCGCATCACGCGTCTCAACCACGGAGTCTCCATGAACGTCACTCTCAGCCTGGGCCCGCTCGTTTCGCTGATCGCCGGCATCCTGATCCTGATCATGCCGCGCCTGTTGAACTACATCGTCGCGCTCTACCTGATCATCATCGGCATCATCGGGATCTTCGGCGTGGGCTCGTCACATCTGTGAGCGACAGGCGCCGCGACGCCGGGCGCGAGATTTGCGTCCGGTATCGAGGTGGTTTCGCACGAAGGGAAGGTTCGCTGGGTGCCAGCGCCACTCGCCCGTGTGAGAGCGCGGTAAATGTCACGCCATGACATATGCGGGAAGCGGGCATCGCGCGCAAGATGGACGCGCGCGACCGCCCGCGCCACGCGAACGATCGACCTGACGTGACGCGGCGTGAAGATACGGATAGGAAATGCGAAGGCGCGGTACGAAGGGATGCGGCGAATGGCCGGCGCGGATACGCCAGGAACCTGCGCTACGAACGCTCGGCCCTACCGCTCAACCGTTCGCCAGCTGTTCGAGCCGCAGGCGCCCCTGCAACGACAGCGCGCCGACCGCATAATGATCGGCATCCTGCTGATAGCGCCGGAAGCAGGCCCGCTCGACCAGGAAGGAGGCGGCAGCCAGCATGCCGTTGCGGCTCAGGCCGAGCCGGCCATGATCGAGCGGCAGCATGGAGTCGCCGGCAAGCTGGCTGGCGGCCGAGAGAATCGTGATGCAATCGGATTTCGAAGGGTTCAGCATGGCTTTCGTCCTCGGAAACGGCGTCTGCAACCGCCATGAGCAAGGCCGATTCGCAGTCCGGCAGCTCGCTGGACATCGGCATGAAATTTGATTGTATGCATGGATTTGACAATTTTCCAACCCGCGTTTTGCCGCACTGTGCGGTGAACCAAACACTGCCGATCGTGGTCCGGTAATAACGCCCACTCGAAGCGCGGCTGCTGTGGCCGTCCGTAATAACGACTCGTTTTCCGACACGCTTTCCATGCCTGCACACATCGAAGACTACGCACTCATCGGCGATGGCCATACCGCCGCGCTCATCTCCCGCGAGGGTTCCGTCGACTGGCTCTGCTGGCCGCGCTTCGACTCGGGCGCCTGCTTCGCCGCGCTGCTCGGCTCGCCCGACAACGGCCGTTGGCTGATCGCCCCCGCCACCGAGGGCGAGCACGGCGCGCCGACCATCACGCGGCGCTATCGCGGCGAAACGCTGATCCTCGAAACCGACTTCGAAACGCCCGACGGCGCCGTCACGCTGATCGATTTCATGCCGCCCGGCAACGGCTGGTCGGAGCTGATCCGCATCGTCGTCGGCAAACGCGGCACCGTGCGCATGAAGATGGAACTCGTGCTGCGCTTCGACTACGGTTTCTCGATTCCGTGGGTCGACAAGCTCAAGCACGACAGCGGCATCAAGGCGATCGTCGGTCCCGACAACGCGGTGCTGCGCACGCCGGTCGAACTGCACGGCGAAGACATGAAGACCATCGCGGAATTCACGGTAACCGAGGGCGAGCGCGTGCCGTTCTCGCTCGCGTACGCGGCGTCGCATCTGCGCATTCCGCCCGCGCGCGATCCGCACACGTCGCTCGCGCGCACCGAAAACCACTGGCTCGAATGGGCGGCGCGCGGCACCGTCGAAGGACGCTGGGCCGGGCCGATCCGCCGCTCGCTGATCACGCTGCGCGCGCTCGCCTACGAGCCGACCGGCGGCATCGTCGCGGCGCCCACCACGTCGCTGCCCGAGCGGCTCGGCGGCACGCGCAACTGGGACTACCGCTACTGCTGGCTGCGCGACGCGACCATCACGCTGCTCGCGATGATGCGCGGCGGCTACTACGACGAAGCGCGCGCCTGGCGCAGCTGGCTCGGCCGCGTGATGGCGGGCGCGCCGGACCAGTTGCAGATCATGTACGGCATCGGCGGCGAGCGGCGCCTGCCCGAATCCGAAATCGACTGGCTGCCCGGCTACGAGGGCGCGAAACCGGTGCGCATCGGCAACAATGCGGTCGGGCAGCGTCAGCTCGACGTCTACGGCGAGGTGATGAACGCGCTGCATCTGGCGCGCGTCGGCGGCCTGCAGGCGGACGTCACCGCGTGGAGCGTCCAGCGCGCGCTGCTCGAGCACCTGAGCACGATCTGGCGCGAACCCGACGAAGGCATCTGGGAGACGCGCGGCGGCCCCGAGCATTTCACGTTCTCGAAGGTGATGGCGTGGGTCGCGTTCGACCGCGCGATCCGCTCGGCCGAAATGTTCAAGCTCGACGGCCCCCTCGACGAATGGCGCGCGACGCGCGACACGATCCACGCCGAGGTCTGCGAGAAGGCGTGGAATCCGCAGCTCAACGCGTTCTCGCAGTACTACGGCAGCGATCAGCTCGACGCGAGCGTGCTTCTGATGCCGCTGGTCGCCTTCCTGCCGCCGCAGGATCCGCGCATCAAGGGCACGGTCGAGGCGATCGAGCGGGACCTGATGCACGGCGGCTTCGTGCTGCGCTACCGCACCACGGAATACGACGACGGCTTGCCACCGGGGGAAGGCACCTTTCTTGCGTGTTCGTTCTGGATGGTGGATAACCTTGCGCTGCAGGGACGCGTGCAGGAAGCAACCGAGATGTACGAGCGGCTGCTCGCGCTGTGCAACGACGTCGGCCTGCTGTCCGAGGAGTACGACCCGGTCGATAAACGTCTCGTCGGCAATTTTCCGCAGGCGTTCTCCCACGTGGCGCTCGTGAACACCGGACTGAACCTGATGAAGCACGAGCAGGAGATGGCGCAGGCGACCGGCCATCCGGCGCATGACGGCATCCGCGCGATGGAGCTCGAGGTTCAGGCAAGCCCTGATAGCGGCGAAGCAGCATCGCCATTAGCATGACGCAGTGACAATTTGCGTACACTGAATGCGAATATTGTTGCATTGCACAAATTTGCCTTATTCGATATTATCGATCTGACTGTCGGCCGACAATAATGTGCCTACAACCACAATGGCCCGCCGCAACGCCTCACGCGTGTTTGCGAAGCCCCATGCGAACCGCTTAAAACGGAGCAAACATGCTCTATCAATTTCATGAATTCCAGCGGGCGATGTTGAGCCCCCTCACCGCCTGGGCTCAGGCCGCATCGAAATCATTTGCGAATCCGGCCAGTCCGCTAGCCTATGTTCCGGGCGCCACGCGCCTTTCCGCCGGCTACGAACTGCTTTACCGGCTCGGCAAGGACTACGAAAAGCCCGAGTTCAATATTCACCAGATTGTCAAAGACGGCCATAACATTCCGATCGTCGAGCAGACGTTCATCGAAAAGCCGTTCTGCCGCCTGATGCGCTTCAAGCGCTTCGCGGACGATAGCGAAGCTGTCAGCCAATTGAAAGACGAACCGGTCGTGCTCGTCTGCGCACCGTTGTCAGGACACCACGCCACACTGCTACGCGATACCGTGCGCACGTTGCTGCAAGACCACAAGGTCTACATCACCGACTGGCTCGACGCGCGCATGGTGCCGCTAGAAGCCGGCTGGTTCGGTCTGAACGACTACATCGCGTATATCCAGGAATTCATTCGCCATATCGGCGCGAAGAATCTGCACGTGATCTCGGTGTGCCAGCCGACCGTGCCGGTGCTCGCCGCCATTTCGCTGATGGCGAGCCGCGGCGAGGACACGCCGCGCACGATGACGATGATGGGCGGCCCGATCGACGCACGAAAGAGCCCGACCTCGGTCAATTCGCTGGCCACGCAGCACTCGTACGAGTGGTTCGAGAACAACGTGATCTTCACGGTGCCGCCGAACTATCCCGGCGCGGGCCGCAAGGTCTATCCCGGCTTCCTGCAGCACACCGGTTTCGTCGCGATGAATCCGGAGCGTCATGCGGCGTCGCACTGGGATTTCTACCAGAGCCTGCTGCGCGGCGACGAGGACGACGCCGAAGCGCACCGCCGCTTCTACGACGAGTACAACGCGGTGCTCGACATGGATGCCGATTATTACCTCGACACGATCCGCGTCGTGTTCCAGGAGTTCCGTCTTGCCGAGGGCACGTGGGTCGTCAACGGCGAACCGGTGCGGCCGCAGGACATCACGACGACCGCGCTGTTTACGATCGAAGGTGAACTCGACGACATTTCCGGCGACGGCCAGACTTACGCGGCGCACGACTTGTGCAGCGGCATTCCGACGAAGAACAAGCGTCACTTCACTGCGGAGAAATGCGGCCACTACGGCATTTTCTCGGGCCGCCGCTGGCGCACGATCATTTACCCGCAATTGCGCGACTTCATTCTCGAGCACAACAAGGCAGCAAAAACGGCGAAAGAAAAAGTCGAAGCCTGAGCATCAAACTTGCACTAGCATATAAAAAGCCAACGGTCCCGTTCGAGGCCGTTGGCTTTTTTATCGCGCTTTGTTCGTGATACTGATTTTTTGCCACGGCCATGATCACCGCGGCACTGCCCGTTACTTTCTCAACAAATACGCGAGCAGCAGTTCGGTATTCATCTGAATCACCTCGCTGCGTTCGGCGGCGCTGCTGAAATCGCGGCCGAGCGTCGCCTCGAGCGTGAAACGGTTCGACACGATGTAGTAGCCCATGCCCGAGAGCGTCACGTAAAAGCGCAGCGGGTCGATGTTCGTGCGAAACAGCCCCGCGCGCTGCCCACGTTCGAGAATGCCGCCGAGCGTGGCGACGATCGGCGAAATCATTTCGCGTATGCGCGTGGACTTCTGCATATAGCGTGCTTCATGCAGATTCTCGTTGTTGATGAGCCTCAACAACTCGGGATGATCGCGGTAGTAGTCCCACACGAAATGCGCGAGGCGCGTAACCGCCTCGACCGGCGCGATTCCGTTGAGTTCGAGCGTGCGTTCCGCTTCGTTGAGCGCGCTGAACGCGTGCTCGAGTACCGCGGTGAATAGCTGCTCCTTGCTACCGAAGTAGTAATAGAGCATTCGTTCATTGGTTTCCGCGCGGCGAGCGATCTGATCGACCCGCGCGCCGAACAGCCCTCCATTTGCAAACTCTTCCGCCGCCGCGAGCAAGATGCGGCGCCTCGTGCCTTCAGGATCTCTTTTGATTTTCGGCTGATTCATGGTGGCATCGTCTTCGTGAGCCGCGTTCTCCGGATCGCGCCGCCGGCCTCTCCTCGAGCCTTTTTGTGGCGGCGTTTAGCGGGCGCGTCATGGTTGGGAAACACACCCTTTTCTGCGGTCTTTCGAATGAAGCGCTTCGATTATGGCACATGGATTGCGAATGGCAATCCGGGAAATCGGCGATAATGTGCTATTTAGTTCAGGTCGTGCGATCGCACGGCAAACCCCCGCGCCGCAACCGTGACAGACGTCAAAACACTCGCGGATCGCATCGAAGATCTGCTGCCCCAAACGCAATGCACGAAGTGCGGTTATCCCGCATGCCGTCCGTATGCCGAAGCCGTCGCCAATGGCGAGGCGAACTATAACCAGTGCCCGCCCGGCGGCGCCGAGGGCATCGCGCGCCTCGCCGCGCTGCTCGGCAAACCGGTGATTCCGCTCAATTCGGCCAATGGCGTCGAACGTCCGCGTCCGTTGGCGGTTATCGACGAGCAGGTGTGCATCGGCTGCACGCTGTGCATGCAGGCCTGTCCGGTCGACGCGATAGTTGGCGCACCGAAACAGATGCACACCGTGGTCGCCGAGCTATGCACCGGCTGCGACCTGTGCGTGCCGCCCTGCCCGGTCGACTGCATCACGATGCTCCCCGTGACCGGCGAGGCCACCGGCTGGGATGCATGGAGCCAGAGCCACGCGGACGCGGCGCGGGCGCGTCATAACCGCCACGAGACCCGTCTCGCGCGCGAGCGCGACGCCGCCGAAGCGCGCGCTGCGGCGCGGCGAGCCGCAAGCGCGCCGCCGGCTGCGCCGGACGCGGTTGCGGCAAACGCCGCGACAGTGCCGTCCGAGGCTCCCGCCGCCCCGATTGCGGACGACGCGGAAGCGAAGAAACGCGCGATCATCCAGGCCGCGCTCGAACGCGCGCGCAAGAAGAAGGAAGACTTGGCCGCGAAAGGCGAGGGACCGCTGAACACCGAGAACGTCAGCGCCGACGTGCAGGCACAGATCGACGCCGCCGAAGCGCGCCGCCGTCGTCTCGGTCTTGCCAGCGGTGGCGACACGCCCGGCTCGGAGCAGCAGTCCGACGAGTCAAATGAGTCAAACGAGTCCAATCCACCGTCCAACTCGCCGCCAACCGCGCGCTGACCACGCCGACGCAACCCGGCCCACTCACACGGACCCGCTCCGCATGAACGCGAACAAACGCCGCGCGATCTACGAAACGCTTCAGAGCCTCAATCCGCATCCGACCACCGAGCTCGAGTACACGACGCCGTTCGAACTGCTGATCGCGGTGCTGTTGTCGGCGCAGGCGACCGACGTGTCGGTCAACAAGGCGATGCGCAGTATGTTTCCGCTCGCGAACACGCCGCAGAAGGTGTTCGACCTCGGCGAGGAAGGCGTCGCGAGCTATATCAAGACGATCGGTCTGTATCGCACGAAGGCGAAGAACGTGATCGCGACCTGCCGCATTCTGCTCGACCAGTATGGCGGCGAGGTGCCGGAGGATCGCGAGGCACTCGAAGGGCTGCCCGGTGTCGGCCGCAAAACGGCCAACGTGATCCTGAACACCGCATTCGGCCATCCGACCATCGCGGTCGACACGCACATTTTCCGCGTCGCCAACCGCACCGGCCTCGCGCCCGGCAAGGACGTGCGCGCGGTCGAAGCGGCACTCGAAAAATTCACGCCCGCCGAATTCAGGCAGGATGCGCACCACTGGCTGATCCTGCATGGACGCTACGTGTGCAAGGCGCGCCGCCCCGAATGCTGGCATTGCGCGATCGAGCCGCTGTGCGAGTTCCGGCCGAAGACCCCGCCACCCGATCTATAAGGCCGGCCCAGCTCGAAACCCGAGGCCGTGCAGCGCGCCTGCAGTCCACGCGGCCGCCGCGTAAAATAGTGCGTTACGCGCAGCGCGCACTGCGGACCCGCACCGTCGCGCTCCGCGCCCCCACTCCCACGCACCGATTCCACGATGTTCAATCCCAGCCGCGACGAGGTTCGCCTCTTTTTCACCGACACCTGGCGCAAACAGCGCCAGGGCGAGATTTTGACGCCGCTCGAGGCGATCGCCGCCGACTGGATCGTCGAGCATCCTGAATATCACGCCGATCTCGCCGATGGTCCCGCCGCCCAGGCGCAGGACTATTCGCCGGAGCGCGGCCAGACCAATCCGTTCCTGCACCTGTCGATGCACCTGGCGATCTCCGAGCAGTTGTCGATCGATCAGCCGCCCGGCATTCGAGCCGCGCATGAGCGGCTCGCCGCGCGCCTCGGCTCGACGCACGAGGCCCAGCACGCGATCATGGACTGCCTCGGCGAAACCATCTGGGAAGCGCAGCGCACCGGCACGCCGCCGGACACGGACGCGTATCTGCAGCGCATCGAACGGCGCGCGACGCGCGACTGAGGCGACTGGAAACGCCGGCGCGGCACGACGCCAGCACGCCGAGGTACGACGCCCTCAAAGCAAAACACCCCGCCAAGGCGGGGTGTTTTGCTTTTGAAGCTTAGGCGCGAAACCGGCGCCCGACGCTTACTTTTTCTGCACGAGGTCGCCTTTTAGCGATTCGATGTAAGCGGCGATGTCCTTCATGTCGCCTAGCGACAGGCTCTGCACCTGTGCCTGCATGATCGCGTTGTTGCGGCCGAGGTGTGGATTGCCAGTACCCATCTGGTACTGACGCAGCGCCCAGTAGACATAGTCGGCGTACTGACCGGCCAGCTTCGGATACTCCGGGCTCACCGGCTTGTTCAGGTTGGGCCCGTGGCAGGCCGCGCAGTTGTGGCTGTCGGCGAGCACCTTACCGTTGCCGGCGTCGGCCGCGTGGGCTGCGTTCGCTGCGGCCAGACCGATTACCGCCGCCGCGCCGACCGCCTTGAATACCGTGTGGAGTGCCTGTTGGGGCTTGATCATGAAATCTCCTATCCCGCGAATTGGATGTGCTGGTGACCGACGCCGATCACTTGTCGGGATTGTTTTTCGAAGCGGCAGTTTGCGCTGCGTAGTACGCGGCGACATCGGCAATGTCCTGATCCGACAGCGTCACCGCGATCGCATGCATCGTGGCGAAATGGCGGTCGCCCTTCTTGTAGGCGCGCAGCGCGTTTTCGAGGTACGCCTGATTCTGGCCACCGAGCTTCGGCACGCGGAAAACCTCTGGATAAGCCGTGCGGTATTCAGGGATGCCGTGGCAGCCGATACACATCGCGACCTTGTCCTGGCCCGCCTTGGCATTGCCTACGACATCCGCTGCCTGCGCATTGGCCGCATACCCCGAGAGCACCGACAGCGCTACGATCACGACGTGTTTGCCGACGAATTTATTCATAGATGTAACCTGGCTTGAGGGGAAACGGGTGCCCACAAAGGCAGCGGTCCGCGCCGTTCTTCTTGTAGGGTAGCCGCGCAGGCCAAAAAAATCGGGCTCATTGTACCGCGACGCCGCGCCGAACGTCCACCAGACACGGGGGCCGCGCAACGCCTGCCGGGACGGGCGCCACGCCATGACCGCGACGGCTTCGCAACGACGCCACAGTGGCACCGCCGCCGCGTCACTGCGCGGCTGACACCATACGTGAGCCGGTTTCAGGCCAACAGGCCTTCTGACTTATACTGGGTTTTTTCCCGCACAAGAGCATCTCGTCATGCGTTTCGAAGGCTCATCGCAGTACGTCGCCACCGACGACCTCAAGCTCGCGGTCAACGCCGCGATGACGCTCAAGCGTCCGCTGCTGATCAAGGGCGAACCCGGCACCGGCAAGACCATGCTCGCCGAGGAAGTCGCCGCCGCGCTCGGCATGCCGCTCTTGCAATGGCACATCAAGTCGACCACCAAGGCACAGCAGGGGCTGTACGAATACGACGCGGTGTCGCGTCTGCGCGATTCGCAGCTCGGCGACGAGCGCGTGAAGGACATCCGCAACTACATCGTCAAGGGCGTGCTGTGGCAGGCGTTCGAATCGGACGAGCAGAGCGTGCTGCTGATCGACGAGATCGACAAGGCCGACATCGAATTCCCGAACGACCTGCTGCGCGAACTCGACCGCATGGAGTTCTACGTGTACGAGACGCGCGAGCTGGTGCGCGCCAGACATCGCCCCCTCGTGATCATCACGTCGAACAACGAGAAGGAGTTGCCCGACGCGTTCCTGCGCCGCTGCTTCTTCCACTACATCAGGTTTCCGGATGCGACGACGATGCAGCAGATCGTCGACGTGCATTACCCCGGCATCAAGAAGGATCTGCTCGCCGCGGCGCTGCAGAGCTTCTTCGAGCTGCGCAACGTCGCGGGGCTGAAGAAGAAGCCGTCCACCTCCGAACTGCTCGACTGGCTCAAGCTGCTGCTCGCCGAAGACATTCCGCCCGAAGCACTGCGCTCGGCCGATCAGAAGCAGATCGTGCCGCCCCTGCACGGCGCGCTGCTGAAGAACGAACAGGACGTAAGCCTGTTCGAGCGGCTGCTGTTCATGAACCGCAACAACCGTTGAGCGGGCGCCGCGCCGCAGGACATCCAGCATGCTGATCGACTTTTTCTACTCGCTGCGCGCCGCCCGCCTGCCGGTCTCGGTGAAGGAATACCTGACGTTGCTCGAAGCGCTGAAGGCCAACGTGATCGCGCCGTCGCTCGACGAGTTCTACTACCTCTCGCGCATCACGCTCGTGAAGGACGAGCAGTACTTCGACAAGTTCGACCAGGCGTTCGGCGCCTTTTTCAACGGTGTCGCGGCGAACTCGGAGCTCGCGTTCGAGATTCCGCCCGACTGGCTGAAGAAGAAGCTGCAACGCGATCTATCGCCTGAGGAAAAGGCGCAGATCGAGGCGATGGGCGGCATCGACAAGCTGATGGAGCGCCTGAAGGAACTGTTCGACGAGCAGAAAGAGCGCCACGAGGGCGGCAACAAGTGGATCGGGACGGGCGGCACGTCGCCGTTCGGTCACGGCGGCTATAACCCCGAAGGCGTGCGCATCGGCGGCGACGCGGCCGGCAATCGCACGGCCGTCAAGGTATGGGAAGCGCGCGCGTATCGCGACTACGACGACCAGGTCGAAATCGGCACGCGCAACATCAAGGTCGCGCTGCGACGGTTGCGCCGGTTCGCCCGCGAAGGCGCCGCGGAAGAACTCGACCTGCCCGACACGATCCGCAGCACCGCCGCGAACGCCGGCTGGCTCGATCTGAAGATGGTGCCCGAGCGGCACAACAACGTGAAGGTGCTGATGCTGCTCGACGTCGGCGGCTCGATGGACGATCACGTGAAGCGCACCGAGGAGCTGTTCTCCGCCGCGAAGGCCGAGTTCAAGCACCTCGAGTTCTACTACTTCCACAACTGCGTGTACGACTTCCTGTGGAAGCACAACCGCCGCCGCCACGCCGAGCGCACACCGACGTTGGACGTGCTGCACAAGTTCACGCCCGACTACAAGCTGATCTTCGTCGGCGACGCGACGATGAGCCCATACGAAGTGTTGCAGCCCGGCGGCTCGGTCGAGTACAACAACGCCGAGGCCGGCGCGGTGTGGTTGCGCCGGCTCGCCGATCACTTCCCGCACTTCGCGTGGCTGAATCCGGAACCGGAAGCGCTGTGGCCGTACCGGCAGTCGGTCAGCGCGATCCGCGAAGTGCTGGGCCACCGCATGTATCCGCTGACGCTCGCGGGCCTCGAGACGGCCATGCGGGTGCTGAGCAAGTAACGCCCGCCGTTCCAGAATCCACGTCCCGACGCTTCAACTTCCACAACAAGAAAGCCTTCGCATGAGTTCGTCCCCGTCGCCCCAGCTGTCCCCCGCCGCCACGTCGCCCAGGCGCTTCAATCCGCTCGCCGATACGTCGCTGTCGACGATCGTCGCGGGCTTCGTCGCGGCGATGACCGGCTACACGAGCTCGCTCGTGCTGATGTTTCAGGCGGGCCAGGCCGCGCATCTGAGCGACGCGCAGATTTCGTCGTGGATCTGGGCGCTGTCGATCGGCATGGGCCTGTGCACGATCGGCCTGTCGCTGCACTTTCGCGCGCCGATCGTGATCGCGTGGTCGACGCCGGGCGCGGCGCTGCTGGTGTCGTCGCTGCCGCATGTCGAGTATGCGCAGGCGATCGGCGCATTCATCTTCTGCGCGGCGCTGCTGACGCTGGTCGGCGTCACCGGCTGGTTCGACGCGCTGATGAAGCGGATTCCGTCCGGCCTTGCGGCAGCGCTGCTCGCGGGCATCCTGTTCGAGATCGGCATCGAGATTTTCCGTGCCGCGCAGTACCAGACCGCGCTCGTGCTGACGATGTTCTTTACCTACCTGATCGTCAAACGGTTCGTGCCGCGTTATGCAATTCCGACCACGCTCGTGGCAGGCACCGCAGCCGCCGGCGGCCTCGGGCTGCTCGACTTCAGCCACTTTCACGTCGCGCTCGCGCACCCGGTGCTGACGATGCCGTCGTTTTCGGTGGCGGCTTGCGTGAGCATCGGCATTCCGCTGTTCGTGGTCGCGATGGCCTCGCAGAACGTGCCGGGCATCGCGGTGCTGCGCGCCGACGGCTATACGACCCCGTCCGCGCCGCTGATCGCGACGACCGGCGTCGCGTCGCTGCTACTCGCGCCGTTCGGTTCTCACGGCATCAATCTTGCCGCGATCACGGCGGCGATCTGCACCGGCCCTGAAGCGCACGAAAACTCCGCCAGGCGCTACACAGCGGCCGTATGGGGCGGCATTTTCTATCTGCTCGCGGGCGTGTTCGGCGCGACGATCGCCGCGCTGTTCGCGGCGTTCCCGAAGGAGCTGGTCGTGTCGGTTGCGGCGCTCGCGCTGTTCGGCTCGATCATGAGCGGGCTCGCCAACGCGATGCAGGATACGAGGCAGCGCGAGGCGGCGCTCGTCACGTTCATGGTGACCGCCTCGGGACTCACGCTGCTGTCGATCGGCTCGGCGTTCTGGGGGCTCGTCGCCGGCGTGGTGACGCAAGTCGTGCTGAACGCGCGCCGCGTGTGAACGGATCGCCACGCCCGGCTGTCCATACGCGGTGTTCATACCGTCCTCGGCGATCCGCCATAGAATAGACGTATCCGGCAGCGTTTCCCAAGCCATCGTGGGACGCGCTGCGGCTTGACCCGCGGCCGCCGGCGCCGGCTGATTCCTCCTGCCGGCGCGGCGGCGTCCTCACTTCTCCTGAACCATGGCGCACACGCGCCCTGAAGGCCCGAACATGACAACCGCACTCGACCAACTCAAGCAATACACCACCGTGGTGGCCGACACCGGCGACTTCCAGCAGCTCTCGCAGTACAAGCCGCGTGATGCGACCACCAATCCGTCGCTGATTCTGAAGGCCGTGCAGAAAGACGACTACCGGCCGCTGCTCGAAAAGACCGTGAAGGCGCATGCGTCGAAGCCGGCCGGCGCGATCATCGACCAGTTGCTGATCGCCTTCGGCACCGAAATCCTGAAGATCATCCCGGGGCGGGTGTCGACCGAAGTCGACGCGCGCCTGTCGTTCGACGTCGAAGGCTCGATCGCGAAAGGCCGCGAGCTGATCGCGCTGTACAAGGAACACGGCATCGAGCGCGACCGCGTGCTGATCAAGCTTGCGTCGACGTGGGAAGGCGTGCGCGCGGCCGAGGTGCTGCAGAAGGAAGGCATCCACTGCAACATGACGCTGCTGTTCTCGCTCGTGCAGGCCGCCGCCGCCGCGGAAGCTGGCGCGCAGCTGATCTCGCCGTTCGTCGGCCGCATCTACGACTGGTACAAGAAGAACGCCGGCAGCGCGTGGGACGAAGCGAAAGACGGCGGCGCCAACGATCCGGGCGTCAAGTCGGTGCGCCGCATCTACGCGTACTACAAGAAGTTCGGCTACAAGACCGAGGTGATGGGCGCGAGCTTCCGAACGACCTCGCAGATTCTGGAACTGGCCGGCTGCGATCTGCTGACGATCAGCCCCGACCTGCTGCAGAAACTGCACGAGAGCACCGACAAGGTCGAACGCAAGCTGTCGCCGGAGACATCGCACGACGCGGACATCGAGCGCGTGCCGGTCGACGAGAAGTCGTTCCGCTTCCTCCTCAACGACGAAGCGATGGCGACCGAGAAGCTCTCCGAAGGCATCCGCACGTTCGCCGCGGACGCGGTGAAGCTGGAAAAGCTGATCGACACGCTGCGCTGAGGCGCCGGAGGCCGCGGGCGTGGCTGGCTGAGTGACGCTCACGCTCGCCGCGCGGCTCCGCGCGAGTCCCATCCATGACAGGCGGCGCTGGACCTCACGGTTCAGCGCCGCTTTTCGTTTGCGCTGCATCGCCACTGGCGACATAGCGTCACAATCGACGCGCCGCCACCGACTACAATCGACTCCACGCCCCTCCCCACCGCCGCTGGCGAGGAACGACGGCACCCGCCCAACGCCTGACCATGGAGACGATCATGTACGTTCAGCCCTATGTGTTCTTCAACGGCCGTTGCCAGGAAGCGCTCGATTACTACACCGACAAGCTCGGCGCCCAGGTGACCTTCAAGATGCTGTTCAAGGAAGCGCCGCCGGACGCGCACAATCCGCCACGCCCCGAACTCGCCGACAAGATCATGCACGCGAGCGTGCAGCTGGGCTCGAGCACGTGGATGGCTTCCGACGGCAACTGCGATCCGGCGGCCGGCCCGTTCAATGGCTTCAGTCTGTCGCTGACCGTCGATGACGGCGCGTCGGCGGAAAAATGCTTCAACGCGCTCGCCGATGGCGGCCAGGTCGTGATGCCGTTCCAGCAAACGTTCTGGAGCAAGGGCTTCGGAATGGTGGTGGACCGCTTCGGCATGATGTGGATGGTCACGCTGCCGCCGCAGGTTTGAGGCTTAGGGGCAGGCCAGCGCCAGCACCTACCTGCCACGCGTCGCCCGCTCGTGCCGCTCGATGTTCCAGTTCGGCTCGGTCTCCAGCAATAGCGCGCGCAACCGGTCTACCTGCTCCGCGAGCCGCTGACCAAGCCAGTACGGCCCTTGCCAGTCGGGCGGCAACGCGGTGGCCACGTCGCCGTGCCCCTTTGCGAGCGGCGCCGCGGCCGGAATGCCAAAGCGCGACGGACGGCCGAAACGCAGCCCGCGCGCGGTGGACAACAGGATCGCCCGCACGGCGCGCACCTCGGCGCCGCAATGCGCTGCATAAGCGGTGCGCGCGGCGGCATCGGCGTTCATCAGCGGCCCCGTGGCAAGCAGTTCCAGCGAGCTGAGCACCGAGCGATGCAGCCGCTGGATCTCCTCGAGCCTCGACTGCGGCACGTCGATTTCCTTCGCGACCGATGGCATCAGCGAGCGCAGTTGCACGAGCCGCTTGTTGATCCGCAGGAAACGCTTGATCTGCTCCTCCTCGGTGATCGTTTCGCCGTCGAGCAGCCGCGCGTAGATGCCCGCGCATTCGCGCAGATTGGCGGCGAGGCCGTAGCGCCACGAATACGTCGCGTGCAGCGGAAACGCGAACGAAAACGCCAGCGCGATGACGATACCGATCAGCACGTTCAGCGTGCGCCACAGGCCGACGTCGATCAGATTGTCCCCGTGGCCCGCGACGATGCACATCGTGATGGCGGTCAGGAGCCCGATATAGCCGGACGAGCCAATCGCGAACCACGCGCAGATCGACGCGATGATCGCCTCCAGCACATAGGTGAGCGGCAGCGAACCGATGAAGTGCTGTTGCACGATCAGCAGGAGCCCGATCGATGCGCCGAGCAGCGTGCCGGCCGCGCGTTCGGCCGCTTTCTTGCGGATATTGCCGTGATGCTGCAAGCCGCCGATCACGACCAGCAGTGTCACCGACGACCAGATGCCGTGCGGAATATCGATGCCGGTCGTCGCGAGAATCGACACCAGCATCGCGAGGCCGACGCGCAGGCTATGCAGCACCTTGGCGTGCCGGTAGCGGTAGTACGGCGACGTGACCGCGCGCACCATCCGGCTGAGCGCCGCGCGGCGGGAAATCAAAGTGGGAGTATCGGCAGCAGCCATGGCGGCGCGCGGCGAACGCGTGAAAGGACGGTTCCGCTATCCTGCCCTGGAGTGCCCCGCAAACACAAACGCCCGCCAACTTCCGTCGGCGGGCGTTGCGTGTTTCAGAACGTGATTCGCAGCTGGAATCAGCCTTCGACGATGTCCAGGTAGTCCTCCGGATGCGTACGGTCCTCGGCGCGCTGCATGCCCACCGCGCGCACGACCAGGCTCACGACGACCGACACCACCAGGTTCACGACCAGCGACCACACGGCCGCATAGCCCGGAATCGCCATGCCGAACAGATGGATCGTGAAGATCGAGCTCGCGAGGTTCAACGAAATCGCCATCCACGTGCCGGTCGCGATACCTGCCGCCCAGCCGAGCAACAGACCCCGGTAGTCGAGCACGCGCGTGTAGAGACCCAGCACGATCGCCGGCAGCGTCTGGATGATCCAGATCCCGCCGAGCAGTTGCAACTGGATCGCGTACGTGAGCGGCAGACCGAGAATGAACGCCACCGCGCCGACCTTGACGATCAGCGACACCAGCTTCGCGACGTTGGTCTCCTGCTCGTGCGTCATGTTGCGGTTGACGAACTCCTTGTGCACGTTGCGCGTGTACAGATTCGCCGCCGCGATCGACATGATCGCCGCCGGCACCAGCGCGCCGATACCGATCGCCGCGAACGCGACGCCGACGAACCACGACGGGAAGAAGTGCAGGAACAGCGCCGGCACTGCGAAGTTCGGGCCGAAGGCCTTGAAGTACGGCGCGAACTCCGGCATGTCCTTCACGCCGGCCGCGAGCGCCATGAAGCCGAGCAGCGCGAGCAGGCCGAGCACCAGCGAATACGCCGGCAGCAACGCCATGTTGCGGCGGATCGTGTTGCCCGACTTCGACGACAGCACCGCGGTGATCGAGTGCGGATACAGGAACAGCGCGAGCGCCGAACCCACCGCGAGCGTCGCGTACGCGCTATAGCCGTTCAGGCTCGACACGTCCGGCGACTTCAGCAGCAGCTTGGCCGGCGGGACCGCGCCGAAGATATGGCCGAAGCCGCCCAGCTGCGGCGGAATCACGATGATCGCGGCGAAGATCGTCACGTAGATCAGGATGTCCTTGACGACCGCGATCATGGCCGGCGCGCGCAGGCCCGACGTGTACGTGTAGGCCGCGAGGATCGCGAATGCGATGATCAGCGGCAGATCGCCGACGAAGCCGGTCGTGTCGAAACCGAGCGCGCCGATCACCACTTCGATACCGACCAGTTGCAGCGCGATGTACGGCATCGTCGCGACGATGCCGGTGACCGCGACGGCGAGCGCGAGCATGCGGCTGCCGTAGCGGGCCGACACGAAGTCCGCCGAGGTCACGTAGCCGTGCCGCTTCGCGACGCTCCACAGCTTCGGGAACACGACGAACGCGAACGGATAGATCAGGATCGTGTACGGCAGCGCGAAGAAGCCCGTTGCGCCCGCACCGAACACGAGCGCCGGCACCGCGATGAACGTGTAGGCGGTGTACAGGTCGCCGCCGAGCAGGAACCACGTGACGATCGTGCCGAAGCGCCGGCCGCCGAGACCCCACTCTTCGATATGCGCGAGATCGCCGCGCCGCCAGTGGGCCGCGACGAAGCCGAGAATCGTGACGCCGATGAAAAACAGAACGAAGACGAAAGTTGCAATGGGGTTCATCGTTGCGCGCCCCCGTTCGTGCGACCCGTATAGCGGGACCTGGTCTTCGAATAGACGAACGCGGTGATGACCGCGCTGATCAGCACCCACAGCAGCTGATACCAGTAGAAGAACGGGAAATCGAACAGCTGCGGCTCGATCCGGTTGTAGGACGGCACCCAGATCATCGCGATCCACGGTAGCAGCAATAGCCAGAGCCAGTGCTTGCTGGCTTTCTTCACGTCGGCGTCGTGAGCCATGACGTCTCCTGTTTCCTATTTAGAATTTATCTGCCCGCGGTCGACGGGAGGTGGGACTCAGCGGGTGGTCGTCCCGCGGTCAGCCACGGGCTCCCCGAAAGCTTCGAAAGAGTATAGGAGTGGCGAACTCCCGGTCAAGCAGGGACGACCCGAGGCGCGTCGGGTCCAACAACGCGACGGAAGCGCCAACGATGCAGGCTGGATGACGTTGCGGCGTAGACGTGAAAAAAATACCGGAAGCAAAGCGGCCGTGCCGACCGCTACGCCGGTACGGCCGATTCATTCTCCGTGCGCTGATCAGATCGCAAACGATGCGCCCGTCTGCCCGGTCGATTCGCGCAGGCCCTTGATCCATTTGCGCGCCGGCAAGCCGAGCTCGGCTTCGATCAGCTTCGCGCGCGCCTCTAGCGCGGTGAACGGCACGTCGAGCGCGGGGCCCGAGAACGCGATCGCGATACGGTTGCCGTCGTGCACTTCGGGCAGCGCGACGACGCGACCGTCGAAGGCTTCGTTCAGACGCTTCATGTTGCGCACGAAGCTCGGATGATCGCCGAACAGATTCACCGTGACGATGCCCGCGTCGGTCAGACACGCACGTGCCGCACGGTAAAAGCCGACGCTGTCGAGTACTGGGCCACGCGCGGTCGCGTCGTAGACGTCGATCTGCAGCGCGCCGATGGTGCCGTGGTTCGCGCTCTCGTTGACGAAGTCCCACGCGTCGCTTTCATGCACGCTCAGACGCGCGTCGTCGGGCGGCAGTTCGAACATCGTGCGCGCGGCCACGACGACCGCCGGATTCAGTTCGACGGCCTCGACCTTCGCGCTCTTCAGGAAGCGGTGCGCGAACTTGGTCAGCGACGCGGCGCCGAGCCCGAGCTGCACGATGCGCTTCGGCGTTTCGAGGAATAGCAGCCAGGCCATCATCTGCTGCGCGTATTCGAGTTCGATGTGATCGGGCTTGCGTAGACGCATCGCGCCTTGCACCCATTCCGTGCCGAAATGCAGGTAGCGCACGCCGCCCTCTTCGGAGAACGTCACCGGTGCGAAGCGCGGCTTGCGCGGCGCTTCGATTTGCGGCGCGTCGTGTGCGTCGTGCTCGACGGTGCCGCTCGCGTTGCGCGTGGATTTGGGCGCCTTTTTGTGGGCCATTTGCTGTTTACCGCCGATGGCTTGGGCGTCGCGGTTACGGAAAGCGCGCGCCTCGGCCGAAGCGCGCTTGATCAGATTCGTCATGTAGGGATGTCGCGCGACAGGCGCAATATTTTTGGTCGAACGAGAGCATAGCATTCGCTGCGGTTCGCTCATTCAAATCGACCGCTCACAAACTGCTTTCAACGAACTCACTTTTGCGGCCGCTGGGTCGCGACCAACCTGCGCCATTACGCCACGCGCAAACGATTCACGTGGCGCTTTATCGCCGTTTTCCGTCACCAGCCGCAGCTTGCAGCGCATTTCCTCCTGGTGCAGCGCCCGGCGAGATCATCTATTCCGAGGGCTACTCGGGTGAGCCCGTGGTCTTTCTGATCACGGAAGGCAAGGTCGAACTTTCCACTCGCTGCGACGACATGAAGGTCGTCGATTCGTTCGATGTACTCAACCCGATCGCGCAGGGACTGCAAAAGGATGCGACGGGGAATGTGCTCGTCGAAGGGCATACCGACAGTGCGCCGATTTCGACCGCGAAGTATGTGTCCAACTGGGAGCTGTCGTCGGCTCGCGCGGGGGCCGTGGTCAGGTATCTGGTCGAGCGCGGGATCGAGCCGCATCGGCTGGCCGCGATCGGGCGGGCGGACAATTTTCCGCTGGTTGCCGGCAATGACGCGGCGGCAAGAGCGGCCAACCGGCGGGTCGCGATCGTCGTGCAGTATTGAACGCGTTCGCCGGTAGCATCGGCCGCCCTTCCCTGCTACGAGCCGCCCGCCGGCGGCTCGTCTTCACATCACCTCACTTCACGCATCACGTCATTCGACGCGTACCGCCCCAAGCGCCTCGTTCAGCGTGCGGCTCGGCCGCATCACCTCTTCGAGCTTGTTGAAGTCCGGCTTGTAATAGCCGCCGATGTCCGCCGGCGCGCCCTGCACCGACGCGAGCTCCGCCACGATCACCTGCTCGTTGGCGGTGAGCTGCGTCGCGAGCGGCGCGAACTGCGCGGCGAGCGCGGCGTCGTCCGTTTGCGCGGCCAGCTCCTGCGCCCAGTACATCGCCAGATAGAACTGGCTGCCGCGATTGTCGAGCTCGCCCGTCTTCGGGCTCGGGCTGCGATTGTTGTCGAGCAGCTTGCCGGTTGCGGTGTCGAGCGTCTTCGCGAGGATCTTCGCCCGGTTGTTGCCGGTCTTGATGCCCAGTTCTTCGAGCGACGCCGCGAGCGCGAGGAACTCGCCGAGCGAGTCCCAACGCAGATGGTTCTCTTCGACGAGCTGCTTCACGTGCTTCGGCGCCGAACCACCCGCGCCGGTCTCGTACATGCCGCCGCCCGCCATCAACGGCACGATCGACAGCATCTTCGCGCTCGTGCCCAGCTCCATGATCGGGAACAGGTCGGTCAGATAATCGCGCAGGATGTTGCCGGTGACCGAGATAGTATCGAGCCCGCGCACGACGCGCTCGAGCGTGTAACGCATCGCGCGCACCTGCGACATGATCTGGATGTCGAGGCCGGTGGTGTCGTAATCCTTCAGGTAGGCCTCGACCTTCCTGATCAGCTCCGCTTCGTGCGGGCGATACGGGTCGAGCCAGAACACCGCGGGCATGCCGGAATTGCGCACGCGCGTGACCGCGAGCTTGACCCAATCGCGGATCGCCGCGTCCTTCACCTCGCACATGCGCCAGATGTCGCCCTGCTCGACGTTCTGCGTGAGCAGCACCTCGCCGCTGGCCAGATCGACGATGCGCGCCTCGCCGTCTTCCGGCACTTCGAAGGTCTTGTCGTGCGAGCCGTATTCTTCCGCCTTCTGCGCCATCAGGCCGACGTTGGGCACGGTGCCCATCGTGACCGGATCGAACGCGCCGTTGGTCTTGCAGAAGTTGATGATCTCCTGGTAGATGCGCGCGAACGTGCTCTCCGGGATCACCGCCTTGGTGTCTTTCGGACGACCGTCGGCGCCCCACATCTTGCCGCCGAGGCGAATCATCGCCGGCATCGACGCATCGACGATCACGTCGTTCGGCGCGTGCAGGTTCGAGATGCCCTTCGCCGAATCGACCATCGCCAGTTCCGGACGATGCTCGTGGCATGCGTGCAGGTCGCGGATCACCTCCTCGCGCTGCGATTCCGGCAGCGTCTCGAGCTTCTCGTACAGATTGACGAGGCCGTTGTTGACGTTCACGCCAAGTTCCTCGAACAGCTTGCCGTGCTTCGCGAACGCGTCCTTGTAGAACACCTTCACCGCGTGGCCGAAGACGATCGGGTGCGAGATCTTCATCATCGTCGCCTTCACGTGCAGCGACAGCATCATGCCGGTCTTGCGCGCATCTTCCATCTGGTCTTCATAGAACTCTAGCAGCGCCTTCCTGCTCATGAACATGCTGTCGATGATCTCGCCGTCCTGCAGCGCGACCTTCGGCTTCAGCACGATCGTCTTGCCGTTCTTCGTGACGAGTTCCATCTTCACATCGCGCGCGCGATCGAGCGTCATCGATTTTTCGCCGTGATAGAAGTCGCCGTGCCGCATGTGCGCGACGTGCGTGCGCGACGCCATGCTCCATTCGGCCATGCTGTGCGGATGCTTGCGGGCGTAGTTCTTCACCGCGGCCGGCGCGCGACGGTCCGAGTTGCCCTCGCGCAGCACCGGATTCACCGCGCTGCCGAGACACTTCGAGTAGCGCTGACGGATCGCCTTCTGTTCGTCGGTCTTCGGATCTTCCGGATAGTCGGGCACCTTGTAGCCCTTCGCCTGCAGCTCCCTGATCACGCTCGTCAGTTGCGGCACCGATGCGCTGATGTTGGGCAGCTTGATGATGTTGGTGTCGGGTAACGAGGTCAGGCGACCGAGTTCCGCGAGGTTGTCGGGCACCCGCTGCGCTTCGGTCAGAAACTCGGGAAACTCACCGAGGATGCGGCCCGCGACCGAGATGTCGCTGGTCTCGACCTCGATGCCGGCCGGCCTGGTGAAGGTCCGGATGATCGGCAGGAACGCGGCCGTCGCAAGCAGCGGCGCCTCGTCGGTGAGGGTGTAGATGATGGTCGGTTGCTGGGTCGTCATTGCTAGGCTCTGGGCGGGCGGTTGAGAGGCATCTCGCACGTGATACGGGCAGGATGCGCAAACGTCGATCAGGAAAACGACAACGCTAGGACACAAACGCTGTGCGTGGCGGATGGCGACGCGGGGCCCTGGAACGCCAAAGCGGAACGATTAAGCGAACACGGCGGACTGCGTCGCGCAGCGGGTCGCACGGTTGGATTCTGCCTCATTTTTGGGCTGCCAGGAGAATTCGGAATGTGAACAACGGGAGCACGCATCGATACGGCAGAGCAAATGACGATCGCGGCTGACTGGATACGCGAAGCCGACGGCATTCTGATCACGGCAGGCGCAGGCATGGGCGTCGATTCCGGACTACCCGACTTTCGAGGCGATCACGGATTCCGGGCGGCTTATCCGGCGTTGAAGACCGGCGGAATCAATTTCCATGATATTGCCAATGGAACAGCCTTCCTGCGTGATCCGGTCCGCGCATGGGGTTTCTACGGCCATCGGCTCAACCTGGACCGGCGCGCCGTCCCGCACGCGGGTTTCGAGAGCTTGCGCCGCTGGGCATCGGCGAAAAGAAGCGGCGGGTTCGTATTCACCAGCAATGTCGATGGCCAGTTCCAGAAGGCCGGCTTCGCCGACGATCGCCTGTTCGAATGCCACGGATCGATCCATTTCCTGCAATGCGGACAGTCCTGCAGTACGCCTGAATAAATCAGAACCCGAATTTTCATGCGTCGCCCATTCCTCTCCCTGTTGTCGCCTGCTAGCGTGGCAGTCCCGACAGCTACGGAGAAGTTCGGAATGTCGTATCAACAGGATGCGGACGGCGTGCGCGTGGTGCTCAGCGCGCCGCAAATGGCGGCGGTACTGGCAAGGCAGTCAATCACCCAGACCGAAATGCTTTCCAACCGGCTATGGGGCGGGTTGCAAATCGTCGGTGGCGTGCTGGAAATGGTCGGCGCAAGTGCGTTGTGTGTGATCCCGGAACCGACCATGCTCACCAAGGCAGGGTGTGTCGTGTTCGGCGTACATGGTTCTGGTACGGCGGCGGCTGGTTTGCGTCAGGTCTGGACGGGCCAGGATACGGCCACATTGACCCAGCAGGGCACGACGAAGCTGGCCGAGGCAATGAAGGCAAGTCCTGACATAGCCAACAATATCGGCCTGTCACTTGACATGGTCGTGCCGTTCAGCTTTGCCGGGTCAATCAAGGCGGTGCGGGCTGCGCGTATCACGATGGGCGAGATCAACCTGAACATGCATGAAGCGAAGACGCTTCGCGGGGTTGGCGGGCATACACTTTTGAAGCATGTGGGAAAGGATGAGGCCTGGTTGCGACAAAGACTGAAAGATGAGCCGCGGATAAAAGCGGCGACATCATTTAAAGACCAGAAGACTGCCGAGAAAGCCATTTCGGAAGTGATGATGGGCGAAACTACCCGCATCAGATCCTGGTCTCAGTCTACGACGAGTGCTCCGTTGCGTTTAACAAGGCACATATCTGGGGACGTGGGTTACGGGGTTGTCAGGAAGACAGGACAATTTGCGAAAGGAAACAAGGTTTTGGTGGTACTTAAGCGGGAGATATACAATGGAATGCCCTATTACGTCCTGACGGCGTTCATCGACTTATGAGACGCAGTTATGAATGAAAATCCGCTGTACCCCGAACTAAACCAGCTCTTTGGTGTGTACCTTAACGAGGATTTTTCGTACTGGGGTAACACCATCAAAGTGATCATAGGTTGCTACAGAAGAGATAGTTCACAAGAGAGTTTAAGGAACATACTTGTTGAAATTGAAAACTTCGAGAGAGAGAACTTTAGCAATCTGGACGATGCATTCGAAGAGGCGTATGGCTCCCAGTTCGGCCCGGAGTTGTGGGGTTACACCACTGCTTCCTTCCTTGACGAATTGAAGCGGCTACTGAATAAGTAGGCAATTGCTCGGGACAGACTATAAAGAAGGCCCGCCATTGTCGCGGGCATTTTCACGCACACGCCCCCTCAACACGCAGACAGGGAGTGAAGGCTTATCGTATGGTTGACGGTGAGGAATATGGCAATCTGACGGGGTTGATTCGCTCTCGTTTCCACGAAGATTTTGACCTTTTCGGAAACTGAGTAGAAGAACTCGTTTCTTCCTATACCGACAAAATGTCAACGACTGACATTGACGCGCTCATATCTGAGATAGATTCATTCAAAGCCGACTATCCAGAGACGTTGGACTCTGCGTTCAAGGAGCGGTTTGGCCGCCAGTTCGATCCTGTTTTGTGGGGCTACACGACGGCTTCCCTCCTTGATGAAGTAAAACGGTTACTGAGTGAGTAGGCAATTGCTCAGGAGCGGACCCGCGACGAGACACTGACGTCAGTCGCACTATCACGCATGCCAAGCGTGCGAACATTCGCACCGGTACAATCCTCCGATATCGATGTTCCCGCAGATCTGCCAAACCAAGCCGGAGCGTGTGATGGACGGCGATATCAGCAAAGCCCAATCCGACTGGATTTCCCGTTCGGAATCCACCCACGGAGTCGAACGCATCGAAGCGTTTTTCCACGGCAACGCGTACTCCATGCATCGGCACGACACCTACGCGATCGGCCTGACCCTCGCCGGCGTCCAATGCTTCCATTACCGGCACGGTTTGCGCACCAGCCTACCTGGACAGACCATGGTCCTGCATCCCGACGAAGTGCACGACGGTCAGGCCGGCACGAACGAGGGATTTCGTTATCAGATGATTTACGTGCAGCCCGCTGCAATCCAGGAAGTCCTCGGCGGCCGCCCCCTGCCGTTCGTCGAAGGCGGCGTCACGACCGATCCGCGCCTGTTCGAAGCCACGCAGACAGCGCTGCGCCAGATGCGTGGCGACGCGGAGCCGCTCGAACGTGACGACGCGCTCGCCGGTCTCGCGCTCGCGCTGGATAACGCCTCGGGCGCGCGGCAGACGCGCAAGTCCGCGGATTTCGCGGCAGCGCAGCGAGCACGCGAATATCTGCACGCATCGTGCTCGCACACGGTCACGCTCGATGAACTTGCCGTCGTCAGCGGGCAGGACCGCTGGAGCCTGTCGCGCGATTTCCGAACTTTTTACGGCACCAGCCCCTATCACTACCTGGTCATGCGCCGGCTCGAAGCCGCGCGCGCGATGATGCTGCGCGGCGTTTCCCTCGTGGACGCGGCGGCAGCAGCCGGCTTCGCCGACCAGAGCCACATGACCCGACATTTTCGCCACGCATACGGAATCTCTCCCGCACGTTGGCTCGCGATGACGAGCGATCGGCGCGCCGGCTAACGCAAGCTTGCACGATCGTTCAAGACACTCGCCGGCGGCGGGACTATGCTCTGTTCCAGGTATCACCCGAATGGAGCCACCATGCACAGCGATTCCCAGCCGACACCCGAGCAACGCGGCCAATACAAGACCATCAACCTGCTCGACAAGATCAGTCAGATCGACGACCACTGGCAGCCGCGCGTCGTGGCTGAAATGAATGACTATCAGTTCAAGGTCGTAAAGATAGCCGGCGATTTCGTCTGGCATCGGCATGCCGATACCGACGAGACGTTCATCGTCCTCGCAGGCCGGTTGCGCATCGACTTCCGCGACCGCTCGATCGAACTGTTTCCCGGAGAAATGGCGGTGGTACCAAAGGGAGTCGAGCACAAGCCGTATGCCGAGTCCGAGGTGAAGCTGCTGCTCATCGAACCGCGCGGCGTCGTCAATACCGGCGATACGACCAACGAAAGAACGGCCGAAAACGACGTATGGATCTGAGAGCCGCCATGCAAACGCCGCGGCCGATCGTTCGCGAAGCCGTTTTCCCCGCCGACACCCACAACCTCGTCGCCGTGATCCGCGAGTATGTCCGCTGGCTGGATATGGATCTGTCGTACCGTGGATTCGATGCAGAAATGGACGCGTTCGAACACGTTTATACGCTGCCATCCGGCATGTTCTTCGTCGCCGACGCCGGCGGCGAGCTCGCCGGTTGCGCGGGGCTGCTGCGCCATACGGCAGAGACTGCGGAAATCAAACGGCTCTATGTTCGTGAAGCATTCAGAGGGTTGTCGCTTGGCGAAACGCTGGTCACATCGGTGATCGGGAAAGCAAAGACATTGGGATTCTCGACGCTGGTTCTCGACACGGTTCCCAAACCCGTTTTGCACAGCGCATCTACGAGCGGTTAGGGTTCGTCGAAACCGCGCCCTACTACGAGAATCCAGTCGAAGGCACACGGTTTCTTGCGCTCGATCTATGAGCGCGAATGGCATCCTGTCGGTCGATCAGACGCAGGTTAGCCGTCGCCATATGTCCAGCTTTTGAGCGTATGAAACCGAGGCATGGGCGGGACTGCTCGATGGCAAACGGACAAGCCGATATTGCTCGCCCCGCCCGCCCAACGCTTTCATCCCGATTTTGGCCGCCGTCCCCCCGTTGAAGGCGATGGTAGCCAGTTTCGGCAGCGTATCGATCAGAGCAATCAGATCGTTGCTGGCATGGTCGCGAATCCGGCTATCCAGGCTTCCTGCTCGGCGAGCCTCGGCAACGACATCCCATAGTCCGATATGGTGTTCGAGCAACGTCTCGAGACGCGTCGAATAGTCCATACCAACCAGATCCCGTTCTATCGCTTCACCGACCAGTAACCAGAATTTGTTCTGCGGGTGTGCGTAGTATTGGCCGTGAGCCAACGACACCTCGCCCGGCAAGCTACCGAGGATCAAGACCCGCGTATCGGCGTCGACGACAGGCGCAAAGCAACGCTTGAACGACATCAGCGGCTCCGCTCGTCGGCGCTTCGCGGCACGCTGTGCGCACGCGACGCGGTGTGATCGAGCGGACGACCGTGCTCGCGCACCCGCGCGTGCGCGACATGCGCCGCGCCGGTGCCTGACGCAGCAGCGTGCGCGCGAGCGGCCGCGTCCAACGCACGCAAATGCTCCCACAGTGCCGGCAACATGCATTCGGTCACCATCAAAGGCGCGCCATGCCGCTCGAACACCGAGCGACGCGCCACCAGCGCATGCGGCGCATGCCGATCGCCGCCGTCGATTTCATGCGCGGCCAACCGATACAACGGATGCCGCTGCCCCACCCTGCGGCTCACCAGCGACGAACGCGCGACGCTGCTATCGCTATACAGCAACTCCGCGAGCGGCCGGGTGCGCAGGCGGCGCGTCGCCTGCCAGACGCCGACGCTCGCGGCACGCGGCGTCACGCTATGCGCGGCGACGAACGGCACGCCATCGACCGACAGCACCACTTCGCGCACCCACACCGGCGCGCGCGGCGCGAGTCCGAGCGCGGCGGCTTCGTCGGGCCACGGCAGCGCGACGGCTTCGCGAGTCACGCGCACCGCGACCGCGCCGAGCGCGCGCAGGTGCGCGGTCAGTGAACCGCCGCGGGTCAGCCAGTCTTTCTGGGCGGCGCTGAAAGTGGCCAAAGGCGCGACGCGCCAGTGGGCGTCGGCGGGATCGAAACGGATAGGCATGGTGTCGGATTATAGCGGCGTGCTCCGACGGTAATTTTTCGCGGCGACGACCGCGGCGATCGTGCGCGCGGCTTCAGCCAGGGGAGCCGACGCAAACCGGAAGGCAAAAAAATGCGCTGCCGAAGCAGCGCATTTCTCAACTACCGCGCGTCAATCCAGCAACGACATCAACGCTTTCGGCTCACGCTCAACCCGCGCGCGACAGCAGCAACGCATTGGTCCGCTTCACGAAGCTCGCCGGATCTTCCAGCGCGCCGCCTTCGGCGAGCAGTGCCTGATCGAACAGCAGATGGCACCAGTCATCGAAATTCGCGCTATCGGCATGCAGACCCTTCACGAGGGCGTGCTCCGGATTCACTTCGAGAATTGGATGGAACTCAGGCGCCTGCTGGCCCGCGGCCTTCAGCATGCGCTGCAGGTAGCCGCTCATTTCGCCGTCGTCGGCAACGAGGCACGACGGCGAGTCGGTCAGGCGGAACGTCAGACGCACGTCCTTCGCCTTGTCCTTCAACGCTTCCTTCATCTTCTCGACGAGCGGCTTGAACGCTTCGCCGATCTTCTCCTGCACCTCTTTTTCCTCGTCGTTCAGCGCGCCGAGATCGAGGTCGCCGCGCGCGACGCTTTGCAGCGGCTTGCCGTCGAATTCGTTGAGGAACGACAGCATCCATTCATCGACGCGATCGGTCAGCAACAGCACTTCGACGCCCTTCTTGCGGAACACTTCGAGATGCGGGCTGTTCGACGCGGCCTGCCACGTGTCGGCGGTCACGTAGTAGATCTTCGTCTGCTCGGGCTTCATGCGAGCGACGTAGTCGGCCAGCGACACGGTCTGCTCGGCCGTGCCCGTATGCGTCGTCGCAAAGCGCACGAGCTTCGCGACGCGCTCGCGATTGGCGAAGTCCTCGCCGATGCCTTCCTTCAGCACCTGGCCGAATTCCTTCCAGAAGCCCGCGTACTTTTCCTTCTCGGCGTCGTTGTCCGCGTTGGCCAGTTCTTCCAGCATCGACAGCGCGCGCTTCGTCACGCCTTCGCGGATCGCCTTCACGTCGCGGCTTTCCTGCAGGATTTCGCGCGACACGTTGAGCGGCAGATCGGCCGAATCGACCACACCCTTCACGAAGCGCAGGTACGTGGGCAGCAGTTGCTCGGCGTCGTCCATGATGAACACGCGCTTCACGTACAGCTTCAGTCCGCCGCGCTGCTCGCGGTTCCACAGATCGAACGGCGCGTGCGCCGGCACGTACAGCAGTTGTGTGTACTCGCTGCGGCCTTCGACGCGGTTATGCGTCCACGTCAGCGGATCTTGATGATCGTGCGAGATGTGCTGGTAGAACTGCTTGTATTGCTCGTCGGTGATGTCGTTCTTCGAACGGGTCCACAGCGCGCTCGCCTGGTTGACGGTCTCGTCCTCGTCCTTCGTGACCATCTCGCTCTTTTCCGCGTCCCACTCTTCCTTCTTCATCAGGATCGGCAGCGCGACGTGGTCCGAGTACTTCTGGATGATCGACTTCAGCCGATACGACGACAGCAGTTCGTCCTCATCGGCACGCAGATGCAGCGTGATGGTCGTGCCGCGCGCGGCGCGCTCGATCGTCTCGACCGCGAAATCGCCTTCGCCCGCGCTTTCCCAGCGCACGCCTTCCGAGGCCGGCAAACCGGCGCGGCGCGTCTCGACGGTGATCTTGTCCGCGACGATGAAGCCCGAGTAGAAGCCCACGCCAAACTGGCCGATCAGCGCCGCGTCCTTCTGCTGGTCGCCCGACAGCTTGCCGAAGAATTCCCTGGTGCCCGAACGCGCGATCGTGCCGAGGTGCGCGATCGTCTCGTCGCGGCTCATGCCGATGCCGTTGTCGTCGATCGTGATGGTGCGCGCGGCCTTGTCGAACGACACCCGAATCCGCAGGTTCGGATCGTTCTCGTACAGCGCGCTGTTTTCGATCGCCTCGAAGCGCAGCTTGTCGGCCGCGTCGGACGCGTTCGAAATCAGCTCGCGCAGAAAGATTTCCTTGTTGCTGTACAGCGAATGGATCATCAGTTGCAGAAGTTGCTTCACTTCTGCCTGAAAGCTCATGGTTTCTTGTGCCATGGTCGGACTTCCTCTCTGTTGCGAATTGGGGGATGAGCGGCGGCCGAAGCGGATTCCAACCGCGGTTCGGGCTCGCCGTGCCGGAGCGCCGGAACGCCGGATCGTCCGCGCAAATGGGGACGCTCCGGCGCGGTTTCAAGAGGCCCGGCGCGCGACGCCGTCGAGATAACGGCTTAGGAATGCCGGTAATTCAGGATCGCCGCAATTGGCGATGTTGAAGCGCATCCACGTGCTCGGCGACTGCTGCGGCGAAAACAGCCCGCCCGGCGTCAGCAGATAGCCGGCTTCGTGCCCGGCCGCGGCGAGCGCGCCTGCGTCGACGCCGGTGTCGGCCCACAGGAACATCCCGGCCGTCGGCGTCAGAAACAGCTTCATGCCGGTCTTCTCGATCATCCGCACGGCCTTCTCGCGCACGCCGTCGAGCCGTGCGCGAATGCGCTCGACGTGCCGCCGGTAGTGGCCCTCGGTCAGGATCTTGTAGATCACGCGCTCGTTCAACTCCGGGCTCGTCATGCCGACCAGCATCTTCTGATTGGCGACCACCATTGCGACCTCTGCCGCGCACGCGATGAAACCGACGCGCAGATTCGGCGCAAGCGTCTTCGAGAAACTGCCGAGGTAGATCACGCGCTTTAGCTGATCGAGGCTCGCGAGCCGTGTACCCGCGTAGCTGGGCGGGCACAGGTCGCCGTAGATGTCGTCCTCCACGACGATGAAGTCGTACGCCTCGGCAAGCCGCAGGATGCGGAACGCCTGCGCGGCGCTCAGCGAGGTGCCGGTCGGGTTCTGCAGCACCGAGTTGATCACCAGCATTTTGGGGCGCCATTCCTGGACCAGCGCTTCGAGCGCGTCGAGATCGGGGCCGTCCGGTGTGTACGGCATGCCGACGAGCCGCGCGCCCTGCGACGCGAAGCAGCCGAACATCTGGAACCACGCCGGATCGCCGACGATCACCGCATCACCCGGCTTCACGTAGATGCGCGAAATGAGGTCGATCGCCTGGGTGACGCCCGACACCATCACGATCTGCTCGGGCGACGCGCCGATCTCCAACTCCTCGAGCCGCGTCTGCAACTGCTGACGCAGCGGCAGGAAACCTTGCGCGGTGCCGATGCCGAGCATCTGCATGCCGCTTTGCCGGCCGAGCGTGCGCAGCGCGTTGGTGATCAGGTCGCCGTCGAGCCAGCGGGCCGGCAGATAGCCGAGGCCCGGGCTGCGCTCGGGCCGCGCGCCGGTGTGCAGCATGTTGCGCAGCAGCCAGACGACGTCGATATTGGCCGGCGCGGGCAGCGTCTCGGCGCGCGGGTGCAGCTCGGAGACCGTCGCCGCGCCGCCCTGGCGCTCGCGCACATAGAAGCCGGAGCCGCGCCGCGACTCCAGAAAACCCTGCGCGACGAGCCGCTCGTACGCTTCGACCACCGTGAAGCGCGACACGCCCTTGTCGAGCGCGAGCTTGCGGATCGACGGCATGCGCATGCCGGGGCGGAACACGCGCTCCTCGATGCGGCGCCGCGCCCATTGGACGAGCTGTTCGACCAGCGTCAACGACGCGGTGTCGTGCGGGGCGGGAATCTGGGTAAGCGGGACGGACATGACGGACTCCAACTGTACCGAATAGTATCGCGCCGATTGTACCGTTACTGTGCAGGTCACGGCCGTTACATTTGAATCCAGCGAGGCTGGTGACACCATGTAAATCCATACGTATGGCCGGCCGATCCGGCAAACGGTTATGCTTACGGCCCCGGCAGCGCTGCCCACAAGCGTGGCGCGCAACTGGCCCTTGCACAGAACAGCGTTTTCCGTCGATCCGCCATGACCACCCTGACAGCCCAATCGCTCAGTCTCGATCACCTCGTCGTCTCCGCGCGCACCTTGGACGAAGGCGTCCAGTACGTCGCCGATACGCTCGGCGTCGCGCCGGCCGGCGGTGGCGCGCATCCGCTGATGCGGACCCACAATCGCCTGCTCGGCCTGTGGGGCGGGGTCTACCTGGAAGTGGTCGCCATCGATCCGCACGCCGCGGCCGAGGCAACCGATGGCACCGCGCCGCGCCCGCGCCTGTTCGCGCTCGACGACCCGGTGACGCAGGCGCGACTGGAAAACGGGCCGTATCTGTCGCATTGGGTCGCGCGCGTCGAGCGGCCGAAGCATCTGGCGACGTGGCAAGCGCAGTATCCGCAGCGCATCGCGCCGGTCGTGCCGATGACGCGCGGCGATTTCACGTGGGGCCTGACGGTGCCCGACGACGGGTCGTTCCCCGCGTGGCAACGCGCCGGCGACGGCGTGCTGCCCTCGCTGATCCAGTGGGACTCGATGCGGCATCCGTCGCAGTCGCTGGCGCCGACGAACCTCGCGCTGAAAGCGTTGAAAGCCGTGCATCCGCGGCCAGAGCTGATTAGCGAGCAACTGCGCTGGCTCGGCGCCGCGCACCTGCTCGACGTACAGCCGACCGACGGCGCGGCGGCGCTCGTCGCCGAATTCGAAACACCCGAGGGTTCTCGAACCCTCGGATAAACAGCGCGTGGTTGGGCAACCCCCGTGGCAACCCCGGTGGCACCCAGCGGCAATGGTTGGCCAGTCGCGCGATAATTGAAATTTTGACCGGTTCCAGAAATACCAGAGGAGATCATGGACCAAAGCGACCTGAAAGCCCCGACGTGGCAATTGTCCGAACGCGCGCGCAAGCTCACGAGCTCCGCGATCCGCGAGATCCTGAAGGTCACGGAACGGCCCGAAGTCATCTCCTTCGCCGGCGGCCTGCCCTCGCCTGCCACCTTCCCGGCCGAGCGCATGCGCGAGGCGTCCGACCGCATCCTGCGCGACACGCCCGCCGCGGCGCTGCAGTACAGCGCGACCGAAGGTTATCTGCCGCTGCGCGAATGGGTCGCACAACGCTACTCGATCAACGGCGCGCAGATCCGTGCGTCGCAGGTGCTGATCACGACCGGCTCGCAACAGGCGCTCGACCTGCTCGGCAAGGTGCTGATCTGCGTCGATAGCCCGGTGCTGGTCGAAACGCCGACCTACCTCGGCGCGCTGCAATCGTTCTCGATGTACGAGCCGCACTACGTGCAGGTGCCAACCGACGAGCAGGGCCTGATCCCCGAGGGCCTGAAGCCGGAACTGACCAATGGCGCGCGTCTGCTGTACGCGCAGCCGAATTTCCAGAATCCGACGGGCCGCCGTCTGCCGGTCGAACGCCGCCGCGCGCTCGCCGAGTTCGCGAAGACCGCGCCGTTCCCGGTGATCGAGGACGATCCCTACGGCGCGCTCGACTACGCGGGCGAACCGCTGCCGACGATGTTGTCGATGGCGCCCGATCACATCGTCTATCTCGGCTCGTTCTCGAAGGTGCTCGCGCCGGGTCTGCGCGTCGGTTTCATCATCGCGCCCGAGGAACTGATCTTCAAACTCGTGCAGGCCAAGCAGGCCACCGACCTGCACACGCCGAGCTTCACGCAGCGCATCGTGCACGAAGTGGTCAAGGACGGCTTTCTCGACACGCACGTGCCGACGATCCGCGAGCTGTATCGCAACCAGTGCGACGCGATGCTCACCGCGCTCGAGCGCTATATGCCCGAAGGCGTCAGCTGGAACCGTCCGGAAGGCGGCATGTTCATCTGGGTCAATCTGCCGGCGGGCATCGACACCATGAAGCTGCTCGAGGAAGCGGTCGCGCAGAACGTCGCGTTCGTGCCGGGCGCTCCGTTCTTCGCGAGCGAGGCGCAGCACAACACGCTGCGTCTGTCGTTCGTCACGGTGCCACCGGCTAAAATCGACGAAGGCGTGGCGCGTCTCGCCGCACTCGTGCGCGCGAAAATCTGAACGGCGTTAGCCGCACTGCCATCGGGGTGAAGCTTGCACGCGCGTTGCGTGCGGACTTCGCCCCGCCTGCATTCATGCAATCTCACCGAAACGAGGACACGATATGGCTCAATCGAATGTGTACGACAAGCTCAAGGAACTCGGCATCGAATTGCCGGCGGCGGGTGCGCCGGCAGCGGCCTATGTGATGAGCGCGCAAAGCGGCAACACGGTGTACCTGTCGGGCCACATCGCCAGGAAGGACGGCAAGGTGTGGGTCGGCAAGCTCGGCGCGACGCTCTCCACCGAGGAAGGCAAGGCCGCCGCGCGCTCGATCGCGATCGATCTGCTCGCCACCTTGCATGCGCACGTCGGCGACCTGAACCGCGTCACGCGCGTCGTCAAGCTGATGAGCCTCGTCAACTCGACGCTCGAGTTCACCGAGCAGCATCTGGTCACCAACGGTGCGTCCGAGCTGATCGCCGACGTGTTCGGCGAACGCGGCAAGCACGCGCGCTCGGCGTTCGGCGTCGCGCAGATTCCGCTCGGCGCGTGCGTGGAGATCGAGCTGATCGCCGAGGTCCAATAGCATCGACGCGATGTGACAATGCGTGCGGTGTCGCGCGAGATCGGCACCTGATTCACGCCGCATTGCGATTGAAACGCGCCGACCGGTGTCACGCACCGGCGGCGCGTTTTTCTTTTATGGCGACGGTGGATCGCCGCCGCGCAGGCGGATAGAATCCGCGAACTCCCTCAACGTCCATTGCGCCGGAGCCTGTCGATGTCCGCTCACACCGTTCGTTTCAAACAGGTCGACGTGTTTACGTCGACACCGTTCAAGGGCAATCCGCTTGCCGTCGTGTTCGATGCCGACGCGCTCGATACCGCGCAAATGCAGGCCATTGCGCGCTGGACCAATCTGTCCGAAACCACGTTTCTGCTAAAGCCGACCGACGCGGCCGCCGACTATCGCGTGCGCATCTTCACGCCGGGGGGCGAGTTGCCGTTCGCGGGTCATCCGACCTTGGGCACCGCGCATGCTTTGCGCGAAAGCGGCTACCAGCCGAAGCAGGCCGGCAAGCTGATCCAGCAATGCGGCGTGGGTCTCGTCGAACTCGAAGCGCTCGACGGCGGAGACAACATGCACGGCGCATGGGCGTTCGCCGCGCCGCCCGCGCGCGTGACACCGCTCGCCGAGCATCGTTACGAAGCGCTGTCTACGGCTTTACGTAGTCAGGCGATCGACTTCAGCGCGCCGCCATGCGCGGTCGACAACGGTGCGCCGTGGCTCGTCGTGCGGGTCGATTCGGCACGCGCCTGCCTCGCGCTCGAACCCGACGCGGCGGCGCTCGCCGAGCTCGTGCATTCGGTCGACACGCACGGCGTCGCCGTGTATGGACCGCACGACGCCGACGGCCCCGCGACGTTCGAGGTCCGTTGCCTGATGGCGGGCGGCGGCTTCGGTGTCGGCGAAGACCCGGTGACGGGCAGCGCCAATGCCGCGCTCGCGGGTCTGCTGAACCTGCAGCACCGTCGTCCCGCCGCGCGCTACACGGCGCGTCAGGGCACCGCGCTCGGGCGCGCGGGCCACGTGTCGGTCCACTACGACGATGCGCGCGGCAAGATCTGGATCGGCGGGCCTTCGGTGACGATCGTCGACGGCACGTGCCGGCTCGCGTAAGCGAGCTGCGGCTTCGCGCGCACGCCACGGCGACACGCCACATGCCGCCGCTTCACACCACAAAAAGCCGCAGCGCGATGGCGTCGCCATACCTGGTTCTCCGAATTCATCGTGGCCGGATTGCAAAAGCCCTGCCAGAAACTGCCGAGTGGCAGGCACCGTTGCCGATGAAGTCTTCGACAAATCACGGACCGGCCGCGTCATAAGACCGGCGATGCAGGCCACGTGAACAGCCGCACCCGGGCCCCCGCCGCGCGAGCGTATACCCCATGCCCGGAAGCTTCCTTAATCCAGTGGCATTCAGTAATATCGAACCGTATCCGATGACCTGTGGACGGTCCGGCGCGGCGCCACGCCCTCTCATCCTGCGCAGCAGCTTTGGCATCTTGGTCACCATGCAGCCATCCATCTATTTCGCGCAGTCGATGCCCATGCGTTTGCAAGCGGCCCGCACCCAGCCAAGGCCCGCGCGATGACTCAGTCCCGCTTCTCCGAGCCGCGCGAAGCCAGGCCGCGACGCGATCCATTGGTCACGCGCCGGCGCGCATTGCTCGTCATTCCCGCCCTCGGGGTACTCGTACTGATCCTGCTGTGGACCGTGATCTTCGCGCGGCTGTCGGTAGAAAGGGACGCGACGTACCGCGAAGCGATGGCGTCTTCCGCAATACTTTCCGCGGCGCTCGAGCAGCACACCATCAAGGCGATTCACCAGGTCGATCAGATCACGCGCTTCGTCAAGTACGAGTTCGAAAAGACGCCCAATCATTTCGATCTCGCGAGCACGGTCGAAAAAGGCGTCGTGCAAAGCGAAACGCTCGTGCAGGTGTCGATAATCGACGAGCACGGCAGACTGATCGCCAATACGGCCGAACTCAACCCCGCTCACATCGACTTGTCGGACCGCGAGCACTTCAAGGTCCACGAGCACGAAAACGACGACCAGCTGTACATCAGCAAGCCCGTGCTCGGCCGCGTGTCGGGTCACTGGACGCTGCAGATGACGCGGCGTCTCAATCATCCGGACGGCTCGTTCGCGGGCGTCATCGTGGTCTCCGAAGACCCGAGCTACTTTACGTCGGACTTCTACAACAACGCGGCGATCGGCCGCGAAGGCGTGATCGCGGTGATCTCGGACAGCGGCACCGTGCTCGCGCGCCGCACCGGCAACGCCAGCAGGACGAGCAGCACGTTCACCGCGAGCGGCACGTATCCGACCTCGGAGCATGTGTCGGGCACCTACGTCGATTCGATCGACAACGTCACGCGCATCGTGTCGTACCGGCACATCGACGGCTATCCGCTCGGCGTGCTCGTCGGTCTTTCGCAGGGCGAAGAATTCGCCGATTACAACCATACGCGCAACGTCTATCTCTTGATGGCGGGCTTCATCTCGCTCGCGATGCTCAGCTTCTTCGCGGTCGCGACCGGCCTGATAGGCAAACTGCTAGGCCGCGAGCGCGAGATGACGCAACTCGTCGAATACGATCTGTTGACCGGCCTGCGCAATCGCTACGCGACGCTGCAGGCGCTGCGCCATGACGTCGCGCAGCCGTTCAACCTGGGTCGCCTCGCGATTCTTTTTATCGACCTCGACAACTTCAAGACCGTCAACGACACGCTCGGCCACAACGCCGGCGACATCGTGCTGCAGATGACAGCCTCGCGCCTCGCCACCGCGGTCGGCGACGACGGCGCGCTGAGCCGCATCGGCGGGGACGAGTTCGTCGTCGTGATCAAGGGCGACGATGTCGAAAAGCGCGCGGTCGCGCTCGCCGAAGCCGCCGGCGAAGCGTTCTCGAAGCCGTTCGAGGTGCGCGGCAGCGCGTTCGTGCTGCATGCGAGCATCGGCATCGCGCTGTACTCGGTCGCCAACGAAAGCGAGATCGACCTGCTGAAGAAAGCCGACCTCGCGATGTACAGCGCGAAGGACGCCGGCAAGAACTGCTACCAGTTCTATTCGCCGCATCTGTCGCATCGCGCCGACCATCTGATGAAGTGGGAGCAGCAGTTGCGCGTCGCGCTGGCCGAGGGGCAACTGTTCCTCGCCTATCAGCCGAAGATCGATCTGAAGCGCCGCTGCATCACCGGCTTCGAAGCGCTCGTGCGCTGGAACCATCCGCAGCACGGACTGATCCCGGCCAACGAGTTCATCCCCGTGGCCGAGTCGACCGGCCTGATCGTGCCGATCGGCGACTTCGTGATCGAGACCGCATGCCGTCAGCTCGCGCAATGGCAGCAGCAGGGCTACGACACGCTATCGCTCGCGGTGAACATTTCGGCGGTGCAGTTCTGGCGCGGCGACCTGCTCGAAACGGTCTCGCGCGCGATCGAGGAAACCGGCATCTCCGCCCGTCGCCTCGAACTCGAAATCACCGAAACGACGATGATGGAATTTCCGGAAGTGGTCTCCGAAAAAATCTTCGCGCTGAAGCGTCTCGGCGTACGCATCGCGCTCGACGATTTCGGCACCGGCTACTCTTCGCTGTCCTATCTCAACCGCTTTGCCGTCGATACGCTGAAGGTGGACCGCTCGTTCGTCCAGGCGATTCCGGGCGACCGCAGCGTCTGCGTGATGGTCACCGCGATCGTCAACCTCGCGCGCTCGCTCGGGCTCACGGTGGTGGTCGAAGGCACGGAGACCGAAGAGCAGATTGCGTGGCTGGCCGCGCTCGGCCATATCGAGGCACAGGGCTTTCTGTTCTCGCGGCCGGTGCCAGTGGAGGCGATCCCGGCACTGCTCGAGCGCTTCGGGGTATGCGGCATGAACAGCGTCGGCGGCCGCCGCGTCGCGCACGAAGCCCACAGCGCAAGCAGCCTATCCAGCAACAATTAAAGGACGGGCGCCCGCATGGCGGGGCCCGCGCAGCGCCGATGCAGACCATCACGAGCGATGAGGCTGCCCGCCGCGGGCAACGGGAACCGCTATGGACGCTGTTCCGGGTCGTGTGCGGCCTGTCGGCGCTGTCGTGGGGCGGTCTCGCGTTGATGGCGCAGCTCGAGCATCATTACGTGGAACGCGAGGGGCGGCTCTCGCGCGTGGCGTTCTCGGACCTGATCGCGCTCGCGTGGATGGTGCCGGGACCCGTCGGCTGCAACGTCGCCGTGCAGCTCGGGCACGCGCTGCGCGGACGCGCGGGCGCATGGGTCGCCGGGGTGGCGAGCGTACTGCCCTTCTTCACGCTGATGACGCTGTTCGCGATCTTCTATCGCACGCCCATCGTGCACACGATCGCGTCGCAAACCCTGCTGCATCACTTCAGCGTCGTGCTCGCGACGCTGATCGCGCTCACCTGGTACAAGCAAACCCGCGCGCTCGTGCGGGGCAAGCTCGAATCGACGGCGGCGCTGCTCGGCAGCATCGCGCTGCTCTATGCGCACAGCGCCGCGGCGTATGTGGTGATGCTCGGCGCGGCCTTCGGCGCCGGCTGGTTCGCGAGTCGGGAACGCGACTCGCGACTCGCCGTGTCGCTCCAGCGCGGCGACTATCGGCTACTGGCCGCGCTCGGCGTGCTGCTCGTGCTGTTTGCGCTGCCGCTGCCGCATCGCTATGACCTCGCGCTGCTGTGGCCGCGCCTCGCGGGCGCCGGCATGACGCTGTTCGGCGGTGGCTTCTCGGCGTTGCCGGTGCTGAAGACGCTGTTCGTCACGCCGGCGGTCGGCGTGTCCGATAACGACTTCACGCTCGCGTTTACGCTGTCGCCGTTGTCCCCGGGACCCCTGCTGAACGTGGTCCCGTTCTTCGGTTATCTCGTCGATGGCTGGCTCGGCGCGCTGATCGCGACGCTCGCGCTATTCGTGCCGTCAGGCTGCCTCGTCGTGCTCGCGCAGCGGCATCTGCATCAGTTGAAGGTGAACCCGCGCTTCGAGCACGGCATGAGGATTCTGCGCGCGGTCACGACCGCGTTTCTCGCGGTCGCGGTACTGCGCATTGCGGTGCGCGTACCGCTGGAGCCGATCTATCTGCTGACCGCGACGTTCTCCGCGATGTGCTTCGCGAAGCTGAAGGTACCGGTCTATGCCGTGTATGGAACGGTGGCGGTGGCGTGCGGTTTGTGGCTCGCGTACGGCGCCACGACGTGATGCGTCGCGGGCCGCACGAAGCCTGCTGCGCCGTTGGCGATCCGGCGGTCCGGCGATCCGGCGATCCGGCGGTCCGGCGATCAGAACCCGCGCGACAGCACAGCGAAGCCGATCGTCACGACGCCCAGCACGAGATTGATCAGCACGAGACGGCGGACCGTGCCGACCGCCTGCGCGCCATCTGGCCACTTCTGCGCCTGCACCGCGCGGCGAATGCGCGGATATACGGCGAAGCGGATATGCCCGAAGGTCAGCATCATCACGATGCCGAGACCGGCCATCGCATGCAGCGGCCAGCTAGCATGAGCGCCGCCGAATTGCATCAGCAGGAAGCCGCCGCTGATCAGGATCACGAGCACCGACACCCCGACCCAGTTGAAGAAGCGGCCAAATACCGACTCCCACAGCGGCAGGCGCAGTTGCGGCGACAGATCGCCGAGCGCAGGGCGCAGGCAGAAATGCGCGAACACCATACCGCCGACCCACACCGCCACCCCGAGCAGATGCAGAAAAAGCGCGACTTCGATAGCCTTGTTCATGTAGTTTTCCTCTCCCGACGACGCCACACCATTTAGGACACGCGATCCCGCTCAGCACCAACTGAGCGCGTTCGACCATACGTGATGCAGGCAGTTCCGGGTATCGACGTCTATTGCGTCGTGTTTTGTCGTTGTGATCGCGGCCCGTTCATCTGGCCGCGACGCCGCCGCGCCCCGTTTGCTTCCACGCCCTTCGCGCGACGGACTCCGCTGCGACAGACCGCGAGCGCCCCGCATGCTAGCAGGCGCTCACGGTTTTGCAGCGTCAAACTTCGTTAAATCGACTCCACTAGGCCGGCAGCACCGGACGCATGCCGTCGAGCTTCAGCTTGCTGGCGGGCGCGCGTCCCTTGCGCGCACGCTTGCCGACATGCGCCGCAAGCTCGGCGCCGGCCAGCTTCTCCTCGTCGACGCGGCCGCCACGACGCGTGCCGATCAGCATCACGCCTGCTTTGTTGATCGCGAGCGCCTGCACGAGCGTTTCGTTGTCGTCGAGCGCCATCAGCGTGACGCCACGGCCGCCGCCCGACAGCGTCTTCATCTCGTCGAGGCTGAACACGAGCAGACGTCCGCCCGACGACAGACACGCGACCTGCGCCGCGTCCGGCAGCATCGGCATCGGCGCGAGCGGCGCGGCGCCGGCGTCGATCGTCATGAACGACTTGCCGGCCTTCACGCGGCTCACCATATCGCCGACCTTCGCGATGAAGCCGAAGCCGTTGCTCGACGCGAGCAGCAGCGCCTGTTCCGCCGACGCCGCGTAGTAGTGCATCAAATGACTGCCCGATTCGAGCTCGATCAGCGACGTGACCGGCACGCCGTCGCCGCGTCCGCCCGGCAGTTGAGCCACCGCGACCGAATAGACGCGCCCGTTGCTACCCCACGCGATCAGCGTATCGGGCGTGCGGCATTGGAACGCCGCGTAGAGGCCGTCGCCGGCCTTGAAGCTGAAGCCGGCCGTATCGAGCCCGTGGCCCTTCAGCGCGCGCACCCAGCCCTTTTGCGACACCACGACGGTGACCGGCTCGTCGACCACGCGCGCTTCGAACGTCGCGCGCTTTTCCTGCTGGATCAGCGTGCGGCGCTCGTCGCCATACTGTTTCGCGTCGGCTTCGATTTCCTTGATCAGCAGGCGCTTCATCGCCGGCTCGCTGCCGAGCAGCTCTTCGAGCCTGGCCTTCTCGTCGCGCAGCTCGGCCAGTTCCTTCTCGATCTTGATCTTCTCGAGGCGCGCCAACTGACGCAGCCGGATTTCGAGGATGTCCTCGGCCTGGCGGTCCGTGAGGCCGAACGCGGCCATCAGCGCGACCTTCGGTTCGTCCGATTCGCGAATGATGCGGATGACTTCGTCGATATTCAGGAAGACGATCATCCGGCCTTCGAGAATATGGATGCGGTCGTCGACCTTCGACAGACGATGCCGCGTGCGGCGCGTCACCGTCGCGAACCGGAACGCGATCCACTCGTGCAGGATTTCGCTCAAGCCCTTCTGACGCGGCCGGCCATCGCCGCCGACCATCACCATGTTCAGCGGCGCGTTCGATTCGAGGCTCGTATGCGCGAGCAGCGTGTTGACGAAGTCGGTCTGATCGATGCGGCTCGACTTCGGCTCGAACACGAGACGCACCGGCGCGTCCTTGCCCGATTCGTCGCGCACCGCGTCGACGAGCCCGAGCAGCGTCTGCCGCGTCTGCAACTGCTCGGGCGTCAGCGTCTTCTTGCCAAGCTTGATTTTCGGGTTGGTCTGTTCTTCGATTTCTTCGAGCACCTTCTGCGCGGCCGTATTCGGCGGCAGTTCGGTGATCACGAGTTGCCACTGGCCACGCGCGAGATCCTCGATCTTCCAGCGCGCGCGCACCTTCAGGCTGCCGCGGCCGGTTTCGTACGCGGTGGCGATTTCCGCCTCGCTCGAAATGATCTGGCCGCCGCCGGGGAAGTCCGGACCGGGCACATGCTGCATCAGCTCCGCATGCGAGAGCTTCGGATTGCGGATCAGCGCGACCGCCGCTCCTGCGACTTCGCGCAGGTTGTGCGACGGAATTTCCGTCGCGAGGCCGACGGCGATGCCCGATGCGCCATTGAGCAGCACGAACGGCAGACGCGCTGGCAGCACCTTCGGCTCTTCGAACGAGCCGTCGTAGTTCGGCATGAAGTCGACCGTGCCCTGATCGATTTCGGCGAGCAGCAGCTTTGCGATCGGCGTCAGGCGCGCTTCGGTGTAACGCATCGCCGCCGCGCCATCGCCGTCGCGCGAGCCGAAGTTGCCCTGGCCGTCGATCAGCGGATAGCGCATCGAAAAGTCTTGCGCGAGACGCACGAGTGCGTCGTACGCGGACTGGTCGCCGTGCGGGTGATACTTACCGAGCACGTCGCCGACCACGCGCGCCGATTTGACCGGCTTCGCGTTGTCGCCGAGGCCCATCTCGTTCATCGCGAACAGGATGCGGCGCTGCACCGGCTTCTGCCCATCGCAAACATCGGGCAGCGCGCGGCCCTTGACCACGCTGACCGCATACTCGAGGTACGCGCGCTCCGCGTAGTTGCCGAGCGTCAGCACGTCGCTGTCCGACGGCGGCTCGTTGAAAAGGTCGAGAGTGTTATCGTCGTCCATCTAGATTCCGTGTCCGTGTTTGGCTTGAAGTGTCGTATGCCGCATTGGGGCGCAATGCGCTCAGATGTCCGCTTCCACTTCGTTGCCCTTCTCTTCGAGCCAGCTGCGGCGCGACGCCGCTTCGCCCTTGCCCATCAGCATCGTCATGCGCGCGACGGTCGCATCGTAGTCGAGTTCGCCGAGCGCGACCGGCTGCAGGCGGCGCGTGTCGGGATTCATCGTCGTGTCCCACAGCTGCTCGGCGCTCATTTCACCGAGCCCCTTGAAGCGGCTGATCGACCACTGGTTGTCGCGCACGCCGTCCTTGCGCAGCTTGTCGAGAATCGCCTCGAGCTCGCCTTCGTCGAGCGCATAGAGCTTCTGCGCGGGCTTCTTGCCGCGCGCGGGCGCATCGACGCGAAACAACGGCGGACGCGCGACGCACACATGACCGCGCTCGATCAGTTGCGGGAAATGCTTGAAGAACAGCGTGAGCAGCAGCACCTGGATATGCGAGCCGTCGACGTCCGCATCCGACAGAATGCAGATCTTGCCGTAGCGCAGATTCGACAGATCGACCTTGTCGTCCGGATTATGCGGATCGACGCCGATCGCCACTGAAATGTCGTGCACCTCGTTGTTCGCGAACAGGCGATCACGTTCGGTTTCCCATGTGTTCAGCACCTTGCCGCGCAGCGGCAGGATCGCCTGGTATTCCTTGTCGCGGCCCATCTTCGCGGAGCCGCCCGCCGAGTCGCCCTCGACGAGGAACAGCTCGTTGCGGCCGATTTCCGTCGATTCGCAATCGGTCAGCTTGCCGGGCAGCACGGCAACGCCCGAGCTCTTGCGCTTCTCGACCTTCTGCCCCGCGCGCGTGCGCGCCTGCGCCTGCTTGATCACGAGGTCCGCGAGTTTCTTGCCATGCTCGACGTGCTGGTTCAACCACAGTTCGAGCGCCGGCCGAGCGAACGACGACACGAGCTTGACCGCATCGCGGCTATTCAGGCGCTCCTTGATCTGCCCTTGAAACTGCGGATCGAGCACCTTCGCCGACAGCACGAACGACACCCGCGCGAACACGTCTTCGGCGAGCAGTTTCACGCCCTTCGGCTGCAGGTTGTGCAACTCGACGAAGCTCTTGACCGCCTGATAAAGACCGTCGCGCAAGCCCGACTCGTGCGTGCCGCCCGCGGGCGTAGGAATCAGGTTCACGTACGACTCGCGCGTGAGCGGCCCTTCCTCGCTCCACGCGACGACCCACGCCGCGCCCTCGCCTTCGGCGAACGTCTCTTCGCTCGAACGCGAGCTTTCCGCGTAGCGCTCGCCCTCGAACAGCGGAATCAGCAGATCGCTGCCGTTCATGCCTTCGAGCAGATAGCCGCGCAGGCCGTCTTCGTATTTCCAGCTTTGCCGCTCGCCGGTTTTCTCGTTGACGAGCGTGACCTCGACGCCCGGCAGCAGCACCGCTTTTGAGCGCAACAGACGCTGCAATTCACCGAGCGGCAGGTTCGGCGAATCGAAGTACTTCGGATCGGCCCACGCGGTCACGCGCGTGCCGGATTTCTTGTCGGCCTTGGTGGCGGCACGCACTTCGAGCGGCTTCGCGACGTCGCCGTGCGCGAAGCTCAGTCCGGCGACCTTGCCGTCGCGCCACACGGTGACGTCGAGCCGCGTGGACAGCGCGTTGGTGACCGACACGCCGACGCCGTGCAGACCGCCCGAGAACGTATAGGCGCCGCCGGCGGCCTTGTCGAACTTGCCGCCCGCGTGCAAGCGCGTGAAAACGATTTCGACGACCGGTACGCCTTCGTCGGGGTGCAGGCCGAACGGAATGCCGCGGCCGTCGTCGTCGACCGAGACCGAATGGTCCGCGTGCAGCGTGACCGTGATTTGCCGGCCGTAGCCGCCGAGGGCTTCGTCCGATGCGTTGTCGATGACTTCCTGAATGATGTGCAGCGGATTCTCGGTGCGGGTGTACATGCCGGGTCGTTGCTTGACCGGCTCCAGACCCTTCAACACCTTGATCGACGCTTCGCTATACGCGGCGTTTGGCTTTTTCGTAGACATGATTGACTCGGTGCGTCGGTTCATCGTTGTCCACAGGTCCTGTGGACAGGGCCGTGGACAATGCGTTGAGTATTCAAAAAAAGCGAAACGAAACAACGGGGTTAGGTGGAGCGCCCGCGATGCGGGCAAGCTGTTTTGTCGCGCGGCTTCCGTTGGCGCGCTCGAATGCCGGAGATGGACGCACAGCCCGCCGGGGAAGCCTGTTCGCGGGGTATTGTACTGATTTCGATCACCGCGGCAATTGACCCCGCGCTGAATTGGCCGACTGGATAAGGCACGGCGGGCGTTGGGGGACATGCAATGGAGGATGGACGGCTCGCAGGACGGCGGCGCGATAGGTATCGGCGGAAAATGCACGGGCGCGCGCCGGCTGAATTTCGGTGCCGTGCGCGGCGGCGCTTTCTGTTGTTTTTGTGCCGGCCGCGCACGCCGCGTTACTTGACGCGGTTTTCCAGCTCGTCCCAACGTTCGAGCGCGAGCATCAACTCCTCGTCGATCTCTGCATAGCGCTCGGTCAGACGCGCGCCTTCGCGTGCATCTTTCGCGAACACCGAGCCGTCTTCGAGCTGCGCGCCGATTGCCTTCTGTTCGGCCTCGAGGTCGGCAATCATTTTCGGTAGCGCCTCCAGTTCGCGCTGCTCCTTGAACGACAGCTTCGCGCTGCGCTGCGCATTGCGGCCCGACGCGCTGTCCTTCGGCGCCGCTTCTTTCGGCGCTTCCTTGCTCGATTCTTTCTGCGCTTCGAGCGCGAGTTGCTCCGAGCGATCGCGCTGCGTCTGCCAGTCCGTGAAGCCGCCGACGTATTCGCGCCACTTGCCGCCGCCTTCCGAGGCGATCACCGACGTCACGACGTTATCGAGAAACGCGCGGTCGTGGCTGACGAGCAGCACCGTGCCGTCGTAGTCGATCAGCAGTTCTTCGAGCAGTTCGAGCGTCGGAATGTCGAGGTCGTTGGTCGGTTCATCGAGCACCAGCACGTTGGCCGGGCGCGCGAACAGGCGCGCGAGCAACAGCCGGTTGCGCTCGCCGCCCGACAGCGACTTGACCGGCGAACGCGCGCGCTCCGGTGCGAACAGGAAGTCGCCGAGATAGCTCATCACATGCTTCTTCTGGCCGTTGATTTCGACCCACTCGCTGCCGGGGCTGATCGTGTCCGCGAGACTCTTTTCCAGATCGAGCGCCGCGCGCATCTGATCGAAATACGCGACCTGCGGATTCGTGCCGACGCGCACGTTGCCCTCGTCGGGCGCGAGTTCACCGAGGATCAGCTTCAGCAGCGTGGTCTTGCCCGCGCCGTTCGGACCGATGAAGCCGATCTTGTCGCCGCGCATCACCGTGGCCGTGAAGCGGTCCACCACCGCGCGCTCGCCATAGCGCTTCGTCACGTCCGTCAGTTCCGCCACGATCTTGCCGGACTTCTCGCCCTGACCGACGTCGAGCTTCACGTTGCCCTGCCCGTTGCGGCGCTCGGCGCGCTCGTTGCGCATCTGCACGAGGCGCGCGATGCGGCCGACGCTGCGCGTGCGGCGTGCCTCGACGCCCTTGCGAATCCACACTTCTTCCTGCGCGAGCAGTTTGTCGAACTTCTCGTTCTCGATGCGCTCGACTTCGAGCTGCTGCGCCTTGCGCGTCTGGTACGCGGAGAAATTGCCCGGATACGACAGCAGCCGCCCGCGATCGAGCTCGACGATGCGCGTCGCGACGCGGTCGAGAAACGCGCGATCGTGTGTGATGAACAGCAGCCCAGCGCGCAGCGACACCAGCAGATCTTCGAGCCAGCGGATGCCGTCGAAGTCGAGATGGTTGGTCGGCTCGTCGAGCAGCAGCACGTCGGGCTGCACGACGAGCGCGCGCGCGAGCGCGGCGCGCTTCTGCATGCCGCCCGACAGCGAGCCGACGCGGGCTTCGCCGTTCAGGCCGACCTGCTGCAGCGTGGTCGCGACGCGCGTGCTCCAATTCCATGCGTCCGCGGCGTCCAACGACGATTGCAGCGTGTTCATGCGCGCGAGCAGCGCGTCGTGTTCGGCGCCCTCGGGCGTGTCGGCGAGCTGATGCGCGACCGCGTCGTATTCGTCGAGCAGCGCGCGCGCCTCGGTGAGTCCGGCGGCGACCGCGTCGAACACGGTGTCGTCGGCGTTGAACTCGGGCTCCTGCGGCACGTAGACCGTGCTCAGATGCTGCTGACGCGTGACGAGGCCGTCGTCGGGTTTGGCCAGATCGGCGACGATTTTCAACAGCGACGACTTGCCCGCGCCGTTGCGCCCGATCAGCCCGACGTGCTCGCCCGCTTCGAGCGAGAAATCCGCGTGGTCGAGCAGCGCGACGTGACCGAACGCGAGCTGCGCTCCGGTAATGGTGTAAAGCGACATGGGAATGGGAGAAGACAGCGATGAGTCGGAACTGCTCATTGTACCGGGCGCAGGGCCGGTCGCAGGTATGCCGGGCGGGAACATCCGTGCGATGAAGCGCGCAACGCAGCGTGCAACGCTATCGGCGCGGGCCGGCGACGCGCGCGCCGGCCCGGCATTTCAAGCAGTTGCTTACTTGACGTGCACCGTGATCGTCTTGCTCATCTCCGGCCCATACGAGCGATGCGCGCCGTCGCCGAATTGCAGCGTCAGCGTATGGTCGCCCGGCGGCAGCGTCAGATCGGTTTCAGTCTGGCCTTTGCCGAAGTGCAGCGACTTGTCGGTCGCGGGGACGACCTCGCCCTTCGGCAGCGGCTTGCCGTCGATCAGCAGGTGATGATGCCCGGTGCCGTCCGTCAGCGTGCCGGCGGGCGCGATCTTCATGCCGTCGAGGCCAAACACGACGTGCACCGGATTGGTGACGGTGGCGCCGTCCGCCGGTTGCACGAAGGTCACGCCCGCCGCCTGCGCCACACCTGACCCGGCGAGTAGCCCAGCCGCCGCGACGCCGACCAACCATCTGTTTTTAAACATCGTCTTCTCCTTTGGAAACGAAACCCGGCGATGCGGCGCCGCCAGCGGCCTCTCCGAGACCGATCGTCGCAATACGTGCGAAGCGAGCGCCAGATCTGTCCAATCGAATAGCTTGCAGGTCAAAGCGTACACGGCTTGTGTGACGAGGCCCGTCGCGCGAATCCGGGCTCGCCGCAGAGCGTTGGGGCGGCGCCGCATCGGTCGTCTGCGGCTGATTTGACAAATTCCGGTAATATTGCGGGTCGCCGCGCCGCCCCATAAAGGGGCAGAGCAAGCCGGCCATTGCATTGAACGAGAGAGCGTGTCGTGAGCGAAGTAATCGAAGTGACGGAATTCAAGAGCTGGGTCTGCCTGATTTGCGGTTGGATCTACAACGAGGAAGACGGTCTGCCCGAAGAAGGCATCGGACCGGGCACGCGTTTCGCCGACATTCCGGAAGACTGGCGCTGCCCGCTGTGCGACGTGGGCAAGGCGGAGTTCGCGGTGGTGGAGTTTTGACAGTGAGATGAGCTTGGGGCGATAGGCGCGGTTGCGTGCGCTTCGCCAGATGCTCAGGTGGTTTGCGCGGCCCGGCAGGCGATGTCTGCGGGGCCGTTTGTTTTTGCGGGATTTGTGCGAGGCGCGGGCGGCTGCTGGCTTGGCTCTCCTTTTGCCCGCGCCGGTTTGATATACTCTGCGCTCGGTGGTCAGTCTGGACTCACCGAGTCCTCGCCGATCTGTCCGGCCCGGTCCTCTCCCTGTAGTTCAATGGATAGAACAAGTGCCTCCTAAGCGCTAGATACAGGTTCGATTCCTGTCAGGGGGACCAGATAGCTTCCCGGCGTTGCCCAGAAAAGTATTGAACATGGGCCCAATCTGCACTGACGAGTCGCCGCGAACGTGAGACGGTGCGGAGGCAGCGCGCAGATATTCAGCGAGCTTCACCTGTTGCGGTTCGTCCCTCGCCAAAGTGGTCGGGCTGGCAGTGACGATGCGTTTGCGGCCAGCGCGTACCTCACTACTCCCGGCGTCGCCGCAATATTCCGCTCGAGCATAGACCACACAAAGGTTGCCGGCTCTCGCCTGGATTTCGATTGCCACTAGCCCATCCATTCGTGCCCGCTCTAGCGGTACTCGTCAATCTCCACCGTGCCGCTCAGCGCTTCTGGCAGTTCGTCCTCGTTGCCGTCGCCGGACAGCAGTTCGGAAAGCTCGTCTGCGCGTACCGCCAGCATCGCTTTCTCGATCTCCCTGTCGTATCGGCGGTTGTTCCGATCATGCCGGGCGTGCGCCTTACGCGCGTACTTCTGAACGAAGCAACCACGCTCGCCAGCGAGGCGGTCCCGCTTTCGTTTTGCGATCACGGGAGCCGAGGGCCACATGTTCCGCCGTCGGTCTCATGGACCTCAAGCGAGTCACACTCAATCGCGAGTTCGGCACCCAGAGTGGAATAGATGAAAGCAAGTAGTGCGGCTTTCTTGTCGGTAAGTCGCTCTCCAGCTTCGAGCACAGCACTGGCCCGCGCGTGCTTCGTGTCGTCCGGGGCAACGATGTGAATGCCGTAGACGATATTCAGCAAGCCAAGATGCTCAACCGAAACACACGTCACGCCGTTGAACGTGACCAACGCGCGCCTGTTGGCAAGGTACAGGCCTAGCGTCAGCGTCCGGGGCTCGGTATTCGGGCCAATGACCACGCTGTCCAGATACCAATCGTGGAAATAGCCCCACGCCTTCAATATTTCATCCGTCATATCGATTTACCAAGGGAGCAAGGAGACCGGCGCGCCCTCGTCGCGGATGTAGCCGTCCCAACTGTGCGCGTGCGGATTTGGATTGCCGTGGTGCGCATCAAGGTCAAAGTCCGCTAGCGGCGTGCCATTCGGCCCGAACTGACGCAACTGCGGCATCGTCCCCGGCATACTGGAGATCCACGTCCCCGGCGTGCCTTTGAACGGCATCCCGGCAACTTCATCTGCTGCGCCACCCGGCATGTCGGGCTGATAGTCGAACGCCTGCGCATCGCCAAGCGGCGTTGATACCGGCGTAGCGATGGTTCCATCCGGAAGCACGTCACCGGGGCGGGCGAACCAGATGGCGAGATCATCGTCGGCGGCCAGTCGCGGAAGTACTGGACGCTGGAATGAACGCCCGGCACTCACCACAGGCAGAGCGCGCCTGAATAGCTGCGACGGCGTGACGGTCGCGTAGTACGGCCAGACCTTCTGCTCAATAGGCGCACCGCCTCCGCGCGACGTACGCGGCGTGGCACGACTGCGATCACATCGCCACGTTCGACGGCGTTCTGTAGCGCCCGGGCGGTCTGCTCTGGAGCAGCGCTACTCGCGTATGCACCACTGCGCGCGTTGCGCATGAATTCGACGAGCCGCGCCAGCTGACGTGTGTCGCGCGTGAGTTCCCGCAATCCTGCCGAGGTAATGAGCTGGCGGCCGGCGCGCGCCTCGTTGCTCAGGGCATTTCCGTGATACTCATGTCGCGTGTAGAGCGTGCAGCGCCGATGCGTTCCGACGTCGAAGTCAATCGCCATCTGTCTGTAATCCCATCAACTTGTGCCTCCTCCAAAAGCGATTTGAAGAGGCTATGTAGCACAAAGCCGGGAACGGAGCGACAGATCCGACACAATCGTTGACACTCGTCCCTGCGCCGGTCCGCCATGCGTCACCACGCACGGCCGTGCGCGCGCCGAAGCGCCGAAAAGGCCGGACGAAAAACCGGACTTGCAAGGATTCCTGCAAGGAGGAGACGAGTCTAGATGCTGCTGAATGCGGAGCAGCACTGAGGCGGCGAAGCGGCGAAAAACTACTCTCTTATGTGACGCCGGATATGAAGCGGCCCCGCTTTAGGGGGCTATACAAGCAAATCAATCGCCCCGGCGATCGATTGCGCCGCATCCAGGTCACACAGAAATCGCACCCGTTTTTCCTCAGGAGACCGATTCGAGGGGCACAGGTCGGGGGCACAAAAATCGAAAACTCCCCGCAAACATCGCCAGCCTTGACGTATGAATTCTGTCAGGGGGACCAACCGGCCACCAGTGCTCTTAAAAGCCCCGCACACCTTCGCTGCGGTGCTTTTCGTTGCCGATCCGCCTTCCAGGCGAACCACCCGTTCGACAACCCCGGAAAATCAGGCCGCTCCCGGAAATCTCAGATCGCTATAATCTGCGAGCCGACTTCGAAACGTTTCCGAGGACCGACATGGATCAAGCGCTTGAATGCGTTACCGCGTTGAATTTTTGTGAGCAGGCCTATCTCGCCGCAAATCCGGACGTCGCTGAGGCTGTCAGGCTCGGCGCATTACGATCGGGAAGATCGCATTTCGAAGTTTTCGGAAGCGCCGAAAGTCATCGCAGGCAAGATGCACTGGTGGCGGCCCAATCTAGGCAGGAACGAAGAAAAAGAATAGCGTCTGTCCTTCGCACTGATATGCCATTTAGTGACGACGGAAAATTTTTCGATTTTTTGTCGCCCGATCTGCGCTCCCAGTTCGACATTTACGACTCGGAACTGGCCGGCAGCAATCTGTACGATCAGGATGCACTGAGTATGATCGAGCGCCATCCGTCGGGGATCATTCTGGATTGTGGGGCCGGCAGCCGTCCCGCGATCTACGAAAACGTGATCAATTTCGACATCACCAACTATCCATCCACCGATGTGCGCGGTGTCGGCGAAGTTCTGCCATTCAAAGATGCATCGTTCGATGGCCTTCTGTCGTTGAATGTCCTCGAACATGTGAAGGACCCATTCACTGCCGCCAAAGAGATTCTTCGCGTGTTGAAGCCAGGAGGCGATCTGGTCGTGGTGGTTCCGCTCACTCAACCCACTCACGGCTACCCGCATCACTACTACAACATGACAGCCGAGGGGATTCTCAACCTGTTCGGATCTGCGATCAATGTCGAACGTGTGTACGTACCGGAATCGACATCGGCCATCTGGTCGATTTACTGGATCATGAGCGAATGGGCCGATGGTCTCGACGAGAATGCGCTGAAGGAATTCAAGGCGCTCACGGTCGAAGAAATTCTGCAAGGGCCGCCGACGCTGCTGGATCGATCGTTTGTGAAGCAGCTAAGCGCAAAAAAGAATCTCGACATTGCGAGTTCGACGACGGTGATCGCGAAACGCGTTTGAGACGACGCCAGTCCAGCGGCTCCATTATTTTTGCATCGGCCGACGGACACTTTGCTCGTATATCGAAGGATCGACGACGTTCATCTGATCCTTTGGGCGTTCACCAAAAACTCGCTCGAAGTCCTCGGGACCCAGAATGTCAGCAGCGTCGTGGAGAAAAGACGAATAGGCCTGGTTCAGCTCCGAGGCGGACGGAACATCGCTGCCCTGCGGGGCAGGTTGCAAGCGCTCGACCCGCACCATAAATGCGCGTCGATGATTCATCAACGACTTGATCTTCGCATCCGCGTCGGGACCCTTCAAAGTCGCCTGAAGATGCTCCTGAAAATCGTCGACATCGGATTCCTGATGTCCTGGCTTCATCGCGTTACTCCCGCTTGGTGTCGAGCACTGAATCTTCTTGCTCGCCCATGCAGCATGCTGCTTGCCGTATGGTCCGAAGATCGCGATGCTCAACCAGTAGCCCCTGGACATGCGGACGGTAGCTGGAGCCGCTCCACCGCTGCCGGTCGCCCAAAGAATCTGGTTTGACAACTGATGGCATACACCATCGCGACCATAGCTGAATATCGTTCCACGAGCGGCCGGATCGATGTTCGAGTCCACATCGGGCTTACATAGACAACTAGCATAAAGCAGATTTGCCGCGCCGGAAGCCAAAAAACCATCCGCACTGACCGGCGTCCCACCTCGGGCGTGGAAGCTGCCCCAGCTGTACCAATAGTGCTCGCCCGCGATCAGGACGTCCGCCAGCGCTGGGTAAATCTTCACGCGGCTGTCGTAGGTCGTCACCCATGTATGGTCGACCACGGAATCCTGGAAATACGCCGGAACGGACCACGCGAACAATGTAACGGCGCTCATTGCTTCACCTTTTCGTCCGGTCGCGTCACAGCGCTGTCGCGCGATTCTCGCCCGATAAGCCGGTAAGAACTTTACTCACCTCAAAGGTTATACGCGCTCAGCGGTATTACGCGGAAAAACATGGACGAGCCAGCCATGCTCGGCAACGATGCCGTCGGTATGAAACGCGACGACGCCCAGCGCGGCGAGCGCGCGCAACAGGCCATCAAGCCGGCCGCTGCGGAATATTCAGGCCGCGCACCACCGCCGGACGCTCGACGAACGCCGCCAGCACGCGCCGCACGTTCGGGAAGTCCTGAATGCCGACCAGTTCTCCCGCCTCATAGAAGCCGACCAGATTGCGCACCCACGGGAAGATCGCGATATCGGCGATCGAATACTGATCGCCCATCACCCATGTGCGTCCTTCCAGGCGCTGCTCCAGCACGCCGAGCAGCCGCTTCGATTCGGCGATGTAGCGATCGCGCGGACGCTTGTCGTCGTACTCCCTGCCGGCGAATTTGTGGAAGAAGCCGACCTGGCCGAACATCGGACCGATGCCGCCCATCTGGAACATCACCCACTGGAGCGTCTCGTAGCGCCCGGCGGCGTCCCGGGGGATCAGCCGGCCGCTTTTGTCGGCGAGATAAATCAGGATCGCGCCCGATTCGAACAGCGGCAGCGGTTTGCCGTCGGGACCGTTCGGATCGAGGATCGCCGGAATCTTGTTGTTCGGGTTCAACGACAGAAACGCCGGCGTCATCTGATCGTTGGTATCGAAGCGCACCAGATGTGGCTCGTACGGCAAGCCGGTTTCCTCGAGCATGATCGAGATTTTTACGCCATTGGGCGTCGGCAGCGAATAGAGCTGAATCCGGTCCGGATGCTCGGCCGGCCATTTCTTCGTGATCGCGAAAGCGGATAAATCGGTCATGGGTTCGGGTCGCCCTATGGGACAGAAATTGCAAGACCGCCCAATATAAACCGACTCGCCACAACGCGTGCGAGGCCGCGTGAAGACCCTACAAACGCTGCGGCAACAGCGCCGTTCGCGATCGGCGGTTCACCACAAGTCCTTCGTCGCCGTACCCGCGCGCACGTTGAAGCCCTCGCGCCACAGCGCCGCGCCGACCGTCAGCAGCAGCGTCTTTTCGGTGCCGTCGAGCAGTTCCCACGCGGTCGCGAGCCACGTCGCGAAGTTCGCGCAGGTCGCTTCGAGATCGGGCGGCGCCTTGCCTTCCAAATACTGCCGTTCAAACATCGAAAGTATCTTTTCGGGTGTCATTGGCGCGACCTCCTGATGGGATTGCGCCAAGTCTAAAGGGCTCGCAGCGCGCGCGGAATGCCGATCATCGCGATCACGGGTTACTCCCAGGCCGGCCGCCGCGCCAACGTCAGCCGTGACCCAACTGGTGAAATCGGACGCGTCGTGTCCGACCTGCGCCGTACAAAAAACAAAGGCGCCGCGACGATCGCGACGCCTCCGCCGTTACGGCAACCTGCATCGAACGGGTTCAGTGACGACCGCGCTTTGCATCGTCCCTGGCGTCTTCCTTCGCATCGCCATAGGCCTTCTGCACCTTGCCGGCGCCCTGCTGCAGGTCGCCCTTGAGTTCCTTCGCAGGGTCCTTCGTGGCCTTGCCGACGGCCTCGTTGACCTTGCCCTTGACCTGCTCGCCAACGCCCTTCACTTGATCCTTGTTCATGCTCGGCTCCCATATGCGTAGTCGACGGAAATGCCGGCGCGGTATCGCGCCGGTGTGTGGGAAGCAGCAACGGCTGTTCCCGGGAGCTGCTGCGCGCGCCGGGCCGCGACACCGACGAACGCCGACGCGCGATCGGGCAAATTTTTTATCAAAAGGCCTAAAGTCTCGCCGCGCACCGCCGTAAATGCGCTCAGGGAGGAGTCATGGACCGCACGGAGACTACGATTTCGGGATCATCGCAAGCTGCGTTGATCGATCACGACATCGCGCACATCGCGCGGGTGATGCACGTATCGCTGCGCGGCGATTTCGGCGGTCCGATCCTGCCAGCCACCTATTGGCGCAAACGACTGACCGCGCTGGTCGACGGCGGCCAGCTTTCTACCGCCCAATTGGACAAAGTCGATAGCCTGCTGCTGCAACTCGATCGGCTGGCCTCGACGCCGCTGCCCGAATGGGAACGCTTCGCGCCCGCGCCGACCTCGCGATTCGAGCCGGCTGGCCCGGTGAAGAAGGTGAAGTCGGCCTGACCGCATCCGCATCCGCCCCACCCGCTGCACCCGCACGCGTGGCGCCAAGCCGGCCCGCGGCTCGTCTTGCGCGCCGCAAAAAAAGCGGCCGGGCACGAGGTCGCGGCCGCCAACACACGTCGCAACGCCGGAAACCAGCGTCACGGGACAAGCGTCTATCCGCATTCGTCACCGGCATGTTTCGCCGCAGACAAACGCAGCGGCGCGACGTATCGCGAAAAATTCCTGATCAATCGGCGCCGACAATAGGGAAAGGGGACGACCTTAGGTCATAATGTCCGCAAAAATTCCCAGCAAGGACGCCACGTGACCCTCGCCGCCCCGTTCGACCTGCTCAAGCAGGCGCGCGCCCGTTTCACCCAACGCGAAATCGCAGCCCATGTCGGCAAGGACATCAAGACAGTGCGTCGCTGGGAAAAAGGTGAAACGCCTTGTCCCGCGATGCTGGAACCCGCGTTGCGCGATCTGCTGCGGCAAGGCGCGCGTGAGGCGCAACACGCGGGCGACGCGGCGCGCTTCCGCTTCATCGATCTGTTCGCGGGTATCGGCGGCATTCGCATGGGCTTCGAGGCGCACGGCGGCGAATGCGTGTTCACCAGCGAGTGGAACGAGTTCTCGACGCGGACTTATCGCGAGAACCACGGCGACAACTCCGCGAGCGGCGGCGCGCACGCACTGATCGGCGACATCGTCACGTTTCCCGCCGAGGACGTGCCGAGCCACGACGTGCTGCTCGGCGGCTTTCCGTGCCAGCCGTTTTCGATCGCCGGCGTCAGCAAGAAAAACGCGCTTGGCCGGCCGCACGGCTTCGAATGCACGACCCAGGGCACGCTGTTTTTCGACGTCGCGCGCATCATCGCCGCGAAGCGCCCCGCCGCGTTCCTGCTCGAAAACGTAAAGAACCTGCTGTCGCACGACAAGGGCCGCACCTTCGACGTGATCCTGCAAACGCTGCGCGACGAGCTCGGCTACGAGGTGCACTACCGCGTGATCGATGGTCAGCATTTCACGCCTCAGCATCGCGAGCGCATCATCGTGGTGGGCTTTCGCGGCAAGACCGGGTTCACATGGGACGACCTGCGCCTGCCCGAACAGGGTCCGCGGCTCGGCGCGATCCTGCATCGCACGGACGGCACGGAACCGGTGCTGCCGTGGGACCATGACCGCTTCTTCGACCACACCGCGCGCCGCGTGCAGCCGAAGTACACGCTCACCCCGAAGCTGTGGGCGTATCTGCAAAACTACGCGGCCAAGCATCGTGCGGCGGGCAACGGCTTCGGTTTCGGCATGGCCTATCCGGACAGCGTGACGCGCACGCTGTCGGCGCGCTATCACAAGGACGGCTCCGAAATTCTCGTCTATCAGGGCGAGGCGCTGCGCCCGCGTCGCCTGACGCCGCGCGAATGCGCGCGACTGATGGGCTTTCCCGACACCTTCAGGATTCCGGTCAGCGATACGCAGGCCTACCGGCAGTTCGGCAATAGCGTCGTGATGCCGGTGATGCGCGAAGTGGCGCGTATCATGCTGCCGCATGTGCAAACCCTGCTTGCCCACCCGACCCGCGATGTGTCGAAACACTCCCTGCCGCTCTACGCGTGAGCGGCCGCGCGACCCGTTGGCCCGCTGACGATGGTCGATATCGTCGATAGCGCGACGCGCAGCCGGATGATGTCCGGCATTCGCGGCCGCAACACCAAGCCGGAGATCCTGATCCGCAGCCTGCTGCATCGGCGGGGCCTGCGCTTCCGGCTCGACGCGCGCGATCTGCCCGGCCGCCCCGACATCGTGCTGCCGCGCTATCGCGCGGTGGTGCTCGTGCATGGCTGCTTCTGGCATGGCCACGACTGTCATCTGTTCAAATGGCCCCAGACGCGGCCCGACTTCTGGCGCGACAAGATCGGCCGCAATCGCAGCAACGACGACAAGGTGCGCGCCGCGCTGCTCGCGAGCGGCTGGCGCGTCGCGGTCGTGTGGGAATGCGCTTTGCGGGGCGCGAATCGCGATATCGCGGGCGTGATCGAGCGGCTCGTCGCGTGGATCGGAAGCGACGCGCCGGAGTTGGAGGAACGCGGCTGAAAACCGCGCGCGACCTGCCCGGCTCGCGCGAGTCTCGCGGCCGCTGGTGCTACACTCGAAAAGCTCACCCGGCGCGCTTTCGAGATGCCTTCGAGGCACGCTTCGGCGGCGTTTTCCGGGTGCTTTCCGGCGCTTTCGCGGCACGTCCTCGCGCGCTTCGGCATGCCACGAGATGCGCCTCGCCCGCCGCGACATCGCGAACTCCGACGATCCCAGAACCAATCAACAAGGGAGGCACATCATGGCTGACTTCCGTCTCTGGTCCGACGATTTTCCCACCAACGGCTTCATGCCGAGAGCCCACGAGTACAACGACAAGGCGTTCGGCGGCGACGGCGAAAACATCTCGCCGTCGCTGCAATGGGAAGCGCCGCCCGCGGACACGCAAAGCTTCGCGCTCACCGTTCACGATCCCGACGCGCCGACCGGCAGCGGCTTCTGGCATTGGGTCGTGGTGAACATTCCGGCCGACGCGCGCTCGCTGCCGCGCAACGCCGGCAAGGCCGACGGCTCGCTGTTGCCGCAGGGCGCGATGCAGGTGCGCAACGACTATGGGACGGTCGGCTTCGGCGGCGCCGCGCCGCCGCGCGGCGATCGCACGCATCGCTATATCTTCCGGCTGCATGCGCTGAAAGTGCCGCATCTGCCGGTCAGCGCGGAAACCACCAACGCGGTCGCGCGCTTCATGACGCACCTGAACGAAATCGATTCGACGACCCACACGGGCCTTTACGAACTCAAATAACGCACGCGCGGCGCCGGCGCCCGGTAACGCCGGCGCCGCGCCGACCGATACGCCCGCAGCGGCCAGCGCGTGAGCCGCGCACAGGCGCGCCAACATCTCCGACAAATCAAACAATCGATGCACGCACCCTCCCCGCGCACGGACGGCTCGACGTCCTCCACTTCCCGCTTCGAAGGCAAGGAACTGGGCCTACCGGTCCCACAACGCTACTGGGCGATGCTCGTCATCGCGCTCTCGCTGACGCTCGCGGTGCTCGACAGCGCGATCGCCAACGTCGCGCTGCCGACGATCGCGCGCAACCTCAATGCGAGCGCCGCCGCGTCGATCTGGGTCGTCAACGCGTATCAGCTTGCGATCACGATCTCGCTGCTGCCGCTCGCGTCGCTCGGCGACCGCATCGGCTACCGGCGCATTTATCTGTCGGGCCTGATCCTGTTCACGGTCGCGTCGTTCGGTTGCGCGCTGTCGAACTCGCTGGCGACGCTCGCGTTCGCGCGAGTGATCCAGGGCTTCGGCGCGGCCGGCATCATGAGCGTGAACACCGCGATCGTGCGCATGATCTATCCGCCCAACCAGCTCGGGCGCGGCGTCTCGATCAACGCGATGGTGGTGGCGGTGTCGTCGGCGGTCGGGCCGACGGTCGCCTCGGGCGTGCTCGCGATCGCGAGCTGGCCGTGGCTGTTCGCGATCAACGTGCCGATCGGGATCGCGGCGATCGTCGGCGGCTTCAAGGCGCTGCCGATGAACCCCGGCCACGAATCCCCGTACGACTATCTGAGCGCGGTGATGAACGCGTTCGTGTTCGGCCTGCTGATTTTCGCGGTCGATGGCCTCGGCCACGGCGAGCGTTTCGGCTACGTGACGCTCGAGGCGCTCGGAGCGCTGGTCATCGGCTACTTCTTCGTGCGTCGCCAGCTGACGCGGCCCGCCCCGCTGCTGCCGATCGACCTGCTGCGTATTCCGGTGTTCGCGCTGTCGATCGGCACGTCGGTCTGCTCGTTCTGCGCGCAGATGCTCGCGTTCGTGTCGCTGCCGTTCCTGCTGCAGGAAACGTTCGGCATGTCGCAGGTCGAAACGGGTCTTTTGATGACGCCGTGGCCCGCGATCATCATCATCGCGGCGCCCATTGCCGGCGTGCTGTCGGACAGGATATCGGCCGGCTGGCTCGGCGGCGTCGGGCTCGCCGCGATGACCGTCGGCCTGCTGCTGCTCGCGACGCTCGGGCCTCACCCGGACGCGCTGCAGATTTCGTGGCGCATGGCGCTGTGCGGCGCGGGCTTCGGCATCTTCCAGTCGCCGAACAATCGCACGATGCTGTCGTCCGCGCCGCGCGAACGCAGCGGCGGCGCGAGCGGCATGCTCGGCACCGCGCGCCTGACCGGGCAAACGCTCGGCGCGGCGCTGGTCGCGCTGATCTTCGGCGTCGCGCCGCAGAGCGGGACGATCATCGCGCTGTACGTGGCCGCGGGGTTCTCCGCGGTCGCGGCGGTCGTCAGCACGATGCGGGTCATGCAGAAGGCGGCGCAGCCGGCCTGAGGGCTGTGGCCGTTATGCGTGCAAGACATGCACGATAAAAAGGCGCGCATCGCACGAGGCGATGCACGCCTTTTTGCTTTGATCTTCCCTGTCACTCCATGCACGACGTGAGCGGCACACACGCGCCGCCCGCCCGCGCGGGCCGCGCCTGTCGGCTCAGGGCGATGCCGTCACGTCAGCGAGCTTTACCGCTTTGGCCGTCACCGAAGACGCGGTCGCGACGTGGCGCAGATCATCGAGCAACGTATCGCGCCACACCGACAGGTTGCTCTCGCGCATCGGCTCCATCATGTCCGCATGACGCGCCTGACGTTCGGCGAGCGGCATCGCTAATGCGCGCTCGAGCGCTTCAGCCATCTGCGACAGATCGAACGGATTGACGACGAGCGCGCCCGGCAACTGCTCGGCCGCGCCCGCGAATTGCGACAGCACGAGTACGCCCGGATCGGCCGGATCCTGCGACGCGACGTACTCCTTGGCCACCAGGTTCATGCCGTCGCGCAGCGGCGTCACATAGCCGACCTGCGACTGGCGGAAGAGCGCCATCAGCAGATTGCGCTCGTACTTGCGGTTCAGATACTGGATCGGCGTCCAGTCGAGCTGCGCGAACCGGCCGTTGATGCGGCCCGCCTCGCCCTCGAGCGTTTGCCGGATGCGCTGATAGGTCTGCACGTCGGCGCGGGTCGGCGGCGCGATCTGCACGAGCGACACGCGGCCGTGCCAGCCGGGCGCGTTCTGCAACAGCCGCTCGAATGCCTGGAAGCGCTCGACCAGCCCCTTCGAATAATCGAGCCGGTCGACGCTCATGATCAGCTTGCGCCCGCGCATGCCGTCGCGCAGGCTGCGCACCGCCTTGCGGTCGGTGAACTGCTCGGCGGTCTTCGCGATCGCGTCGGGATAGATGCCGATCGGGTACGCGCCAACCTTCAGGAAGCGGTTGTACGCGTGCACCATGCCGTCTTCGCTCGACGTGCCATGGTGACCGCGCTCGATATAGTCGACGAACGACTGGCGATCCGCTTCGGTCTGAAAGCCGATCACGTCGTAGCTGCACATCGCCTTGACGAGTTCTTCATGCGGCGGAATCGTGCGCAACACTTCGGGCACCGGAAACGGAATGTGCAGGAAGAAGCCGATCGGGTTCTTCACGCCGAGCTCACGCAGGCAGCGCGCGAACGGCAGCAGATGGTAGTCGTGCACCCAGATGATGTCGCTGGGCTTGAGCAGTTCCTTGAGCTGCTTCGCGAGCGTCGCGTTGACGCGCTGGTAGCCCGCGTAGTCCTCGCGGTCGTAGCGGGACAGGTCGTTGCGATAGTGGAAGGTCGGCCACAACGTGGTGTTCGAAAAACCGCGGTAGTACTCGTCGTAATCGCGCTTGGTGAGGCCCACAGTCGCGTAGGTGACGTTGCCCTGCTTCTCGATCACGGGCGCGGATGGCTCGCTGACCGTTTCGCCGCTCCAACCGAACCAGACGCCGCCGGTCTCCTTCAGTGCGTCCAGCACGCCGATCGCGAGCCCGCCCGCTGCCGGACGCGCTTCCTGAATCGGTGCGACACGATTCGATACCACGATCAATCTGCTCATTAGTGCTCCATTGTTTCGTTGTATGCGGAATTGCGCCAAAACGGTGCACGCAATCATCGTGCCGATATATGAGATATCGGAAACAAAGTTGTATGAAAATGTGACAAACGAGCAAATGCCCGCAATCATCACGGATGGCGAAGAAAATTTTTCTGTTAAATCCGACGAATGCGGAGGTCTTTCTTACCGGTATCCCGGGTCGCCGGGATATCCCCGCCCGGGTGCTACGCTGCCTCAGGCATCCTGCTCCGAGCCCAGATCGCGCTGGTATTCGAGGCCTTCCTGACGCACCCCGCCCTGGTTGTGCTCGCCGTCCGGCGGCGTATGCGGGGCGATCCGATTCTGCGCGGCCGGGTCCGGCGACACCACCGGCCCAGTCTCGACCTCGGCCGGCCGTGGCCCGCGCTTGGGGTGCCGCGCGGAACGTCGCAATGCGGGATGTCTCATGATCGTGCCTCCGGGGGAAGCCTGCCGCTTGTCGCGGCATCCCTACAGTCTAGGGGGCGAAACCGTAAATTGCCGGTAAAACATGCGCCGGCTTTGTAACAAGTACAGCAATGCTCTGCACCGACCCAGGGCATGACGCCTTGCAGTGCGGGATGTGGTTCCATCGAGTGCGCGACAGGGCGCCGACAATCGACGGTCGTATCAACATTGCCGCGGGTCGCGACGGACGGTCGGCGGCCTGAGGCGTTTGCGTTGGCTGCGGCGGCGGATCGCCGATCGGCGGCGTGACCGGTTCGACGGGTTCGATCGGATCGGGTGTCGGGCCGGGGATCGTGTCGGGTTCGGCCGGGTCCGGCGGCGCGATGGGAGGTGCAGTGGGCGGCTCGACCGGTTCGGGCCGATGAGCGTGCAACGGCCTGGACGGCGCGGAAACGGCAGCGTAATGCGACAGGTGCGGCGGCAGGTGCGGCATGTCGGTGACCTCGTTTTGCGTTCCACCGGAGCGCAGCAAGGCTTGTGCCGTTCGGGTGCCCGCCCGGAAGCCCGGGCGGGCGGGTACTGGGGAACCCGGATGACGTGCGAACGAGGCGCGGATCAGGCGTCCGCGCCGCCGAGTGCGCGTGATTCGTCGGTGGGATCGCCGTCGTCGCGCGCATCGTTGCCGTACTCGACGAGCCGGTTGTACAGCGTCTTCAGGCTGATGCCGAGAATTTCCGCGGCGCGCGTCTTCACGCCGCCGCATTGCTCGAGCGTCGCAAGAATCAGCTGACGGTCGGCTTCCGCGAGCGAGGTGCCGAATGGGATCGTGATCGCGGTGCCGGCCGCGGGCTTCGACAGCGTGATTTGCAACGGCACCGTTGCCGTGCTATCCGAATCCCCGCTCGACATGATGTGCGCGCGCTGCACGTAGTTCTTCAGTTCGCGCACATTGCCCGGCCACGGATACGACAGCAGCATGTCCTTCACCGCGACAGGGAAATGCTTCTTCGTGCCGTGACGCTCGTTGAGCTCATCGAGGAACGATTGCGCGAGCAGCTCGACGTCCTTGCCGCGCTCGCGCAGCGGCGGCAGGCTGATCGGAAACACGTTCAGCCGGTGGTACAGATCGAGCCGCAGCTTGCCTTCGAGCACCGCCTGCTCGGGATCGCGATTGGTGGCCGCGATCAGACGCACGTCGGTTTCGATTTCCTTGGTCGTGCCGACGCGCATGAACATGCCGGTCTCAAGCACGCGCAGCAGCTTTACCTGCAGCTCGATCGGCATCTCGGTGATTTCGTCGAGGAACAGCGTGCCGCCGTTCGCGCGCTCGAAATAGCCCTTGTGCTGCCGGTCCGCGCCGGTGAAGGAACCGCGCTCGTGGCCGAACATTTCCGATTCGATCAGATTCGGCGAAATCGCGCCGCAGTTGACCGCGAGGAACGCGTGCTTGCGGCGCAGGCTCAGCTCGTGCAGCGTCTGCGCGGCAACTTCCTTGCCGGTGCCCGATTCGCCGACGAGCATCACCGAGGCCGCCGTCGGCGCGACGCGGCTGATCTGGTCGTAGACCTCCTGCATCGCCGGCGAATTGCCGAGCATCAGACCGAAGCGGCCCATGCGGCGCAACTCGCCGCGCAGCGTGCCGATTTCCGCCTTCAGGTCGCCGGCGCGCGGCAGGCGCGACAGGATCGACTTCACGCGCTGCATGTTGATCGGCTTCACGAGGTAGTCGGCCGCGCCCATTTTCAGTGCGCTGACCGCCGACTCGACCGTCGCGTGGCCAGTGATCACGATCACTTCGACGCCGGAGCGCGGATCGAGATCTTCGAACAGATCGACCCCGCTGCCGTCGGGCAGCTTCAGGTCGGTGAAAACGACGTCCGGCATCTGCCGGATCAGTTGAATACGCGCTTCGCGCAGATCGCCCGCGGTGGCGGTGGTCAGCCCGTCTTCCCCGATGACGGCGGAAAGTGCCTCGCGGGTACCTGCGTCGTCATCGACAATGAGTACATGTGGCATCGCGTTTCGAAAGCCTGCAAGCGTGGGTCAGAAAATATGCGGAACATGCCAATGGGCATGCGGCTGGGTCCGGTCGGCTGCATGACGCGGACTCGATTGCGTTCCGTTCCGCCGACCATTTGATGAAAAATTGCAACAATAACGGCCAGATTCGCGCCAACTTCCGCGTCATTGTTGTCTATTTACCTATTATACGGCTTTATAAGATTCATTTAACAATCCCGTTCCAGGCGCCGGCGGCAGGCCGCGTTGCATTCGAGCGAACCGCGTCAGCCGCGCGGAAAGGGCCATGCGCGAGGTTCGCCGTTGACCTGCCCCGAGCCGTTGGCGCTGTGCGAGGCAGGCGCCAGCTCGGTCGACAAAGTCGCCGGCGCCGCCACCGCGCCGCCCTCGTTTTCCCAGCGGCTCAGCTCGCGCGCCGGTGAGACCTGGCCCATGCGCTTGTGTTGCACGTAGCGAACCGCCAGGAAGCCGCCGATTGCCATCAATGCGCCAAAAAAACCAATTGTGGGTCGTGTCATCATGAACTCCTTGGATCGTGATGCGGATGGATGCAGCCGTGCCAAGCGTGCGCCGCGCCTAACGCGCGACCAGCACGCCGAGCAGAAAACCGGTGCCCGCCGCGAGCGCGAGCGAGCGCCACGGGTTATGGCGCACATAGTGCTCGGCGCTGACCGCCGCCCCGCGATATCGGCGATGCACGTTGCGTTGCGCATCGCCGAGCGTCGATTGCAGCGTTTCCACGTGCGTGCCGAGCCGGTCGCGCAAGGCGCCGACGCCTTCGCCCGGCACGTTGGCGGCGAGCCGCAGCATTTCCTCCGAGTCCCTCAGCAGCACCCGAAGATCCTCGACGATCTTCTGTCCGCCGAGTGCAAGTTGTTGTGTGGTGTCAGTCATCGTTCACTCCTCGTCTGATTCGGCGTTCGTGCGTTGCCGCGGAATCGGTGCGTCGACCGGTGCAACAGTTCGGGCTTCGGGCGCACGATGCGGGTTGCCGGTTTGCGCTGGCCGGCGGCGCTGCGACGTAGCCGTCAAACCTCGCACGACTCGATCAAACGGTCAATGATGCAATGCATGTGCCCGGTATATTTACCGCTCCAGGGCGCTGATAAAGCCAATTTCGCGCACTTTCGACCGATCGCGCGCACGACTATTTCAGCGGCTGCCAGTTCGATTGCCGGAATCAGTGTCGAAGTGGTTAAATCGTCTTTTATGAGATAGTGGCTGTACGGTCTATCGCATTCAAGGCCTGCGCGCCGCAACACGAACTCCATTTGCACAGGACTTCCCTTTTTATGGCGTCAATCGATCTGGACTCGCCCACCGTGTCCGCCGGTGGCAATGCTTCGCCACAAGCGAAGCAGCGCGTCGCGGACGCCGTCGCGGGACTGAAATCGTACGGGCTGCTGTACGGCTCGTCGCCGGTAATGCTCGATCTGTACGAACAGATCGAACGCGTCGCGGATACCGACGCGACCGCGCTGATCATCGGCGAATCGGGCACCGGCAAGGAGCTGATCGCCCGCACCATCCACGAGCGCAGCGGCCGCAAGGACGGCGCGTTCGTCGCCGTGAACTGCGGCGCGATTCCCGATGAGCTGATCGAAGCCGAACTGTTCGGCCACGAAAAAGGCAGCTTCACCGGCGCGGTCCAGGGCCGCGTCGGCTACTTCGAACATGCGAACGGCGGCACGCTGTTTCTGGACGAAATCACCGAAATGGCGCCGGTGCGCCAGGTCAAGCTGCTGCGCGCGCTCGAAACCGGCACGTTCTATCGCGTCGGCGGCAACGAGTTGATCAGCGGCAACGTGCGCGTGATCGCCGCGACCAATCGCGACCCCGCGGTAGCCGTCAAGGAAAACGGCTTGCGCGAGGATCTGATGTACCGGCTCGCGGTGTTTCCGCTGCGCGCGCCGCCGCTGCGCGAGCGCGAAAACGATCGCGAACTGCTCGCGCAACACTTCCTCGCGCAATTGAATCAGCAGGAAGGCACCAACAAGAGCTTCAGCAAACGCTCGATCGAAACGCTGCGTTCATGGTCGTGGCCGGGCAACGTGCGCGAGTTGAAGAACGCCGTCTATCGCGCGTTCATTCTCGCGGAAAAGACGGTTGAATTGCCGCATCCGCATCTTGCGTCGCGAGTCAAGAAAGCGGTCACTCAAGGCGACACGATGAGCGTGTGGATCGGCACGCCGCTCGCCGACGCGCAGAAGCAGATCATTCTCGGCACCCTCAAGTACTGCGGCGGCGACAAGCGACGCGCGGCCAAAGCGCTCGGCGTGAGCCTCAAAACGCTGTACAACCGGCTGAGCGCATACGGCGACGAAAGCGGGGAAGACGAAGCCGACTCATAGGCACGGTGCAACGCGAGCCGTCCGCCGATGGCGGCGGCCAGCTGTTGCGCTGTTCGTCATGATCCTTTCGCCGCGCGTTTCGCGGCACCGAATTCACCTGCTCAACGTCTCACGCCGACGGCAAATTCACCTGATGTCCCCAATACCTGGCAGAGCCAGGTAAGCCCGCCCATGCGACAGAAAACATCGCAGCGCACGATGTTTTGCAATTTCTTGCATTTTTTCGCTGCCAATTACAAAACGCATCCTGCACAATGCGGCTGCATAATGAACGACGTGTCCTTCGTTTACACGCGCGAAGCGTGAACGCAGGCACCTGTACGGGCAGGGACGGGAGAAATGCAAAAGAACATGGTGTGGGCTGTCAACGCGAAGTCCGTTGTCGCTGGCAAACGCCCCCACGTAACGGCGCTGATCGCGCTGGCGCTGGCGGTTTCGTCGGCATTGAGCGGCTGCAGTTCGTTGTACACGGAAGGCGCGGTCGCGGGCGCCGGTGTCGCGGGCGCCGCGGTCGCCAACAAGGTCACCAGCAATGCGGCGGTCGCGACCGGTATCGGTCTTGGCGCGGTCGCCGCCGCGCGCGCCGGTGTGCAGTACTCGGAGCGCGTAGTTCACACGAATACGCAGAACAGCATCGCGCAGGCGGCCGGTCCGCTCGAGGTCGGCGCGGTCGCCCCGTGGAGCATCACCCACTCTTTCCCAATCGAAGACGACGAACACGGCCGCGTGACCGTCAGCCGTCTGATCAGCACCGGCCAGCTCGACTGCAAGGAAATCGTCTTTTCCGTCGATCAAAACGCAACGCGCGACAAGCCCGCGAGCAGCGCGTTCTACATCGCATCGGTTTGCCGTGATGGTAAGGACTGGCGTTGGGCGTCGGCCGAACCCGCCACCGAGCGCTGGGGTGCGCTGCAATGAAATTGCGTTCGCTTGGCGTTCCGATGGGTGATCGGATGCGGCTCATCGCGGCCGGCGCGCTATGCGTCGGCGCGAGCCTGCTGGCGAGCGGCTGCGCGTCGATCGGCGCGGCGAGCGGCGCGGCGGCGGGTATCGCATCGGGCCTCGTGACCAGCAATCCGGCCGTCGCGCTCGGCGTCGGCGTGGCCGTGCAGGCCGCGACCGACGAAGCGGTCGCGCGCTACATGCGCAGCATGCACAAGGATCAGCAGGATCTGATGGCGGCGCTGGTCGGCACGATGCCGGTCGGCGAAACGAAACCGTGGTCGGTCAAGCACACCTTGCCGATCGAAAACGGCCATGGCGAGGTGCGCGTGACCCGCGCGTTCAGCTCGGCGCTCGCGCTGTGCAAGGATTTCGTGTTCTCGGTGCAGGACGGTGACGGCCCGAACGCGCCCGAGAGGTGGTTCACGGCGAGCGCGTGCCAGCAGGACAAGGGTTGGAAGTGGGCGACGGCCGAGCCGGCAGTTGCACGCTGGGGCAATCTGCAATAAAAAAGCGGCGAGGTTTTCCTCGCCGCTTTTTTGTCTGAACCGCAGTCGTTTCCGCGGCAACCCAGGCTTAAGACTCCACGTCTTCCAGACTGAAGATTTCGGTCTGGTCGTTATACGAAAAGATCTCGCCGTAACGGCCCCAGTTGATGACCGCGTCGAGCGTCTCTTCCGCCGCGCTGTCCGACAGGAAGTCCTCGAGCTCCTGCTCGAAACGCACGCGCGGCGCGCGATGTCCGGGCCGCTCGTTCAACACCTTCTTGATCCGCGCCGCGAGCGGCACGTGCCGCAGCAGATGCTCGGCGAACATCATCTTCCGTTCCTGCGTGCCGAACTCGGAGAACACGCGCGCCGGCGGCGTCAGGAAAATGTCGCCCTCGCGCACGTCGGCGAAACCGAGGTGCTGCAGCACTTCAGCGATCGGGAATAGATCGTCGACCTCCAGATGCAGCGAGCGCGCGATTTCCGGCATGTCCGCGCGGCCGTGATACGGCGCGGCGGCGAGCGTTTCGATCAGACCGGCCATCAGGTTGGTCGACACGTGCGGCAGCCAGCTACCGAGCTCCAGCCCCTTCTTGGTCTTTTCGTCGGTCTGACGCGCGGTCATCTTCGCGTAGATCTCGTCGACGAGGCGGCGGAATGCCGGGTCCAGACGGTTGCGCGGATGCTTGAACGGCACCTTGATCTCGGCGATCACGCGGCCCGGGTTCGACGACAGCACCAGAATGCGGTCACACATGAACACCGCTTCCTCGATGTTGTGCGTCACGATCAGCACCGCCTTGATCGGCATGCGCCCCTGCGTCCACAGATCGAGCAGGTCGGTACGCAGCGTTTCGGCGGTCAGCACGTCGAGTGCGGAGAACGGCTCGTCCATCAGCAGCAGCGTCGGATCGACGACGAGCGCGCGCGCAAAGCCGACGCGCTGGCGCATGCCACCCGACAACTCGCGCGGATACGCGTTTTCGAAGCCGTCGAGGCCGATCAGGTCGATCGCGGCGAGCGCGCGCGTGCGCCGCTCCGACGCACCGACGCCTTGCGCCTCGAGACCCGCTTCCACGTTCTGCAGCACGGTCAGCCACGGAAACAGCGCGAAGGTCTGGAACACCATCGCGACACCCTTGGCCGGGCCTGCGAGCGGCTTGCCCATGTACGTGACTTCGCCGTCGGTCGGCTCGATCAGACCGGCGATGATGCGCAACAGCGTCGACTTGCCCGAGCCCGAACGGCCAAGCAAGCCGACGATCTCGCCCTCGCGCAGCGACAGATTCGCGTCGTCGAGGACGAGCAGTTCGCCCTGCGTCTTGTTGAAGCCGCGGCACACGTCCTTCACGCGCAGGATTTCCTCGCCGAGGCGCGGGGGCTTCGGCGGCGTCTGGATCGGCGCGGCGGTCATAGCAGCTTTAGGATTTTGCATCGCGTTAAGCCTTCATTTCTCAATCTAGACGGAGCTTGCCTTCGGCGTAGGCGTACATCGGACGCCACAGCAGACGGTTGAACAGGGTCACGAATAGGGACATCACGGCGATGCCCACGATGATCTTCGGATAGTCGCCCGCCGCGGTAGTCTGCGCGATATAGGCGCCGAGGCCATGCGCGGCGACCTTGGTATCGCCCCACTGCACGAACTCGGCAACGATGCTCGCGTTCCACGCGCCGCCCGACGCGGTGATCGCACCGGTCACGTAGTACGGAAAAATGCCCGGCAGCATCGCCTGACGCCACCACTGCCAGCCGCGAATGTGGAAATTCTTGGCCGCCTCGCGGTAGTCGTTCGGATACGAGCTTGCACCTGCAATCACGTTGAACAGGATATACCACTGCGTGCCGAGCACGATCAGCGGCGACAGCCAGATGTCCGGATTCAGGTGAAAGCGCACGATCGCGATCACGAACACCGGGAACAGCAAATTCGCCGGGAACGCCGCGAGGAACTGCGCGAGTGGCTGCATCTTTTCCGCGAGCGCGGGGCGCAGGCCAATCAGCACGCCGACGGGCACCCAGATCACGGAAGCGATCGCGATCAGCACGACCACACGCAGGAGCGTGATCAGGCCCAGCACCAACACGTGGCCGATCTCGTCGAGCGTCACGCCGGTCCGCACATACAGGAACACGCGGTACACCACATACACCGTGGCGAGCAGCACGATCGCCGCCCAGATGAAGTCGCCGAGCTTCGAGTTCTTCTCGCGCTGCGGGATGTGAAAGCGCGGCGCGCTGAACGCCGGCAGTTGGAAGCGCACCCGAGCCGCGCGCGCGAACATCCAGCCGAGCGGCACGAGCAACCGGTGAATCAGCCGCGTGCGGCGGATCAGGTCGAGCAGCCACGATTCCGGCGCATCGCCCGAACTCGTGAACTCCATGCGGAACTTGTCGGCCCACGCGACGAGCGGACGGAACAGCAACTGGTCGTAGGCGAGAATCACGACCGTCATCGCGAGGATGACCCAGCCGATCGCGTGCAGGTTCTTGTCGCTGATCGCCTGCGCCAGGTAGGCGCCGATGCCCGGCAGCGTAACCGTATGATTGCCGACCGTGATCGCTTCGGAAGCCACGACGAAGAACCAGCCGCCCGACATCGACATCATCATGTTCCAGATCAGGCCGGGCATCGAGAACGGCACTTCGAGTTTCCAGAAGCGCTGCCATGAAGTCAGATGAAAGCCGCGCGAGACTTCGTCGAGATCGCGCGGCACCGTGCGCAGCGACTGATAGAAGCTGAACGTCATGTTCCACGCCTGGCTCGTGAAGATCGCGAAAATCGCGGCGAGTTCGGCGCCGAGCACGCGGCCCGGGAACATCGCGAGGAAGAACGTCACCGTGAACGAGATGTAGCCGAGCACCGGCACCGACTGCAGGATGTCGAGAATCGGCACCAGCACGAGACCGGCGCGGCGGCTCTTGGCGGCCAGCGTCCCGTAGACCAGCGTGAAGATCAGCGACGCGACCATCGCCGCGAGCATGCGCAGCGTGGTGCGCATCGCGTACTCGGGCAGGTTGGCCGGATCGAGCGAGATCGCCTGCGTCTTTAGCGTCGACATCGGCGCGAGCGTCTCGTGAAAGCCGATCGACGCCATCGCAATCAGGCAGATGATCAGCGGGAACGCGACGAAGTCCCAGCGGTTGGGCAACACGCGCCATGCCGACGCATTGGCGGTGCGGTTCAGGTTGAAGCTGAAATCCATCAGATGCCCTCCCTCTTCAAACAGGCATTCGAACGCTCGAAGGAGGCCGCGGCTGCTCCGCGGCGGTCTATGGGTCGGTCCGGAAAGCGGAAATCAGGCATGGCAAAACGCGCGTGCGTGGTAAATCGTTAGCGTTGGAGACACATGGGCCGGCAATGGGCAGGTTCGTGAACGCGTCGCCCACGACCACAACCATCACGCCGAACTCCTGTCGCCGCGGGCGCCGCCCGAGGGCTGGCGGGCTTTCCTCGTTTTGGACGGCACGACACTACACCATCCTATGTTTCAGGCACAACCTTTCGCCGCAAATTGCGAGACGGCCTCGCGAGGCCGTGGCGTAAGGCTTCAGCAAGCCCCGGCACGCGTCGCCGCGCCGCACTGTACTCTGCTGCCGCGTGCTTCAGCGTGACACGTCGCGGGGCCGTCTCGCGGCGTGGCGCGCAAGCCACATCGGCGCGTCGCCCCGGCCGTCGTCGCTCGATCGCTTCATTGGCCCGCACAGCTATCAAGAAAGCGGCGCGGCTGCCGTTAAGAATCGGATCGGCGCGGCATATGCAGGCGGCATCCCAGCAATAACGGTGGCATCGTGCCCCGCGACGGTTAAAATCGGGAAACGACGTACCTGTTTATCAGCGGATCATCCCGGGCATGGCGACGGCGCAGCGCACCTCGCTCGCGACGGGACGAAACCGCAGCTGATGCAGATAACGACACAGCGTTGAGAGCGCGCTGCCCACGAACGAGCAAGTTGCATGTCACAGCCAGACGGATCAGAGGGTCGATGAACAGGACAACCTTGCGCCAGGTAGCCGGGCCGGTCAGCTTCGTGCTGATCGTACTCGTCTGCTGGTTCGTGGCTGGCATGGTCGCGGACCGGATGGTACAGCAAGAGCTGGACGCGGCGTTGCACACGCAGCGGCAAATGTCCACGTCGATCGTCGACAACATGGCTGAAGTGATTGCCAGCGACCTCGCGATGTCCCGCGCCATCCCCGCAACCATGGCCGAAATGGACGTGGTCCAGCGTGCCCTCGTGCAATCGCAGAATTATGCCGTGAACAGCGAGGCGGCGGAACCCGCCTTGCGAGCCGCCTTGCTCAAGGATCCGAAGATGGCCGGGGTCAGCAGGTTCCTGCACGAAGCGCAGGGCTTCTCCGGGCTCGATCAGGTATGGATCGTCAACGCGAACGGCATCTGTGTTGCGTCGAGCGGCACGATGTCGAACCCCGAGGGTGCGCAGCAATCGTTCGTCGGCGTGGACATGCGCGCGCGCGGCTATCTGACCAACGCGCTGCTCGGCGCATTCTCCGAAGCCTATGGCGTGGGTCGCGCGAGCGGCGAGCCGGGCATCTTCATCGCCGCGCCGGTGTACGCGGACGGGCTGCTGGTCGGCGCGGTGGTCGCGAAGGTCGGCATCGCGCGGTTGCGCCACTGGGTCGCGCACGCGGGCACCTTCGTGTCCGACGACAACGGCGTCATCATCATGGCGCACAACAGCGCGCTCGAAGGCCACGCGTTGCCGAACTCGCGCGTCACGCTGATGAGCCCCGCCGAGCGGCGCATCATCTACCGCCGGGAGACGTTCCCCGACATGCTGATCCGCGAAGACACGCAAGTGCGTGAGCAGGCGCCGTGGGTGCCGGCGTCGGTCGCCGCGCAGCTGTTCGGCATGATCGAACAGCCGGCCCCGGCGCTCTATCAGAACCGCGGCGGCCTGAACTCGGGGCTCTCCGCGCACCTGGTCGATCCGCTCGCCGCGTGGCCGGAGCTGCTGCGCAACCACAAGCGCGACCACCTGCTGGTGTTCCTGACGCTGGCCGGCACCGTCGCGCTCGCGTGGGTGATCACCGTGTCCTACGTGCGCGAGCGGCGCCACCATCGCGCGACACGCGATCTCGCCGAGCAGTTGCAGTCGGCCAATACGCTGCTGTCGGCGGAGGCGCGGCACGATGCGTTGACCGGCGCGCTGTCGCGGCGCTATTTCCTCGACCTGCTACGCCACGAGATCGATCGCGCGCACGCGGGGCGCGAGCCGCTGTGCATGGCGATCGCCGATCTCGACCACTTCAAGCAGATCAACGACCGCTTCGGCCACGCCGCCGGCGACCGCGCGCTCGAACATTTCGTCGATACGTGTCGCGCCGAGCTGCGTGGCTCCGACGCGGTCGGCCGGCTCGGCGGCGAAGAGTTCGGCCTGCTGCTGCCGGCCACCGATCTGACGGGCGGGCGCGAAGTCGTCGAGCGTCTGCGGCTGCGGTTGAAAGCGGTGCCCTCGCCGAAGCTGCCGGCCTCGGCGGGGCTGAGCGTGAGCATCGGCATCACCGAACTGTCGCCCGACGATCTGCCCGAGCGTCTCATGAGCCGCGCCGATACCGCGCTGTATGCGGCGAAGACCGGCGGGCGCGACCGCACCGAAGCACTGCCGCCCGACGATACGGCGCCGCCTACGCGCACCGCGGTGAATGCCTGGTGAATGCCAGGTGAATGCCTGACGCTCGCCGAAAGATTCAGCGCGCGACGGTATCGCCCTCTCCGCTCAGCCAACCCACGCCGACACCCTGCCCCGCGCTGAAAACGACGCCGAGCCTCCCGCAACGAAGCAGGTATCATCAATCCTGATATCGGATTGTCACTACCGCACTAACGGGAGATTCGCATGAAGGGAAATCTGGTGATCGTCTGTCGCGATCACGACGCTGATGCTTTCGACCATCTGCTCGCCGAATACGGCGCGTTCCAGACGCGTCTGTCGTCGACCGCGTGGTATCTGAAACTGGAGGTCGCGCCGGAACTGATTCAGGAGGAAATACTCGCGCGCCTCGGCAAATATACGACGCACTATATCTTCGAGGCGGAATCGGTGACGTGGAATACCGTCGATAGCGAAACGGCGAACGCGTTGAATACGCTGTTTTCGGACTGAGCTCTCGCCGCTCGCGATGCCGACGCCTCGCGCGCGCATCGCGACGCCAACACCCCTGCTTCTACCAGGCGTTTTCCGAGGCGGTCGCGACCCGCGGCAGCACGTCGAACGGAAAACTCATCAACACCCGCAAACCGCGGCCGCCATGATTGCCGATTTCCCATTCACCGCCCGCGCGCCGCACGAGCCGCTCGACGATCGCAAGGCCCAGCCCGCTATGGCCGTTGCCGCCTCGCGCCGGATCGAGCCGCACGAACGGCCGGCTCGCGTTGATCAGGTCCTGGGCGGCGATGCCCGTGCCGCTGTCGCTAATTGATAGCGTAAAGCTCTGCGGTGTGCGCGCGGTCGCGACGACCACCGGCGGCGCGCCATACGCATGCGCGTTGTCGATCAGATTCGACAGAATCCGGTCCAGCGTGGCCGCCGGCAGCAGAAATGACGGCCCGGCGTTCAGTTCCGTGTGCACGGTCGACGCACTGCTGGCCACCGCCCGATAGCTGCGCACGACACGCTCGCACTGCGCATCCACTTCCACGGGTTCGCTGCGGTCCGCGCCGTCGTGCGCGAACAGCAGGAACTGCTCGACGATATGCGTCATCGAATCGACGTCGCGCACGACGCCGTCGCGCGTCTTCGCGTCGTCCATCATTTCGGCGCGCAGTCGCAGACGCGCGAGCGGCGTCTTCAGGTCATGCGCGACACCGGCAAGCATCACCGCGCGATCGTTCTCGGTGCGCGCGACTTCCTGCACCATCTGATTGAAGCCATGGGTGAGTTGCCGCAACTCGCGCGGCCCGCGCTCGGGCACCGGCGGCACCGGCAGCCCGCGACCGAAGCGCGCCACCGCCTGCGCGAGCAAGCGCAGCGGCCGCTGCAGCGCCCACGCAGCGAACAGCGCCGCCATCACCGCAAACGAGAAAATGATAACGAGCCACAAGACCGTGCGGTCGAGCGAGCGCGGCATGCGCAGCGGCTGCACCGGCACGACGATCCAGTTCTGATCGGTCACGGCGCGCACCCATAGCATGGGCGGAGCGCCGGGCGGACCGACGCGCACCTGGGTGTCGGCCGGCATGCGGTCGCGCACGTCCTCGACGAAACGCGCGAGCGGCGGCGGCATGTTAGCGCTGGCCGCCGGCACGTCCGGGCTCGCCGGGTCGACCAGCTTCACACGCGACGGCAGCGGTTGATCCGGTGTGCGGGCGACGTGCTGACGCACCGCGTCGACGAGGAAGGTCGCTTCCTCGACCGCGTAGCGCGTTTGCAGTTGCGAACGTTCGAGTCGCATCAGCGCATACCACGCGAAATGCGACAGCAACAGCACCGCGACGACGAGCAGCGCGAGCCGCCCGAACAGCGAATCAATGGGCCGACGCATGCTGCTCGCCGTCCGGCACGAACACGTAACCGCGGCCGCGCACGGTCTGGATGAAGCGCGGCGTGGATGGATCGGTTTCGAGAATGCGACGCAGGCGCCACACCTGCACGTCGATGCCGCGGTCGGTGCCGTCGTACTCGGGACCGTGCAGCAGTTCCAGCAGGCGCTCGCGCGTGAGCGTGCGCATGGGGTGATTGACGAAAATCTTCAGCAGCGCGAACTCGCTGCCCGACAGCGCGAGCGGCTTGTCTTCGAGATGCAGCGTACGCGACTGGAAATCCAGCGTGAAGCGGCCGAAGCTGAACGGCTCGCGCTGCTCGGGCGCGGCCGCCGACGGCAGCGTGCGGCGCCGCCGCAGCACCGCCTGCACGCGCGCGAGCAGTTCGCGCGGATTGAATGGTTTGCCGAGGTAATCGTCCGCGCCGAGTTCGAGCCCGACGATACGATCGACGTCGTCCGCACGCGCGGTCAGCATGATGACGGGGATATCGTCGCCCGACGCACGCAACTTGCGCAGCGCGGTGAGGCCGTCCACGCCGGGCATCATCAGGTCCAGCACGATGAGGTCGGGGCGCTCGCGCTCGAGGCGCCGTTCGAGCGAGCCCGCGTCGTGCAGCACCGAAACTTCGATGCCCTGACGGGCGAGATAGTCGCGCAACAGATCGCGCAGTTCGACGTCGTCGTCGACGACCAGGATTTGAGTAGCCATGGAATGAAGTTTAACGCGCAGCTAAAAGGGATTTCGTTTTCCAAACGGTCTGAAGGGTTACCGGGTGTTACGGTGAAAGCCACACGTAATTGCTGGTAATAGCGGCGTCCGGGCGCGTAACACAGCGGCGCACGCGGTTCTCTACGCTGTGCCTTACCGAGTGCAGGCAGTCCAAAGACCGGTTGCTTCGTCGGCTATTCCATTACAAGGAGCCTCATATGTCCACCAAAAAGATGTCGCGCGTTCTCGCCGTTGCTGCCACCGCTCTCGCCATCGGCGCTGGCGCCGCTTACGCCGCCCAACCCGCCGAGCAGGCGCACGGCGGGCCCGGCGGCTGGCATGGCCACTTCATGAAGGAACTGACCCAACTCCACGACCGGCTGAAGCTGAACGCGGATCAGGAAAAGCTGTGGCAAAACGCGCTCGATACGATGAAGCAGAACCGCGAAGCGATGCGCGCCAACCACAAGCAGGTTCAAGATCAGTTCAAGGCCGCACAGCAACAGCCGATCCTGGATCTGAACGCGATGGCCGCGACGCATCAGCAGATCGAGCAGAAGGACGCGCAACTGCGTCAGCAAACCACCGACGCGTGGCTGAAGTTCTATAACGGCCTGAACGACCAGCAGAAGACCACCGTCAGCACGGCGCTGAAGCAGCGCTTCGCGCGGATGGAGCAGCGTCACGAGAAGATGCGCGAGCGCTGGGAGCATCACAAGGGCGCGGCGTCGGCGCCGGCCGCCAATCAATAAGCGGCGCATTCGCGAGGCGGGCCAGGGAGGGCGCCGCGCTAATAGAAAAACGCCACGGAAGAGGTTTTCCGTGGCGTTGCTGTTTGGCGCTGCTCGCCGCTCGATCGGCGGCCCGCGCGAATCAACCGCTTGAATCAGCCGTTCAACTGACCCAGATCGAACAGCAGCACTTCCGCGTCGCCGCCCTTTTCCAGCGTCACCGTGTCGACGTCGCTGAGCTTCGCGGCATCGCCCGCCTCGAGCACCGTGCCGTTCACGCTCAGCGTGCCGCGCGCGACGTGCAGATAGCCGAGGCGCCCCGCCGGCAGCGCGAACGTCGCGTGTTCGGCGCCGTCGAACAGTCCCGCGTAGATCGACGCGTCCGCATGGATCGTCACCGAGCCGTCACGGCCGTCGGGCGACGCGATCACGCGCAGGCGGCCGCGCTTGCTGTCGGCGTCGAAGCGCTTTTCCTCGTAGCCGGGCTGGTCGCCCGCGCGGCGCGGGATGATCCAGATCTGCAGCAAGTGCGCGAGTTCGTCGCGCGACGCGTTGAACTCGCTATGCTGCACGCCGGTGCCCGCGCTCATGCGCTGCACGTCGCCGGGACGGATCGTCGAGCCATTGCCCATGCTGTCGCGATGCGCGAGCGCGCCTTCGAGCACATACGTGACGATCTCCATGTCGCGATGCCCGTGCGCGCCGAAACCCTGACCGCCGGCGATGCGGTCTTCGTTGATCACGCGCAGCGGCCCGAAGTGCACGTGCTCGGGGTCGCGGTAATCGGCAAACGAGAAGCTGTGATACGAGTCGAGCCAGCCGTGGTTGGCGTGACCGCGTTCTGCGGAGCGGCGAATCTCGATCATGGAAAGTCTCCCGGTAAGTAGTCAATCAGAGCGATGTTGCGAATGTAGGGGTTGCGCCCCCCCATAACAATCGTGCGCAACCGCACCGCAGCGTTCCATCGCTGCATGCAATCGCGCGACCGGCGAGCCCATCGCGCGGAAAGCCCGGCGCCCGGATGCCCCGCGCCCGGATGCCTCGCGCCCGGCAGCCCGGCGCCCGGCAGCCCGGCGCCCGCAAAACCGCGCCGGCGTCGCGCACGCACAACGCGTTGCACGGCGTCTTGCCGCTCGATGCCGCGCTGCGCTGGCAGCTTGCCGCTCTTCGGGTAAAATACCGCGCTTTTCAAGCCGCGTGGACGTCCCGCGGGACGCGCAGGCCGCGCCGGCAAGCCTCGGCGGGCGGGCCGCAACCGGTGCGCGACGGGCTTCGACTCGGCACCAAACCGTGCGAGCCACGCCCGATAAGCACCGAACGCGCCGCACCGGCGCGCCACGTCGGACGAACCCGCCCGCGCAAGGACGACCAGAGCGCGGCGACGATCCCTGCGGCACGTCAATTTTGACCGCCTAGAATACCGACCGTCGGCCCTCGGCCGGTGCTCGTCGAGTCGTGTCATTACGACGATCAGTTTGATTCAGGAGAAACATGAAGAAGTTCGCACTGTGCGTGGCTCTGGCAGTCACGGCCACCGGCGCGATGGCGAAAGAATGGAAAACGGTGCGCATCGGGGTCGACGCAAGTTATCCGCCATTCGAATCGAAGTCGCCTGATGGCGACATCGTCGGTTTCGATGCCGATCTGACCCGCGCGCTGTGCGCGAAGATGAACGTGAAGTGCGTGTGGGTCGCGCAGGATCTCGATGGCATCATCCCGGCGCTGAAAGCTCGCAAGTTCGACGCGATCATTTCCTCGCTGAGCGTCACCGACAAGCGCCGCGAGCAGATCGACTTCTCCGACAGGATGTTCGACGCGCCCGCCCGCATGATTGCGAAAACCGGTTCGCCGCTTCTGCCCACCCCTGAATCGCTGAAAGGCAAGCACGTCGGCGTCGAGCAGGGTTCGACGCAGGAACAGTACGCGAAGACCTGGTGGGAGCCGAAGGGCGTGCTCGTCGTGTCGTACCAGAATCAGGACCAGGTGTACGCGGATCTCGCGTCGGGCCGCCTCGACGCCGCGCTGCAGGACGAAGTGCAGGCCGACGCCGGCTTTCTGAAGACGCCGCGCGGCAAAGGGTTCGCCTGGGCCGGTCCGGAAGTGAAGGATCCGCAGACGATCGGCGAAGGCACCGCGATCGGTCTGCGCAAGGGCGATGCCGAGCTGAAGGCGAAGTTCAATCAGGCGCTCGCCGAGGTTCATCAGGACGGCACGTTCAAGAAGCTCGAAAAGCAGTACTTCGATTTCGACATTTATCCTGGCCGTTGAGCGAAACAGGCAGGATACTGCGTGGTAAGCCGGCCCGTGCCGGTGGCGGTGAAAGCGGCAACGAAGGTGGCGACACCAGGCAGTAGATTCAAAACAATCCGAGACGAAAGTCCCACAAGCGCGCTGCAGGAGCACCAACGTTTCTGCAGCATGATTTGCACAGCGGCACGCTGTGCGCCGCGGATCACGGCGAGCCAGGCGCTCGTCCCCGACGCGGCGCTACGCGGGCCGCGTCTTTCGCGGTGCGCGAGAAGCGCATCGTCGTGGACTACCTATGTTCCTTCAAGGCTACGGCCCGCTGCTTCTCAGCGGCACCTGGCAAACCGTCAAGCTGGCGGTGTTCTCGCTCGCGCTCGCGTTCGTGCTCGGCCTGCTCGGCGCGGCGGCGAAATTGTCGAAGAACCGTCTGTCGAACGGCATCGGCACGGTGTATACGACGCTCGTGCGCGGCGTGCCCGATCTAGTGCTGATGCTGCTGCTGTTCTATAGCATCCAGATCTGGCTGAACAACCTGACCGACGCGCTCGGCTGGGAGCAGATCGACATCGACCCGTTCGTGGCCGGCGTCGCGGTGCTCGGCTTCATCTACGGCGCGTACTTCACCGAGACGTTCCGCGGAGCGTTTATCGCGGTGCCGCGCGGCCAGCTCGAAGCGGGCGCCGCCTACGGCATGACGAGCTGGCAGGTGTTCTCGCGCGTGATGTTCCCGCAAATGATGCGCTTCGCGCTTCCGGGCATCGGCAATAACTGGCAGGTGATGGTCAAGGCGACCGCGCTCGTGTCGATCATCGGTCTCGCCGACGTCGTCAAGGCCTCGCAGGACGCCGGCAAGGGCACCTTGCGGTTCTTCTTCTTTACCCTGCTCGCGGGGGCGATCTATCTCGTCATCACCACCGTGTCGAACTTCGTGCTGATGTACCTCGAAAAGCGTTACTCGACCGGCGTGCGAAAGGCGGATCTATGATCGAGATCATTCAGCAATACTGGCGCAACTATCTGTTCACCGACGGCTATCGCTTCACCGGCGTCGCGATCACGTTATGGCTGCTGGTCGTGTCGATCGGCCTCGGCTTCTGCCTGTCGGTGCCGCTCGCGGTCGCGCGCGTGTCGAAGAAGAAATGGCTCGCGGGCCTCGTGTGGCTCTATACGTATATCTTCCGCGGCACGCCGCTCTACGTGCAGCTGCTGCTGTGCTACACGGGTCTCTACAGCCTCGAGATCATCCGCAACAACGAGCTGACCAACGCGTTCTTTCGCGACGGCATGCACTGCACGCTGCTCGCGTTCACGCTGAATACCTGCGCGTACACGACCGAAATCTTCGCGGGCGCGATCAAGGCGACGCCCTACGGCGAGATCGAAGCAGCGCGCGCGTACGGCATGTCGTCGTTCACGCTGTACCGGCGCGTGATTCTGCCGTCGGCGCTGCGCCGCGCACTGCCCTACTACAGCAACGAAGTGATCCTGATGCTGCACGCGACCACCGTCGCGTTCACGGCCACGGTGCCGGATATCCTGAAGATCGCGCGCGACGTGAACTCCGCGACGTATCAGTCGTTCAATGCGTTCGGCATCGCCGCGCTGCTGTATCTGTGTATCTCTTTCGCGCTCGTGTGGCTGTTCCGCCGCGCCGAGCGTCGCTGGCTCGCTTACCTGCGGCCGCAAGGCAAGTAACTGCGCGTCCCTGGACAAGCAAGCTCGTTAAGGATCCTGATGAACTCCAAGAAGCAGAAGCTCTTCGTCGACGAGCTTCACAAAAAGTACGGCGACAACGAAGTCCTCAAGGGCGTGTCGCTGAAAGCCAATGCCGGCGACGTGATCAGCGTGATCGGTTCGTCCGGTTCGGGCAAGAGCACGATGCTCCGCTGCATCAACTTTCTCGAACAGCCGAACGCGGGGCGCATTTTCGTCGACGGCGAGGAAGTGCGCACGCAGACCGCCAGGGACGGCGCGTTGCGTGTGTCGGACCCGAAGCAGTTGCAGCGTGTGCGCACCAAGCTTTCGATGGTGTTCCAGCACTTCAACCTGTGGTCGCACATGAACGTGCTCGAGAACATCATCGAGGCGCCGGTGCATGTGCTCGGTCTGAAGCGCAAGGAAGCCGAGGACCGCGCGCGCGAATATCTGGAGAAGGTCGGTCTCGCGCCGCGTCTCGAGAAGCAGTATCCGTCGCATCTGTCGGGCGGCCAGCAGCAGCGTGTCGCGATCGCGCGGGCGCTGGCAATGCACCCCGATGTGATGCTGTTCGACGAGCCGACCTCCGCGCTCGACCCGGAGCTCGTCGGCGAAGTGCTGAAGGTAATGCAGAAGCTCGCCGAGGAAGGTCGCACGATGATCGTCGTCACGCACGAAATGGGCTTCGCGCGCAACGTGTCGAACCACGTGATGTTTCTGCACCAGGGCCGCGTCGAGGAAGAAGGCCATCCCGACGAAGTGTTCAGGAACACGAAGAGCGAACGTCTGAAGCAATTCCTGTCGGGCAGTCTCAAGTAATAAAATTACCCGCGACTTATGATGCGAATAGCATGGAAAATGTAGTCCATGTAGTTTTACAAGGCGCTTACGAGCGCCTTTTTCGTTTCTACCCTGCCCTTCCGCCCGGCCATTCGAACGACGAAAAAGCGCCGAAAATCCCACAAAACGGGCCGTTCAGGCCGAGTTTTCGCTCTACACTGCCACTTTTGACTCGTCAATAGTGGCAATCCTTAATCCGACCGCTTCCAGGCCGCGATTCCCTTGCCGGACAAGGCTTTGCGCCTTTTCCCGAGAAACTGCTTCGGGCGCCGGCCCACATTCGTATTGCAATTTGGCGACACCCCTTGTGGACGGTACTAATTTCTTCTTCCAGTTAAAGTTATTTTTGATAAATTGGTAACCAAAGTAGCAAAACAAAGTTGATTAAAAGTAGTTTCACTTCAAAACACAGAGGAGAACCGGTCGGCGTGGGATCGGCATGACGCAAAGATAGCTCGACGCTACATGTCATGACAGGAGAATCCCTATCCACCCGCCACTCTCCCTGGTACCGCTTTCTGTTCGGTGCTTATCGCGTCCGAACACCACTCGCAGTACTGGGTTTCTTTTTTGACAGGGTATGGAGGAGAAGATGAAGAAAGCTTTGCTCGTCGCTGCGCTGATGTCGGCCGGCGTTGTTGCACACGCTCAGAGTAGCGTCACGCTGTATGGCCGTTTGGATGCTGGTCTCGAGTACATGTCGGGCGTCCCGACCGGCGCTAACGCCAACGGCGCGGCCAACACCAGCTCGAACCGCTTCAAGGCGGAAAGCGGCGACTGGGGCACCAGCCTGTGGGGCATGAAGGGTGTCGAGGACATCGGCGCCGGCAACAAGATCCTGTTCCAGTTGGAAGGCTCGTTCAACACGATGACGGGCGCAGGTCCCGGCGGCGGCGGTCTCTTCAATCGCTGGGCAACGGTCGGTATTTCGAACAACCAGTACGGTACGTTCACGATGGGCCGCATGCTCTTCATCTCGAACGGCGTGTGGGACTTCGACCCGTTCGGTCAGTCGGACTGGTCGTCGGCATCGCTGGTGCGTGGCCGCAACTGGCCGCAGTCGAGCAACAACTTCGCGTACCAGTCGCCGAAGATCGCAGGCTTTGACTTCTACGGTCAGTACGCGCTGTCGAACGCGACGAGCTGGAACGGTAACGGCACGACGCCGCAAGGTCGCGAAGCTGGCGCGCAGGTCACCTACACGACCTCGCTCTTTCAGGTCCGCGGTCTGTACGACGAAATCCGCAACCCGACGACCGGTGGGTTGTGGGGTGGCCCGGTCGCCAACAACGGTATCAATACGGCTAACACGGCCAACGGCGTATTCGCTGCATCGCGCGAGTACTCCGCTCTGCTGAACGTGTTCCTCGGCCAGTTCAAGATTCAGGCTGCTTACCAGGCAGTCCGTTCGGCAGGCGCAACGGGGGTTCTGCCCGGTCAGCCGACCACGCTCGATCACGAATGGGGCGGTGTGACGTGGCAGGCAACGCCGGCTGCAGCACTGATCGCGGCGGTCTACCACGTGAACGGCAACAACGGCGCGGGCAATGCGACGATCTACACGATCGGCGGTTCGTACAACCTGTCGAAGCGCACGCTGCTCGACCTGCAGGCAGCGACGGTGCGCAACAGCCGCAATGCTAACTTCGGTCTGAACGCGAACAATGCGGGCTTCGCCGCTGCAACGGACAACCCGCTGCAAGGCCGCCAGCAAAGCGGCGTGTACGCAGGTATCCAGCACTCGTTCTGATCGAACGGTACGCCCCGAGGGTCATCCCTCGGGGTGCAATACAGGTTTCTTCGAGAGAATCTTTTTCACGCTGCTGCGAGAGGCGCGTATCGGTGCGATATCCGCAAGGGTATTGCACCGTTTTTTATTCGGCGCACGGTTTTTGCCGTTGCGCGCACCGGGCCGGTGCGTGATTGCGTCGGCTTATACCGCTGCTTCGTTCTCTTCGCCGGTACGGATACGGATGACGCGCTCGACGTCCGCGACGAAGATCTTGCCGTCGCCGATCTTGCCGGTACGCGCCGCGCCGATGATCGCGTCGATGACCTGATCGCACTGGCTGTCCGCGACCACGACTTCGATCTTCACTTTCGGCAGAAAGTCGACCACGTATTCCGCACCACGATAGAGCTCGGTATGCCCTTTCTGGCGGCCGAACCCCTTGACCTCGGTAACGGTCAGGCCGGTGAGGCCGACTTCCGCGAGGGCCTCGCGCACTTCGTCGAGTTTGAACGGTTTGATGACTGCGGTGATGCGCTTCATGGCGAACCTCGTCTCTTGATGGGAAGAGTGGAAAGGAAAAGGATGATTTTTATTCTACGCCGCGCCGGATGCATTGCGGCATCCGCGCGCGGGTGTCGTCTTTCACTCCACCGGTTCGGTGTAGCGCGACGTGATCGGATAACGCCAGTCGCGGCCGAACGCGCGATGCGTGACGCGAATGCCGATCGGCGCCTGACGGCGCTTGTACTCGTTGATCTTGATCAGGCGCGTGACGCGCTTCACGTCGTCGACCTGATAACCCACCGCGATGATCTCCGCGAGCGAACGGTCCTCCTCCATATACATGCGCATGATCGCGTCGAGTACTTCGTATTCGGGCAGGCTGTCCTGGTCGGTCTGGTTCTCGCGCAGCTCAGCGGACGGCGCGCGCGTCAGAATCCGCTCGGGAATCACGTCGCGCGTCGCAAACGTGGTGGCCGCGTTCCGATAGCGGCACAGCCGGTACACGAGCGTCTTCGCGATGTCCTTGATCACCGCGAAGCCGCCGGCCATGTCGCCGTACAGCGTGCAATAGCCGACCGCCATCTCGCTCTTGTTGCCGGTGGTCAGCACGATCGAGCCGAACTTGTTCGACAGCGCCATCAGCAGCGTGCCGCGAATGCGCGCCTGAATGTTCTCTTCGGTCGCATCTTCGGCGCGGCCCGCGAACTCCTCGGCGAGCGAGCCGCGGAACGCGTCGAACATCGGCGCGATCGCGATCTCGTCGTAGCGCACGCCGACGCGGCGCGCCATCTCGGCGGCGTCGCTGGTCGAGATATCGGCCGTGTAGCGCGACGGCATCATCACCGCGCGTACCTTGTCGGCGCCGAGCGCATCGCATGCAACGGCCAGCACGAGCGCCGAATCGACGCCGCCCGACAGACCGATCAAAGCACCAGGAAAACCGTTCTTGCCGATGTAGTCGCGCACGCCCATCACGAGCGCCGCGTAGACCTGCGCTTCGATCGACTGCTCCGGCGCGATCGCGGCCGGCAGCGGCGTGCCAGCGTCGAACTCCACGACAGCCGTGGCTTCCTCGAACTGCGCGAGCTTCGCGACGAGTTCGCCCCGCGCGTCGAGCACGAACGAACCGCCATCGAACACGAGTTCGTCCTGGCCGCCGACCATGTTCACGTAGACCATCGGAATACCGGTCTCGCGAATGCGCGCGCGCAGGATGTCGAAGCGCACCGCTTCCTTGTTCAGGTGGTACGGCGAGCCGTTCGGAATCAGCAGCACCTGCGCGCCCGCGGCCTTTGCCATCTGCGCGGCCGACGCATGCCACGCGTCCTCGCAGATCACGACACCGTACTTGACGCCGTCGAGTTCGAACACGAACGGCTGCGGGTCGGAGGCGAAGTAGCGTTTCTCGTCGAACACTTCGGTGTTCGGCAGATCCTGCTTGCGATAGGTGCCCTTCACTTCGCCGTCGACGATCAGCGATGCCGCATTGAACGTATCGACTGGCGGCACGCCGCGCTCGATCGGCGCGTTTGCATTACCATGGCCGTTCGCCGGGCGGTGCGCGAGGTTGTCCGACCCGTCGCGCAGCGGATGGCCGACGATCACATGCAGACCGGTGAACGGCTTCAACTGTGCGGCGAGATCGGCCAACGCGGCCGCGCTCGCGGTGTAGAACGCGGGGCGCAGCAGCAGGTCTTCGGGCGGATAACCCGACAGCGCGAGTTCAGGCGCGACCAGCAGCTTCGCACCATCGCTGTGCGCGGCGCGCGCGGCGGCGACGATCTTCGCGACGTTGCCGGCGAAGTCGCCGACGGTGACATTGATTTGAGCAAGAGCGATTCGGGTCTTCATGGCAGGATCGACAGGCAAGCCTTCACGGCTCGCGGTACCGCGGCTCGATGGCTCGACGGGATTGAACAAACCGGATAAACGAACTCAACGAACGACGTGGCAGCGTCAGTTTCACAGCGCCGCGCCGGTCATTGCATACAGTCACTCAGATTGAACCAGCAACGTATCGATTATCGCACGGGCATTCTGGCCTCGCCCTCCGAGGTGGACGCCGCCGAGTGGAACGCCCTCCTCGCCGCGCAGGCGCAGCCCACGCCGTTTTTGCGGCACGAGTTTCTGAGCGCGCTCAACGCGACGCAATGCGCGGTTCCCGACACCGGTTGGGCGCCGCAATTCGTCACGCTGACCGACGCGCGCACGGGCATGCTCGCAGCGGCGGCGCCCGTCTATCTGAAGGGACACTCGTACGGCGAGTACCCGAAGTTATGTGGCGCCCGGCGTCCGACTGACTGACCGACCAACGGTAAACCCTTATTTTATAAGCATTTTCAATCTCCTACGCTACTTATAGCGGGTAACACACGACAGGCACCTGTCCGTCGCGTGTACAGCCTCCTCTCATGCCCGCCACGCCCCAAACCGGTGGAGGGTAGCGTCGTGGAAGCCGTCGAACAAGCCAAACATGTATGGTCCAAAGGCACGCTCAAGCTGTCGTGCATCCGGACCCGCGGCGACGTCGAAACCCCAGTAATCAAAACATTAGATTTGGTTGACACGGGCTATCGACGAGGCGGACTCCTTGAAGAGATGGTCGCGAGTTCGGAGTGTCCGATGTCGGACCAACGAGGTTATAAGCTCATCCGACTACTGAAAGCATCTGCGCACGACCCAGACGTCAAACATATTTTGGGTCTTCGCGGAAAAGTGTGATGAAAAATCGCCATTTTTCAGATTCGAGGCAGCATACAAGTGAGGATCTTCAGGCGCAGATACTCCTCATCTCGCAATCCGTATCCGCGTCGGTGGATGACCCGAATCTTGTTGTTGAGGCCCTCAACGAAGCCGAGCGGCACCTTGTTTTCTGGCTTGCAATAGGAAGCAATCCCGTCCCAATGACGCTCGACCATCGCCGCAAACTTCTCGTAGGGCTTCAATCGCTGCCATTTCAGGCTGGATTTCCAGTTCTCGAAGAAGCGACGCGCCCAGCCTTCGCGCTCGTAGTCCCACAACTGCCCGAACGACTCCTTGAGCAGGTACGCGGTATTCAGACGTCGGTTCGCTGCGAGAAGCGTCTTCAAGGAGTCTCTGCCTTCCAGCGACAGGTTCTCGCGATGACTGAGCAGAACGTACTTCTGCCCTTTGATGTAGCGCCGCTGCTCGCCTTGCAGGCGAGCGTATTCGCTCTTGCGCACTTCATCCAGGGCTTCGTTGAGCTGCTTTATGACGTGGAATTTGTCGTACAGGATGGCCGCATGCGGCACGCGTTCCTGCGCGACGTTGTAAAACGGCCGCCACATGTCCATCACGACAAGCCGGATGCCGCGGGCCTTTTTCTCGCCCAGCCAGTCATAGAACTGATGCATGCTGGCCTCCTTTCGATCTTTGCCACCGAACCAGATCGCACGGCCCCGTATCAGGTCGCTCACAACAATGCGGTACGTCTGTCCCTTGCCAATCGAAATCTCGTGGATGCCGATGACCTTCGGCCCGGGCGTGCCGAACCGCTCCACTTGTGCCCGCATGTACTGCATCTCGAGGTCCTTGACCGTATGCCAGTGCAATTTCAGTTCGTCAGCCACGTCCTTGATCGTGCTGTCGCGACAGCGACGACCGACGTACCACGCGAAGCGCTTCGTGTAGTGAGGGTTGTCCGCCAGAAAGCTCAGTCGTTCGCCTTTCACGCTGCCATCGCATCGACAGCGGACCCGACGAGCCTCGAGTTCCAGGTAAATCCGTATATCGCCGTTCGGCAGATCTCGAACGCGACGCACCCTGCGATCGTGGATCGAGCACCGTCGACCACATCCCTTGCAGGCCGTTTTTTTGAGCGCCGAACCAGCGTGATGACGCGTGCCATGCGATCGCCGAAGACACCGCGCAGCGCTTCGCAAGGACGGAATCCGTCGAACCGGTATGCGTCGGAAAGACGCTTGAGTTTGCGTGAAGTAGCCATCGCAAAATCATGCCCGATTTCGCGAGGCCATCAAGACGCGCAAACCCTTGCCCAGATTGGCTCTCCGACGTTTTCATCGTGAAAAACCATCACACTTTTCCGCGAAGACCCCATATTTTCAACACAGCTCTAGCCAAGTTATTCCCGCGTGACCTTTCAAAGCTCATTTCCCATCTTGACGATGTTATAGACGGCTTTGGTGGCGTATCTTTTTCACCCTACAGCGCTAATATCAAGCACTTCCTCGTGCAGTGCCGGGCTCGACTAGCAGACGGAGAGCTGATAAAAAACATTAAGCTTACGAGCAGACATAAAGCAGACCACAAAACCCAAACCCCCGAACATAATGTCTATGTTAACGACATTTTCGACGAGAACTTCCTCGCAAAGGAATTAAGTTCAATTGACTTCAAAGACCTAGCTGAGCGCGATGAGAAGGCAAAGGCGATTCTTCATAAATCGGCTTCAGAAACAACAACTGTATGCGAAAAGATAATCGCGCGGCACGATGAACTGGTCAAACACCTCGAGGGGCTTAGTAATAAAAAATTGCCCAAATCGATTTCCAGTCGCATCCGAGATGCCGTAGCGCGAGGGAGTCTGCCAAGGAGACGCTTCTGGAGGAAACTTTCCCCAGAAGATTTACTGCATCTTCACACAGCTATCATTGATAAGGTGGAATCCCATAAAGGAAATCGAATCTCAGCGATTTTTCCTAAAAAGCTCAACCAGTTTTGGTCGTTGCCGAACTGCCTTCCGCGCGAGACCTTTCCGATGCTGCTCTCTAGGCACTACTTACCGAGAACAGTGGTAACCGCTTGCGTCATTCTTCTCTTAGATAATATTGGCTGGAATTGGGCCACCTTGAAGACCGTCAGTCTCGAAAATATTATTGAGGATGACTCAGGTTACACGATTCAAGGCGTGAAACATAAAACCGGCCAGAATCAAAAGGCGGAACTAACGGACTTACCAGAAGCCGATGATATAAATTTGCCAGATTCTGACGATGGAGACGATGAAGACGAGGACAAACCGGAAGATGGATTCTCTATACTGCCCTCAAAGAGGGTAACCGCGCCCCTCTGTACGCATGCCCTTGAGCTTTTGATGCAGCACCGACGAAACATCGACAAGCACTTCAAACCAGAGTCTAAATCGATTTTTGTGTCAATGCGATTCGTCTCGCGCGATTCCTCGACCTTCGTTTTTGATGTTGGCAAGCTACCGACATATTTGAAAGTATTTTGTCGATTGACGGGGCTTGAAGAGTTCTCGTTTTCAGACTTGAGACATCGGGCCGCGCACATTCGATATTTGGCGTCTGGCAGAGATATTATCCAGACGCAACTCTTCTTAGGGCATGCCGCGGCAGACGTTACTACCGTGTACTTGAACAGCACAATCATTCGCCTACTCGGCGAGGCTAACATGCTGAAGTATGTGACTTTGCTATCCGATTGTGTTTTCTATGCGACGGGACGCAAGGACAAACTCGATGTCAAACAACTGGCAAGAGTGAAGAAAAATAATCTCCTCCTGTTTCCACCGAGCACTCTCGAGGACAAGGGAGTCGACTGTATCGCAGACCGCTGGGTCGATTCCTTCGGGAAGATGCCTTTCCGAATCGGCAAGGCGGAAGTGGCACATATCGCATTGCAGTATCAACTCTATACAAGGAACTTGCCCGCCCTGGTGCAGGCAGGACACGAGAGGTTTGTCGCGAGGCACCTGCCGCGCATTGTCTTCTGCTGCGCCCTTTATCATTTCGTTTCCGTCGGCCCCCTCTCTCAAGAACTTAAGCGCTTCGAGGCAGGATATGCGAAATCAAGCTAGACACATCGCGACAACCTCGCTGACCACGTTGCCGGCCGAAGAAAAAAGCTGGAGATTCCTCAGTGACTTCGACGACGAAATCCTACGGATTGACTTGTCTGAGAGCATCAAGTTTCGAGGCTCCAAGGTCCGCGAATTTGATACGCGCGCATTCCTAGTGAACGCAACCGGCGGCGTAGGCATTCACACGGGTATCCACAGGTTAGAGGATTTTCCTCACTTGTTTCCACCCATGCTGAATGCAGCCAACTCCGCACTCAAAGACAATGAAGGCAGCCCCACACAAGCTTTCACCGACACCATAAGGCTCACAACTCTCACGTACTGCTGGATGTTTCGGCGCGGTTTCACCCGACTGGCTGACCTCAGCCGTGAAGACGTTCAACTGTTGTCCGCCGAAGTCTCCGAACAAGGATGGTGGAAATTGTTACAGTATCAGCAGGCGCTCCTTAACGAAGCGGCAAACATCCTTCAAAATCCAGACCGTCTTTTTTCCATCGCTACACAGCGTAGTAAAGAAACATGGACGTTTTCTCCCGAGGCCCTTTCTTTCACGATAGGACTGCCAATCAACCGTAACGATATTCCGCGTTGGTTCCGAGCAGCCACGGTCACCAAGCAAATACCCGCTTTTGAAACCTTCGACAAGCCGACCCGCGCCGGGCCTACCAAGGCAGAGCATTTTCGTACGCTGGTTACTATCAACAGACTAGCGTTGTTGGGCGACGAATTCGACAGCATTCGATTCCATCCATTTCTTAGACCGATGCGTGAAGTCGCCGCTGGTGAAAAGCGCCGCGCGCGCCCAACGAAGACGCTTCTAAGGGGTTCCTCCGACCACCCAACGGGGGCAACTGGAGACGACGTTCAGAGCGCTTCTGAACAGCACATCGATACCCCCATGCATCAGGGCGACGCTCCAAATGCGTCGCTGGACGCTTTGGCACATGAAATTGATGCATGTGCGAAGGAAAGTGCACAACAGGATGAGCAGCAATCTAGTAAGCATGCGACACCCAATATGCCACTTTACGTTGCCGTTGCCGGCTTCACGGAAGCGTTGCGCTGGCAATATGATTACAAGGATGCAATCTTAGAGGTACTCAGACTGCTCAGAGATTCGCTGGAGTCGAAAATCACTGAGCAGCGGGCTGTTGCGCGCCCCTTTACGGCGGAGGTCGTCGATAAATCCAACAGCATTCTCGCTTCGGCTGGCGTTCCTCTTCGGGTTAGCAAGGCGAGCAAATTCGGCGATGACCCTTACGGCGGCAACTCTGCTTCTGCACTTGTCAACACCACACTGTTCGCTCTTTTCTTCAACATTGCGACGAATCTTGGTCGTCGGCCTGGAGAAATCCACGGGGCAGGCAAATCTAAAAAGTCCTACGGACTCTATCACGGGTGCTGCGTCAGAGTCTCAGACACAATTCCATTTCATCGCATAGAGACGTACATTCAAAAATCTATCAAGGCATACGCCACCTCTTGGTGCAACCAGCTAGTTGCTGACGCAGTAGATTTTCTCGAGGAGATTTTTCAGATTGCTCGACCGCTATTCACCCCTCCAGTAGCTGTCAAAACCGATGTAGAAGTCGCTCGAACCGAAAAGCTCTTTCAGTTTCCACTCTTCACCAAGATAGGGTTCAACTCGGCTCCCCCCACTTTTGACGCTCGCCAAGCGTCGACGATTTTCTTTCGGCTGGCAGGCATCGACCCTCAGATTTTCTTCGGTAAGCAGATGCCGTTCAGACGGACATTTATGACGCTCTACGTGCACAGGTTCGACTCCCCAGAACTACTTGCGTTGCAGCAATACATGAAGGACCTTTCGATAGAAAGTCTGCTCGCGTACTATCGAGACAAGGCGAATGGCCTTCCAGAGGACAGTATCAAGGCACACTATGCCGAATATGAGTCGGAGGCCCGCAACATCGCAAGTATGTTGAAAGAGGAACGGAAGGTTTATCTAATCGAAATCCTCACCGACCTGCTCGCCGGGCAACGCCGCTTCGGAGGAGGGTTCGCTCGAGTGGTAAACGCGCTACTGAAGAGGTTCTCTCTGCCGGAAAACTTCAAGGACGCTCCCCTCTCCGAGAAGGCTGAGTCGATTGCAGACGAGCTTGAGCAGCGCGGCTATCGATTAGTCGAAGGGAACACCATCTGCATGGCGGGAGACGCCGGTAAAACCAAGGAGCAATCGAACTGTTTTGACGGCGAGCGTCCGAGAATCGAACTGGCTTGCCCAAGCATGTGCAGTGGGTGCGTTCACGCCATCTCGACCGAAGTATCACTCTCAATTTTCGCAGAGGAAATGGAATCTGCCCTCAAAACTGCTAACGACAAGCGCCTACCAGCTGCGCTTCGCAAGCAGGCGCAAGCGCTTATCGAAATACTCAAGGACGTGATTAAATCTGAGAAGGTCATGGCCGAAGGCACTCGTGTCCGGTTCCAACGTTTCGCCGACGGTTGGACCACGATTAGAGAGGAGTTCGCAAAATGAGCGAGCGCAACGACACGAAGTCACCGCTTGCACTGCAGGCCCGTGAAGCCATCGAAGCGAAGCTCGTCATCCTGAGATTGTGGATTGAGACCGGCATTCCGTGGGTTAGAAACGATGAAGGGCGTTGCGTCTGCGATGAAAACGACGAGTTGCAACTAGACTACTTCCCCAAAGACATGCAGGGTCTTTCGCAATGGACGCGCGAATCTCAATGTCGCTACACACTTGAAAAGCACCCTGCCATCCTTAACTTTCGCTCGTTTAGTCGTGGCACGTTGGACGCTCCTCACAACAACACGCTGAAAGAAGAGATACGCTCGTTGTTTGATGCAATTGAACAAACCGCTTCGACTCAGCTTGGCAAGACGAGGTCTAAGCAAGCCATCGCCGACGCGCAATCAGACGGCGCGCAGAAGCAGATTTTCATCGACGTCTTGGAACGAGAAATTCTGAAATACCGCGAACAAGCGCGGATTGCAAACGAGGAGCTCGAAGAAACGCGAGCTCTACAAGTTCGACAGAAAAAACACTATGAGGAAGAACTCCAGAAATTGAACAATCGAATCAGGGAGGCTCGGACTCGGCGACCCAATGTGGTCTCGCTCGGAAAACGAATAGGTTCGGACACCCCGCGCGTCGAAGATGGAGAGAAAGAATGAGCGCCAACGCATCATCCATCGAGAAAAAACTTGAAAACGCGGCCCGCTTGAGGAAATGGAAGTCTCAGACCAAAATTAGCCAAGTCCCTGTCAACCAGTTCGGAAAAGCGTCACGTAAGACTATCTGTGAGATGCTCAAAATCCCAACGTCAACGGTCGGAACGAACGACGAACTCTTCAATTTGTTCAAGACACTTGACGATGAACTCGAAGAGTGGCGCAAACAGCCGAACAGGAAGCGCGCTTCGAAGACGTCTCTGACGGCGGAACTGCAAGACGAATGCCGAGCCCTCAGAAGTGCTTTGGCGGAGCAAGATACAGCCATGAAGCTCCTGCAGTACCTTGAAGACAACGGCGCCTCACTCCGTGCCGAGCCCATATCGAGACCTTGAACAGCGATGACCAAAGCCCCAAGCCTGCGTCGTTTAAGGGGAACTGTCACACGAGTCCTGTCATACGGCCTCGGAGGCGGTGCGATTTTCGTACTGACGCTCCTCCCGGCAAAGCGTATCCGCGTCGTTGCAAACTTCAACGTTATGCTTCGGGCGCCGGTGGTCGGTGAGACCTGGGAAATTTCCGGCACGCTCGAAAACCATCCGCTCTATGGAGCCCAGCTGAAGGCCAAAACTGGAGTGTGTCGGGAACCAAGCGGCATAGAACTGGTAATGCTACTGGGGAAGCACCCCTCATTTGCGAAAATCGGAATGCGTGGCGCCAAGAAGCTCTGGAGGAAATTTGACGCGAAGCTTAGCGATATTTTTTCCCATGACGACGTCCAAAGCTTGCACTCCGCTGGCATCAGCGCATCCGCAGCAATCGCTGGCATTGCCGCGTGGCACAGCTATCTCGATGACATCAGAATAACTCGTGCACTTGAGCCAGTCGCCCTTTCTGGACATGAGCGCTCGACGCTGCCCGAAGTCATCGCGGTGTTTCGTGGATTGAGATTGACAACTCCGTATGATTTCCACCCGGCGATTCATTGGTCAACCATCGACAACTCCGTCCAAAGTTCAAAGCCGCCCAACGAGCCGCGTCGACTGCTCTCTGCATCGGATTCTGTCTTTACACAAGGCACCCACGCAATATTGCGCGCGGTGCAGCTTAAGGACTACGAGCACCGGCTGGCAAACAAGCTCCGAGACCCTGCTCTCGTCCAAACCACAATTGACTCGGCCGTCGCGTCGGGAAGAATTTCGTGTCTAACATACCGACGCCAGCGCTTTGTCGCTTCGGATGCGCTTACAAAGGTCACCCACGCATTTTTGTCGCGCCTGTTTGCCGCCAGGGGTTCGGCGCAGGCGCGCAATGACGCGCTCACTACCGTGGACACCCCCCGCCGGACAGCATTTTCAGTTTGTTTGATTGACCATGGAGGGCGTACCGCTGCCGCTGCACGCGGTCGGCTCCATGAAGTGTTTGCAGACGCTCTTCACATCGCTTTCTCGCTTACAGAGCCCCGGCCCGCTCTTCAGCTGAGCTTGCAAGAGATGCTTGCGGGGCCAGCACAAGTCCACAAGTCCAGCCACACGGTGGTGGTTCACGACGCCCATGCCCTGGACATCCTAACCCTTAACAAGCTTATCCATAGGCTCCCAATAGACACTTGCCTGATACTTGCCGGAGCGGCCGATATGGTTAGCCGACCCAGTCGGCCGGCGCCGTTTCACGCGCTATGGTACTCAGGACAATTTCAACGAATGACATTGGGTCCAATTGGGTCAAGCGGCGGTGGCGAATCTCTACGTCCATCAAGCCCTAGAGAGGGGTTGGAAATACGGAAGGTTCAGCTCACCGGGATGAAAGAAACACTGAAAGAAGCGCTAGCGCTCTATCGCGAGAATGCGTGTGACGGAGCCACAGTCCTGATTGCGACCAACGCGGCAATTTGTCATTCGTTGAATGTCACGCTGGCGTCGGAAAGGGCTGACGAACTTCAGTTCGATAACCTTCCGATGAGTTCGACGACCCTTGGTCGCGGCGGAAGGGCATATGCAAAATGCCCCGTCACGTGGAAGCAAGCAGACATCGCGAAATGCCGCTGGCCAGGCGAAAGCATGAGCTTGCATGACGTGGAGCAAACGCCCTACGTTCGTGTGACCAACTCGATTCCTGAGTTCGTCGTCGCTCAAGTCGCGCGAGCGAACGGAGACCTCGTTCCTCTAACGGCGTCAGATGCGTTTGAGCTCACATTGGCGTACGCACTCGAACTCCCGGCGGCGGCCCTCGGAACTTGGCAAACCGTTATAGTCGTTTGCATCGAGGGCACCGATTGCAATGCAGAGGTGATTCGTGCTGCATCCGGTGTTGCGTCGCATACGGTGGTGCTCGTCGGTGATGTCGATGCTAGTTTGAAGCGCGAAGGAAGAGACGCGTGGTACTGCGTCGACCCTCTTCTACAACACCTTCTGCAGAAGGTTTCGGAGACGTCCACATGAAAGCTTCGGTTCACAAAGCTCAGCGGGTTTACGTCTTCCGGATTGAGGATGGAAACGACCGTCGATTTCCGGTTTTTCGAGGCAGCACCTACTCCCTTCTTGAGTTGCCCACCGACTATTGCGGGATGGTTATCCGCAAGGGAGAATCGGAGCACGTTTCGGAAACCGCTATGCGAACGCGTAGGAACAATGCTGTCAGTGCAGCGCGCGAGCTATATATTTACCTGTCGGAAAAGCAGCTTCCAATTGCTGAGATGAACGACAAGCATCTTCTAGGATTTCGAGATTGGTGCTGGAAGCGGACGATGAAACGCCCTCAGTATCGGGGAAACCAGTTGGTCGCACAAGACACTACGAACGTTCGATTGAAGGAGGTCTACGAGCTTCTTGCGTGGGCACAAGGGCAAGGCAGTATCCCGTCGGGGACAATAGGACCAGTCGGCTGTGGCATCACTTCGACGTTGCCGGTAGTGGGACTGTCCGGCCTGGATTCCGACGAAAAGGAGCTGAAGAAGTACCCGAGGATTTACACGCGAACGGGCCGAGCGAGTCGCCTTGGAAGGGTCCAGTATCGAGCAACTGATGACGACATTGCCGCGCTGGAAGACTATCTTGAAGGAGCCGGAGACGCTGCCGACCACCGCCAAATCATGCTTATCGTTCGTATCATCTCGGACACGGCGTGGCGAGTCGGCAGTGTGGCAAGTCTTCAAATTCATCAGTTCGCGAGGAAGGAACTGGCTAAAGCCGAAGCGAGGCATGCCACGGCCTACGATGTAGCGCCACCTGACCAGAAAAACGGCTATAGCAAATCCTTCTCGTTGTCGTGGGCAATTGCCTATGACATCGCAAACTACATCGAAATTGACCGAGAGGAAATAATTAAGGAAACCGGGGTCAATCGGAAACTTCTTGAAGGACGCATTTTCTTGAATCCAACAACGGGGCTTCCGCTTAACGACCACTCACTATCGGACCGAATCGCAAAGCGGTTTAAGAAGGTCGGCGCTGGGAAGGGCGCAGGAGCGCATGGCGTGCGAAGGAAGACGGGCACACGTATCGCCCGGGAGGAAATAGAGTTCAGGAAGAAGCGAGGACTCTCGATGCAGCGAGAAGACGTTGTCGATGCTATAGCGCAGCGTCTCGGCCAGAACTCCAAGACAGCGTACCAGTTCTACGTCGAAGCAAATGCAATGACGAGCGGGTACACGGTCGAGTCTGAGCAGCGGGACCAGCTTGAGGCCTGTCGCAATGAAATTGCAGCGCTCCGCGCCAAGTTGTCTGAGCTTGAGCGCCCAAAACCGTCGACGAAGCGCTGAGGAACTCCTCGGCATCATCCCCTGCTATGCAGCCGCGGCTCCAGTTCGGCGCTGAGAGACGTGCCTTCACGTTTTCATTTTGAACGGCGTATGGGCCTCGAGCTCATCAATGTGCTCGTCCATCGCCGCCGTCTCCTGGTCGAGAAACTCGCTGATAGCGTGCGCAAATCGATGGTCAGCAATCCAGTGAGCAGACCACGTTGGCGTGGGCATCAGGCCGCGCGACATCTTATGCACACCTTGAGCGCCGCCCTCGAAGCTCTTCAACCCTTTGGCAATGCCATACTCGATACCCTGCATGTAGCAGGTTTCAAAATGAAGGCCCGAAACGAACTCTTTGGTGCCCCAATAGCGGCCATACATAGTATCGCCGTTCACGACGTTTAGCGCTACCGCTAGCCGCTGCCCATCTGCCTCAGCAATAACGAGCATGAGTGCATCAGGCATCGTCCGATGGACAAGCCCGAAAAACTTGCGCGTCAGGTACGGCGGGTTCCAGTGCTCGCGATAGGTGTTCTCGTAGCACTCGTAGAAGAAATCGAGGTCGTCCTGGCCAATCTCCTGACCACGTAGCCATCGGAAGGTCACGCCGGCGTCGTGGACCTTACGCCGGTCTTGCTTGACCTTCTTGCGTTTGTCATGCGACATCTTCGAGAGAAACTCGTCGAAGCTCTTGTATCCAAAATTTTCCCAGTGGAACTGGACGCCTTCCCGCAGCATGAAGCCGGCGTCGGTCAGGGCCTCAAGGTCATCTTCGTGTGAGAACAGTACGTGAATTGACGACACATCGAGCTGTTTCGCAAACTCTATTGCGCCCCGTGCGAGCAACACTCTGTCTGCATGCGTCGGCGCCATCAGTCGTGGGCCTGTAACGGGCGTGAATGGCACTGCAGACAGGAGCTTGGGGTAATACTGGATGCCATGCCGCGCGAATGCGTCTGCCCAGACGTGGTCAAAGACGTATTCGCCGCGGCTATGGGATTTCAGATACAGCGGCATGGCGCCGACGAGTTCGCCTCCGCGTCGCATCAGGAGGTAGGTCGGCTGCCATCCTGTCGACTTGGATGCACATTTCGTAATGTGCATTGCTGACAGATATTCGTGCGCCACGAAGGGATTGCCCACAGTGAGCGCGTTCCACTCTTCTGCAGGCACATCTGAAAGCGAATCGACAACCAGTATCTCAACCTTGCTGCTCACCTTGCCCCCAACGATTTTCCTGCCGCGGCGCCACGCCGCAAAGCAGCATTGTCGCGCATTCGAGAAGAATCGTCAGGCGGCTGCACCTAGGTGGTCAGGCTGCCCCCGGTGCTCGAATTGAGTCTCCCAGCTGCTCGCGCAACGCGCTGAGATGTGCAGCCAAGGCGTCTACCCTGGCCCTGGTCTTGATAAACGCGACTGTATGGCGACGGCGGGTCATCCAGACTATTTGCGCCAAGGACACCCCGCAGAGCATGCTTGTACGATAAGCAAGTTGTTAGCTTCCCAGTGGGACATAGACCCGGGTCATTTTCTTAGAGCATCGTGGTTCGGAAGTCTGTATGCCTGAATCGCTTCGCGATTTTCTGCCTATCGAGGGAAGCGCTTCAGCGCTGCGCCAGCCAGGAAATAGACACATTTGGATTGCGAACGCTGCCAGAAACCGCCTGACCTCCGCTTCAGACAAGCATGGCCCCGGAATTGAACCTTCTCCATCCATGTCGCCAGTCGCCATCGCTGCCTCCTCTTCATAAGCGTGAAAAACTGCGTCGCGCTAACGCCGCTGAGAACAGCATAGGAGATAAAGCGTCGAATCGCACGCATCCTACTAACGGCAGCCTGCGCCCTCGCAGTTACTTGGGGACCAAAGCCGAATTGGGCGCATGGGTGCGAGTATTTGTCGCGCAGCTGCTACATCAACAGTGTATCGGCACGATGTTATCGGACTGTCCTAGTTCACAGGATACCGTGCGCAGCAACGAAACAAGCCTAGACGAACAAGTCGCCCCGAAACATATCTACCCGCCGTGACTCGGCTGTTGGCAATAGCCTGTGCTTTGTCGACCGCGAACGGAGCTTTGAGGCCGACGTCGCTGGTTATGCGACTATCGACGTACTAGTCTGCGCGATGATGCTTGAGCTTTTTCTCAATCTCGAAGCAATTCGCCGTTGCCCAGCTTGAGGTCTTGAGGACGACGGCTCGCGCCTAGCATGTAAATACGCAACTCGGAGCAATAGTCCTTCCAGTTCAGCTATTCGTATCTGAACGGGTTCTTGCAACAGGTTCAGCACAACCTGCTAAATCCTGCTCAGCCGCTCACAGACATCCGTGGCGTTACTGCAAAAAATTGAGTCGCTATTGCCGTCACTTGCCAAACCAGGGCAGCGACGCCCGTCGGCCGACTCCGTAACTACGCCAATGCCATCATCGCATTATAGTGCTTCTCATCGTTGCGCTTTATGAGCGTGAGCAGGTCCGCGAGAACTCCTGGGGCCTCAGAAAGAACTGAAAGGTCGTGCTCTGGCTCGGAGATTTGTTCCATGTGCGAGTGGGTGTGAAGGAATCGAATGATTCGAGAAATAGTCGCCGGGCTGCCGTCGAGTTCTTCCATTTGTCGCTTGAGGTCTCCAGCTTGCCCTGGCACTCGGAACGATAAGAACGATTCAAGAAGACGACGGGCAACGTTGGGCAAACCGTAGACTTCCGCCAAACTATTCGGCTGAGCCATCGCGGCGCCGTCTTTCACGAGCCTGAATAGGTAGTGATATTCCGACTCATACTCGTGAAGCAACGGGTCCAACGTCCGCAGCCAAGCACTGCGCTGCCCCGCCTCCACTTTCATCGCAAGCATGTAGAAGTGACAGATAGTAGACGCCTCAGGTTTGTAGACGCCCTTCTTCAATTTGCCAGCAAAATTGAACCAATTCTTCACCTGCCTGAAAAAGCCAAAATTGTGAGTTAAGACAAACAGCTGCTTCGCATTCTTGGTTCGCTCTTTCATATAGCCGAATGCACTGAAGAGAGAGTTTGCGTCCAGGCTCGACACAGGGTCATCAATCACAACGATGCCATCTTTGAGCCTAAAGTCGGAATCCTCTAGCGTCTTGAGAAAGTACATAAAGGCGATGGCCATGCGTTCGCCCTCGCTCAGATGCATCGCTGCTACTTTTCCTCGCATGATGGTGTAGCCATTCTCCCGTGGCTCAAAGCGCAGTTCGTCGCGACCAAGGTACGCGGCAAGCTCTCGCGTCAACTCTTTCGCAGGCTGATGATGCTGGCGGATTACCCGCTGCAACTGCGCAATTTGCCCGTCTAGCGGGCTAAGCCTATCTTGCAGCAATTTGATGCGGTCCGCCAGCTCCTTCACACGAACTTGGTGACCCGCCCACTGCGAGAAAGCTTTCAAACCCTCGTCAAGCTCCAGCTTTTTACGCGCTTCCGAAGCCGCCTTTTCAAAATTCTCTGAGTGCTCATTATGCCTCTTGACTAGGTCGCAGATGGTCTGCATCGCGACCCCCCCAGAGCTGGCGCCTACCATGTTGAGTCCATCAACTATAAGCCCGAGAAATGCCCAGAAGCCTTTTGTACTTTCCGCGCTGCTTATGGACAGATAATCCGACAAGTTCAGCTCTGAAAATGGCTGCGCCTTCTTTGCTTCAATCGCACGCGTGAGTCCATCGAGATAAGTCTCCACATAGAGCGAATGCTGCTCCAATTTCTTTAATGCGACGTCGTATTGCTCGAAAAGATGTGGGTAAATAGCAGAGCGCTCAGGAATCTGGCGTTGCCTCGTGGCTTTTCGCATCGATTCGACCTCGGACGAAAGCAACTTCAATCGGCTTTGCTGTGCGTTGAAGTGGTCGTTGAAGTGGGCAGACAAATTTGCTAGTCGCGTCGGCCGCAGTTCTTGCTCACAAAAGTGACAATGCGTCTGACCGCCCGAATGAAGATGCAGGCCGCGTTCAACCCACGCGGCGACCTCCGGCTTGTCGACAAGTTCCTGAATTGTGCTTGCAACGACAGTCGTCTTGAGCTCGGCGGCCAATCTGCCGTTGAGACTTGAGAGGTCCGCTTGACCAAATTCCGGCACTCTGAGCTTGGGCAAAGCTTTTCCGGCGATTAAATTCTCCGCCTCAGCGCGCTGTTCACTCGTCAATGCTTCATGCAGCACAGTAGTGGAAAAAAACGTCCGCATCAGCTCTTTGAACCGCGGTGCCTCATAGTTGTTATAACGGACGTCACCCATCAAAAGATTTCGAATGCTCCGCGCCTGATTCGTGCAGAGCGTGTTCTGCAACGAAATCTTCGCTTCCTTTTCGGCGCCAAGTTCCGTCAGAACCTTATTTAGTGCGTCCTGCTCCTCTCGAAGCGAGATTATTTCCTTTTGCTTTTCCGCACTGTCCTCGCCCAGGTAGAACACGGGAGGGAGCGCCAAGTCCGGTGTCTCGAAAACGTTGCGGTCAACAAAGTCTCGGTTGAACACCCGTATCGCAGGCGTACTCCCGTTCGCAAAGTCAGTGCCTGTCACGACGTTCCCGTCTATCACCAGTTCCACAGCCCCAGTCTCCAGAGGTTGTCGCCGCTGCATGGAGCGAAGCAGGGACGACAGCGACGTCTTTCCGGCACCGTTCCAACCGTAAATTAGGTTGTAGCGCCCGAAGTCCGGCAAGCCATCCCACGTGAAGTCCCGAAATATTCGATAGCCTTGCAGCTTTTGAATTCGCGTAATCGTCACAATACACCTTACTTCGTCGAGTCTTTTCTGTTGGATTACATCTTGCAGCCGCTAACGGTTTGCTAGTGCTCAACAGCAACAAACACAACTGCGCTACCCTACTGAGCTACCTTACCGGTTTCAGCAATTGTCGCAAGCGCAATTATCTGGTCGGTATACCACCGTACGAGGCATTCGCGGTCATGGCATTGCTGCTCGCGGTAGTTCCATTGGGTCCGGGTCCGCGCCTTGAATGCAGTCGGGTCGTCTGCTGCGGCGTTTGCCTTTGCATAGATGGCTGCCAACTGAACGTCATCTGAGGCCAATTCGGCGTCGTTACATATAATGTGCTCCGCGTCGGAACGAGCCTTCGAGCAATCAAAGCTTGTCTGCTGAAACGAATCCGCCGGAGTCGATTGCACTGTATTCGTCGCTGCCGACTTGCCCTCAACAGGGTTTGGTCCATTCTCCTGCGCCCAACTTGATAGGGGTGTTACATGAAGAGGCAATTCAGACCATTGGTAGGCCTTTATCGATGCGGTGTCCGAGCCATTTAAGGTTTGCTTGACGACCACAATCCCTTTGCCGGTCGTTTCATTGATGGCGAAAGCGGCCTGTTCGCTACTGCACTCATGTTCCTTGCAACCTTGCGCGACGAGGTAGCCATCTTTTGATTGGATGCCGGTTGAGTTAGTTACGGCGAGCCGTTCCACGATTTTTCTCCAATCTGCTCGCGAGATGCCATTGAATGCGGAACGGAATCGTTTGTCATTCACGACATCAGAGGGATACTTACCAACAAGCCAGCTGAAGTCCTGGACCGGACGAGCCGCATTCGGTGCCGTGACAGTGGCAGCAGCCGGCACCACGCCATTCGAACCTGCGGCGGCCGGGTTGGTTGTATCGGATTGAAGCGCCACCTGCTCGCCTTCGTCATGAGACGCGGTGTGGTGCGGATACACGATGATGGTGTAGACGACCGCCACCGCAGTGACTGCTGCGGACGCCGCCGCCTTGAAGGCAACATGGTCATTTGCTGAATGGATGGCTGGCCGCGGCGTCACCTCCATTGTCAGTTTGGACTCAAACCACTCGTTCGCCTCCCTGATGGCTTCGGAGGAAAACGCTTTCTTGCGCATGAAGCTGAATGTCTTGTACCCACCGTAGGCAAGCGCCAACCCTGTTAATGCGAGCCCCAGGGCACGCCAAGAACGGCCATGAGGAAGCAACCCAGCAGCGCCGCAAACAGAGGACCAACAAATCCAGGAGCACTTGGGCAAGCCTGCACTCTGGCCAGCAAAGCGCTCGCAGCTGCCTGCAATTCACCCCGAGGTCCATGCGCCGCCGCACACTTGTGCTCCATCTCGTAGACCGCGAGCATCGCCTTTTCTTTCTCTGCAAGCGAAACCGTACCAATATCTACGGCTAACTTGATAGCCTTCGTCGTGAGCGCCAGGTCGTGCGCGAGCGTATTGAGAAATGGTTGATGCTCTTCAAGCGTGACCGCATCGCCGATGTCATCATCTTCGACATAAACACCGTGCGAGATAAAATACTGGCGCAGCGCATTCGTTGTGCGTGACTGCACTTTGTAGACGAATTCCTGTGTGGCCTGCTCTCTTTTTGATAAGTTCTCAGTATTCATATATCCGGTACCGATGCTCGCAGACGTGCCGTGACTGTTCCGACGGCTCGATTTCCTGCCCTTCAAACTTGTCGTATATCTGATTCCGGTTCCCGGAATACTTGTAGTGATACGGCCACGGGTGTTGTACGTGGAGTTCTTTCCACCAAGAGACGTGCTGATTCCGCTCTTGCTGAGATTGATGCGAATACCGTGCGCAATTTTTATGCTTTTCCTGAAGCCCCAACCCATGTCATCCCCCGAACACCTCGTCCAGCGAACTAATTCCACCTGTCCGACAAGGCAAAATACTGCCGGTTGTCCCGACGGCCGGACACTTGTCGTGCCGACCGTCGGGCCGTTTCAGTCTCAAGCGTCAGCGTTCGGAGAGTTGGCCTTCGTCGCATCTAGCCAGGCCATCTCCAGGCGCGTTCTGCTACCCGCGTTGAGTTTTCGAAGACCAACTTCACGGGCCATTGCTGCTACGCCAGACTCCTCGTTGTGCCCTACCCGCATCATCTCGAACGCGAGCGCCCGAAGTTCAGCAAGCGAAATTTCATCGACCGACCGTGCTGTGCCATCGACAGGTCGTCGGAATCGAATCTGCTTATCAGCAGAGTCACCTTTAGCACGGAAGAACGTACCCACATCCTCTGCGTCACCGCTGCAGTGCTGCGACGCCAGCCGTACCACCCGGTCCTGGATTTTTGCGCCCGTCCGAACCCAGCCATGAGCCCGCGCGATACGACGCGCTAAAACTTCATCCCGAACCGGTCCTTCCACTCGCACGACATGCTCAATCAATCGCAAAAGCGTTGGGTTGTAGACGACGTCGAAGAAGGCGTTGGCATCGACCGCGTAACCCTCCAGCGTCAAATCGACCTCAGTGAAACGTCCCTCGATTGCGTCGCTTGAATCTGCAACGGCGGCGTTACGAGCGTAGGTGACAGGAAGTGCTGTTGCATCCATTGCGGCATCGACATCGGTCGAGGGATGGGTCACGGCCTCCGCCGAATGACCTACCTGTTCGTCCGGCATTGCCATGATGTCCGCAGTGACCTGCTCTGCAAGGACAGTCGCCTCTTGCTCCGGCTGAATTCGCTTTGCTCGCTGTTCGACGAGCAATGCCTCGAGCTGGCGATGAATCTTTTCGACCGTTCCCTGCATATCAATCCACCAGTCGGTCGACCAGATACGTAGGATGTCCCAGCCGAGCCCGCGCAAGACCTGTTCACGCAATTTGTCGCGGTCGCGGGCTGTTGCCGAGCGATGATAGGTCGCACCATCACACTCAACACCGGCGAGGTATCGCCCTGGTGCGTCTGGGTCGACTACACCGAGGTCAATCCGGAACGCCGACACGCCAACCTGCGGATGCAAAGTCCAGCCCCTCTCGGTGAGCGCGTTCGATACTGCTTTCTCAAACGGACTCTCGAAGTCCCCGAGGCTACCAGCGACAGCCTCACCAAGAGCGCGTGCACCGCGGTCCGCGAACTCCAGGAAGTGCTTCAAGTCACGTACGCCGAGGGCCTGAGTTCTCGCCAGGTCCATCTGTTCCGGACGGAAGCTACCGAAGACGCGCAGCTCCTGCCTCGCACGGGTAATCGCGACGTTCAACCGGCGCTCGCCGCCCTGCTGGTTCATGGGGCCGAAGTTCATCGGCATGGTGCCGTCGACTCCCGGGCCGTAGGTCGTTGAGAAGTACATGATGTCCCGCTCATCGCCCTGCACGCTCTCCAGATTCTTGACGAACACTGGTTCAAGCTGCGTTTCCACGAAGAAATGCTCAATAGATGGGTCTTTGCGACGCTCATCGTCGAGCAAGTCTTCAATGAGCGATTGCTGTTCAGAGTTAAACGTCACAACGCCGATGGTCAACCCACTGTCACGGAAGCCAGGCGCTTTCATTTTGCCGACCAGGTCAGCTACGAGCGCTTTCGCTTCTGGCTTGTTTGTTCGCGCCCCGCCGCGCTCGTATTGGCCATTCGCAACATGATTGAAGCTGACGGCACGGTCGTTCGTGACCGGACTCGGGAATGTCACCAAATCCCCGTCATAGTAACGATGATTCGAAAAGGCAATGAGGCTTTCATGGTGGCTACGATAGTGCCACGAGAGCTTCATCGTCGGCAGGTTGGCACCAATGCACTCCTCGAGAATGCTTTCGAGCTCGGTCTCGACGTCCGTGTCGTCAATGTCCGATTCCGCGCGGTCAAAGAAACTTGTCGGCGGCAGCTGTTTGGGGTCGCCAACCATGATGACTTGTTTCGCACGTGCCATTGCGCCAATGGCGTCCCACACTGGAATCTGTGATGCCTCGTCGAAGATGACGACATCAAAGTTCGCCGTCTCGGCTGGCAGATATTGTGCAATTGACAGCGGGCTCATCAGAAGGCACGGCGTCAGGCGCATCACCGCGCTCGAAGCCTGAGACATCAACTCGCGAAGAGGCAGATGACGAGCCTTCTTTTGCATTTCGTATCGCAGCAGGCCCCATTCAGAGCCTCGTGAGACACGGTCAGGTGAGGGATGCCCCGCCGAAAGCTGCGCACGCACCCAGGCTTGCGTCAGGCCGATGAACCGTTCGTCAAGCTCCCGGAAATCCCGGATGCGTTTCTCGTGCTCTGCGGAAACAAAAGTGCGCAACACGTCGTCGACATCGACGACCGCGTTCAACCACCACCGACAGTAATCGGTCTCGAACGCTTCTTTCACGCGTCCGAGCTGGATTGCGCCTTGTTCGACGCCAGCGACGACGGGAGCAAGCCCCAATGCAAGAGCTGCCGCGCGTGTCTTGCGCCACGCACACCAGGCGTTCAACCGATTCGAGCTAGCCAGGACGTCGCTTGCACGTGCGGCCAGTGCCGCGGGGAGAAGTGCACCCAGCGTCGCGACATCAGAGCCGGGCAAGCCGCTCGCGACCGTGAACTGCATCACTGCCTGATTAAACGCCTGCAGTGCCTCGGCATACATACGCCCAGCACCCGCAATCGCGCCCGTCGGCTCAAGCAGAACATTGCTATCGCCCAGCAGCAAAGCAATCGGGCTCTTTACTGCCGCCAGCGCTTCAGGCGTACTTGCCATCAATGCGAGCGCGCCCGACAGCGCCTCGAAGAAACCGAGCGCAGGTTCGATGCCCTCCAGTTTCGTCTGCAAACCGTTCCAGAGTCCGCCGGTCTTAGCGGGGAGGTCGTCGAACTCCTTGAGACGACCACCGAGGGCAACCAGTTCGCGCATCTTCTTGAGGTCAGCCGACGCGACAACACCCGCGCTGCCGCGCTCGATAACGCCGAAACCCTCGTCCTGCCAATAGCTGCTGGCCACTGCCGCTGCCAGCGCACTCTGAAAGACGACGTATGTCCTCGCGACAGCCAAGTCTGTTTTATATCCAACCCAAACGGCGTCCGTCTCTTGTTCGAGTCCGGACAGCCGATTGATTATCTGGTCAATCTGACGAAGTTCTCTGATGCGCGCGAGGTCTTCACGCGCCGTCTCGCCACACTGACCCCGGCTAACCGGGTCAAGTCCAACATCCTCCCAAGCCGCGCGTACGCGAGCCTGTTCGAGGGCGGCCTGGAAACCAAGCGAAGCTCGCGCGACGTCGAGCTCCGTTTTTAGTCCCAGCCATGCGTTCGACGTCGGCAGCGATAGGTCGTCGAGCGCTTTGATTTCATCCTCAAGTGCATCAATCTGCTTGAGGCGTTCAATGTCGCCGCCAATATCCGGCTCGCCTCCGCCTGTCGACAGTTCCACAAGTTTTTTCGTAAGCGAGCGGCGGCGCATCATGCTCATCGGCCAGGATGAATCCTGCAGTTCCCGCCAATCGAACTGAAGCTGCTGAACCGTTGCCGTCGAAATACCTTCTTTGTATTTAAGCGACAATTGGTCGACCACGTCCTGTCGCTTTCGCAAGAGTTCAATGCCAGTGGAGAGGCGTGACCTCAATGACTCATTCCACGGCTGGGAAAGCTGCGAATGGAGTTCGTGATAGCGAGTGAGCTGAACGATACCTTGCCGCGCGTCCTCCAGCACCTGGTTGCCCAGGGGCGCCGAGAGCGACGCATGCAGTTCACGATGGCGCTCGACCAGTGCTTTCGCGACGCGCAGGTTATCTGCGATTGTTTTTGCATCCGGACGCAGAACAAATTGCCAGTCGTGCCCAGACGCAGACGGCAACGTCGCAGACAGCAGACGCAGCCCTTCCCTAACACGCGAGTCGAGAAGAAGCGGCGGCAAACCGACGGCTGCACGCAACTGCTCCGTTGCCGCATCAAAGTGGGCGACAGTCGGGCCAATAGCCCGGGCCGAATCGAGGAGCGCAGCCTGCCACAGCGGGGACCATTCCGTTTGAACAACGTGAGCGAGCGGGCTGGAGGTCAACTGTCCCTCTCCCATCACTTTTGCGTGGACATCCAATAGCTCAGCCATCTCGCGCAGCGTTCGCATCGCGACCGAATCGTGAACCCTGGCAGACGGCCAGGAGAGCTGCAGGACCGGCAAGTCATTCCCGGCGACAACGCGTCCGATTGCCTCATATACGCTTAGCCCATTTGGGTATCGAAGATGCAGACGTTCGACATACGCATTCAGCTGGCTCCGCAATCCCTCCAGACGAGTGGCTTCCGCGTGCCATTCGTCGGGTTCAAGTGCCGCAGCTGAATCCCACGAGGTACGTAGCTGTTCGAGCACTTCCGTCTTACGCGCTTTGCTGGAATGCAATTCAAGGCAGAAGTTGCCAAAGCCTACGTCAGTGAGGCGTCGATATACGACATCAAGCGCAGCCATCTTCTCTGAGACGAAGAGCACGCGCTTTCGCTCTGCCAGACACTGAGCAATGAGATTCGAGATGGTCTGGCTCTTCCCGGTTCCCGGAGGCCCAATCAGGACGAAGTCCTTACCCTTGCTTCCTGCCATCACTGCCGAAAGCTGCGACGAGTCGGCCGGCAACGGACAGAAGGTGCTCTTCACCGGAAGCTCTACGTCGAGTTTTCTGGCGTCCGGAAACTCAATCGTGCTCTCATAGGAATCGCGCGGCGTTTCAATGAGGTGGCGCACCACCGCATTCTGCTTGAGTTGCTCGGTTCGCTCAGTCAAGTCCTTCCACATCAAATACTTCGCGAACGAGAAGGTTGCAAGGACGACGTCTTCAACCACCTCCCATCCCTTGATGTCCTTGACGGCGCTGGAGACAGTCTTCCAGATTCCCGCGACATCCAGACCCGAATCATCCTTCGGCAGTTCCGTATCCTGGATGCCCAACTCCAGTTCGAAATCCTGACGCAGCATCTCGATAAGCGTCGGATTGAAGCGCGGTTCGTCATCGTGCAGAGTGAGGCTGAATCCGGAGCGAGCGCTACGTCGTTCAAGCGATACAGGGACAAGAATGAGCGGCGCGCGGTACTTCTTATCGTCCTTCGCGTCGCGCGTCCATGAAAGGAAGCCCAGCGCCAAGTACAAGGTGTTGGAGCCACCCTCCTGCAAGTTTGTACGTGAAGTCCGGAAGAGCTCGACCAGACGAGTGTCCATCTCGTCTTGCGAAAGTCCGACGAAAACCTCTTTCCGCTTCAACGCATCAAGCGCGTGGGAACGACGGATGTTTTCCCGCTCACGCGCTTCGTGGATAGCCTGGCTGCGAGGGTCGTTGCCATCCATCAGGTCGGGGCGCATGAGCAACTTGACGGCGTGGCCCTCCGCCAGAACGTCCTCGAGATGTCCGGGGTCTGGCGCATCAAGCTTCAGCGATTTCTTGCCTGCTTTGAAACTCAGTAGGTTGTTTCGGAGTGACAGGTCAAGGAGCTTCCGTTGCCAACGGGTAAGCCGGTCTTCCGGGCGTTCGACAGCCTTGTCGTCCGCAGGACCCTCCAGTTCCTCAGGCAGTTCCGGAGCGTCCTCAAACCCTCCCTCCAGGTTCGTTCCTTCCGTTCCGACCGTTCCACGCGCAATCGCCTGTTCGCTGGCAAGTGGCTTGATGCGCTGCAATCGCGCCCGCCGGATGTCTATGGCCAGGCGAAACTTTTGGCCCGCCTCTTCTGAAATCTGCTCCTCGCCATTCGCGATAGCAAAGCTGAAGGCCGGATGGGGGCGTTGCGTGAGCATTGTCGACTCAAACAGCACCATCTCCTTCAGCTTCACGCGTTTGCGAAGCGCCGTGACATCGTCGATAACTGAGGTTGAGAATTCTTCGGCCTTCAGCCAGACGCCTGGGAATGCGTGTCCATCCGTGAAAATAAGCACAGCGTTGAGACCGGCCTGTTCGAGCGCGGCACACACAAACAAAGCGAGGTCGAGACACGTTCCAAGGCCCGAGTCGGCAATCTGGCTAGGGCTACGCACCTTCTGCCCAGACTGTTCGAAGCTTGCCGGCGGCACCGCATAGTCGATGCCCATCGAGCCAATGGCATTCCAGATAGCGGACGCCAATTCCCAGGCTCGCCGTGCCCCTTCCTGATACCCGTTAATGGCACCCGACTTGCCAGCTTTGTGCAGGACGTCCGCGGCCTTCTTCAAGACCCGTTCTACGGCCTGTTCGTTCGGCTGTACGAATGCCGCAACCATATCGGGGAGAGCCGATAGGCCGCCCCATTGGTTGCGTGGTAACAACTCGACGGTTGATTCAAATGACGCAAGCTCGAGAGGCTCTGCCAGCCCCGACGTAAGCTTGAAAGTGATGAGCGCCTTTTCCGCCTCGGTCAATCGGCCGAGAAGCGCCCCATCCAGCAACAGGTCGAGGTCACTGATACGCACATCTTTTCCAGCAGCGACGTGGTCCAGATGCCATGTCTTCGGCTTGAAAAATGACGGCTCTGAGGATGCGGTAAGCCTCAACTCCTTGACGTCATCGGCCGTCTCGTTGGCAAGCGTGAGCTCATGGACAACCGGAATGGCATTCTGGAAATCGGCCAGATTTATTTTGCCAGCGAGCGTGGCCTTAATCTGAACGCAACGCCGCTCCTCCGGCGTGTCTGCCGGCTCAACAATAGTCTCGTCCATCTGACCCCCAAAGCCTTCCGCTTGTACGTCTTCTCTCAGTTTGATTCTGCCGCCGACCCGCCGTGGTCTATACGCCGAACAGGCACCCAGAATACGCTTTTTACGGAATCGAGTCATACCATTCCGGCGGAGGTCGCGCCCCGTCGCATAATCTCATATTGGCGCAGCAACTAGCGATGGCGTATATCGAAAAAACTGCGAGAGTTCATCCGCAGATACCTCAGTCTAAAACGCGTTAATTTCGTCGAAGCAGCCCCGGAATAAGAAATTGAGGCAACCGCAAACGATTGCGGTCGCATGCAAAAGCATCAACATCGCGTTTTGTGCGGTCCGTCAGGCACGCCGCGGGCCGGCACCTGCAATCATGCTCATCGCAAAGCAACACCACATGCAAGAAGTCGTTGCAGCGAACGAGGCCAAGATGTCGGCCATTCCCCGCCGGATAACTTCGGAGGGGAATGTGCCTTGCATGAGCTCGCGCGGGCTTCGGCGCAGGTTGACATCATTCGGGACGAGGCTATCTGGCCACACTCCCAGTTACTGGTTCGGCGTCACGATTCCCCGAATTGGGTGCCAGGAGTTGTCCATTTCGACCGAATGGGACGTCCATTCCGCGTCTACAGTTGGCAATTGTGCAAAGAGATATTTGGCAGAGCGCCTTGGTAGCTTTACCGAATCTCCGATATGCCCGTAATATGACGGCGAGTTTGGCTAGGTTGAATGTATAAAATGCCAAGTGTGGTCGCGAAGAGGCTTGCGGCCAGAGACGAAATGTACAGACTAGTTGCTTCGGGGAGGAACATATGCAAAAGACATCCGCTGGCGCATCTGCGCCACGGTACTCGCACGCCTTAGCTCCGCTCGTCCTCAATGCTCAAGACGGCGCGGACCCCTTAGTTGGAGGTCAATTATTTGACTTTCCCTCGGGTCAAACATTTCAACGTCCTGCGATAACGGCGCGATAGCCGTGCGTCCAAACAAAGACTGAGTGCAGCAATGTCGACGACAAACGATGTAAAAGAATATACCCAGAAGGCGGTGGCGCTCCGAGCAGAGGGACACTTGGATGAGGCGCTGCTCGCGGCAAAGAAAGCCATCGACCTTGCCCCCGACGACGCCAACGCGTGGTGGCAGCTTGCCTTAACTTTGAGCGCGAAAAACGACCTTGTCCAAGCCATCCGCGCATTTGAAAAGGTCACCGAACTCGCGCCACACTTTGCAGAGGGCTGGTGCGAGCTCGGCCTCGCGCACAAGAAGGTCGCCCGTCTCGACAAGGCAATCAGTTACTTTGAGTCCGCCCTTAACGCGGACGCAGAGCATGTCCGCAGCCTCAGGCTGCTGAATATCGCTCTCACCGAACGGGAAGGCAAAACCGACAGCCAAAAACGGCTCGACGTGCTGCGCGCGCTGCAGCGCCTGGATACGCTCCGTGCCGAGGAGCATTTCGCTTTAGCCTTTCTCCTCAATGAGCACCGGGAGTTTCTGGAAGCCGCCAATGCCTACGAAGGCTACACCAAACAGTATGCGAACTCTGCTGCCTACTACAATCTCGGGCTGGTATGCAAGATACTCGGCAGAGACGCTGATGCCATTGACGCATACCGTATCGCATTAAAGATGGACAGCGCAGACGCGGCCACACAAAACAGAATCGAGACCTTGTTGCCTAGTTTGCTCGCTCTGCGCGCTCAGGTGCTTGCGCAAGGGCAGCCATACCTCAAGCAGACCGATTGGTACAAGCACTACATCAACCCCTTTGCATTATTGAACGTAGACAATGCGCTTGAGCTTTATGAAAATCCCAAGGCCCTGCAAAAGGCCAAGCAAACCCTATTTCGAGAGATTGACTTGGAGGATGGCAAAGTCGAATGGATGCCGGGTCTCAACATCGACAAGTCCAGCGCAATGGCCATCGTCGAACCACTCAATGATGCAGTTCAATGGGACGTGCATCAGACGGTGCTCGAAAATAAGTCACTTTGCGAATTTCTCATGCGGGGGCACCTGAGCCATTTTCTCGCAGTAGAGAACCCTCTCGACGAGGTTGTATTGCCGCACATGGTCGAGGGGCCGGTGCTTGAAATCGTCAGTCCGAGCTTTGCTCGTCAGTACGATGCCGTTCTCACCAAAGCCATTGAGCGCGGCGATGCGGGAGTTGTCGAATGTCTGTTCGACGGACGCCGCTGGGTGTTGCCGGAAGACGACGAGCGCTGCTTTGAAGGCGCCCGCCGCGCTGTCGACCGCCTTTGTGAGCCTTTGCGTAAACTCGCCGATGGTTCCGAACGCCACAAAGTCTCTCTGTCTGAAATTGAGAGCTCGCTCGCAAAGGGAAACCTCCATTCGATTGCCAAGCATCTTCCTTCCGAGTTCTACGAAAATCATGCAACCATTTGCGCCTTGCTACGCGACCTATCGGTGAACGTCTACAACAGGGAAGGTGATGCTGCGATGGCTAAGGCCATCAGCAGCCTGAGCCGAGTGTTTGCGTCCAAATCACCGACGCTGGCACACCAGTTGGGTGAAGACGAAAAAGTCTTAGACCAAAAAATTGCAGAAGAGAAGAAAAATGAGGCGCACCTGACCTTCGGCAAGAATGCGCTAGACATCACGAAAGCCGGCGTGACCTATGGTGGCAAGATGATAGCTGCAGCCGACATTGTTGCCCTGCGATGGGGCATGGTTCTTACCAACAACGCGCCTCGGACAGTGCGCTTTCGCATCGCCTTCAACGATGGATTCGGCACCGAAATCGATGTTTCGTGGTCTTCACAAGCTATCGAAGAACAACAGAAGCTCTGGGGCTCGCTAGTCGACGCGACCCTGCATTACCTGATTGACAGCGTCGCAGCAAACTTTAAGCGACGCCTCAAAATCGGAACGCCCATTCATGTCGGGAAACTTGAAGTCCTGGAATCGGGTGTTGTATTTGAAGTCAACGGGTGGTTCTCGCAGAAAAAATTAATTTGCCCATGGACCAACTTGCTCTCCCAAATTCATAACGGTGATGTCGTCCTACGCGACACAACAAATAGCAAAGCTACGGCAACCCTGCCGCTTGATTCAACCGATAACGCAATCGTCCTTCACCTGCTCGCCAAAAACAAAGGCCTCTAAATCATGGCTCATCCTATACATTCCGAATTGCCTAAGTTCGTCCTGAGCACGCTCAATCACCTATACGAAATTGAGCGGAAGCTTGCGTTGCACGGTGACCCGGCAAGCATTCAACGCAATGTTGAGCGCATCAAGGAGACGTTCGCCGACGCCAACGTGTTTTACGAAGACCCCATGGGGCAGCCGTTTAGCGAAACACGCGTCGACCTGGAAGCGTCTATCTCGGGTGAAGGCACCGACGAACTGGTGGTGACTGAGGTGATTAAACCCATCGTCCGCATCGGCGACAAGGACTATTCACGTGTCGTCCAAAAGGGCATTGTCGTCGTCAAGTCCAAGGTACAGGGGGAATTGCAATGAGCAATACCATCAATTTTGGCATCGACCTAGGAACGTCCAACTCCCTCATTACAAAATTTGAAAAAGGGCACGTTGAAGTATTCAAGAACCCAAGCGGGTTCAAGGAGACATTGCCCTCCATCGCCGGCTTTCGCAATGACCGCATTCTTATCGGCGAGCAGGCCAGGGCCTATTTGCAACGCGACCCAAAAAGCGTCGTCAGCCGCTTCAAGCGCAAAATGGGCACCTCTGAAAGCTTCCAAATCAAGTCCTTGGGTACCTCGAAGACACCCGTCGAGCTTTCAGCATACATTCTTAAAGAGCTGAAAACCTTCGTCCAGACGGGCGAGGAGCTTGACTCGGCTGTCATCACCATCCCAGCTTCCTTCGACACACTGCAAAGCAATGCAACGAAAGAGGCGGGAGTACTTGCGGGTTTCAAGAACGTAGTATTGTTGCAAGAACCAATCGCGGCGAGCCTCGCATACGCTAACAAGGAAAAAAATATTGACCTTAAAAACAGTCAGTGGCTCGTATACGACCTAGGCGGAGGCACCTTTGACGCGGCGCTCGTTCGTATCGTCGAAGGCGAACTGACAGTGATGGACCACGAAGGCGATAATTATTTGGGCGGGTCCGACTTTGATGCCCTGCTCATCGAAAAGCTCGTCGTCCCCGAGCTCAATCGCCGGGGGAAGTTTGCAAATCTGCTGGCGGATTTGAAAAGCCAAAGCGGCCGTCACAATCAACTGTGGTACATCTTGCTGACGAAGGCGGAAGAAGCGAAGGTAGACCTTTCAGCGAAGACTTCGACAGAAATCGACCTCGGCACCATCCACGTCGAAGATGACGATGGCAACACCCTTGACACAATTATCACTGTCACGCGCAGTGACCTCGAATCCGTCATCAAGGACATGGTCGAGGGTACCATCGAGATGGTACGAAGAATCCTGACCCGTAATTCGTTGCAACCGAGTGATTTGAAATTCGTCCTTATGGTGGGCGGTTCCACCTATATCCCATATGTGCGCAAGCGCGTCCAGGAAGTTCTCGGAATCGGCGTTAACACGAACATCGACCCTACCAACGCGATTGCTGTAGGCGCGGCTTACTTCGCAGGCACAAAGGAGAAAGCCAAGACTCATGAGGACCGGCCGAAGGCGTCGAACTCGCCGGTGAAGATTCGAGTTTCCTACAATAAGACGTCACAGGAAATTGAAGAGCCTTTCACCGCCAAGGTCGAAGGCGACACCGCTGGTATGCACTATCGCATCGTGTCTGACGATGGTTCTTTCGACAGCGGATTGAAGCAGCTTGGTGCCCGAGTCCTTGAGGACTTACCGCTGCGAGAAGGGGCCTACAACCTATTCACTTTCAAGATTTTCGACGCGCAGGGTGCCCCTGTTCCCGTTGACGTGGACACTATTCAGATTGCTCAGGGCCGCTACAGCGTTGCCGGACAGATGCTCCCCGAGGACATCTGCTTGGTTATCGACGATGTATCGGCAAAGGACACCCGGCTCGTGTCGCTCTTCAACAAGAACGTGGTTCTTCCGTCGCAGACGAAGCGGACGCAGGAGATGGGGCGCACCATAGTGAGGGGTTCGGCGGACGAGCTACGCATCACGGTAGTTGAAGGTCCCTCAAACCGGCATTCGTCAACAAACAAGCCACTTGGCACGTTGCTTATCACCGGTAAGCAAATCACGCGCGACCTGCTGAAAGGCACCGAGGTGGACCTGAAGATTTCCATGACGGAATCTCGCGACCTCACCGTGAGCGCCTACCTCAACGGCACTGACCAAGAGTTTTCGCAGGTGTTCAACCCGGAAAACAGAAACGTTTCGACGTCCATGTTAGCAACTGAAACTCTGCAGCTGGAAAGCAAGCTGCAAGCGGAAATCGAGGATGCGAGCGATAACGGCCAACGCGAGGTTGCGACGCGTCTGGAGAAAGTTCTCACCGGCGTGCAAAACCTCATGGGAGAAGTCGCCGACCTCACTGTCGATGATGTCACGGATAAGAAATACCAGCTGGAGGACCAAAAACGACGGCTTGCTCGCGAATTGTACGAACTCACGTCGGGTAAACGCATTGAATTGGCGCGCAAAGAATATCATGAGGCCAAGACGGAATGTGCCCAATCGGTCAATGAGTCAGGGAATGACCGTGAGCGAAGTCAATTCAAAGGCATTGTTAGCCGCGAACAGACGTTTATCAACTCAAACAATCCAGAGAAAATCCAGGCTGAGGTTTCGAGTCTCAGAGCCATTCGGTTTGCGATTTTGCTGCGTACACCCGACTTTCTCAAAGGAATGTTCAATCATCTAAACGAGAAGCGTCCCTCGATGAACGACCAGATTCAAGCGACACAACTGGCAGAAAGCGGCAAGCGCGCAATTGCACAAGAAGATTGGGACGACTTGCGACAAATCGTCGGGAGGCTTTGGGATTTGGTGCCCGCCGACCAACAAAGTGGCGAGGATATGCGAATGCTTACTGGGCTAGTCTGAGTTGAGATGATTTGTTGGGGCCCACGTTCATCGGGAGTCGAGGCTAGAAACACACAGGGACTTTTGAAGTGAAGGATAGAAGAAGCCCGCATCTGCGGGCTTTTCGTCGTTCTGGCTGGCGTGATTAGGCGCGGAAAAGCTGGTGAGCCTGTCTTTTACGCATGCGAAAATGGCCGCGCCGTTGGGACAGCAAGTCCGGTGAGTGAAAACGTCTGGCGCGCCAAGGCTGACATACGGGCCGGCAATATTGTCCCGGTTGTGACGGCGAATGCGTCGGACAGGGTGTTGGTTGCAAGGATTGGCTGAAACGAACAGCCGGTAAGGAGAAATTTTGAAAAGAATTGGACTGGCGTTATTGATGGCCACCCTCGCGCCCGCTGCGTTCGCAACTGGCACATACTCAGAGCTATGGAATCCGTTAGAGGCACGTGCGACCATGCCCAGATACGTCAGGGCTACGCGGAAGGTTGCATCTCATCGACGTGCGGTTCCGCATTCGGTGAAAGTGCATGCGCGGCGTGCCCTCACACCGTCGCCCAATCTCATGGCAAAGCAGCGCAACTTGCAAGAAGCCGTTCCTGCGAGCGAACCAGACATGTCGGAAATTCCGCGCCAGATAACCCCCGAGGGCAACGTGCTTCGCGTGACGGCTCACGCAGCATCGGCTGACGTCGCCCGCTGATGGAGTCGCCGTCCTATCAGGGCCACAGTATCTGGGGGCACGCAATTCTGCAGCAAGACGAAATGCTCCAGCCCGAGCGTTATGCGGCAAGTGGGACAATAACCGTGAACGGCAAACTGGTCGAAGCCTCAGGCATCCTCGCTTACTTCGACACAGAAGAGGAAGCGCAACACGCCGGCCTGGCTTGGGCACGTGCCTGGATTGATAACCACGGGTAGTCGAAACCGAACGGCGCAGTGCGTCAACATCTTTGCTGAGTGAGTAAAGTCTACAGCCAGTAACGCCGGCCCGGCGCGATGCGGACAACGTGCTCGGCATCTCGCAAGCGAGCGGTGCCTCGAAGTGTCAAAAGAAAAACGACTGCAAGCGCTTGGTCGCGGCCGTTCGGCTACTCATTCCCAGCGCCGCCGCTTAATTCTCGAACTGGCGAATCGTCGCGTTATACGCACGTGCGGCCAGGTTGCTACTGCTGACGCATGCGACGCGCTCAGCTCAGGTTGAATTCAGCCGGAGCGGGCGAGTCCTTCGCGTAGCGGGAAACGTTGAGGTCATCGTGTCGAATTGCCGGCTGCTTCCCTGAAACCAAATCCGCGAGCAGCTGCGCTGAACCACACGACATCGTCCAGCCGAGCGTGCCATGACCCGTATTCAGATAGAGGTTCTGGACCGCGGTGCTGCCCACAATCGGTGTGCCGTCAGGCGTCATGGGTCGCAGCCCAGTCCAGAATGTAGCCTTCGAGGTATCGCCGCCGCCCGGGAAAAGGTCGTTCACACACATTTCCAAAGTTTCGCGCCGAGCTTCGCGAAGACGCTTGTCGAACCCCACAATTTCTGCCATACCACCGACACGAATGCGCTTGTCGAATCGGGTGATAGCAATTTTGTACGTTTCATCGAGGACAGTTGAGACCGGTGCGCATCGCTCTTCCATGATGGGGGCGGTGATGGAGTAGCCCTTGAGCGGATAAACCGGAATCTTGACGATGTCTGAGAGGAAGTTCGTCGAATATGAGCCGAACGCTACGACAAACACATCGGCGTGAATGAGCTTGGCACCATGGCGGACGCCGACAACTTTACCGCCCTCCACGACAAGGCCCTCGACCTGCGTGTTGTACCGAAACGTGACGCCAGCTTGCTCAGCTAACGCCGCGAGCCGAGTCGTGAACAACTGGCAGTCGCCGGTCTCATCGCCCGGTAAACGCAAGCCGCCGGTCAACTTGTGTGAGGTGGCGGCAAGAGCCGGTTCGGCTCTAGCAAGCTCACCCTGAGTCAGCAACTCGTATGGGACATTGGCTTCTTTAAGCACGGCAATGTCCTTCGCCGCACCCTCGAACTGCTGCTGCGTACGGAAAACCTGCAACGTGCCGCCAGTGCGTCCTTCGTACTGGATGCCGGTTTCTGCTCGCAGCGCCTTCAGGCAATCGCGGCTGTATTCCGCGAGCCGGACCATGCGATTCTTGTTAATGGCATAGCGCTCCGCATTGCAGTTCTGGAGCATCTGCCACATCCACTGAAGCTGGAATTGCTTGTCCTCGTCGTCCGGACGAATCGCGAGCGGGGCGTGCTTCTGAAACATCCACTTCACCGCTTTCAGCGGCACACCCGGAGCCGCCCAAGGTGCTGCGTAGCCAGGCGAAATCTGCCCTGCGTTCGCGAAGCTCGTTTCCAGCGCAGGCCCTTGTTCGCGGTCGATGACGGTGACCGCATGCCCCGCGCGTGCGAGGTAAAACGCGCTCGTCACACCAACAACGCCACTTCCCAATACGACGACACGCATGGTATCCGCTCCGAGCATCACAGTTGAAGTCGCCTGCACACAACAATGTATGCAGTGATTAACCGGATGCTAGCTACGAGTCGGTAGTTTAATAAACCATTTGAGTGCGCTTTTTGGTTGAATCCACTGCGGGATGACGCGAGGAGTGTTCAGTTCGCTGAACGCCTTGTCACCATTGCCGCAGCGAGGTTTGAAGCGACCGCTGCATTTTCGAAAAAATCTCGCGAATCAGTGGCGGCGTGCTGGTCGACAGGCGTGCTGCTGGCCCGCTCTCGCGAGGTGTCTCGAGCAGTGGTAACGCGCTCCCCAAAAGAGCGGGCGCCGACTCAAGAATGCCGCCGTGATTCGCCGATGAAAGCGGACAAAAAGATTGCCAACTATTTGCATCCTGGATTCTCACTAGACCTGAGAATTCTCAAACATCGCGAGAAGTCTTGAGAAGTGGGGAGCCAGGGAGCAAAGACGGCGGCGGCCAGTGTGCGGGCGGGAACCCCACAGTTTCCGGACAGGTTGGAGTGCGACTCATACACTTTTCGGACAAACCGCCCCCAGTCGATGGCTACAATCGCACAGGGTTCGGTCATGACCGACGAAGATTTGACTCGCGCCAGTTCAAAACCCGCTCACGTTGAGGAGCTATCGCCGAAATCTTGTCTGCGATTGCATCGAAGGTGGGCATCTTGTTGAACCGGCAAACCCGCTACCAAACGCTGAAACGCGGCCTGATGCAAAAACTCTTGACCGGCGAATGGCGTGTCAAGCTCGCAGACGCCGAGCCAGTGGCCGCCTGAGCGCACAACATCATATAAGAACAATAAGGAAGCAGACATGGGCAACGCAGAAAAATCCGGCGTCGAGGTTCCTGCCATCGAGTGGTTGGTCAAACTGGGCTACACGCACCTGCCGGGTAACCTAGTAGTGGTCGAGCACCGTCACCTAGCCCCAGTGCTGGAGAACATTCTCAGGCCTCGTCTGCTGGCGCTGAACCCATGGCTTGCAAACGCGCCCGGCGGTATAGACGCTGCCCTCATCGAGCTGTGCAAGCGAGTCAACGATGAGCTATTGCCGGCCAACAAGGCATTCTGGGAGCAGGTGGTTCATCGCTGCGACATCCAGGTCAAGGATGCTGAGGGCAGCCCGCGCAGCGTGCGCTTCTTTGACGCCAGCACGGTGGCCCACAATGACTTTCACGTGGTGGACCAGTACGTGGGCCGCAACGCCGACGACGATGTGTTCCGCCCGGACCTGCTGCTGTTCGTCAACGGGCTGCCGATGGCCATCATCGAATGCAAGGCCAGTCACCACCGGTTGGACGAGGCCTTGGCACAACTGGACGGTTACGTGAGAAGCTCGCGCTGGTCAATAAGCCGATGGCCGAAGATGCGGTCGTGACGGGCAGTCGTCTGAGGTACTGCGGCCGTAGCTGCAACGGTGTTTCACGATGACGAGACGTGACCAGTCAGAGCGACTGGATTGCTGTGATGACCCGAGCACCAAGCTGCCGGGTATTCAGCGGATTTCCCGCGTCATTCACCGTCGCGACACTCAACTGCAACGCGAGCTCTCGGAGCGTCGCTATGACGGGATAAACCTGTTGCCCGTCGCGCTCAATTTCAATGGCGTTGCTTTCGCGCCGCCTGATAGTGTAGCCTTGGTACGTCTCTTCATCTGCTACTTCTGTTGTCGGTTCCCATGTGACTTCGTCGGTATTGTTCAAAAGTTGCCGGACCTTCTCCGCCGCTTCGAGCGTTCGGTCGGCCCAGGCCCGCGACAGGACGAAGGTCGTCCCGTCGAGTAAAAACATCTCGTCTGGGGCGAAGAAGTACCGAAGCTTCTTTCCCGGGTAAAGCGTCTGGAATGCGCTCTCATCTGCCTTGCCCGGTGCTGAAATGAAAAGGTCTCTTCTTCTCCAAGGGATTGCTTCGCGAATTTGCTCTGGCGACAACCCTTGCCTGATTGCTTCCCCGACAAGAGCGAGCATCAGCCGACGCTTTGGCAGATTAGGGAAGAAGGTTTCCCCTATGGACATGTCGTATCGGGTCGAGTCGCGGGTGGTCGAACGAACCCTTTCCTGCTCAATCGACTTCTCACGTACTGCGACCTGGTACTGCTCTGCTTCCGGAAGTGGGATGACCTGCTGGACGTCCAATAGGACCCGCGAGTCGACGGCATGCGGACGCATCTGAACGCACCGAATGTCCATCTTCCCCTGTTTGTTCAGCCAGAGTACTGCTGTCGTCAGCTCGGGAGAAAAATTGGCGGACGCCAGCACAATTCGAACGGTGTCCGTGAATACAACTTGACCATCCTCAACTTCTAGGAACTCACGGATTGCCTGCTCCGGGTCTTCGCTGGAGCCGTTATCAGCCAAATACTTTCGGTGTGCTGTTACCGCCTGGTCAAACCGCATTGTCGAAATCATCGCGGCATAGCGCAGCGCCTGCAGGTCCATGTGTGCACCGTCGTCACGTTTCAACTCGACAACCACCAGATTCGCGTCTTCATCCACGCAGAGCAGGTCGATTCTGCGATTGGCGCCTGCCCACTCTCCAAATTCCTCAGCGAGAACCTTCGTCCTCACGCCCGGCGTGATTGCCTCAATGTGCGCCCGCACCGCACGCTGAATGTCAGTGCGCTCACGCAGTCCCAGATTTCCAAATGTGTCCAGTGGGATAGGTTGCAGGCTGTCGCCGGCAATCTCGAACAATGTCATGTGAATACCCTGTCATCGGTGATAGATAAATCGGAAGAGTATCAAGTCTTCGTCGGACCGGTCCGGCTTTTTCGACGCCGGTCTCCGGACTTCGTCCGATGCAGGTGTGGAGCAACAGTCCAACGGCGACGCAAGCGAGTATCGCGCCAACGCCGATTTGTGCGCGGCGTGAAGCTGCGCATCCGCCCACCATCCCTGTTCCGGTGACGGGTCAGCGGAGAGCAGCGCTGCAGATTCTATGTCGACGACAGCAGCGAGCGGGCTTGCTCAAGAAGTGCGAGAGATGCGGCAAACTCGTTTCGCCCCGCCATCGTGAGCGCAGCCTCTGCGGTACGCACGAATAGCTCGTCATTGGACGTTGAGCCCGCCTTATGACTGAGACCTGAATCGTCGTATCGACGAAAGAACGCGAGTAGCTGGAACGCGTCGAACCTGAAATCCTGTGGTCCAGCTTTGGCTGCAATTTCGGCTGCCGCGGACAATTGCCGAATGGCCGTGACGAAAGTCGAGCGTTCCATAGGTTCCTTCCGTCTCCTTGTTGAATTTCCGGGGTAATTCCTTTGCAGAGTTTAAGTGCGCACCTTCGGTTGCGCCGTTGGTTCGATGTCCGTGCGTCCAATCAGAGCGATTGTTTCTCCGACCAGCAGCCACTCCGTCGCCCCGGCCGGATAGTCCTCCGGCCACTCCTCTGCAAGTAATTTCACGAATGCTTCGCGCTCGTTCGAATCCTCCGGACTCGGGTTAGACTCCCTAATCGCACTGGGTGAGGAGGTTCACGACGTGGCCAATAGCTCAGAAATCAAAGTTCTACTGTTCGACCGGCCACGCTCCCTTGGGACGCGATTCTCGGCGCAGAAGTCGTTCGAGCTTACAAAACCTTCGCCACAAGTCTACGCCGAGACGGTCGAAATCCTTGGCCTTGACGCCGGAGCAGTTTGCATGGTCGCAGCTCACAACGGGCGACCTGGCAGCCGCACGTCGGTGCGGACTGAAGACGGCGTTCGTCGCGAGACCCACCGAGCACGGACCAGCCCAAAAGAGCGACCTGCATGCGGAACAGGCCTGGGACTTCGCAGCCACGGGACTTGAGCGACCAGGCTACGCAGCTCGGTTGTCCTACCTAGCTATCGGGGCGTACATCGCGTCAGCGACTATGCGAGCTCGCGGGGTAAAAACGTGTTTCAGGTGCTGACGCGCGGTGGTCATAGTCTCGATGTCTATCACCGCCATTGTCACGACCACAGGCGAGTGTTCCACAGGTATGCAGGAGCCTCGACAAGCAAGCCGGAGGCGGCTAATGACGACGGAGATTTTTCGGAACCTTTCAGGCTGGACTACCGCGGTCAGAACCGGTAGTCTGAGAGCGCTGAATGACGCAGTTTGCCTATGCTGGTCCTAACCGACAACGTGGAGCCGACACATGGAAGTGAGCACAGAAACGCTTGTTGACATGCTGCGAGAAGTCGAAGCCGATGACCCGATTGACTACGCGGACCTTCCGGTTGGAGAGCAGGAACTCCGACGCCTCGTTATGACCTCTCTCGTTGAGCGTCATCACCAGGTCGAAGCCGGTATGTCGGTGTCTGACATCCACGCGCTATACCTGCTGAGCACCGCGAAACTGGTTCTTGAAAACACGGTGCTTCACGCGAGGCTGCTCTTGCTGCAGGGACAGCAGATTGACGTGCAGTCGCTCCTGGCTCCATTCACCCTGAAAGGTAAGCCGTAAGTCTCGGTCACGCGAGTCTTCAACTACGGGGCGACCTGATACCAGCTGGATAAGCAGGTCCCTCTGGCATCACGCGCCAAGCGCTCGGTTACGCGCTCAATTCAACCGAAGCTTTCGGCACGGCGCTAGAATCGCCATTCGCAGCAACCGCTTTGACCGCAACAGTCTTCTTGGCAGCCACCTTCGTCACGCCCGGACGCTTCGTCGGCGAGGCAACTGCCTTCTTCGCTGCAACCTTTTTGCTGGCAGCAGGAGACTTGGTCGCGACGGCCTTCTTGGGAACGACTACCATCTTCTCTGCCGAAATTTTCTTGCCAACAACCTTCTTCGCGGCAGGCGTCTTGAAACCTGCCTTCGGCTTGCTCGTCACAGGTTTCGCAGCGTCGGCACCCGCACCATCAATCAGAAACTTCGCCCTGTCTTTAGCGCCAGACAGCCACGTCGGAGCCCGACCGCGCCCGCTCCAAGTCGCACCAGACTTCGCGTCGCGATACTTAGCCGGCTGCGGACCTTTCGGCCGACCCGTGCCAGCAGCGGCGCTGACTGACGACGAGACCTTCTTGCCCGCAGTCTTGGCCTTCTTCGCACTTGCCACTCCCGCAGCGACGACTGCATCGGCACTACCCTCAATCAGGAATTTGCTGCGGTCTTTCGCGTTCGCAATCCAACCCGGAGCGCGTCCGTGTCCGGACCATATAGCCCCTGTCTTCGGGTCCTGATATTTCGCTGCGGACGGCTTGGCGATGACCGCAGATTTAGCTGCGGCTTTCGGTCCGCGTTTCTTGTCGCCAACATGCGCGTCAAGGTCAGCAGTCGTCAGGCCGTGCGTTGACATCAACTCGCGAATCTTTTCGATAACAGCGCTCGACGTTTTCGCAGCGAGCACGTCTGCTTGCGCCTGGAGTTTCTGGATTTTTGCTTGCAAGGATTCCAGGGTGGTCATTCCCGCCTCCGTGGTTGAGAAGCCCGCACTATGCCATGCGCGAGATGCAGTGCGCTACTTATAGCTGGATGGCCGAATAGATATATTCGGCGTTACTTGGTCATTCGCATGTCTCCAAGCTCCTTTCACCCGGGGCTGGGTTGCCACGTCTTGCCGCGGCTCCGTTAAACCTTTGTATGACTTCCAAAACTCGTGGGTGAGGACCGCTATACCTTTGTGCGATGGCACGAAGTACAGACTGCCTGTAGATTTAGTTCGTGGGATGCGCCTCGTCAGCACGGTTTATGTTTATCCGAGTCTCCTCCATGTCTTCCCCAGGCATGGTTTAGCCCGCCAATTTAGGCGGGCTTTTTTTTGGGTGGCGGACAGCCTTCCTGCGAAACAGGCTTGCCATTGTCTTATGCGCAATGCGCATCGGCGTGTGCTTCAATCCTGTTAGCATCAGGGGCACGCCGTGACGTGAAGTGAAGCTAAGCAGATGTCGTTTCGAACACGAGGAAAGGCAGTTTTGACGGGGGACAATTCGAGGCGCTGGCAACTTGAAACCTCGAGTAAGCGCGACACTATGCTGCGCTCGTTTTTATTTATGTTTCGTCCGAGTCGGCGCATGCGAGGTTCGAGGTTCTGCCTTACCATGGTTTTCTGGGCGTCCTGGCGGCGCTTGACACGGTACGGGAGGCGGACATGGCACTGAGCTAACGTCAAGAGTGGTGTATGAACATTTTGATGGCGGTCGATTTCAAGCGGCGAGTTTCTGCTGAACCGGTCGATCGTCTTGCACCGGTTCGCCGTCCTTGAAGGCCACACCCTCGAGCAACAGCTTGATCTTTTCCGGGCCGTTGATACGGCGCCAAGTTTTCTCGGCTTCCTCAATCAGCTTGAATGCCAGGCCGAGGAAGGTAGGTCGCGACACGCAGTTACGCGTACGTGTCGTACGGTGGCGCACCGTCGCGAACGTCGATTCAATCGCGTTGGTGGTACGCAGATGCTGCCAATGTTCGGCGGGGAACTCGTAGAAGGCCAGCAAGCTCTCTCGGTCCTTCTTCAGCGTCTCCGCCGCCTTCGGATATTTGGCCGCATAGATCGACACGAAACGATCGAACGCGGCATGGGCTTCGGCACGCGTCGCGGCCATCCAGATCGATTGCATGTCGGCCTTCGCGCGCGCCTGCTGCGACTTGGGCAGCGCGTTGAGCACGTTGCCCATCTTGTGAAACCAACAGCGCTGACCACGCGTTGTCGGAAACACTTCCTCCAGCGCCGCCCAGAAGCCCATCGCGCCGTCGCCGACCGCCAGCCGTGGACCCGCCTTCAGACCGCGCTTTTTCAGGTCGAGCAACAGTTCCAGCCACGATGCTTTCGTCTCGCGATACCCATCGCCGATCGCCACGCGCTCTTTGCTCCCATCCGGCCTCACGCCGATGATCACGAGCAAGCATTGACCGTCCGAGTTCTCGCTGCGCAGCCCGGTGTGAATGCCGTCCACCCACCAGTACACATAGTGTGATTCCGACAAGTCCCGCTTGCTCCAGGCCGCATGATCTTCAGCCCATTGCGCCTTCAGCCGACTCACCACGTTGGCCGACAAGCCCTTGGCGTCATCGCCCACGAGCACCTTTAACGCTTCGCCCATGTCGCCCGTCGAAATACCCTTCAGATACAGCCACGGCAGGGCTGCGCTTACGCGGGGCGACTTCCTCACGTACGGCGGCACGATCGTCGAGTTGAACTTCACGCCGAATCCTGATCGATCACGCACCTTCGGTACCTTCACCTGAATCGGCCCGGCCGCCGTCAACACATCGCGTTCCGGCAAGTAGCCGTTGCGGACCACCGCGCGCTGTCCATGCATGGTCTTGACGTTCGCGAACCGCTCCATCAGCTCTGCCAGCTCCGCTTCAATCGCTTGTTGAATCACTTGCCGTGCCCCTTGACGAACCAAATCGTCCAGCCCCAGGCCGGCGCCCAATAGACCGACAACTGCTTTTTCCGTATCCTTGCTCATGGTGGATGGTTTGTTGTTTGCTGGTTTCCGACTTCGACAATCAGATTCTCAGCTGAAACCTCCACCGCCTTCAACTTCCCGCCTCAACTCCCCCGTACACCAGATTCGACTTTAGCTCCATGGCACTGCTCTCTTTGGTCTGGAGGAACCCTCCAATCATAGTGTTGCCTCTAATCGGCCTTCTCCTCAGCGTCTGGCTGCGACGTGTACAAGCTCGTTATGTTAACGAGGGGCGCCTGCTACCGAGTTGGATGCGAAAGGCAACCCGAATCTCCGATACTGACGGGCTCAACGTTGCCGAAAAAAGTCTGCATTCAACTATGGGTCCCGGAACAATAGCCCGGACGGGTGACATGGAAGAGCTTACGGCGGAGTCCCAACTACAGGCGGAGGGTCAGACTTCAGTGCCACGCACGGTCAGAGATGCCCTCGCTGCACAGCCAGGTACGATTCTCGTTTGGAACATCACGAGAGAGGGAAGCGTCTGCGTACGCGCGAAAGCAGAACGGCATGACCGTGCGGTGTGACTGCGAGGAGTGGGCGCTCCATTCCGGCCAGGAGCTGAAGATGATTGACGCTACGTTGACGATGGCTGGAATCGACACCCAGCGCCACTGACAGTCGGTACTTGTCGAGTGGCCCATCCACTGGTCCTGTCTGTCCTCCAGCTTTGCAATTCGGACCAGCTCCCACGTTCCGGCGAGTTTTTCGCCGTGAAGTCTGAAAACAAGCTTGCCGGCTTTCATTCCTCGCGCGGGTCGCCGACCGGGCCTGGGTCCCACGGTCCCGCACCAGAACGGTGCCGGCACCTACTAATTCGGCGGGATAGTGCCTTCAAAGCTCGCATACTCAACCGGGTGTTCTTCGACGTAAATCGCTATCCTTTTTTCCTTGGGGTCGCAGCTGGGCCCCTTTGGTACGGCCCAAGACAGCAAGACGCCGTCGAGCTCGAGTCGAAAGTCATAATGCAGCCGACCGGGACCAGTGCTTTTGTACAACAAAAATCAGCCGCTGGTCGTCTGTTGATAGGTCTCCAGCCGATGGCGCGGGCTCTGGCGTACTAGGAAGTCACGTTTTCTCCCGGTAGTGGGACAGTGGCGAACGTGTCCGGTCTGGAATGGCGCGCATGGCTCCAGTTTAGGACCTCACGTGCTGCGCCGCCCGCAACCTTTGCGCCATCAGGCCGGTAGCCTATATTGGCTTCACGCGCAACTGCGTGCGGGAGCCTCACACATGGAACTGAACAAACCGGACCCGGGTCCTGAGACCGAATACGGGTTCAAAAATACGGCCGGGCCGGTTCCGCCTCTAAAGGGGGAGCCTTCTGGTTCGAACGACCCGAATGCGCTGAGCAGTGCGTCCTCAACCTTTGCCCCTGCAAACCCACCTTTTGAACACGCGCCAACGAGTTTCCGAGTCCGGCAGTTCGACGGGAACGTGAAACGCGACAGCGCCGAGGAGGGGGCGTCCGCAGCGACACGGTCCGACAGACCGCTCTCCAGAAAGAGACGCTCCGGGGAGAGCCTGACTACGGGCCTTGCTGGAGAATCGGAAGACTCGGCGGCCGAGTCCACCGGTCCCGGGAAAGATGACACCGCCTTGGACACGCGGGACCCGGCGCAGGTGACACCGCGTCTCTCGACCGACAGGCCAACCGACGTCGACCTTCTGGGTTTTCGCGTATATGCGAAGGCCATCGCACAGTTTCTTCTCGATGACGAATCCAAACCTCCGCTCACAATTAGTATCCAGGCCCCGTGGGGAGGCGGAAAAACCTCCATGATGCTCATGATTGAAGACGAGCTGGACCCGAAAGATAAACGCAATCGAGAGCCGGCCGACGAGCACCTGAACAGAAAACTTTCTGTGAAGGACCTCGAGTTCGAGCTGGAGGGCCAGTTAACCGGAAAGAGCGAGCCCGAGCTGCCGGAAATTGACGCCCGGGGTGACGGAACACGCGGAAGGACGACTGTCTGGTTTAATGCGTGGAAATATGAGAGCACCAATCAGGTCTGGGCAGGTTTGGTCGATGCCATACTTCAGCAGGTTCCAACTCGGCTGCCTCGCTGGAAACGAGAATTATTCTGGTTGCGGCTGAACCTGAGCAGGGTCGACAGCGCCCGTATCCGCCAATCGCTCCACGAGCTGTTCATTAACAGGGCCCTGCTCTCCAGCGCAGGCCTAGGCGGGTCCATCCTGGCAGCTGCCGTTGTGTTCACGAGTTCCGCAGCCGGCTTGCATTATGGGTTGAGCAGCGCACCCCCTACAACTCTTGGCGCATCCTCGCTGCTCGCGGTCGTACTGGGTGTCATCTCAAAGTGGATTGCTGCAACCTTTGAATTCAAGAAAGAAGCAGCAGGGGAAATGTTCAAGAGCATTGTTCGCGCGCCCTCGTACGATACTGAGCTAGGCTTTGTGCACCAAGCTGAAAGCGACCTGCGGCGGGTGTTTCGTGCACTGCCGGAGAACGAGGGCCTAGTTATCTTCATTGATGACCTGGACCGCTGCTCACCCACTAAGGTTGCCGCAGTCCTCGAGGCCGTCAATCTCATTATTGCCGGTGACTTTCCCGATTGCTATTTCGTCGTTGGAATGGATGCAGAGATGGTCGCAGCCGCACTTCAAGTGGCGCATAAGGACTTGACTGCTAACGCTCCGAACGACGCTCGGATTCCAATCGGTTGGCGCTTCATGGATAAATTTGTGCAACTTCCTTTCATTGTCCCGCCCCTCGTAGGTGGCAGGGAAAAGTCACTTCTGCATAGGCTGTGGGGAAGGCCGGACGAAGACCAAACAGGCATTTCTTCCAATGAGGAGGAGCAGCAGGAGGGGCAACCTCGCCAGCGTGACATCAGGGATGTCCGAGAATTCGTCCAACTCTCAGAGAGTCTCTCCTACCTCTTTCAGGGCAACCCCCGAGAGCTCAAACGCTTTACGAATTTGCTAAGGTTCCACTGGTACTTATGGCACGAACGCTCCATCGATAAATCAGAGCCTAGAACCCTTTCCGTCTTCGCGGAAGAGTTGGCCCATTGGACGGCATTGTCGATAAAGTGGCCCGAACACGCACGTTGGCTTCGCCGCCTTGATTCTCGGCAAGCAGCCCTTAGAACGCTTGAAAGTGTCCCGGAGCTGCCCGACGAGGCTGCAAAGGCCGTGCTCGCTCCGTTACAGACACTCTGCGTCGAGTCCTCACTCAATCACCTGAAGATTTTGGAAACGCTAGCGACTGCTGACGCGGTATCGTTCAAAGTGTGGCGAACCACGCTGAAGCTCCTTTACGACATGGACGATAAGGCAACGATGTGGCTTAACGACGGAACACTCTTCGACTTCTACAAATTGATGGTCAAAGGGGGGACAGCTCTTTCAAGTCAAACCGGAAGGGGATTCTGGTAGATATTTCAGGCTGGATGAAAAAACGGGCCACCGACTTCACGGTGTTGTAAGCCATCAGGAAATTGCCGGCCCTTTCATGCGTTGGACGGAAAAACAACGTGCGGCCCAACGCCGGCGTGCAACATGCGGGCTCAGGAAAGCGTGGTTGGCGAGAAGTTCGACGTGGGAGAAGGAGCTCGCTGAAGAGGCGTTGGCGCCCCCGGGTCGCCGTGCTCGAGAGGTAAGGGCGCATTGTGGCGACAGCACGCTCGTAAGGCTCGAGCACGTGAAGGACTTCCGCTATCTGCACCAGAATGCCGTATCCGCGATACGGGCAACGCGAGTGGGTCCGCATGGCTGCCTCCTCTGTGCGCCGCTGTAGGAATAAGACACGACGGCGCAACGACCGTTCCAGAAAGTTCGTGCACGTTAGCGCCTGGCCGCCAGGCGGTGACATCTTGCGATGTCTGTTATCGATGCCCGGAAGCGGCAGATGCTGTTGAAAACCAGATGGCCCGCATGAGCGGGCCATCCGGTTCAAACCATTCGACTACCCTCGCCTACAGCGGCTGAATGTTCGATGCTTGCTTGCCCTTCGGGCCTTGTTTCACTTCGAAGCTCACCTTCTGGTTCTCTTGCAGCGATTTGAAGCCGCTTCCCTGGACTTCAGAGAAATGTGCGAACAGGTCTTCTCCGCCATCATCTGGCGTAATGAATCCGAACCCCTTCGCGTCGTTGAACCACTTGACTGTACCTGTTGCCATTTTGCTGAACCTTTCAAAAAGACGTGTTGTGTTGGATGCCGGTCAGCTGGAAGGCTGACTCGAGCCATTTCGGTTTTATCACAGCGGATTGACGGCCGACAATCAGGGGTATCGGCACATGGAGACTTCTGTCGCATTTCGTTGCATCCGCAACATGTTCATGCTGACGGCGAGCTGAGCAAACTCCCGAACGCTGATGACAGCGCCGAACATTTTTACGAACCGCCGGTAGTCCGCCAGAATCTGAGCCGAATAGCACATCAGAACCTCCGTTTCCACCTAATGATGATTGTCGCTTTGCCTGTGCCACCCGCGTAAATTTATACCTGATTTCAAGGCGCACATGCCACGCCTCCGCCCGCCTGGTCTGGCCTGCCGAAGTCATGTTTTCGTCCCGCCAGCGTGGGCACGCGGCTTGCGCGTCCCAGGAGCACCATTTGTTAAGGAGGTGAATGATGGGCTCAATTAACCCGCAACGTGGCCCTCAAGGGGGAGCCGACATCGTCGGCGGTGGTATCGGCGACGGGCCGGGACCAGACGTCATGGCTGCCGCGACGCTCGACGGGACCAAGGTGATGTCTTCAGACGGCGAACACGTGGGAAAGATTTCAGACATCATGCTTGATGTCCGCAACGGACGCATCGCCTATGCAGTGCTGTCTGAAGGCGGGTTCCTTGGGATGGGGTCTAACCTGCATGCCATCCCATGGAGTGCGCTGACGCTCGATACGGACCAGAAGTGTTTCTTCGTCGACATCACGGCCCAGCGCCTCAAGGACGACCCGGGCTTCGACAAGGACCACTGGCCCGCCATGGCAGACGCTAAATGGGGAGAGTCAACGTACAGCTACTACAACCGGCAGCCGTACTGGTCCGCGACCCAAGAAGTGGTGGAAAGCGACCCTACCATCAGGCCGAGTGAGCACTGAAAAACACCAATGGGCAAGCCGCGCCATGCGGACAGCCAGTCTGTCGCTCGAGAGCCTACGTCACCGCGACTTACCGCGGTGGCGTAGGTGCTTAGCTCCAGCGACCAGGCGCGCGCATTGTGTGGTGAGCTCGGCCATCCGGCGCACTACTTTAGGTCGGAAAGTCTTTTCGTCGAGCGTAGCCTCAGCCGATGGTTACCACCAGTTCTCCCGTAGGCTGACGGCACATCCCGGGCGCGGGGCGGGAAGGGCCAGGACCGACACCAGGGCGTTCCGAAACTGAAACGTAACGCGCTTCGGTTGAGTCGGCGATGAAGCTGCGGTCCGCCGCATCTTCTTCGCTCTTTGTCAGTGCTCGGTCGGCTACCCGACTGACCCGGGTTCCACCTACTTGCCGTCAGTAGCGGTACGCTCAGCGTATAAAATATTGAAAGCTTTAGAGTTGCCGCGCCCGACCTCGGCCGACAAGTCGCAGGACAGCGAGCAGGATGACCGCGCCAATCAGCGCCGTAATCAGTGAGCCGCTTATGCCGCTTCCCAAGTGCAGACCCAGCGCCCCACCAAGCCAACCTCCTATGAATGCTCCGACAATCCCCACGATGATGTCGACCACGATGCCGAAGCCGCCGCCGTCGACGATGCGACCGCCAAGGCGCCAGCGATGCCGCCGATAATCAGCCAGAAAATGATTCCATGCGAGACCGGGTCCATGTTTCTTTTCCTATAGAGTTAAATCCGGCGTTAGCGGCGAGCAAGCATTCCGATGATGAGTCCGCCGATGAGTGCCACCGTGACCGCTTTCCACGGAGCTTCATGAACGTAAGCGTCGGTCGATTCAGAGACGACACGGTACTTCGTCTTGACCACCTGCGGTGCACCAGCAATCTTGTCCTTCAGGTCGGCCAGAGCCCGGGCACCGTTTGCTGTTCTTGGTCATTGTCGTCGGACTTCGGTGTCGAGCTATTGCCCGGTTGAGATAAACCGGCGGAGCCGGGGTTGGTGGTTTGATGAGACTCGTCCATTTGAACCTCCATTCTCTTGGTTAAGTGGCTCAAGGCTGCGCAAGTGGTGTGTCTTCCAAAAAAAATAGCGCGCCCGATAATCGTCACAGGCGGCGGTCAAATTGGCCTTCGGTGTCGCGACACTGGCGGACCGGCAACGACGCGCCGGTTGCAGTGGCACGTGTCGCAAATCGCTGATTTCCGGTTATCGCTAACACCGTCGGCGGTGTCGGCAGAATGCATCCGCGTCACTTGTTTTTTTGAGTAGCTTGGTCCCCGACCCGGAGTGCCAGCGGCGCCCGCCCGCCGCTGGCAAGCGTCGGGCGGCCTACTTCCCCAGGGCCTCTGCCGCCACCTTCTCTTCGGCAAGCAGAGAAAGCTTGTCGTCCGTCGCCCTTTCCTCTTTCAGGGTTTCGCCGAGAAGTGTGACAGCAGCATTTTCCCCAAGCTGTTTGGCCAGTGCTATCAACGAGCCGTATGCTGCAATTTCGTAGTGCTCGACTTTCTGCGCCGCTGCGATGAGAGCAGTATCAAGTACCGGGCCTTTCTCGATTTCGTCAATCTGCTCCTGGCCTTCTTCGACCAGACCTTCCATTGCGACGCACTTGATACGCTTGAGTTTGATTCCGCTGGCTTCCACTACCTGGTCAATTCTTTCAATCTGGCCTTGCGTTTCTTCCAGGTGCGTCTCGAAGGCCGAGCGAAGTCCCGGGTTCGTCGCTGCACGTGCCATCCTGGGAAGCGACTTTGTCATCTGCTTTTCGGCACTGTAAATGTCGGACAGCGAATGAATGAACAAATCCTTCAACGTCTTCGTAGGCATGTCTACTCCTTTGTCGGTTGGGAACCGCCTCTGCAAGAAAGCGCGGTGTGAGCGCACCGGCGCAATCACCATTCCCGCTCGGCAACGTGCCTGACCCGACGGAACACCCGCGCCTAGCGTGCGGCGAGACAATTCCCAGACGTCTCGGGCGCTCGCCGTCTTGCAAACTTCTCGTTGCAACAATCGCCGCACGAGCGCCTGAATGTCTTCGCGATGAGCGGCGGTAGAGACGTGTCCCTACCAGGGCCAGGAGGGTTGCACCGCGTGGGAATTCGAACGCCGTGTGACGAAGACTCGGCGCGATTGCCGCACTTCACCGGTCAGGAACGCTGCATGCGCCGTGTTCAGCGCAATGTTCTTTCCACCGTGTAGCCTCGCTGCACATTCGCCAGAGCAACCCAGTTCTGAGACCCGGGCGCCCAGCAGGGTGCGGCATTCAGGATTGCAGCATGTCGCTGTCCGGGAGTCACATAACCAGCCGGAGTAACGTGCGCATCGCTGTGACGGCAGGTCCGGCCATCCGGTAGTCCGTTACCCAGCGTCCTATGGAGAAATGACATGTTTGTGCACAACAAGCGGCTTCAATATACGGTCCGCGTCTCAGCGCCGAATTCCGGCCTCGCCAACCTCCTGCTGGAACAATTCGGCGGACCCCAAGGTGAGCTGGCGGCAGCCTGCAGATACTTCACACAGGCGGTCGGAGAGGATGACCCCGGTCGGAAGGATTTGCTGTTTGACATTGCAACCGAGGAGCTGAGCCACCTGGAAATCATCGGCTCTATCGTGGCAATGCTCAATAAAGGCGCGAAGGGACAACTCGCAGAAGCTGTGGAGTCGGAGGCCGAACTCTACCGTTCGCTCACAGGCGGAGGAAATGATTCGCACACGACAGCGCTGCTGTACGGAGGCGGCCCGGCGCTTACGAATTCAGCCGGGGTTCCGTGGAGCGCGGCGTACATCGACACTATCGGTGAGCCGACGGCAGACCTGCGTTCAAATATAGCGGCGGAGGCGCGCGCAAAGATTGTCTACGAGCGACTGATGAACGTGACCGACGACCCGAGCATTTCCGAAGCGCTTGGCTTCCTGATGACGCGGGAGATTGCTCACCAGAAGTCCTTCGAGAAAGCCCTGCATTCAATTCAACCAAACTTCCCGCAAGGCAAGCGTCCTGGCGTGCCCGAATTTACGAACGTCTATTACAACCTGTCGCAGGGCGATGATGCGCCACGCGGTCCCTGGAACGACGGCCCCGGTTGGGAATTTGTTGAGACGCCCGAACCTGCCGTCGATGGGGGCGATGGGTTGGCTTCCGTCAACATCTCCGGCGCGGACGCGAAAGTGCTGAGCGCGATGGCTGCACGGACAGCTTCGGACACAAGTTCTGACCCAACCACCGGTGCCGACCTGGGTTCGGGATACGAAGAGGCAGAGCCGAAAGAGTGAGGGTACTCATCAGTGGCGGCGTAAATCGTCGCCACTCCGCCCGCGATGGGCGCGGTAGTCAAATACCACCGGCAAAGCCGGTCGCTTGAGATTGTGAGCGCCTCAAAGGCGCCCATACAACCGTGAGCCGCCCGTGGCGGCTTACTCCATGACCAGCTTCATCTGGTCATACCGCTCGTCCTCTTCTTCCTGATTTGCCGATGTACGCTCGCACCATGTGCTCGTCCAGACAAGCAGACCTCAGACGAAAACTGTCGAGAAAATTGCGGTCATCCTGATTCGCGGAATACACCTTGCTGTATCAAATCATTCCACCCAGCCGGAGACTCATATGGCCACCAGCCCGAAGCAGGAGAACCCCGCAAGTGAAAAGTCCGAGGAGGATGTTGACAAGGCGGTCGAAGACAGCTTCCCCGCCAGTGACCCGCCCTCGACGGGTGGCACAACCCGGATTGAGTCAGAGGACGGCGAAGAAGCCGACGAGGACGAGCTTAATCCGCGGTAATCGCATACAGGCGAGAACATGTGTCGACGCCCCGGAAACTGCCGCAGCGGTCTACGGGGCACATGACGCGCCAGTCGTGTTCGACACCTGGACCGCTGGCCGAAGTGGGCAGCGTTCGCCCGAGGCTTTTGACAGGCAACAAAGGGAGACCGTCATGAGCGCAAATGGAAGCAACCCAAACACGCCGAACGAATTCGCACCGCCGCGAGACGTCGCAGCGGACACATCAAGCTCGGCGCATTGGTAATGCGCCGTCTCCAACCGCGCGCACGGAGGCTGAGCCGCTGGACCGGCCAGTCGCGCTCGCGCAACCACGTGTCGCCGGTACTTCAGCCCCGGCAGCGCGCTTCGGGGGTACAGAGTCTGGAACTGCGGCCGACATCTCCAAACCCGCGCTCGAGGTGGCCAAGAGTGCGTTCACCAGCGCGCAAGCAGCCGTGTCAAGCGGATACCGGACCGTCTCCGCCTCGACCGACGAATTTGCGCACGAGAGTCCATGGATGTCCATTGCCTTTGCAGCGCTCGGCGGCATCATTATCGGGATGCTGCTAGCGCGATAGAGAGAGTGATATGCACAAACCGCTGACTGGCTGCGCGAGCCGGAGCAGCCAGTTAGCCAGGCTCTCTTTTTCAGGCTTCCCGGCAGTTTAGCGCGTGAGGTTCCCGTATGTTGCGTCAGGTAAAAAATCAAGCCGTCCAGCGCAAGCTAACCGTGATGGCCATCGCGCGGACCGCCATCAGCAAATTCTTGGATGACCGTTCGTCAATGATGGCCGCGAGCATCGGCTTCTTTTCCGCCTTTTCGCTTGCCCCAACCCTCCTCATCGTACTTGCCGTCGCCGGATGGTTCTTCGGGCCGGACGCAGCCAAAGGGCGGCTCTTTGACCAGGTCAAGGGCGTTCTTGGCAACGATGCTGCGAGCGCAATGCAATCTCTCGTCGAACACGCACATAGGGCAAGCGGAAGTGGCATCGCCGCTGCACTGTCTATTGTCCTTGTGGCTGTCGGTGCTTCGGCGACGTTTTCGTCGCTCAACACCGCTCTGGATGTCGTGTTTGGCGCAGAGTCGCCTAAAGGTATCGCCGGACTAGCGCTCCTGCTGCGCGCGCGTCTGATTTCCTTCGGGATGGTCATGGGACTGGGTTTCCTGCTGGTCGTGTCCCTTGTCTTGGACGCGGCCATACAGTTTGCCGGCCATGCGATTTTTGGTGACTCCAGTTTGGTTGTGCTCGCGGCGGTAGGTGAATCAGTCTTCGGGCTGGTGATACTCGCGATTGGGTTTGCTGCCCTTATCAAGTGGCTGCCGGATGCAAAGGTGCATTTTCGTCATGCGCTTATCGGCGGTGTGACTGCATCGGTGCTTTTTACGGCTGGGAGGCATCTCTTCGCGTTTTATCTCGCCCATGCCGGCACCGCAAACTCGTTCGGTGCGGCAGGCTCTCTTGCCGTGCTGATGATGTGGCTATATTTCTCTGCCGTCGTTTTCTTATTCGGTGCGGAAATTGCCGCATCCATCCGGGAGGCGTCACAGGCACGGGGCGAAAAGCTTTCTGACCTTTCGCCGCAGAAGCAGGGTCCAGGTAGATGAAATTGCGGCGGCCGCGATTAGCGTGATGCTGTACGCAGTGTCCTCTTGTCGCGAGCGCGAGTGCAGAGCAGACGGGAGCTTCTGGAGCTGCTCCATACTTTGCGTAATGTCGAACCGCAACGGCGCCCTCACTGTTTGCACGTGCATCGAGTTTTACTGCTAATTGCCAGGAGAAAACGTTTTAGGTCGGTGCTTCCATGTCTTGCCAGAAAATTTTCCTTGAGCTCCTCGATACATGCCTGCCGACACCGGATACAGCATGCTGGCCACATGCGATGCTCCTACGGACAGCTCCCAACAGATACGCAGTATCAATGTGAGCCGTTGTGGCGCTTCGCATCCTTCTAGACGCAAACCGCGCGCAGCGCTTACATCCGCCTTCGCATCCACCTCCTGTGTCAGGGCGGGCGAAAGGCTGAATGAGAATGTTGCGCCGCCTTAAGAACAACTGGGGGCCCAGATTTGCCCACCATGGGCTGCATGAATTGAACTGGAAATCACAGACCCATCACCCTGCCGGAAATGCAAGTCGTGAAGAACGGTTCGAAGGTCGCGGAAGCTTTTCCTCGCGAATACCAGACCCCGAGTCCTTAACCGCGGCGACAACATCGCCTTCAGGGTCAAGGCGGGACTGGACTATGCACGGTTCGGCACCGCTCGTTAAAACTCCTAAGCGAAGTTATACGCCCGTATAACCAGGTAACGCCAACGCGGTATCGACATATCCGACCGCATAGTAGATTTTCCGTTCGGCAAAACCTACTCTTCTCTCATCGAGACAGCGTTGCCGTTATGACAGTGCAAAGCTCGCGGTTCGGCCCGACCACAACATCGCCTTTTGGGGTGGCCCGACCCGTTCGTTTTTTTAACGTCTTCAAGGATTCATCGTGTCAGCTGTTTTGCACAACTGGATATATATCGGCAGTAACGCGTATGCGGAGTACACGTTCGTGCCGTGGCTTGACAGGAACATCTATCGCCGTACCGTCGACCTCTCCGCAATATGCATCCAGTAGCCGCAAGTCAGGGATTATTCGACCTCTAGCCACGTACCGTGAAACTCTGTTGTGCAGGTCGTTGACATTTCAACGGCTTCCGGCACTGACGCACCGCGCGGATGCACGCTACCGAAAGACCTTGGTGAGCCACCAATGGCCGCAAAGCGCAAGTCTGCATTGAGGAGCATCACCCCATCGGGAATTCCGACTCTACGCGAAGACCTCAAAACACAGCTCGCGCCCATTGCCATCGCACTGACGGAGGAACTCGCGGCGCTGTTGACAGCCGCTCTCGACGACGGAAGAAAACAGACGCTCGACCGTCTGTCGCAGGCGCTAAGCGACGCGGTCCCAGAGTTTCTGCTAGGGGCGTTTGAACAAAAAATGCTCGCAGCCGGAAAGTCAGCGTCGGAATGTCGGCCATCGCTTGTCGCGGTAAGGCGCGCGAGTCAGGCTGCTCCCACCGGGCAAGCATGCGCACCTGATGAAGACGGAAGCGCAGACTGTGCTGTCGGCGGCGTCAGCTGCCGCGAGAACGCTCCCGTCCAACGGACTGCTTTCAACGCGTGCGAGCAGCGGAATAGCTGTTGCCGGCAAACAGACGAAGTGAAAGACCACCGCTTCGGGGGCGGGTCATGGTGATGGTGTTACTGGTCGATGACGACATGAGCCTGCTTCAGGCGCTTGAAACGTTGATTTGCGGAGAAGGTTACGAGGTAATGACTGCGTTGAACGGGGATGAGGCACTGCAGGCAGCACGCCGAAGGCGCCCTGACATCGTGGTTTCGGATTTCATGATGCCGGTGATGGACGGGCCCACCCTCATAGGTGCACTCGCGGCCGAGCCGGACTTCGCAACTATTCCTGTCCTTTTAAACTCAGCGGTGGCGACACCACCGGCCCACCTGCAGGTGGCGGCATTTCTCAGAAAGCCAGTCGCGGCCCCGCGCCTGCTCGAACTGCTTCGACTGCACAGTCACAGTAAGGCCCAATCGCCGTGACTGGTCACTTCGATATGCCGCCAATGGAAAGCCATTCCTGCCTCCATCGAGGAGTACCGCATTTTGCTCCATATAGGGAAGACGACGGGTAGACAATGCCGCCGCTCTCGCAACTTCCGAATCCCGTTGCCCGAGCGTTATCGACGATGTTCCGTTCTTGCCGGGCTTTGAAAGGAGCACGTACCGCTCTCACAACTGAGGTCTCAGAACGCTGGCGAGGAGCGGCGAAGGCACCGCGCATGGGAGCGAGACTGCCTCCTTCTCCCGCACGGTGCGTTCCCGGAAGAAGCTTGGGCTCGAAATATTCTTGTGCGCCTGCACGGCTGTCGGGACTAGGCGTTGCGCGTTAGTAGCGTCGACTATTCGGCCGCTTCAATTGCGGTGTTTATGGGGGCGGTGTCTGTCGCACCCGCACTTTCTACTCCCTTTTCTACCCTCTTGTGAGCGCACATGACCGCAGGGACTGTGAAAGACCTGCTCATCCACTCGCTGTCTTACGTCTACAGCGCCGAAATGCAGTCGACGAAAGCGCTCCCTAAACTGGCGCGTGCCGCTACGAGTCCAGAGTTAAAGGCTCTGTTCGAACAACATCTGGAAGAAACACACGGGCAAGCACCGGTCGCGGCGCGGAAGTTAAGGCTAGCGACGCGTGCCTCAATCGCCTCTCGTTAGCTTCCACCAGCCTCATGCAACGGCGCATCGATGAGTAATCGGTCTGACAAGCTCAGACTATCAATGCCGAAGATACCGGATGCCATCGTGACATCGCTCGGTCGGAACAAACGGGCCGAACCACGCAGATTGAGTCGGAGGATGGCGAAGAAGTTGACGAGGACGAGAGCCGGAATAAATAGCAATGGCACCCAAGGCGGCGAGAAGGCATGTCGTCGCGCGGTACCGGCGGCGTAGCGCGCCGGGAACCGGTGATACCCAGCCACAGAAACGCCCTGAAATCAAGGTCAGCAAGTCCGGGAGGTTCACTGTCTAGTTGGTGGAATGGCGCCAACGCCTCGTTCGTCATATGCCGTCGGCGCCGGGCGGAGACAGCCCAGGTTTGCCGCCCGCTGCGAGCGCAGCGCCACCTTTCTTGAAGACTTCCGAAAGCTGGCGCACGAAGTCACCTCAGTCCAACGTGGATACCACGGCCTGCAAGGTCGCAGCGTCGCCGCTACGGCCTCCCCAGAACCGCACGTGCAAGTTTCCATGCATACGGCTCAAGCATTCCAAAGCCACACGCCTGGGCGACAGGCATCCGTCAACTGACGCCTGCGCATTGCCTTGCCAAGGGGCGCTCACGATGCGCTTGCATCCACTCGCATACCGTTCGACTGAAGCCGCCAACGGGCTCGGGACCCTCACACCCAAACGAGGTGCCTGCGCCGCTCGTCGCGACTATTCCGATGTAATAGCGAGGTTGAAGGCACGAGAGTCAAACCGTTTCCAGCATTTACATGTCAACCAATACCTATTTTTTTGTGGCAGCTTTGGCTTGTTCAACGGCCTGTCTGGTCGCCCTGTTTGAGGCGGAAGCTGCTGCCTCACCGTTGTTTCCGGCAATTTCGCGTCCTTCTTCGGCGGCCTTCTTGCTGGTTTCAGTCGTTGCGCTCGTCGCCTCACTGGCCGCCGTAACAGCTGATTGCAACGCACTCACAGCGGCTTCGCTTCCCGCCGGTGCATTGTTTGCGACCGTGTCGACAAGCGCTTGGGTATTCCGCTGTTGCCGCTTGAATTGCGCCTCAGCGCTCCTGGCCAGTTCGGCCTGGGCGTTGAACATGATGTTGTACAAATGCCGCCAGTACGACTGTGCTTCTTCCATGACGGCTTGCGCCCGCTTTGCCTGCAATGCGAACAGCTCCAGCGGGTCTTTGGTTGACAACGCCGTGCTGATGACTGCCTGATTTTCGGAGAGCGTCGATTTAGCCGCCCGCAGGTTCAGCTCGGTCAGCTTTTCGATGCAGCCGAATGCCTGGGTCCAGGCATCGGACAGGGTTTCGAAGCTGGCTCTCTGCGAAGCAACCGCCTGTTCGCCGGAAAGACTGCTCATTGCAACCTCCATGTGGGTAACGTGGCGAGTGGTCCGTGGAGCCACTTGAAGGAACCCGAACGACACGCCACAGGGCAGGAATCGGAGGCGCAGCAAGGCTTGGTCCCGGCAACGCGTGCAACGTCAGCTTGTGCTTTGCGTTGCATACAGCGGCGCGCCATACAAGGCCTCAGTCATGTACGACGATGCACGGCGAGACAGCTTCCCTGGCCCACCAACGACACGTACCGACCCAGCATTCAATCTGGCTCCTTTCCGAAGACCAGCGGCGGCGAGGGATTCCATTCTGTCGTGCCGCTGACGCGCCGGCAGGGCTGCAACGAGGTCAAAGCATTTTCGCAGGCGGTCGTGCAGCACATGTCGCGGGTCGTACCGGAGCGTTTTTCGGCTGTCTCCGGCCTCCGCAATCGGGTGGGGAAAATCTTCATCGACTATCTGCTCAACAGGCGCGGCGCGAGCACCGTCGCGCCGTTCTCTGTGCGAGGACGTGACTACCGACTTCGTTAATCTGGAGCAGTAGATGATGTATGCTTTCAGCGACAAATCGACCAGACGCCTGCGGATTGACCAAACGTAGGTGCAAAAAAAAATGGATGAAAACACCCTGGAGAAAGTCGCGAATTTCATTTGTGGCAACGGTGACGACTATCCTCAATATCGAACGTCGTCGCAGCTTACGGCGTTCTTCGCCAGAGCTGGCTTGCCGCGGTTTGTCCACGACGGTAGTACGCGAGTTTGGTGGGTGCTGGACTGCCTGAAGCAATGTTCAAGAGAGGAGCTAGCAGCCATCCTGAAACGGCTCGCATCGCCGGAGGAATACGGCGGAGACAAAGTGAAGGTGACACAAGCGCTCAAGGGGCTGAATGAGGTCGTCTACATCGAAGGATTCCGGTTGCGCCTTGAAGGGCTCGAGCCGAAGTTCGAAAAGGTGGACGTCACGTTTGAAGTGGATACGCCTCCCGACGAAGCGTCGCTCAGGCCGCTTACCTTTTTTAGGTTGCACCCAGGTCCGCGGCTGTCACCAGAACGCGAGCGCCCCGCAATGCCCGACTCTTTCTGTCCGCTACCTCCAGTATTCGTCTGAGTCCGCGCTCGAAGGCTGCGACCAAAGTCGTGTCATCCGACTCCCGCCGCAATAGGAGATGTCGCTCCAGCGCATCGCGAGTTACCGCGCACGCGATGTCCCGACCTTGTGACATCAGGGTGAAGGTCAGCAGCCGTCCTTCGGCAAAAAACCCGGGACGTCCTTTCATTGCAAGCATCTCATCCTCAACTTCACATCAGATTACTACGCCCCGAATCAAGGGCCTTTCGGTGTCAAGCGGTCACCCCAAACGCTGCCGTCCTGGAGTCCCTGTCTGGCCGCCAGCTGCTATTCAAGCGCGCAATCTCTACGGGTGATGCCAAACACAGGGGAGCCGGCGCCACGGTCGCTTGCCAATGCGGAAGAGAGTCGCGCGAGAACCTCGCGCGCGTAATGCACGTGCGCTGCGCGTAAGTGCATTCCCTCATCGAATGCGCTGATGAAGGCGTTTCGTCATTGGCCCTGGTTAAAGAGGTTCGCTTCCGCCCGAGTCGCCCGGCATAAAGCGCTCCGTCTGTAACCCCGACCAGGCCGCTTCTGCCGCCTGCGCCCCATCGTTGCGACGCTAACGCTAACGCTGATGACGATGACAACGCCGGCGCTGAGCGCCAGGCGGGAAAACTGTCGGGCTCCTTCGACGTCCTCAAACAGATGCGCGAGAAAGGGCTGTCGTCTTTAGGGCAGTCAAACATTTTCCGTGGTGCGCCCGGTAGATGCGATGACGGGCGAGACTTGACGCTTGGTGCAGAAGCACCAATGCAGGCGGCCCGCATTCTCGACTGCCGTATCGGACATCTGCAAACCGGTCGACGGAGTGCATAGACCATGGTGCGTGGTGCAGCACCTTCCGGGCGGTCGTCGATAGGGTTGGCGACAGCTCGGTCAGGCCATTGCCGCCGGCACACGCCAGGATTCCGGATTGGTCCAGAACGCGCCGCGGATGCGCTCGGGGCGCGGCGGTGCCGGTGGCTTTGCAGCCGTTGCGCCAATTCGGCCACGCAGCGAAATTTTGCGACCGCTCGTACCGAGCCGTTTGACTATTTCGGCAAGCGTGCCGTCGGCTTGCCACTCTTCAAAGCGGCGGCGGCAGGTCGGCGGCGACGGATAGCGGCCCGGCAGCCTGGTCCAACCTTCTCCCGACGCCAGAACCCACAACACGCCATTGGCAACCGCGCGAGCTTCCGCGCGAGGCCGGCCGCGTCGTTCAGTGGTTGCGGGCTGAGCATCGAACAAAGCCTCAACCAGCGCCCACTCGTTGTCTGTCAAATCGTCGAACACGTTCATGTCTTGCCTTTGCTAAGCGAACTACAATGCGCTGCCCCGCGCTGCGCACCTTCTTTCTATTCGCACTCAAATTCGAGCGCTCGGCGGTCGGGCTAGTCACGGCAGTTGCTGTGCTGCCGAGCCATAGCGGCCGACCTATGCACAGGAAAAGCAGGAATCGTGCCACTTATTCTGTAAGCGCCTCACAATCAAAATTCTGAAGGTTCAGGTCAGCACGAGCGGTAACCATGCACCTCTTGGAGAACAAAATTGCGTTTCGGAAATCGAGTCACGCACCAAATGCGTGCAACAAAAACCTATAGACTAGGCAGTCTTGAGGGCTTTGGCGAACGACACCACCTACATTCTCGACTTCGTCAACGACGCCGGCGAGATTCTCAAGGCGTTCAAGACCTATGATGAAACCGCCGAGCTCGAGGCCACCACCGACCCGCATCATGTCTACGACCTGCGTGCCAAGCTTGACGCAAGCGGGCACTACGATGATTTCGAGGTGGACCGGGTGGCATCGGTCGAGCTGGACCCGAAGGGGACCCAGGCGCAGCTGAGCACCGCCATCGCGCCCGTGGCTGACCGCCTGCTCAACCGCTATAAGGCCGCCCAGCAGGTATTGGCCGCAGCCGAAGCGCAGCACGACGACAAGGCTGCGCAGGCCGCGAGAGACACGCTTGATGCGCTGGTGCTTTTCAGGAATGACATAGGCGCGTTCGTGCGCCTCTACGCCTTCCTGTCGCAGATTTTCAACTACGGCAATACCGGTATCGAGAAGCGCTTTATCTTCTACAAGCGACTCCTCCCGCTGCTGGAATTCGGCCTCGAGCGCGATACGGTCGACTTGTCGAAGGTGGTGCTGACCCATCACACGCTGAAGAATACAGGCCGGCAGGCACTGAATCTGAATCAGGGCGACGCCGATAAGCTCGCGCCGATGGACGCGGTAGGCAGTGGTTCGGTGCAGGAAAGGCAGCAGGCGCTTCTGAACGAAATTATCCAGAAGGTCAACGGCCTGTTTGAGGGCGAACTGTCCGATGACGACCAGCTTGTATACGTCAACGGCGCCATCAAGGGCAAGCTGCTCTAGAACCCGAGGATGTTGCAGCATGCGGCGAGCAACAGCAAGGCGCAGTTTGCCAATTCGCCCGACCTGAAGGTCGCGGTGATGGATGCCATCATTGGATGCGCTCGACGCCCATAGCGCGATGAGTACGCAGGCACTTGGTTCTGAACGGGTGCGTGAGGGGTTAATGGACATCCTGCTTGGACCAGGGCAGTTATACGAGACGTTGCGGGCACGCTCCGAGGCTGGACAAAAGGATTCTCGTCCTTCTTGAAATTGACGCTGCTGTGGCGGGATAGCGGCAGCCGGACGTGGCTCGGAAACACACAGTTTTCGGACAGATTTGCGGGTGAATTACACACTTTTCGGACAAGTCACGACAGCCACGCACGAAATCGCACAGGATTCGGTCAAGACCAAAGATTTGCGCCGCCACAAACCCACACGTCGGCGCGGGCGGTAAGCTATACCTCACGCCGCACTATGCATGCCGCAGGTGGATGCTCTTTGTGCGCAACTCACACCTGGGCGTCGAGCAGCTTGAGTGTCTCGGCGGCTCCGCCCTCAAATCCAACACCGTGCGTCGGGTCGGCGCTTGCCTCACGAGGATTAATCCGGATGAGCCGGTTCTGCGCGTTTCTTTCGCTGAACCGTCGTACAGTCGGCAGTGCCTTTCCCGCACCAAGTTCAACGACCACCAGCTTCGATACCGATGAAATCCAGGCTGCCAGGCGCTCGCGTTGCTTTTCATACGGCACATCAACCCACGACCAGTCTCCGAACATCAAGATATTTGGACGCGCGAGAGAGCCGCAGTGCGGGCAACGAGGCATTGGCCTTTCCAGAAGGGACGTCTTCTCATTTACGACCGGGTGAAATTCCTCTGCCGACCATGTATCGCTCGTGCAGACCTCCAGGCATTGGAGTGCGTGAATCGACCCATGGCATTCGTGGACCCGGCTTTCGGAGAACCCGGCCTTCTGGAACTGGCCGTCCACGTTGCTCGTGAACACGAAGGCGCCATGGACCATGCGGTCCGCCCACCGGCGCAAAATCGCGAAGCCCTCGTGCGGGACGGTCTCGCGGTACAGCTTCAGGCGGTGTCCGTAGAAGCCCCAGGCGAGCTCCGGATGCCTCGCGAAAGCTCCTGGGTTTGCCATGTCTTCGAAAGAAAGGCCCCGATGCCGAAGCGCGGGATAGGCGCGCCAGAAACCTTCCCGGCCGCGAAAATCAGGAAGGCCCGAGTCGACGCCCATACCGGCGCCCGCAGTGATTAGAAGACCGTCTGCCTCTCGCAGCCAGCCGACGGCTTTCTCCAGCTTCTCGTCTTGCGAATCGGTCACCTCTCCACTCCAAATAGATTGCGACGACTGTCGACGAAAATTACTTGGACGTTCTGCCCAGTAGCGTGAAACGGTTTCGCCAGTGGTGGGGACCCACCATGTGCGAGTATTGCGCATCGAGTTGATGCGGGTGAGTTCCGAAAAAGGTCCCTGCGGAAACGTTAGGCGCCTCAGCATAGTGGACGCCAGCAGAGCCGCGACGGAAAAATCAATGAGAACCTTGCTCCGGCAGAGCGGCAGTCACCGACTTGAGCTATAGCGAACACAGCCCCGCCCGGCTTGGGGCATCGGACAGCAGTAGCGGTGAGGTATCATTGTGCGCATCACTCACCACAGGACGCGAAATCTGATGTCTGTAGATTCCAGCTGGTTGGGCCAAATTGAACGTGAGTGGGCACAACTTCGCCAGAGCGACCCGGCACTCGATGTAGAAAAGTTCTTCCGGCACGTTGTGTCAGCGAACAAGGTTGGATTTCTTTCACTTGAATCAATCGCGGCCATTGCGAATGGCCTGCTCACAAGCCCGTTGCCGGGCGCACCCTATCTCGGCCGGCGCCTTCTTGAACGGGTTGGCCCTGACCGGCACCCGTCGCTCCGGGTCGCCCTTGCACTGTCTCTTGTCACGGAGACAGGTGGGCCTGCCGATTTCGAGGGCGGACACGTCATTCTGGGCGATGTCCTGAAGGACGATATGGCGACCGACCCGCTTCGCGGCATGGCGGCAGCGGCTCTTGCGGACAGCGCGAGGCTTGGTCGTGGCATGGACGCCGACCTTGAGATGGCCAAGGACCTGTATGCCACGGCCTTGGAGCTTGGACACCGGTCGGCCGCGTATAACTTGGGCTTGTATTGGGAGGGACGCTGGGGTACGAGTGCTCCCGGCGACGTCGTCCCCGACAGCACAAAGGCGGCACAGGCCTACAAGCGTGGTGGTTCGAACGCAAAATGCGCCGCCCGCCTGGACGCATTGCGGACCCGTTCGAGGTAAACCACGCCAATCGCGCGTGCCGACGCAAAAAAAGCGAGCTCTGTGTGCTCGCTTACACAGTCGATTAAGCGGCCGCAGCTTCCGGCGCAGCCGCGACATTCGTCGTCGTGCCCACCTTTTTGGCGCCAACCAGTTTCTTCGCCGGTGCCTTCTTCGCTACCGCCGCCTTTATCGCGGGTTTCTTCGCGACGACGACTTTCGGCTTGGTCGCAGCGCCAGAATCTGCAACTCCGCTAACGCTAGCAATCAGAAACTTTGCCCGGTCTTTCGCACCGGCTAGCCACGCCGGAGCCGGACCGCGCCCGCTCCAAGTCGCACCGGACTTCGCGTCGCGATACTTAGCCGGCTGCGGACCTTTCGGCTGAGCCGTGCCAGCAGCGGCGCTGACTGACGACGAGACTTTCTTGCCCGCAGTCTTGGCCTTCTTCGCACTTGCCACGCCTGCAGCGACGACTGCATCGGCACTACCCTCAATCAGGAATTTGCTGCGGTCTTTCGCGTTCGCAATCCAACCCGGAGCGCGTCCGTGTCCGGACCATGTAGCGCCTGTCTTCGGGTCCTGATACTTCGCTGCGGACGGCTTGGCGACGACCGCAGATTTAGCTGCGGCTTTCGGTCCACGTTTCTTGCCACCAGCATCCGCATCGATGTCGGCAGTTGTCAGGCCGTGCGTTGACATCAATTCGCGAATTTTCTCGATAACAGCACTCGACTTCTTCGCGATGAGTGCGTCTGCTTGATTCTGCAGTTTTTGGATTTTTGCTTGCAAGGATTCCAGGGGCGTCATTCGCACCTCCGTCGTTGAGATGCCGGCACTATGCCATGCGCAAGATGCATTGCGCTACTTCTAGCTGGATGGCCGAATAGATAACCGAACATTGTTTAGTGGTTCCTCGGCGCGCCATCATTCTTTTTTCGGCGTCTGACGAGCGCGCCGCATCCAATCGCAACAAGCAACACTGTCATCAGACCGCGCTCATGCCGGTCGTGCTGCGGGAGTCGCTCGGACTGGAAGCAGCAGAAGCGACCGTAGGCGAAGAGGCCTGCGTCGCAACCGGCTGCGGAAGCGCTACGCCGGCGGCACTGCCTTGGCGAACGAGCGAGGCTTCCGGCGTTGGGGAGGCCTTCCGCTTGTTCCTCAAGGAGCTCGCTTCCTTATTCTTTGCAGGAAAAGGGGCTCGTTTAATAACCAGAAGACTCTTTTTTAGAAGCTGTAGGTAGGGCCGTTTAAATGTCGGGGCTGGCGGTACCCGTCTTCAGCGTGCTGAAGTGCCTTGGTCTGCGACAGTCGCAGCGCCCAGTTCAGTGCTGCGACTTCGTCGCCTATCAGGCGGCTGCAGGCGGTCTGAATGTCGTACGTCGTACAGACCTGGAGTTCCTCTCTGAGCGGCTGTTTGCGCAGCTCGGCGACTGCGTCGTCCAGCGCCGTGTACTCGCTTTCCTTATAGATAGGGACCCGGGCTCGCGACGGGTCGGACGGCCGACTCGTTGGGTTCGTTACTTCTTCCGGCTTTCCATGGCATCCGCGGTGCAACTGATGAACCAAGCGAGGGCTGGCGCCATTTCAGCCAGTGAGACTGAGGCCACCTGGAAAGTCGCGTCATCCATAACCGGCGCCGGGCGCGCTCTGTCCTCGCGCGAGTAAGCCTCGAACAGAACACCTGTTCGCGCAACTGAGACGAGCGCAAAAGCTGCTTTCTTTACCCGATGCGTGTCACGGTTCGCGCCCGGCGAAGGTTCGTCAATCGACTGGAGCGAATGGATAAGTTCCCGCAGCGAATTGTGCAAGCGCCACGCGTTGTACAAAGGATGGTGAATCACGAACAGAAAACGGTGTCGACTGGCGCCCGAAAGCGTGCTCGCCGCGCTCCCCGTCTCCAGGTACTTCTGCTCCTGCGGCGGGACAATCTCGACATGCTCGTCGATGAACTGGGCGCTGCGGAGGCTTTGGGCGACGGTGTCGCGCTGGAACTCCGCGCACTTCGCCGGACCGATGCTAGTGTCGTCCTCTTCCGGGGCCACCGGCGCTGCAAGGGTGTCGCACGACACGAACACCAGCAGCAGCACCCCCGCGATTAACTGCCACATGCTCATCCTCCCTCGATAGGACCCAGTCTATCGGTACGGTCGAGCGGCGCTCGGTTAGCCCGTTCGCCTGCGCCATCGCAGCGAGTCGCATCCAGCCGGTTACGCCACCAACCTTCATCACGTCGGGCATCAGGTCGTCCGGCGCACCAGCGTCTATTGCGGTGGCGAAGCGGCCGGAGCAATCGAAGGCGGCGCTGGCAGTACCGTGTGGGACGGGCATGGGAAGCCGGACAGCCCGAACGTTTATACCGTGATTTCGTCCGTCGGCGTCATTTCCGTCTCCATCGTGTCTGCCGCGTTGGCGGGCGGGCAAACAGAGCCACGCTATTTCAAGGATAAAAAGCCGTGTCGAAACGTCAAGCTAAAGCGCGTCGCAGGTGACGTCTGACTGCCAGAGAGCAGGTCAGTTCGATGGTTCGGCCATCACTAAGGTCCCACTCGAAGCCACGGTCCGTAGGATTTCACTGGCCGAATGTCCCTAAAGCAGAGTACAGGTCACCGTTTTATTAACTTCTACGCCAAAAATCCCTTGGTTTAAGGCCTCAGACGTTGCGTCTTCATGCCGGTGTTGTTACGCTGGCGCCCAACCCGAGGATTTGTACCTTTGCGTTAGTCGGTGACGGTGCAAAGGCAAAGGTCTTGGGCAACCTTTGACTAGAAGCGAGGAACTCATGGCAACCACCACCACGAAGAAAACTGCGGCTCCGGCCACGAAGAAAGCGGCAGCTCCGGTCAGCAAGAAAGCCGCCGCTCCGGTTACGAAGAAAGCGGCAGCACCGGCCAGCAAGAAAGCTGCTGCACCGGTTGCGAAGAAGTCTGCTGCGGCTGCTCCCCTGAAACCTATCAAGGACTCGTTCACGAAGGCATCGCTGACGATTCATCTGGCAGAGCGCTCAGGCGTCGAACCCAAGGCGGCAAAGGCGTTGATGGCTGCGCTTGAAGAAACGGTGCTCGCATCGATTCACAAGAAGGGCGCGAAAGAGTTCACGCTCCCCGGCCTGCTGAAGGTTGTCGCGCAAGACGTACCCGCCAAGAAAAAGCGCTTCGGCAAGGACCCGTTCACGGGTGAAGACAAGTGGTTCGCGGCGAAGCCCGCTTCGGTGCGGCTTAAGGTGCGCCCGCTGAAGAAGCTGAAGGACGCCGCACTGTAAGCGAAAGTGTTCTGACGTGATAGCGCCCCTCGCGACCAAAATCCGAGGGGCGGTTTTTATTTGCGACGCACGACGTCGGCGTAGCAATTGGATAGCGCGCCGTTTTGTGAGTGAACCGGTTCTGGTTGAGCGCCCGCCATTTCCTTCTGAAAGACCAGCTCGCGCGTGAGCATGACGCACGACACTTCTCGTCCGGGCCGAAAGCCTCACTACGGTGCGACGGCATTCGACGGCGGCAAGCCTGGCGATGAAAAGCCTTCAGGCCAGCTCTTTAACCTGTCGCGTCGCCCGCTCCGAACCAAGGAGACCCGCGAGCATCCGAGCCTCAGCTTTCGCGATGTCGCTGAGGGAGGCTGCGTTGAGTTGTTCACTGAATACAGCAAGAGCGGTGGATAAAGCCAGGTAATCTGCATCGCAGACTCGCCACCCGCCGCCTGCGTGCTCTCCGGCGTTGATACGCATGAGCGCGGCTTGTGCCGATTCAATGTCGCCCGCCGTGCTTGCCCGATGAACGAGCCGTCCGAGTTCTTCCGCAATCAGGAGGGTTCGACCAAGCGCTGAAAACAGGTCGCGTGAGCCGTGGCCCCGTCGGAAAGCATCCAGTGCAATGTAGCACCGCAGAAGCATCGCCTGCGTCACAGGCTCAAGCGAAGCGTGGCTGTAAGTCAGCGCGCGCAGTAAAGGTGACATAGCCGGGCGGCTGTGTTTTCGAGAGCGAATTTTGCGGTTCACGTTCAGTTATCTGGTAGCGCGGTACACGGGCAATATTTTGAGCTAGATGCACGAAAAGCAAGATGGCTGCGCTCAATGTGTGAATGCGACCGAGATTGCTGCGTCATAAGAGTCGTGCACGGCTCGGCGCCGTCGCGCGCGCGGCAAGGATGCCACCCAGCGCACCGCCGAGATGGCTTTGCCACGATACACCAGGGTAGAGCGGCATCAGGCCGAACAGCATCGTCAGCCCGTAGCTGCCCGCGACGAAGAGTGCCGCCAGCATTGCGAGAATGTGCCGCGTGTAGAAGCCCCGGGCGACCAGGTAGCCGGCGTAGCCGAACACCAGGCCGCTTGCGCCGATATGCACCGTGTAGGGCGCACCAAACCCCCAGGCGCACAGTCCGGCGCCCAGCATCGCCCCGATGGTCGCTTGCCAGAAGTTGTCGATGCGCGGCCACATGCACAGCCAGCCGAGAATTAGGAGGCCGCTCGTGTTGGCTATCAGGTGCACCAGGCTTGCGTGCAGCCACGGGGCAAACGGGATGCCCTGTAGCCCGCCAAGCGTGCGCGGCACTACGCCGTGCCGGTTCAGATGCAGGAACGGCAGTGCAGCGGACAGGAAAAAGACCAGCCACATGGAGCCGACAAAGGCAGCCAGAAGCAGGACGCGCGCCCTGAGCTGTGCGAGGAGCGAGCCCCCGGCGGAAGTCGCGCCGGCGAGCCGTATCGAGTCTTGCGCCATTACTAGCTACTCCGAACGGTAGCGTGAACCTTGCGCACGAACTGGGTGAGTTGCGTCTCGTCGAAGTGGTGCATGTCGCGCGAGACACCGGTGAGTGTCGCGCTCGTATTGCATTCAGCAAACTCGGCAAACTTCAATGCAAATCCGGCGTGACCATCGAGTTGTTGGTAAATACTGAAAGCTAGCCACATAAGCAGGCCGCCAACTATCCAAACCGGGGGCGCTCCGGTGTAGCCAGGAATTGCTCCAATAGACCGCTGGAGTTCCGGCGAGCGTGACAAATGTTGTGGGTCACCGCAGTCAGCGAGAGTGTGTCGTAGTGGCGATGCATGCTCATCGCCTCCCGGTAGACGTCTTCGATATTCATTCTTTGTCAGCGCGAAGGTGCATACGGCGGGAAGTTTTGCTGACAAAGAATCGTTAAAACATAGCGAGCCGACACGAACAAGGCGTTGAGAGCAGGCCTGTGCTGCCGTGGTCGCCAACGACTTTGCCCCTCGCCAGGACAGCCGACTCACATGTCTAGTCGAACTCGACATCGCCGCAACGACGCAGTTCATCCAGCCGACGCAGCTGTTCCGGCAAAACACGCCCCAGCGATAGCGTCGGCAAAGCGTCAAGGTCAAAGAAATCGGCGCCATCCGTCTCGCCGCCCACCAACTCGCCCGAGGCAACAATCTCGCCGAGGAACACCAGTTTCCAGATGTGAAATAACGATGGTGGATGCGAGTGCCGTTGCATGTCCCACACTGCGAGCAGCCGAGTGATGTGCACAATATAGCCGCTTTCTTCGCGAACCTCTCGCGCGGCGTTTTCGGCAGGGGTCGCTCCCACGTCTGCCCATCCACCGGGCAACGACCACAGTCCCTCTGCTGCTTCCCGTACAAGAAGTATGCGGCCCGTTTCGTCAAACACCGCGCATCGAACGTCGACCTTGGGATTCGCGTACCCTTCTTCCTTGGAGAAGAGTTCCGCGACTTCCTGGGTGCTCATGTCGGCAATTTCCGCGAGTTGGGCGTGAGCGATGTTCGCTATCTCGCGGTAGCGTTCGGTATCGAACGGCCCAGTCGAATAGTGGAGCCCAGTCTGCGCAAGAGCGAGCAAGCGCCGAGCTTGCTCGAGTCGTCGAGTCATCAATTGGATACCCCTTCCGTTGGAGGTTTCGGTCGTCGTATTCGACGGGCCTAGGGCAGCGGCAACAGTACGTGTCGGGCGGGGGAACTCTCACGCAGCCGACCGGTGTTCGTAGTAAGCGCGGTCCGTCATCGGGGACCAGGGGAGCATGTCAGCGGCCGCCACCATGTCCACCTCCACCGCCGTGTCCACCTCCATGTCCACCTCCATGTCCACCTCCATGTCCACCTCCATGTCCGGCCTCATGTCCGCCGTGCCATCCACCGTGCCAATGGTCGCCGTGCCAGCGATAGCCGCCCCAGCCACCGCAGCCGCCCCAGATACTGCAGGTATCGTACCCCGACCCGTAGAAGGGATAGCCGTACGCTGAATCGTATGGCTGGGCGTATCCATATCCTGGTGCGACCGCGCAACCACCTAGGCACGCTGCCGCGCCGAGCAACGCAATTAACTTAAACACGATTTTCTCTTGAATGATGCGGGAGACAAGACACGTAGCGGGAGCCGGGAGCAACGCGAGTGGTTGCGACAGCAGAGACCATCGAAAGCGCTCTGGTGTTCCCTTGCTGCGGTGGCTGGGCGGTTGAGGCGGTCGTATTGGAAGTCGGTGATTCCGGGCGGTCGAGGTTGCCATCGGCAAATGCGGACGTGGCGCGCGTTGCAGCAATAAGCGTAGCGGCAATAGCGTGGGGCTGCATATGCTCCTCCAGAGCGGGCGGAATCGATAAGATTTGATTCCGAACGGTGTCCATTCTGGAGAATGAAATCTGGACGAGCGGTGACGCAGAAATTACTTTTTAGTCATCTGAACGACGTGCTCGTCAAATCATTCATGTTTCCCACTGCCGACGCGCGAGCAAGGCGGTTTCAAGTCGAGGCGCAACGCAGCGCTCCCGTAGAGAAAGGGTTACCCCGCGAGGGCAAACCGTTTGTCGGCATTACCGTCTTTGTCTATAGCCGCACAAAATCCCAGCGAATATCGCGGCGTGGCAGTCCTCGAGTGGGCCAAAATCAGTGATTGACCGCAACTCCCGCAGACAAACTCGGCTCATTGGTTACACACCGAAACAGGAACCGTCCAGTGACGTCAAGTTGACTGATGCGCGAATGGATTGATGGGCTGGACCTTCTTGCGCTCTCTGACGCGCTCCAGCATTTGGCATTTCACCAGTCAGCAACGAGGACCTCGAGCCCGCGAACTACGTTCGCTTCCATATCGCGACGAGTGGTGGACGAATCGATGTGAACCGAAGAAGAAGTACGTTTTCTGAACGTCCCGCATGCGTACGCAACTTCGTTTGTCCACGCCCGCTGTGCGTGAGTATCACAAGTTGCGACGCCGAGAAAGCCACCAGACGAGGCAGTGTCTCGTGGACGTGTCGCAAGAAGCCGGCATTTACGGCGACCACAAAAGAGGTGAACTTCCGGAGAGCGGAAAACACGAACCTCGACACGGGCGGTGTTGCGCTTACGGGACTCTCATGGCTGTACAGAGGGCAACCAGGGAGTGCGCTGGACGGCGGTGACTTCCGAACAGCTTGACGCTTCCTTAAGGCGGCGCCGGCTTGATAGCAGAAACGCCGCTCGTGCGCACAGCCCTTCGTCCTGGTTGCCATAAGCGCTACCCTCGGGGATATTCAGAGCCGTACAACAACACCGAGAAGATTCATCGGAATCGCTGTCTTGAGCCAATCTTAGGGGCTCCTCGCTCACGCATAGGGTTACACAGATTAAAGATTATAAGATTACCGGAGTGCTCGACCGAGAAAACGTCTTGCCTGCAGCACGGTTTTCGGAAGTGGATACCCATTTTCCGTGTGTGAAGGCCAAGCAAAACGTGGGTGGAGGACAAGTTGCGCGTGGGCGGAGGACAAGTAAAACGTGGGTGGAGGACAAGTCACGTCGATGAACTTCGACAGAACAGTTGCGTCACGAGAACGATGCCGAACGCAGCATCTGCAGCTTTGTACGTCCTTGCATCAGGCCGTGGCCGGACATGCCGCAGAGTTTCAGCATCCTCATGAACGGGTTGATAGGCCGCAAGCCGTGCTCTGAACCAGATGATTCGCCGGCGAATCCCGGTTCAGCCAACCAGCCGGCGATAAGCACTAAGGTGCCGAACGAGACCTTGTTTGTCACCACGAATCTCGCTCAGCCGGGCGAGGTTGAAGTGAGCGTCGGCATGCGTCGGGTCAAGTTCTATGCATCGCTGATAGGCTGTCGCTGCAGCGTCGTAACGTTTCAACTCTTCGAGAACGACCGCGCGGTTGAAGTGCAGTAACGCGTCATCCGGGAAGTGCCCTAACGCCCCTTCAAAAACGGACAATGCCTCATCGCAGCGGGTTTCTGCCTCGCAGAGCAATACGCCCAGATTGGTAAAAGCGTGGTAATGCGGTGATGGCGCGAGCTCCAGCACTTTCCGGTAGGCCTGCTCTGCGCCAATAGCATCGGTTCCGGTCAGTTGTTCTGCGAGTGCAAACCATTCCTCCGCTTGCTGTTCCCGACTCGCCAGGTTTCGCGGTGCCGAGTCGAGGAACGCGACATCGCCACGAATAGGTGCGACCTCGAAGTCGAGCAGGTGCTGGCCCGAGGCCGCGTCCCATTGGGCCTGTCCTGACCTGACAGCCACGGTCTCGCCTACCGATGTGATTCGGATTCCAGACAGGGGAAGCTCGTCAGGGAGTTCGGCCTTTAGCTTGGCAAGCGCCTTCAAAATCTTCCGTGATGAGATTTTGGCTGATTGCAACTGAAATGCTGTGCGCAGGACCACTACATCCTGGAAAGAGAACCGAAGTTCGTTTCTTCGGCCGCGTGCAGGGTGAACAAATCCGGCTTCAATCAGCCCAGATAGCACCCGACGCGAGACCCCCAGCAGCGATTGAAGGCTGCGCAACGAGTAATCGTTTGACTGATTCCGTCTGGTCACTTGCGTGCTCGAACCTTTGCCGGTTGCGCCTCTTTCACATCGGCTTTCGGTGTGGCTCGTTTGACAGGGCGCCTTGGTTTGGCTGCCAACACTTCGACGTCAGCGGCGGTGGTCTTCTTCGTTGCCGTTGTCCTGGCCGGCGCCGTCTTCGCCGGTACGTCCCGTTTCGCCTTGTTGGCGCTGAGACTCGCCCGAAGCGCTTCCATCAGGTCAATTACCTGGCCGCCCGACTCACTCGTGGACTCCTCTGGAGACACAATCTGCTTGCCCGCGATTTTCCGGTCGATGGCCTCGAGAATCCGCTTTTTCTCCTCGTCCTCATAAGCCGACGGGTCGTAAGCGTCTTCGGAGACCTGGTCGATGATTTGCAGCGCAAGCTTGAGTTCCGTGGCGGTTACGGGCGCCTGCTCGATATGCAAATCGCTCAATGCACGCACCTCATCGGCAAACAACAGTTGCTGGAAGACCATCCCGTCTTCAGCCGGCCTTATCTGAACGACTCGGGTCTTTCCCTTGTACGACCATTTGGCGAGTGCACACCGTTCGCTTTGGCGCATCGCCTGCTGCAGCAGACTGTAGGGTTTGCCACCCCGTTTGTCCGGCGCAATGAAATACGCCTTGTCGTAGTAGAGCGGGTCGACCGATTTTTCCGGCACGAAGGAGACAATTTCTACAACGTGCGTAGCACCCTCTTCAAGCGCCTTCAGCTCGTCTGCAGCGAAGACGACGAACTGTCCCTTCTCAAACTCGTAACCCTTCTTCATGTCGGCGCGAGCCACCACCTCGCCTGTCGCCTCAGAGATGTACTGCTGCTTCACCCGCCCGCCTTCTGGCGTCAGGAGATTGAAGCCAACCCCTGAGGCACTCTCCGTGGCCGAGTACAGTTTGACCGGGATGGAAACCAGGCCGAAGGAAAGCGTCAGAGACGCGATGGAACGAGCTGCCATGAACTTCTCCTCGTAGCCGGCGGGCCGGAGGTCGCGCGGCTTCTGATTACGGCTGCACAAGCCACCGGTCGGAGGTCAGTCGCTATCCTCCCGGCTTTTTTGCAAGCTTAGCACCGGAAAACCAGTTTCTGGAAAGCCGAAACAAGTGCGGCTACGGGATGCCCCTTCCCATTGAAGAACATTCGGTCAGACGACAACTCACAATGGATACGACCGGACGGAGCGGATTTGCTCCCCTGGAGGTCCGGTTTTTTGGAATGCCAATGCATTGACGGTTCTTCCCCGCACGGAGGCTCTGCGCTGATTTGCGCTCTTGGCGCGGCTCTACCATCGCTCGCCTTCTTGCCGCGCAGGCTGATGCCGCTTCAGGAACAGCCGTTGCGGCCTCTCGGAACACAAACCATCAGGAGTTGGAAATGGCTACCCATCCTACCCAGCAACGCGCGGCCGACGACAAATCGGAAAAGGACGTCGATACAGCTGTCGAAGATACGTTCGCTGCGAGCGACCCGCCGTCGACCGGTGGAGCGACGAAAATCGGGCCGGACGAGAATGCTGGAACGCAGACAGACAGCGACGTTCCAGGAACAGAACCGGACGAAGACGTTCCCGATGAGGAGACGCCTCCGGAGCCGTCTCCCGGCGACCAGCCGCCGGACGAAAAGGCACCGTGACGGGTATATATCCGCGTGTGCAACGAGACCCGAGGCTCGCCCGATTTGCGGCGGGCCCATCCGGGCTGGCAGTAAAGGGCATGAGCTGGATGCGTCGCGCCGAAGCAGTGTCCCGTGGGCCGCCGTCGGCGATGTGGATACACCGTGCGGAATCAACGGCCCCGAGCGGCGCTAGCTCTTCCCCTGACCTACTGGCCCACCCAAATGTCGGTGCGGCGGATGATTCCGCCTCCGGCTGGTTTTGAAATGCAGCGGTGGCGATGCGCGACAATTGTCCTGACTTCGTATGCCTCCGGGTGACTGGAATCTGACACCGAGCCGCACCGGCTAGAATACCGACGGTTTTCGAGCCGCACATCGGTTGAACAGGCCGACGACGAGCGACCGGTCGCCTAGCCTGCATGCTCGCATCTCTTTGGCATTGTCCCCTCAATACGCTCGCCACACCGAAGTTATTTCGCGCTTGAAGCAACGCCAATTCTGACCTTGAAATTTCGAACGCGGATGTAGTTGAACGACTTACTCCCGGTGCATCTCGACTCCGGCGGCGTCGCACGAGCCGGCACGCGTCGCTGAACTGGCAGCAGGCGCCGCATGCCACCGGACTCAACCGGAAAGCTCTGGCGGCAACCCTGACGGCTGGAACGCGTATGGTCCTAGGGCGCTCCAGCCTCGCCCTCGGCGACAGCGTCGTCACGCTCCCGATAAATCGCCGAATGCACTGACGATAGAGCGCCGCCCTCAGCGCACGGCCGCCGAGTACGAGGAACAACAAAGCGTCTTCGAGGGCGCAGGCCGGCGGTTGTGCAAGGCGGCATGCTTAATGCGCAAAATCGATATGTCCTGGGTTGCTGCGCTATGGCTCTCATTCTCCTGGTCGACGATGACGGTGAATCACTGTGGATGCTTCAGCTGGTTTTCGAGCGAAGTGGTCACCGGGTGCTGCTCGCGGATAGCGGTGAACCGGCGCTGGCGTTGGCGGGGCGCCATCTGCCTGATTTGATTATCACCGACTGGAACATGCCGGGAATGGACGGCATCGCCCTCTGCGAGCGGCTGAAATTTTACCCTTCACTTGCGCAGATTCCGGTGCTGATGACATCTGGCGAGTTGCCGCCCAAAGATAAGTCCGCGCTGTGGAACATGTTCTTCTCCAAGCCCGTCGACCTGAAAGCCCTTGAGTCTGCCGTCAGCTCGCTCCTGGCCCGGCGTTTGTGCTGTTCCAAAAAGAGCGTCAATGTGCCGGCTCCGGCGCCCTCGCGTTGGGCCCCGATGCCCTCAAGGTATTGGGCGTAACCGGTGAACGAACGGCATTCCGAGAGCGCCTCGCGTCTTATCTTGAGGGCGCCATGTACCGAAGTTCGCGTCGGCACCCGCCTGCGGAGGTATGCTGCTTGCTCGTTACGGAGGCACCATTTTCGATGGAGGTGAATCATGGGCTCAATCAACCCGCAAGGTGCTGCCCGAGGCGGAGCGAATATCGTGGGCGGTGGCGTTGGCGAAGGACCGGGACCAGACGTCATGGCTGCCGCGACGCTCGACGGGACCAAGGTGATGTCTTCAGACGGCGAACACGTGGGAAAGATTTCAGACATCATGCTTGATGTCCGCAACGGACGCATCGCCTATGCAGTGCTGTCTGAAGGCGGTTTCCTTGGGATGGGGTCTAACCTGCATGCCATCCCATGGAGTGCGCTGACCCTCGATACGGACCAGAAGTGTTTCTTCGTCGACATCACGGCCCAGCGCCTCAAGGAGGACCCGGGCTTCGACAAGGACCACTGGCCCGCCATGGCAGATGCGAAATGGGGAGAGTCAACATACAGCTACTACAACCGGCAGCCGTACTGGTCCGCGACCCAGGAGGTGGTGGAAAGTGACCCAGCTTTCCGGCCGAGCGAGCATTAAACACTAGCGGTAAGCGGTCCAGGGCGGAGGGCTTCTCTGCCGCTCCAGCGCCTATGCCACTATGGCTTGCTTCGGTGGCATAGGCGCATTGCTTTCCTTAACCACCAGACGCGCGCGAATAATCGCCACTGCAATCTGTATCGCGCTCGCCGCGAAGACGGCGAAAGCCGTCATGCTGGGCGTACTGCCGGAACTCACCCCTAGTAGGTTTTTTCATTTCACTACTGGAGGCCGGCGAGCCCACCGCCCCTTTTTTCTGCATCTGCTTTTTCGACTTGCTGCCAGAGTGACCCATCGTGTTAGAGCCGGACGCGCCAGACATCGTGTCCGTCGCGCCACTCGCGTTCGGCGTGCCCATTCCGGTGCCGCCCTGGCCAGCACTGCAGGACGGGCACCCGGAATATCTCGTCGCGATGCTGAGGGCTCATGCGCTGGATTGCGTTATCGGACGTATATCGCACGAACACGCTAGCGAGCTGCGACAGGGGATTCTTTACACCCAGCGACTGAAGCCGCCAACGGGCTCCGGACGCTCACGCCCAAACGCGGTGCCCACGCCGCCCATGCGCGACTGTTCCGATGTGAACACCGGGGCCGAAGGCATGAGAGTCAAGCCGTTTCCGGCATTGACACCGCACGTCAATTAACACTTATTTTTTTGTGCCAGCCGTGACTTGTTCAACGGCCTGTCTGGTCGCCCTGTTTGAGGCGGAAGCTGCTGTGTCAACGTTGTTTCCGGCAATCTCCAGTGTCTGTGCAGCGGCCTTTTTTCCGGCTTCAATCGTTGCGCTCGTCGTCTCGCTGGCGGACCTAACAGCTGATTGCAACGCGTTCATAGCGGGTTCGCTTCCCATCGGTGCATTGCTTGCGACCGTATCGACAAACGCTTGCGTATTCTGCTGTTGCTGCCTGAATTGGCCCTCGGCGCTCCCGGCCAGTTCGGCCTGTGCACTGAACATGATGTTGTACACATGCCGCCAGTAGGACTGTGCTTCTTCCATGGCGGCTTGCGCGCGCTTTGCCAGCAATGCGAACAGCTCCTGCGGGTCGTTGGCTGACAACGCCGTGCTGATGATTGCCTGATTTTCGGAGAGCGTCGATTTAGCCGCCCGCAGGTTCAGCTCAGTCAGCTTTTCGATGCAGCCGAATGCCTTGGTCCATACATCGGACACGGTTTCCAAACTGGCTCTCTGCGAAGCCACCGCCTGTTTGCTGGAAAGACTGCTCATTGCAACCTCCATCTGGGTAACGTGGCGAGTGGTCCGTGAAGCCACTTGAAGGAATCTGAACGACACGCCACAGGGCAGGAATCAGCGGTGCAGCAAGGCTTGGTCCCGGGAACGCGTGCAACGTCAGCTTGTGCTTTGCGTTGCATACAGCGGCGCGCCATACAAGGCCTCAGTCATGTACGACGATGCACGGCGAGACAGCTTCCCTTACCCACGAACGACACGTACCGACCTAGCATCCAATCTGGCGAAAGACTCAGCGCGGTACGTGATGGAGGTCGACGCTCCTGTGCACAGGAGCGCCCCCTTCTTGCAGGATGCACGCGACGGTTCGCTCGCAGTATTCTGTGTCAATTCGGAGAGTGGCTGCATCGCCTAGGCGGACTGGCGCCACTATCGGTTTTTCGTCGATGATGAGCGCCATCGGAGCACGCAACGACAGTGCCGCCAGGCGCGTTATGGCATCAAACGACGACTCCGTTGGCGTGTCGGAGATGCCGAACCTGTGCAGTCCACGCAAACGCTCGCACTCGTTCGCGGGACAGAATGACCTTCATAAACCGTCACCCTTGTGGCGTGATGGGTCCAAGATAAACTTAAGGCGCAAAAGATATACCTCGTCGACATGGAGGCGATGCACGGAAAGAGTGTCGGCCTGGCACTTCTTTTGCGCTACGGAGCATGAAGCATAGTTCGCGATGGAGGCCGACATGAGTAGGGGAACTCGTCGATGGGGCCTGAGCGCCTCAAACCGGCACGCTCTCCGGCACGCAGACGCAGAGATTTCAAATCTAGAAAAAGCGCTGGCGGCGGACGGGACGCACTCGATATTTGCCCAGACCTATTGGCGACGTCGTCTTCACGAAATTCACGCAACGCCGGGGCTCGGGCTTGCCCAACGTATCAAGCTGGAAAAGCTGCTCAGCATCCTGGAGGGACACGAGAAACGGTAGAAATAACGTGCGGAATTGAATGGGGTTTGCGCCTTGGTGAGAGGTTGTCGGCCGCGAGGCGGATGATGCACCGCTGACATTGGTCCGCGATTTCCCCGCGATGTGAGCATGCAGTTGAACCCGGACTCACTGTCAGCAAAGTCACCCGGGCGGCCAAGCCGAAGCTGCCGCCGCCTGTCAGATAGTCGCACAGGCAGACCCATCACATCGGGTCGTTGCCTCCCTCAGGAGGAAACCATGACGAATCAACGAAAGGGACAGACGCGCGACATGCGCCGCGACGATGATAAAGATGAACGGCCTGGAGACGCCCCGAACGCCTCTGGCTCACCTGTGCCTGACAGCGCTCCCCCACTCGTGCAGTCAGAGGACGATGACGCAATGGTTGACGAAGACGCGCCGGGACAGGAGTCGCCGGGGCGCGGTGTTGCGCCGGAACAGACCGTTTCCAGCCAGGCACGCAACGAGAGGAGATAGCTGCAGTGGACGACCGATTTGACCGACGCGAACCGCTGCTGCACCTCGGGGACATGCTCGAAGTTTTGAGCTGTTTAGCCGGGACCGGTCGGCCGGATGCGCTGGTAGTGGAGCTTGCGAAGGAACAGGATTTGTTACAGGACTTTGAGTTCCTCCGCGCACTTGCGCGGAAGATGACAGTGGGCGAGTTCAGCGCACGCGTCGCTAGTGCGTTCTTCCTGTGGCCAAAGGAGCTGCTCGATACTGAACTCAACCGCAATGCGCTCGCGTCAACCGTTCAGCATGACCTCATTGACGGCAACCCTGACGGCTGGAAGGCGTACGTCGCTCACATGCAGAAGAAGGTGAAGTGGTTTGGGACCGGGTTTCCCCAGATGAGAAGGGACGCGTGGGCCGAGCCGTTGCACGACGCCGCGGAGGAAAAGAGTCCAGTCGGGGTCGCGTCGCCCGCGGAGCGGGATGCGCCCGGCTAGCGGAAGGGCGGGCCTTGTCCCGAACCAAAGCCGACGACCTGACCGATGCCGTCGCGACGTTTCTGCCAGACTCAAGGTCAACAGCGCGCCCCGGCTCAGCCTTGGCGACATCATCGTCAACGACGAAGTCTGTCTCGTGAAACGAACCGGCGACAAATTTGACGACTCTTCCGCGGGACGGAGCCGTCGACTGGTCCACGCGTTCACCGAGCCTGCAGGCATGCGCTAGTTGCTTGTCGAGTGAGCCTGTCGCGATGTTAACGCCGCGTGCAGTCCGCTGTTACCACTACTGGCTGTTTTCTTTTGGGCCGTACCGTGGTCTGTTCACGTCGCTGTTCGCGCCGCTACGGGTACCCATATTCAGGCCATTGGCCTTCCCGCGGTTAGAACGTCCGGTCGGAGGGCTGCTCTGCATCGCACCGACGCCACCGCGCGCAACATTCGGCGAACCGTATCCACTGTCGTTCGGGGCTGTCATCGAACCGACCCCCGGTCTTAACGTCCCGCCAGCAGTGCCGCCCGCGTGCACGTATGTGATTGCCGCCAGCGCCATCACGAGGGCCGAAGCGCAAAACGTCCTATTGTTAAGTTTCATGGTTCACCTCCGAAGAGGGGATGTCGTGAAAGCGACTGCCGCTGACGAACGAAGTGCCGCAAGGCCCGTGCCTAGGGCCGCTGATTCGTCGCTTTGCAACGGCAGGCAGGCGATACAACAGACAACGGACGCTCATTCCGTATCCGAAAATGCCGCCCTCACAACGCCCCTTCGCATAGCTGGCGCTCCGCGGCGGCCTGCAGTGCAGCGGACTGTCGATTTCTTTTGCTTTGCCGTGCCTACAGCAACGCTTGGTGCTACCGGTACCTTGGCGGCGGAGGCAGAAGTCACCCTCACGAGAGCCGCCGTATGCCAAAGCGGCTTGGGTGGGGACCTCTTTTTTCCTTGCGTTACCTACGCCTGTTTCCTATCCTCTGAACAATGGAATTAAGGAGCTTCTTGTGTCCCAGATAAGAAAAAAGGTTTCCGTGATATTCACTGCTGCTCGCCTGAGTGCACTCGACGACCGTTCGGCAAGCCGGTTTCGAGGTCGGGTCGGGCAGGTCATAGCGCATGAGCCCACGGGAAAGCACGTAAGCGTCGAATTCCCGGTGGATGGTGAGCGGCGGCCTGAACGGCTTGAGCGGGTTCCGCTGGAATACCTTGAGGTCGTTCATGCGCACTCTGGTGCGGCAGCCCCCTCTCCTGCACACTCACCGCACGCTAATGCAGCTCGAATGCAGCACTCGGCAAGGTTTAAGCGAGACACCTGACGCTTTCATTAGGCCTTGGAGCCACCGCGCTTGCACTTTCAGGGGCAGCGGTGGCTCACGTCGAAGTTACCGGTGCTGCCCTCAAAGAAGGATACGGAAACTGTGCACGGGCAGCCCGTGTCGACCGGTGCGAATAAATGAGCCCATCACGCACCTCCATAACAAAACCCAAGCCTTTCGAACTCCGCGAAATCGACCCGCATCACTTCCCGGGAGAAAAACGCCGCAGTGATTTCTGGAATTCTTCTTCGGACTGCACCTTGTCCGCAGGCGCGGCCTTGAGACCCTCCTCGGCATCATGCAACAGGACGAGCCGACCGAGCTCGGCTTCGAGAGGGTGGTAGTAATTCAGCTTTCGGGCGTCGACAATCGCGACGTATGCCGAACCATCCTTCGTCAAGATTTTTTCGGCACCTGCGACGACGCGTTCCGTGGGCTCAGTCAGTCACGAAGAGATGTCGCACATCAATCTGCTCGTCGCTGGCACGAGTGGACCGATAACCTGGCATGCGAAGGCAATGGGGACAAACTACCTGTCCGCACCTACCGCCAGACCGTTACAGCAGAGGCTGGAGAATCTGGGTTCCCGTTTCCGGTTGAATCGTGGTTCTTCGTTGACTAGGTTTTGATGCGGTCGCCAGGAACTTGAACGGTAGGCGCGTTCGGTGATTCGATTACAGACGGAACCAGTTCGACAATAAGCGGTGACGACCGCTGACTGCGCAGTTCGATGGACTCGCACTCACTTCTTCTTGACATAGCAGGCGTGACCGCATGGCAGGGGCTTCAACGGACTAGGCAGTCGAAAGGAAAGACGATAGCGATTACCGGAGCGGTTGGCGAAAGGTGTCGGCCGCAGTCGCGAATGTTCTGGCCCCCGGGGCGCCAGCAATCGCGCTCGTCTCGCCTCCAGGGCGAGTCGCCTATTGGTCCATGCCGCGTCGACTTCGGCGGGGCGCATAAAAATGCACCATTTCCCCGTCGCGTCGCCAGACGCAAAGTCTTTGAAACTCGGGGACTTCTCGTAGTGCCAATTGCAACTCAAGTCCTCGGAAGACTTGTCCGCTTTCATGAACAGCCGCTCTTCCAGACGGATTTCTTCTTTCATTCGAACCTCCTTGCGCCAGGTAATGCGGCCATGGCGACGCATATTCCATCTCACCTACCGTGCTTTGGATGAGCCCATACCCCGGGTAGCGCAGCCGCGGACACGCCTATGTCGACATCCAGCGGATAGTGCCGGAGCAGCTTGTTGGCGAGGTCCTTAACTTGAGGTGAGATTGCGAGACTGTCCGTCACGACGAGCATTCGCAGAAACTCGCCAGTCTCAACAACAGCTTTCGTACGTTCTTCAGGGGTTGTCATCTAAGTTCCTGAAAGTGGGCAGCAAAGGAAGCCCACGAGTCCCGTCGCGCGTGTCAACGCTGCGCTAGCTTCCGTCGACGCTGTGTACTTCAGCAATTCGAGGCCCCGTCGAGTGGGCGCCGCATGACATCCGTGTATGACGCCACCGCTCTGAGCCATCAAGCCTCGCGGCAAAACGGCGGCGCACGATGTAGGCAGGCCCTTCATCGTCGAAAGCGTCGGCGAAACTCGGCCTCGCTATTTACGCGCCCGGTCTTCGCATCGCTGAGCCCAGAAACGGCGTCAGCGAGTAGTAGCTCCTTCGCGCGTTGACGACTCAGCACACGCCTTTGCATTCGTTGAGTTGCCAGAGATTTAACGCGAGCACATACATTCATGCTTTGGTCCCGTGCCCGTGCCCGTGCGCCCCGAGCTGAGCGAGGTATGCTGCTGGTACTACCTCAGTAAGCCAAACGCCGTTATCCGAACGAGAGAAAGCGAACCCCTCAGCACGCATCCGAGCCGCGTCGACGACCAATACCAGTGGTCGTCCGTGCCGCGCACCTACGCGCGTCGCCGTGTCTACATCTGTGCTCAGATGGACGGCGTGCCTGGTCCGAGGCGTCAATCCATCAGCAGCGATACTCTCCCAGTTGAGCCAGGCGGTACCGTGATAAAGAACAGCCGGCGGTTCCATATCGGCATATCCAAGGTCCACGACTATCGAGTGACCCTGTGCCGCGCGTAGCCGCAGGCCATCCGGTGAGAGCGAAAAGCGCTGTTTGTCGTTTGTGGCCACGACCGCCAGGATGACGTCTCGCGTGATTGCTGGCAATGTCCTCAGTCGCTTCGATGCATTCGCGTTATGCGCGGTACGTTCTATTGCGCGTATCAGCTCATCGACAGATACCCAGCCCTGACGGTCGAGACGTATGCCAACCATCTCGGGCTCGTGGCGCAGAATCTTCGAGAGAAGTCTGCTAACCACGACGTGGTCAGTTGGGAGATGCGAATCGGCTTTCATGTTCATGTACATATGTGTCCGCGGGAGTGTCCCGAACTAGCAGTGGAACCAAGCTACGAATCCCCGAACCTTATGTTTGCCCAAACAGTTTTGTTCTGACAGCCTAAGTCAAAAGAATCGGGAATAGCGTTGCCATGGTTTCCCTCGGCGTCGATAGTTCGCCAGAAATACCATAGTGTCTCGACCACTTATCTATGAAAAACGCCGACGCCTCCCTGAACACGGTCACGTGTTAGCGATTGCCATTTGACTGGCGTTCGGCCTAGCCGGTCCGCATTCGGCTCATTCTTCGTCAGCAGTTGAAGCTTGGTAGGCTTGTGCTGCAGCACGCTGGTCGGCCTGATAGTCCAGCACCGACGCCTTCATCACGAATCGGTTGTTCCCCGTTTTGTGGTGAAGCTTGAGTTTTCCTTCCTTGAGCATCTTCACCACATGTGGACGGGAAACGAATAGCAGTTTCGCTGCGTCGGCGGTGGACATGAAATCGTCGGCGTCAGCCCGCCGCGAGAAGTGCAGGCTCAGAACCTCGCCGATTATTGCGTCCACGCCGCTGGAGAGTTCCCGTTGAACCTCGGCAGGTACACGGGAGCCCAAATTCCGAAACATTTCTTCCATACGCTTATGAGCGAGTGCCATCGCGTCGGCCTCGGATGGCGGTGAAATCCTCGCTTTCGTCGACATTGTGGCTCACCTTTTCTCAAAACCGACCATCCACACGCGCCCGAGTTCAACGGACTAGCTAGCAGCAGCCGCGGCGTTGCGCTCGTTTCAATCCATTTTCTGCCGCGTGCCGCGCAACTGTTCCAGCTCTTTGCTGAGCGCATCTATTTGCGCTTGCATGCCGCCCGCTCGTTTCAGTAGCTGTCCGACCTGGTACCAGTAGGCATATCCTAAGTCCCCGTCCTCAAGGCCCAATTCGTGAAACTTACGAAGCGCAATCTCAAGGTCAATATGGTTGTCCGAGTTCATCTCTTTTTCCGCTGATTTCGATGCGCAGTTGTCGCGCTCCGTAGCAGGCTTGCGCCTGAACAAAATCCCTTCGTTCACGTATCTCCTTTTGATGCGCACCACGACCAGGCTGAGTACGAACCCGACTGCCGGCACGACCAGAAGTGCGGGGTTATTGAGCGCGAAGGTCAGGAGTTCTTTCATGGCGAGCAGACGTAAGAAACTGCGGTTTCGTGCCTACGTAAGCAGCCGCGCGTATTGCTCTGCAAAGGTCGCGGCTTCCTCAACTACCGGCTCAACATTTTGGAGCCGATGCAGTAGCGGTAAGTTTCGGAGAACGAATTCCAGAATTTCTTCCACGGCCTCGAAAGGAGCTGTGCTCAGCGCCTCGTAAGTTCTTCAGCGGCTTTCAGCACAGGCTTGACCTTTTTTATCGCGAGAAATTGGAGCGGCGTGGCGCCACCAAGAGCCTCTGTCGGAGTTGTGAAAAAATCCCATCTGCTCCAACCGGATGTATCGCCCAAGCTACGTAAGACCTTCGCGAAGTCGTTGTGATGAATCACGGGGGAGAGAAAAAATCCAGGGATGTACGCCTCTCCTTCGAGCTCAACGCTAAAGACTTTCCCTGAAGCGAGGGATTTGCTCAGTTTCTTCTCTGCGACACCTGCCGCTCCAATGTAGTCTTCCATACTTAGCAACTTTCCATGGTCCACGAGAGCGTGGCGCTCGGCATTTGCCGACTCACTCTGTATCGCATCCTCGTGTGTACGCAGTTTCGATTGCCGACGAATGCGCTTGCGTAAATTCTCGCCCTCTTGATGCAACGCGGGGAGGTCTAGGTTGAGTATCGTAGACACGCCGATGACTCTCCACAGCTGATTCTTAAACATACGCCCGAGCTCCTCAGCGGGGAGCTCGAGAAGTGCGTTCCAGCCTATAGGGTCACATAGGAGGGCAGCGACAACTGCACGATGAATCGCGTGGTCTATCAGTGCCAGCCGTGCTTCTTCAGGCGAAAGAGCTTCTCGTTTTTGACGAGAGGGCCGCGGTACTCCATTGGTTGTGATTCGAATCATGGCGGCAAGATTTAGTTAGAGAATGTACCGGTCCAAGGTCGGTGCAGAGCCACCAGTCAATCCCTCGAGTTCCGAAGCCCGCCATCTGAAGCGACTTCGCGCCTCAGAAGCAAGGTGCTCAGGACCCGTGGCTTGGTTCGGCCGTGGATGTTTGGGACCCAGATGAAACCTTCAGTTTCGCAAGAGCGCGCACAGCAGCCTCCCCATACGTGTAGCCATGCGCGGTAACGCCTCTTACAGTACAGACGGCGAACCCATCACCCGCTTCGAAGCTAGCTCCTTGCACTTGGGCATAGTCCAAAGCCGCAAGCATGGTGGCTTTCGGGTCCGAGGAGATGTCAACTGCGTTCAAATTCCGCGCGTACACGTGGAGAGTACGAGTGCCCGAATCGAAATGCGCAAACGCGCTTTTTGGGTCGCCCGCTACCTGGAGCCCGTCCTTTTTGCAGAGCATGAAAAGCACTTCCAGTATGTCCAGAGAATCGATGTTGGCCGCAGCGGCCGATTCAGGTGGTTGAGTCTCTGGAACAGTTTCGCCCGCCGTAGCGTGCATGATGCTCTCCAAACGCGACATCACGGCTCTGCGCCTCGCATTACTTCTGGATTCCATACCCACCTCGTATAGCGTAAAAAGAGGTTTGCATCGCATGCTGACGGCCCATCCGCCGGCGTCGACGTCAAGGGAGGCTGCTCCCGCTTAATGCGTAAATACGCGTCCCCAGCCATTGACGAATCCGCCGCTGAACTCACGGACTGCCAACGCCTTGGCTGCTAGCGGTGCGAGCATATGACTCTTAGCCAAGGCCCCTTTCGACAACACAGCGCTCATGATAAACACGTTCAAATGAGATGTATACACAGTAGATGTATCAACAGTAGACGTATGGCCGGTAGACGGAAGCTCAGCGTTAGGCGAAATTCCGGTCCATGACCAACACTGAGCACACAGAATTCGACCGGTACCTACGTCGGCGCGTTGCTAACACTGTCCGGAAGCTGCGTGCTGAAAGGGGACTATCACAAGAACAACTCAGCGACATATGTGGGTTTCACCGGACATATGTCAGTCAGGTCGAACGTTCGGCAACCAACGTCTCCGTCGACAACCTCCAAAGACTTGCTCAGGGTCTCGACGTCGACCCGGTGGTTCTCTTGGGTCCTTAACCACGGAGAGGTCTCAAAGGCTGTATGGGTGTTTCGTGGTGGGGCCAAACGATGGAGAGGTCGTCCGGCACCACAAGGGTCAAAGATTGGCCGAGAGCGAAAGATTTGTAATTTTTGAGCTTGGGCCAGAGTTGTGAAGGCCTGCCCGCTGACAGAGCTGGCCGGTAATCGGACTCGCTCGGTTGCATAGCAGGCACGAATGAATGCGTGGCGTTCTCGCATGCACTTCGTCCAAGTAAAATTTAGTTGAAACCGAAAAAAGCATATATCCGAGGGGACTTTGGCAAAGACCACCAAAGCGAGCGGGAACGTCGCGCTATCCGCATTGCCGCCGCCAACACCTTGGCCCGGCGCCAATGCTCGAATGCTGGGACTGGGATATGGCCTTCCCGTCACTCCGCTGGCTCGCCTAGGCCAATTCAGCGCCGAAGACTTCGAGCGATTCACGCTCGAGTGGGCGAGCGATTTCCTCGCAAAGCAAATCCACGCGGTCGAAGTGCAAGCGCGGGGAGGCTCCGGGGATAAAGGTCGAGACGTTATCGTCTGGCTCGACGCCTCGAACGTAACCCCACGCCGCTGGCAGCTCTACCAATGCAAGCACTATGACGCGAAGCTCGGTTTGTCCAAAGCGGGCATCGAGATAGCGAAGGTGCTGTACTACACGCACATCGGCGACTACACGGTGCCCGAAAGCTACTCTTTTGTGACGCACAAGGGCGTCACCTCCCCGTTCCAAGACTTGCTCGACGTGCCGGCCGACCTTCAGAAAGCGATGGTTGATACATGGGATGACTACTCGAAGTCCATAACTTCGAAGCAGACCATCGCACTCACTCCCGAGCTCAAGAAGCACATCCTGGGATTCGACTTCAGCATCTTCTCCGCGAAGCAGCCTCACGACCTAATCGCCGAACACGCTCAAACTAAATATCACCTGACGGTGTTCGGCGCACCATTGCTGGAAAGGCCGCCCCCTCCGCCGCCGCCATCGACGGTCGCAGCAAACGAGGCGAAGTACATCGAACAGTTGTACAGCGTAATCGGCGACGCTCTTGGCACGAAGGTCGTTGACGCCGCAGATTTCAAGCATAGCCCCCGTCACGCCCGTTTGTTCGAGCGTTCCCGACTGATGTTCTACAGCGCAGAGGGACTCAAAGAGTTGGCTCGCGACCAGATGGCGGACCAGGCCTTTTTCGATTCGTTGCTGACCGAATTCAGCGACGGACTGTACTACCAATACACCGAGCCCAACGGGAGTCCAATGGACCGCCTGAAGGCGACGGTGACCGCCGCCCAAGCGATTCAACTTGGTGCACACCCGCTGGCATCCCATGTAACAGGTAAAGACCGTGAAGGCATGTGCCACCAGATGGCAAACGAAGACATCCTCGATTGGTGCAATCCATGAATAGCACGGACAGGCCAATCCGAACGCTTCAAGTCCGCCCGTTCAACTCGGCCCTGGAGTATGGGTTCCGGACGCTGTTCATCCTCAACGCGGCACACGGTCACGCAATGGACCTCGAGCGGCTCGTATCCTACGACTACCTGCTTGTCCACTCTGGTGACGTGGATGATGGTCCAGCCAGCTTGCATCCGGCGATGCCCCATCGAGGCACGGAGCTGCTCGTGAAGCGCAATGTCATCCACACTGGGCTGACCCAGATGCTGGCGAAGGAATTGATTGAAATCGTCTTTGCCCCGCAAGGCTTCTTGTACCGGGCTACCGATATGACGGCCGCGTTCATCAAGCTACTGAAATCTGCCTACGCGCACGAGTTGCACGCGAGAGCGAACTGGATAATCGACCGGTTTGGTCGTTACACCGACCCGGAGCTCGAGGCTTTCATGGCGCAAAACGTGGGACGATGGGGCACAGAGTTCGACCGCCTCACCGCCGTTGATTTACTGGAACTTTGACTATGCTTCAAATCAGAAAGATTCTGCTCCGGGGAACTGGGCTGGAAGACGCCGTCGTCCAGTTCTACAGCGGCGCCAATGTGCTCGCGGGCGAGTCTGACACTGGGAAAAGCTTTCTCCTGGAATGCATCAACTTCATCCTTGGAGCGGATAAGCTGACGCTTGTCGACGAAGCGAAGCCGTACACTCACCTTGCCGTCGAATTCGTGAACTCCGACGACGAAACCATCACATTGGTGCGCCCGACAAATGGCGGGAATCTGATGGCATATCGGGTACCCATCAATGACATCTCGGGAGACGGTGAGCCGATAGCGCCGACGAGGAAAGGCGTGAGCAAAGGCCCCGACGTCACCTCGGTACTGCTGCCGTTTGCGGACATCAAGGAAGCCCGCCTCCGGAAGAATGTTGGTGGTGAGACTCAACGCTTTACTATCCGGACGATTGAGCCGCTATTCCTCATAGACGAGGTCTCTGTCATCGACCAACACTCCCCTGTAACGGGGAAGCCCGCATTCGGCGACACGGCCCGGAAACGTGCGCTTTCGTACGTCCTGACTGGAATTGACGATGAAAGCGTGGCCGCCGGTGAGAAGAACGAAATCGTGAAGGCGCGACTGAAGGCAAAGCTCGAACTTGTGGACGAGATGTTGCAACCTCTGAACGAGCGCTTCGCGTCGTCGGGTGAGTTGGGTGTGTCGACAGACGATACAGAGCTAGACACGTTGATTGGTAGCCTGACCGGCGAACTAGAGAATCTTGCCACCTCTCGGGACGCACTCCAGGAACAGTCACAAGAAGCAACTCGCAATATTCTGAAAGCCGATTCTCAGCTGCTCGGCATCCGTGAGCTTCTTTCGAGGTATCGACTGCTGGACGAGCGGTACACGTCTGACTTGGACAGGTTGGACTTCATTTCCGAAAGCTCTTTCTATTTCGATGCGCTTCAGGAAGTCCCTTGCCCTGTTTGTGACCAGATAATGGCACCCGGCCACTCGCACAGTCCGGATTCCGCCGCTCGACCAATCCGAGAATCAGCCGTGGCCGAAGCTGCAAAAATACACGCACATCGCACCGACTTAGCGGCGGCAATTCGCGACCTTGAGGTTCGACAAGGCTTGGTCGAAGGTGAAAAAAGCACCATCGACACAGAACTCCAATCGTTGAATACCGAGTTGAGTCGCACTTTGGCCCCACGTCTGGAGTTCACGACGCAGCGCCTCGAGCAACTCGTGAGTCGACACACCGAACGTGAGGCTACGCGAGTCGAACGAGAACGTTGGCAAAGTTTGGTCAAACTCCAAAACGACATTAATTCCGCACTCGCTGAGAGTGGCACGCCGAAGCAAACTTGGGCCGGCATTCCGCCGAAAGAGCTCGGGGAATTTTGCGCGGAGATTCAGGCTGTCTTGGTCGAGTGGGCATGGAAAGGAACTCCACGTCTCGAATTCGATGAGAAGGCGTTCGACATTATTGTAGATGGGAAGCCACGCCAGTCTTCCGGCAAAGGTGTTCGGGCAATCCTATACGCTGCGTTTGTTATTGGTCTTCTTCGATACACCGCAAAAAACAATCGGCCGCACCCTGGCTTGATTGTTATCGACTCGCCGCTTACAAGCTATAAGAAGAAAAAGAACCAGACTGTGAAAGGAGAAAACGGACAGATTGACGCAGGTATTGAAGCAGCTTTCTGGGAGTCGCTCGCTAAGACCTCAAAAGATATACAGGTCATAGTGATAGAAAACAAAGAGCCGCCTACCGAAATCGCCGCCGAAGTTCATTATCAGTGGTTTGCAGGCGAAGACGCGAAAGCAGATGAACGCGCTGGATTTATTCCGACAAAATCCGCACGCGCGAACTGATATTCCGATACCGCGCCTGGCACTGAAGCAGTTAGGGAAACCTGATAATCGGTGCAGCGCGGCCTGACTCAGACCAGCACAGACCGGCGCTAATTGTTAACCAAGTCGGATTATCTTTTTTATTTCAACGAGATGCCGTCTAGCCTCCTCTCTCGGAGTAATGACTACGGCGTCCGGAATCGTCACGCCAAGCATCTTTGCCAAATTGGATACGTAAGGCCGCGTCCGACCGGGCAGTTGATTCCTTGCATTAGCAATCCGTGTTATTCCACATGTCCGAATCAAATAATCATAAATTCGGCAATCACGGTCGGATTCGACAATAACGTCTGCAACAGTCAGAGTAGTTACTTCCATCGCCTCATCTCCGCGGACCAGTCCTTGGGATGAGTTAACAGTAGAGCCTAAGTCGATAAAACCCCAATGTATTTTGAGCAGGTTGTGTTATATTTTTTTCGGCCCCTCCCCCAGACCCCCACCCGGTTTCGGGCATGCTTGCCCTCAACCCAAAAGCAGCTCGGCGCCCTGCGGTCGCCTTCGAAACCTTAAAGATTCAATGCATGTAAACCCTACTCGGACACAAACGGCCACTCGTAGAGCTACGACATATGTGTTCGACTGGGCCTGGGCCGACGCGTACAAGCGCAACGGCCTGCCCTATTACCCGAAGCTGCTGTGCGCGGTGCCCTTCACGCCGGTACAGGGCAACCGGCTGCTGTCGGCGAACGAGCATGCGTTGCGCCATCTCGCGGCCACGTTGATGGCGTTCGCCGAGCAGGCCGAGGTGTCGTCGCTGCATGTGCTGTTTCCGACGCAAAGCGAAGCGGACGCGCTCACCGATATCGGCATGATGCAACGCGAAGGCGTGCAGTTTCACTGGCTCAACGACGGCTATCGCGACTTCGAAGACTTTCTGTCGACGCTCGAACAGAAGAAGCGCAAGAACATCCGCGCCGAACGGCGCAAGGTGCACGAGGCCGGCATCACGATGCGAAGGATCCGCGGCGCAGACATCGAGGATGCCGACTGGCGCTTCTTCAGCAAGTGCTATCGGCAAACCTATCGCGAGCATTTTTCGAGTCCGTATCTGAACCTCGATTTCTTCCGGATGATCGGCGCATCGATGCCGGAGAATCTGCTGCTCGTGATCGCCGAATATGAAGGCAAGCCGATCGCGAGCTCGCTCGTCGTCTATCAGCGCGACGAGAAAACCGGCGGCACCTTGTATGGCCGCTACTGGGGCGCGCTCGAACACGTGCCGTGCCTGCACTTCGAAACCGCGTACTATCAGCCGCTCGAATTCTGCATCGAAGAAAAGCTCGGCGCATTCGAAGGCGGCGCGCAGGGCGAGCACAAGATGGCGCGCGGCTTTCTGCCCACGGTCACGCGCTCGACGCATTGGCTCGCGCATCCGGCGTTCGCCGATGCGGTCGGCCATTTTCTCGATAACGAAAAAAACAGCATCCACGCGTACGTGGACGAGCTGCGCGAACACAATCCGTTCAAAGGCTAGAAGCGCGGTTATGGCGTGGTTTCTCTATCTGCTCGAATGCTCGGACGGCAGCGTCTATACCGGCATCGCGACCGATGTCGCTGCTCGCTTCGACAAACATCTGAGCGGCACGGGCGCGCGTTATACGCGCTCGCGCAAGCCGGTGCGGGTGCTGGCGTCGTTCGAGCTGGCGGACCGGTCGAGCGCGTCGAGCGCCGAGTATTGGGTCAAGCGGCTCACGGCGGCCGATAAACGGGCGCTGGCGGCCGGGGTGTTCACGCTGCAGTCGGTGTTGCCGGTTGCAGCGGTGAATGACGTCGCGGAAGACGGCGAGCGTTCCGACGGCTGAGTCGTGCTACCCCCTCGCCTCCCGCATCCTCTCCGTCAGCAGCCGATGCACCCGCGCCAGCTCGCCCACCACATCTGCTTCCAGCGACGTCAATTGCTCACGAGCGGGTAACTCGAGCCGCACCGGCCGTAACGTGCGATTCAGCGCGGCCTCGATCGCCGCGCTGATCGCCTCGACCCATTCGTCGAGTTCGCTATGCAGGTCGCGACGGTTCGCGGTGAGGCGCAGCTGCGTCGCGGTGCCGGCCATCCGTCGCAGCAGGCTCAGCACCGTCAGCGTGACCGTATCGGCCATCGAGTCCTCGAGCTTTTCGAGCCGCACGCGGCCGAGCGCTTCCTCCGCGTTGTTGCTGGTGAGGCCCGCGGCGCGGCGCAATTGCTCGATCTCCTTGCCGCCATGCCGAGGCGCGTCGAGCGACGCGCGCAGATACGCGAGATTCGCGCGCACCGCGTCGCCGAGATAGACGCGCACATCGAGCTTCTCGCGCGTCGGCCATAGAAGGAACGTCGCGAGCAGCGCGAGCACGCAGCCGAGCACGTTGTTGCCGAGCCGCGTCAGCGCGAACGCCAACTCGTTGGCGCCCGGCGTCGCGAAGTCGGCGACCAGCACGAAGGTCGGCGTCAGGAACAGCACGAACAGGCTGTAACTGACGGGGCGCAGCGCCATCGTCGCCATCACCAGCGGGAACACCGCGAGCGAGATGCCGAGCGGTGAATGAATCGCATAGCCGATCGCCGCCGCGAGCACGCCGCCGACGATACTGCCCGTCGCGCGTTCGATGCTGCGCGGCCAGGTCGCGGCGATCGACGGCTGCAGGATCAGCAGCGTGGCCATCGTGGCCCAATAGCCGAACGGCAGACCGAGCGCGCGAATCACGACGAAGCCCGCCGTCGTCGTCACGCCGACACGCGCCGCATGGCGCAAGCCGACCGACTGCCACGACAGATTGGCCTTCAGCGTCGACCACGCGCGCGCCGTATAACGCGCGACGCACGCGCTCCACGGCTCGACGTGCACCTCACGCGGCGCGAAATCGACGAGCTCGAAACCGGATTGCAGCTTCACCGGTTCGAGCAACGCGCTTTCGAGCCGATGCGCGAGACGCCGCAGACGCGCCTGCAGGTCCGCGAGACGTTCCCAGCGCGCGTCGCCGGTCGCGCTGCCGATGTCGCTGAGCACTTCGCCGATCGCATTGAGCGAGCGCACCGCGCGTTGCGTGCGGCGCGAATCGTCGGGCACTTTCGCGCCCGCGCCCGACACCGCGATCAGATACGCGAACAGCGCTTCGCCATCGGTCAGCAGGCCGAGCAACGTGTCGTAGACGGCCGCCCCGCCCGCCTTCGATGCGGGCACGTTCGCGAGCGCATCGCGCGAACGTTCGAGCGACGCGCGCGCATCGGCGCGAAAGCGCGTGGCATGCGTGGCCCATTCGCGCGGCGCGGCACGGCCGCCGACAAGCCGCGCGCTGTCGAACGCGACATCGGCGAGGCGCAGATACACCGCGCGCAACGACGCGCGGCTCGCGCCGAATGGATGAATGCGCCACACCGTCAAGCTCAGCACGATCGCGAACAGACAGCCGACCAGATAGACGCCGAGAAACGCGACACCCGCGCGCGCGTCGTGCATCGGCCGATCGACCATCACGATGCAGGCGGTCGCCGCGAGGATCGTCACCTGCGACGTGGCCGCGCCCCAGATGCGGCCGAACGCGCCGAGCGTCGTGAACGCGAGCACCGCGAGCGCGGCCCACGCGGCACCCGAGGCGGACGCGAACGCGGTCATGCCGCCGCACAGCGTCGACAGCAGCGCGAAGCTCATCATCGACATGAAGCGCGCGCGGTTCGAGCCGGCGGCATCGGCGAGGCAGGTCCAGAACGCGCCGATCGCCGCCCACGCAAACACCGGATCGTGCAGCACGTTGCCGAGCGCGAGCATCGCCGTCGATGCGCACGCCGCCCTCAAGCCCTCCGACAGATTCGCCTCGCTCGCCGCGAACGACACCATCCAGACCGGCCGCTTGCGATAGATCGCGGTGACGACCGAATGCAGCCGGGTCGACCAGCGCGGCGATGTCGAGTGGGGCTTGCTGCGGTTCATCATCCGGACCGTGGTTCTTGAAGTGATGGAAACGCGCGTTGATGCCGTGAGTTCGCGCACGAGGTCGTGCGGCGAATGATAAGGGTTTACACCTAAATATAAAAATGCGTTCCGTTCATCGGAGCGATGCATTCAGGTTATGCGCGCGAGACGGCACGTGCCAGACGAAGATCGCGGCGCTTGTTGCACGGTAGTCGAATGCCGCGCAAATCAGATGAAAAAACCGCGCGGTCCTTGCGGACTCGCGCGGTTTTCGTACTGCATGCAGCAAGCGGATGAACCGCGGCGCGCTTACTTCTTGTAGTTCGCCACGCCTTCGCTGATTTCCTTGTGGGCGGCATCGACGTCGGCCCAGCCTTCGACCTTGACCCACTTGCCCTTCTCGAGCGCCTTGTATTGCTCGAAGAAGTGCTTGATCTGGTCCTTCAGGTAAGCGGGCACGTCGTCGACCGACTTCAGGTTCGCCGTCATCGGGCAGATCTTGTCGTGCGGCACGGCGATCAGCTTCGCGTCGACACCGGACTCATCAGTCATCTGCAGCATGCCGAGCGCGCGGGCACGCACGACCGAGCCTGCCAGCAGCGGGAACGGCGTGATCACCAGCACGTCGACCGGGTCGCCGTCGCCCGACAGCGTCTGCGGAATGAAGCCGTAGTTGGCCGGATAGCGCATGCCGGTGCCGATGAAACGGTCGACGACGAGCAGGCCCAGGTCCTTGTCGGCTTCGTACTTCACCGGGTCGCTTTGCGCCGGGATTTCGATGATGACGTTGAAATCGTGCGGAAGGTCTTTGCCTGCGGGAACGTGATTGAAGCTCATGAGCGCTCTCTGAAGGGGATGGAAATCGGAAGGCGGCGAACGGCGCGCGGGCTGCGGATGCGGTGCGAACTGTGTGCGAACCGCGAACGTCGGGCACTGAAACCCTCTCGCCCCGAACGACGGGGCCGCGCACCGGACCGTACGGAATGCGCCATTATAGCCAATCGGCAGGTGGCATCCGCGGTCGGATCGGCGCGATAATCGGCTGGCGTCTCGCTTCGCGTCTCTACCGTTTTGTGTCTCCCCTTCGAACCCGCGCCGCCGCACGCCGGCCGCACGTCATCAAGGAGCATGCATGGAAGAAGCACGGCATTTCATCGGCGGCGAGTGGTGCGCCGCTTCCGGCGGCGAATCGATCGCCGTACTCGATCCCTCGGACGGCCAGCCGTTCACGCGCATCGCGCGCGGCACCGAGGCCGATATCGACACCGCCGTGCACGCCGCAGGGGCAGCGTTCGACGGCGCATGGGGCGCGCTGAGCGCCGCCGAGCGCGGCCGCGTGCTATACCGGCTGTCGCTGCTGGTGGCAGCGCGCCAGGAAGACCTTGCACGGCTCGAAGCGCGCGACACCGGCAAACCGCTCAGGCAGGCGCGCGCCGACGCCGCCGCCCTGACCCGCTACTTCGAGTTCTACGCCGGCGCGGCCGACAAGCTGCACGGCGAAACTCTGCCCTACCAATCTGGCTACACGGTGCTGACGATCCGCGAGCCGCACGGCGTGACCGGCCACATCGTGCCGTGGAATTACCCGATGCAGATCTTCGGGCGCAGCGTCGGCGCGGCGCTCGCGACCGGCAATGCGTGCGTCGTCAAACCGGCCGAGGACGCGTGCCTTTCCGTGCTGCGGGTCGCAGAGCTCGCCGCTGAGGCCGGCTTGCCGGCCGGTGCGCTGAACATCGTGACCGGCTATGGGCACGAAGCGGGCGCCGCGCTCGCGCGTCATCCGGGCATCGATCACATCTCCTTCACGGGCTCGCCCGAAACCGGCAAGCTCGTCACGCAGATGGCCGCCGAAAACCATGTGCCGGTCACGCTCGAACTCGGCGGCAAGTCGCCGCAAATCGTGTTCGCCGACGCCGATCTCGACGGCGCGCTGCCGGTGCTGATCTCCGCGATCGTGCAGAACGCCGGGCAAACCTGCTCGGCGGGCAGTCGCGTGCTGATCGAGCAGGCGATTTACGAGCCGCTGCTCGACAGACTCAGCAGCGCCTTTCAGGCGTTGCGCGTCGGGCCGTCGAATGCCGACCTCGACTGCGGACCGCTGATCAGCGCGAAACAGCAGCAACGCGTGTGGGATTTTCTGTCGGACGCGCAACACGACGGCATCGCGATGGCCGCGCACGGCGAGGTGATTCCCGAAGCGCCTGAAAGCGGCTTCTATCAGGCCCCGACCTTGCTGCGCGACGTGCCCGCGAGCCACCGCCTCGCGCGCGACGAAGTGTTCGGTCCGGTGCTCGCCGCGATGTCGTTCCGCGACGAAGCCGAAGCGCTCGCGCTCGCGAACGGCACGCAGTTCGGCCTCGTCGCCGGCATCTGGACACGCGATGGCGCGCGCCAGATGCGCCTCGCCCGACGCGTGCGCTCGGGCCAGGTATTCATCAACAACTATGGCGCGGGCGGCGGCGTCGAATTGCCGTTCGGCGGCGTCAAGCATTCGGGACATGGCCGCGAGAAAGGCTTCGAGGCGCTGTATGGCTTTACGGTGCTGAAGACGATCGCGATCCGGCACGGCTAGCGGGTGCCGTAGGGCTCGCTCGCGATCGGCGCGAGCAGCACGTTACACGCAACAACGCATCGCTCTATCCATCACAAACAACGGAGACATCATGCGGTTGACAGGTAAAACGGCCATCGTCACGGGCGGCGGTTCGGGTTTCGGCGAAGGCATCGCAAAGACCTTTGCGCGCGAAGGCGCGAACGTCGTGGTCAACGACCTCAACGGGCCGGCCGCCGAACGCGTCGCGAGTGAGATCGCGATGGCGGGCGGCAAGGCGATCGCGGTCCCCGGCAACGTCGCGCAACGCGACGACTGGCGCACGCTGCGCGAGGCCGCGCTGGAAGACTTCGGCAGCGTGCAGATCGTCGTCAACAACGCGGGCACCACGCATCGCAACAAGCCGGTACTCGAAGTGACCGAGGCCGAGTTCGACCGCGTCTATGCGGTGAACGTGAAGAGCATCTACTGGAGCGTGCAGGAGTTCGTGCCGTATTTTCGCGAGCAAGGCGGCGGCAGCTTCATCAATATCGCGTCGACGGCGGGCGTGCGGCCGCGGCCCGGGCTCGTCTGGTACAACGGCAGCAAGGGCGCGGTGATCGTCGCTAGCAAGTCGCTCGCCGTCGAGCTGGGGCCGGAGCGGATTCGCGTGAACTGCGTGAATCCGGTGATCGGTGAGACCGCGCTGTTGTCCGAGTTCATGGGGGTCGAGGATACGCCGCAGAACCGGCAGAAGTTCCTGGCAGGGATTCCTCTCGGGCGGTTTTCGACGCCGCAGGATATTGCGAATGCGGCGCTGTATCTGGCTTCGGATGAGGCGGAGTTTATTACCGGCGTGTGTCTCGAAGTGGATGGGGGGCGCTGCGTGTAGCGGTAGATGAAGCGCTGCGCACGCACTGCGTGCGCGGTCAGTGTTTTCCCCCGATATCGATTCGTCCTGCAAAAGACCTGGCGCGGATAGAATCGTTCGGCGGCGGCACTTCAATTCCATAAAAATGAGGAGACATAGTCATGGCTAGTCCTGCAAATCCGCTCCACCATCCCGGCGCTGGCGCGCCGCCTTCGACGTTCGAAGAGGCGACTTATCGCAAGGTTACCTGGCGGCTCGCGCCGCTATTGATGCTCTGCTACATCGTTGCCTATCTGGACCGTGTGAACGTCGGCTTCGCGAAGCTGGGGATGAGCACCGATCTTGGCTTGAGCGATGCGGTGTATGGCTTCGGCGCGGGGATTTTCTTCCTCGGCTATTTCATCTTCGAAGTGCCGAGCAACGTGATCCTGCATAAGGTCGGCGCGCGTGTCTGGATCGCGCGGATCATGATTTCGTGGGGCGTGATATCCATGCTGACGATGTTAGTCACCACGCCGACGATGTTTTATGTGATGCGCTTTTTGCTTGGACTTGCAGAGGCGGGGTTCTTTCCTGGGATTATTTTGTATCTCACCTACTGGTATCCGGCGCATCGGCGTGGACGGATGACGACCTGGTTTATGACGGCGATTGCGTTGTCGGGGGTGATTGGTGGGCCGGTGTCTGGGTACATCCTGAAGAACTTCAACGGCGTGAACGGGTGGCACGGGTGGCAGTGGCTGTTTCTGCTCGAGGGGGTGCCGTCGGTGCTGGTTGGGATCATCGTGTTCGTGATGCTCGATGATCGGATTTCGAAGGCTAAGTGGCTGACCCGGGAAGAGCAGCAGTTGCTTGAGAGTCAGGTGTCGGCTGAGGAAGCGACCAAGCACGATATGCCGATTCGGCAGGTACTCACTAGCGGGCGGGTGTTGATGTTGAGCCTCACGTACTTCTCGTTTGTGATGGGGCTTTATGGGGTGAGCTTCTGGTTGCCGACGATTATCAAATCGACCGGCGTTACCGATGCGTTTTTGATTGGGCTGCTATCGGCGGTGCCGTTTGCGGCGGCTGTTGTGGCGATGGTGTTTGTGGCGCGGAGTGCGGATCGGTCGAGGGAACGGAGATGGCATATTGCGTTGCCGGCGTTTCTTGGTGCTGTGGGGCTCGTGCTTTCCGTCGTTTGGGCGCATAACACCCTGCTTGCCATGACTGGGTTGACGCTGGCTACCATGGGCATCCTCACTACACTGCCGTTGTTTTGGAGTTTGCCTACGGCGATTCTGGCAGGCACCGGCGCCGCTGCCGGGATTGCGATGATCAATTCGATTGGCAACCTTGCCGGTTTCCTTAGTCCTTATGCTGTGGGGTGGTTGAAGGAGGTTACCGCGGCGAACGATTCGGGGATGTATATGTTGGCGGCGTTCATGGTGCTGGGCGGTTTGCTTGCTATTAGTGCGCCGGCGAGGATGGTTAATAAGTGATTGGAGTCGCTGCTGAATGTTGCAGAAAGAGTGATTGCCCGCCTTCGCGGAATGCCACCGACGAGGTCGGGTTTATATGACCTTAGTGAAGCAGACGCAAAATCAGTCGGTGTCAAATTGGCGGGCGAGCTTCGCTCGACTTACTTCAAAAGCGTCCCCCCCAGTGTTGGGCGCGTTGGCATTTGGAGCAATGACTCGGGTTAGTGCCTCGCGTGTGAGCTCCCAACCGAAAGCTATAGCCGTACACGAGCAGCGGCACCTGTGGTGATCGGCCAACAATCAATCTTCCGTAACCAGCTCGGACACTCAGGCTTCCACTGCACCCAGGAAGCAGCCATTAAATCTGAGGGATGGCGGTCGCTTCTCATCGGCCATACCCGACGTTCGGCTGTCGGGGTTTGTGAGGCCGCTCCAAGTCGCATTTCCGACATTTGCATATCGGAGTTGGCGAATGTCGCACTCGCTGCGAGCGAATGCGTACTGTCGCCCCCTTTCGGTCCTTCGACGCAACGTGGTGAAATCGTCAGGTTTGGAGGGCGGATTCAAACGGCCATTCCATCGCGATGACGGTTCGCGCTGCTGGATACGGGTGGTGGCGAGCAAACTCTGCGCGTCGAACTTACGGAGCGTTGTTCAAACGAGGTCAGGACGTCGCCGCGCCGCCACCTGCACACCAGTCACGTCCGTTTCGCAACCAGATCTAGAACCGCTTCGCGAAGCCAACCGTAAAACCGTGCGGGAGAATCTGCACGAACAGGGGTGTCTGCCACGTCGTGCTCAAGTATCCTACCGCCGTGCCAAGCGCCCAACCGGCGAGGACGTCGGTCTGCCAATGCGCCTGGCTTTTCACGCGTGCGATCGAATCATAGAGCGGCAACACCTCGAGTGCCCAAACCCACGGATCACGCCGACCATAGTTGACGATGAACGGCGTTACGAAACTCGCCTGAAGGGTGACTTCACCACTGGGAAAACTCTTTCCGCCGCTGAACCATTGGTTCGGTCCCTGGCCAGCGCTGGGCCGCTGGCGACCGAACGCATATTTCATGCCTTGGGCAGCGACCGCCGATATCGCCGTAGCGTCGGCCGTTTGCCAGAATGTATGGCCCAGTTCGTTGTCGTTCCCAAGCCACAGAGCCCCACCCGCCGTCGTGGCTATCACGGCGTATTCAAGTGCGAGCTGAACATTGCGGTTCCATATGCCGCTCTGATCCAGCGCGACTTCATGATCGATCCCGCCGGCATATGCGCCCGAAAAAGTGAACGCCGTGATTGCGGCGGCTCGGCACCGTCTCCCTGTCACCCTGATTCCAGAAGTCATCGATCTCATTTTCGCCCTCGCGCAGCAGTGTGGCGAAAGGTTCGCGTAACTAGCTTTCTGCAGTTACTTTAAGACGCAACGTGAACGACGATCGCGGCCCGCACCATGATCGCCATGGATCATGGTGGCGACGATTGAAGGCAACTTCAGTCCGCCCCGGATCTATTCAAACCTTCCGATACTTCAATTGGCGCCTCGATGCGTAAACCGCCAGCAGAAGGAACTGCCGTCAACGTACCAACGCGACGGGATGCACAGCATGTGGTCGAATACGGTGAAACCCATGTTGCACAAGATCGTACTAGACCGATCTGAAGGAAACGTTAAGACCCGAAACGTTTCCAATGCTTAGGGAGCTAAGCCATGTCACATCAGCATCGAATTGATCGTGCCGGGCATATTCTCGCGATGGCACCAGAGGCGGCTTGAAAGGTCCTGTTAGCGCGGCACTTAACAACATGTCGAACCAATGTCGTCGGGCCCGGATCTCTGGTTTACCGAGGCCTGTGGCTGCCTGGGAAATCCCTAAATCCATGAACAGGACGGCCTGCCAGCATGAGTGCTTACGCCGCTAGACCGGCCTCAAGAGAAATGGCTGGTGTTGAAATGGATACGCATCCTCTACCGCTGCTGGCAGACTGGGACACGATACGACGAAAGCGTCTATCTAAACGCATTGAGGAAGCGAGGCTCGCCCCTTCTTGCAAACCTCATGCTTCCCCCTTCTAAAAGCTTGACGGACCGCCTCAGGGCGTGAAGCGGTCGATCAGAGTCCGAAATCAAACGTCCTTCGGTACGATTTCGGCCCGTCAACACAACCTCGTTGAACATTGCCTCCTGGCCAAACCTTGGCCGACGATGAACTGCCTAGCGGCCCGGCACGAACAACCCGCCGCGCCTCGAAACCGTCGTGGCACGGTGTTCCTTTTGCGCAAAGGTGATTTCGATGTCCGGCACTTCCGGCGCCAACGCCCCGCGCCTAAAGTCAGGTCAGCCTTCGGATGCGGATCCTCACAAATGGAACCGCGCGAAGCCCCCTCAAAACTCAAAAGGAGCAAGACCATGCTGACCAGGACATCCCCCGCGCTTCTCACCAAACCGAATGTCGCCACGGAAGACGCGCAATACTTCGAATACACTTCGTCCGCCAATCCGATTGGTGCGAAGCTCATCTCGCGTGTGCCGTTCTGCAGCTTCTCGCCTTCGCTTTATGCAGACGGCGCAACCCGAGTCGTGCCGCTTGACCTGTCTGCGGAGTTGGGCTGCCCGGGTCCCGCGACCGGTCCCGGCTTGAGCGCCAACTTCCTGCGCATCAATGCGGGCGATGCGTTGACACTCGATCCCAATGCGACCTCGCAGGTCTGCTATGTCATTAGCGGAGCGGGTAGCGTGCAGCAGTCCGAAACGAGCTTCCCCTTTTCGATGGGCGATTTCTTCACGTTCCCGGGCGGCCATGCCACGGTGCTGTCCGCTGCTGCGACGGCCACGCTCTATTACGTCAATGACGCGCCGCTGCTGACCTATCTTGGTACCACCGGAGTACATGCGCGCTTTGCGCCGACACGCTATCCAGCCGCCGAGGCGCAGGCAGCACTGCGCGCGGTCGCGGAACAAGCGAACGCGGGTCGTCGCAACCGCATCAGCGTACTAATGGGCAACACCAACTTTCCGCAGACGCGCACGGTCACGCATGTGTTGTGGGCGATGTTCGGCATCGTGCCGCCCAACTCGGTGCAGAAGCCGCACCGGCACCAGTCGATTGCACTCGACTTCATCGCCAGCGGCAAGCCGGGTGTCTATACGCTGGTCGGAACGGAACTGGACAGGGATGGCAATATCGTGAACCCGACCCGCGTCGATTGGAAAACGGGGATGGCATTCGTCACGCCGCCGGGACACTGGCATGCGCATTTCAACGAAACGAACGAAAATGCCTATGTGATTCCGATTCAGGATGCAGGCTTGCAGACTTACCTGCGCACGCTAGACATCCGCTTCGCCCATCAAGGCTGACGCTCCAGTGCGAGGCCGTCGTCCCAGTACGGCGGCTCGCCAAACGACTCGGCATAGAAATCCACGAAGGCGCGCACCTTCGACGAGACGATCTTCTTCGGTGGGTAGACCGCCCAGACCGCGGGTTCGGCTCGTCCGGTGCGTGCTTCCCATTCCGGTAGCACGTGCTGCAAGCGTCCTCCGCGCAGGGCCGTAGAGGCGAGCCATGTCGGCAGGAGCGCCACGCCACAACCGGCCACGGCGAGCGCGAGCACGGCTTCGGAGTCGTCAGCGCGCAAGCGCCCCTGCAACTCCACCAGCACCTGTTCCTGTTCTTGCGACGCCCGCGCGTCCGCGGTGACCAGCGTGAAATACCATTTGTCGTCCGGGACCAGGGACACGCGAAGCGCATCGCGCGCGGCCAGATCGCCAGGCACACGCGGTGTGCCGCTACGCGCGAAATACGCCGGGCTGCCACAGACGATACGACGATGCGGTGCCAGGCGCCTCGCCATCAATGACGAATCGGGCAGCACGCCGGTACGGATCGCCACATCAATGCCCGCATCGATCATGTTGAGCGTTTCGTCCGTAGAGACGATGTCGAGGTCGATATCAGGATAGCGCGCCATGAAGGCCGGCAGATGCGGCACGATGTGCAGGCGGCCGAATGCCGGTGGCATTGTCACGCGCAGCACGCCTTGTGGCGTGCGATTTAGCGACGACGTCACTTCGCGCGCGTCATCGAGTGCTTGCAACGCTAACAAGGCGTGTTCACGAAACAGCCGGCCGCCTTCTGTCAGGACGAGGCCGCGCGTCGACCGGTTGAATAGGGCGATGCCCAGATCTCTTTCGAGTTCGCTTACGTAGCGGGAGACAGTCGAGGTCTTGACTGACAGTGCATTGGCCGTCTTGCTGAAGCTCTGCAGTTCCGCTGCGCAAACGAAGGCCCGTACTGCGGCGAAGTAGTCCATGGACTGTCTGACGTGGATGGGATTACCTGGCTTTTGCCGAGACCGGTAGTGTACTGCCCCGGCGCGGGCGAGTGTCGCTCGTTCCCCGGCTGCAGGCCGGCAGCGATTGGCGGCACGCGACCCCTTCGAGTCACTCAATCCACGTTGACGAATGTCCCCCTGCTGCCCTACAGGAGGCCATCGTCAATCTGTTCGCCCCGAAGGGCTTTTCAAGTCAAGGCCGAAGGTAGTCCATTGGCAGCACTTACTGGCGGATCAGTCATACCTTTGGCGGGATTCAACGGCATTGGGAGCACCGTCAAAAAATGTTCATGGTCAAGCGGCCCAGATGGACTATATACAAACGAGGGGCGGCGAATGGCTGTACGTCCAACGAAAACCGCCCTTGACTCAGGTCCGCGAGAGCCGCAGTCAAGCCGAACGGAGATGTACGACGCCGAATAGTCGCGACCCGGCTCCCGACCAATCCACCGCTGCCCGATGTTCCCTGTTCGACCTCCTTAACCACCGTGTAGTAAAGCGACAAGGGGTGAAGTAATGAAACAGCTCGCGAACTGGGTAACGCTCTTGCGGGTCTGCCTGTAGCCCAATTTATCAAGGACGTAACGTACAGCTACCTGCTCTGCCCACTCGTCCATCCGACGTCACCCGTTCGCTCGTCGCCCACGCAAGGAGTACGCCATGTCATTTTTCACGTGCCGTTTAACGTTTCTATTGCGAACCATCGCGTTCGCGACGGCGTTAGGATTCGCTTCAATCAGCATTGCGCAAGCCGATTCGGAGGTCGATCCGCCAGGAGCGGTTTACGTTCTGTCAAACCAGCCGTCCGGGAACTCGGTTCTTGTCTATTCGCGGGCTGCCAACGGAATACTCACCTACGAAGCCACGTACTCAACCGGCGGCCAAGGAGCAGGCACAGGAACCGATCCGCTAGGCTCGCAGGGTTCGCTGACGTTGCAAGGGGGCTTTCTGTTCGCCGTGAATGCCGGCAGCAATGATGTTTCGCTGTTCGCGGTCGACGGCAGCAAACTGACGCTGCTCGACAGAAAACCATCGGGTGGTCAAATGCCCGTCAGCGTGACCGTGAAGGGGCCCATCGCGTATGTGCTCAATGCCGGAGGCACACCGAACATCAATGGCTTTATCGTCGACGCGTTTGGCAAGCGTCTCGTTCCATTACCAGGCTCACAACGACCACTTGCCGGCGGAAACTCCGCCCAGCCCGCGCAAGTGAAGTTTGCGCCGGAAGGCAACGAACTGCTCGTGACCGAAAAGGGCACACAACTCATTGACACGTATTATGTCGGCTTCACCGGTTACGCCTCGAAGACTCCAACCCCCCATGCGTCAAACGGCGTCACGCCGTTCGGCTTTTCCATCACGACCCGGGGTTATGCGATCGTCTCCGAGGCCGGATCTGGTTCGGTTTCCTCATATGAGGTCGAGGACAGCAAACATCTGACTTCCATCAGTGCGGCAATTCCCTTGGGCCAGAGCGCCCCTTGCTGGCTTGTCACCACGGGCGATGGACGTTTTGCCTACACGGCCAATGCCGGTAGCGGCTCGATCAGCAGTCTGCGGATCGCGGCGGACGGCACAGTACGCTTGCTCAATCCGACTGCAGGCACACTCAGCGCTCCCCTTGACATGGCGCTCAGTGGTCACAGCAAATTCCTCTACGTTCGTGAAGGTAACGGCGCTGTAAGTGGCTTTCGCGTGATGCCAGACGGAACACTCGAGCCACTTGGCTCAGTCACCGGCGTACCGCCGGGGGCGCAAGGGATCGCGGCGCGCTAGACACATCTCCCCCGCGCTGGGAGATGTGCACGCGGGATCATGCTTTCGTATCCCTGTATCGGCAGCCTTCGCGCAAGAACGTTGCCGGTACCGCTGAGCACCCGCCGTCCACCTTGATCCGATTGAAATCGAGGCTCCCGGTCAAGCAGGTGTTAGGTGAGTCCAAACGGGCGACGGTGAGCGAGTCGAATCCCATCACTTTCTTCAAGGCTTCCTGGAGTCACATTGACTCCCGGCCCTCCCATGGCCGATCCGGCCGGTTGGCACGGGTCCGGCCAAGAGGCCGCTCTTGAGTGCCCAACCGACGCTCGAACGCCATTGACCCGCTTTCGATCACGTTCATACGGGTAGCGACACGCTGCGTCTATCTGGCGGTCATCGTCCAGCCAGATCAGTACCATCCGATTCGGCGAGCGGCGCAACGCATCCTACACTTAAGTTCAACCGCGCAGGCTTGCACGTGGCTGCGCCACAAATTGGGCCGAACGCATATTGCGCTGATGGCCATCGATAGCGAGCATGGCGCGGTCGCGTTCGGCGGCGACCGAGGGATTCGTATCGTCTCCGGATATGTCTCAGATGCTAACCACCAAGGAGGCGGTTTATGAACAGTAAGTTAGCCAACCCGGCGCCGCTCGGGCTCGCTGGATTCGCATTCACCACATGGATGCTCAGCATGGTGAACGCCGGCTGGTTCGACAAGGATGCCTTGGGGCTCGTGCTGGCGCTAGCGTTCGCTTTCGGCGGCACGGCGCAGATGATCGCGGGCGTGCTCGAATTTCCACGCGGCAATACGCTAGGCACGGTGGCGTTCCTCAGTTACGGCTCCTTCTGGTGGTCCTTTGCGCTGTTTGTCGCGTTCCTGGGCACCAAGGTGCCTGAGGCCTTCATCGGCTGGTATCTGTTTGTGTGGGGGGTCTTCACGTTCTACATGTGGATCGGCTCGCTGCACACGAGTACGTCTGTGCAACTGGTGTTTCTCTCGCTGTGGGTCACTTTTCTGCTGTTGGCGATCGGCGCATGGACAGGTATGGGCGTTGCCACGCGGGCCGGCGGCTATGTAGGCTTGATTACCGCTCTACTGGCGTTCTACGCGTCGGCGGCGATGGTGATCAACGAAAGCTTCGGACACACCGTGCTTCCGACACACGACTGGGCACAAGCCCATCCGCGAGCGGCCTAGCCACTCGGCGCGGGTCGGCCGGCGTGCAGCAAGCGCGCCGGCCAGTCAGGCCTGCGGTGCTCCACGGAGACGGAGACCAAGTCTGCGTATCGAGTCTTTCCGGTATCAGCTAAGTGGGTCGAGAAATGTGGACCGACTGGACTCGTTACGAGGCGATGGATCGCCGTTCGATGGAGGAACTCTGATGTTCGAACGAATACCCCCTGACAATTCGCGCTATCGGCGGGTGTGATCACTGGCCGGCTCTACGACGTCATAAACGTGTCAGAGCGCTGCTCTGATGGCGTCCCACGGCCGGCGCGGCACGCAAACACTCCTTTTGGTCGCGGCGGCGCAACGTCCTACGCCTGCTGCAAAATCTCCATTGCACGAATCGTGTCACCCAGCGCGTCCATTGCCAGGTAGGCAACGAACTGTGTGCCGATAGCGGCAGCCGAAACGCCGCGAAGGTTGATTCCCCCGGTAGCCAACTTTTGGGTCAACTCTGCAATGATGCCCGGCCGGTCGGGGCCCATCACCCGCACCGAGTGAAGACTCGGGAGGACGTTGAACCCCACCTGCGAGGCGGCACGAATTTCTCGGTCGTTCTGAAGCGGCGCGAGAAACACGACCGCCTTCCCGGGTGCTTCCGCAGTTCGACGGGAGATGATGAATTGCAGGTTCGCTCCGGCATCTCGCAGGACACTTAACACTTCGGCGAGACCGCCGGGCCTGTCCTCGATTGTGGCCGCCCATACATCGACACGTTCAACGAGCAGATCCATGGCGCTTCTCCCGTTTGATGAACCCCAATGAAAATTGAGTTCAGGGTTGAGCGACCGGCAAGTCAACGCTCCTCGTCGCGCTAACACCATTGGCCCTCGGGATGCAGCTCTTTGACAGGGAATACGTTGCTTGGCATTGCATCCGCCCTGGCCTTAAATTCGTTATGCAGCGCACGGACTGTCGCGCCTGGTGTCCAGACCCATGAGACAGGTCGAAAGACGCGCTGCCGCGGGTAGCGTGGGACACCTCGTGTCCCTGGGCACCTAGAAGCAAGGAGGAACTGTCATGTCACGAGACAAGTCATCGCGCCGCGCTTCCGCAGAGCAACAAGCGGCCGAGGTTTCCGAGGCGCAAATCGCCGTGCACTGGCCTGAAGAGGAATATTTCCCGCCGCCCGCCTCGTTCATCGCCCAAGCCAATCTGACAGACGCGGGAGTGTTCGCACGTTTCTCTCTCGACAAATTCCCCGAGTGCTTCAAGGAGTTCGCGGACCTTCTCGACTGGTACAGGTACTGGGACACGATGTTCGACGCGAGCAATCCTCCGTTCTGGCGCTGGTTCGTCGGTGGCCGGATCAATGCCTGCTACAACTGCGTGGATCGTCACCTCGCCGCCTACCGGAACAAGGCCGCGATCCATTTCGTGCCAGAGCCCGAGGACGAGACGGTCCAGCATGTCACCTACCAGGAACTTTATGTCCGCGTAAGCGAGTTCGCGGCCATGCTACGCGACTTCTGCGGTCTAAAAGCCGGTGACCGGGTTACTCTCCATATGCCTATGGTGGCGGAGCTGCCCATCACGATGCTCGCCTGCGCCCGGCTCGGAGTGATTCACTCGCAGGTATTTAGCGGCTTCAGCGGCGCGGCCTGCGCCGACCGCATCCTGGATTCCGAGAGCCGTCTGCTGATTACGATGGACGCTTACTGGCGTGGCGGCAAGCTGATCGATCACAAGGAAAAAGCCGACACCGCGTTCGCCGAAGCTGCCGGGAAGGGTCATCAGGCCGAGAAGGTTCTGATCTGGCAGCGGTATCCGGGCAAGTATTCGAGTCCGACGCAGCTCGTGGAAGAACGCGATGTCATCGTCAACGACGCCCTCAAGGCGTTTCGCGGCAAACGTGTCGAGCCCGTGCAGATGCCCGCTGAGGCACCGCTATTCCTCATGTATTCGAGCGGTACCACGGGCCGCCCCAAGGGGTGCCAGCATTCCATTGGAGGCTACCTCGCCTACGTCGCCTGGACATCGAAATACATCCAGGACATCCACCCCGAGGACGTGTATTGGTGCATGGCCGACATCGGCTGGATTACCGGTCACTCCTACATTGTCTACGGCCCGCTCGCGCTCGCGGCCTCGTCGGTCGTGTACGAAGGCGTGCCCGTCTACCCCGATGCCGGGCGCCCTTGGCGAATTGCCGAAAACCTCGGCGTCAATATCTTCCACACGTCGCCGACTGCGATCCGCGCACTGCGGCGCAGCGGACCGGACGAACCCGCGAAGTACAGCTATCACTTCAAGCACATGACGACCGTGGGCGAACCCATCGAGCCCGAAGTCTGGAAGTGGTATCACCGGTCTGTCGGGAAGGGGGAGGCCGTCATCGTCGACACGTGGTGGCAAACTGAAACGGGCGGGTTCCTTTGCAGCACGGTGCCGGCGTTGCACAAGATGAAGCCCGGCAGTGCCGGTCCGGGAATACCTGGTATTCATCCGGTGATTTACGACGACGCCGGTAATGAACTTGCAAGCGGTTCCGGCAAGGCGGGCAACATCTGTATTCTCAATCCGTGGCCCGGCGCGTTTCAGACCATCTGGAGGGCCCCGGAGCGCTACGTGAAAACGTACTATGCCCGCTACTGCCGGGATCCCAAGAGCAAGGACTGGCGCGACTGGCCCTACATGGCGGGAGACGGTGCTGTCGACGCTGCGGACGGCTACTTCCGGATTCTCGGTCGCATCGACGACGTGATCAACGTCGCCGGCCATCGCCTCGGTACCAAAGAAATCGAGTCAGCCGCCCTGCTTGTCCCCGAAGTCGTCGAAGCGGCTGTCGTGCCGGTCGCCGACGAGATCAAGGGCAGAGTGCCCGAACTGTATGTTTCGTTAAAGCCCGGGGTGGAAGCTTCGGAGGAGCTTGCAAAGCGGGTCACAGACTCGGTGGTCGATCGGATCGGAGCCATCGCGAAGCCGCACCGGGTAGTCATTGTTCCGGACATGCCCAAGACCCGGTCGGGCAAGATCATGCGGCGCGTGCTCGCAGCACTTTCAAACCATCAAGACCCCGGAGACGTATCCACGCTGGCTAACCCGGAGGTCGTTGACAGTCTGCGCGAGCTCGTGAAGTAATGGGGGCTACGTCCATGATCATCACGCGGCGCGCGCGGCCGGCGGGCGGCCATCGGGCGCCGCAGCCTTCGTCACCCATGTGACTCGACTCATAGGGAAAACTGGCCGGTCACCGCGGCCATTATCGATTGGTCCTGCGCAAACTCCCGCGTCAATCCTTTTCCGCCACCCGCCCCGGCTGCACAGCCGGCATCCTGCGATAGATCGTGTTCCGCGAGACCCCGAGCGCACGCGCCGCGGCAGACACGTTTCCGCCGTGGCGCGCCAGCGTCATCGCAACCACAGAGGTGGCAACATCCTGCAGCCGAGCACCGTCGGGCAGCGACGCATCGCCAGCAGCAGGGGCATCCGCAGCCGAACCGGCCGAAATGGCTGAAGAGCTCGAAGCGGCCGACGCAGCAGAGTCCCCCTGTCCAACCTCGCCATCGCCGCAACCCGCGCGCCCCACATCATCCAAAAAATCATCCGGCAAATGCTCCCACCGAATCACCCCATCCTCATCCACCATCGCCGCCGCAGTGCGCAGCAGATTAGCCAGTTGCCGACAGTTTCCCGGCCACGCATGTCGCCCGAACACCGCCATCACATCAGCCGCAACACTGAGCGCCTGCCGCCCCCCGCTTTCGACTGATTCCCACCGCAACATCTTTTGAACGACGACCGCGAGATCGCTCCGCTCACGCAACGCCGGCAACCGAACCGCAAGCCCGTTGATCCGATAGTAAAGATCCTCACGAAACTGGTTCTGCGCGATCATCTCGCGCAAGTTGCGGTGGGTCGCGCAAATAATGGAGACATCGACAGGAACCGCCCGCGTCGCCCCAAGCGGCGTCACAACCCGCTCCTGCAAAACACGCAGCAACCGCACCTGCAACGAATACGGCATATCCCCGATCTCATCGAGAAACAGCGTGCCTCCATTCGCCTGCATCAGCTTGCCGATCGCCCCTTTACGCCGCGCGCCGGTAAACGCACCCTCTTCATACCCGAATAGCTCAGATTCGATCAGCGACTCCGGAATCGAAGCACAGTTAACCGCAACGAACGGCCCCTCACCTCGCGGCGAATCGTTATGAATCGCCTGCGCGAGCAACTCCTTGCCGGTACCGGTCTCGCCGGTGATCAGAATCGGAATATCCTTGCCGAGCACCTTGCGAACCTTCGCGATCAGTGCGGACACACGAGCATCGCCGGTATCGAGATCGCCGAGCCGCGACAGTCCCGCAGCCGGTTGACGCGCATTCGCACACACCGGTCGCGGTGCGACTGCACCCTGCACATCGACGGCTCCACGCCCCAGCCCAAACGACGCCCGCCTGAACTGCCCGCGCGCGCAAACCACCGCACCGTTGTGCAAATTCAGCATCAGATGCGGCGCGACGCCATGCGTCAAACGATCGATCAATTGCGCATACGAGATCTGAAATAGCGACGACAGCGTATGCGCGCGCAACGCAGCGAGCGACAAGCCCAACTGAAACTGCGCACTTCGATTCGCGGACAGAAAGCGCCCATCATCGGTAAACGCAATGATCCCTTCCATCAGCGTGCCGAGAAATTCCGGCCGGCCGTGGAAAGATACTTGCAGCACGTCGCGAAACGCAGTCGAAAACAGATGGTTCTCGATCATCTGCACCGACATTTTCGCGAGTGCCGTCGTGTGCTGGTGATAGCTGCGGTGGTCGCCCGTCACGTCGAGCACGCCGATCAGATCGCCGTACGGATCGAGAATCGGCACGCTCGAACAGGTCAGGAAGCGGTTAGCAGCCAGATAGTGCTGGTCCCCATGAACGACCATCGCACATCCCTCGGCCAGCGAGGTACCGATCGCGTTGGTCCCCTGACGATCCTCGGCCCAGTTCGCGCCAGGCCGCAGCGCCACTTTTTCCGCGCGATGCAGAAAGTCGTCGTCGCCGATCGAATGCAGGATCAACCCTTCGGCGTTGGTCAGCACGATCATGCTTTGCGTGTTGACGATCTGCTCGCGCAGCGTCTCCATGACCGGCATCGCATGCGCGCACAGCACCTGGTTCTGTTCGCGCTTCAGCGCGAGTCCCATGTCGGACAGGATGTCGTAATCCGGCCGGATCGATGCGCGCAGGCCGAACGTCTCGGAGCGTTCGTGGGCTTTCTGGATCGCCGGTGCGGGCCAACCTTTGGAGCGGTTAGCCGCCGCCACGCCGAGCGGATGAACGTCGTCGCGCATTGTCTCCTCCTGAATGCGCCCGGGTCGTGCCGGACGCTTTGATGCGTGTCGACAGAATACTCCCTTTGCTAGTCCGACCGACGCGCGCGGCGACCCCGCGCGGGCCCGCATCCTTGATCTGCGTCAGCGTCGGCCGAATCTGCGGCGTTTCTGAACACCCGCTGCCCGCGCAACTGTTCCGAAACGGAACATTTCCGCCATACAGCTCACCGCAGTCCCTTAAATAGCCCACTTCGATGCATTGGTACGGTTCGTGCCTGATGTGGTCCCGCGCAGTCACCCGATCACCATCACAAAACGGAGACAAGTGATGAATCCATTTGACCTGAAAGCCCTCGGCATCGACATCGAGTATCCCTATCGCCAGCGTTACGAAAACTACATCGGCGGCAAGTGGGTACCGCCGGTCGGCGGCGACTATTTCGACAACGTGTCGCCGATCAACGGGCAGCCGTTTTGTCGCGTGCCTCGCTCGAGCGCCGCCGATATCGACCTCGCCATCGACGCCGCTCACGCAGCGCGCCGCAAATGGGCGAAGACCTCGGTGACAGAGCGCGCGAACCAGTTGCTGGCGGTGGCCGAGCGCATGGAGAAGAACCTGAAGCTGCTAGCGGTCGCCGAGACGATCGACAACGGCAAGCCGCTGCGCGAAACGATGGCCGCGGACCTGCCGCTCGCCGTCGATCATTTCCGCTATTTCGCGGGCTGCATCCGCGCGCAGGAAGGCGGCATCTCGGAGATCGACGACAACACGGTCGCTTATCACTTTCACGAGCCGGCTGGGGTGGTCGGTCAGATCATCCCGTGGAATTTTCCGCTGCTGATGGCCGCATGGAAGCTCGCGCCCGCGCTCGCGGCCGGCTGCTGCGTCGTGATGAAGCCGGCCGAGCAGACGCCGGCTTCGGTACTCGTGCTGATCGAACTGATCGGCGACCTGTTCCCCGCCGGGGTCATCAACATCGTCAACGGCTTCGGCAAGGAAGCGGGCGAAGCGCTCGCCACCAGCAAGCGCATCGCGAAAATCGCGTTCACCGGCTCGACGCCGGTCGGCAAGCGCATCCTGCACGCAGCCGCGGACAACCTGATCCCGTCGACGGTCGAACTCGGCGGCAAGAGCCCGAACATCTTCTTCGCCGACGTGCTCGATCGCGACGACGCGTTCCTCGACAAGGCGCTCGAAGGTCTCGCGATGTTCGCGCTGAATCAGGGCGAAGTGTGCACGTGCCCGTCGCGCGTGCTGGTTCAGGAGTCGATTTACGAGCGCTTCATCGAGAAGGCGATCGCCCGGGTGGAACGCATCAAGGCTGGCCATCCGCTGAACCTCGAAACGATGATCGGTGCGCAGGCATCGCAGCAGCAGCTCGACAAGATTCTGTCGTATATCGACATCGGCCGGGACGAAGGGGCGCAGTGCCTCGTCGGCGGCGAGCGCGCAACCCCTGGCGCCGGCCTCGGCGAGGGTTTCTACGTGAAGCCGACGATGCTGTTCGGCAACAACGATATGCGTGTGTTCCAGGAGGAGATCTTCGGGCCGGTCGCCTCGGTGATGACGTTCAAGGACGAACAGCACGCGATCGAACTCGCGAACGACACGTACTATGGCCTGGGCGCGGGCGTGTGGACTCGCGACGGTACCCGCGCTTACAAGATGGGACGCGAGATCGAGGCGGGACGCGTGTGGACCAACTGCTATCACCTGTATCCGGCGCATGCGGCCTTCGGTGGCTACAAGCAGTCGGGGATCGGGCGCGAAACACACAAGATGGCGTTGTCGAACTATCAGCGGACGAAGTGTCTGCTGGTCAGCTATCAGGCGGAGGCGCTGGGGTTCTTCTAAGCGAAGGGCGCGTCGTCTATGGACGGCGCGCAGCCGTGCGGCGTGGTGGCCGCTCCGATTGCATCAATCGATGCGAAATCACGAAGTCCCCTCAGACCTCAGTCCGCCTCGACTTCTCCCGCAAAGCCGCATTCCGTCATCAGTCTTTCTAAAACCGGAAGCATCGGCTCGCGAACCCACGAAAGCACTTCAACGAGCGACTCGCCCTTTGTGCCGTTCTCGGCGTCAATTGAATAGGAGTGCGTGTACATCGTGCAGTAATGGTCCGTCGGTGGCGTGGGCTTAGGCGCCGCCGCAGTGACGATCGCGGCGAGCGCGCTGTTGGCAGGTTCATCCGGGGCCTCGGCGCATGGGGGATGCTTCTTCTGGAAGCTGTGAGATCCCGTTCGCCCGACAAATCAAACAAATTGCCTACATAGGCTAAAAATTCATCCAATTCCGAATGCTCCTGGTTGCCCCGCTCCCGATACTGTCGTTCGCACATAACAGGGGACGACCGATGAAGAACGGCAACGGCCAGCCGATGATCCGGCTCGCAGACAAGACGACGCACGACGGCACGGTCATCGAGGCCGCGACAGACCTCATGCACATGGGCATCCCGGTTGCACTCGATGGACACGGCGTCGAGTGTCCGAAGTGTGGCGGTGTCTATCCGATCATCGCGACCGGCCAGCGAACCCACAACGGCAAGCGGGTCAGCCATGCCGGCGACAGGACGGGCTGCGGCGCGATCCTGATCGCTTCATGATCGCTTCCCGGTTGCCACGAAACACCGAGCTCCTTGCACGCATGGTCGAACCCGCACAGGACCGCACGCTAGGTCTTTCCAGTGACGCACTACCCACGTGGGGCAATGAGCCTTTGCTGGCTCCGCTCCGTCTGCGCGGCACCGAATCCCTGGGCAAGCTCTATCGATACACGCTCGATGTGGCGACGATCGAAAGTCCGACGCTCGGATTGTGGCAAGCACAGGAACTGGTCGTACCCGATAACCTGATCGGCAAAGTCATCGACATTTCGATCGCGTTCGACGGGAACGGATTGTTCGGTCAACAGGCGTTGGAACCCGGTGACGTGGCACACGTGGGCGCGGGCCGCCGCACGATTTCGGGCCTCGTCACAGGCATGAAACAGACCGGCACCGACGACCGGCGCGCCCATTACCGCTTCGTCGTGCGCCCCTGGCTGTGGCTGGCCACGAAGAACCGTGAAAGCAGGATCTTTCAGGACGCGAGCGTGGTGGACATCACCGACCGGATACTCAAGGAGCGTTATCACTTTCCGGTCGTGATGGAGTTGGGCGCGACCGGTCTGTGCGAAGGCTACCCAAAGCGGGACCATGTCCGGCAGATGTGGGAATCCGATTTCGAATTCCTCACGCGGATCTGGAGAGAATGGGGAATCTACTATCTGTTCGACGGAATGACGCTGGTACTGTGCGATTCGCCCGGCTCGCACAAACAGCACGACAACGGCTACGACACTATCCGCTATCACGCGCCTGACAGCCGGCACGTCGACGAAGAACACATTCACAGGCTCGAGGTCTCGCGTCAGATCACGACGGGCAAGGTCAGTCTGATCGACTACGACTACACGCGCCCCGGCATGCACTTCGAGGGCGAGTACGAGAGCTTCAGCGAACGGGCCTTCGACAACATCGAGCAACACGGCTGGGGCGACTACTCGCAACCGCTCGCCGGCGAGATGGGATTGTCGGGTAGGCGAAACAACTTCCGCAATGAAGCCGAATACCTCGCGAGCGTGCGCGTCGACGCAATGCGCTGCCACCGGCTACGTCTGAAGGGCCGAGGGAATCTGCGCGGCCTGACAACCGGGAAAACATTCTGGCTCGACAACCATCCGCAATGCGACATCAACGCCGAGTACCTGGCGGTATCGACCACGCTCGACATTCGCAACGCGCCGCAGAACACACAGCCGTCCGGTAACGACACGAACGACGCGTTGCGCCGGTGCGTGACCAGCTTCGTGCTTCAGCCTGCCAATGCATTCTTCAGAAACCGCCCGAAGAAAAAGCCGCGCTGCGCGGCGGAAACGGCGATCGTGGTTGGGCCCGAGCATCAGCCGATCTGGGTCGATGGATACGCGCGCGCCAAGGTGCGTTTCGTGTGGGACCGGCTTGGCCCGAAAAACGAGAGCGCCAGTTGCTGGGTGCGCGTGTCGTCGCCGTGGCAAGGCAATGGCTTCGGCGCGATCTATCCGCCGCGTGTCGGTCAGGAGGTCATGGTCAGCTACCACGAAGAGGACCCGGACAAGCCGTACGTATCGGGCCGGATGATCAATGGCTGGAACCAGCCGCCCTGGAAGCTACCGGATAACCAGGCACTTTCAGGCGTCTTGAGCAGTGAGCTCAAAGGTGGCTGCGACGGCCAGACCAATCACGTCGTACTGGATGACACGCCGGGCCAACTCCAGGCACAGCTCGCCAGCGATCACGCACGCTCGCGCCTCGTGCTGGGCTACAACACGCAGGTCGTGCGCGAGGCCGGCCGACAGCAGGCGCGCGGTGAAGGCTGGGAACTGGCCACCGACGCATGGGGTGTCGCGCGCGCCAATAGAGGCATGCTGATCACCACGGAGGCGCGTCGCGGCGCGACCGCGCCGGCAAAGGATCTCGGCGAGACCGTGGCGCGCCTCACGCAGGCGCGCGATATCCACGAGAACCTCGCGGGTCTCGCGCGGCAGTATGAGGCACAGGAGCAACAGACCAGTCAAAGCGACGTATCGCGGGCCATCAAGGCGCAGAACGAGGCGATACGCGGCGTCGCGGCGCGTGCGGACCTTCCCTTCCCGCAACTGAGCGCACCCGACATGGTGCTGGCCAGCGCGGCGGGGGTCGGTCTCACCGCAGCGCAAAGCACGCACGTGGCGAGTATCGAACACATCGCGCTCACAGCGGGCGGACACGTCAGCATGGCGGCGGCGAAATCGCTGCTGGCGTCGGCAATCAACGGCGTGCGGGTGTTCACGCAGAATCTCGGCATCAGGCTCAAGGCCGCGTCAGGCAAGGTGCGAATCGACGCGCAGAGCGATGATGTCGAGGTCATCGCGCAGCGGGTCGTCAGCATCATCAGTAGAACCGATTCGATCAATCTGATGGCCAGCAAAGAGATCGTGCTCCATGCGGGAAGCACGAAGGTGGTCATCAATTCGGAAGGGTACAGGGTCTATACGGATGGAGAGCATCGGGTCCATGCGCGTGGTCATCAAACTGACAGGCCAGCGGCGCGGCCTGTCAGTGTGCCGGTCACGCCCGGAAAGCCGGGCAAGCTGGCTGCGCATCATGTTCTGATCGAACACGATACGGGCTTTGCACTGCCGAACCAGCCGTACCGGATCACGCTCGACGATGGTCAGGCGATTCAGGGCGTGACCAATGCGCTTGGAGAAACGAGTCTCGTCACGAGCAATCTTCTTGCATTCGCGACGGTTGAACTGTTCGCCAAGAGTGAACCGGACAAGGTTATTGCGGTGAGCAGAGGCGCGGTGATCAGGGAGACGAACGAGCCGTTTGCGGGCGCAGTGCCCAACGCCGAGAAACGCACCGCCAGGGTCGCAGGAAAGGCCGTGGCCTCTCCCGATCAAAGCGCGACGACGGAAGACAAGCCGCCGGAATTCGTTTCATGCGATCCGATGAACTTCGGTCTGCGCTTTTATCACTTCATCAACGGTGCGACCGAGGCTGATGCGCCGGCCGGTATGTCGATGCGCAAGGATGTTGAATATCCGGTGACCAAGGCTTATACGGCTGCGATCAAGACGGCGTTGCAGGGAATCGATTGGGCCGGGGTGACGTGGCCGTTGACTGCCGATTCGATAAAGACCATTCAAAACGCGGTCACGCCGCAATTGGAAATCGCGCTTGGTGCCGGGCCCTTTGGATTGCCACGAGGCTATGCCGCTAGCCCCGAAAATAACGGTTGCATGCCACAGGTTGTGATTGTCAATCCACTGCGGGCAACGGAGTTTAACCTGCGACACGATGTCAGCGCCGCATTCATCGGGAAGTACTGGCTTATCGCCGTCAACGAGAGCGAGATCGCGCACATCGTCGAACTCAGAGACCAGCGGCCCTCGCTGGACAACCGTCTCAGCGCATTTGCCGACACGCTGTATCACGAGTGTCGCCACTGCCAGCAGTACTTCTGGATGTTTTCTTTGCTTCAGCACTTTCCAGACGACTATAGGGACCTGCCGAATATCCAGACGTTGTATCGGTCGACGATGCTGAGCGAAGCCTATGAAGTGGCTAGAAATTCGCCGCTACCCGACGATCATCGCGTTCACATCGGTCTGCACAGGATGCTTGTATTCCACTACTACTGGCTGATTTCCTACATGCAGGACAAACGGGGTTGGGAGTACGTCAGGCGAGATCTCCCGAGTGCTGAAAGGAAGGTATGTGAACTGCTGAACGTCTCTGCTGAAACAGCACAAAAAATGGCGCAATTCGAAACCGGCTATAGGAGCCAACTTCATGAAGAAGATGCCTACGCCTGCGCGGAAGTGGTTCAGGCCTACTGGCGCAATCCTGGTGATCCTCTCGTTCGCAATCCCGGTACATGCACGGCTCAGTACACCGACGCTCTCAGGACCGTCGGGGCCAGGAACTGAGATGAGACCGACTGTGACCGACGCCCAGCGCGACATGGCCTTCAGGATATTGACCACGGCAATGGCGATCCTGCGGGACGACGAGCCCTTCGATCCCGCACATACGATATTCGGCCGCATTCTTGCGGCTGATCCCCTGCGCGGTAAAGTTGGTGGTACCGAGTATTCCTTCGTGAATCCGGCTTTCCCGCGGACGGACATCATCGTATTTGTGATACCCGATCCGCTCGACCCCTCCGCCGACCGCACGAAAGTCAAGCGAGTCGCGACGCACTTCACGATCCGTTTCAATCCACTATTGACAGACATTAGCCGCTCGACGCTGGAAGATCTCCTCCATGTCGATATCGGCTACTGGGTCGACGGCAACGGCGAGCGGTGGCCCGGCAACGATATGGGAACGACGCCACCGCAGATTCGGCTGCATGGCTATCGTTATCGTGCTTCGAATCTGCCGACGAGCCGATTTCCGGTGGATGTCGAATTTGCTTTCGGCGACCCCGACCCGAACGATCCGGCGCCGGACGAACCCAAAACGCCGGTCCTGATGGACGTTCTCCTCAAGCGTGGCTATTCCGCATTGAAACGGCAACACCGTGATTAGAGCCCGTCTTGAACAGCAGGTGGCAAAGCGCCACGGCGCGCGGAAGTGGTTCAGGCCTACTGGCGCAATCCTGGTGATCCTCTCGTTCTCAACCCCGATACATGCACGGCTCAGTACGCCGACGCCCTCAGGACCGTCGGGGCCAGGAGCTGAGATGAGACCGACTGTGACCGATGCCCAGCGCGACATGGCCTTCAGGATATTGGCCACGGCGATGGCGATCCTGCGGGACGACCAGCCCTTCAATCCCGCGCATACGATATTCGGCAGCATTCTTGCGGCGCGACGAGATCGCGGCGTGGTAGGCGTTACGGAGTATTCCTTCGTGAATCCGGTGTTGCCGGACACGCAAATCATCGTAGTTGTGGTACCCGATCCGCTCGACCCCTCGGCCGACCGCACGAAAATCAAGCAGGTCGCGAGGCGCTTCACGATCCGCTTCAATCCACTATTGACGGACATCAACCGCTCGACGCTGGAAGATCTCCTCCAGGTCGATATCGGCTACTGGATCGACGGCAAAGGCGGGCGGCGGTCCGGCAATGATATGGGAACCGTGCCTCCACAGATTCGTCTGCATCACTATCGCTATCGTGCTTCGGATCTGCCAACGAGCCGATTTCCGGTGGATGTCGAATTTGCTTTCGGCGACCCCGGCCCAAAGAATCCAGCTCCGGACGAACCCAAAACGCCGGTCCTGATGGACGTTCGCCTCAATCGTGACTATTCCGCGTTGAGACGGCAATACCGTGAATGAAGCCCGTCTTGAACAGCAGGTGGCAAAGCGCCGCATGTACAGAGACGACATCCGCATTTTCAGCTTTGCATGGACTCGCTTGCCACCACCCTGTTTCGCCCACTCGCCTTCGCGGCGTACAGTCGCTGGTCCGCGATCGCAATCAATCCCTCGAGGTCAAAGCAGTTATCCGAGACACTCTCCGCCACCCCGATCGATATCGTGAACCATATCTCACGGCCCGGCGCGGTGCGGGTTAATTGCGTCTCCTGAAGGACGCAGGCGTTGCGGGCGACGGCCTCGCGCACGCGCTCCGCAATTCGGGCCGCGTCGTCCGCGGTCGTATCGGGCAGCAGCACACAGAACTCCTCGCCACCCAGACGTGCCATCAGATCCCCCGGGCGCACGGCAATCCTGACCACGTTGGTCAGGTGCTTCAGGGCCTCGTCTCCGCCAGCGTGCCCCCAGTTGTCGTTGACCACCTTGAAATGGTCGATATCGATCATCAGCAGCGCGATGCGGCGCTCGTCGTTGCGCCGTGAAAGTGCGTCGAATTCCTCATTCAAACGGCGGCGGTTCGCGAGACCGGTCAGGGGGTCCGCGAGCGACAATTCCCGCAGCCGCCCGTTGAGTGCCATCTGCGTGGAAAGAAGCTGGTCGACGACAAAAAGAGTGGCCCAGAGAAGCAATGCCATCAGTATCCACACCCCGGCAAACAGCGCGCTGCTCAAGCGAACGACCGAGAAGAATACGGTCGCAGCGGATACGTAATCGGTCAATACGAGATCCGCCGTATCCAGCTTTCTGAAGAGCAGGAAGTCCTGTCCCGCACTCAACGTTCCGCTGGGTGTCCGAAACAACGTGGAAGCAGAGAGCGTGTTCCACTGCGCCGGCAGAGTCTTCAGCCAATTCTCATCATTGACCGAGAAAGTACTTCCGCTCGTTGCAATTGGCATCCCGCTCGGGTCTATCAGAGCGTGAGTTTCATCCGCTGTGGTGTTGTTCCACAGATAGTCCTGAACGATGCGTTGCGGGACCACAAAGAATATGAGGCCGCGAACCACGTCGTTACTCATCACCGCTGTCCCAAACAGCAGGCGAGGTCCTGCCGGGTTCTTGCGCCCGCGAACCGGATCGAACGTGACGTCATAGTCGAGCGGGTTCTGGTTGGCCAGCTGTAACAGGCGCGAGCTGCCGTACATTTGCAACAGCCGGACTACCTCGTCGTCGTCAATGGTTGGGTGAGCGACCACGATACCGGTCGGCGAGACATATACCGCGCGTTCGAGACCCGTCCCCATCTGGAATTGCACGGCAAACAGCCGGCTCATCAATTGGGCGAGCCGCAGGTCCTCGACAAATGTAGGCTCGTCGCGGTGCAAACCAGGAGTCACCGCGAGCTGCTGTGTGCCGATACCCCGAATGGGGGCGTCGATATCGCGAACTTGAAGAGTCCAGACGCGCTCGTCCTGCGCCCGGAGTACCGCCTGGAGCGAGGCATCCGGTGTTCGATCGAGCTGTGCTGTCCGGTCCGCAAGGAGCCGCTCGGCACTCTCGCGAAGAAACTGCAAGTGCTGCCTGTTATTGCGGACCGCGACATCGAGAACCCTGGCCTGAATCTCGAGCTGATGCGAACGGTTATCGAGCTCCCGGGCACGTACGAGAAAATATTGGTGTACAGCAAGAATCAACGTGACAACGAATACCACGGCGAAACACAGGATCACGGTATGCCGCGGACGTGAACTGGCGCGGTCCCAAACCGTTTTCGCAGGCGTTTTAGACGCGGACGGCAGGGTCATGCCGGCTCTCCGGTGATCCAGCTCAAGGTCCGAATACTATTCCTTCCCAACCATCTCGACATAGCTATCAACCGCACTGCTCACCGTCGGATGAAAGCACGCATCGCCAATCAGATCGGTCAGCTCGAAGCGTCTGAGCTTGTCGCGAACCGGATCCTTCATCTCTGCAAAGTGCAGCGCAATCCCGCGCTCGTCGAGGGTGCGCGTCAGTTCCCGCAGCATGTCGGCGGAGGTGACGTCCACGCTCGTCACCGGTTCGGCCGCCACCACCACACGCCGCACTGGTGCCGGCGATTCGGCGACGGCTTCCAGCAGGCGCTCCTGAAACTGCTCGGCATTCGCAAAGAACAGCGGTGCATCCCAGCGAAACAGCACGAGTCCGGGGATTCGCTGGGCATGCGGGTAGCGCTGCAAGTCGTGATAGCCGCGCAAACCTTCAACGCTTCCCAGCACCGCGTAGTGCGGTCGCCAGCCGTCCCACAGAAATTCGATGACCGCGATCACCACCGCGAAGCAGATGCCGGGAATCGCACCGAACACCGCGACGCCGGCAAAGCAGGCCATCGACAGCCAGAACTCCCATTGCTGGATGCGGAAAATCCGCTTCAGGTCCGTGATCTCGAACAGACCGATCGCCGCCGCGATGACGACCGCGGCGAGCGCACTGTTGGGCAGGTAGCGCATCAGATTGGGCGCGGCCATCAGCAGCGCCGCGACCGCCAGCGCGCCGACGACGCCCGTCAGTTGCGTCTTCGCACCCGCCGCCTCGGCGACCGGCGTGCGCGACGAACTGCTGCTGATCGGGAAGCCGTGGAACAGGCCGGCCGCAAGATTGGCCGCGCCGAGCCCGACCATCTCCTGATTGGGGTCGACGCGGCTGCGAAAACGTGCCGCGAAAGTTCGCGACAGCACGCTGGTATCCGCGAACGAGATCAGCGCGACCGCGCAGCCGCCGAGCAGAATCTTGACCAGATCGGCGTCGGTGACCCACGGCAGCGCAAAGGTCGGCAGGCCTTGAGGAATCTTGCCGAGCACTTTCACACCAATGCTATCGAGGTGCAATACGGTTACGCACAACGTCGCAACGATCACGGCGATCAGGATGCCCGGCAGCTTTTCGAAGCGCTTGAGAAACAGGATCAGCACGAGGCTTCCAGCGCCCACCGCGAAGCTATACCAGTTGGATTTGCCATCGGCGATGGCCTGCACGAGGCTCACGATGTCCCGCAACGGCCCGCGCTCTTCGATTGAGATGGCAAACAGTTTGGGCAATTGACTGATCAGCACGGCGAGCGCAATGCCGTTCATATAGCCGTATCGAATGGGTTTCGACAACAATTCAGTGATGAATCCCAGCCGCAGCAAGCCCATCACGATACAGAACAGGCCGGACACGATCGCCATCATGCTGGCCGCCGCAATCGCGCGCGACGGGTCGCCCGCAGCGATTTGCACCACGACCGCCAGAATCGGAGCGGCGAGCGCGGAGTCGGGACCGAGCACGAGAATCCGGCTCGGACCGAACAGCGCATACGCCAATAGCGGAACGATCGTCGCGTAGAGGCCGTACACGCCAGGGACGCCGGATGCCTCCGCGTAAGCGATCCCAACCGGCACCAGCATCGTGGTCAGCACCAGTCCCGCCGTCAGATCGTTCGGCAACCAGCTCAGCCGGTACGTCTTGAGCACCGTCAGTCCCGGCAGCCAGCGCATCCAGCGGCGCGCCCTGCTTACAGCAGTCTGTTCTTTGTGAGGAACTGGCCTGTCCGCTTCCATTTTTGGAATGTTCGTAGTCGAGGACGCCGCACCACGGTTTGTGGGCGGTACCGTCATTCGAAGGATAGTCCAGACATCCCGTCGGCGACAGGGATGAGGCCGACCGGCCGCGCATCAGGGCCGCTCGCGCCTCAGCAGCCACGCGACGCCCCCCGCCAGCGCCATCACTGCCGCGCCGTACACCGCATTGCGATGCCGATCGGTGAACATCTGCCAGCAGTACGCATGCGCTTCGTCATCGAAGCGACCATGCGAAGTGTAGTGGCCCGGCACCGGCTCGTAGAGATTCGCGGGCGCATCGGCGGGCAACGGTTCATCGGTCAATTGCCCGTCGTAACCCGCCCGCGCGAGATAGCGGTCGAGCAGCGTCGGCGCGATCCGGTTCGCGAGGATCGCCTTGACCGTCGACCACCCGACCCACACCTGCCGCCGCCGATGGGTGGCCGCAAAGTAGATCGCCCGTGCCGCCACTTCCGGCTGAAACACCGGCGCCACCGGCCGTGCCCTGCGCCCCGTGCGATTGAGCGCCCAGTCGAATTGCGGCGTATTGACCGCGGGCAGATCGACCATCGTCAGATGGATATCGACTCCGTCGTGCAGCAACTCGGAACGCAACGAATCGGTGAAGCCGCGCACGGCAAACTTCGCGCCGCAATAGATCGACTGCAACGGCACCGACCGGTACCCGAGCGCCGAGCCGACATTGACGATCGTCCCATGCCCGCACGCGCGCATCACGGGGAGCGCCGCCAGCATGCCGTTGACCTGCCCCAGGTAGGTCACCTGCGTGCCGCGTTCGACATCGCGCGCGCTGAGCGCCGACACCGGCGCAAACGCGGTCGCCATCGCGACGTTGACCCAGACGTCGATGCCGCCCCACTCGCGCTTCACGCGCTGCGCCGCGCGCTCGATCGCGTCGGCATCGGCGACATCGGCCGCAATGGCGAGTGCGCGCACGCCATAGGTCGCGGCGATCTCCTCGGCGGCGCGAGCGAGCCGTCGCGGCTCGCGCGCGATGAGCCCAACGTCGTAGCCCTGCCGTGCGAATTCGGACGCGCTCGCGCGCCCCACGCCGGCACTTGCCCCTGTAATGACGACGACGCCCTTGCGCTCGACGTCGCCGCTGCGGGTCTCGGTTTGCACCGTCACAGCGTCGCTGGCCACTTTGAACACCTCCGAGGTTGCGCATCCAGTGAGGTGGTGAAGCAAAGCGCAGTCCCGACGATTCGAGCTGGGGATCCGCGAATTGCGCGCGAGTCCAGCGCACGCCCGGCCGCCGGGACGCCGGCCGCCGGAAGCCGGAACGCCGGCCGCCGGAAAAACAAATGGCCGCAGCGCGGGGCTGCGGCCATCAGGTAGCGGTTTCCGAGGCTTGCGCGCTTCAGCGCAAGGCCGAAAACGCCGAACTCACGTCACGTTCATCGCCAACGCACTCTCGCGATAGTGCTGGCTCGCCTTGTCGGTATCGCCCAGCTGCTCGTGCAGACGCGCGAGCGCGCGATGCGAGCGGATCTTCAGCGTCTCGTTGTCGGCAAGCTTCAGCGCGCGTTCGAGGAACGACTGCGCCTTGCCCCACAACTGCTGATGCAGGCACAGGCGCCCCAGCGCGAACATCAGGTCCGCGTCTTCCGGCCGATCCTTCTGCCACGCCTCGGCCTTCTGGATCAGCGGCAACGCATCGCCGCCGGCCGTGTCCGGATAGCGTCGCAACAGGCGCGCATCCCAGTTCTGCGCGAGCGCCTCCTCGACGATCTTGCGCGCCTCCTGCGGACGGTTCAGCGCGACCAGCAGTTCGGCGGCGGTGTCGGCGAGGCGCGGCGAATGACGCTCGGTCGCCGACAGCGAGTTCCACAGTTCGAGCAGCGCGTCCGCATTGTGGCGACGATCGCGCAGCAGATTTTCCGCCGCCAGTTGACGGAGCCGCACCGCGACCGCCGGATGGATCGCCTCGCGCTTCTCCAGCGTCTTCACGAGCTTCAGCACTTCGCCCCAGTTCTTCAGTTGCTGCTGCGCACGCAGCATGATTTGCTGCGCATGAATGCGCCGCGCGCCCTGCGATTGCATCTCGGTCAGCGCATTGAGCGCGCCGTCGGCGTCGCGGCCGTCGGCGCGCATGTCGGCGGTGGCCATCAGGCGCGCGTCCTGCCAGTCGGCTTCGTCGATCTGCGCGAGCCATTCGTCGCGCCGCGCGTACTCATGCATGCGATGCGCGGCGGTCGCCGCGATCAAACCGGCCGCGCCCTTGTTGTCGCCATTCGTGAGCGCGTCCTTGGCGGCCTTTTCCGCGCGCGAGAAACGCCCCGCGTACAGGTTGCCGATCGCGTCGCGCAACGCCGCATGCGCCTTCGCGACACGCGCGCGTGCGCGGTACGCGGCGACGCGCTGCGGCATGCGCCAGATATTGCGGGTGATGCGCAACAGCGCATAGAGCAGGACGAACAGCACCACCAGCCCGACGACGAACAGGTTCAGCGACATGTCGACGCGGTACGGCGGATAGATCAGCAGCACTTGCCCAGCGTCGAAGCGCCCGCCCACCGCGAGCACGACCGCGACGGCGAACAGCGCCGCGAGCCACAGGAGTCCCCGGATCGCCATGATTAACCCCGGTTCCGGTATTGATTGACGGCCTGCAGGCTCGTATCGAGGTTCGGCAGCTCGACCGCGGCCGAATCGGCGTCCACCTGCTTGACCAGATCGATGACCGTCTGCGTGTCTTTCGACGACGCGTCGAAGTAGCGCGTCAACGCGGACTGCGCCGCCTGCAGGTCGGACTTCAGCGTGGTCTGGTTGCGCGACAGCAGCGCGAGACGCGCCGACAGCAGACGCAGCTTCAGGTTCTCGCGCACGAAGTAGCCTTGATCCGGCGTGACCAGCATCGCGTCGGCGTTGTCGATACGGCGCACCTGCACGAGGCTCGTCAGCTGTTCGGCGATGCCGTGCGTGACCTCGTCGATCCACACTTCCCAGCGCGGCTTGCCGGTGGCCGCGGCCACCTTCGCGGTGTCGGCCCACGTGGCCGCATGCGGCGTGGCACGCGGAATCGGTGCTTCACCCGACAGCGGCAGGGCGTTCACGTGATCGATCGCGTTGTCGAGCTTGATCGCGAGGCCGGTCAGATCGGTGGACGGCGCGGCCTTCAGCTTGTCGATGTCCTGCGCGATCGCCTTGCGCACCGCGACCGCCTGCGGACTGTCCGACGTCGCGAGGCGCGTATCGGCGCTTTGCAACGCGAACAGCGCGAGCTGCGTATTGCCGGTCAGCTGCAACTGCTGGCTCGCCGCCGACAACATCTGCCCGACTTCGGCGAGCGTCCAGTCGTCGCGATTGCGCGCGAGATCCGCGTATTGCTGTTGCAGCGCCTGCTGCGCGGCCTGCGCATCGGCGAGCTTGCCTTCGAGCTGCGCGACCTGCGAGTCCGATTGATGCACGGTGGCGAGCGCCTGGTCGATCTTGATGCGCAGCTCGTTGGTCTGGGTGTCGTTGGCCTGCTGACGCTGCGCGAGTTCCTGCTCGGTGCGCACCAGCTTGCGGTTCATCGCGAAGCCGCCCACGCCCGCCGCGCACGCGATGACCACGATGACCAACCACAGCAGCGGTCCGCTCGTGCTGCGGCGCTTTTGCGCTTCGTACGGCGTGAAGGGTGGGTTCGGCGGCAAGGCGGCGCTTGCGGGCGGCTGAGGTGAGGCGTTCGTGGATGCGTTCGTTTCAGTCATGCGTGGTTGAGCCGGGTTGGACGATACCGGTTGGACGACGGGAGGCACGGCGGCCGCGGCAACGAGGGCTCGGACTATGCGCTCGTCGCCCGCGCCGGACACCGTAATCCTATCAAAACCCAATGCCCGCGCGGTCTGCGCGATGCGCGGATGCGGCGTGACGAGGGGCGCGTGTTTGAGCTGCTCGATCTCGCCGGCGGTCAGATGCTCGTGCGCGAGTTCGTGCAGATTGCGTACGCCTTCGGAGCTGGTCAGAAGCCATGCGTGCGGCGTGCCCGCGAGCAGTTCGTGCACGCGCGCCCATGCGCCGATCGACGGCTCCGGCACGATGCGCCGGTAAGCGGCCACCGCGTCGACTTCGGCGCCGGCTTCACGCAGGCGCTCGCTCAGCCATTCGCGGCCGCCGTCGCCGCGCACGATCAGCACGCGCTTGCCTTCGAGGCCCGCGGCACCGAGTTGCGCCTCGAGCGCGGCAAACAGGCTCTCGGAGTCGAAGCTCGTCGATTCGTCGTCGGCGCCCGCCGCGGGGCTGATCACGCGATGCTCGGACGCGCTGACGCCGTGGCGCGCGAGCGCTTGCACGCTGCCCGGGCCGACCACGCCGATCGGCAGCGCATGCGGCCAGATATCGTTATGGCGCGCGAACGCGTGATCGACTGCGTTCGGCGACACGAACACGACGAGCGCGTAGCGTTCGAGCGACGCGAGCGCGGCGCACAACGGCGCGTCGTCGATGACGGGCGCGATGTCGATCAGCGGGAAGTCGAGCGACGCGAGTCCGGCTGCTTCGAGCTGTTCGACGAGTTCGCTCGACTGGCCGGCCGGCCGCGTGATCACGACCGTGAAGGGCGCCTTCTCGGGCGAGACGGCGGCCATCACTCGCTGGCCGCCGCGCTGGGCGCGGCCGCGGGACCGCTCGCCGTACTGAGCGCGCGGACGATGTCGAGCGCGCCCTGCTGCACGAGCGAGTGCGCCACTTCCTCGCCGAGCGCGAGCGCGCGCTCGACGGTGGGCGCCGGCGCCGACGCCTGCGCGCTCAGCACGCGCTGGCCGTCCGGCGTTGCGACGATGCCGCGCAGATGCAGCGCGCCATCGCCCCAGGTTGCGTAGGCCGCGAGCGGCACCTCGCAGCTGCCGCCGAGCACGCGCGATACCATGCGCTCCGCTTCGACGGCCGCCGCCGTGTGCGGATGATGCAGCGGCGCGAGCCATGCGGCGAGGTCCGCGCGATCGGCGCGAATCTCGATGCCGAGCGCGCCCTGGCCCGCCGCCGGCAGACTGTCCTCGGGATCGAGCAGCGCGCGGATGCGATCGGCGAGACCCAGCCGCTTCAGCCCGGCCGCGGCCAGAATGATCGCCGCGTAATCGCCGCGATCGAGCTTGGCGAGTCGGGTATCGAGATTGCCGCGCAACGGCCGCACGTCGAGATGTGCATAGCGCATGCGCAGCATCGCCTCGCGCCGCAGACTCGAGGTGCCGACCACGCCACCGGCCGGCAGCGCGGCGAGCGAGTCGTACTGATTGGACACGAACGCGTCGCGTGGGTCCTCGCGCTCCATGATGGTGGACAGCGCGAAACCGGCGGGCAACTCCATCGGCACGTCTTTCAGCGAATGCACCGCGAGGTCGGCGCGGCCATCGCCGAGCGCGGCTTCGAGCTCCTTCACGAAGAGCCCCTTGCCACCCACCTTCGACAGCGTGCGATCGAGAATCTGATCGCCACGTGTCGTCATTCCGAGGATTTTTACGTCACAAGATGGATATAATTTGTGCAGCGCACATCGCACATGCTCGGCTTGCCACATGGCAAGGCGGCTCTCTCGCGACGCAATCACAAGCGTGTGGGGTGGCGTGGAAAACGTCTCGGTGTTCATTAGCTTGCTGCTGGATGTCGGGATGAAATAACAATCAATGTTAGCACGCGCCCTCGTTCGCGCCCTTTGGTTCCAAGGCATGGCGAAGCGCCGTGCGCAAGCGGCATCGACGGAGGAGACGGGCTTCGCGCCACGCGCGAAGGCGCCCATTCCGCGTTGTCACGTACGGTCGTTCGCGCACTGCGCGGCGGCATGCGGGATGATGCAATGCGGCGAACATGCTGAGGCGATGCCTGCCGCGTGTTCGGTCCCAGCGCGGGCTGGCAGCCCGTGGCTCCTTTCTCCCTCGTCGGCGTCGCGCGATTCGGCAGCGCTCGTGTCGTTCCGCGTACGCGGTGCGGCACGCGCGGGCCGCGCTTCCAGTGGGTCGAGCAATCGCCGTGTACAGTCGCCGTTTCAAGTCTCCGTTGCAGTTGCACTAGCAGTCCGTCTTGTAGTCCGTTGCGTAGTCCCTGTTGCACGCAGTTCACGTTGCACTTGCTGGTGGCAGTTCCGCAGTCGCAGTTCATCAATCAACAGACCCTGGCTTCCCCGAGGAAACTCATCGTGACGTCTTCCGGATCGGCGCGCCCCGCCCGCCGCAACACTGCCTCGCCCACCGCTCGCCCGGCCGACGCCGCGGCGCCTGACGCCCTGTCCGACGTTGCCGCGCACGCCATATCGTCGAGCGTCGGTCAACATGGCGACACGCGCGCCGACCAGCGCGCCAGGCGCCGCGCCCTCGCCGCTCGCGCCACCAAAGCCCCGAAGGCCGCGCAGACCTCGGTGCCCGTCAAGCAGGACAAGGCGCAAAAGGCGTCGAAAGCCGGCAAGGCCAGCAAGGCTGAACAGGCCGCGACGTCGGCCACCGCGCGCAAGCCGGCCAAGGCCAAGGCCAAGGTCGATGGCGACGCAACACCCCCGCGCGCCGCGAAACCGTCGAAACCGAAGGACCTGCCGCCGGCTGAGTCCGCCGCCGCGACCACCGCGAAGAGCGGCGGCCGCACGCGCGAGGACAAGGACCACCCGCTGTTCCAGGACATCCGCTATCTCGGGCGTCTGCTCGGCGACGTGCTGCGCGAGCAGGAAGGCGAGGCGGTGTTCGACATCGTCGAGACGATCCGGCAGACGGCAGTGCGTTTCCGTCGCGAGGACGACAGCGCCGCCGCGCAGACGCTCGACAAGAAGCTGCGCACGCTGACGCCCGAGCAGACCGTCAGCGTCGTGCGCGCGTTCAGCTACTTTTCGCATCTCGCGAACATCGCCGAAGACCGTCACCGCAACCGCCGTCACCGAATTCACGCGCTCGCGGGCTCGGCCTCGCAGCCGGGCACGATCGCCCATGCGCTCGAGCGGCTCGCCGCGGCTGGTGCGGCCGCGACACCGGTGCTGCAGCGGTTTTTCGACGACGCGCTGATCATGCCGGTGCTGACCGCGCACCCGACCGAAGTGCAGCGCAAGAGCATTCTCGACGCGCAGCACGACATCGCGCGTCTGCTCGCCGAGCGCGACCAGCCGCTGACGAACCGCGAGCGCGCGCACAACGAAGCGATGCTGCGCGCGCGCGTCACGTCGCTGTGGCAAACGCGCATGCTGCGCGACTCGCGTCTGACGGTCGCCGACGAAATCGAAAACGCGCTGTCGTACTACCGCAGCACCTTCCTCGAAGAACTGCCGGCGCTGTACGCCGACATCGAGGAGGCGCTGAAGGAGCATGGCCTCGAAGCGCGCCTGCCGCCGTTCTTCCAGATGGGCAGCTGGATCGGCGGCGATCGCGACGGCAATCCGAACGTCACCGCCGAAACGCTCGAAAATGCGATCACGCGTCAGGCCGCGGTGATCTTCGAGCACTACCTGGAGCAGGTGCACAAGCTCGGCGAGGAGCTATCGATGTCGAATGTGCTCGTCGGCGCGAGCGATGCGCTCAATGAGCTCGCGGCCATCTCGCCCGACCATTCGCCGCATCGCACCGACGAGCCGTATCGTCGTGCGCTGATCGGCATCTACACGCGGCTCGCGGCAAGCGCGCGCGTGCGCCTCGGCGAAGGCAGCGTGCCGCTGCGCAGCGCCGGCCGCGGCGTCGCGCCGGTCCGCGCGATTCCCTACGACGACGCCGCCGACTTCGTGCGCGACCTCCACGTGCTGATGGATTCGCTCGCCGAGCATCACGGCGCGCCGCTCGCCGCGCCGCGTCTCGCGCCGCTCGCGCGCGCGGCCGAAGTGTTCGGCTTCCATCTCGCGAGCATCGATCTGCGGCAAAGCTCCGATATCCACGAAGCGGTGATCGCCGAGCTGCTCAAGCGCGCCGGTGTCGAGGACGATTACGCGGCGTTGGCGGAAGCCGACAAGCTGACCGTGCTGCTCGCCGAGCTCGCGCAGCCGCGCGCGCTGCGCGTGCCCTCCGCCGACTACTCCGAGCTCGTGAAAAGCGAACTCGCGGTGCTCGAGGAAGCGCGCATGACGCGCGAGAAGTTCGGCGCGCGCGCGGTGCGCAACTACATCATTTCGCACACGGAGACCGTTACCGACCTGGTCGAGGTGATGCTGCTGCAGAAGGAAACCGGCCTGTTGCGCGGACGCCTCGGCGACGAGCACGACCCCGCGCGCGCCGGCCTGATGGTGATCCCGCTGTTCGAGACGATCCCCGACCTGCGCAACGCGCCGCACATCATGCGCGATCTGATCGCGCTGCCGGGCATTAGCGCGCTGATCGAACATCAGGGCAACGAGCAGGAAGTGATGCTCGGCTACTCGGACAGCAACAAGGACGGCGGCTTCCTGACGTCGAACTGGGAGCTGTATCGCGCGGAGCTTGCGCTCGTGTCGCTGTTCAACGAACGCGGCGTGACGCTGCGTCTGTTCCATGGGCGCGGCGGCACCGTCGGGCGCGGCGGCGGCCCGACCTACCAGGCGATCCTGTCGCAGCCGCCGGGCACCGTCGACGGTCAGATCCGATTGACCGAGCAGGGCGAAGTGATCGCGAGCAAGTTCGCGAATCCGGAAATCGGCCGGCGCAATCTGGAAACCGTCGTGGCCGCGACGCTCGAAGCGTCGCTGCTGCCGCACGACCACACGTTGGCCGAGCTGCCGGTGTACGAGGAAACGATGCAGCAGCTGTCCGATACGGCGATGGCCGCGTATCGCGCGCTCGTCTACGAAACGCCGGGCTTCAAGGAGTATTTCTTCGAGTCGACGCCGATCGCGGAGATCGCCGAGCTGAACATCGGCAGCCGCCCCGCGTCGCGCAAGCTGCAGGATCCGAAGCAACGCAAGATCGAGGATCTGCGCGCGATTCCGTGGGGCTTCTCGTGGGGTCAATGCCGGCTGCTGCTGACCGGCTGGTACGGCTTCGGCAGCGCGGTCGCCGAGCACCTCGACAGCGCGCCGTCCGACGCCGAACGCGCGCGCCGTCTCGCGCTGCTGCAGAAGATGCACAAGAGCTGGCCGTTCTTTTCGAACCTGATGTCGAACATGGACATGGTCATCGCGAAGACCGACCTCGCGGTCGCGTCGCGTTATGCCGCGCTCGTGACCGACAAGAAGCTGCGCAAGCATGTGTTCGAGCGCATCGTCGCCGAGTGGGAGCGCACGTCGAAGGTGTTGTCGGAGATCACCGGCAAGAGCGAGCGGCTCGCCGAGAATCCGCTGCTCGCGCGCTCGATCAAGAATCGCTTTCCGTACCTCGATCCGCTCAATCACCTGCAGGTCGAACTGCTCAAACGCTATCGCGCGGGCGACACGAATGCGCGCGTGCGGCGCGGCATTCATTTGAGCATCAACGGGATCGCGGCGGGGTTGCGCAATACCGGTTGAGGTTGCCGCATTGGCGGACAAAAGCCGGGTGTGGCCGACGCAGGTCACACCCGGCTTTTCTCATTGCGCGAATCCAGCCGCTACAATAGAGCCCGCCATGTACCAGTACAAGTTCGGCAATTATTCTGGTATCTCTATTACCCCCTCCACGTTACCCCCTCCACGCGCAGCCGATAGCATGACGACGCCGTCTTCCGCCGATCACCCGCCGCCGCTCGACGCCACCCCGGCCCGCGCGCTCGGCGACTTCATCCGCGCCCATCGCGAGCGGCTGTCGCCGCAGGCGGTCGGGCTGCCGCCGGGGCCGCGTCGCCGCACGCCCGGTCTGCGGCGCGAGGAAGTCGCGCAGCTGTGCGGCGTGAGCCCGACCTGGTACACGTGGATCGAGCAGGGCCGGCCAGTGTCCGCTTCCGCCGATGCGCTCGCGCGCATCGCGGTCGCGTTGCAGCTGTCGCGCGCCGAGCGCGCGTATCTGTTCGAGCTGGCCGCGCAACGCGATCCGGCCGAGCCCGACCCGGCCGCCGCCGATGCGCCCGCCACGCTGCTGCAAACCGTGCAGCTCATCGACACGCCCGCCTACGTGCTCGACCGGCAGTGGAATGCGCTTGCGTGGAACGAGCGCGCGGCCGATCTGTTCGTCGGCTGGCTCGACGGCGCGCAGGACCGCAACCTGCTGCGCTACACGTTCACCGAGCCGGCCGCGCGCGCGTTGATCGTCGATTGGGAAACGCGCGCGCGGCGGCTCGCCGCCGAATTCCGCGCCGACTCGATCCGCCATCTGAACGATGCGCCCACACGTGGGCTGATCGATTCGCTGTCGGCCGCGAGCGACGAGTTCGCACGCTACTGGGCCTCCCAGGACGTCGGCGGGCGCGAAGGTGGCAGGCGCGAGTTCAACCATCCGCGCGACGGGCGCATCGTTTATGACCAGATCACGTTCAAGCCCGCGCATCGCGAGGATCTGAAGCTCGTGATGCTGGTGCGCGAATAGGCCCGCGACGGGCGGCAGCGCTTTGGCCGCCCTCACCCGGTGTTAAAATCTTCGTCTTTCTTCGCTGCGGCGGCGCTCTTGCACGATTCGCGCACTCGCGTTGCCAGCCTCTTCACCGCTCGTTTTTACCGCCCAACACCATGACGTCCCAACTGCACAAAAAAGGCGAAGCCTGGTCGGCTCGCTTCTCGGAGCCGATGTCGGAACTCGTCAAACGCTACACGTCGTCGGTTTTCTTCGACAAGCGTCTGGCGTTCGTCGACATCGAAGGGTCGCTCGCGCACGCGTCGATGCTCGCCGCGCAGAAGATCATTTCCGCCGACGACCTCGCCGCGATCCAGCGCGGCATGGCGCAGATCAAAGGTGAAATCGAGCGCGGCGAGTTCGAATGGCAGCTCGATCTCGAAGACGTGCACCTGAACATCGAAGCGCGCCTGACCGCGCTGATCGGCGACGCCGGCAAGCGCCTGCACACCGGCCGCTCACGCAACGACCAGGTTGCGACCGACATTCGCCTGTGGCTGCGCGGCGAGATCGACCGCATCGGCGAGCTGCTCACCGAACTGCGCGTGGCGCTGCTCGAGATCGCGGAGAAGAACGCCGCGACCATCATGCCGGGCTTCACGCACCTACAGGTCGCGCAGCCCGTCACGTTCGGCCACCATCTGCTCGCGTACGTCGAAATGTTCTCGCGCGACGCCGAGCGCATGATCGACTGCCGCAGGCGCGTGAACCGTCTGCCGCTCGGCGCGGCCGCGCTCGCCGGCACCAGCTATCCGATCGACCGTCACGCCGTGGCGAAGACGCTCGGCTTCGACGGCATCTGCGCGAACTCGCTCGACGCAGTCTCCGACCGCGACTTCGCGATCGAATTCACGGCCGCCTCCGCGCTCGTGATGACGCACGTGTCGCGCTTCTCCGAAGAACTGGTGCTGTGGATGAGCCCGCGCGTCGGCTTCATCGATCTGGCCGACCGTTTCTGCACCGGCTCGTCGATCATGCCGCAGAAGAAGAACCCGGACGTGCCCGAACTCGCGCGCGGCAAGACCGGCCGCGTGAACGGCCATCTGATGGCGCTGCTCACGCTGATGAAGGGCCAGCCGCTCGCGTACAACAAGGACAACCAGGAAGACAAGGAGCCGCTGTTCGACACCGTCGATACGGTCGCCGACACGCTGCGCATCTTCGCCGAAATGGTCGCCGGCATCACGGTCAAGCCGCAGGCGATGCGCGACGCCGCGCTGCAAGGCTTCTCGACCGCGACGGACCTCGCCGACTATCTCGTCAAGCGCGGCCTGCCGTTCCGCGACGCGCACGAAGCAGTCGCGCTCGCGGTGCGCGTGTGCGCCGATCGCGGCTGCGATCTCGCGGACCTGACGCTCGACGAAATGCGCGGCGAACTGCCGAACGTCTCGCATCTGATCGGCGACGACGTGTTCTCGTATCTGACGCTCGAGGGCTCGGTGGCGAGCCGCAATCATCCGGGCGGCACCGCGCCCGAGCAGGTGCTGGCCGCGGTGAAAGCGGCGCGTGCGATGTTGAAGTAATCGACGCCTGGGCAGCGCCGTGAGCCTAAGCTTGCGGCGTGGCTGGTTGAACCGGGATCGAAAAGGTGGACCCGCTTGGCGGGTTCGCCTTTTTTATTGCCGCGTTTGAATGGCGAATCGAAGGCAAAAGAAAGCCCGCCAGAAGCGGGCTGAAAAGACTTCCACCGATGCCTCAGCAAGAGGCCATCAGAGTGTAGGCGGGTTTCGCTCGCCGACCAATGCGCGCACATTTCCGGCCATTACAGCGGAAAGCAAAGCGCCTCAGCGGGGCACGCACGATGACATCCGGCGGGCGAACGCCAATTGAATCCCGGCGCTTTTTGACTACCATTCAATCAGGTTCTCCTCGCGGTTCGTCGACGATGCTCTCTCGCACTTCTCCCCCTCCTGTTTCTCACCGTGTGGCTCTGCGCTCCTTCACGGCCGCTCGCATGCATCGGCTATCGCTCGCCGCGCTCGGTGTTGTCGCCGTGGCCGGTTGCACGATCACACCGCTGACGCCGCACGAAACCGTCAGCACACCGGTGGCCGCGATCAACAGCGCGACGCTCGATCAATATCGCGACGCGGTCGCACGACGGATCGTCGAGCGCAATCCGTCGTATGTGCTCCAGGGCAGGCCTCAGCCGATGCTGCGCTCGCTGGTGGTGGTGTCGTTCACGGTCGATCGTTATGGACACATCGTCGAGTCATCGGTGTATCGCACGAACGGTGACGACGAAGCCGAAAGCACCGCGCTCGCGACGCTGCGCCGCTCGGCGCCGCTGCCGCTACCACCCGGCAAGCTGCTGAATGGCCGCGGCCAGCTCGAGCTATTCGAAGACTGGCTGTTCAACGACAACGGCAAATTCCAGCTGCGCGAACTCGCCTCGCCGCAAGCGGAAACGTACGACTGAGCGCGGTTGGCGCGTGCGCCGACACGCACCGCCCGCGCAGCCGCACATGGGTCGGCCACACGCGAGCTACTCGAGTCATCGCGCATAACTCATAAAGCCCCCTCGTTGCCGCGCAAACTTACGCCGCCATTGCTACGCGACGAGCGCGCTCGCTATAATTTTCCGATTCCCCGCGCCGGAGCCTTCCGGCATGGCTCACGCCGTCCGCACACCCGCCGGCGCGGCGCATGAGCCGACTGCAGTGCCGCGCCGCCACCCCGCGTGCGGCGCCCAAACCTATACCTCAACGAGGATGCCGCCGTTGCGCGCCGCCTGTCTGCGAAACACGGCTCAGCGCGCCGCGGCCTCATACAATTGGAGACCCTGCATGTCCACTTCGCCGATTTCCGCCGCTCAGCCCGCAAGCGGGCAAAACAATACCGCGCGGATCATCTTCGCGAGCTTCATCGGCACCGCGATCGAGTTCTACGATTTCTATGTCTACGCGACCGCCGCGGCGCTCGTGATCGGACCGGTATTCTTCCCGCATGGCTCGGCCACCGCGCAGGCGCTGTCGGCGTTCGTCACGTTCGGCATCGCGTTCGTCGCGCGACCGATCGGCTCGTTCCTGTTCGGCCACTTCGGCGACCGCATCGGCCGCAAATCGACTCTGGTTGCGTCGCTGCTCGTGATGGGCCTGTCGACCACGCTGATCGGCTTCGTGCCGGGCTACGACGCGATCGGCAGCCTCGCGCCGATCCTGCTGTGCGTGCTGCGTTTCGGCCAGGGTATCGGCCTCGGCGGCGAATGGGGCGGCGCCGCGCTGCTCGCCACCGAAAACGCGCCGGCCGGCAAACGCGGCTGGTTCGGCATGTTCCCGCAGCTCGGGCCCTCGATCGGCTTTCTCGCGTCCAACGGTCTGTTCTTCGCGCTCGCAATGTCGCTCTCCGACGAGCAGTTCCGCAGCTGGGGCTGGCGCGTGCCGTTCATCGTCAGCTCGGTGCTCGTCGCGCTCGGGCTGTACGTGCGGCTGAAGATTGCCGAAACGCCCGCGTTCCAGGTAGCGATCGAGCGCAAGGAGCGCGTGCGCGTGCCGATCGCGACGCTGTTCTCGCAGCACTGGCGGCCGACCGTGCTCGGCGCGCTCGCGATGGTGGTCTGCTACACGCTGTTCTACAACGCGACGACGTTCTCGCTGTCTTATGGCGTCGGGTCGCTGCATATTCCGCGGCAGACGTTCCTCGGCCTGCTGTGCATCGCGGTCGTGTTCATGGCAATCGCGACGCCGCTGTCGGCCCGTGCGAGCGATCGCTTCGGGCGTAAGCCGGTGCTGATCGTCGGCATCATCGCGGCGATCCTGTCGGGCTTCACGATGGCGCCGCTGCTCGGCAGCGGCGAGCCGTTGCTCGTGCTGCTGTTTCTCGTGATCCAGCTGTTCCTGATGGGCGTGACCTTCGCGCCGATGGGCGCGCTGCTGCCGGAACTGTTTCCGACCAACGTGCGCTACACGGGCGCCGGCGTCGCGTACAACCTCGGCGGGATTCTCGGCGCGTCGGTCGCACCGTATATCGCGCAGGTGCTCGCCGCGCACGGCGGCTTGGCGTGGGTCGGCGCGTACGTGTCGGTCGCCGCGGCCGTGAGCCTTGTCGGCGTGCTGTGCATGCGCGAGACGCGTGATGAGAGTTTGATGAAATGATGCAACGCGCATCGGCGGAACAACGCTTTCGTCGATGCGCGTTTGCCGAGGTTCGATCGATGCTGCACCCGCGCAGTTTTTACGCGTCTGCGGCAGCGCGCAGAGAGCATTATTTCCTCGCTGTTTGCGCGGCCCGGCCCGGGTAAAACCCCCGCCTTGCGCGTCCTTTTGAGTTGCCTATACTCCCTCACATAACCCTATAAAAAACGGGGAGATCCGCATGAACGTCCATCTTCACAATGCCGATATCGTGACGATCATCGCGCTGGCCTTGCTCGGCTCGCTGCTGCTCGCGCTGCGCTTCCGTCCGACGACATGGAAATCCATCGTCGTCGAGGCGCTGGCCGCGAACGCCGCGGCCATTGCCGCGGTGGTCGCGTTCGAAATGCTGGTCGCCTGAGGCTGGTGCTCCAGGCCTGAGCACGGCGCGCGGCTTAGCGGTAGTAGTAGCCGTGATGGTAGTAGCCACCGCCACCGTAGTAATAGCCCGGCGCCGGCGCGATAACGCAGCCGCCGAGTGCCGATGCGAGCAGCGTGCCGGCCACGAGAGTCAGGATCAAGCGTTTCATGTTGTTCTCCATCGAGTCAGATTGATTCGAGCGCAAACCCCGAATGACCCGATTGGACACGATGCGCGCCGCAGCGAACGTTGCCATTTGTAAGGGAACATCACCGAGCTGTTACAGGACCGGCGCGCTGGATCGGGGCGTTCGATCGACCGCCCCGCTGCCGCCAGATCGCGCCACCGTGGCGGAAAACACCGCCTATACTCCGTTGAGCGCACTGTCGCGATAGAAACCTTGCTGGCCGCGCCAGCGTCGCCGCAATCGAGCGGTTCGACGCGCGCCATGCGAGCCTCGACGCACCGCGGCGTATCAGCTTGCCGCCCTGGCGTCCGCGCATCGGACGCTTCGGCGTCCAACGAAAAGCGACAGTTTTAACAGACGTGTAATCGATTCCTCTCCGCCCGCTGTTCCCCGACACGGGCGTTCTTTGAGGCGCGACGATGCAGTCCCCGCCAGCAAGGGTGGACTACGCATCGCGCCTCTTTTCTTTTGCGCAAACGATTGCGCGAGCGCGCGAACGAACTCAGGCGGCGGCTGATCCTTGCTGCATCGCGAGCACCGGCTCTGCCGCGTACACGTAGTCGATCGCTTCGAGCGCCGCGCTGATGGGCGGCACCGAGTCGCCGTCGCCGATCGAGGTCGAGCGATACGGCGCCTCGACGCCGCAATGCGATGGCGACGTCGCGACGAAGATCATCACGGTGCGCTTCTGCAGCGCATGCGCGAGGTGCACGAAACCCGTATCGGTACCGACCACGAGCGCGCACGCGCCGATCATCTGCGCAACTTCGGTCACACTCAATGGCGGCAGCACGGTCGCGCCTGGCACCTGCGCGGCGATCTGCCCGGCTTCGGCAAGCTCACCGTCCGAGCCCCACGGCAGCACCACACGGAAACCGCGCTCGCTCAACTCGCGTCCAAGCGCCGCCCAGTGCGTGAGCGGCCATTTCTTGTCGGCTTTCGAGGTGGCGTGAAAGAGCGCCGCGACAGGCGCGTCTTGCGTCGCGAACGGCTGCGGGGCGGTTTCGGGTAGCTGCAGGTCGTAGATGGGCGGTCCTTCCACTTCGTAGCCGAGCGCCTCGCTGGCGCTGATGCGCATGCCGTGCCACGCGCTGCCTTGCGGACGTGGGCCGAAACGCCCGGTGTAGGCGAACGCCGCGCCACGCTCGCCCAGATCCAGGGATTGATAGCCGATGCGCCGCGACGAGCGCGCGAGGAAGGCGATGATCGCGCTCTTGTAGACGCCGTGAATGTCGATGATGTAGTCGTAGCGATACGCGCGCAGCTCGGCGATGGATGCCCAGATCGCCTTCAGATCACTCCAGCGACGCGCCTTCTTGAAGCGGCGCAGCGGCGCGCACAGCACGCGATCGACGCCCTGGCTCCAATGCACGACTTGCGCGAATGCTTCGTCCGCCGCCCAATCCACCTGAACGCCAGGAAATGCGCGTTTGATGTCGGCGACGACTGGCAACGCCTGCACGATATCGCCTAGTGAAGTGACCTTGACAATAAGTATTCGCTTCATTGAGGGTCTGTTCGTTATTCGGAGTTGAAACTATTCTAGCTGACGTTTTTACCGATCCCGCCAAATGGCCGTTGCGCGCGGTCCGATTCTCAATACGGCACGTTACAGCAAAAAAATATCCGCCTGATGATTCACTTCACTTCATTATTTCAAACATCTTTCACGTATTCTGGTCGGTCCCGCACGCTTTATACTTGGCCCTTTGCACGAATCTAATTCATGTCCCGGCCCTTCCCTTCCCGTTCGCCCGCTGTCACGCGTCGCGCAAAACGCCTGTGGCGGCAATACGGCATCTTCTGGCTCGGTGCCATCGCCGTCGGCCTGGTCGCGGTGCTGTACGCGCGTCTGATCGACTGGGGGTATGACGCGTTTCTCGATGTCCGGCAGCGGTATGTGTGGGCGCCGCTAGTGATCACGCCCGCGGTTGCCGCACTCGCGGTCTGGCTCACGCGCAAGTTCTTTCGCGGCTCCGAGGGCAGCGGCATCCCGCAGGTCATCGCAACGCTGCACACGAAACAGCGCGGATACGGCACGCGGCTGCTGTCGCTGCGAATTCTGCTCGGCAAAATCGGCGTGTCGTTTCTCGCGATTCTCGGCGGCTTTACGATCGGCCGTGAAGGACCGACCGTGCAGGTCGGCGCCGCGCTGATGTTCAATCTGCGCCGGTTCTATCCGCGCTCGAATGCGCAGATAGAACGGCAGCTCGCGTTGGCGGGCGCGGCGGCGGGTTTGTCGGCGGCGTTCAACACACCGCTCGCGGGCGTCGTATTCGCAATCGAGGAATTGACGCGCAGCTTCGAGGCGCGCACGAGTGGCGTGCTGATCACGGCGATCATCATCGCGGGTGTCGTCGCACTGGGCCTGAACGGCAACTACACGTATTTCGGCACGATCCAGATCGGCGCGCATTTTCCTGATCTGCTCGCCGTCGCGGTGGTGCTCACCGCGATCGTCACGGGAATCGCGGGCGGTATCTTCGGCTGGCTGCTGCTCAATACCGCGCGCTGGATTCCGGAGCCGCTGCGTCAGTTGCACGGCGAGCGGCCGGTTGCGTTCGCCGCGCTGTGCGGCTTCGCGATCGCGGTGGTCGGCGTGATCTCGGGCGGCACGACGTTCGGCAGCGGCTATACGGAAGCGCGCGGCCTGCTCGAGGGACACGAGCAGTTGTCGGTGTTCTATCCGTTCCTGAAGATGATCGCGATGGTCGGCTCATACCTGCCGGGCATTCCGGGCGGCATCTTCGCGCCGTCGCTGTCGATCGGCGCGGGCTTCGGCAATCTGCTGCACATGGTGTTCGATTCGATGCAATTGCCGATGCTGATCGCGCTCGCGATGGTCGGCTATCTGGCCGCGGTCACGCAGTCGCCGATCACTTCGTTCGTGATCGTGATGGAGATGATCGACGGCCACGCGCTCGTGATTTCGCTGATGGCCACCGCGTTGATCGCGAGCCGAGTGTCCCGCCTGTTCGCGCCGCCGCTCTATGAGTCGCTCGCCGAGCGCTACGTGGCGCCGCTGCCGCAGCCCACGCCTGCGCCAGTGCCGGAAGTGCCCGAGGTCGAGGTGCCGGAAGCGGAAAGCGAGGACGGCGAGCCGAGCGCCGACGATGCCGCAGACGACATCACGACGGATACCGCCGACTCGCCGCGTCAGTAGATGCGCGAGGGCGACGCGAGGCTGACGTTGCGCGGGGTAACGGCACCGCTGGAGTGCAACGGCTCATTTCGACCGGGAAATGGCGAGCGCCGTGGAGATGCGAAGAGACGGCTTCAGACAGAAGCCAGAGGACGAGCCGAACGCCGCACCGCATCACGTCGCTCCGACGCGACGCCATGCGACGTCCTGCACATGATGCGAGACGGACCGCGGTCCATCCGAAGCTCAGGCCTGGGGTATTTCGATCTTGACTTCGAGCACTTCGAGATCGTCCTGACGCTCGAGACTCACGCGTATGTCGTCGTCGGAAATCTTCACGTACTTCGAGATCACGGCCACCAGTTCGCGTTGCAACGCAGGCAGAATAATCGGCGGGCGCATGGCCGCCGGCGCGCTCGTGCGCGATGATCAACTGCAGGCGTTCCTTCGCTACCGACGCGGACTTCTTTTTCTCGCCCAGCAAAAACGAAAGAATCGACATGACGTGCGCTCCCCTTACTTGGTGCCGAAGAGGCGCTGCAGCAGCCCGGGCTTCTGGTAATCGACAAAGCGAAGCGATTTCTGCTCGCCGAGGAAACGCGACACGACGTCCTTATAGGCTTCGGCCACATCGGTGCCGTCCATATGCACGGCCGGCAGACCCTGGTTCGACGCGTGCAGCACCGCTTCCGATTCCGGAATCACGCCGATCAGATCGATGCGCAGAATTTCCTGGATGTCGGTCAACGACAGCATTTCGCCTTCGCTGACGCGCTTCGGGTTGTAGCGGGTGATCAGCAGGTGCTCCTTGATCGGCTCCTTGCTTTCGATCGCGCGCTTGGTCTTCGACGACAGGATGCCGAGAATGCGATCGGAGTCGCGCACCGACGACACTTCCGGGTTCGTCACGATCAGCGCTTCGTCGGCGAAGTGCATCGCAAGCAGCGCGCCCGACTCGATACCGGCCGGCGAATCGCAGACGATGTATTCGAAGTCCATCGCGATCAGATCGTTGATGACCTTCTCGACACCGTCCATCGTCAGCGCGTCTTTATCGCGCGTTTGCGAGGCCGGGAGGATGAACAGGTTCTCGCATTTCTTGTCTTTGATCAGCGCCTGATTCAGATTCGCTTCGCCCTGGATCACGTTGATCAGGTCGTACACGACGCGGCGCTCGCAGCCCATGATGAGGTCGAGGTTGCGCAGGCCGACGTCGAAGTCGATCACGGCGGTCTTGCTGCCGCGCAACGCGAGGGCCGACGCAAAGCTCGCGCTCGTGGTCGTCTTGCCCACGCCACCCTTGCCCGAAGTCACCACAATGATTTTTGCCATTACCCTTACCTTGTGTTCGTCAAATGCGTCAATTGGTGCGCGGCCCGCCTCGCCGTGAAACGCCGCGTGCCGCAATCGCTCGGAGCAGCGCGCGTTTCGCGGCGCTTTACGTGAGCCGCAGCGGTTCGATCATCAGTTTTTCTTCTTCGAGCCAGATCTGCACCGGCTTGCCGAGCACGTCGGCCGGCAGCGGGTTCTCGGTCGTTCGATAGATGCCCGCGATCGAGATCAGTTCCGGTTCGAGACACGTGCAGAAGATGCGCGCGTCGTGATTGCCCTGCACGCCGGCCAATGCCCGGCCGCGCAGCGGCGCGTAAATGTGGATGTTGCCTTCCGCGATCACCTCGGCGCCGTAGCTGACCAGACCGAGCACGACCAGATCGCCTTTTGCGTAAATACGCTGACCCGAGCGCAACGGCTTGTCGACCACCATCGTTTGCGGCGACGTGGCAAGACGCACCGGCTCGGCGGCGGGCGTGGGTTCGACGGCGGCGGCAGCGGCGGTGCCCGTGGCCGCGCTGGCGGTTGCGGATGCAGAGCTGGCGGACGCGCTCGTGCCCGCGCTTGCCTCGGTGCCTGCTGCCGCGTTTGCCGCGCTCGCCGTGCTGTCCTCATCGGCCTGCTTCGCCGGCGCGCCGCGGCGATCGCGCGCTTCGAGCAACGGCAATCCCGACTCCGTCGCCCACTGCTGCTCCGCATTCGCGACCACGCCGACCGGACGCATGCGCACGCTGTCGAGCAGTTGCGCGATGTCGGCGAGCGGCACGCGTTCGTTGCCGGCGAGACGCCGCACGTCGATCGCGACGACGTCGTTAGCGAAGAATTCGGGGGTCGCCTCGAAGCGTCGCGTCAGCTCGGCACGCATCGCATCGAGGTCGGTCGTTTTGACCACGAACATCAGCGTGTCGACAGAGCCGCTGCGCAGTTCGAAAAAGGGCGATTTCTTGGGCGACATAGCGTTCGGCGAAAAATTTTGCGTATTTTACAGGCGTACAAGCGCGCGGCCACTATTTTTCCCGGGAGAATCGGTGCTCGCGCGCGCAAGCGCAACGCGTGTCGTCGATGCGATCGACGCGCGACGGTGCGAAAGAAACGCTGGCGGGAAAAAGACCGTGATGAAGGGACGGCGAAGACGAGCGGCGCACGCGACGCGCCGCTTGGGCGATCACTGCTGTAACACCTGCGAAGTAGTCGGCACGTGCCGCACCAGCAGACTTTCGACCTGCTCGGGTGCGCGCTCGACGCGCCGGTGCTCGCCGGTCGGGCCAAAGCCCAGCGCTTCGTAAAAGCGCATCGCGTTGCGGTTCGCGTCGGCGACCCACGCGTAGATTTCCGTGGCGCCCGCATTCGCGAGCCAGCTGCTCGCGGTATCGACGAGCAGCTCGCCGCCGCGCAGATGGCGCACGGCCGGCGCCACCCACAACTCGCAAACGAACGCGCGGCGCGCCGCGGTGTCGTCGAAATGCGCCTCGATCAGCCCGGCCGGATGACCCTCGGTATAGAGCAGGAATGCACCGACGGACTGCGAAACCGCGTGATTCGCCGCGGTCGCGTCGAAACTGGCGGCATCGGCCGACAACGCGTCCTCGAGCGTCGCGCCGAAGGCGTACGGCGCCTCCCGCAGCGAGGCCGTGCGGAGTTCGCGAAAAACGGCGCCCTGATCAGCAGTGATGCGGCGAACGGTCAATGACGGACTCATGCAGACGAAACCCCTGGAAACCCTAACGCGTAGCTTTAACCGAACCGGCCGGCGAGTCAAATTTATTATTGACCAGAATATGCGGTCCCGCTCACGGCGCGTCGTAGTCGCCCGTGCCGTCCGGCCACGGCGTCAGCAGTTCATAGCCGTCGTCGGTCACGGCGACCATGTGCTCCCATTGCGCCGACAGCGAGCGGTCCTTCGTGATCACGGTCCAGCCGTCGCGCTGTACCGACGTGCCGGCGCGGCCCGCGTTGATCATCGGCTCGATCGTGAAGACCATGCCCGGCTTCAGGCGCACCCCCTGCCCCGGCTGCCCATAGTGCAGCACCTGCGGGTCCTCGTGATAGACCTTGCCGATGCCGTGCCCGCAGTAGTCGCGCACGATCGAGAAGCCCTCGCGCTGCGCGACCTTCTGGATCGCGTGGCCGACGTCGCCGAGCGTCGCGCCCGGCTTCACCTCGCGGATGCCGGCCACCATCGCCTCGTAGGTCGTGTCGATCAGCGCACGCGCGACCGTGCTCGACTGGCCGACGCAGTACATGCGGCTCGTGTCGCCGAAATAGCCGTCCTTGATGATCGCGACGTCGATGTTGAGGATGTCGCCGTCCTTCAGGATCTCGTTGCGATTCGGGATGCCGTGACACACGACATGGTTGACCGACGTGCAGACGGTCTTCGGAAAGCCCAGATAGCCGACGTTGGCCGGAATCGCTTTCTGCGTGTGGACGATGTAGTCGTTGCACAGCGCGTCGAGGTCGTCGGTGCAGACGCCTGCCTTGACGTGCTCGCCGATCATTGCCAGCACATCGGCCGCGAGGCGGCCCGCAATGCGCAGCTTCGCGATATCGTCGGGAGTCTTGTAGGTAATGGCCATGAATTCAGTCGATGTGAGTCGCGGGTCAAGCGCGAGATGACCCGCCGCGCCCGAAAGCCCGGCGGCCCGCAACCGCCGCTCGATTGGGCGATTTCGGGCAATTGTACAGAGGATCGCGGATGGACCCCGCGCAAATCGGCTGAAGCGGTGCGCGGGAGGAGGCGGTGGCGCTAGCGGAGCTATGCCGTGGCGCGCCCGAATCACAATGACGGGCTTTTGCTCGGCCAGCTTGCGGGCCTGCTCGTTCAGATGGACTGGCGGCAAAGGGACTCGAACGATCATCGAGCCGGACATCGTGATCGTTCAGTTTCCCGAACTAAAATTCGGGCGTCCCGTCATGCCGCCCGCTGCGTTCCGCCCTTCGCCATATCGTACGGATCACGCTGATTGCGGGCGTACTGCTTCGGCGCCATTGCCGACCAGCGCCGGAACGCGCGAATGAATGCCTTCTCCGACGCAGCGGTGCACTATGCGTCGGTCGTCGCGCTCGGCGAGACGGCCTCCGCGATGAAGCAGCTGACCGCGACCGTGCAGCTCGATGCGAGCAATGCCGAACAGGCGAGCGAACTCGCGCGCGGCGCGTCCAGCGATCGAAGCCGCGCGTGCCGGCGACGAGGGTCGCGGCTTCGCGATCGTCGCCGGCGAGGTGCGCAGCCGCGCGCGAGATTGGCGCGCTGATCGCCGATTCGACGTCAAGCGTCGAACGCGGCGCGGGACTCGTCGAAGACGCGGGCGGCACGATGCAGCAGATCGAAGCGGCGATCGCGCGCGTGACCAGCATCGTCGGTGACATTGCGCAGGCGTCGGGTGAGCAGAGCGATGGGATTCAGCAGGTGGGCATCGCGATCACGCAGATGGACGAGGTCACGCAGCAGAATGCGGCGCTCGTCGAGGAAAGCGCGGCGGCCGCCGTGTCGCTCGCGGAACAGGCGCGGGCGTGGAGGGAGATGATGGAAGGGTTTCGGGTGGGATGAGACGCCCGTCCCCTGGCCTCGATACGCTGAAGGCAAGGGTTGGGCGCCGCTGTCGGGCCCGGCGACGTGCTGCCCTTGACACCGGGCAGCATCGACCACAGACGTGCGGGCCTGCTTACGTCGATATCCGCGGCTTAGTTGTCGGGATGGGCCGCCGTGAAGCTTTGGAACGCACTGTACGACGGATTCAACGGCGAGCCGTTCATCATGATGCCGAAGCCCTGGTCCGCTGTCGAGCACGTAATACATGACGCTCTGGATATTGTGCGTCTTGCGGTTCTGATAGAACTCGCCGAGCTTCGTCGTGATGTAGTTCCCACGATAGGTCTCGTTTTGCTCCGGTCCGGTGTTCCACTCGGTGATGATGAACGGCACGCCATACCGGGCCTTGCAATAGATCGGCAGATCGAAGCCAGGTTGGGCGCCGTCCGCACCGAGGGAGAACACATCGCCATACACCTCGTAGTTGTGCCACGTGGTGATGTCCCAGCGCACGGTCGGGTGACCGCCGCTGCCATCCGGCTGATCACCGTCCCACAGCGCGTCCGCCGCGCCGACATCGTTCACGCAGAAATTGATGCCGCACTTCGCGTTCGACTGAACCGCTTTCACGCCGTCGATCATCCCGCGCATCACGCCGCGCATCACCGGCCAGTTCGTGTTGTTGAAGTCCGCTGCCTTCGTGCCCGCAGCGTTGAAGTCGAGCACGGTGGCGTTCGTGCGCGTCAACTCGTTGCCGCATTCGTAAATGGTCACGCCATACGGTTTCAGTGCGTTCGCGACCGACTGCGCTACCGCGTAACCCTGGCTGTAAGCGGCATTCTCGCCAGCCAGCAGGTTGCCGTTGGAGTCGTAGACGCCCTGGTCGATCAGCACGACCAACGTCATGCCCGCCGCCTGGAAAGCCTGTGCGAGCCCGATCGCCGCGTTCAGCTGGTTCGAACTGTTGGTGACGCCGACGCGATAGCTCGTGCAGCCCATGGCCTTCAGGATCGAGACGATCTGCTGGGGCGTGTACGTGTAGTCGAAGTGACCGTTCATGCCATAGAACATGCCGGCCTGCGGTGTGATCGCGATGCGCGGATCGTTGCAATGCAGCCAACTGTTGGGGACGTCCGCAATGACGTAGAACTCGCCACCCGTGCCGCAATGCCAGATCTTGCCGCCGTAGAACAGCACGAGCGACACGTTGTACGTATCGCCGACCGTCGCGCCGTTGCGGTAGATGACGCCGTTGGAGAGCGTCCACGTCGCGCCGAACTGGTCGATGATGTACGGCGCGGAAGGCAGTGAGGTGCCATCGGGCGACATGTTCGAGACACTCGCCTTCGCGACCGGCGACGTATTGTCCGCGGTGCTGGAGGTAGCGGACGCACCCGAAGCTGCCGCGGCGCCGGAAGCACCGGTCGCAGCGGCTGCCTTGCCACTCGCGTTCGATGACCCACTGCCCCCACCACACGCGGTCAAAAGATAACTTGCGCTCAGGGCCGTCAGGCCCCCAATGAATTGACGTCGTTTTATCATCGCGGAGTAATTCCAAATGTCGGGAAAATTCCCGATAAAAAGACCAAAAGGTGGATTCGCTGTGATTCGATGGACAATCAATAAGGATTCGATGCAAATGAATTTGCAGGCCTTAAAGACTATTGTCCCGAAGTGCTTTGAACGCACGTCTGTGTTGTCCGATTGAACCGAGGCGCGCGAAGGTGCTCCTCGCGGTGGTTCAGATTGACAGGGCTGGGTGCGCGTTGGTTCGCAAACGTTTGCGCTGCAAACCTTTGCGGTGCAAACCTTTTACTGATTAATTGCCGAAGCTTTCATTTTCAGGAAAATTCTTCCTGTAAAAGCTTCTGACGGCGTAAATCGTACCCTGAACGAATGACCGAGCCCAACCAAAAATCGTATTTATTTGTAAAAAAGGGGCAGATCTTGCGGAGATCTGTGGGGTCGGCGAAGATTCGCACTTTCAGAAGTCGTCGGGGGGCGGGTCGCCCGCAAATTTTCTGACTTCGACCCCTTATAGCGTGCAATAGCCACGTCCCGAATATGTCCGGTCTATGAATTAGGGGACGTGCAGCACGGGTGACTTAAGATATTTGTATGGAAATGAGATAAAAAAGGCCACGAACAACAAATGGCTTATGTAAAAAATTGAAACAAGGGATTTCGCCAAAATAGAAATGATGCTTGAACAATTTCGAATTGCCTTGGCAAAGCCATTCGAGAACTCAAAGCAAAAACCCCTTGATCTCGGTGAAATCAAGGGGTTTCAGAATTTGGCGGAAAGGGTGGGATTCGAACCCACGGTACGGGGGAAACCGTACGCCTGATTTCGAGTCAGGTACATTCGACCACTCTGCCACCTTTCCGGGTATTCCAACTCGCTACTGCATCGTCGGATCCAAGCGGGCCGTTGCTTGGGAGAAAAAGATTATAGAACAGCTCGAATTAGTTTTCCAAGCCCCCTCGTCCAAAAAATTTCTAAAAAATTTTCGCGGGACCTCGATGCCGTTCGCGGCATCCATCGTCGGACACGCGACGACACCGCGCCTGCGCGCGCATCGGCGACGCTCAGGCGGCCGCCGGCACTTGCAGCCGCTCGACGCCGCCGAGGTAAGGCCGCAGTGCCGTGGGCACCGTCACCGAGCCGTCGGCGTTCTGGAAGTTCTCGAGCACCGCGACGAGCGTGCGGCCCACCGCGAGACCCGAGCCGTTGAGCGTATGCACGAGCTCCGGCTTGCCCTGCGCGTTGCGGAAGCGTGCCTGCATGCGTCGCGCCTGGAACGACTCGGTATTCGAGCAACTCGAAATCTCACGATAGGTGTTCTGCGCGGGCAGCCACACTTCCAGGTCGTAGGTCTTCGCTGCGGAAAAGCCCATGTCGCCGGTGCACAGCGTGATCACGCGATACGGCAGTTCGAGCTTTTGCAGAATCGCCTCCGCATGGCCGACCATCTGCTCGAGCGCGTCGTACGATGCGCCTGGCGCTACGACCTGCACCATCTCGACCTTGTCGAACTGATGCTGGCGGATCATGCCGCGCGTGTCGCGGCCATACGAGCCCGCTTCCGAGCGGAAGCACGGCGAGTGCGCGGTCAGCCTGATCGGCAGCGCGTCCGCTTCGACGATGCTCTCACGCACCGTGTTCGTCAGCGAAATTTCCGAGGTCGAGATCAGGTACTGCATGACCGTGTGTTCACCGCCGCCCTTTTCGACGCGGAACATATCGTCCGCGAACTTCGGCAGCTGGCCCGTGCCGTACAGGATGTCGGGATTGACGATGTACGGCGTGTAGATCTCGGTATAGCCGTGCTGCTGCGTGTGCGTGTCGATCATGAACTGTGCGAGCGCGCGATGCAGCCGCGCAATCTGGCCGCGCAGCATCGTGAAGCGCGCGCCCGACAGCTTCGCGCCGGTCTCGAAGTCGAGGCCGAGCGGCGTGCCGACGTCAACGTGATCCTTGACCTCGAAGTCGAACTGGCGCGGCGTGCCCCAGCGGCGCACTTCGACGTTGCCGGCTTCGTCGTTGCCGACCGGCACGCTTTCGTGCGCGAGATTCGGCACGTCGAGCAGCAGATCGGACAGACGCTTCTGGATGTCTTCGAGCTTGACCGCCGACGCCTTCATCTCGTCGCCGATGCCGCCGACTTCGGCCATCACCGCCGACGTGTCTTCGCCGCGTCCTTTCATCGCGCCGATCTGCTTCGACAGGCTGTTGCGGCGCGCCTGCAGTTCTTCGGTACGGGTCTGGGTATCGCGGCGTTCCGCTTCGAGCGCGGTGAAGGCCGCGACGTCGAGGGTATAGCCGCGGTCGGCGAGGCGCTTTGCGACGCCGTCGAGGTCTTTGCGCAGCAGCTGGATGTCGAGCATGGGATGGGACGGATGTTCGTTGTATGAAAACGCGATTTTAACGCACCGGCAAAGGTGAAACGCCTCAAGCCTTCTTCGGCTTGTTCTCGGCGCGCCACCGCGCATCGAGCTCGCCAAGGCGCGCGAGCTTCTCGCCGATCTTGCCTTCGAGACCACGCGGTGTCGGCTCGTACCAATGCGGCTCGCGCATGCCGTCAGGCAGATAGGTTTCGCCGGCCGCGTACGCATCGGGTTCGTCGTGCGCGTAGCGGTAGTCGTGGCCGTAGCCGAGTTCCTTCATCAGCTTCGTCGGCGCGTTGCGCAGATGCACCGGCACCGCGCGCGACCGGTCCTTGCCGACGAAGCGCCGCGCCTCGTTGTACGCGTTGTACCCGGCATTCGATTTCGGCGCGACCGCCAGATAGATGATCGCCTGCGCAAGCGCGAGCTCACCTTCGGGCGAACCGAGACGCTCGTAGGTTTCGGCGGCGTCGAGCGTGATGCGCGCGGCGCGCGGGTCCGCGAGGCCGATGTCTTCCCACGCCATGCGCACGATGCGACGCGCGAGATAGCGCGGGTCCGCGCCGCCGTCGAGCATGCGGCAGAACCAGTACAGAGCGCCGTCCGGGTTGCTGCCGCGCACGGATTTATGCAGCGCGCTGATCTGGTCGTAGAAGGCGTCGCCGCCCTTGTCGAAGCGGCGCAGATTCTCCGCGAGCGCGCTGCCCAATAACGCGCCGTCGATTTCGGTGGTCTTCTGCCGGGCGGCCGCGCGCGCGACGATCTCGAGGTTGTTCAGCAGCTTGCGGCCGTCGCCGTCGGCGGATCCGATCAGCGCGGCGCGCGCTTCGTCGGTGAACGTGAGGCCGCCGAGATCCTTCTGCGCGCGCTCGAGCAGCTCGCGCTGTTCGTCGTCCGTCAGGCTCTTCAGCACGTAGACGGCGGCGCGCGACAGCAACGCGCTATTGACCTCGAACGACGGATTCTCGGTCGTCGCGCCGACGAACACGAACAGGCCCGACTCGACGTGCGGCAAGAACGCGTCTTGCTGGCTCTTGTTGAAGCGATGCACTTCGTCGACGAACACCAGCGTCTGATGGCCGTTCGCGCGATGGATCTGCGCGGTTTCGACCGCCTCGCGGATATCCTTCACGCCCGACAGCACCGCCGACAACGCGATGAACTGCGCGTGAAACGCATCGGCCATCAGCCGCGCGAGCGTGGTCTTGCCGACGCCCGGCGGGCCCCACAGGATCATCGAATGGGCCTCGCCCGATTCGAACGCGACCCTGAGCGGCTTGTTCGGACCGAGCAGATGCGACTGGCCGATCACTTCGTCGATATTGCGTGGCCGCAGGCGTTCGGCGAGCGGAACATTGGCACGGGTTTCTTCAAACATGACGTTTTGGGGATAATCTCGGCTTTCCGGGGCACGCACCGCTTCGGAGCAGCGCCTCGCGGGACAGGCGCAAAGCCCGCGCCCGGCCGGAAACACAGGCACGAAGGCGGGCAACGTTCTGCATTATGACAGTGACGGCGGCCAAGCGATGGCCGACCCGGGGCGCCGGCAACGCAAAGAATCACAGCACCACCAACAGGAACGAACACAGATGGCTCAAGATTCCGTCGCCGGCGACGCCGGCTCCACCTACGCGCCGCTCACGCCGGTGCCCGACGCGCGCCGCGCGTTTCGCACCGGCGACGCGTTCGCGCTGTGGTTCTCGCTCGGCATCGGCCTGCTCGTCGCCCAGGCGGGCGCGCTGCTGGTGCCGGGCCTGTCGCTGCCGCACGCGCTCGTCGCGATCGTGCTCGGCAGCGTGATCGGCGTCGTGCTGCTCGCGCTCGTGGGCGTGATCGGCACCGACACCGGGCTTGCGGCGATGTCGTCGCTGCGTCCGACGCTCGGCGTGCGCGGCGCGTCGGTGCCGGCCGTGCTGAACATGGTGCAACTGGTCGGCTGGGGCTCGTTCGAGGTGATCGTGATGCGCGATTCCGCCGATGCGCTCGCGAAACAGGCGTTCGGCCTGTCGATGCCGCTCGTGTGGACCGTGATCTTCGGCGTGCTCGCGACGCTGCTCGCGATCAGCGGCCCGCTGTCGTTCGTGCGGCGCTTTCTGCGCAAGTGGGGGATCTGGCTGCTGCTCGCGGGCGCCGCGTGGCTCACGTGGAACCTGCTCGCGCGCCACAATCTCGCGGACCTGATGCGTCGTCCCGGCACCGGCGAGATGTCGTTCGGCGGCGCGGTCGACCTCGTGGTCGCGATGCCGCTGTCATGGCTGCCGCTGATCGCCGACTACACGCGCTTCGGCCGCCGCGCCGGCGAGACGTTCCGCGGCACGCTATACGGCTATGGCATCGCGAACATCTGGTTCTATGCGCTCGGCGCGGTCTACGGGCTCGCGGCCGGCGGCGGCGATGCATTGCTGACCGGCGCGCTCGCGCAAGCGGGCGGCGGGTTTGCGCTGCTGCTGATTCTGATCGACGAAATCGACAATGCGTTCGCCGACATCCACTCGGCCGCGGTGTCGACCGGCACGTTCTGGACGCGCGCGAGCGTGCCCTTGCTGTCGGCCGCGTTCGGTGCGCTGTGCACGCTGATCGCGCTGCTCGTGCCGATGGCGAAGTACCAGAACTTCCTGCTGCTGATCGGCTCGGTATTCGCGCCGCTGTTCGGCGTCGTGCTGATGGATCACTTCATCGTGCGCAAGCGTCGCGTCGACGCCGCGGTGCTCGCCGATGTGCGCGGCCGCTACGGCTTCTCGGGCGGCTGGCACCTGAGCGCGTTCGTCGCTTGGGCGATCGGCATCGCCTCGTACCAGGTGATCAATCAATGGCTACCGAACGTCGGCGCGACGCTGCCGTCGCTTGCGATCGGCGCGGTGTGCTATTACGCGTTCGTATCGGCGCGCAAGACCGCGTATGCGTGAGCGCGTCACCCTCAGCGCGTTGCATTAGACGCAGTTGTCACAAAATAAAAAAGACCTGCAATCCAAATGCAGGTCTTTTTTTGTGACCGTCGAATGGCCAATCACAGTGCGCGCCGCGGGCTATTTTTTCGCCGCTTTGCGCCGACGCGATTCGACCTTGCGACACAGATCCGTGAGCAGCCAACGGGCGACGGTCTCCGGCCGATTCGGCGCATACGAGGCGAATTTGCTCTCGTTCGCGAAATGGACGACGACGGTGCCCGTCATTACGCGATAAGTTCCGGCATAGTTTACGCCGTCCAGTTCCACGCTTAGCGCGTGGGTGGTTTCATATTCCGCGAAAGTCAAAATAAAAGCGATATCTCGAAACGAGACATTATCGCTACGATTTTTCGGAAGTCAAAGAAATATGCAATTGGTTGCATATTAAATTCTCACCGGCGGTAATTGTTGCGTTCTCCGCTTGAAAACCCAAATAACGGGCTGCCGGATACGTTAGATAACCTGCTGCCTTACTGCCGTTCAAGCCGAACCGTCGGCGTATCGGCGAAACGCTCAAGCGCGCGATGGCCTTCCCGATGGGCTTCGGCCTCATCGATAAAGGTTTTTTCACTATATGCAACGACCTTGAAACCACTTCCGGCCGAGCGCGGAACCGTTATTCCCCAATGCCACCCGCCCTCCTGCTGGAACACATGGAGGGACGGGGATAAGCGTGAATCGTGTGAAGAAGACAATCTCATGACATGCCTCGTCTTTCCAGACATCCAAAGCGACAACAACCTTCGATCAGTTTAGGCGTTATTTTGTTGCGTTGCAGCAAAAAATTGTTAGAGATTACGAACCCAATCCTGGGAAAATGATCGGACGCGCCAACTCCAGCCCATGAGCAATGCCGGTCTTTCCAGTCTCGCACTAAATCATTACGTCTGCCGGTACGACGATTTAACGTTCGTCGCGGCGCCGGGCGCGCATCCCTAAGCAATCCACGCACCGCGCGAAATAAAAAGCCGCGCTCGACAAGCGCGGCTTCGCCGGCGTTTGCAAAGGCGCCAGTGTCGGCGCCTACCGCGCGGTTTATCCGTTGATCACATCCGCGCCCTTCGGCACCGTGAACTTGAATGCATCGGGCGGCAGTTGCGGATTTTTCTGGATGTTCGAGAACGTGAGCAGCGTCACGTTACCGAACACGTCGTGCAATTCCATCGCTTCGAGATTGCCGTCCTTGAAGCCGATGCCGACGCGCTCGAACTGCGTGTCCTTCGCCTTCGGCGTCAGTTCGAGCCAGTCGATGCCGGCCTTCACGCCCGCGTCGCGCAGCGAGAAGTTCTTGTCCAGATCGTTGCTGCCGAACAGGATCGCCGCCGGGCTTGCGCCGAGCGCGTTGCCGAGCGGGCGCACCGTCACCTGGTTCAGATCCTTGTCGTAGACGTAGAACTTGTCGCCGTCCGCCTGCAGCAATTGCGAGTAGGGCTTCTCGTATTGCCAGATGAACTTGCCGGGCCGCGCGAACATGAACGTGCCGCTCGACGTGGTCGGCTTGGCCGGGTTCGCGGTGGACAGCGCGCCGCTCGCGCCCTGCGCCTTGCTCGGCGCGCGCACTTCCTGCTGCACGAAGGCGCCGCGCGCCGAATGGACCTGCGCGATGAATGCCTTCAGTTGCTCGGTGCCGCTCGCGAACGCGTGCGAGGCGACGAGCAGCGACGCACCGATCGCGACACTGCCGACGGCGCGCGCGATCTTGCGCATGCCGCGGGACACGCGCTCGCCGAGGCGCCCCGCTCGACGCTGTCGGGCATCCTGCTGCGCGATTGCTTGCATAGGTTTTTCTCCCTTGAATGAATTCGGTGATGGGCTGCGCCGGCTCGATGCACTCGCTGAACACAGAGTGACTGGCCCGGCGTCGAGCCGCAATGGCGCACCGGACGGTGCACGCGGCGTCGCTCGCGATGGCCGCAATGGCTCGTTGCGGCTATTCCGCCTCGCGCGCCGGCGCCAGGATCTCGCGATTGCCGTTCGACGACATCGCCGACACCACGCCCGAATTCTCCATCTGTTCGAGTAGACGCGCCGCCCGGTTGTAGCCGATGCGCAGGTGCCGCTGCACGAGTGAAATCGACGCTCGGCGATTCTTCAGCACGACGTCGACCGCCTGATCGTATAACGGGTCCGACTCGCCTTCGGTGGACGCGGTTCCCGTCGAGCCTTCGTCGCCCTCGCCGCTCACGCCGCCTTCGAGAATGCCCTCGATATAGTTCGGCTCGCCCTGCTCCTTGAGCTTGTCGACGACGCGATGCACTTCATCATCCGACACGAACGCGCCGTGCACGCGCACCGGCAAACCGCTGCCTGGCGGCAGATAGAGCATGTCGCCCATGCCGAGCAGCGACTCGGCGCCCTGCTGGTCGAGAATCGTGCGCGAGTCGATCTTCGACGACACCTGGAACGCCATACGGGTCGGCACGTTGGCCTTGATCAGGCCGGTGATCACGTCGACCGACGGACGCTGCGTAGCGAGAATCAGATGGATGCCGGCCGCGCGCGCCTTCTGCGCGATCCGCGCGATCAGCTCTTCGACCTTCTTACCGACGACCATCATCAGGTCGGCCAGTTCGTCGATGACGATCACGATGTTCGGCAAACGCGTCAGCGGTTCCGGATCGTCCGGCGTCAGGCTGAACGGATTCGGCAGCTTCTCTTCGCGCTTGGCCGCTTCGTCGATCTTGTTGTTGTAGCCGGCGAGGTTACGCACGCCGACCTTGCTCATCAGCTTGTAGCGGCGCTCCATTTCGGCGACCGCCCAGTTCAGCGCGTGGCCCGCCTGGCGCATGTCGGTGACGACCGGACACAGCAGATGCGGGATGCCTTCGTAGACGCTCATTTCGAGCATCTTCGGATCGATCAGGATCATGCGCACCTGCTCGGCGCTCGCCTTGTACAGCAGCGACAGGATCATCGCGTTGATACCCACAGACTTGCCCGAACCAGTCGTGCCGGCGACGAGCAAATGCGGCATCTTCGCGAGATCCGCGCACACGGGCTTGCCGCCGATGTCCTTGCCGAGACCCATCGTGAGCGGCGACGCGGCATCCGCATACACGGCCGAGCCGAGAATTTCGGACAGGCTCACGGTCTGACGGCGCTGGTTCGGCAGCTCCAACGCCATGTAGTTCTTGCCCGGAATCGTTTCGACGACGCGAATCGACACGAGCGACAGCGAGCGCGCGAGATCCTTCGCGAGATTAACGATCTGACTGCCCTTCACGCCCGTGGCCGGCTCGATTTCATAGCGCGTGACGACGGGCCCCGGATACGCGGCGACCACGCTCACGTCGACACCGAAGTCCTTCAGCTTCTTCTCGATCAGGCGCGACGTGAATTCGAGCGTGTCCGCGGAAATGGTTTCCTGCGCGGCTGGCGCGGGGTCGAGCAGCGCGATGGGCGGCAGCGTGGAGTCGCCGGGGAGATCGGTAAAGAGCGGCACCTGGCGTTCCTTCTCGACACGCTCCGACTTCGCCGGCGTGGCGAGCGGCGGCACGATCACTACGGGCTCGTGCTCCTCGATGCGCACGCGGCCCTTCTCGACCTTGCCTTCGCGCTTCACGGCGGCCGCTTCGCCGAGCTTGCGATCGAGCCCGGCCTCGCGGCGCAGCTTCGCGAACGTCACCGCGGAAATGATCGATTCGCCGACCTTCTCCGCGACCGACAGCCACGAAAAACGGAAGTACAGCGACAGCCCGATCCCGAGACCGAGCAGCAGCGCGAGCGTGCCACCGGTGAAGCCGAGCGCATGCGAGATGCCGCGCGCGACAGCCTCGCCGATCACGCCCCCAGGCGCGCGCGGCAACTGCACCTTCAGCGACCACATGCGCAGCGCCTCAAGGCCGTTGCACGACAGCAGCACGAGCATGAACGCGAACGCGTCCGCGAGCCAGTTGACGCCGCGCGGCGCGTCGTCGTCCTGCGGCTCTTCGTTGCGGGTGATGCGCTTGTAGTTCGCGGAGATGTGGCGGCCGAGCAGCACGATCCACCAGTAGGCGGACAGACCGAACAGCAGCAGCAGGATGTCGGAAGTCCACGCGCCGACGCGGCCCGCCCAGTTCGAGATATGGTCGACCTGCGCGGCATGGGTCCAGCTCGGGTCGTGCCTGCTGTAGCTGACGAGCGACATCAGCAGGAACACGCCGAGGGCCACCTGCAGAATCCAGCGGATTTCGGTGAAGAGGCGCGACATGCGGTGCGGCAATGCCTGCGCGCTCGCGGTATAGGGAGCTTTTGCCATTGATCCTGTTGCCTGGGGTAGCCGGTTCAGGCTGAAACTGCCGCCGGGAACGCGGCCCGAGCCTCGCCGCGCACGGCTTCGGGCCCGATCCCGGCTAACGGAAACTTCGATCCGGGCTATTGTAAACGCTGTGTCCCGCGCGAGGCTGTAAATGACGGTAACCTGGCTGTTTGACCACAGATGCATGCGCGAGGCGCGCTGAATTCGCCGTATCGCGCCGCGGGCTCGCCCCGAGCGCCCACGCCGCCACACTATCGCGGCGATCAGAAAGCTTGATGGCGCAGCGGCACGCCCCGCCCTTTATAATGCCCGACTGATACCCATCTACAGTTTCAGCTCAAAAACGCACGGCTACGCAGCGGCGAGCCGCGCGCCGTACAAGGATTCGATCATGCCCGCAACTGCAACGAAACACGCCAAGGTTCTGATTCTCGGTTCCGGTCCCGCCGGCTACACGGCGGCGGTTTACGCGGCGCGCGCCAACCTCGCGCCGGTGCTCGTCACCGGCATCGCGCAAGGCGGCCAGCTGATGACCACGACCGACGTCGAAAACTGGCCCGCCGACGCCAACGGCGTGCAAGGCCCGGAACTGATGGCGCGCTTCCTCGAGCACGCCGAGCGCTTCAATACCGAGATCATCTTCGACCACATCCACACGGCGAAGCTCGATGAGAAGCCGATTCGCCTGATCGGCGATTCGGGCGAATACACGTGCGATTCGCTGATCATCTCGACGGGCGCATCGGCGCAGTATCTCGGCCTGCCGTCGGAAGAGGCGTTCATGGGCAAGGGCGTGTCGGCCTGCGCGACCTGCGACGGCTTCTTCTACAAGCAGCAGCACGTCGCCGTGATCGGCGGCGGCAATACGGCCGTCGAAGAGGCGCTCTACCTCGCCGGCATCGCGAAGAAGGTGACCGTGATCCATCGCCGCGACAAGTTCCGCGCCGAGCCGATCCTGATCGACCGTCTGCTCGCGAAGGAGAAGGAAGGCGTCGTCGAGATCAAGTGGAACCATGTGCTCGAAGAAGTAACCGGCGACAACTCCGGCGTGACCGGCCTGCGCATCAAGCACACGCAGAGTGGCGAGACCACTGACATCGCGCTGCAGGGCCTGTTCGTCGCGATCGGCCACAAGCCGAACACGGACATCTTCGCAGGCCAGCTCGAGATGAAGAACGGCTACATCATCACGAAGGGCGGCCTGAACGGTTTCGCGACCGCGACCAGCGTGCCGGGCGTGTTCGCCGCGGGCGACGTGCAGGACCACATCTATCGCCAGGCGATCACCAGCGCGGGCACCGGCTGTATGGCCGCGCTCGACGCGCAGCGCTATCTCGAGACCATCAACGAAATGGCCGGCGAGCACGCGATGAGCGCGGAAGCGGACCGCTGATCCGCGCCGCGCTGCCGTATGTCGAGACGAAGTCCCGACAAACGGGCGCGACAGTAAAATGACGGTGGCGCAGCGCTGCTGTCATTGGCTCACGAAGGCCGCGGCTGAAATGCCGGCGGCCTTTGTCGTTTTTGCCGTCTTGTCAATGTGCATCGAGCGCGTTGGCAGCACCACCGACCGACCTTTCCGCCTGTATTGCCGACATGCCGAAGAATCAGCCCCATCCGAACGAACCGAAACGCCCGCAAGCCGCCACGCGTCCCGCGCCCGCAACGGCTGCGCCCGCCGTCGCACCGAAGCTCGATCGCGCATCGGGGCTCGCCGGACTCGGTGCGTTGCGTGAAGCGTTGAAGGGCGAAGCCGAGCGGCGCGAGCGCGAACAGGCGGCGACGCGAGCGGCGCAGCGCGAAGCGGCCGCCGACGCCGATCTGTTCCGCCGTGAGATCGGCGAAGTCGCGCCGCTCGCGATTCCGCCGCGCGCGACGCTCACGCGCAATCCCCCGCCGCCGCTGCCGGTGCAGACGCTGCTCGACGAGGAGGCGGTGCTGCACGAAGCGATCTCCGACGAATTCGACCCCGAAGTGCTGCTCGAAACCGACGAAACGCTGTCGTATTGCCGCCCCGGCTTGAGCCGCGACGTAGTGCGCAAGCTGCGGCGCGGCGACTGGATCGTGCAGGCGCAGATCGACCTGCACGGCATGCGGCGCGAAGAGGCGCGCGAGGCGCTCGCGGAATTCATCCGCGAATCGGCCAAACGCGGCCTGCGCTGCCTGCGCGTGATTCACGGCAAGGGTCTGGGGTCGATCGGCAAGGAGCCGGTGCTGAAGGGCAAAGTGCGCGCATGGCTCGTGCAGAAATCCGAAGTGATCGCGTTCTGTCAGGCGCGCCCGCATGACGGCGGCGCCGGCGCGGTGGTCGTGCTGTTGCAGCCGGGGTCGTTGCCGCCGCATGGGGCGAGCGCGAAGGTCTGAGGTCGATTTTTTCAGCCGTCGTTCGTCGTGGGGTAAACGGCCAGCCTGGCCGTCGCGCGGTGTGGCTCTCGTCGTCACCGCGTACTCGTGCTGTGCAACCGTCAAAGGTGATCGCGATGCCCCTGCAGCTTTATGCCCATCCGTTCTCGTCCTACTGCCAGAAGGCCCTGACCGCGCTGTACGAAAACGGTACGCCGTTCGAGATGCGCGTGCTCGCGCATGACGACCCGAAGGTCATGGCCGAATTGGCCGCGCTGTGGCCGATCAGGCGCTTCCCGGTGCTCGTCGACGGCGGGCGCACGGTGGTCGAGGCGAGCATCATCATCGAATATCTGGGCCTGCATTATCCGGGGCCTGTCACGCTGTTGCCCGCCGATCCGCGCGTAGCGCTCGAGGTGCGCACGATGGACCGCTTCTTCGACAACTACATTTCGACTCCACAGCAAAAAGTCGTGTTCGATAGCCTGCGTCCCGAAGCCGAGCGCGACCGGCGTGGCGTCGCCGATGCGCGCGCGCTGCTCGACACTTCGTACGCATGGCTCGACCGTCACATGGCCGAGCGCGAATGGGCCGCCGGCGACAGCTTCAGCCTCGCCGATTGCGGCGCCGCCCCGTTCCTGTTCTACGCCGACTGGACGCACCCGATCGACCCCGCGTTCGCGCACGTGCGCGCGTACCGGCAGCGGCTGCTCGCGCGGCCCTCGCTCGCACGCGCGGTCGACGAGGCGCGGCCCTACCGGCCGCTATTTCCGCTGGGCGCGCCGGAGCGGGATTGAGCCGCGAGCGGCGGTGGCAGATGCGCGCGAACGAGGCGCGGCAGACAACCTGTTTTGCTGGCTGTAGACTTCCTGTCGTGTCGCAAACCTGCCCCGCCCTTCTTCTGGCTCACCACCCACAAGGCACACCATGGACCGTTTCGAAGCGATGGAGATCTTCACGCGCGTGGTCGAAGCGAACAGCTTCACCAAGGTTTCGGAATCGCTCGATCTGCCGCGCGCGAAGGTCAGCCGCACGATCCAGGCGCTCGAGGAACACGTCGGCGTGCGGCTCCTGAACCGCTCGACCCGCCAGGTCAGCGTGACCGAAGACGGCGCATCGTTCTACGAGCGCTGCGTGCGCATTCTCGCCGACGTCGCCGATGCCGAATCGTCGCTGTCGAGCAAGCGCGAGAATCCGGCCGGGACGATCCGCGTCGACACCTCCGGCACGCTGGCGCGCTCGCTGCTGCTGCCCGCGCTCGACGACTTCTACGCGCAATACCCCGCGATCGACGTGCGCCTCGGTCTCGCGGACCGCAACATCGATCTGATCCAGGACGGCGTCGATTGCGTGATCCGCATGGGCACGCTCGACGAGTCGAGCCTCGTTGCGAAGCGCATCGGGCTGGCGCGCATCGTCACGTGCGCATCGCCCGCGTATCTGCGCAAGTTCGGCACGCCGACCACACTGGCGGACCTCGGCGAGCATCGCGCGGTCAACTACGTGTCCGCGCGCAGCGGCAGGACCTTCCCGTTCGAATACGAAGTTGACGGCGAAATCGAGCGCGTCGCGATGGATAGCACGCTCGCCGTCAACGACGGCTCGGTGTACATCACGGCGGGTGTGTTGGGCCACGGCATCATCCAGCCGTCGCGCTTCATGGTCGCCGAATTGATCGAGCAAGGCGCGCTCACGGAGATTCTCGGCAACTACACGAGCCCCGGTACACCGCTGTCGATTCTGTATGCGCATCGCCGCAATCTGAGTTCGCGGTTGCGCGCGTTTATCGACTGGGCCAGCGAGCTCGCGCGCAACAATCCCGACTTGCGTTTGCCCGAGGCGGCGTAACGGCTGCAAAAGAACAGAAGCCCCATGCGCAATTCAACGCATGGGGCTTTTCTGTAACGACGGATTCAGCGCTTAGGCGACGACTTACGCAATCCGCTCTTCATTCGCCGGATCGAACAACACCGCCTTCGACGTATCGAACAGCAGCGTCGCATTCTGCTCCGGTTGCGGGTTCGACGCCGGGTGCACGCGGCTCACCACGCGCTTGCCGTTGATCTGCGCGAACACCAGCGTGTCCGGACCGGTCGGCTCGATCACGTCGACCTTCACTTCGACCGGCTGCAGCTTCGAGTCGTCGCCGTGCGCGCCGCGCGCATCGGTGATGCGTTCCGGACGCAGGCCGAGAATCACGTTGTTGCCGACGTGCGAGCGCACCTTCGCCGAATCGAACGGCAGCACCAGCACCTTGCGCGCGACGCCCGTATCGAGTTCGATGCCGACGCCCGAGCCCTGCTCGACCAGCTTGCCTTCGATGAAGTTCATCGGCGGTGCGCCGATGAAGCCCGCGACGAACAGGTTCGACGGCGAGTCGTAGATTTCCTGCGGCGCGCCGAACTGCTGAACGATGCCGTCCTTCATCACCGCGATGCGGTCGCCGAGCGTCATCGCTTCGATCTGGTCGTGCGTCACGTAGACGATCGTCGTGCCGAGGCGTTGATGCAGCAGCTTGATTTCCGAGCGCATCTCGATGCGCAGCTTCGCGTCGAGGTTCGACAGCGGCTCGTCGAACAGGAACATCACCGGATCGCGCGCGAGCGCGCGGCCCATCGCGACGCGCTGACGCTGGCCTCCCGACAGCTGACCCGGCTTGCGATCCAGCAGATGCTTGATCTGCAGCGTGTTCGACACACGCTCGACGATCTGCGTCTGCTCCCGCTTCGGCACCTTGCGGATGTTCAGGCCGAACGAGATGTTCTCGCGCACCGTCATCGACGGGTACAGCGCGTATGACTGGAACACCATCGCGATGTCGCGATCTTTCGGCGACAGGTTGTTGACCGTCTTGCCGTCGATCTGGATCTCGCCCTTGGTCACGGTTTCGAGACCGGCAATCATGTTGAGCAGCGTCGACTTACCGCAGCCCGAGCCGCCGACCAGAATCAGGAACTGGCCGTCCTCGATGTCGATGTCGACACCCTTCAGAACCGGCACCCCGTTCGGGTAGGTCTTGTACACGTCACGGATGGAAAGGCTTGCCATGCTGTGAATCCTCTAGTCTCTGGTACTGCTTGAAAACGTCTTGTCAGGCGACGACGGCACGCGTTCGGTGAAACGCCGTCGCTCCAGGGTGATTTAGCCCTTCACCGCGCCCGCGGTCAGGCCGCGCACGAAGTAACGTCCGGCGATGATATAGACGAGCAGCGTGGGCAGCGCCGCGATGATCGCGCCGGCCATGTCCACGTTGTATTCCTTCACGCCGGTCGAGGTGTTGACGAGGTTGTTCAGCGCCACGGTGATCGGCATCGAATCGACGCCGGAGAACACGATACCGAACAGGAAGTCGTTCCAGATCTGCGTGAATTGCCAGATCAGGCACACCATGAAGATCGGCAGCGACACCGGCAGCAGGATCTTCGTGAAGATCGTGAAGAAACCCGCGCCGTCGATCCGCGCGGCCTTCACGAGTTCAGCCGGCACGCTCACGTAGAAGTTGCGAAAGAACATCGTCGTGAATGCGATACCGTAGATCACGTGCACGAGCACGAGGCCGCTCACCGTGTTCGCGAGGCCGAGGATGCCTTCGAGGCGCGCCATCGGCAGCAGGATCGCCTGGAACGGAATGAAGCAGCCGACCAGCAGCATCGTGAAGATCGGATCGGCGCCGCGGAACCGCCAGTGCGTGAGCACGTAGCCGTTGAACGCGCCGATGATCGACGAGATCAGCACGGCCGGAATCACCATGCGCACCGAGTTCATGAAGAACGGCTGCATGCCGTCGCAACGCACCCCCGTACACGCCCCGCTCCACGCCTTGAGCCACGGCGCGAAGGTCCAGCTCGTCGGCGGCGTCAGCAGGTTGCCGGTGCGCAACTGGTCGATGTCCTTGAACGACGTCGACAGCATCACGTACAGCGGAAACAGGAAGTACAGCGCGAACAGAACCAGGGCCGCGTAAATGACGGCACGGCTAATCGTCATCTTAGGCTGCATTGCGGGTGCTCCTCGATTCCAGATACATCAGCGGCACGAGCACGGCCACTACGGTAGCGAGCATCATGATCGACGATGCCGCGCCGACGCCGAGCTGCCCACGGTTGAACGAAAACGTGTACATGAAAATGGCCGGCAGCGACGACGACGTGCCCGGACCGCCGGCAGTCAGCGCGACGACCAGGTCGAACGTCTTGATGGTGATGTGACAAAGGATCAGCAGCACGGAGAAGAACACCGGCCGCATGCTCGGTATCACGATCTTGCGGTAGATGGTCGGCAGGTTCGCGCCGTCCATCTGCGCGGCCTTGAAGATCTCGCTGTCGACGCCGCGCAAGCCGGCGAGGAACAGCGCCATCACGAAGCCGGTGGACTGCCAGACCGCCGCGATCACGATACAGAAGATCGCCCTGTCCGGGTCGCCGAGCCAGTTGAACGAGAAGCTCGTCCAGCCCCAGTCGTGAAACACCTTCTCGATGCCGATGCTCGGCGTCAGAATCCATTGCCACGCGGTGCCGGTCACGATGAACGACAGCGCCATCGGATACAGGAACACGGCGCGCAGCGCGCCTTCGTTGCGGATCTGCTGATCGAGCAGGATCGCGAGCAACAGACCCAGACCGATGCAGATACCGATGAACGGAATGCCGAACCAGCCGAGGTTCGCGGCCGAAGTCCAGAACACGTCGTTCTGGAACAGTTCGCGATAGCGGTCGAGACCCGCGAACTCCCAACGAGGCATCAGCCGCGAAGTAGACAGCGACAGATAGCCGGTGATTGCGATAAAGCCATACACGAAGATCAGGCTGATCACGACGCTGGGTGCGAGCACCAGCTTCGGAATATAGCGATCGGCAAGGGCCGCCATGGGCGACGTGCGGCGGGTGACGGTGGCCGTTTTCCCGTTCCCACTGATGGAAGCAGTCACTACTCGACTCCTGCTGAAACTGTACCGCCGGGATGCCCATGCGCGCATGGCGCGGAACCGCGACGGTCTGGGTGTGACTCCATGAAACCAGGGTGAGCCGGGTGGCGCCGGACTGCGCTGCGAACGAAAGCAGCGAGGTCCGATCCCCCACGGCCCGAAGGGCGCGCCCGGTGCTTCGGATGCAAGCCGCCGGGCGCAACGCTTCGTACTTACGCTTACTTGGTCTTCGCTGCCTTCGCGAGAGCCTGAACCGCGGTCTTCGAATCTTCCTGCGAGTTCATGAACTTCGTGACGACGTCGGAGATCGCGCCTGCCGCGGCATCCGGCTGAGCCATGCCGTGAGCGAGCGACGGCACATAACCGCCGGCCTTGATCGCGATCTGCTCATCCGCGTACGACTTCTTCGCGCAGTCGTCGAACTTGTCCATCGGCACGCCGAGACGCACCGGGATCGAGCCCTTGTACAGGCTGAACTGCTCCTGGAACGCCGGCGACATGATCGTCTTCGCGAGCGCGAGCTGGCCCGGCGTCGCGGCCTTCTGGCCCTTCTGCTGGAAGAACACGAACGAGTCGACGTTGAACGTGTAGGCCTTCTCCGTGCCCGGCACCACGGCGCAGACGTAGTCCGTGCCCGACTTCTTGCCGGCGTTGGTGAATTCGCCCTTCGCCCAGTCGCCCATGAACTGCATGCCGGCCTTGCCGTTGATGACCATGGCCGTCGCGAGGTTCCAGTCACGGCCCGTGCGACCCGCGTCGAAGTAGCCCTGGATCTTGCGGACCGTGTCGAACACGCCGACCATCTTGTCCGAGGTCAGCGTCTTCTCGTCGAGGTCGACGAGCGCCTTCTTGTAGAAGTCCGCGCCCTGCGACAGCACGACGTCTTCCCACAGCGTCAGGTCCTGCCAAGGCTGGCCGCCCATCGCGATCGGCTGGATGCCCGCGGCCTTCATCTTGTCGGCCACCGCGAAGAACTCAGGCCACGTGGTCGGCACCTTGCCGCCTGCCTTGTCCAGCGCAGCCTTGTTGATGTACAGCCAGTTCACGCGGTGCACCGAGAAGGGAGCGGCGACGTAGTGGCCGTCCGCGCGAATGATCTTGTCGATTTCCGGCGGCAGGTTCTTCTTCCAGTCGCCCGCGACCGAGTCGATTGGCACCAGCACGCCCTGCGAAGCCCATTCCTGGATCAGCGGACCCTTGATCTGCGCGGCGCTCGGTGCGTTGCCCGAGATCACCTGCGTCTTCAGTGCCGTCATGGCAGCCGCGCCAGCGCCGCCCGCGACCGCGAAGTCCTTCCACGTGTAGCCCTGCTTCGTCATGTCGTCCTTGAGGACGCCGACGGCCTTGGATTCGCCGCCCGAAGTCCACCAGTGCAGCACTTCGATCGACTCGGCGGCCTGCACGGCCGACACGCCACACATCAGACCCGCAGCGCACAGAGCGCCCATGATCGCGCGAAATTTCATTGCTTATCTCCTCCAGACACCTGAACAAAAAAACGAATGGCCCCTGATGTCGCCAGGGTGCTGTGGTTGGTTCAAACAGGCAAAACACTGGCGATCGAGCACGGTCGGGCGCATGCGCGAGGGCATGTGCCGGCGGACCGATGTCCGGCCGCTGGACGCTCAAGAGGTGAGTGGTTCGGGATGCAACTGACTGTCTCCTCTTTTGATTTTTGCCTGCCCGCATCGCGCTGCAGACTCGAGGTACCTCATACGCCGACTCGACGCCAGCCTGACGTCGGCTGCGGGCAACGACCCCGCAAGCCCGTCGACTCCCCGGCTTTCCGTAAGGTCCGCCGGCACCCTGCTGGCGCGTACCGGAAGGCGTTGTCCCATTGTCCGTTAGCGTGCCGGGGACGCCCGCCGATTCGCAAAAAGCGTGCATTCCGTCAGTACAGCGCACGCTTTTTTCATCGAATTAACGCTACCTCTTGATTTGGATTGTAGTTAAACTACAATTCAGTGTCAAAAAATATTTTATCGGACTACGGTCGCTCTTCCGGGGCGCTGCGCGTGCAGTGTCCGATCAGCGCGGCGGCCCTTCAGGACATCGACGGAGACTCATGCATACCGACGCAAGCTTCACCTTCGTTCTCTTCGGCGGAACCGGCGATCTGTCGATGCGCAAGATCCTGCCCGCGCTGTTCGAGGCGCACCGCGCGGGCGGCATGCTCGCCGACAGCGGCAAGATCGTCGCGCTCGCGCGGCACGTCGAGGATCGCGGCGAGTATCTGCAGTGGGTCGACGGGCACGTCAAGCCGCATGTGTCGAAGAACGGCCTCGACGAAGCCGCGTGGACGAGCTTCCTCGCGCGCATCGAGTTCGTGAAGATCGATCTCGGCAATCCGGATGACTTCGCGCAACTGCGCGACGCGATCCAGGAGATGCCCGGCATCCGCGTGTTCTATCTGGCAACGGGTCCGTCGCTGTTCGTGCCCATCTGCCATGCGCTCGCCGCGGTGGGCCTGAACCACAATGCGCGCATCGTGCTCGAGAAGCCGCTCGGCTACGACCTGAAGTCGTCGAACGCAATCAATGATGCGGTCGGCGAAATCTTCGCGGAAGAACAGATCTACCGGATCGACCATTACCTTGGCAAAGAGCCGGTGCAGAACCTGCTCGCGCTGCGCTTCGGCAATGCGCTGTTCGAGCCGCTGTGGCGCCGCGAGTGGGTCGAAAGCATCCAGATCACGATCGCCGAGGAACTCGGCGTCGAAGCGCGCGGCGACTTCTACGACAATACCGGCGCGCTGCGCGACATGGTGCAGAACCACCTGTTGCAGTTGCTGTCGATCGTCGCGATGGAGCCGCCCCACTCGATGGATTCCGACTCGGTGCGCGACGAAAAGCTGCGCGTGCTGCGCGCGCTCAAACCGGTCGAGCCGCAGGAAATCGGCAAGGTCGCGGTGCGCGGCCAGTATCATTCGGGCGTGATCCGTGGCAACACGGTCCCGGCCTACGCGACCGAGCACGGCGTGAAGCCCGATAGCTCGACCGAGACCTTCGTCGCGCTGAAGGTCGAGATCGAGAACTGGCGTTGGGCCGGCGTGCCGTTTTTCCTGCGCACGGGCAAGCGGCTCGCCGATCGCGTCGCCGAGATCGTCGTGAATTTCCGTGCGGTGCCGCATTCGGCGCTTGGCGCGTCGGCGCTGCGCGCGGGCGCGAACCGCCTCGTGATCCGTCTGCAGCCGAACGAGACGATTCGTCTGTACTGTCTCGCGAAGCAGCCCGGCGAGGGTATGAACCTCGCGAGCGTATACCTTGATCTCGCGTTCGACCGGTTCTTCCGCGAAGGCCAGATGGAGGCCTATCAGCGGCTGCTGCTCGACGTGATCCACGGGCGCCTCGCGCTGTTCGTGCGGCGCGACGAACAGGAAGCCGCATGGCGTTGGGTCGAGCCGATCCTGAACGAGTGGAAGGCCTCGACCAAGCCGCCCAAGCCGTACGCGGCGGGCACGTGGGGACCGGCCGCGGCGAGCGCGATGCTCGCCCAGCACGGCACCTGCTGGCTCGAGGAAGAGAATTGAGTTTGATGAATTGATGGACGGCGCCGCGCGCGATGAACACCTCGGCGCGCGGCGCCGGCAACACCACCGACGAACTGAACGGAGTCGCGCCGGTATCGCGTCATGCGTTTGCAGGCCACCCGCCTTGCAGGCATCGTGCGAGAGCAGTCAGGCTGATTCCGCAGACCTAACAAGAAAGCAGCACGGAGGAGAAGTGATCGAGCTTCACGCTTTCGACGACCAGCGCGCCCAATCCGACGCGCTGGCGAAAGCGGTGGGCGACGCGTTACATGCGTCACTTGCCGCACAGGCAGCCGGCACCGGCACGTCAAGCCCGCTCGCGCGCCCGGCCATGCTGGCCGTGTCCGGCGGCAGCAGCCCGCGTCCGTTCCTGCAAACGTTGTCGACGCAGACGTTCGACTGGCCCCGCATCGCGATCACGCTGGTCGACGACCGCTGGGTGCCGGAGACCGATAGCGCGAGCAACGCGCAGCTCGCGCGCGCCACGTTGCTGCAGAACGCGGCGCAACACGCGACCTTCTGGCCGCTCGTCGACACCACCCAGGATCTGCATTCGCACGTCGCCGCGCTGAACGCGGACACGCGCTTTGCCACGGCGCCCGACGTCGCGGTGCTGGGCATGGGCGAAGACGGCCACACCGCGTCGATCTTCGCCGATGCGCCCGAATGGGATCACGCGATCAACACGACCGAGCGTTTCGTCGCCGTGCATCCGGGCGCGGCGCCGCACGCGCGCGTGAGCTGGTCGCTGTCCGCGCTGAAGGACGTGAAGCATCTGTTTCTGCTGATCGCAGGGCCGCGCAAGATGGACGTGCTCAACGCCGCGTCCGCCGCGCTACAAAAAAATGCCATCTCGCAGCTGGCGAACGACAAGGGAGTGAGACTCGATGTCTACTGGTGTGCAAACTAAAGCTGTGCCGGGCGCGGTCCAGCACGCCGATGGACCGAGGCTCCTGGCCGACATCGGCGGTACCAATGCGCGTTTCGCGCTCGAGACGGGCCCCGGCGAAATCGGCTCGGTGCAGATCTATCCTTGCGCCGACTACCCGAGTGTCGCCGACGTCATCAAGAAGTATCTGAAGGACACGAAGATCGGCCGCGTCAATCACGCGGCGATCGCGATTGCGAACCCGGTCGACGGCGACCAGGTCAGCATGACCAATCACGACTGGACCTTTTCGATCGAAGCGACGCGCCGCGCGCTCGGCTTCGACACGCTGCTCGTGGTCAACGACTTCACCGCGCTCGCGATGGCGCTGCCCGGCCTCACCGATGCTCAGCGCGTGCAGGTGGGCGGTGGCCAGCGCCGGCCGAACAGCGTGATCGGCCTGCTCGGCCCCGGCACCGGCATGGGCGTGTCGGGCCTGATTCCCGCCGACGACCGCTGGATCGCGCTCGGCAGCGAAGGCGGCCACGCCACCTTCGCGCCCGCCGACGAGCGTGAAGATATCGTGCTGCAATACGCGCGCAAGAAGTGGTCGCACGTGTCGTTCGAACGGGTGGCCGCGGGGCCCGGCATCGAGGTGATCTATCGCGCGCTCGCGGGCCGCGACAAGAAGCGCGTGCCAGCCAGCGTCAATACGGCCGATGTGGTCAAGCGCGCGCTCGAAGGCGAGCCGCTCGCGGCTGAATCGGTCGACGTGTTCTGCGGCATTCTCGGCACCTTCGCCGGCAATATCGCGGTGACGCTCGGCGCGCTCGGCGGCATCTATATCGGCGGCGGCGTCGTGCCACGCCTCGGCGAGTTCTTCGCGCGTTCGTCGTTTCGCCAGCGCTTCGAGGCGAAGGGCCGCTTCGAGGCGTATCTGCAGAGCGTGCCGACCTATGTGATTACCGCCGAATACCCGGCGTTCCTCGGCGTATCGGCGATTCTGGCGGAGCAGCTGTCGAACCGCGCGGGCGGCAGCTCGTCGGCGGTGTTCGAGCGGATTCGCCAGATGCGCGACGCGCTGACGCCGGCCGAGCGCCGCGTCGCCGAACTCGCGTTGAACCACCCGCGTTCGATCATCAACGATCCGATCGTCGACATCGCGCGCAAGGCCGACGTCAGTCAGCCGACCGTGATCCGCTTCTGCCGCTCGCTCGGCTGCCAGGGGCTGTCGGACTTCAAGCTCAAGCTCGCGACCGGTTTGACCGGCACGATTCCGGTCAGCCACAGCCAGGTGCACCTCGGCGACACCGCGACCGACTTCGGCGCGAAGGTGCTCGACAACACCGTGTCCGCGATTCTGCAATTGCGCGAGCATCTGAACTTCGAGCACGTGGAACGCGCCATCGACCTGCTGAACGGCGCGCGGCGCATCGAGTTCTACGGACTCGGCAATTCGAACATCGTCGCGCAGGACGCGCACTACAAGTTCTTCCGCTTCGGCATTCCGACCATCGCGTACGGTGACCTGTACATGCAGGCGGCCTCGGCCGCGCTGCTCGGCAAGGGCGACGTGATCGTCGCGGTGTCGAAGTCGGGGCGCGCGCCCGAGCTGCTGCGCGTGCTCGACGTCGCGATGCAGGCCGGCGCGCAGGTGATCGCGATCACGTCGAGCAACACCCCGCTCGCGAAGCGTGCGACGGTCGCGCTGGAAACCGATCACATCGAGATTCGCGAGTCGCAACTGTCGATGATCTCGCGCATCCTGCACCTCGTGATGATCGACATTCTCGCGGTCGGTGTGGCGATTCGGCGCGCGGTGCCGAGCGACGACGTCGCCGAGACGGTCGAGAAAGCGCGCGAAGGCGCCGACGACGACGCGACGGCCGTGCTCGACTGGCTCAGTCACGGCGCTGCTTCGTCGGCGCGCGACTGAGCCTCCGTTCTCGGCTGTCCCGATCCGCTTGCGGTGAACGAACCCGCGGCGTGTGCATCGTCTTCAATGCGCCCGCCGCGGGTTTTCCTGTTTGGGGACGCGAAAAGCGACCGATAATAGGCGCTCTATCTCCTGGCCGAACCGCTTTGCCATGATCATCCGCCCGCATCTCCACTGGTTTCACATGCTGCTCGCGTGGCGCGGCTCGGTGCTGCCGCAGTTGCTGCCGCGGCTCCTGCTGATCTTCTTCATCTCGATCATTGCGCTCGCCGCACACGATCATCTGCTGCCCGTCAGCCTGAACCTGAACTCGATCGCGCCGTTCTCTCTGGTCGGCATTGCGCTCGCGGTGTTTCTCGGCTTTCGCAACAACGCGAGCTACGACCGCTGGTGGGAGGCGCGCAAGCTGTGGGGGCAGTTGCTCAATGAGTCGCGCTCGCTGACGCGCGAGGCGCTGACGCTGCCGTCGCGCGAGTTGCCCAAAGAAGAAGCCGCCGCGTTTCTGGCGATACTGAGCGCGCTCCCGCATGCGCTGCGTCATCAGTTGCGCAAGACCGAACCGCGCGACGACCTTGCCGCGCGGCTGCCCCGCGCACTGTTTGAACGTGTGATTGGATCGCGCTACAAGCCAGCCGCGCTGTTACTGTGCCTCGGCGAATGGGTGCAGCGCGCGGCACGCGCGGGGGCGCTCGATCCGATGGCGGTGCTCGCGTTCGACCGCAATCTGAGCGGGCTGTCGGATGTGATCGGCGGGTGCGAGCGCATCGCGTCGACGCCACTGCCGTTCGCGTATTCGGTGATGATCCACCGCACCGTGTACTTCTTCTGCGCGTCGCTGCCATTCGGACTCGTCAATAGCATCGGCATTTTCACGCCGGTATTCGCGGTGTTCGTCGCGTACACGTTCATGGCGCACGAAGCGATCGCGTCGCAGCTCGAAGAACCGTTCGGCACGGACGACAATGACCTCGCGCTCAACACGATGTCCGCGATGATCGAGGATGCGATGCGCGATCTGCTCGGCGAGCCGGCGCTCGCGGCGCCGCAGCCGCGCGAAGACCGTTATCAATGGGATTGAATGCGCGGTGGGCCGCGCCGGTCGGCGACCGTCAGTGGTTGCCGGCCGTTTCGGAGAGCCGTTTGATCGTCGCGACGCGCGCGCCGATGATGTCGATACGCCCGTGCTCGTCGACGAGCCGCGTCGACGCCGTCAGATACGCGCTCCACGCGCGTTGCGCGTGCACGAGCGTCGGCCGCGATTGCGCCGGCATCTTCGATTCGAGCACACGATAGTAGCGCTTCAGATCGAACATCGCGTGCTCGCAACGCGCGTCGGCGTTGCAGGCGCGCGGCCGGCGCGGCGCCGGACCGTTCGAATCGGCGAGCGCGCTGCGCAGCGCGAGCGCGCGGTCGCGCACCGGCTGCAGCTGCATGTCGGCTTCGGAAAGCACGTACATCGAACCTTGGGTCGTGGCGAAGACCGCGGCAAGCAACTGCTTCTCGGCATCGCGCGACGCGAGCCAGCTCGACTGGCTCCTTTCCCACAGCCTGCGCCGCGCGGGCGGCAGCTTCGCGAGCAACTGCTGGTACGCGTTGTCGACGGCGACCTTCCAGCCGATGCGCGCAGCGTCCATGCACTGCACCTGCCCCATCGTCGTCGACATGTCGGCGCGCGCGAGACATGCGCGCATCGACGCGTCGATCGGATCGGCGGCGGCCACCTCGGCATGCGCCGCCGGACTCGCGATGCCGCCGAACACCACCGTGCCGGCCGCCAGCGCGAAGGCCAGCACGCCGGCCCCGCGCCGCCAGCGGCCGATCGCTGCCAGGCCCGGCAGAAACGTCACCCACCCCATCGTCAGATGCGCACGCAATCGACGAAGTATTCGATGCGCCCGTTGACCATTTCGCCGACGAGCCCGTGGATATCCGTATGGAAGCCCGGGAAGCGCTCGTTGAACTCGCGCGCGAAACGCAGATAGTTGACGATGGTCCTGTTGAAACGCTCGCCCGGAATCAGCAGCGGAATGCCCGGCGGATACGGCGTCAACAGGATCGACGTAACACGGCCTTCGAGCTCGTCGATCGGTACCCGATCGATCTCGCGGTGCGCGAGCTTCGCGAACGCGTCGGAGGGCTTCATCGCCGGCTCCATGCTCGACAGGTACATCTCGGTCGTCAGACGCGCGATGTCGTTCGCGCGATACACGCTGTGGATCTGCTGGCACAGGTCGCGCAGGCCGACACGCTCGTACATCGGATGATGCTGCACGAACTCGGGCAGCACACGCCACAGCGGCTGGTTGTTGTCGTAGTCGTCCTTGAACTGCTGCAGCTCGGTCACCATCGAGTTCCAGCGGCCCTTCGTGATGCCGATCGTAAACATGATGAAGAACGAGTACAGGCCCGTCTTCTCGACGATGATGCCGTGCTCGGCCAGGTACTTCGTGACGATCGCGGCCGGAATACCGGTTTCGCCAAAGCCGCCGTCCATGTCGAGACCCGGCGTGACGATCGTCGCCTTGATCGGGTCGAGCATGTTGAAGCCTTCGGCGAGCGGGCCAAAGCCGTGCCATGCGTCGTTGGGACGCAGCATCCAGTCGTCGCGCGAGCCGATGCCTTCCTCGGCGAACTGGTCCGGGCCCCACACCTTGAAGAACCAGTCGTCGCCGTATTCGGTGTCGACCTTGGTCATCGCGCGGCGGAAGTCGAGCGCTTCAGCGATCGACTCCTCGACGAGCGCGGTGCCGCCCGGCGCTTCCATCATCGCCGCGGCCACGTCGCACGACGCGATGATCGCGTACTGCGGGCTCGTCGACGTATGCATCAGATACGCCTCGTTGAAGCGATGCTTGTCGAAGCGGCTGTTCTTCGAATCCTGCACGACGATCTGCGACGCCTGCGAGATGCCGGCGAGCAGCTTGTGCGTGGAGTGCGTCGCGTACACCATCGCGCCGATGCGCGGACGGCCCGCGCCGATGGCGTGCATGTCCTGATAGAACTCGTGGAATTCGGCGTGCGGCAGCCACGCTTCGTCGAAGTGCAGCGTGTCGAGCCATTCGCCCAACATCTCCTTGATCATCTCGACGTTGTAGATCACGCCGTCGTAGGTGCTTTGCGTGATCGTCAGAATGCGCGGCTTCAGGTTCGGGTTCTTCGCGAGCGCTTCGCGCGCGAACGGGTTCGCCTCGATCTTCTTGCGGATGTTCTCCGGTTCGAACTCGCTGCGCGGAATCGGGCCGATGATGCCGAAGTTGTTGCGGGTCGGCGTCAGGAACACGGGAATCGCGCCGGTCATCGTGATCGCGTGCAGGATCGACTTGTGGCAGTTGCGGTCGACCAGCACGATGTCGCCCGGCGCCACCGTGCCGTGCCAGACGATCTTGTTCGAGGTGGAGGTGCCGTTGGTCACGAAGAACACGTGGTCGGCGCTGAAGATGCGCGCGGCGTTGCGCTCCGAGGCCGCGACCGGACCGGTATGGTCGAGCAGCTGGCCCAGTTCGTCGACCGCGTTGCAGACGTCGGCGCGCAGCATGTTCTCGCCGAAGAACTGGTGGAACATCTGGCCGAGCGGGCTCTTCAGGAACGCGACGCCGCCCGAGTGCCCCGGGCAGTGCCACGAGTACGAACCTTCTTCCGCGTACTGCACCAGTTCCTTGAAGAACGGCGGCGCCAGCGAGTCGAGATACACCTTCGCCTCACGGATGATATGGCGCGCGACGAACTCCGGCGTGTCCTCGAACATATGGATGAAGCCGTGCAGCTCGCGCAGGATGTCGTTCGGCAGATGGCGCGAAGTGCGCGTTTCGCCGTACAGGAAGATCGGAATATCGGCGTTGCGGCGGCGCACTTCGGTCACGAACGCGCGCAGCGCGACGATCGCGGCGGCAAGCTCGGGCGTCTCGCCTTCGACGACCACGTTATCGACGTACGGCAGCAGCTCGTCGTCGTCGATCGACAGGATGAAGCACGACGCGCGGCTCGACTGCTGCGCGAACGAGGTCAGATCGCCGTAGCTCGTCAACCCGAGCACTTCCGCGCCTTCTTTCTCGATGGCTTCGGCCAAAGCCCGGATGCCGGAACCCGAGATGTTCTCGGAGCGGAAATCTTCGTCGATGATGACGACGGGGAAACGGAACTTCATGGGCGATTCTCCAAAAAGAAAACGACCGCTGCGTTACGTAAAAAGCGCAGCGGTCACCCGAATAACTGTTGGGTCAAGACGCTGCCGGCGTCACGTTTTTGGCAACGTGACGCCGTGCTGACCTTGATACTTGCCGCCGCGATCCGCGTACGACGTTTCACAAATCTCGTCGCTTTCGAAAAACAGCACCTGGGCGACGCCTTCGTTCGCGTAAATTTTCGCAGGCAAAGGTGTCGTATTCGAGAATTCGAGCGTGACGTGGCCTTCCCATTCCGGCTCGAACGGCGTCACGTTGACGATGATCCCGCAGCGCGCGTAGGTCGATTTGCCGAGGCACACGGTCAGCACGCTGCGCGGAATACGGAAATACTCGACCGTGCGCGCGAGCGCGAACGAGTTCGGCGGGATGATGCAGACGTCGCCCTTGAAATCGACAAACGACTTCTCGTCGAAGTTCTTCGGATCGACGATCGTCGAGTTGATGTTGGTGAAGATCTTGAATTCGTCGGCGCAGCGGATGTCGTAGCCGTAGCTCGAGGTGCCGTAGCTGACAATCTTCCGGCCGTCTTCGGAGACGCGAACCTGATCGGGCGCAAACGGCTCGATCATCTTGTGCGACTCGGCCATGCGCCGGATCCACTTGTCAGATTTGATGGTCATAGGTGAGAGCTGCTCGACGTGAATATCAGGTGTGACGAAAGATAGATGAAAACGGCCGGCGGCGGCGCCCAGCCGGCAAAGGCCGCTTATTTTACGCGATCACGGAGACGCTGCCGCAGATGGCGCGAGGCGCGCCCGATGAAGGGGGTCCGCCGACTGGCACGACGCCGTTGCGGGGCGGGCGCGGCGAAAGCGCGCTCGCGCTTCACTGCTGGCGAATCACGCCGCAGGCGATCGCCGCGCCCGCGCCATGCTGAGGGTAAGCGTAGGGATCGGTCGCATCGCGGTGGAGCAGTACCGCGCGCTGCAGCACCGAGCGGATGCCGTCGAGCGACACGTCCGGCGCGACGATGAAGCCGGTGGCCACGCCGTTCGCGTCCGCATGGATGTTGCCGAGATCGCCCTCGACGCGCGCGCCGGCCTTGAGCCGTTCGGCCGCCGGCGAAAACACCGGACCGGCGCTGGAGCCGTCGGCGGCGTTGCAGTCGCCGCGCTCGTGCACCTGCAGCGCGTGGTCGCTATTGGGCGGCAAGCCCGTGAGATTGTAGGTGACCTGGACGCCGTCCGAGCGCTCGATAAAGGTCACGAGACCGTGCGCCTGATTGCCCACGGTGGGCAGCAGTTGCGCGTCGGCGCGCTTTTCCTGTGGTCTCAGGAATACGCCACAGCCGCTCAACAGCACACAGCCGGCAGTCAGGACGATGAACGCATGTACCGCGTGCCCGTCGATTCGTTTTCCCATGCGATCCTCTTGTCGGCCTGGCGGCGGCCCCTGCGGCCGCCGAGCCGAACTCGTGAAGTCGACATGATACCGCGAGAGTTCGTGAAAATAGGGATCGAGATCACCCCTAATCCCTCGCCCGAACGGCCGCTCAGGTGTTCTGCACGACGATGTTCGGAAACTTCGAGCTCATGTCGCGCGCGCGTTCGGCGATATGCACCGCGACCTTGCGCGCGATCGAGCGATAGAGTTCCGCAATGCGCCCGTTCGGGTCCGCGACGACCGTGGGACGGCCCGAGTCGGCCTGCTCGCGGATCGTGATGTCGAGCGGCAGGCTGCCGAGCACGTCGACGCCATACTCCTTGCCCATGCGCTCGCCGCCGCCGGCGCCGAAGATGTGCTCCTCGTGCCCGCAATTCGAACAGATGTGCAGGCCCATGTTCTCGACGATGCCGAGAATCGGGATGCCGACCTTTTCGAACATCTTGAGGCCCTTCTTCGCGTCGAGCAGCGCAATGTCCTGCGGCGTCGTGACGATCACGGCGCCCGTAACCGGCACGCGCTGCGCGAGCGTCAGCTGGATGTCGCCGGTGCCCGGCGGCATGTCGACGATCAGATAGTCGAGTTCGTGCCAGTTGGTCTGGCGCAGCAGCTGTTCGAGCGCCGAGGTCGCCATCGGGCCGCGCCACACCATCGGGTTGTCCGCCTCGATCAGGAAACCTATCGAGCTGGCCTGCACGCCGTGGCCGGTCATCGGGTTCATCGATTTGTCGTCGGGCGATTCGGGACGACCCTCGATGCCGAGCATGGTGGGCAGCGACGGGCCGTAGATGTCGGCGTCGAGAATGCCGACCGCCGCGCCCTCGCTCGCGAGCGCGAGCGCGAGATTCACGGCGGTCGTGCTCTTGCCGACGCCGCCCTTGCCCGAGGCAACCGCGACGATGTTCTTCACGCCGGGCAGCAGTTTCACGCCGCGCTGCACGGTGTGTGCGGCAATCTGTTGCGAAACCTCGACGCGCACGTTCGCGACGCCGGGCACCGCGCGCAACGCGTCGGCGAAGCGCTGGCGGATCGCCTCGAACTGGCTTTTCGCCGGGTAGCCGAGCATCACCTGAAGGCTGACCGCGTCGCCCTCCACAACCACGTTGCGGATGCTCTTCGCGGCCGCGTACGGCGCGCCCGTGTTGGGGTCAGTGACGGCCGCGACGGCGGCGTCGACCAAAGCCCGATCGATACTCATTGAAACTCCGTGGGGAAGAGGTGCGGCGCGGCGAGATGGACCGATCGGCCACGCGGCGGAATTTGCAAGAAATTGTTATGCGGCATTGCGAAAATCGAACGTGCCGGGCACCCTTCGGGGCACGCGGGACGCCGTAGGGTCGCATCACCGTGTGTTTCAGGCACTATTGTAGTGTCTGACGGCACACGGTGCCCTAAGACCCTTCTTCGCTGTAGGACCGCGCGAAGCAAGGCGCAGGAATCGTTCCCGAACTTTCTGGGTGGTCGGTGCATTGCCGTAATGTTCGCTGCATAGACTGACCGCTACCGCTAGCTCATTCGCACTCGAAAGGAAACCAAAATGAATGCAAGAATCATGACTCGCGTGGCCGTATTCGCCGTGGCCGGCTCGCTGGTGGCAGGCTGCGCAACCCAACAGGGCACCAATACAGCAGTCGGCACCGGCGTGGGCGCTGGTGCCGGCGCGGCGATCGGCGCGATCTTCGGCGGCGGCAAGGGCGCGGCGATCGGCGCGGCCACCGGCGCCGCGGTGGGCGGCGTCACCGGCTACAACTGGGACAACATCCGCAACCGCATGTCGGGCGCGACCAAGGGCACCGGCACGCAGATCACCGAGCAACCTGACGGATCGCTCAAGCTGAACATCCCGAGTTCGGTCACGTTCGACACCAGCAGCTACGCGATCAAGCCGTCGTTCGCACCGGTACTCGACCAGCTCGCACAGACGCTGCAGCAGAATCCGGAAGTCGTCGCGTCGGTCGTCGGCCATACGGACAGCACCGGCTCGCTGCAATACAACGAGACGCTGTCGGTCAATCGCGCGCAGAGCGTGACCGGCTATCTGGCGCAACGCGGCATCGCGCCGCAGCGCCTGTCGGCCACCGGCATGGGCCCGAACCAGCCGATCGCCGACAACAACACCGAAGCCGGCCGTGCGGCCAACCGTCGCGTCGAGATCTATCTGCGCGCCACGGCCCAGCACGCGACCCAATAAGGGCAAGTCTCAAGGAGAAGGCGCCGCCGGGCCGGCCGGGCTTCAGCCGCACGCGCCCGGCTTGCGGGCGGGACGAGCCGCCGGACCGGTTTGTCGACGGATCGAAAAAATTTCGAACTCTGCGGAAAATCCGCGGTCTCTCTTTACGGTACGTGGCTGGCGAAGCCATCACGTCACCATTCTCCTCTTGTCGTTGTTGCTCCGGGGTTTATCGACCCCGGTTTTTTTTTGCCCGCGCGGTTTTGCACCCCGCTTCGCCAGGCATCGTTCCTGGCGGTCCCCCAACCGCAGCGCCCGCCCCCATCCCCCTCTGTTCCGCGCGTCCAGCCCGCCGCGCCCGGTCCGCGTGCGGCGTGCGCCCTGCTAAAATCACCGTTTCGTCCCACCGCAGGCACCCCCGATCCTTATGTCAGCACCCGCCACCGACCTCCCAGCAGGCGCGCCGCCCGGCCGCCGTCAGATTCTCGTCACGTCGGCCCTTCCTTATGCGAACGGGCAGATTCATATCGGCCATCTGGTCGAATATATCCAGACGGACATCTGGGTCCGGGCGCTGCGAATGCACGGCCACGAGGTCTACTACGTCGGCGCAGACGACACGCACGGCACGCCGGTGATGCTGCGCGCGGAACAGGAAGGTCTGACGCCGAAACAGCTGATCGATCGCGTCTGGCTGGAACACAAGCGCGACTTCGACAGCTTCGGCATTTCGTTCGACAACTACTACTCGACGGACTCCGACGAAAACCGCGTGCTCAGCGAAAACGTCTACCTCGCGCTGAAGGAAGCGGGGCTGATCGACGCGCGCGAGATCGAACAGGCGTACGACCCGGTCAAGGAAATGTTCCTGCCGGACCGCTTCATCAAGGGCGAGTGCCCCAAATGCGGCGCCAAAGACCAATACGGCGACAGCTGCGAAGTCTGCGGCTCGACCTATCAGCCCACCGAGCTCGTCAATCCGTACTCGGTCGTCTCGGGCGCGACGCCGATTCGCAAGACCTCGACGCACTACTTCTTCCGCCTGTCCGATCCGCGCTGCGAGAACTTCCTGCGCGCCTGGGTCGGCGGCCTCGCGCAGCCGGAAGCGACCAACAAGATGCGCGAATGGCTCGGCGACGCTGGCGAAGCCAAGCTCGCCGACTGGGACATCTCGCGCGATGCGCCGTACTTCGGCTTCGAGATTCCGGGCGCGCCCGGTAAGTATTTCTACGTGTGGCTCGACGCGCCGGTCGGCTACTACGCGAGCTTCAGGAACCTCGCCGAAAAACGCGGCCTCGACTTCGACGCGTGGGTCCGCAAGGGCTCGACGGCCGAGCAGTACCACTTCATCGGCAAGGACATCCTGTATTTCCACACGCTGTTCTGGCCCGCGATGCTCGAGTTCTCGGGCCATCGCACGCCGACCAACGTGTTCGCGCACGGCTTTTTGACGGTCGACGGCGCGAAGATGTCGAAGTCGCGCGGCACCTTCATCACCGCGCAAAGCGTGATCGACACCGGCCTGAACCCGGAATGGCTGCGCTACTACTTCGCGGCCAAGCTGAACAGCACGATGGAAGACCTCGACCTGAATCTCGACGACTTCCAGGCGCGCGTGAACAGCGATCTGGTCGGCAAGTACGTGAACATCGCGAGCCGCGCGGCCGGCTTCCTGATCAAGCGCTTCGACGGCCGCGTGCAGGACAGCGCGATGCATCATCCGCTGCTCGGCACGCTGCGCGCGGCGCTGCCGCAGATCGCCGCGCACTACGAGGCGCGCGAGTACAGCCGCGCGCTGCGTCAGACCATGGAGCTCGCCGACTCGGTCAACGCCTACGTCGATACCGCCAAGCCCTGGGATCAGGCGAAAGACCCGGCCAACGCGGTCGCGCTGCACGAGACCTGCAGCGTCAGCATCGAGGCGTTCCGTCTGCTGTCGCTGGCCCTGAAGCCGGTGCTACCGAAGCTCGCCGAAGCGGTCGAGGCTTTCCTCGGCATCGAGCCGCTCGTGTGGGCCGACGCCACCGTGCCGCTCAGCTCGGCGCGCCCGATCAACGCGTACAAGCATCTGATGACGCGCGTCGATCCGAAGCAGATCGAGGCGCTGCTCGCGGCCAATCGCGACTCGCTGCAGGCCACGCCGGAAGCGGCGCCGGCCGACGCGAAGGCCAAGGCGAAGGCCCACGCCAAGGCCGTCGCCGCGAAGGAAGAAGAGGCCGGCATCATCACGATCGACGACTTCGCGAAGGTCGATCTGCGCATCGCGAAGATCGTCGACTGCAAGGCGGTGGAAGGCTCGGACAAGCTGCTGCAACTGACGCTCGACGTCGGCGAAGAGAAGACCCGCAACGTGTTCTCGGGCATCAAGTCCGCGTATCAGCCGGAGCAGCTGATCGGCAAGCTGACCGTGATGGTCGCGAACCTGGCGCCGCGCAAGATGAAGTTCGGCATGTCCGAGGGCATGGTGCTGGCGGCATCGGCGGCGGACGAGAAGGCCGAACCGGGCCTCTACGTGCTCGAGCCGCATAGCGGCGCGAAGCCCGGCATGCGCGTGAAGTAACGCGCGGCGCCTTTGGGCGCCTCGCCCCACCTCGCCGCAGGCAGGTATGACGAAAACGGCACGCTTCCAGGCGTGCCGTTTTTTTATGTTGCCCGCATCACCACGAGATCCGGTCGAAGCGCCGCGTGTACAGCACGTCGGCGCCATAGAACGTGCCGCCATACACGACCAGCGACCAGTATCGCGTCAGATTGATCGTCGCCTTGATCGCATTGCTCGCCGACTGCAACCCCTGCTCGTAGCCGATCACGAGCCGCTCGTTGATCGCCTTCGACACCATCACGACTTGCGGATCGGTCAGGCCGACGTCGCTGCGGCCGATCGAAAACTCGTCGAGCCCGACGGTCTGCGCGATCCGCTGACCCGTCGCGCTGCCGAGCAGCGCGAGCGCGGTCGTCATCGTGCTCTGCTGGCCGAGGTTGTTGCCCTGGTCGGTGCCGTGGCCGAACAGCAGCCACGACAGTTTTTCGTTGTCCGGCACGCTTGGCTCCGACACGAGCCGCGCGACCGGCGCCTGCAGCGTGCCCGTTACCTGTACGCCGGCCTCGACCTGCTGGTTGCGGCGCATCGCGAGAATGTTGATGCCCGGATTCGTGACCGGCCCGTTGAACGTGAAGAAGCCGTTCTCGATCGCGAGCTTGCGGCCGAATTCGGTGTAGGTCGAACCCGGCGTGACGCGCACGTTGCCGACCGCGCGCAGCGGCGTATTCGGCGCGCTCGTCGCGGTGATCGTGCCGGCGAGGCCGAGATCGGCGCCCTTCCCACGGAAGCGGAAGTCGTTGCCGAGGCCGATCTCGATGTTCGCGCGTGGCGCGAACGGGCTCGCCGGCGGCTGGCCGCCTTCGCTCGGAGGCGGCCGGCCGCCCGAGCGCGTGCCGTCCGGGCGGATGATCACGACGTCGTCGCCGAGGCTCGGCGCGGCCTGCTCGGGCAGATCGAACCGCGCGCTGTCGACCACGAACTTGCCGTCGATCACGGGGCCGCGCTCCACGCCGCCGTTCGAGATGTTCGCACTGCCCGACAGCGACAGATGGCGGTCCGGCGACGCGAACACATCGAGCTTGTCCGCGACGATGCTCGCGGTCATGTCGGGCTCCGGGCTGTCGAGACGCACGTGCCCAGTCGCGCGCAGCGTGCCGCTCGCGCCGTGGAACTCGACCTGCTGGAAGTCCACCATGTTCTGCGACAGCGCGATGCGCACGACCCCATCCTTCAGTTGCACGCCCTGGCTCACGACCGTCGCGGACAGACCGTCGCCGGTCAGCGAGCCGGTCACGTTCGGTTTCGCGACCGTGCCGCCGAGCGCGAGCTTCAGCGCGAGATGGCCGTCGAGCAGATAGCCGGGGCCGAGCAGGCCGCCCGTCGTGCGCAGCGACGGCACGTTCGCGTTCACGTTGCCCGACAGCGCGCTTTGCGGATCGACGCTCAACATGCCGTCGCGCAGCACGAGCGGCGTGTGCGCGTCGGCATCGATCACGCCGACGCGGCTCGCCTGCGCATGCACGGTCGCATTGAGCCGGTTGCCGCCGGTGAATTCGGCGCGCGCGCGGATGTCGCCAATGCCCATCGACGAGAGCCCGCGGCCGATCTCGACCGTGACGTCGCCGCTGCGCCGGCGCAGCTCGATGTGGCCGCTCGCCGTCGCGCCGAGCGAGAAGTCCCAGTCGCCGTCGAACACGAGGTCGGTGCGCACGGCGGGCGGCTCGCCGGTGATCTGGTGACGCAGCTCCTGCAAGTGCGCGAGCGACGCATCGGTCAGGCTGCCGGCTGACTGGATGCGGCCGTGATCGAACGCGAATGACTTCAGGGTCAGCACCGAGCCTTCGATCGTCAGGCGCGTCGCGCCGAGCGTGAGGTGCCCCGGCCCGGCGCTGAGCGCGAGCGGCGATTCGAGATTGAGCGCCGGCGTGCCGCGATTTTGCAGACGCGTGACGGTGCCGTCCCAGCGCGAGCCGTCGCGCGTGTCGGTCAGCTTGCCGTTGGCGGCGAGCGTCAGATCGAGCGGTCGGTCCTGCAGCTTGCCGGTCGCGGCGGCTTCAAGCGTGTGGTTCGCGCGTGTGCCGGACAGGCGGGCGGTCAGCGTGGCGAGGTCGACACCGCCCGCGTTGACATTGCGCGCGTCGGTCGTGAACGCGAGCGCGCCGTTCGCGCCGTCGCGCAACTCGGCGTGGCCTTCCGCATGGCCGATGCGGTTGCTCGCGAACACGACGCTGTCGGCCTTGTAATTCAGCGTGACGTTCGGATGCGCGAACGAGCCGGTAACGTCGCCGTCCGCGGCGACCGCGCCCGCGAGGCCGAAGCCGAGCCGATCGAGCTGCGGCGCGTCGATGCCGAAGCGCAGCCGGTCGCCGGCCGCGCCGAAGCTGCCTTGCAGATTCACCCGGTTGCCCGCCACCGAAAGATTCGCGTGGCTCGGCAGGATTCGCGAGCCGGCCAACTGGATCATGCCGCCGCCCGTGAGCGGCAGGTCGTTGTAGACGCTGGGACCGAGCGTGAATTCGGCGCGCGTCGTGAAGACCGGCGCGAGCACACCTGCTGCCGTGACCGTGGCGTTCACGCGCGCCTCGATCCTGCGCGCTGGCGGACCTGCATGCGCGGCTGCGCGTGGCGCAGGGCCCGCGCGATGCGCGGGCGGTGGCGTCCTGCGCTCGAGCACTTCGGTCTGCGCCGCGGCCTGCGCGGTGTTCTTCGCGATGGCGGCGGCCTGATCGCCGGGCGCCGCGCTCTTCGCGCCGGCCGTGCTGCCCACGAGCGCCGCGGCTTGCGCTTGCCGCTCGCGTTGCGCGCCACTCGCGGCGGACGCGCCGGATGTCGTGACAGGCGTGCGGGCGGGCATCTGCGAGGTCAGCGACAGCGGATCGAAATCGGTCAGTTGCGCCTTCAGGTTGTAGGTCGAGTTCTCATCGTGCTTCAGCGCGCCCGATAGATCGATGCGGCCACGGCCCGACGTGACGCGCACGTCGTTGAAGCTGATGCGTGCGGGATCGAACGTAATCTTGCCCTGGGCGCGCAGCGCCGCGGCGGGGTCGGCGAGATCGAGCGTCAGGGTCTGGATGTCGTCGTTCAGGCGGATGCCGATCGGGCCGGACAGCTGCGTCGGCCGCACGGTCGCCTGCAGCGCGTTCAGGTCGAGCCGCGCGACGCTCAGATCGAGCCGGCCGTGCCGGCCGCTCAGCGCACCGCCGCCGGTGAGCGTCGCGTTGCGCACGAGCCGCACGTTCAGGTTCGAGATGCTCTGCGTGTGGGCGTCGAGGCGCACGTCGGCGTTCGCATCGATCAGCGGCAGCAGTTTCTGGTCGATTGCGCCGGGTTTCGCGTTGACGATCGAGACATGGCCGGCGACGGCGAAACCCGCCGCCGGTTTGGCCGGCGCGTGGTGGTCGCCGAAGAGGTGGTGCGGATGGCTGGCGGCCGACGGTTTCGCCGCGCTGGCTGTGCCAGGGGCGGTCGCCGCGCCCTGCTCGACCGGCTGCAGCTCCGCGCGCACCGCCAGATCGGCCAGCGGCGCACCTGGCGCGAAAGCCTGCGGATTCACATGATCGAAGCTCAGCGTCGCGCGCTGCAACGGCACCGCGGCGAACGGCGCCGCTTCGACCCGCGCGTGGCCGGCGAGCTTCATGCCGCTCGCATCGAGCTCGGCGACGAGCTGCTCGAGCGTGCCGCTCAGGTGGCCGGCCACCTGCACCGCTTCATCGTTGACCTTGCCCGCATAACCGACTTCGCCGGTGAGCGGAAACGGCCGCACGCCATCGAGTTTCGCCGCTGCCGTCAGCGCGCCGAACGGCGTATCGAGCCGATCGATCGCGGCCTCGTGATGACGCCCGTCGCTGCGCCCATGAAACGCGAAGCCGGACAGCTCCGTCGTCGACGCGCCCTGGTGCAGCAGCAGCCGCTCGACCTGCACGTCGCGGATCTCCAGCTGCATCGGTAGCTGCAGATCCTGCGGCAAGCTCAGCGGCTCGCTGGTGCTCGACGACGACGGGCCGACGCGCGCCTCGATCGTGCCGACGTGCAGGTAGTCGATCGTGAACCGCCACGGCTCGCGCGCGAGCGCCCAGCTGCCCGCGATGCGGTCGATCTCGATGTCGGTGCCGCTGCCGTCGAGGCTGCGCCAGCGCACGTCGCGCAGTTGCACGCCGCGCGCGAGCGTGCCGCCGTCGAGCGTGCCGGCGAGCCGGCCGCCGAGCAGCTTCACGGCCGCGTGCCACGCGTACGCGGTGCCGCGCTCGGTCGTCAGCGCCCCGTACAGCAGACCGACCGCGAGTGCGGCGAGCAGTACCAGCATGACCACCGTGCCCGCGACCGACTTCAGCAGCAGCCGGCCCCAGCGCCGCTTCGGCGGCGGCGTGTCGGGCGGCTGCTGCCCATCCGGCGGTCCTGGCGGCATGGCGCCGGGCGGCTGCGCGGGGGGCGGGGCGGTGACGTCGGTGGTCATGCGTGAATACGGTGGCAAATAAGATAGTGGGTTGTCGTCAAAACGTCAGAACGCGATGCCGAGCGTGATATACGGCCGCACCCGGTTATCGCGGATCCCGTAAGCGACATCGAGATTGACCGGGCCGACCGGGCTGCGCCAGCGCGCGCCGACGCCGGCGCCCGGATAGAAAACTTTTTCGCCCCAGGTGTCGGTCGCGGTGCCGATGTCGAAGAACACGGCCGCGCCCCAGTTGTGCGAGAACCAGTGCTGGTATTCGGCCGCGCTCGTCAGCAGGTACTTGGTCGGCAGGATCGAGCCGGCGACGTTGTTACCGATGCTCTGGAAGCCGTAGCCGCGCACCGAGTTCGAGCCGCCAGCGCGGAACAGCAGCGACGCCGGAATGCCGCTCGAGCTGCCGCTCGTGAATACGCCGCCGAGTTCGGCGCGGATCAGCACGATGTCGTCGACGCCGATCGGGAAATACTGCTGGCCGCGCGCGTAGCCGCGGATGAACGACTGGTCGGCGAGCAGACCTTTCACCGCGAAGCCCGCCTCGACGTGGATCAGGTTGCCGCGGCGCGGGAACAGCGGGTCGTCGGTGTCGCGCCGCGTCCACGACCACCCCGGCACCAGCGCGTGCGCGCGGGTCGGCGGCGCCGCGTTCTGGTCGAGCTGATCGTCGTAGAACAGCAGCGAATAGCTGTAGTCGAGGAACTGCGACGTGCGCGAGCGCTGCACGCCGCCGCGGATGCTGTAGATGCGCGTGTCGGAGACGTCGGTGGTCGTGTACGACGCGAGCGCGCTATTGGTCCACCCGTGCTGGCCCGGCGGCATCGACAGCTGGATCTGCCCGTATTGCTGCGTCTTGTCGGCGCGGCCCTCGACGGTGAACGGCCACGCCGCGCCGAACGTGTTCAGATACGTGTAGCCGCCCTGCACGAGCGGGCCGTTGTCGGTCGAATAGCCGACGCCGCCGCGGAAGCTGTGATACGGAAACTCCGACACCTTCACGTGCACCGGCGTGTCGAGCGGCTTGGCGGGGTTGTCGTCGAGGTCGATCGCGACGCTCGCGAAGTACGGCGTGTTCTGCAGTTGCCGCTGCAGTTCGGCGACAGTGCGCGTGTCGTAGATCTCGCCCGGCGAGATCGGATTGACGTTGTGGACGATGCGCTCCGGATAGCGCTTCGTGCCCTGCACGTCGAGCTGGCCCATCGTGAAGGTCGGCCCGCTGTCGTAGATCACCGACAGCTTCGCCGTGTGCGTGCGCGGATCGATCAGCGCCTCCGAGTGGTAGATCTTCGCGGCGAGGTAGCGGCGCGATTGCAGCTCGTGCAGCGACGCGTTCTTCGCGTCGTCCCAGGCGCCCTGCGAGAACGGCTGGCCCTCGTGCAGCGAGAACGCGAAGCGCGTCGCGTTTTCGCGCGATGGGTCTTCGGTCAGCACCGCGCCGCGAAACGACAGATCGACCGACGTGACCTTGGTCTGCGGGCCCGGCTCCACGCGCACGGTGACCTGCCGCAGATTGTCGACGGTGCGCACGTCGGTGCTGACGAGCGGCGAGAAATAGCCCTGCGTCGCGGCGAGATCGCGCACCTGCTGTGGCGTCGCGGTGATCAGGAACGAGAACTGGTCGTCGGTGACGTCGGGCCGCTTCGCGAAACGCGAGATATCGAGGTGCTGTTCGAGCAGCCGGCGCAGCGCGCGCGGCTCGGCGACCACCTCGACCTTGTAGCTCGGTGCCTTGCTCGCCGCTTGAGCCTTGCCCGCGGCGAGCAGCAACATCAGGAGGCCGAGGCCGATGGCGAGCGACACACGCAGCCAGCACCGCGCGAGCGCCTCGCGCTCACGCGCGCGCCCGCGCGCCTGGCCGGTCTCGCCGCGCAACGCACGCGGCATGTCGATCGTACCTCCCGCCAAACAGGACCTCCGGCCTCAATGAGTGAATTCTCGCGCCCCGGCCGCGCATCCGATCGAGGCATGCTATTTGACCACAACGCGACCCCGATCGGCCTGTCTCGTGCCCCTGGCGGAGCTCCGCGCTTCATCTCAAAAATGGGCGGCCCGCGGCGATTTTCGACCGCCCGCGACGCATGCGGTAAAATCGCGGACGACGGCGCCCTCCCCGCGGCACCGCGCAGCGGCCAGCCCGAGAGCCGCCACCCTACCCACCACGGACGTCGAGCCATGTATCAATCGGACATCACCCAGTTCCTGAACCAGCTCAAGCAACAGAAGCCCAATCTGGAGGCCGAGCAACGCAAAGGCCGCGCACTGCTGTGGGACAAACAGCCGATCGATCTGGAAGAGCGCGCCGAGCAGAAAACTTCGCGCGTGGAGCAGACGCCTTACTCGTACTACCAGAACTTCTAAGCTCCCCAGTCACGCCGACGATGAGTCACGCTGACGAGGTGCATGGTCCGCTTCACGGCCCGATACACGGCCCGATACACGGCCCGGTTCACGGCCCGGTTCACGGCCCAGCGCCGGCACCGTCCGACACCGCGCTTTCCACGCCCGCCACCGATTCGACGCCCGACACGGTCGACGGCGTCGCGTTCGCGCGTCTGTACGGCGAGCCGCTGTTCAAGCTGCCGAACGACCTGTACATCCCTCCGGACGCGCTCGAGGTATTCCTCGAGACCTTCGAGGGGCCGCTCGACCTGCTGCTGTACCTGATCCGCAAGCAGAACTTCAACGTGCTCGACATCCCGATGGCGGATGTCACCGTGCAATATCTCGGCTACGTCGAGCAACTGCGCAAGACCAATCTCGAACTCGCGTCCGAGTATCTGCTGATGGCCGCGATGCTGATCGAAATCAAGTCGCGCATGCTGCTGCCGGTCAAGAAGGCCGACACCGGCGAGGAAGCCGAAGACCCGCGCGCCGAACTGGTGCGCCGCCTGCTCGAATACGAGCAGATGAAGCTCGCCGCGCAACGCATCGACCAGTTGCCGCAGCTTGGGCGCGATTTCCTGCGCGCCGAGGTCTACATCGAGCAGAGTGTCGCCCCGCGCTTCCCGGACGTGAACAGCGACGACCTGCGCGCCGCGTGGGCCGACGTGATCAAGCGCGCGAAGCTGGTCCAGCATCACAAGATTTCGCGCGAGGAGTTGTCGGTGCGCGAGCACATGAGCCTGATCCTGCGGCAGTTGCAGAATGCGCGCTTCATCGAGTTTTCCGATCTGTTCGACACGAGCCGCGGCGTGCCGGTCGTCATCGTGAATTTCATCGCCGTGCTCGAGCTGTGCCGTGAATCGCTCGTCGAAATCACCCAGGCGGAGCCGTTCGCGCCGATTTACGTGCGGCTGGCGTATCTACCGGCCTGAGCGCTGAATGACGGCCGCTTGACGGCCGGACCGCGGCCGGACCGTGGAAATCTCGCTACGAACACCGTCGCAGCGATGCCTGGCGGGCCTCAGCGGGGAGTGCGCGGCAAGCGCGCCGCGCCCCGCTCGGAAGTGCCGCCGCGTTTCGGTGCGTCCGCTGCCCAAATCCACTACAATCCGCGCTCCGAACCCGTCATTTGCCGGTGAGGCGATGAGCCGCGCGATTCCGCCAGGTGTCGCGCCAACCGGATCGCGCGCCGCGCGAGCCTATCCCTGTCCGATCATGAAAGTCATCAGCTCGATCCATGAATTGCGCGACCAGTTGCGCGGCCAGAATCGCACGGCCTTCGTGCCGACGATGGGCAACCTGCACGAGGGCCATCTGTCGCTGATGCGCCTCGCGCGCCAGCACGGCGACCCGGTCGTGGCGAGCATCTTCGTCAACCGCCTGCAGTTCGGCCCGAACGAGGATTTCGACAAATATCCGCGCACGCTCGAAGCCGATATCGAGAAGCTGCAAAAGGAAGGGGTCTACGTGCTGTTCGCGCCGACCGAAAGGGACATGTATCCGGAGCCGCAGGAATACCGCGTGCATCCGCCGCACGATCTCGGCGACATCCTCGAGGGCGAATTCCGCCCCGGTTTCTTCCACGGTGTGTGCACGGTCGTGATGAAGCTGATGTCGTGCGTGCAGCCGCGCGTCGCGGTGTTCGGCAAGAAGGATTACCAGCAGTTGATGATCGTGCGCCAGATGTGCCACCAGTTCGCGCTGCCGACCGACATCGTCGCCGCCGAAACCGTGCGCGACACCGACGGCCTCGCGCTCAGCTCGCGCAACCGGTTCCTTTCGGCCGCCGAACGCGCCGAGGCGCCGATGCTGGCCGCCGAACTCAATCGGGTGCGCGACGCGGTGCTCGCGGGCGAGCGCGACTTCGCGAAACTCGAAGAGTCGGCCAAAGCGACGCTCGCGGCGCGCGGCTGGAATCCCGATTACATCGCGATTTGCAAGCGCTCGAACCTGATCGCGCCCGGCGCGCAGGACGCCAGCGCACCGCTCGTGGTGCTGGCCGCCGCGAAGCTCGGCGCGACCCGGCTCATCGACAATCTCGAAATCTGACGCCGCAACCGCCCGCGCGAACACAGTTACACTGCGCAGTCACACAGGATTGGATTGATCATGCAACGCAATATGCTGAAGTCGAAGATTCACCGCGTCGCGGTCACGCACTGCGAGCTCCACTACGAGGGCTCGTGCGCGATCGACGAAGATCTGCTCGAAGCGGCGAACATCGTCGAAAACGAGCGTATCGACATCTGGAACATCAACAACGGCGAGCGCTTCTCGACGTACGCGATCAAGGGCGAGCGCGGCAGCGGCATGATTTCGCTGAACGGCTCGGCCGCGCGTCGCGCGCAGCTCGGCGATCTGGTCATCATCGCGGCGTTCGCGGTGGTCGACGAGGCGGAGCTGAAGGCGGGCTGGAAGCCGGACCTCGTGTTCGTCGATGAAAACAACAAGATCAAGGGCAGCCGCGACCACGTGCCCACGCAGGCCTGGAGCTGAGCGAAGCTCAGCTTGACGCTTGACTGATGGCGGGCAGCCCCCGCCTCAGCCCTTCTTCCCCGCGCCGTTCGTCCACTCGACGATCGGCTGCCACTGCTCCAGATCCTTCTCCACACGGCTTTTCGCGACGTCCCACAGCGTCAGGCCGTGCGCCGCGAGCTGCACGTAGTTCTGCGTGTCGCGCAGAAAACCGAGCACCGGCAGCTTCAATCCCTCGACGAAGCGATGCAGCTGCTCGGCCGAGCGCGTGCGCGCATCGACGCGCATGCCGACCACGCCGACCTCGATCGCGCCCTTCCTGACCGCCTTTTCCTTCGCCAGCCGCTCGAGAAATTCCTGGGTCGCGAGAATATCGAACAGCGACGGCTGCAACGGCACGATCACCTTGTCGGCGAGATCGAGCGCGATGTTCAGGCGATTGCCGTGCAGGCCGGCCGGCGTGTCGACGACCGCGTGCTCGAGGCCTTTCGGCGGCTTGGCCGGCGTGTCGGGATTGACCTCCCAGGTTTCGATGTTCGGCAGCGTGGCGGGCCGTAATTCGAGCCACGCATGCGCGGAGTGCTGCTTGTCGAGGTCGGCCAGCGCGACCCATTCGCCCGCCGCGGCGAAATAGCCGGCCAGATTGGTCGATAGCGTGCTCTTGCCCACGCCGCCCTTCGGATTCGCCACCACGATCACCGACATGAAATCTCCCGGAAAGAAGGCTGGACACCGCCAGCCGGTTTGCCGCGCTATTGCTCCGTCCCCGCCGATCCGCTGTGACCGGCGCCGGCGGGCTCCACGATCGCTGCCGTTCGAAGTTCGGTTTCCAGGGACGCCCGCCGGTCCAGGCGTTGATAATATCGACAAATTCAGCGTGGCCGAAGCCCCCGCATCGCGAATCGGCCGCTCCAACGCGCCGTTTTTTTCGACAAGGACCTGAATCTCATGAGCAAACTGCGCCCGGAATACACCGTCGAACGCCTGCTGGAGCGCCAGAAGGGCACGCTGCCGGACCTGCTGGGCCTGCGCGTGCTGACCGTGGACCAGGGCACGCTGGTCGCCGAACTGACCGTGCGCGAGGCGCTGCTCGCGCCGAACGGCTTCCTGCACGCGGCCACGGTGATCGGCCTCGCCGACACCGCGTGCGGCTACGCGTGCATCGCGCATCTGCCCGAAAACTCGCGCAACTTCACGACGATCGAGCTGAAGAGCAACTTCCTCGGCACCGCGACGCAGGGCACGATCCGCGCGGTCGCCAAGGGTGTGCACCTTGGGCGCAGCACGCAGGTCTGGGACGCGACGGTCACCGGTCCGGATGGTAAGACCATCGCGCTGTTTCGTTGCACGCAGATGGTGTTGTACTGAGCGAACCGCGCGAGCAGCAATTGCGTTCACTCCGATGAAGGAGGCCGGCGCAGAGCGTCACCCCAGCGCCGCGAACAGCCTGCGCATATCGACGTGCCCGGCCAGCGTATCGGCCAGCCGCTCCAGCGACGCCTCGCGCAACGCCGGATAGTCGAGCGCTTCGGCATCGCTCAAACCCGCCCATGCGAGCAGCGCCGCGCACGCGGCCGGCGTGTCGAACAGGCCATGCACGTAGGTCGTGAGAATCTGGCCATCGGCGGACATCGCGCCATCGGGACGGCCAAAGTCCGCGCCGCCCTCGTGCGGGCCAGCGTGGTCGAGTCGCAGCGCCGGCGTGTCCAATGCCGGCCCGCGCGTCTCGCCCATATGAATCTCGTAGCCGGCGACGTCCGGCGTGCCGGGCAGCGCCAGGCGCCCGGTCACATTCTTCAGTGTCTTGTCGCGCGTGAGCACGGTCGCATAGTCGAGCCAGCCGAAGCCCGCGAAGGTGCCCGGCGCGCCCTCGACGCCATGCGGATCGGCGATCTCGCGGCCGAGCATCTGCATGCCGCCGCAAATGCCGATCACGCGGCCGCCGTAGCGCAGATGCCGCGCCAGCACGTCGTCCCAGCCCTGTGCGCGTAGAAACGCGAGGTCGTCCGGCACGTTCTTCGAGCCCGGCAGGATGATCAGATCGGCGGCCGGCGGCGGCGTACCCGCGCGCACATAGTGAAAATCGACCTGCGGATGCGCGCGCAACGCGTCGAAGTCGGTGTGATTGCTGATGTGCGGCAGCACCGGCACGACCACGCGCAGCAGACGGCGCGAATCAACGCTCGCCGCCGCGCGCAGCTCGGGCGGCAGCATGTCCTCGGCGTCGAGCGTCAGGCCATGCAGATACGGCACGACACCGAGCACCGGCTTGCCGGTCTTCGCTTCCAGCCAGTCGAGCCCGGGCTTCAGCAGACCGATGTCGCCGCGAAAGCGGTTGATGATGAAGCCGCGCACGCGCGCCTGCTCGCTGTCGGACAGACACGCGAGCGTGCCGGTCAGGTGCGCGAACACGCCGCCGCGATCGATGTCGGCGACCAGCACGACCGGGCAGTCGACCGCCTCCGCGAAACCCATGTTCGCGATGTCGCGCTCGCGCAGATTGATCTCGGCCGGACTGCCCGCGCCTTCGACGAAAATCGTGTCGTACGACGCGCGCAGCCGCGCATACGACTCCAGCACCGCCTCGAACGCGACTGGCTTGTAGTCGTGATACGCGCGCGCGTCGAGATTGATGCGCGCCTTGCCGTGGATGATCACCTGAGCGCCGCGATCGCTGGTCGGCTTCAGCAGCACCGGGTTCAGATCGGTGTGCGCGTCGATGCCCGCGGCGAGCGCCTGCAATGCCTGCGCGCGGCCGATCTCGCCGCCGTCGACGGTCACCGCGCTGTTCAACGCCATGTTCTGCGGCTTGAACGGCGCGACCCGCGCACCCGCGCGCCGCGCGAGGCGGCACAGTCCCGCAACCAGCGTGCTCTTGCCCGCGTCGGACGTGGTGCCCTGGATCATCAGCGTGCCGCGCGGCACGGGCAGGGTGTCGGGAGGAATGGTCATTCGGGTCACGGCGGTGCAGGTGGAAGATGGACAGTGGCGTTGCAATGCAATCGAGCGGCATTATCCCATCGCGCCGGTACAATCATAGGATGACTCCCCGCGACCTCACCTTCGTCCTCGGCGGCGCCCGCTCGGGCAAGAGCGCGCATGCCGAGCGGCTCGCCAGCGACAGCGCCTTCCCCGTCACCTACATCGCCACCGCCCGCGTTACCGACGACGCCGAATTCAACGCGCGCATTGCGCATCATCGCGAGCGGCGGCCCGCGCATTGGGGGCTCGTCGAGGCGGACGACGACCTCGCCGGCGCGCTCGCGCAACACGACGCGCCGGGCCGGTGTCTGCTGATCGACTGCCTGACGCTGTGGCTCGCAAACCTGCTATGTCCCGCCGACGGCGCGGCGGCGCCGCTGTCGCACTACTACGAGCAGGCCGCCGCGTTCGAAGCGGCGCTCGCCGGCGCGCGCGGCAAGATCATCGTCGTCAGCAACGAGATCGGCCTCGGCGTCGTGCCGCTCGGCGAAGCCACGCGTCTTTACGTCGACGAACTCGGGCGCTTGAATCAGCGCATCGCCGCGTTGAGCAGCGTGGCCACGCTGATGGTCGCGGGACTGCCGCTCGCGCTGAAAAGCGCGAGCCGCGTGTGATGCCGCCGCTGACCATGCCGCTGGTCGCGACGCTCGCGGTCGCGGGCGTCGCCGTCGATCGCTGGTTCGGCGAGCCGAGCCGCCGGCATCCGCTGGTCGGGTTCGGCAACTGGGCGGCGCGCATCGAGGCGCGCTTCAATCACGACCGGCGTCTGCGGCTCAAGGGCCTGCTCGCATGGGCGCTCGCGGTTCTGCCGCCGGTGTTGATCGCGTGGTGGCTCGTCGCCGTGCTGCCGTTGTTCGCGGCCTGCGCGCTGCATGTCGCGCTGCTGTGGTTCGCGCTCGGCGCGCGCAGCCTGCGCGATCACATCGCGCCGATCGCGCGGGCGCTCGGCCAACGCGATCTGGCCACGGCACGTGAGTTGACCGCACGGATCGTCTCGCGCGACACCGCGCAGTCGAACGAGGCCGCGCTCGCGCGCGCCGCGATCGAATCGGCGCTCGAAAACGGCAACGACGCGATCTTCGGCGCGCTGTTCTGGTTCGCGCTCGCGGGCGGGCCTGGCGCGCTCGGCTTTCGCCTCGCCAATACGCTCGACGCGATGTGGGGTTATCGCACGCCGCGCTATCTGCGCTTCGGCTGGGCCGCCGCGCGCATCGACGACGTGCTGAACTGGATTCCCGCGCGCCTGACTGCCACGAGCTACGCGCTGCTCGGCGACACGCTGACCGCCTGGCGCTGCTGGCGCGAGCAGGCGCCGCGCTGGGACAGCCCGAACGCGGGCCCGGTGATGGCCGCCGGCGCCGGCAGCCTGAACGTGCTGATCGGCGGGCCGGCCGTGTATCACGGCACGCTCGAGCACCGGCCGACACTGGGCTTCGGGCGTCCCGCCGAGGCGCGTCATGTGGGCGCCGCGTTGATGCTGGTCGAACGCACGGTGATTCTCTGGCTGGCCGTGCTGATCGTGCTGGCGTTGTTGAGCGTGCCGTTTCATGGCTGAGCGGAACGACGCGCGTAGCGATGGGATGAGCGCATGACCGACTGGACGCAACCGCGCGAGCACGCCGCAAGCGGCCCGATCGCGCACGGCGGCAACCTGCACGAAGCGGCGGCGCGCTACGGCATTGCGTACGCGCAGTGGCTCGATCTGTCGACGGGCGTCAATCCGCACGGCTATCCGGTGCCGCCGCTGCCCGCCGACGCGTGGCGCCGTTTGCCCGACGAAGGCGACGGCTTCGCCGAGCGGGCCGCGCGCTACTACGGCGCGCCCGATGCCGCGCACGTGCTGCCCGTCGCCGGCAGCCAGGCGGCGATTCGCGCGCTGCCCGCGTTGCTGTCGCCCGCGACGGTCGGCATCGCGCCGCTGACCTACGGCGAGTACGCGCCCGCGTTCGCACGCGCCGGACACGCGGTCGCGCCGCTCGACGTGCATCGCGACACGCTGCCCGCCGCGCTCACGCACGTCGCGATCGTCAACCCCGACAATCCGACCGCCACGCATATCGATGCCGCCAGGCTGCTGCACTGGCACGCGCAGCTGCGCGAACGCGGCGGCACGCTGCTCGTCGACGAAGCGTTCGCCGATACGCTGCCGGCCGCGCGGGTCGCGTCGCTGGCGGCGCATACGCACCGGGACGGGCTCGTCGTGTTGCGCTCGCCCGGCAAGTTCTTCGGGCTCGCGGGTGTGCGCGCCGGCTTCGTGCTGGGCGCGCCCGCATTGCTCACCGCGTTGCGCGACAGGCTGGGGGCGTGGACCGTCAGCGGTCCCGCGCGTCATGCGGTGAGCGCCGCGTTCGACGATGCCGCGTGGCAAACGCGGATGCGTGAGCGGCTCATCGGCGACAGCGCGCGGCTTGCCGGGCTGTTGCATGCGCACGGTTTCGCGACACGCGGCACGCCGCTCTTCGCATGGACCGACGATGCGCGCGCCGCCGCGTTGCATGAAGCGCTCGCGCGGCGCGGCGTGTGGACGCGTCTTTTTCCGCCATCGCTTCGGGTGCCATCGGCCAGTGTGCGCTTCGGGCTGCCGGGCGACGAAGCCGAATGGACCCGCTTCGAGCAACAGTTGCAACAGGCGGTTGACTCGATCGATACCGCGCGGTCGAGTTAGCGCAGTGACCTTCGCACCCAAGCCGCTCAACGCTTCGTGATCCGCCCTCGTCCGATGATCCGCTTTGCACGTTCCATCCGCTTTGCCCCGCCCGCGCACCGCTTCATCGATTGGTTCGGCGCCGCAGCGCTCGCGCTGACCGCACTGAGCGCGCACGCCGCGATCACCGTCACCGACGACAGCGGCGCGACCCTCACGCTCGCCGCGCCCGCGCAGCGCGTGATCAGCCTCGCCCCGCACGTGACCGAATTGCTGTACGCCGCAGGCGGCGGCCCGAAGATGGTCGGCGCCGTGTCCTACAGCGACTATCCGCCCGAAGCGAAGCAACTCCCGCGCGTCGGCGACAACAAGGCGCTCGACCTCGAACGCATCGTCGCGCTGAAACCGGACCTGATCGTCGTGTGGCGGCACGGCAACGCGCAGCGCCAGCTCGAACGCTTGCGCGAGCTACACGTGCCGCTCTTTTTCAGCGAGCCGCGCCGTCTCGACGATATCGCCGTGTCGCTGACCAAGCTCGGCCGGCTGCTCGGCACATCGGCGAGCGCGGATGCGGCGGCGGCCGCCTTCCGCGACGACATCGCCCGTCTGCGCGCGCGGTATGCGAACCGCCCGGCCGTCAGCGTCTTCTATCAGGTATGGGACCGGCCGCTGATGACGCTCAACGGCGAGCACATGATCAGCGACGTGATCACGCTATGCGGCGGCCGCAATGTGTTCGCGGACCTGCAGCCGCTCGTGCCGACCGTGTCGATCGAAGCGGTGCTCGCGGCGAATCCGCAGGCGATCGTCACCGCCGCGCCCGGCGCGACGCGGCCCGACACGATGCTGCCGCAACTCGGCACATGGCGCGCATGGCCGGGCCTCGCGGCCGTCGCGAACAACAACCTGTTTGCGATCGACGGCGATCTGATCAATCGCCCCGCGCCGCGCATCGCGCAAGGCGCGCGGCAACTGTGCGAGGACCTCGAACTGGCGCGCTCGCGCAGCAAGCAGCCCGCGCCATGACGGCGCCGCGTGTGGCGAGAAAAAAGGATCGGTTTTCCCGATGACCACGCGGGTCACGCATTCCATCGCACGAGCGACCACTGCAGCGTCTCGTCGTTACGTCGCAACCAGACGATCCCCGTCATATCTAGCGACCACTGCAGGCAATGCGCGAGCGGCACCTCCAGCACCCACGACGCGATCGCGCGCATCACGCCCGCGTGCGTGACCACGTATGCGGGCGACAGCTCGCGCGTCAGCGCGAACGCATCGAACCACGCTCGCACACGCGCGACGAATTGCGCGACGCTCTCGCCGCCGTGCGCGCGCGCATGTTCGAAATTGGCGGCCCAGTCGTCGAGCAGCGCGCGATCGATCGTATCCCAGCGCTGCGCTTCCCACTCGCCGAAATCCATTTCCTTCAGGCGCTCGTCGTGGCTGACCACGCAGCCGAAGTCGTTCGCGATCTCGGTCGCTAGGGCGGCGCAGCGCGTAAGCGGACTCGTGATCAGCACACGCGGCGCCGGCACCTGCAAGCTCGCGAGCTTCACCGCCAACGCATTGGACGTGACCTCGGCGCTTTCCGCCAACGCGACATCGCTATGGCCGTAACAAACCCCCGCCTCGAGCGCGACAGCGGGATGTCGAATCAGGACGATATCCATGCAAGCCCCACCAGGTAGATGCTCAATTCGAAGATCTGCTGCGCGAAGCCGAGGCAGTCGCCGGTATAGCCGCCGATGCGTCTGACGAAATAACGGCCCATTGCAAAGCGCAGCGCGAACAGCACAGCACACGTGAGCGCGGCGAAACGCCAGTCGGGCATGCCGGGGCCGTTCGGCCACAGCAGCCACGGCAGCCCGAACAGCACGGCGCACAACAGCGCCGGCCCGCTCAAACGCTGCGCGACCGGCTTGGCTTTGCCGGCCGCGCGCACATAGTCGAGCGTGGCCAGGTAACTGATCGCGCACGCGCGGCTCGCGCCATGCGCCGCAAGCATCAGGCTTGCGGCGCGCAGCGGTGACAATGCCGCGAGCGTTTGCCACTTGATCGCCAGAGCGATCACGAGCGCGATGGCGCCGAAAACACCGATGCGCGAGTCGTGCATGATGCGCAGCGCATCGTCGCGCGTATAGGCGCCACCGAACGCATCGATGCAGTCGGCGAGACCGTCCTCGTGAAATGCGCCCGTGACCACGAGCGACGCGGCCATCGACAGCAGCACCGCGACACTCGCCGGAAACACGCGCAGCGCGGCCAGATAGACGAGCGCGCTGAAGCCGCCGACCAACACGCCGACGAGCGGAAAATAGCGCGCCGCGGCGTTCAGATAATGCGGCTCGAAACCGACCCAGCGCGGCACGGGCACGCGCGTGAAGTAACCGAGCGCCGTGAAGAAATAGCGCAGTTCCGCGAGCGGGTTCATGAACGTGGCGAGTGCAGGTTCACGGCGCTGCGGGCCGAGCTTCGCGTTATCGCGAAGCGCGTGCTCGCGCGCTTCACGGTTCGCGATCGGCGACGCCCGCCGAATCGAAGCTGGCCATCTCGTTGACGAAGGCCACCGCCGCGCGCAGCAACGGCACCGCGAGCGCGGCGCCCGTGCCTTCGCCGAGCCGCATGTCGAGCGACAGCAGCGGCTGCGCGCCGAAATGATCGAGCATGCGCCGATGCCCGGCCTCGTTCGACGCATGCGCGAACACGCAGTACTCGCGCACGTCGGGCGAGAACGCATCGGCGACCAGCAGCGCGGACGTCGCGATGAAGCCATCGACGAGGATGGTCATGCGCGCCTCCGCGGCCGCCAGATACGCGCCCGCCATCATCGCGATTTCGAAGCCGCCGAAGGTCGCGAGCACGTCGAGCGGCGCGCGTGCATCCGCATGGCGCGCGAGCGCCGCCGCGAGCACGTTGCGCTTCTTCGCGAGTCCGGCATTGTCGAGACCCGTGCCGCGGCCGACGCAGTCGTCGATCGGCACACCGCACAGGCGGCTCATCAGACACGCGGCCGCCGACGTGTTCGCGATGCCCATCTCGCCGAAGCCGATCACGTTCGTGCCGAGCGCCGCGTGATGACGCACGCGCTCGGCGCCCGCCTGCATCGCGGCGAGCGCTTCGGCGTGCGTCATCGCGGCTTCGTGTGCGAAGTTGCGCGTGCCGGGCCCGACCGGAATGTCGACGAGTCGGTCCGTGGACGGCAGCGGCGTCGCGATGCCCGCGTTGACCACTTCGAGTTCGAGACCCGCGACGTGACTGAGCGCGTTGATCGCCGCGCCGCCCGCGATGAAGTTCGCGACCATCTGCGCGGTCACCGCTTGCGGATAGGGGCTCACGCCTTCGGCGGCGATGCCGTGGTCGCCCGCGAAAACGATCATCGCGGGACGCTGCACGGTGGGACGCGTACTACGCTGGATCAGGCCCATCTGGCGCGCCAGCGTTTCGAGCCGGCCGAGGCTGCCGGGCGGTTTGGTGCGCGTATCGATGATCCGCTGCAGTTCGGCGCGTAGCGTCTGATCGAGCGGCGCGACTTCGGGCAAACCGGCTGGGTGTGGGATGCGAGTCATAGGTGTGATCGAAACAAGGGATAGGAATAAATATCAGCCTGACTGTGCGTCATGGCCGGCAGGCGATTCGTGACGCGCGCGCGGCGCGGGTATCAGCGCCTCGTGCTCGCCGTCGCGAATCAGAATCAGCGGATAGCCGAACGCGCGGCTCGTCAACGCGGGCGTCAGCACGTCGCGCACTGGGCCCGCATACGCGCCGCCCGCGCCGTCGAGCAGCAACGCGTGCGTCGCGAAGCGGCGCGCGAGGTTCAGGTCGTGGCACGAGAACAGCACACTACGGCGCGGTTCGCGCGTCCATGCGGCGAGCGCTTCGAGACAGTCGACCTGATGATGCAGGTCGAGATGCGACAACGGTTCGTCGAGCAGCAACAGCGGCGCGTCCTGGCACAGCACCGCCGCGAGGGCAACGCGCTGACGCTCGCCGCCCGACAGCGACAGCACGTCGCGCGCCGCAAAGTCCGCAAGGCCGAGCCGTTCGAGCGCCGCCCGCGCGGCCGCGCGATCCTCGTCGCGCTCCCAGCCCCAGCCGCCCAGATGCGGGAAGCGGTTCAGCAGCACGATGTCGAGCACGCTTGCGTTGAACGCATCGGCCGCGCTTTGCGGCATCAGCGCGCGGCGCCGTGCGAGCGGCAGCGGCTGCCAGTCGGCCACGCGCACGCCATCGAGTTCGACATGGCCCGCCGCCGGATGCAACAGCCCCGCCAGCGTCGATAGCAAGGTGGTCTTGCCCGCGCCGTTCGGCCCGGCGATGCACCAGATTTCGCCCGCATGGAACGCGTGGGTGAATGCGTCGAGCAAGGTGCGCGCGCCGGCGCGCAACGTCAGGCGCTGCGTGCTCAGCATCGAACAGGTGGGGCTGGGTTTGGCTCGTATCATCGGCGGCGTTTGAGCAGCATCCACAGGAACACCGGTACGCCGACCAGCGACGTGATCACGCCGACCGGCAATTGCGCGGGCGCGATCACGGTCCGCGCGATCAGATCCGCGCCCATCACCGCGACACCGCCGCCGAGCGCGGCCGCCGGCAGCAGCATGCGCTGATCGTTGCCGAACGCGAGCCGCAGCATGTGCGGCACGACGAGACCGACGAAGCCGATCGTGCCCGCGGTCGTCACCGCCGCGGCCGCCGCCAGCGACGCGACCAGGTACACACGCAAACGCAGCGGCATCACGGCGACGCCCAACGCCTCGGCGGCCGCGTCGCCGCGCAGCAACACGTTCAGACGCGGCGCGGCCGGCACGATCGCAAGCAACACGAGCGCGAGCGCCATCAGCGCGGTCCACGGCAGCGCGCCGCCGTTGAGGTCGCCGGTGAGCCAGAACAGCATGCCGCGCAGACGGCTGTCGGGCGCGAGATTGAGCAGCAGCGTGATCAGCGCGCCCCACCCGGCCGCGATCACCGCGCCGGTCAATAGCAAACGGGGCGACGTGTCCTGCGGCTCGCCGCGCCATAGCTCGCGACGCGCGAGGCCGAGCACCAGCAGGATCGACACGAACGCACCCGCGAACGCGCTCGCATCGACGAGCCACCATGCGCCGCCCGCGATCATCGCAACGAGCGCGAACGTCGCCGCGCCGCCCGACACGCCGAGCACGTACGGCTCGGCCAGCGGATTGCGCAGCAGCACCTGCAGCAGCGCGCCGGCGAGCGCGAGCAACGCGCCGCACGCGAAGCCCGCGAGCGCGCGCGGCAAACGCAACGTACGCACGATTTCGCCGGCGAGATCGTTGCTGCCCGTGCCGCCGAACGTGTGCGTCGGCACGAGCGCCGCAAGCACGCGCGACGGCGCGAGCGGCACGCTGCCGAGCACCAGCGACGCGCCGAGCACCGCCACGGCGGCGAGCGCGAGCCCGAGCCAGATCGCGGCCGCGCGTTTCGCGTTCATCGGGCGCGGCGTCGCCATCGCGGCGCACAGCGAAGCGGACGCGCGGCTCATCCGCGTGCGCTCACGCATGCGGCCACCCCGGCGCGCGCGTCACTGCTGCTGCCAGCCGAGCGTGAGATACGCACCGCGTCGCGGCGAGTTATACGAGTAGGCCGTTTCATAATCCTTGTTGAACAGATTGTCGATTTGCGCGCTGACGTACCACGCTTTGGTGACGTTGTAGCGCGCCGACAGATTCACGATGCCATAACCGCCGAGGTTGCCCGTGCTATCGGTACGCGGACCGCTGACGATCCACTCGCCGCCAACCCGCCATCCACCGATACTGCGATTCACCGCGAACGACCCGAACCGACGCGCGCGCCGCACGAGGTCGGTACCGTTGTCGAGATCGACCGGGTTCTGCAGCGTCACCGTTGCGCGCACGTCGGTCTTGCCGACATGACCGCTCCACGATCCCTCGAGTCCCTGCACCTTCGCACGGCCGACGTTCTCCGCGAGGTAGATGCCGGGGATCGTCTGCACGTAGTCGATCAGATTCGTATAGCGCGTCTGGAATGCGTTCAGACGCATCACGCCGAGCGCATCGGTCGCGTACTGCAAACCGGCTTCGACCGAATGACTGCGCTCGGGCTGGATCGACGGGTTGCCGCTGATCGGATAGTACAGATCGTCGAAGCTCGGCGCGCGGAACGCATCCGAATAGCTTGCGGTTACCTTCCAGCGCGACGTGATGTCGAATCCGTAGCCGAGATAGTAACTGTTCGCTCCACCGAAATCGGAGTACTGGTCGCGTCGCACGTTGGCCTGAATCTGGTTGCGGCCGAAGCGCGCGCTGTAGCCCGCGAAGACCGAATCGACGTGACGGTCGGGCGCGGCGAACGTGTCGGAGTCGAGCGTCTGGTCGAGATGCTCGTAGCCGAGTTGCAGCTTCTGGTTCGCGGCGAGCGCGAAATCGTTCTGCCACGTGTACTGGCGATTGTCGGTATCGAAGCGGCCGTTGTAGATGCCATTGGTGTTCGACACGCTGCGGTCGTCGCCCTCGGCGAGCGTGACGTGGGTGGTCCACCAGTCGGTCAGCTTGCCGTTCGCGAATACCGACACCTGACGCACCTTGCTATAGAGATTGTTCAGATCGGTCGGCTCGCCGTACGCATTGTCGTAGCTGTTGTCGTTGTTCGACTGGAAATAGCTGACGCCCGCGTCCCAGCTGTCGGTGAACTTGTGACGCAGCGACGCGCTGATGCTCTCGTTCAGATTGCCGTTTGCGTTCGGATTCGCGTTCGGCGCCTCGAGCGGATTGAGCGACGAAAAGCCGTCGTCCTTCGTGCGCGCGAGCGAGATGTTGATGGTCGTGCGGCCGTCCTGATCGAGCGCGCCGTTCACGCCGGCCGTTTGCGTCTGCGTGTGATAGCTGCCGTAGCCGACCGAAAAATTGAAACGCGGCGGATGATCGCCGCCGTCTTTCGTGAACACCTGCACGACGCCCCCGATCGCGCCCGAGCCATACAACGCCGACACGTTGCCGTTCACCACTTCGACGTGATCGACCTGATCGAGCGGAATCTGCGCGAGTTGAGCTGAGCCGAGACTCACCGAATCGACGCGCACGCCGTCGATCAGCAGCAGCGATTGCGTCGACGATGCGCCGCGCAGAAAGAGGCTCGCGGTCGAACCGGGGCCACCCGTGCGCGAGATTTGCGCGCCTGGCGCGAGTTGCAGCAGGCCGGGCAGATCGGTCGCGGTCGTGTCGGCGATGTCCTGCTGATCGAACTGCGTAGTCTGCGGGATCGCATCGCGCAACGCTTGCGGTCCGCGTTGCGCGGTCACGACGATCGGCGACAGCACGTTGCCCGACGCATCGGTGGAAGTGAGATTGGCCGCGTCGGCAACGTTTGCGGCGCTCGCAGCGGTTGCATCCGTCGCGGACGATGAAGACGCAGGCTCGGCGCTTTGCGCATGCACGACGAGCGGCAGGCTCGCGAACGCGAGGAGCGTTGCGCGGGCGATGGGGGACAGCATGGGATGACATTCCTGTGGATAGCGTGCGCGGCCTGCTTCCCCGCAGGCCGACGCGTCACGAGGCGCCCCCTTGTTTAGCGTTTTCGCGGGGGGACGTCCCTCTTTTCTGGCCGGTATCCGGGCTACGACACATCGATCCCGCCTTCCCACGCGTGACGCGCAGTGGCACACTCGCACGTTGAACTTCCAACCTTGCGATCAGGACCGACCTGCATGAGCACATCACATGCGGTCGCTTACCGTTGCGGGGGCAGCGCAGGTTCGCGCATCCGGTTTTGGCACCGCGCGCGTCCTGCTTCCCGTTTAACTGCGCGCGCCGAGAAGCGCGCGCGGGCACCAGAGTGCGGGAAGTTTACGAGCGGCCTCGCGGGGCGTCAAGAAAGGTCAACCGGAGCGCAATCGGTTCTGTTGAATGCAGGTTATTGTCCGATGGATTACCGGTTTTTTACCTTATGGTCGACGACCCGACACGCAACGAACCTGCACGTAGCGATGCTGTTACGTCTCGAAACGAGACAATTGTCGGAACCTGTAATATTCCGCGCTAAAATGCGATGTCTTTAGAGGACGCAGCACATGCTCACCGAACTCGAATCACTCTCCCAGAACATCGGCAAGCTGATTGCGATCAGCCAGCGCCACAACGAAGCGCGGCTCGCGCTCGAAGAGCAGCTCGCGCAAACGCGTGCCGAAGTGCAAGCCACGCATGCGGAACTCGCGCAATTGCGCGAAGAGCGCGACGCACTGCAGGCGGAACGCGACGCGCTGTCCGCCAAGATCGACGACGCTCAGGTGCGCCTGAATGCGATTCTCGAAAAATTGCCGCGCGCACGCGCGAGCAGCGAACCGGATAACCAGCTCGATCTGCTCGAGTCCGCCCAGCCCGGACACGAGGAAGCGGAAAGCGACGTGAGCCGACACGGAGAAAGCGCATGACCACCAAGCAGATCGAAGTATCGATTCTCGAAGTACCCTATCGTCTCGCCTGCTCGCCGGAAACGGAAGGCGCGCTGCTCGAGGCGGTCGCGCGCGTCGACGCCGAGATGAAGAAAATCCGCAGCGGCAGCAACGTGCGCGGCACCGATCGCATCGCGGTGATGGCTGCGCTGTCGCTGGCATCGGAACTGCTTAAGCTGCAAAGCAGCGTGCGACACGGAGAAGCATTTCCCGCTGAAGAAATCCGGCGTACAATGCAGCAAATGAACGAACAGCTAGGTACTGTGATCGAGCAGTACAGCTTGCAGTAAGCAGTAGTGGGCCGGTTTCGAATCGGTCACGTGTTGAACGGTTTGGGTTGTAGCTTCATCGGTTTAGCTTCCCTGCCTGGTTCGCCAAGGTCATACATTCCTTGAACCAATGCCATGTGCACGGTTGCGGAAATTTGTAGCACGGGTGTGCGCGTCACTCAGTCTGATGTACCCGAAGTGTTGCTAACTGCGACCAATTCTGAACCCTCGGTTCAGGATGCCGGCCTAGCGGCTAAGGCGGGGACCTTATCTGGAACGGCATCGGACTTCGGTTCGATGCCGTTTTTCTTTGGCCGTCGTTTTTTCGTTTGAGCGCCTTTTTCAGGGGCTTTTCCGTACGCGCCTGCTGTTGTTGCGCTTCGTTCAATCTCACACGCTCACTCCGATTCATGCGCTACTGGCTGATGAAGTCCGAACCGGACGAAGCAAGCATCGACGACCTCGCCAACGCACCTCATCGCACCTTGCCGTGGACCGGCGTACGCAACTATCAGGCGCGCAACTTCATGCGCGACATGATGCAGGTCGGCGACGGCGTGCTCTTCTATCATTCGAGCTGTCCGGAGCCCGGCATCGCGGGCATCGCGGAGGTCTCGTCGACCGCGTATCCGGACCCTACGCAGTTCGATAAAAAGAGTCCGTACTACGACGCGAAATCGTCGCCGCAAACGCCGCGCTGGATGCTCGTCGACGTCGTGTTCAAGAAGAAAATCGGGCTGATTCCGCTTGCCGCGCTGCGCGAGCATGCCGAATTGCAGGACATGCGCGTGCTCGCCAAAGGCAACCGCCTGTCGATCACGCCGGTGACCGAAGCCGAATGGCGCTTCATCACTAAACAGCTGGTTTAAGGGCGAACGCGCGACGCGGCACCTGTCGTGATCGCATCCAGGTCATCGTTTCCGATGCGGCGGCGAAGCACTAATTGGGGAACCAAGCGTCGGTAAAACGCGCCTAATCGGTCGACGAAAGCGTGAACTCGAACCGGCCGCTCGACGGCAAGCCGATGCCTTCGCCAGCGCATCCGTCAAACCGCGCGCCACTACCCGGCGCTCGCGTCGAACGTGCACAACCTGTTCAAACAAGGATTCCAGTCATGACGACAAAAACCGCGCGGTCCCTCGCACTTGCGCTCGCCTTGGGCGCGCCTGTGGCACTCGCACTGAACCCTGCGCCCGCTCGAGCGCAGACCATGATGCCGCAGCCTTCGGGCGTGCTGTCGCTGAATGCGCAGGCGAGCGCGGAAGTCCCGCAGGACGAAGTCGAAATCACGCTGTTTTACGAGCAGGAAGCGAGCGAGCCGTCGTCGCTGACGTCGACGCTGAACGAACGCGCCGACGCGGCATTGCAGAAAGCGCGCGGCGTCAGCGGCGTGACCGCGCGCTCGGGCGCGTTCTCGATCTTCCCGTCGACGGACCGCGACGGACGCATCACGACGTGGCGCGGCCGCACGGAAGTCGTGCTCGAATCGCGCGACTTCGCCGCGGCATCGAAGCTCGCCGGACAGATGGCATCGATCATGCAGGTTGGCAACGTGCGTTTCTCGCTGTCGCCGCAAGCGCAGCGCGCGGCCGAACAGCGGCTCAGCGGCGAGGCGATCAAATCGTTTCGCGAGCAGGCCGCGGCGTCCTCGCAGGCGTTCGGCTTTAGCGGCTATTCGATCCGCGAGGTCAACGTGAATCACAGCGGCGTGATGCCGCGTCCGATGATGATGATGAGCGCACGCGCGATGGGCGCCGACGCGAAGAGCGCGCCGCTGTCGCTCGAAGGCGGCACGTCGACGGTGACGGTCAACGTGTCGGGGTCGGTGCAGATGAAGTGACGCGCAAGCGCAAGCCCAAACAGAAAACGCCACGGCATCCATCGATGCCGTGGCGTTTTTTCATGCAACGCTCGCTACGCTAGCCGAGCGCCGCTCAGTTCGCGCCAACCGCCTGCGCCGGCTCGCGACGCCCACGGCGATACGCCCACACCATCAGGCCGATGCCCGCGAGAATCATGGGCAGCGACAGCCATTGACCCATCGACAGCCCCATCGCGAGCAGGCCGAGGAAATCGTCCGGCTCGCGCGCGAATTCGACCGTGAAGCGCGCCAGGCCGTAGCCGATCAGGAACATCGCGGAAATCGCGCCGAGCGGCTTCGGTTTGCGCGAGAAAAAGATCAGCACGAAGAACAGCGCCACGCCTTCGAGCGCGATCTCGTACAGCTCCGACGGATGTCGCGGCAGCATGTGATATTGCGTGAACACTTCGTTCAGATGCCATTGCGCGGCCAGTTGCGGATGCGCGGCGAGCCATGTGGCGTCGTCAGGCGCGGCGCCGGGAAACAGCATCGCCCACGGCGCCGACGGATCGGTCACGCGGCCCCACAGCTCGCCGTTGATGAAGTTGCCGAGGCGCCCCGCCGCGAGGCCCGTGGGCACCATCGGCGCGACGAAGTCGGTGACTTGCAGCCACGAGCGCTTGCGCTGATAAGCGAACAGCATCATCGCGATCGTCACGCCGAGAAAGCCGCCGTGAAACGACATGCCGCCTTCCCACACCTTGAAGATGTCGAGCGGATGCGCGAAATAAAAGCTCGCCTTGTAGAACAGCACATAGCCGAGCCGGCCGCCGAGGATCGTACCTAGCACGCCGTAGAACAGCATGTCGTCGATATCCTTCGCGGTCCAGCCTTGCGCGGCGACGTACGGCAGCCGCAGCCGCAGCCGGGCGACGACGATCGCCGCGACGAATGCGACGAGGTACATCAAGCCATACCAGCGCACGGCGAGCGGCCCCAGATGGATGGCGACAGGGTCGAAATTGGGGTGAATGAGCATCGTGTAGTTATGGGCAGTTCAGGTTCGAAAGCAGTTTTTACAGGGAATCAAAAGCGGGATCTAGACACGCGACGCGACGCTCGCCGCATGCGCGCGCACGATGTCGATGAAGCCCGCCAGCACCGGGCTGACCTCGTCGCTGCGCCAGACGAGGCCCGTCTCGATCGCGGGCACCGACTCGGACAGCGGCCGGTACACGACGCCCGTGCGCCGCAGGTTACGCAACGATTGCGGCACCAGCGCGACGCCCATGCCGGCCGACACGAGACTCACGATGGTCTGCATCTGGATCGCCTCCTGGCCGATCCGTGGCGCGAGGCCCGCAACGCCGTAGCAATCCATAATGATGTCATAAAAGCCTGGCGCGAGACGCCTTGGGAAGATCACGAGCGGCGCGTCGGCGACATCGCGCAGGCTGACGGGCATCTCGAGCCATTCGGCGGCGGGGTCTTCGGCGGCGCTGCCCTTGCCGTTTGCGTTCACGCTGCCCCGCAAGCCTTGCGCCATCTCCGTCGACATCGCGATCACGAGCGGCTCGCGCGCGATCGGCAGCCACGACAGCTGCGCCGCATGCCGCGACGGCAGCGGCGCGATCACCAGACCCGCGTCGATACGCCCGGCCACCAGTTCCTCGACCTGCACGTCGCTGGTCGCCTCGGTCAGTTCGAGCCGCACGCGCGGATGCCGCGCGCCGAAATCGCGCAACAGCAGCGGCAGCAGGCCGTAATCCGCAGTCGACACGAACGCCAGCGACAGCACGCCCGCCTCGCCGCGCGCGAGGCTCTGCGCGAGCGGCCTGAGCCCTTCCGCGGCCGCGAGCAGCCGCTGCACCTCCGGCAACAGATCGGCGCCGACCGCCGTCAACTCGACCGAGCGCTTGGTGCGCGCGAACAGTTCGACGCCGAGCGTCTGCTCGAGCGCGCGGATCGCCTGCGACAGCGGCGGCTGCGTCATCGACAGACGCGCGGCCGCGCGCCCGAAGTGCTTTTCCTCGGCGACGGCGACGAAATAGCGCAACTGGCGCAGGTCGGGGATCGTCGGCAGCATGATTGATATATTTTACGACCTGAATAACCGCGAATAATACACACGACGCGAGTCACGCAAAACCGCCGGTTTGCACGGTCTGGCGGAACTACACTGAACGGATGCGCGCGCGCACGCCGCCGCGCGCTTTCATCAGAACAGCCAGACTGGAGCTCCCCATGGCCTACAACCGTCGTTCGAAGAACATCACGCAAGGCATCGCGCGTTCACCGAATCGCTCGATGTACTACGCGCTCGGCTACCAGAAGGAGGATTTCGACAAACCGATGATCGGCGTCGCCAACGGCCACTCGACGATTACGCCGTGCAACGCCGGCCTGCAGCGTCTCGCCGACGCGGCCGTCACCGCGATCAGGCGCGCCGACGCGAACCCGCAGACCTTCGGCACGCCGACGATCTCGGACGGCATGTCGATGGGCACCGAGGGCATGAAGTACTCGCTCGTGTCGCGCGAGGTGATCGCCGATTGCATCGAGACCTGCGTGCAAGGGCAATGGATGGACGGCGTGGTCGTGATCGGCGGCTGCGACAAGAACATGCCGGGCGGCATGATCGGCCTCGCACGCATGAACGTGCCGGGCATCTACGTGTACGGCGGCACGATCCGGCCGGGCAACTGGAAAGGCACCGATCTGACGATCGTATCGTCGTTCGAGGCGGTCGGCGAATTCACGGCGGGCCGCATGTCGCAGGAGGATTTCGAGGGCATCGAGAAAAATGCGTGTCCGTCGACCGGTTCGTGCGGCGGCATGTACACGGCCAATACGATGAGCTCGTCGTTCGAGGCGCTCGGCATGTCGCTCATGTATTCGTCGACGATGGCGAATCCCGACGAGGAGAAGGTCGACTCGGCCGCCGAATCGGCGCGTGTGCTCGTCGAAGCCGTCAAGAAGGATTTGAAGCCGCGCGACATCATCACGAAGCAGTCGATCGAAAACGCGGTTGCCTTGATCATGGCGACCGGCGGCTCGACCAACGCGGTGCTGCACTACCTGGCGATCGCGCACGCGGCCGAGATCGAATGGACGATCGAGGACTTCGAGCGCATGCGCAAAAAAGTGCCGGTGATCTGCAACCTGAAGCCGTCGGGCCAGTACGTCGCCACCGATCTGCACAAGGCGGGCGGCATTCCGCAGGTGCTGAAGATCCTGCTCGACGCCGGGCTTGTGCACGGCGATTGCATGACGATCACCGGCAAAACGATCGCCGAGGAGTTGAAGGACGTACCAGCCAAGCCGCGCAGCGATCAGCAGGTGATCTTCCCGATCGACAAGGCGCTCTACGCCGAAGGCCATCTCGCGATCCTGAAGGGCAATCTGGCCGAAGACGGCGCGGTCGCCAAGATCACCGGGCTCAAGAACCCCGTCATCACGGGCCCGGCGCGCGTGTTCGACGACGAGCAGAGCGCGCTCGAAGCGATCCTCGCCGACAAGATCGTCGCCGGCGACGTCGTCGTGCTGCGCTATCTTGGCCCGAAGGGCGGCCCCGGCATGCCGGAAATGCTCGCGCCGACCTCGGCGATCATCGGCAAGGGGCTCGGCGAATCGGTCGGGCTCATCACCGACGGCCGCTTCTCGGGCGGCACCTGGGGCATGGTGGTTGGGCACGTCGCGCCGGAGGCGTTCGTCGGCGGCACGATCGCGCTCGTGCACGAAGGCGATTCGATCACGATCGACGCGCACCAGCTGCTGCTGCAACTGAACATCGACGATGCCGAGCTGCAGCGCCGCCGCGCCGCATGGCAGGCGCCGAAGCCGCGCTACACACGCGGCGTGATGGCCAAGTATTTCGCGCTCGCGCAGCCGGCGAATCGAGGGGCGGTGACGGGGTAATGACCGCGGCCGGCGCGGCCCGCCCCGACGGGGATAACCCGCCGCCACGTTACGCAAAAACGCAAGGGGCGCACGAAAATCCGTGCGCCCCTTTGCTCTTATAATGCGTGCACCACGAGCCGGGCATCTGCACTGGCGGAGACCATAATGAAATCGATGTCGTACGCAGCCGTGGCAGCCACTGTTGCGCTCGCCGCCGCATTGAGCGCCGCCAGTCCCGCAGCCCGAGCCGAAACAGCCGGGCTCGCGCTCGCCCAGCAGAAGAACTGCATGAGCTGCCACTCGGTCACTCGCCCGTTCATGGGGCCGGCGCTGCACGACGTTGCAGCCCGCTATGCGGGACGCAACGACGCCGCCTCCTATCTGAAGCGCAAGATCCTCGATGGCGGCACCGGCGTATGGGGAACCGTGCCGATGCCCGCGAACACGCAACTGACGCCCGATCAGGCGGCCACGCTGGCGGCTTGGGTGCTGACGCTCAAATAACGGCGCTCTCAGGTCACCGCGGCGTCAACGCGAGCGCCGCGCGATTTCTTCTTCCACCGCTTCACGTACCCAATCGGTCATCTCGGCTTCGAGCGTCTGCGCGACCTCGCGCGTGATCTGACTCACGAGCAGACTCGTGTGCTGCTGCACTGCATCACGGCAGCGCGCCTCGATGATGCCGCGCCCCTCGCCCGTCAGAAAACCCTGGAAGCGTCCGTGCAAACGTGCGGCGAGCGCGTCGGCATCGAGTGTGGGCTGAGCGGGAGCGGCTTCGTGCGCGCCTTCATGGTCGATATCCGGCGGCACGGTCGCGCCGGCTTCGAGCGGTATGAAGGGCTCGGTACGATCGAACACGCCGGGCGACACCTCCACGTCCTCACGCAAGTCGTCATGCCCATGTCGCACATGAATGCCGTGATGCGGCCGTGCGTGTTTTCTCGGGTGCGTGTGATCAGCCACGTGCGGCTGATGAAGCTCGGTCTGCGCGAGAGGCTCATGCTCCGCCGCATGCGGGGCTTCTCGCGTCGGCATCGGCTCCGGCACGAGCACGGGCTCCGGCGAACTCAGTTGCTCGGGCGTGGGCACCGGTTGGGGCGCGAGTACCGGCTCGGGCGCCAGCGTGGGGTCGGCTCGATGCGCGGGCGCTGGCACGAACGCGGGCTCCGTGCGGGAAGCGGGCTCGGGCACCGCCGCCGGTTGCGCAACGGCTGGGCTTGCGGGCTCGGCGCCCGGCTGGGATGCAGGCGCGGCGGCATCGGTCGACGCCTCGCGCGTCTCGCGCGCGCGGCCCGGCACGAGGACCTCGTTCAGGACCGGAATCGAATTGTCGTGGGGATCGGACACGTGCGCTCTCCGTGTTTGAGTCCAAGCCAGGGCAGGCGGTCCGCATGTCGCGTTCCTCGCGGCCATGACGCGCAGCGCAACGAACTAGCCGCCCTGCTTGTAGTTGTTCAAAGCATAGCCGCGATCGCGATAGAAGCGATAGCGCTCGCGGCCCGCAGCGAGTTCCTCGTGTGCGTTACCGACCACTTCGAGCAATCTATCGAAGCGCGCGAACTGCGCCGGCACCGTTGCGCCCAGATTGAGCAGCACCTGATGATGCGGCACGTCGTCGAGATTCGTGGCCAGCACGACGGGCGTGTCGGCGGCAAGCGGCGTGCCCGCCATGCAGTGCGGCACGAAGTCGAGCGGCGAGAAGGTCCACAGCATTTCGTCGAAGGCGCGCAGGCGCGCGGGCTCGGCCAGCACGACGAGCGGCTGGCCCGCCAGATACGCCTTGCGCACGAGGCGACACGCGTACAGCAGCGAATCGCCGACGTTCGAGTGAAAGTCGATTCTCGTCATCGGCCGCTCCGCCCCGCTTGCCGCGTGCCGTGCGCGCGCTTACCGCACTGCGTCATTGGCCGGCGCGGTCGATCAGGAACTGCGCGAGCAGCGGCACCGGACGGCCCGTCGCGCCCTTCGCGGTGCCGCTCTTCCACGCGGTGCCGGCGATGTCGAGATGCGCCCACGGGTACGAATCCGTGAAACGCGACAGGAAGCACGCGGCCGTCACGCTGCCCGCCGGACGCCCGCCGATGTTCGCGACGTCCGCGAAGTTCGACTTCAGCTGGTCCTGGTACTCGTCGTCGAGCGGCAGGCGCCATGCCGGGTCGGCCGCTTCGCGCGACGCGTCGAGCAGTTCTCCCGCGAGCGCGTCGTCCTTCGAGAACAGGCCGCTGTTGTGATGGCCGAGCGCGATGATGCAGGCGCCCGTCAGCGTCGCGATGTCGATGACCGCGGCCGGCTTGAAGCGCTCCGCGTAGGTGAGCGCGTCGCACAGAATCAGGCGGCCCTCGGCGTCGGTGTTCAGCACCTCGATCGTGAGGCCCTTCATGCTGGTGACGATGTCGCCCGGCTTGGTGGCCGTGCCCGACGGCATGTTTTCGACGGCCGGAATGATGCCGACCACGTTGATCTTCAGGCCCATCTCGGCGACCGCGCGCAGCGTGCCGAGCACCGAGCCCGCGCCGCACATGTCGTATTTCATCTCGTCCATGCCCTCGCCCGGCTTCAGCGAGATGCCGCCCGTGTCGAACGTGACGCCCTTGCCGACCAGCACGACCGGCGCGGCCTTCGCGGCGGCGCCCTGGTACTGCAGCACGATGAACTGCGCCGGCTCGACCGCGCCCGCGGTGACCGACAGGAACGAGCCCATCTTCAGCGCTTCACACTGTTTCTCGCCGAGCACCTCGACCTTCAGCTTCCAGTCTTTCGCGAGCTTCTTCGCGGTGTTCGCCAGATAGGTCGGCGTGCAGACGTTGCTCGGCAGATTGCCGAGCTCGCGCGTCAGGTCCATGCCGTTGGCGAGCGCGGCGCCCTGCCTGGCGGCGAGCTTGGCGGCCTTCTCGTCACCGGTGTTGACGCTGAACACGATGCGCTTCAACGCGCGCGGCGTATTGTCCGGCTTGCTCTTCAGTTGCGTGAAGCGGTAGGTCAGCTCGCGCAGCGCGAGGATCGCGGCGCGCACACACCAGTCGGCCGTGCGTTCGAGCACCGGCAGTTGCGCGAGCGTGAACGTGACCTGCACGATCTTCGTGCCGAGCAGCGCGCGCCATGCGGCGCGGACCGCCTCGCCGTAGGCTTTCTGACTGAAAGCGTCCTGTTTGCCGAGCCCGACGAGCAGCACGCGCGACGCGCCGATGCCCGACACCTCGTGCAGGAACAGCGTGGTACCCGCCTTGCCGTCCATGTCGCCTGCCTTGATGACGCGCGTGAGCAGGCCCTTGGTGGCCGCGTCGATCTCCAGCGCGGCGCCCGACAGCGTTTGCGACTCGAACACGCCGATCACGATGCAATCGGATTTCCCGGTCAGGAAACCGTTCGTCGAGCCTTTGGTCCAATCACAGGCTTTTATGCTAAAGTCCATCGCGCTTGTCCTCGGATAAAATCTGGGCTTAGGATGAAAGCCGCAATTATCCGCTATTTTTTCCCGCGGCGGCTGCACCGGAGGCGTGACGGGAACGAATCCCCGCGTCGCCGTGAGCGCCCCCTCTCGTCATCAACAATGATCTTTGAACGCTCCCTCCAGCGCGAGCTCGCGTACACGGCTGGCGCCGTGTTCATGGTTCTCCTCACGCTCGTGCTGACGACGATGATGATCCGCATCGTCGGCTTCGCGGCCTCGGGCGAGGTCGACCCGCGCGACGTGCTGGTCCTGATCGGCCTCACCGTGATCGGCTATCTGGCCATCATGCTCGTCGCGACGCTGTTCGTGTCGATCCTGTTCGTGCTCACGCGCTGGTACAAAGACTCCGAGATGGTCGTGTGGCTGTCCTCGGGCGTCAGTCTCACGCAATTCATCAAGCCGATCGGCATTTTCGCCACGCCGATCATCATCCTGATCATGTTCTTCGTGTTCGTCGGCTGGCCGTGGTCGAACCAGCAGAGCAAGCTGATCCGCGCGCGCTTCCAGCAGCGCGACGAAGTCTCGCTGCTCGCGCCGGGGCAGTTCCGCGAATCGCCGACCACGCATCGCGTGTTCTTCATCGAGAAGATGTCGCCCGACCAGGGGCATGTGGAAAACGTGTTCGTGACGAGCACCGAGGGCGGCAAGGTCAACGTCGTGGTGTCGAAGAACGGCCACATCGAGACGCACAAGAACGGCGACCGCTTCGTCGTGCTGGAAAACGGCCGCCGCTACGACGGCGAACCGGGCCGCCCCGATTTCCGCATCATGGAGTTCGAGCGCTACGGCGTGAAGATCCAGAGCCAGCCGGTCGTCAATACGCCGACCACCACCGGCTTGCCGACGCTCACGCTGCTGCGCAATCCCACTAAAGAGAACCTCGCCGAATTCGCGTGGCGCGCGGGTCTTCCGTTGATCGCGATCAACCTGATGCTGCTCGCCATTCCGCTCGCGCACCAGAACCCGCGGCGCAGCCGCACGATCAACCTCGTGATGGCCGTGTTGATCTACCTCACTTATTCGAATCTGCTGAACGTCGTGCAGGCGTGGATCGAGCAGGGCAAGATGTCGTTCGGCGTCGGGCTCGTGATCCTGCACGTGATCGTGCTCGGGATCGTCGCATTCATCTTCTGGATGCGGGTGCGCAACCGGCCGCTATTTACGCGCGCCATGTTCAGCCGTTCGCAGGGAGCCTGAGCGATGCGCATTTATGAAAGGTATTTCGCGCGTCAGATCTATCTCACGTTCGTGTTCATCCTGTTTGCATTTTCAGGTCTGTTCTTCTTCTTCGACCTGATCAACGAACTGAACTCGGTCGGCCACGGCAACTACAAGTTTCAGTACGCGGTGCTGCGCGTCGCGCTGCAAACGCCGTCGCGTTTCTACGAAATCATTCCGGTCGCGGCGCTGATCAGCGCGATCTACGTGTTCGCACAGATGGCGGCGAACTCCGAATACACGATCTTCCGCGTATCAGGCCTCGCGACGAATCAGGCGCTGCGCTCGCTGCTGAAGATCGGCATTCCGCTCGTGATCGTCACCTATCTGATCGGCGAAGTAGTCGGCCCGTATACGGATCAGCTCTCCGAGCGCGTGCGGCTCGAGGCGCTCGGCTCGTCGGTGTCGAGCAACTTCCAGTCGGGCGTGTGGGTCAAGGACACGCTGACCGAGCGCGCCGACGGCGAGCAGGTCACGCGCTTCGTCAACGTCGGCGAGCTGAAGCCCGACGCGACGATCAGCAACGTGCGCATCTACGAGTTCGATTCGAAGTTCCGCCTGTCGAACATTCGCATCGCGAAGAGCGGCCGCTATCAGCCGCCGGGCCACTGGCTGCTGACCGGCGTGACCGATACGCAACTGCTCGACGTGGCCCCCGCTCCGGGTACGCCGGCAGATGCGCTCAATCCGGTCTATCGCGCGAAGCAGGTCACGCTGCCCGAGTATTCGCTGCGCTCGGAGCTGACGCCGCAGATCCTGTCGGTGCTGCTGGTGTCGCCGGACCGGATGTCGATGTTCAATCTGTTCCGCTATATCCAGCATCTGACCGAGAACCATCAGGACACGCAGCGCTATGAAATCGCGCTGTGGCGCAAGGTGCTGTATCCGTTCGCGGTGTTCGTGATGCTGGTGCTGTCGCTGCCGTTCGCGTATCTGCATACGCGCGCGGGCGTGGTCGGCGTGAAGGTGTTCGGCGGCATCATGCTCGGCATGAGCTTCCAGCTGTTCAACACGCTGTTCTCGCATATCGGCACGCTCAATACGTGGCCCGCGCCGTTGACCGCGGCGACACCTGGGCTCGTCTACCTGGTGCTGGGGCTCGTCGGGTTGAAGTGGGTCGACCGGCACTAACGCCAGTGCGTTGAGGGGCATCGTCAGGAGCTGATGCGATGGCTATGCACGGACTGATTCTGTTTGGCCACGGCGCGCGCGATGCGCGCTGGCGCGAGCCGTTCGAGCGGCTCGCCGACAAGCTGCGCGCCGCGCGCGCGGCGACGGGCGAAGCTCCTGCGGTTACGCTCGCCTTTCTCGAACTGATGGAACCCGACCTGCCGACGGCCGTCGCGCAACTCGTCACGCAAGGCTGCGATGCGATCACCGTGGTGCCGGTGTTCTTCGGGCAAGGCGGTCATGTCCGCAAGGATTTGCCCGCGATCGTCGATCATTGCCGCGCCGCGCATCGCGGTGTCGAGATTCGCTGCGCGGTGGCAGTCGGCGAGGATGATTCGGTGCTGGATGCGCTCGCGCAGTATTGCCTGCGGCAGCTCTGATTTTTTGGTTCTGGTTGCTCAGATTCGCCGCTCTCGGGTCGGCCCTGCCGAGGATATTCAGGCCGCGACCAGCATCCCATTCGACGCGCGCTTCGCCTCGGTCTGCCGCGCCGCGAACGCCTCGCCGATCATCAACAGACTCGGCTGCGACGCATCGACCCAGCGCTGCGCTTCGCCGGCCGCAAGATCTTCCAATGTCAGCGTCAGCATGCGTTCGCGCGGCGTGCTGCACGCCTCGACGATCGCCACGGGCGTCGTCGCGGGCTTGCCAGCATCGATCAGTTGCTGCGCGATTTCGACGCCGCTGTCGCGGCCCATGTAGAACACCAGCGAATCGGCGTTGACCTGCTCGCGGATCTCATCGGAACCTGGCGCGCGGCTGAACGTCGCGAGCGCGACGCTGCGCGACACGCCGCGCAGCGTCAGCGAACGCTTCAGCGTGGCCGCGCTCGCCAGCGCGGCGGTGATGCCCGGCACGACTTCATACTCGATGCCCGCGGCTTCGAGCGCGCGCATCTCTTCGTCGGCGCGGCCGAACAGCATCGGATCGCCGCCCTTCAAACGCACGACCACGTCGTGCTCCAAAGCCGCATCGACGATCTGCTTGTTGATGAACTGTTGGGCCGTCGATAGCTGGCCGCAGCGCTTACCGACCGCAATGCGCTTCGCGCGCGCGAGCGCGTAGTCGAGCATCGCCGGCTCGACCAGCGCGTCGTGCAGCACGACGTCGGCGGCGCCGAGCAGCCGCGCGCCGCGCACCGTAATCAGGTCCGCGGCACCGGGTCCCGCGCCGATCAGATAAACCTTACCCATTGACATCAACCTGTTCGTTGGAGCGTACGCGGCGGCGCGTTGCGCCGCCTGTGTGGCCCATTCGTCGCCTGCTAGCCTTGCCGTGCTCAGGCGGAAAACGCGCGGATCATGCCCGCGGCGACCGTGTGGTTCGTCGCCTCGTCGATCAGCACGAACGCGCCGGTGCCCTGATGCGCGTCGTACGCGTCGCACACGAGCGGCTTCTGCAAGGTCAGCGCGACACGACCGATGTCGTTCATCGCCAGTTCCTTGCGATCGGTCGCCTGCGACAGCGTATGCACGTCGAGCACTTCCTTGATCGCGCCGATCTTCGCGAACACCGTGCTGGTGGTCTGCTTCAGCAGATACTTGCGCTGCGTCGACAGCGGCGCGTCGTCGAACCAGCAGAGGTCCGCTTCGAGCTTCTTCGCCGGCTCCGGCTCCGGCGCCGCTTCGCGCAGCACGAAGGTGTCGCCGCGCGACACGTCGACGTCTTCCGCGAGACGGATCGTCACCGTCTGACCGGCGAACGCACGGTCCACCTGCGCGGTGCCGCCGACCACCGGCGCGATGATCTCGGCCACGGTCGCTTCGCGATTGGCCGGCAGCACGACGATCGTGTCGCCGAGCTTCACTTCGCCCGATTCGACCCGGCCCATGTAGCCGCGGAAATCGTCGGCCTGGCTGCCGTCCTGGCGCGCGACCCACTGCACTGGAAAGCGCAGCGCCTCGCCGTTCGCGGTTTCGACCGGCAGCGCTTCGAGCACGTCGAGCAGCGGCTCGCCCGCGTACCACGGCATGCGCTCGCTCGCCGTGACGATGTTGTCGCCCTTCAGCGCCGACACCGGCACGAAGCGCACGTCCTGCAGACCGAGGTGACGCGCGAGCTCGACGTAGGCGTCGCGGATCTCGTTGAAGCGCGCTTCGCTGTAGTCGACGAGGTCCATCTTGTTGATCGCGACGATCACGTGCTGCAGACCGAGCAGCTTGACGATCGCGCTATGACGCTTGGTTTGCGGCAGCAGTTGCGCGACGCCGTTTTCGAACGTCACGCGCGTCGCGTCGACGAGAATGATTGCCGCATGCGCGGTCGACGCGCCCGTCACCATGTTGCGCGTGTACTGCTCATGGCCCGGCGTATCGGCGATGATGAACTTACGCTTGGCGGTGGCAAAGTAGCGGTAGGCGACATCGATCGTGATGCCCTGCTCGCGCTCGGCTTCGAGGCCGTCGGTCAACAGCGACAGATCGATTTCATCGCCGACGGTGCGCTTGTTCTTCGCGCGCGACAGCGCCGAGAGCTGGTCGCTCAATACCGCCTTGCTGTCGTACAGCAGGCGGCCGATCAGCGTGCTCTTGCCGTCGTCGACGCTGCCCGCGGTGATGAAACGCAGCACGCCGAGGTCTTCTGGTTGATGAATACTGCTCATGGTTGCTTTGCCTTCGTCGTGTGCTTAGAAATAACCCTGCTTCTTGCGCTGCTCCATCGCCGCTTCCGACACCTGGTCGTCCATCCGCGTCGCGCCGCGTTCCGTGATTTCGGTGACGGCCGTCTCGGCGATGATCTTCTCGATGACGTCCGCGTCGCTTTCGACCGGGCACGTGCAGCTGATGTCGCCGACCGTGCGGAAACGCACGAGCGCCTGTTCGCTCGTCTCACCCTCGCGCATCGGCGTGAGCGGCGTGACCGGCACGAGCAGGCCGTTGCGGCGCACGATCTCGCGCTGGTGCGCGTAGTAGATCGACGGCAGTTCGAGCTGTTCACGCGCGATGTACTGCCACACGTCGAGCTCGGTCCAGTTCGAGATCGGGAACACGCGCATGTGTTCGCCGTTGTGCAGACGCGCGTTGTACAGGCTCCACAGTTCCGGGCGCTGCGCCTTCGGGTCCCACTGGCCGAATTCGTCACGGAACGAGAAGATGCGCTCTTTCGCGCGGGCCTTTTCCTCGTCGCGGCGCGCGCCGCCGATCATCGCGGTGTAACCGTACTGCTCGATGGTTTCGAGCAGCGTCACCGCCTGCGCGGCATTGCGCGAATCCGTTTCGCGACGCAGACGCACGGTGCCGCGCTTGATCGAATCTTCAACATGGCCGACCACCAGTTCCGCGCCGATCTGTTGCGCGCGACGATCGCGGAAGTCGATCACTTCGTCGTAGTTGTGGCCCGTGTCGATATGCACAAGCGGGAACGGTAGCTGCGTTTTGCGGTTCGCACCGAGGCCGAACGCCTTCAGTGCGAGCGCGAGCACCACGACGGAATCCTTGCCGCCCGAAAACAGCAGCGCCGGCTTGCTGCATTCGGCGACCAGTTCGCGCAGGATGTGAATCGACTCGGCTTCGAGCCAATCGAGGTGATCCATCCGGTTGACCGTGTTGGCAAGTGGAGCGTTGACAGTGGAATCGAGCGTGGTGCTCATAGCGGGTCCTTCGTTGGTTCGCCCGGCAAGCGCTGCTCGCACGGGCGAAAATATTCAGATCGGTTTCGGCGTAGTGCGCCGCAAGCTCGGTACGCGGCGCTCAGGCCGACGCGTTTTCGTTGCGCTCGACCGCAATCGGAGTAATCGCCGTGATATGCAAGCCGCATTCCTTCGTATCGCGCGACTCCCACCACCAGCGCCCCGCCCGGCTGTCTTCGCCGGGGCGGATCGCACGCGTACACGGCTCGCAGCCGATGCTCGGATAACCGCGCGCATGCAGCGGATTGACCGGCACGTCGAACGCACTAAGATAATCCCAGACTTCGGCTTCGGTCCAGTCCGCGAGTGGATTGAACTTGGCGATGTTGCGCGCGTCGTCGTGCTCTTCCTCGTGCAGCTCGGCACGCGTGACCGATTGCTCGCGACGCTGCCCGGTCACCCAGGCGCTGACCTCGGCAAGCGCGCGATTGAGCGGCTCGACCTTGCGGATCTCGCAGCAGCGCTTGCGCAGCTCGACGCTTTCATAGAATGCGTTCAGGCCGTGCCCGTTCACATACTGCTCGACCGCGGCCGCCTGCGGATGAAACTGCTCGATGTCGTAGCCGTAGCGCTCTTTCACGCGGTCGAGCATGCCGAGCGTTTCCGCATGCAGACGCCCCGTGTTCAGCGAAAAGATGCCGATCTTCACGCCGCGCGACAGGATCGCATGCGTGAGCAGCATGTCTTCGGCCGCGAGGCTGCTCGCGAGCTTCACGTTCGCGTGACGCGCGGCGATCGAGTCGAGCAGCGCGTCGAGACGCTCGACCTTCGCTGCGAGCTCCGGGCTCAACGATTGGGCGGCGCTCATGCCGGGACCTTGGCGGCGCCAGCCTGCGCGGCACGGCGGCGGAACAGCGGCGACGTGTCCACGGCGCCCTGGTACTGCACGCTAAAGTCGTCGAACGCTTTCAACGCGTCGTTGATGTCCTTGTCGGCGCGCAGTGCATACGCGTCGAAGCCGCAGCGGAACATGAACGTGATCTGGTCGCGCAGCACGTCGCCGATCGCGCGCAGTTCGCCCTTGTAGCCATAGCGCTCGCGCAGCAGACGGCCGATGCTGTAGCCACGGCCGTCGCGGAACACCGGGAAGTCCACGGCGATCAGCGCGAGCTTGTCGAAGTCGCCGACGATGTCCGCCGGTTCGTTATCCGGCGCGAGCCATACGCCGATGTCGGCGGCTTGACGCGCGGCCACGAGCGCTTCACGCTCGGCCTGCCACAGCGCCAGCGGCACGATGACCTTGCCGGCCGGCAGTTCGGCCACTGCCGGCAAAGCGCCGTCTTCCGCGGCACGCACGACGCTCCAGTCGTCGTCGACGATCGCGCGGTTCTTGATGATTGAAGCCATCTGTTCAGTATCCTTTCGCGGTTACGCGTGAGCCGGTTGACGCGCGGCGTACACGCGCTCCTTGAACGGCGCGATGCCGATGCGGGTGTACGTATCGATGAAACGCTCGCCTTCCTGGCGGTTTTCCACGAACGTATCGATCACCTTCGTCATCACGTCGGGCATTTCCTCGGCCGAGAACGACGGGCCGATCACACGGCCAAGGTGAGCGCCGGTCGCGCCGGTGCCCTGCTCGCCGCCGAGCGTCACCTGGTACCACTCGGAGCCGTCCTTGTCGACGCCCAGAATGCCGATGTTGCCGACGTGATGGTGACCGCACGCGTTGATGCAGCCCGAGATGTTCAGCGACACGTCGCCGAGGTCGTACACGTAGTCGAGATCGTTGAAACGTTCCTGGATCGCGAGCGCGATCGGAATCGACTTCGCATTCGCGAGCGAGCAGAAGTCACCGCCCGGGCACGAGATGATGTCGGTCAACAAGCCGATGTTCGGCGTCGCGAAACCCTGCGCCCTGGCCTTTTCCCACAGCGCGAACAGGTCGCGCTTCTTGACGTCGGCGAGGATCAGGTTCTGTTCGTGCGACACGCGGACCTTGCCGAACGAGTATTCGTCGGCCCAGTCGGCGACCGCGTCCATCTGCACGTCCGTCGCGTCGCCCGGCGCAACCGTGGTCGGCTTCAGCGACAGCGTGACCGAGGCGTAGCCCGACACCTTGTGCGGACGCACGTTACGCTCGACCCAGCGCGCGAACGCGCGGTTTTCCAGCAGATGCTTTTCGAACGACGTATCGGTGTCCGGCAGCTTGTCGTAAGCGGGCGGCGCGAAGTATTGCGTCACGCGATCGACTTCGGCCTGCGTGAGCGTCGACGGGCCGTCCTTCAGGTGCTGCCACTCTTCTTCGACCTGCGCGGCGAACTTCTCCGGCGACAGCGCCTTCACCAGAATCTTGATACGCGCCTTGTACATGTTGTCGCGGCGGCCGTAGCGGTTGTACACACGCAACACGGCTTCGCTATAGGTCAGCAGGTGCTGCCACGGCAGATCGCGGCGGATCACCGCGCCGACGATCGGCGTGCGGCCCAGACCACCACCGGCGAGGATGTCGGCCACCAGTTCGCCCTGTTCGTTCTTGCGCAGATACACGCCCATGTCGTGGATCTGCACGGCCGCGCGGTCTTCCTTCGAACCCGACACCGCGATCTTGAACTTGCGCGGCAGCCACGCGAATTCGGGGTGGAACGTCGACCATTGACGCAGGATTTCGGCCCACGGACGCGGATCGACGACTTCGTCGGGCGCGACGCCGGCGAATTGATCGGCGGTGATGTTGCGGATGCAGTTGCCCGAGGTCTGAATGCCGTGCATCTGCACGGCAGCGAGCTTGCGCAGGATTTCCGGCGTTTCTTCGAGCTTGATCCAGTTGTACTGGATGTTCGAACGCGTCGAGAAATGGCCGTAGCCGCGGTCGTGTTCGCGCGCGATCTGCGCGAGCACGCGCATCTGGTCGCTGCGCAAGTTGCCGTACGGAATCGCGATGCGGTGCATGTACGCGTGGCGCTGGTAATACAGACCGTTCTGCAGGCGCAGCGGACGGAATTCCTCTTCGCTCAATTCGCCCGACAAGCGGCGGCGAACCTGATCGGCGTACTGCGCGACCCGTTCATCGACGATGGTCTGGTCGTACTGATCGTATTGGTACATTCGGGGGCCCCAATTTTTCGAAACTTGCGTGACACGCGACCGTCCGGATCGGCCGCGGCTTGAATACCGGCTTTGTCAGCTATCGCAAGCGAGCGTTTAGACCCATCGCTCATTTGCTTATAACAAATACAGATATCCATATTGAAAAAGATGGACAGATCGTAATAAACTCGCCTTATATTTCAAACGACTAAAAAATTCTTTTTATATGCGGCGAGGTTATATATGAACCTGCACCAATTCCGCTTCGTCCGCGAGGCTGTGCGGCAGAACTTCAACCTCACCGAAGCGGCCAAGGCGTTGTTTACGAGCCAGCCGGGCGTCTCGAAGGCGATCATCGAGCTGGAGGACGAACTTGGCGTCGAAATCTTTACCCGCCACGGCAAGCGCGTGCGCTCGCTGACCGAGCCGGGCCGCATCATATTGCAATCGGTCGAAAAAATCCTGCAGGAAGTGGAAAGCCTGAGGCGGGTCGGCAAGGACTTCGCTGCGCAGGACCAGGGCAATCTGACGATCGCCGCCACCCACACGCAGGCGCGCTACTCGCTGCCCGCGGCGATCGCGGAGTTCAAGAAGCGCTTTCCGAAGGTTCACCTTTCAATTCTGCAAGGCAGCCCGACCCAGGTCGCCGAAATGGTGCTGCACGACCAGGCCGACCTCGCGATCGCGACCGAGGCGATCTCGAACTACAAGGATCTGGTGTCGCTGCCCTGCTTCCAGTGGCACCACGTCGCGGTGATGCAGCCCGACCATCCGCTGCTCGAGCGCAAGCTGCTGTCGCTCGACGACCTGACCCAGTACCCGCTGATTACGTACGACAACGCGTTCGCCGGCCGCACCAAGATCAACGAAGCGTTCCGCCTGCGCGGGGTGCATCCGGACATCGTGCTCGAGGCGATCGACGCCGACGTGATCAAGACCTACGTCGAGCTGGGCCTCGGCGTCGGCATCATGGCCGACATCGCGTTCAACGCCGAGCGCGACCGCCATTTGCGCGCGATGCCGGTCGGCCATCTGTTCGGCAGCAACGTGACGCGCGTCGCGCTGAAACAGGGCGCGTATCTGCGCAGCTACGTGTACACGCTCGTCGAGCTGCTGTCGCCGAGCCTGAACCGCAAGCTGATCGAGCAGGCGCTGACGGGCGAACACGAAACCTATGAGCTTTGAACCACTTCCATACCGCTCTCTCGCTACGGAGACCTTCCGATGAAGTTGCATAACAATAAAGTACGCAACACCCTGCGCGGCCTCGCGGCCGCAGCGCTGCTCGTCGCCGGCGCGGCGCACGCCGACCTGAAAGTCGGCATCGATCTGTCGTACACCGGACCGGCCGCCGTGATCGGCATCACGAGCAAGAACGCGATGCTGATGTGGCCGCAGACGATCGCCGGCCAGAAAGCCGACTACATCTTCCTCGACGACGCGTCCGACCCCGGCAACGCCGTGCGCAACATTCGCAAGCTGATCGACGAGGACCACGTCGACGTGGTCGTCGGCCCGAACATCACGCCGGCCGCGATGGCCGCGCTCGATCCGGTCGCCGACAGCCAGACGCCGATGATCACGCTGATCGGCTCGGCCATCGTCGTCGAGCCGCAGGAAGGCAAAAAGATCTGGGCCTACAAGATGGCGCAGACCGATAGCGCGATGGCCGACGTGATGACGCGCTACATGTCGAACCACGACGTGAAGACGGTCGGTTTCATCGGTTTCGCGGATGGCTACGGCGAAAGCTGGCTCAACGAGTTCAGCAAGTTCGCTGCGCTGCGCCATATCCAGCTGGTCGCGACCGAGCGCTACAACCGCACCGACGCGAGCGTGACCGGCCAGATCCTGAAGCTGATGGCCGCGAAGCCCGACGCGATCCTGATCGCCGGCGCGGGCACCCCAACGGTACTGCCGCAGCGCACGCTGATCGAGCGCGGCTACAAGGGCCCGATCTATCAGACGCATGGCATCGCGACGCCGGAGTTCATCAAGCTCGGCGGTAAAGACGTGGAAGGCACGCTGTTCCCGACGCAACCGGTCGTCGTCGCGCGCACGCTGCCGGCCGATCATCCGTCGAAGAAGGCGGCGCTCGCGTTCGTCGACGCGTACGAGGCGAAGTACGGCCCCGGCAGCGTCACGCAGTTCGCGGGCGACGCGGCCGGCGTGTACCCGCGCCTGCAGGACGCCGTCGCGCGTGCGTTGAAGACCGCGCAGCCGGGTACGCCGGCGTTTCGCGTCGCATTGCGCGACGAGCTCGAACACTCGCATGAGCTGGTGGTGCCGAACGGGGTCGTCAATACGAGCCCGAAGGATCACGTCGGCCTCGATCAGCGGGCGAGCGTGATGGGCACCATCAAGAATGGCAAATTTGTTTACCTGAGCCAGTAATCTGGCATCGGGGCGCCGATCAGGCGCCCCTGACGGCGGCTTCGCGAATGTGGAAGCCGCCGTTCGTTCAGCGGGCACCCCATCCGCTTTCATTCGCCTTTCGGCAGAACGTCCCTCACAGCGCGTCCGCACGTTCGGCCACACCGCACCAGCGAACGCCTACACTGCATGGATCCGCTTCTCCGTTGGCGCATTGCACGCATGCGACGCATGCTGCGTCACGGTCAACGCGTTGCCCGTCCGGCAGACCTGATCACGCGAACGCTGCCGGAGCACAACATCCGCACGGGAGCCATGATGGCCACCGCTTCGATCGCAGAGAACGCCAGCGCTGGCATCGTCACCGTTGCAAGCACCCGTGCGGGCGACGCGACCGCCGAGCGTCTTCAAACCTTGATTCTGGAGCGAGGGCTGACGGTTTTCGCGTGCATCGATTTCAGCGGTGACGCTGGGCGCGAGGGACTGGCGATGCCGTTCAGCCGGCTCCTGATCTTCGGCAATCCCAAAGCCGGTACACCGCTGATGCAACTCGCGCCGACCGCCGCGCTCGATCTTCCTTTGAAAGTGCTCGTCTGGGAGGACGCGGACGGCCGTGCGTGGCTATCGTTCAACTCGACGGCCTATCTTCGTGAGCGGCATGGTCTGCCGGACGACTTGATGAAGCCGGTGAGCGGTGTGGCCGCCCTCGTCGATGCGGCCGCGCGATAACGCGTCGAACCAAGGAGACCGCCATGTCCATGCACGCTCTGATCCTCAGCCAATACAACGGCCCGCTCGAATACACGCCGCTGCCCCGTCCGGAACCCGCTGCCGGCCAGGTCCTGGTGCGCGTCGCCGCGAGCGGCCTCAATCCGCTCGACATCAAGATTCGCGCGGGCGAGGCCGCGCACGCGCAACACCCGTTGCCGCTCGTCCTCGGTATCGACCTCGCGGGCACGGTGGAGGCGCTCGGCGATGGCGTCGGCGGGTTCGCTGTCGGCGACAACGTGTATGGCATGACCGGCGGCGTCGGCGGCATCCAGGGGTCACTCGCCGAGTACGCTGCGGTCGATGCCGCCCTGCTCGCCCATGCGCCGCGCAATCTGTCGATGCGCGAGGCCGCCGCGTTGCCGCTCGCGTTCATCACGTCGTATGCGGGTATCGTCGATCGCGCGCATCTGCAAGGCGGAACCAAAGTGCTGGTCCAGGGTGGCGCCGGAGGGGTCGGCCACATCGCCGTGCAACTGGCGCGCGCGCTCGGCGCCGACGTCTATGCAACCGCGAGCGCACACAATGCCGAGCTGGTGCGGCGGCTCGGCGCGACACCGATCGACTACCGCGCGCAGACGGTCGAACAGTATGTGGCGAGTTTGACCGATGGCGAAGGATTCGATCTGGTCGTCGATACGGTAGGGGGGGCCTCGCTCGATGCGTCGTTCGCCGCGGTCCGGCATTTTGGGCACGTGGTCAGTGCGCTTGGCTGGGGCACGCATGCGCTTGCGCCGCTGTCGTTTCGTGAAGCCAGCTATTCAGGGATCTTCACGCTGTATCCGTTGCTGACCGGTCGATATCGCGCGCACCTCGGCGAGATGATGCGCGAAGCGACGCGGCTCGTGGAAAGTGGCGCGCTCGCGCCCGTGGTCGATCAGACACGGTTCGATTTGCGCAGCGCGGACGAGGCCTATCAGCTCGTTGCCAGTGGGACTGGACGTGTGAAGGTGGTGGTCGACGTGGATACCGCGCAACGCTGACCCGGTCACGAACAACCCATCGAAATCAGCGCCGTCACCCGACTCAGGTATGCTGGGCCCTTTGTAACCGCTTCCGTTCAAGAGGAGACCATGCGGCGCGTTGTATTCAATCAGAAAGGTGGCGTAGGCAAATCGACCATCGTCTGCAACCTGGCGGCCATCAGCGCGAGCGAAGGGCTGCGTACGCTGGTGATCGACCTCGACGCTCAGGCGAATTCGACCCAGTACCTGCTCGGCGCCCAGGCGAGCGAGGTCAACCCCACTGTCGCGGGCTTCTTCGAAACCGCGCTCGGCTTCAGCTTCAAACCCGTGGAAGCGACCTCGTTCATCCATCCGACGCGCTTCGAGAATCTCGACGTGATGCCCGCCCATCCGGACCTCGACACGCTGCACGGCAAGCTCGAATCGCGCTACAAGATCTACAAGCTGCGCGACGCGCTGAACGAACTCGACATGTACGACGCGATTTACATCGACACGCCGCCCGCGCTGAACTTCTACACGCGCTCGGCGCTGATCGCCGTCGAGCGTTGTCTGATTCCGTTCGACTGCGACGACTTCTCGCGTCGCGCGCTCTACACGCTGCTCGAAAACGTCAAGGAGATCCAGCAGGATCACAACGACGCGCTGCAGGTGGAGGGCATCGTCATCAACCAGTTCCAGCCTCGCGCGAGCCTGCCGCAAAAGCTCGTCGACGAACTGATCGGCGAAGGCTTGCCGGTGCTGGGGTCGCGCTTGTCATCGTCGGTGAAGATCCGTGAGTCGCATCAGCTGGCGACACCCGTCATTCATCTCGATCCGGGGCATAAGCTCGCGCAGGAGTATCGGGCGTTGCATCGGGAGTTGAGCGAGTAAGCCGGAGCGCGGCGCCGAAGCGCGAGCGCGAGCCACCCTTCTCCGCTGTCGCTGAGCGGGTCGTGGTTCATCGCGTGTTTTCGTGCTTAGTCCCCAACCGCATACCGTCGGCATAATTGTTAAAGTAACGCTCTCGTCAATCAGCCGCCGCAGTCCCCATCATGCGCACCACCCGAGCCATCCACGCCGTCGAGCGCCTGAAAACGCGCAGCGGCAACCCGCGCTTCGCCGCGATCAGTCTGTCCGGCGGCCTGTTCTATCTGGTCGACAAATCGAGCGGAGCCGACAAGAAAGTGTCCGACCCGCTGACGCTCGACGACTTCGTCAAGTTCGTCGACGCGTACGGCCCGCAGAAGCCGCGCAAGGCCAGCAAGCTCGATATCGCGTTCGAAGCGCAGATCAAGAAAAGCAAGGGCGGTTGACGCTTCGGCAGCTTCGCCGACCTGGCGTTTTGTTGCAACGCTTCATGCCCCTTCCATCTGCACCCACCGCCCATCCGCCGCACTGCTTTTCAGCACCGCGTCGATAAACCGCAAACCGTCGACGCCATCATCGACCGTCGTCAATAGCAGGCTCTCGGCTGGTGGCGCGCGACCATCGTTCAACGCATCGATCTGCAACGCCGCATCCTGGTACAACTGCGCGAACGCTTCCAGATAGCCTTCCGGATGCCCGGCCGGCACACGGGTCGCATGCGCGGCAACCTGACTGTTCACCCGAGCGCGCGTCAATCGTTCGGCAGCGCCGCCCAACGGCGTGAACCACAAGGCGTTCGGCTCCTCCTGATCGAACGCGAGTCCTGCTTTCGTGCCATACACGCGCAAGCGCAGCGCGTTCTCCGCGCCGCACGCCACCTGGCTCGCCCACAACATGCCGCGCGCGCCGTTCGCATAACGCAGCATGGCCTGCACGTGATCGTCGACACGACGCCCCGGTACGAACGTGTGCAACTCGGCCGACAGCGCGCGCGGCATCATCCCCGTCACGAAAGCGGCCAGTTGATACGCGTGCGTGCCGATATCGCCGAGGCACCCGGCCGGCCCCGCCAACGCCGGATCGGTGCGCCAGCCCGCCTGCCTGTTCGCGCCGCCTGTTTCGACCGGCTCGGCGAGCCAGTCCTGCGCATACTCGACCTGCACGACGCGAATCTCGCCCAGTTCGCCACGTTCGACCAGCTCGCGCGCATGCCGCACGAGCGGGTAGCCCGAATAGGTATGCGTCAACGCAAACAGCCGCTTTTTTGACTGCGCGAGCTTTGCGAGCGCTTCACCTTCGGCGAGCGAAACCGCGAGCGGCTTGTCGCAGATCACGTGGATGCCGGCTTCGAGAAACGCTGTCGCGACCGGCGCGTGCAGATGATTCGGCGTGACGATCGCGACCGCGTCGATGCCGTCCTCGCGCGCGGCCTCGGCGCGCGCCATCTCGCGCCAATCCGCGTAGCTGCGCGCGATGCCCGCTTCGACGGCGCTCGCCCGCGCCCGCTCGGAATCGGACGACAACGCGCCCGCCACCAGTTCGAAACGATCGTCGAGCCGCGCGGCGATCCGATGCACGGCGCCGATGAACGCGCCCTGCCCGCCGCCGACCATCCCCAGCCTGAGCCTTCTTCGCTGCATTGTTTGCGCTCCCATGTGTTGCGTCGGCTGTCACCGCCCGCCCGTCAGATGCCGAGCACGCTTTTTAACTGCGCGGTATCGACACCGCTTCCCGCGAAGTCATCGAACGCACGCTCGGCCACGTGGATGATGTGCCGGCGAATGAACGCCGCGCCTTCGCGCGCGCCGTCGTGCGGATGCTTCAATGCGCATTCCCATTCGAGCACGGCCCAGCCCGGAAAATCGAACTGCGCCATCTTCGAGAAGATCGCGCCGAAGTCGATCTGCCCATCGCCGAGCGAGCGAAACCGCCCCGCGCGTTCGACCCAGCCGCTGTAGCCGCCGTACACGCCCTGCTTGCCGGTCGGACGAAACTCCGCGTCCTTCACATGAAACGCCTTGATGCGTTCGTGGTAGATATCGATGAACGCGAGATAGTCGAGCTGTTGCAGCACGAAGTGGCTCGGGTCGTACAGGATGTTCGCGCGCGGATGCTGATCGACCGCCGCGAGAAAGCGCTCGAACGTCACGCCGTCGTGCAGGTCTTCGCCCGGATGCAGTTCGTAGCAGACATCGACGCCGGCCGCGTCGAACGCATCGAGAATCGGCGTCCAGCGGCGCGCGAGCTCTTCGAACGCGGCTTCGACGAGACCGGCCGGCCGCTGCGGCCACGGGTACAGATACGGCCACGCGAGCGCGCCCGAAAACGACACGTGCGTGCTCAGGCCCAAACGACGCGACGCCTGCGCCGCGAGCTTCATCTGCGCGATCGCCCATTCGGTGCGCGCCGCCGGATTGCCGCGCACCTGCGGCGCGGCGAAGCCGTCGAACAGCGTGTCGTAAGCCGGATGCACGGCGACCAGTTGCCCTTGCAGATGGGTCGATAGTTCGGTGATCGCGACGCCCGCGTTGTCGACGCTCTCGCGCAGTTCGTCGCAATACGCGTCGCTCGCGGCCGCCTTGTCGAGATCGATCAGGCGCGGATCGCACGGCACCTGGATGCCCTTGAAGCCGAGACCCGCGGCCCAATCCGCGAGATGCGCGAGGTTGTCGAACGGCACGTCGTCGCCCACGAACTGCGCGAGAAAAATCGCCGGCCCTTTGATGGTTTTCATCGTACGGTTCCTCGAACTTTGCGCGCGGGCCGAGCCCGCGCGTGCTAGACGATGCTCGGCGCGCCGCTCAGAACGGCGAGTCGGGGAAATAGAACTGCTGGGCGTTTTCCTTCGTGATCAGCACCGACGGAATGATCGTGGTGGCCGGCAGCTTGTCGCCCTTCAGCCGCGCTTCGGCCGTCAGCTTGATCGCGTCGTAGATGAATTTCGGCGAGTACGACACGTCGGCCTTGATCATCGGCGCGCCGTCCATCACGTTCTTCACCATGCCCTTCGAGCCCGCGCCGCCGAACACGATCTTGATGTCGTTGCGCTTCGCCTGATCGATCGCCTTCAGCACGCCGACCGCCATGTCGTCGTCGGCGGCCCATACGGCGTCGATATGCTTGAAGCGCGTCAGGTAGTCCTGCATCACCTTGAACGCGTCGTCGCGATTCCAGTTCGCGTACTTGGCGTCGAGAATCTTGATGTCCGGATAGTTTTTCATCACGCCGGTGAAGGCGGTCCAGCGCTCGTTGTCGAGCGTGGTCGGAATGCCGCGCAGCGCGACGACGTTGCCCTTGCCGTCGAGTGCCTTCGCCAGGTACTCGGCCGGAATCTTGCCGAACGCGGTGTTGTCGCCGGCCACGTAGGCGTCCTGCGCGCTCGTGTTCGTCAGGCCGCGATCGACCACCGTCACGTACACGCCTTTCTTCTTCACCTGCTCGACCGGCTGTGTCAGCGTCGCCGATTCGTACGGGAAGATCACGAGCGCGTTGATCTTGTTGACCGTCACGAGATCCTGCAACTGGTTCGCCTGCTCGGGCGCGTTGGCGGCCGTTTTCACGATCACTTTCAGATCGGGATGCGCCTTCTCGAGATCCGCCTTCGCCTTGTTCGCCCACCAGACGATGCCGCCGGTGAAGCCGTGATCGGCCGTCGGAATCGCGACGCCCAGCGTGACCTTGTCGTCGGCGCGCGCCGCGCCGCTCGTGCCCAGTATCCCCAACGCCAGCACGCCGGCGCCGATCGCTCGAATGACTTGCTTCATGGTGTGTGTCTCCAATCATGAGGCGTTCGCTCGCCTCGATTTTTCGGACCTGCCGTTGGTTTACCGCGCCTGCTTTGCTACGCCTGCTTCGCTGCGATTTGTTCAGCGCGCTTTTTTCACTGCGCTCGCGCCGCTGGAAGTACGCGGCTAGCGCCGCCCACGCTGCACGAACGCGACGAAAATAATCACGACGCCCTGCACCGCCGCGTTCAGATACACGCTGATGATGCTGGTCAGGTTCAGGATGTTCGCGATCACCGACAGCAGGATCGCGCCGATCACGGTGCCGATCACGCGTCCCTCGCCGCCCTTGAGCGCGGTGCCGCCGACCACCACCGACGCAATCGCTTCGAGCTCCCACAACAGGCCCGTGGTCGGCGTGGCGGAGCCGAGGCGCGGCACGTAGAGCACGGTGGCCACGCCCACGCAAATCCCCAGCAGCACATAAGTGACGATCTTCACCGTATCGACGCGAATCGCCGCATAACGCGCGACCTGTTCGTTCGAGCCGATCGCCTGCACGTGCCGGCCGAACGCGGTGCGATTGAGGATCAGCGCGCCGCCGGCCGCGACCACGAGAAACACCCAGATCGGCACCGGCACGCCGAACAGGCTCGCGTAATAGACGGGACCGTAGAGGTCCGATAGCGAATCATTGAGCGTCAGCGCGCCGCCATCGGCCAGCCATGTCAGCACCGCGCGAAAAATCCCGAGCGTGCCCAGGGTGACGATGAATGGCTCGATGCGCCCTTTGGTGATCAGCAGCCCATGCGCGCAGCCGAACAGCGCGCCGAGCACGAACGCCGCGACGATGCCGATCGTCACGATCACGAGCGGCGGCAACGCATGGCCGGCAGCGCCCGCCGCGAGCCCATTCATCAGCCAGATCATGATGCCCGCGATCAGCGCGGCCATCGAGCCGACCGACAGATCGATGCCGCCCGAGATGATCACGAAGGTCATGCCGACCGCGATGATGCCGATGAACGACGTGCGCGTCAGCACGTTCATCAGGTTGTCGAGCGTCGCGAAGTCGCGATTGAGCAGCGTGCCGACGATGCACAGCACGATCAGCCCGGCGAGCGGCCCGAGCGTGTAGAGCCGCTGCGCGACGCGCAGCGCGCGCCGTGATTGCACGGCTTCAGTGGGTGCCGGTCGCATGAGCGATCAACTCCTGTTCAGTCAGATGCTCGAGCGTCAGCGTCGCTTGCAGATGTCCCGCGCGCATGACGGCGACGCGATGACACAAGCCGATCAGCTCGACCAGTTCGGATGAAATGACGATCACCGCGCGGCCCTGCGCGGCGAGACGATGAATCAGGAAGTAGATGTCGCGTTTCGCGCCGACGTCGACGCCGCGCGTCGGCTCGTCGAGCACGATCACGTTCGGGTCGGGCTGCAGGAACTTCGCAAGCGCGAGCTTCTGCTGGTTGCCGCCCGACAGCATGCGCGCGCGGCTCGACAGGTCGCCGGTACGAATGCCGAATTCGCCGACGGCCTTCTGCAAGGCCGCGCGCCCCGCTTTCATGTCGAGCAGCGGATGCGCGTAGCGTTCTAGCGTCATCAGCGTGACGTTGTCCTGCAGGCTCAGGTCGACGTGCAGACCCTTGCCCTTACGGTCCTCGCTCAGATACGTGAGACCGTGGCGCATCGCGTCGCGCGGGTTCTTCAGATCGACTGCCCGGCCGGCGATTTCAATCGTGCCGCCCGTGCGTTTGCGCAAGCCGATGATCGCCTCGAACGCCTCGGTGCGGCCCGCGCCGACGAGGCCCGCGAAGCCGAGCACTTCGCCCGCGCGCACCTCGAAGCTCAGATCCTCGACCCAGTCGGGCACCGTCAGGCCGTTCACACGCAACGCGATCGGCGTGTCGGCGGGCACCGTCTGCTTGTCGGGGAACATGTCGGACACGTCGCGCCCGACCATCAGGTTCGCCATCTGCTGACGCGCGAGCCCCGCGGTTTCACCGCGCGCGACGAAGCGGCCATCGCGCATCACGATCACTTCGTCGGTGATGCGCTCCACTTCATCGAGCTTGTGCGAGATGTAGACGATCGTCACGCCATCGGCCTTGAGCTTCAGCATCAGCGCGAAGAGCCGTTCGGTCTCGGCGGGTGTCAGGGTCGCAGTCGGCTCGTCCATGATCAGGAGACGCGCACGGCGCGACAGCGCCTTCGCGATCTCGACCATCTGCTTTTCCGCGACGATCAGCTCGCGCACCTTCGTGTCCGGCGCGCGCTCGAGCCCGACCTGCGCAAGATAGCGCGCGGCGTCGCTGCGCATCGCGGCATCGTCGACTAACCAGCCGCGGCGCTTCTCGTGACCGAGGTACATGTTCTGCGCGATCGTCAGATGCTCGGCGAGGTTGAACTCCTGGTGGATCAGCACGATGCCCTGCGCCTCGGCGTCGCGTGAGCCGGCGAAGCGCTGCGCGTGGCCATCGACCAGCACGCTGCCTGACGTTGCCGTTTCATAGCCGGCGAGGATTTTCATCAGCGTCGACTTGCCCGCGCCGTTCTCGCCGAGCAGACCGTAGATGCGGCCGGGTGCGAGTTCGAAGCTCACGCCGTGCAGCACGCGCACGGGCCCGAAGTCCTTGCGGATGTCGTCGAAACGGATCGCGAGGCTCATGGCTCACGCACTCCCGCGGATCACGAGGCGATGCGGCAGCAGCACGCCCGGCACGTTGGCCTGCGGATTCGCGAGGCGCTGCAGCAGCAGACGCGCGGCGGTCTCGCCGAGCTCGCGCATCGGCTGCGCGATCGTCGTGAGCGGCGGATCGATCTGCGCGGCGAGCGAGATGTCGTCGAAGCCGGCCACGGCGACGTCGTCGGGCACGCGCTTGCCGACGCTGCGCAAGCCGTGGATCACGCCGATCGCGAGCGTGTCCGACACCGCGAAAATCGCGCTCGGCGCGTCGGGCTGCCGCATCAAGCCAGCCGCGGCCGAGGCACCCGCCTCGTAATCGAGGCTGTTCAGATTCATGCGCCAGCGCGGGTCGGGCGCGATACCCGCGTCGCTCAATGCGTCGAGGTAGCCCTGCTGACGCTGGCGCGCATACAGATAGTCGACGTCGGAATTGATCAAGCCGATGCGCCGGTGGCCGCGCGTGAGCAGGTGGCGCACCGCGTCGCCGGCCGCGCGGTAGTTGTCGATGCCGACGTAGGGCACGCCCATCTGCGGATCGAACTCGCAGCACGCGACCCACGGCAGCGCCTGCGACGCCTCGCCGAGCGCCTGCTGGATGGTCGCCGGATCGAGGCAGATCGCGCCGTCCGCGCGGCGCCGCCGCAGCATGTCGAAGTAGCTGCGCTCACGCCCCGGGTCCGCGCCGGTGTCGCATAGCAGCATGAAATAGCCGTGCCGACGCGCGACGCTGTCGATACCGCGCACGATCTCCGCGTAAAACGGATTGCCGAAGTCCGGCACCATCGTCAGCAGCAGGCGGCTTTCGGCGGTGCGCAGATTGCGCGCGAGTTCGTTGACGCGATAGCCGCTCGCGTCGATCGCGGCGAGCACCCTGTCGCGGGTAGCGGTCCGCACGTTCTCGTGGCCGTTCAGCACACGCGACACCGTCGCGACCGACACGCCCGCCTGCTCGGCCACGCCGGCGATCGACGGCCCGTCGGCCGCGCGCGGCGAGCGCCTCTGCGGCTGAGGTTGCGATTGACTGCTCGCGCCGGACACCACGGCCGGCGACGATCGGGACGGCGTTCGGGACACACGACCTCGCAGCAAAAATGTAATCGATTACATTTTGTGGCGATGGCGATGCGAATCGCAAGGACGGATCGCTAGGGATTAACACGGGGGCCGCCCGGCCTGTCGCTTGCCCGCGAGCGGCCGGCGCGAGTCCGCCATTTGATACAATCCCGCCGTTCCCCTGACGCGGCTTGCGATGCGAATGCCTTGCTCCGAAGCCGCGGCCGCCGGCAATCCGCCGGGGCCGGGTCAGGACAAAAGTCTGCGGCAGCCGCCGCCCGCTCGCCAAACCAAAACCGCCGAATCCACCATGAACATCGAGCAAGCGCGTTTCAACATGATCGAACAGCAGATCCGCCCCTGGGAAGTGCTCGACCAGGACGTGCTGAATCTGCTGTCGATCGTCAAACGTGAGAATTTCGTGCCCGCCGCTTACCGCGACCTGGCTTTTGCGGACTTCGAAGTGCCGCTGCCGGCCGGCCAGCACATGCTGGCGCCGCGCGTCGAGGCGCGCGTGCTGCAGGAGCTCGCGGTGAAGAAGCACGAAAGCGTGCTGGAAATCGGCGCGGGCTCGGGTTACATGGCGGCGCTGCTCGCGCATCGCGCGCAACACGTGTTGAGCGTCGACATCGAACCGGAACTGGCCGAGTTCGCGAAGAGCAACCTGATCGCCAACGGCGTGCTGAACGTCGAAGTCGCGACCGGCGACGCCGCGCGCGGCTGCCCCGGCGCGGCACCGTACGACGTGATCTGCGTGTCGGGCGGTCTGCCGGTGCTGCCACAGGAAATCCTCGAACAGCTGAAGGTCGGCGGCCGTCTCGCGGCGTTCGTCGGCAGCGCGCCGGTGATGAAGGCGCAAATCATCACGCGCATCGACGAGAAGCAATACCGCATCTCCGACGTGTTCGAAACCTATGTCGAGCCGCTCGCCAACGCGGTGCAGCCGGCGCGGTTCAGGTTCTAAGCGGCACTTTTTCGCTGCGCTTCGCGCTGTATTATTGATCTGGACGGGCGGCGAGTAAGCTGCCGTCCCACGAACTGGATGTCTCGCTGATGCAAAACCTGACCGCTCCCGCACTCGCCGAATGGCTCGCCGATACCTCGCGCCCCGCACCCGTGCTGCTCGACGTACGCGAGCCGTGGGAACTGCAAACGGCGTCGATCGCCGGCATCGTGTCGATTCCGATGCGCGAGATTCCCGCGCGCAGCGAAGAACTCGATGACGACGCGCAGATCGTCTGCATCTGCCATCACGGTGCGCGCAGCGCGCAGGTCGCGATGTTCCTCGAATCGCGCGGACACACCAACGTGTTCAATCTGCAAGGCGGGATCGACGCGTGGTCGCGTCAGGTCGATCCGTCGGTTCCGACTTACTGAGATTCGGCGCGAAGGTAGCGCGTTGAAGCGGCGCAAGGGCTGACGGTCCTTGCGCCGTTTGTCTTTGGTGCTGCGCACGGTCGCTAGAGCAGCCAAAATTTTGGGCCGTCGCCCATGTACGGACAACCTGTCGCACGGTGATTATCTGATCGCTGCCGATCCGGGCAGCGACTTCGTATCGATCGTCGACATACCTATGTCCTTGTCCGTGTTTGAGATGCACTCCGTGGAGCTGCGCTGTCAGAGGCCCTTGGGTGCTTGTTATGTAATCTGTGATGAGTGGCATTTCAAGGCGTGCCTGAGGAAGGCCGCCGACCTCGAGAGGGCCAAAGCAGATACCAGGGAATTTCTCGGTATCGCCGGACTGAACCATAGCGAGTGGGAACGGGACCAGGATCTGATCAAAAGCATTGGGCGGCGTCTGTCCCTACCGTTTCAAGCTTTCCGAGACCGTGACCCTGACACCGATGGCTGGTGGGTCATCAATGCGCTTCTCGCAGAGGTGCGGCGGGGAGGCCTGCTTGCCGTCAAAGGCCGTCGTGCTGACCTGTTTCCGCAAACCCATAGCACGCCGCTGACGAATTTTGCGGTGAGGGCAGCCGATCTCCCGAACGACAGACTCATACGGTCCGGCCCGTACGAGCAGGTCACGCGGCAAGTCCGGTTGTTTGCCGCACCTGCCGCCGCGTCTGGTCGCAGTAGCGACGGCAGTCTGCTCGATGTCGCTGTCGCCGTGATCGGTGCGCGAGCCGGCGATGGAGACGCATCGACGCTGCTTGGTGACGCGCAGCCGTTCGAATACCAGTCGGGTATCGCTGATGTTGACTCATTCGACATTGCCAAAACTCCAAACGAGGGCGAGCCGGGAACGTGGTACACGAATCCGGGCAGTGGGCAGATGCGGCTATTCGGAGATGATGGGAAACCTGTTGTAGACCTGGATTTCGACCATTTTCACAATGGCATGAAACCGCACGCACATAACTGGAATGGCAGCGCGCGAGACGGTGGGGGCTTGGTTGTACCCTTCAGTCCTTGGAACCCCTGATGGATGGATGACCCAAGATGAAAATCATTGAACAGTACGTATCATTTCACGACTGGTACCTGCTCGGTATAGCAGCGGACATGGACAAGGAGGTTGTCGAACTTCGTCTGATGTTCGATAACAAGAAAGACCGAGTACGGCTGTTGTTCGGCGGGGCCACCCGATGTTGGGCCAACGACTTTCTGATACAGAACATCGTCTACTCAATCAAGTTGCTAACCGATTTCAATTCGGATGAGTACCGGAAGGCACTAGCCTCGCTGGACAAAGCTTACTCGTGGGGGACAGGGAAGCCGTTGAAAAACATTGCGGTTCTTGAGGCCACACTAGGCGCTGAATTACTTATAGAGTTTGATTCCCTTGAAGTAGAACCCGAATCATCGGTTTAGGACACTGGCACGATAGCAGGCACTGGCATCGTGCTTACAAGGCAACTATCCGCTTCCTAAAAGAATGCCGGCTTGTCTATGGCCCCGGTGGAATCGTCAAGCAGATTAGCTGCGACTAGCAAGTCCCCCTGAAGGCTGACATATCGGATGGGCTGTCGGGGGCGCGTTCTGTCGTCATGCACAAAGACGCGGCGCCCCGATGCCGCCGATGCACCGCCCATGCACCGCCGATGCCCCACGCGCGCCAGCGGCGCTTCGCTGGCGGCAAAGTGCGCTTCGTCGCGGCGCGACACGCACCCGAACGAGGCGCGGCGCGCGCGACTGCACCACTTTCGCGCCGCGGCATCGATGGCTCGACGCGCCGCCCTCGCGCCGATAGCCGCGCCGCAACGGGCATCGCACGCGCATCGCACCGAATATGTCACATGGCATGTGCCTTGCAGTAGACGATCGGCTAGTCGTGGGAGCTCAGCCAGGCTGGCTGAAATCGACGCTCATAAAACAGTGACCATCAATGACAAGGGGAAAGCACATGAAACGTCGCAGTCTGTTGAAGTTCGGCTCCATGTCCGGCGCGCTCGCGCTCGCGGGCCGCGTGCCGTTCGCGCACGCGCAGTCCGATAGCGGCCCGATCAAGGTGGGCATCCTGCATTCGCTGTCCGGCACGATGGCGATCTCCGAAACGTCGCTGAAAGACACCGCGTTGATGACGATCGCCGACATCAACAAGAACGGCGGTGTGATGGGCCGTCAGATCCAGCCGGTGGTCGTCGACCCCGCGTCGAACTGGCCGCTGTTCGCCGAGAAAGCGCGCCAGCTTCTGACGCAGGACAAGTGCGCGGTCGTGTTTGGCTGCTGGACCTCGGTGTCGCGCAAGTCGGTGCTGCCGGTGTTCGAGGAGCTGAACGGCCTGCTGTTCTATCCGGTGCAGTACGAAGGCGAGGAAATGTCGCGCAACGTGTTCTATACGGGCGCCGCGCCGAACCAGCAGGCGATTCCCGCGACCGAATACCTGATGAGCGCCGAAGGCGGCGGCGCGAAGCGCTTCTTCCTGCTCGGCACCGACTACGTGTATCCGCGCACGACCAACAAGATCCTGCGCGCGTTCCTCAAATCGAAGGGCGTGCAGGAAGCCGACATTCAGGAGGTCTATACACCGTTCGGTCACAGCGACTATCAGACCATCGTCGCGAACATCAAGACCTTCTCGCAAGGCGGCAAGACCGCGGTGATTTCGACCGTGAACGGCGATTCGAACGTGCCGTTCTACAAGGAGCTCGGCAACCAGGGGCTGAAGGCGTCGGATGTGCCGGTCGTCGCGTTCTCGGTCGGCGAAGAGGAGCTGCGCGGCATCGATACGAAGCCACTCGTCGGCAATCTCGCGGCCTGGAACTACTTCATGTCGTTGCGCAACCCGACCAACGAGAAGTTCAAGAAGCAATGGGCCACGTGGGTCAAGGACAACAACCTGCCGGGCGGCACGAAGCGCGTGACCAACGATCCGATGGAAGCGACCTTCGTCGGCATGCATATGTGGAAGCAGGCGGTCGAGAAAGCAAAGAGCACCGAGGTCGACAAGGTGCGCGTCGCGATGGTCGGCCAGACTTTCGCCGCACCGTCGGGCTTCACGCTCGAGATGGACGGCAACCACCATCTGCACAAGCCGGTGATGATCGGCGAGGTACGCGCGGATGGCCAGTTCAACGTCGTTTGGCACACCAAGGGACCGATTCGCGCGCAACCGTGGAGCCCGTTCATCGCCGGCAATGCTGGCAAGCCGGATGTGGTCAGCTCGATTCCGGCGTTCCTGCGGCGCTCGCGCGTCGCATGACGTGTCGGCGTGAGCCTCGTTGCGGCTCGCGGCGGCGGTGGGGCGCGCGGGTATCGCCGCTCCGGTCGCGACGCGCGACCTGCGTGCCGACGCGCGCGCGGCTCGCGCGTGACTCGGACGCGCTGCGCTTCGCGCCGCCGCCGCGCGTTCGCTGTGTCGCGCGGCGTGACCGCGCACGCCAATGCGCGGCAACGTCCCGCTGAAGCGGCGGCGACGTCTGACGCGACGCCCTCGCGCTCTCGAGCGGCTCATCGATTCAACCCAGTGCAAAAGGCCATCATGGCGTTTTCATTTCCGACTTCCGTACGACGACGCGGCGCGACGCTCCTGCTGCCGCTCGCGGTCCTTCTCGCCGCCGCGCCGGGCGCCGCATTCGCGCTGACCCAGGCCGACGTCGCGCCGCTCGCGGGCGACGACTTCGAGGCGAAGTCCGCCGCGATCGACAAGCTGATCTCGACGCACGATGCCGCGTCGCTCGCGGTGCTCAAGGCGCTCGCCGACGACAACGCGCTCGCCACCGACGCAGGCGCGGTACTGCTGCAGGACGGCGACGCCACCCGCGATGCCGTCACCGGCCAGCCCGTCGCCACGAGCGACGCGCAACCGGTCACGCTCAACAACCTGCTGCGCTCGAAAGTGGCGGGCGCGCTGTCGGGTCTGCAACTCGCCTCGCCCGACCAGGCGACACGCGCAGCCGCCGTCGATGCGCTGCTGCAAAACCCCGATCCGTCGATCAAGCCACTCGTCGACGCGGCGCGCGCAAAAGAAACCGATCCCGCTCTGAAGAAACGTCTCGACACGCTGTGGGCGATGAGCGCATTGCACGACCCGGATCCGGCCAAGCGCCTCGATGCGGTGCAACTGGTCGCCGCGCGCCACGACCTCGACATGAACGAACTGCTGCGCCCGTTGGTCGCGAAGAAAGCCGACGGCACGTTTGCCGAAGCCGACGAACGCGTGCGCGCGGCAGCGCAAAGCGGCATCGATGAGCTCGATGCGATCCAGCGCCGCAGCCAGATCGCGGGCACGCTGTTCGCGGGGCTGTCGCTCGGCAGCGTGCTGCTGCTCGCCGCGCTCGGCCTCGCCATCACATATGGCCTGATCGGCGTGATCAACATGGCGCACGGCGAATTCCTGATGATCGGCGCGTACGCGACCTATGTCGTGCAGAACCTCGTTCAGCGTTTCGCGCCTAACGCGTTCGACTGGTATCCGCTACTCGCGATACCGGCCGCGTTCGTCGCGGCGGCGCTAATCGGCATCGTGCTCGAACGGCTCGTGCTGAAGCACCTGTACGGCCGCCCGCTCGAAACGCTGCTGACCACCTTCGGCGTGAGCCTGATCCTGATTCAGGCGACCCGCATGCTGTTCGGCGCGCAGAACGTCCAGGTCGTCAATCCGTCGTGGATGAGCGGCGGCGTCACCGTGCTGCCGAATCTGATCCTGCCGTACAACCGGCTCGCGATTCTCGCGTTCTCGATGATCGTCGTCGCGATCGCGTGGGCCGTGCTCACGCGCACGCGGCTGGGTCTGTTCGTGCGCGCGGTCACGCAGAACCGTCGCATGGCCGCGTGCGTCGGCGTGAAGACCGCGCGCGTCGATTCGTATGCGTTCGCGTTCGGCGCGGGCATCGCGGGGCTCGGCGGCTGCGCGCTGTCGCAGATCGGCAATGTCGGGCCGGACCTCGGCCAGAGCTACATCATCGATTCGTTCATGGCGGTCGTGCTCGGGGGCGTCGGCCAGCTCGCGGGCACCGTGCTCGGCGGCTTCGGGCTGGGACTCGTCAGCAAGGCGATCGAACCGTTCTGGGGCGCGGTGCTCGCGAAGATCGCGGTGCTCGTGCTGATCGTGCTGTTCATCCAGAAGCGTCCGCAGGGCATGTTCGCCTTGAAGGGCCGTAGCGCGGAGGCATGAGATGACATCGGCTACTTCATCGGCAGACCCCGCTTCCGCTTCGTCGTCGCGCGCCGGCGCCGCCGGCGCTGGCGGCGCGCGCGAGTCCAACACCGGCTTCGCGCTCGGCCTGCCACCGCGGCCCGCGCTGTTGTCGCGTCGCGCGTGGCTCGCGCTGATCGCGCTGATCATCGTGTTCGGCCTCGGCGTGCCGCTCGCCGCGCTGGTGATTCCGGAGACGAGCGCCTTGCATCTGTCCGCGTATGCGATGACGCTGACCGGCAAGTTCATGTGCTATGCGATCGCCGCGCTCGCACTCGATCTGGTGTGGGGCTACTGCGGCATCCTGAGTTTGGGTCACGCTTTGTTCTTCGCGCTCGGCGGCTACGCGATCGGCATGTACCTGATGCGCGCGATCGGCCACGATGGCAAGTACGGCAGCGATCTGCCCGACTTCATGGTGTTTCTCGACTGGCACCAGTTGCCGTGGTACTGGCAGGGCACGCAACATCTCGGCTACGCGCTCTTGCTCGTCGTGCTGGTACCCGCCGTGCTCGCGTGGGTGTTCGGCTTCTTCACGTTCCGCTCGCGCGTGAAGGGTGTCTATCTGTCGATCATCACGCAGGCCATGACCTTCGCCGCGATGCTGCTGTTCTTTCGCAACGAGACGGGCTTCGGCGGCAATAACGGCTTTACCGACTTCAAGCGCATCGGCGGATTTCCGATCACGCATCAGGGCACGCGCGCCGCCTTGCTGCTCATTACGTTCGCGGTGCTGATCGCCGCGTTCATCGGCGCGCGCGCGATCGTCACGTCGAAGCTCGGCCGCGTGGTGAGCGCGGTGCGCGACGGCGAAACGCGGCTGATGTTCCTCGGCTACAGCCCGCTCGCGTACAAGCTGTTCGTGTGGACTGTGTCGGCGGTGCTGTGCGGCATCGCGGGCGCGTTGTACGTGCCGCAGGTCGGCATCATCAATCCGGGCGAGATGTCGCCGGGCAACTCGATCGAAATGGCGATCTGGGTGGCGGTCGGCGGACGCGGCACGCTGATCGGCCCCATCATCGGCGCGTTCGCCGTGAACGGTGCGAAGAGTTTCTTCACGGCGAACTTCCCCGAATACTGGCTGTTCTTTCTCGGCCTGATCTTCGTGCTGGTGCCGCTGCTGCTGCCGAACGGCATCATGGGGCTCGCCGATCTGCTGACGCGTAAAAGGGACCGCTGATGAACGAAAACCCGATGGTTCCCGATCTGGATTTACCCGAAGCACCACCGGAACGCTCGCTGAGCGGCGTCGCGAGCATGGGACACGCGGTCGTGCCCGGCGAGATCGACGTATCGCACGGCACGATCCTCTACCTCGAAGACGTGACGGTCAGCTTCGACGGCTTTCGCGCGCTGAACGCGCTGTCGCTCGCGATCGACGCGAGCGAACTGCGCTGCATCATCGGCCCGAACGGCGCGGGCAAGACGACGATGATGGACGTGATCACGGGCAAGACCGCGCCCGATCACGGCAAGGTGTTTCTCGGCCAGTCGATCGATCTCACGCGCATGAACGAACCGGCGATCGCGCGCGCCGGCATCGGCCGCAAGTTCCAGAAGCCGACCGTGTTCGAGCAGCATCCGGTGTGGGAAAACCTCGAACTCGCGATGAAGACCGACAAGGGCTGGTGGGCGTCGCTGCGCGCGCGGCTCGATGGCGACGCGCAGGCCCGCATCGAGGAAACGCTCGCGCTGATCGGGCTGGAAAGCGAAGCGCGAAGGCTCGCCGGCGAGCTATCGCACGGCCAGAAGCAGCGCCTCGAAATCGGCATGCTGCTGATGCAGCAACCGGCGCTGCTGCTGCTCGACGAACCCGCGGCCGGCATGACCGACGACGAAACGATGCAACTCGCCGAATTGCTCAACCACCTGCGTGGCACCTGCTCGATGATGGTCGTCGAGCACGACATGGAGTTCGTCGCGGCGCTCGCGGGCGACACAGGCAAGGTGACGGTGATGGCCGAAGGCCGCGTGCTCGCGCACGGCACGCTCGACGAAGTCAAGCGCGACGAGACTGTGATCGAGTCTTATCTAGGCCGCTGATTGCTGCTGGAAGCGGCACCGCATCGTCAACCCGACAGGACGACTGAACAATGCTCGAAGTAGACCGACTGAACCAATACTACGGCGGCAGCCATATTCTGCGCGACGTGAAGCTCACGGTGCCCGACGGCAAGCTGACGGTGCTGCTCGGGCGCAACGGCGTCGGCAAGACCACGCTGCTGCGCTGCCTGATGGGCGTCGTGCCCGCGAAAAGCGGCGCGATCGCATGGCGCGGCGAACAGTTGATGAAACTGCCGACCCATGCCCGCGTCGCTCAGGGGCTCGCCTACGTGCCGCAGGGCCGCGATATCTTTCCGCGCCTCACCGTCGAAGAAAATCTGCTGGTGGGCGCCGCGAGCAGAAAGGCGCCGAAGAAAATCCCCGAGCGCATCTACGAGCTTTTCCCGGTACTGAAGGACATGCGCAACCGGCGCGGCGGCGATCTCTCCGGCGGTCAGCAGCAACAGCTCGCGATCGGCCGCGCGCTGATGAGCGCGCCGCAACTGCTGATCCTCGATGAGCCGACCGAGGGCATCCAGCCGTCGATCATTCAGGACATCGGCCGCACGCTGCGGCAGCTCGTCGAGGACATGGGCACGACGGTGCTGCTGGTCGAGCAGTACTACGACTTCGCCAAAGCGATCGCCGATCGTTACTGGGTGATGAGTCGCGGCGAGATCGTCGCGGGCGGCGAGGGGGCGAACATGGATGCGGATGGGGTAAGGGGATTGATTGCCGTGTAAGCGAGCTCAAGTTATCCGCCGCGCAACCGTTACACAGGCTAGGCAACCGCAACGGTTCGACGAGGTGGACACCATGGACGACAACAAGCAGGCCAGACGCGAGTTTTACAGAAACCCAGCCTCCTATTGCAGGGTGATGAACGTCGTGTCGGCGGTCACTTTTGGTCTATTCGAAGTAGACAGCGGCGGTACGGTCGGCATGCTGTCGGTGCGCTGGGAGAAGCTCGGCAACGAACTCGCGCCGCAGCTGCACGCGTATTACGACAGCTGGCACGTGCTCGCGTCGTTCCCCGACGTTCTCGCGAGAATGGCCGGGACGACCGGGCCGTCGTGTTCGCCGGAAGCTTTCTGTCAGCTATTGCTCGACTGCGGATTCATCAATCGCGCGGAACGGGGCGTAGACGATCACGCCGAGCCGACACTCGTACGCTAGACGCCGCCGCGATACGGCCTGGGTCGGAGACACAATATCGATATAGAGGGAGAAAAGCATGTCCGTGACGGTTCACGTCGAATATCAGTATTGCCAACATGGCAAGAAAGCAATCCAGACAGGCAGCGACTCGTTGACCGTCCAGGAAAACACCCCCCGCGCGATCCTTGCGTTGCTGCGACTGTTGCATCCGCAGTGGGAGGGCATCAAGGTGCTGTCGGTGACCGAAGCCTCGCCCGAGAGTACCGCGTCGTAGCCGCTGCCGCGGCTTGCGCGCTTCGACACGCGTGCTATCCTCGTCGCACGCCGATTCCCCCATCCATCCGCATGTCGCTTCACGAAAACCACGCCACGCTCGCCGCCGCGCACCCGCCGTGGCGCGCGCGACTCGAACTCGGCTTCGTCGGCGGCGACGCTCGCACGACGCTCGCGCACCGGCTGCACGACGGACCGCTGCGCGTGCAACGGCCGCTCTATCCGGAAGGCCCGTCGATCTGTCACGCGGTGATCGTGCATCCGCCCGGCGGCGTCGCGGGTGGCGATCAGCTCGACATCGACATCACGCTCGCCGCGCAAACGCATGCGGTGCTGACGACGCCGGGCGCAACCAAGTGGTACAAGTCGAACGGCCGCGCGGCGCGGCAGCGCATCGCGCTGCGTGTCGGTGAGCACGCGAAGCTCGACTGGCTGCCGCAGAACAACATCGTGTTCGATCACGCGAACGCGCACCTCGATTTTTCGCTGACGCTCGGCGCCGGCGCGAGCGCAATCGGCTGGGACGCGACCCAGCTCGGACGCCAGGCGGCCGGCGAACGCTGGTCGGCGGGTAGCTTGCGCGCGGTGTCGCGCATCGTCGGCGCGAATGGCGAGCTGCTGTGGTTCGAACGCGCGAGCCTCACCGCCGACGATCCGCTGCGCGACGCGCCGCAGGGGCTCGCCGGCTTTCCGGCCTACGGCACGCTGTGGGCCGTAGGCGCCGCTTGCGACGACGCGCTCGCCGAATCGCTGAGCGCGCAACTGCCGTTCGACGACACGTTGCGAGCAGCCGCCTCGTGCGTGACGAACGGCGTGCTGCTCGTGCGCGCGGTGTCGCGCTCGATGGAAACGCTGCAGCACGCGCTCACGCGCTGTTGGCTGCAATTGCGGCCGGTCGTGCATGGTGTCGCGGCGGTGCCGTTGCGGATCTGGTCGACCTGACAGCGCGGCTTCCCGCTTTCGTCTTCATCACGCTCTTTGCGCACCAAGGCGGCGCACGCGCACGCCCCAACCATGTGCGCGAACCGGCGTAGCACGCCGCCCCGCCACGCCGCATAGGGATGGCACACAGCTTGCATGCACTCGCCACTTCGCGGCCGGCCACGATGAAGCCAGCGACGACCCGACACCCACGACACCACCACTGCTCACGCCCATGACCCGCACTCTCTCCCGCTCCGCGCGCCGCGCCTTGCTAGCCGCATTGCTCGCCTTGCCCATCGTCGCCGATCTCGCGTTTCATGCGGGCCCCGCGCACGCCGACACGCTCGACAACATCGCCAAGGCCGGCGTGCTGAAGGTCGCCGTGCCCGAGGACTATCCGCCGTTCGGCTCGGTCGGCCCCGACATGAAGCCGCAGGGCTATGACATCGACACGGCCGCGCTGCTCGCCAAAGCGATGAACGTGAAGCTCGAACTCGTGCCGGTCAACAGCGCGAACCGCATTCCGTATCTGCAAACGGGCAAGGTCGACCTCGTGATCTCGTCGCTCGGCAAAACGCCCGAGCGCGAAAAGGTGATCGACTTTTCGAGCGCGTACGCGCCGTACTACCAGGGCGTGTTCGGTCCCGCCGACATCAAGGTGAGCGGTCCCGCCGATCTCACCGGCAAGACCGTCGGCGCGACGCGCGGCGCGCTCGAGGAAATCGGTCTCACGCAGATGGCGCCGAACGCGACGATCAAGCGCTTCGAGGACAACAACGCGACGATCGCCGCGTTCCTGTCCGGCCAGGTGCAGTTGATCGCGGCCGGCAACATCGTCGCGGCCGCGATCCTCGCGAAGAATCCGCCGCGCCGTCCGGAGCCGAAGTTCGTGATCAAGAACTCGCCGTGCTTCGTCGGCATGAACAAGAACGAGCCGCGCCTGCAACAGAAGGTCGATGCCGCGATCGCCCAGGCCAAACACGACGGCACGCTCGGTGCGATGTCGAAAAAGTGGTTCGGCGCACCGCTGCCCGCCGATCTGTAATTTTGCAGACGCGGTGGCATGCGCGGTCGCAAACGTAGTTGTAAGCGCGCCGTTAGCCGGACTTGATACCGTGACCGGATGATCGCGCGACGCCAGGCCCCCGTCATCGCGACGCGACCACGACGCCGCCACGACACATCAAACGCCGAGACCCACACCCGATGAAGCTGACACCTCGCGAGAAGGACAAGCTGCTGATCTTCACCGCCGCGCTGCTCGCCGAACGGCGCCGCGCGCGCGGCCTCAAGCTGAACTATCCGGAGGCGGTCGCCTTCATCACCGCCGCGCTGATGGAAGCCGCGCGCGACGGCAAGAGCGTCGCCGAGGTGATGCACTATGGCACCACGCTGCTCACGCGCGCCGACGTAATGGAGGGCGTGCCCGAGATGATCCCCGACATCCAGGTCGAAGCGACGTTTCCCGACGGCACCAAGCTCGTCACCGTCCATCACCCGATTCCCTGAACTCCTCTTCGTCAAGGCAGGCCCCATGATTCCCGGCGAACTCCTCATCGACGACGGCGAGCACGAACTGAACGCGGGCCGCGCGACGGTCACGGTGGTCGTGTCGAATACCGGCGACCGTCCCGTGCAGATCGGCTCGCATTATCATTTCTACGAGGTGAACGACGCGCTGTCGTTCGATCGCGAAGCGGCGCGCGGCTTTCGCCTGAATATCGCGGCGGGCACCGCGGTGCGCTTCGAGCCCGGTCAGGAGCGCACGGTCGAACTCGTCGCGCTGGCCGGCGAGCGCATCGTCTACGGCTTCAACGGCAAGGTGATGGGCAAGCTGTGATGCGCTGCCCGCGCCCTGGCGTTTCGACCGCCCTGCTCCGCCTTGCCTTGCCTGTCGCTCGCTTGTAGCTCATTCCGGACCCACACCATGACACTACGCATTGGCCGCCGCGCATACGCGGAGATGTTCGGCCCTACCACCGGCGACCGCGTGCGCCTCGCCGACACCGAACTGCTGATCGAGATCGAGCGCGACTTCACGACCTACGGCGAAGAGGTCAAGTTCGGCGGCGGCAAGGTGATTCGCGACGGCATGGGCCAGTCGCAGCGCGTGCATGCCGAGGTCGTCGATACCGTCGTGACGAACGCGGTGATCCTCGATCACTGGGGCGTCGTGAAGGCCGACATCGGCATCAAGGACGGCCGCATCGCGGCGATCGGCAAGGCCGGCAACCCCGACATCCAGCCGAATGTGACGATCGCGATTGGAGCCTCCACCGAAGTGATCGCGGGCGAAGGGCTGATCGTGACCGCGGGCGGCATCGATACGCATATCCACTTCATCAGCCCGCAGCAGATCGAGGAAGCGCTCGCGAGCGGCGTGACGACGATGCTCGGCGGCGGCACCGGCCCCGCGACCGGCACGAATGCGACCACCTGCACACCGGGGCCATGGCATCTCGAACGCATGCTGCAAGCGGCCGACGGCTATCCGATGAACCTCGGCTTTCTGGGCAAGGGCAACGTGAGCCAGCCGGCCCCGCTGACCGAACAGATCGCCGCGGGCGCGATCGGTTTGAAGCTGCACGAAGACTGGGGCACGACGCCCGCGGCGATCGACAACTGCCTTGGCGTCGCCGACGATACCGACACGCAGGTCGCGATCCACACGGATACGCTAAACGAAGCGGGCTTCGTCGAAGCGACCGTCGCCGCGTTCAAGGGCCGCACGATCCACACGTATCACACCGAAGGCGCGGGCGGCGGCCACGCCCCGGACATCATCAAGGTGTGCGGCGAAGCGAACGTGCTGCCGTCCTCGACGAATCCGACGCGGCCCTACACGGTCAACACGCTCGACGAGCATCTCGACATGCTGATGGTGTGCCATCACCTCGATCCGTCGATTGCCGAAGACATCGCGTTCGCCGAATCGCGGATTCGCCGCGAGACGATCGCCGCCGAGGACATCCTGCACGATCTCGGCGCGCTGTCGATGCTTTCTTCGGACTCGCAGGCGATGGGCCGCGTCGGCGAAGTGATCATCCGCACGTGGCAGACCGCGCACAAGATGAAGGTGCAACGCGGCGCGCTGCCCGAGGACAACGCGCGCCACGACAATTTCCGCGCGAAACGCTATGTCGCGAAGTACACGATCAATCCGGCGATTACGCACGGCATCGCGCATGAAGTCGGTTCGATCGAACCGGGCAAGTGGGCCGACCTCGTGTTCTGGGAGCCGGCGTTCTTTGGCGTCAAGCCGTCGCTGATCCTGAAGGGCGGCATGATCGCGATGGCGCAGATGGGCGATCCGAATGCATCGATTCCGACGCCGCAGCCCGTGCACTATCGCGAGATGTTCGCGACGCGCGGGGGAGCGCTAGGCCGCACGTCGCTGACCTTCGTGTCGCAACTCGCCGCCGATGCGAATGTGGCCGAACGCTATGGTTTGCACAAGCGCATCGTCGCGGTGAAAAACTGCCGCAACGTGACGAAGGCCGACATGATTCACAACGCGTGGCGCCCGAACATCAGCGTCGATCCGGAAACCTATCAGGTGATCGCCGACGGCCAGTTGCTGACCTGCGATCCGGCCTCCGTGCTGCCGATGGCGCAACGCTATTTCCTGTTCTGATCATGCGTACACTGAACAAACTTCTCGCGCCGCATCTGAAGATCGCGCCGGTACTCGTCAAGCGCGCGCCGACCTTGACGCTCGCGTTCGATGAACGTCGCAAGAGCCGTCTCGCCGCGACGCTCGATGACGGCGAGGAAGTCGCATTGCTGTTGCCGCGCGGCACCGTGCTGCGCGATGGCGACGTGCTCGTCGCCGATGATGGCGGGCTCGTGCGTGTCGTTGCGGCTGATGAAGCCGTGCTTGTCGTACGCGCATCGGACGCGTTGACGTTGACGCGCGCCGCCTATCACCTCGGCAATCGTCATACGCCGGTCGAAGTGGGCGCCGATTATCTGAAGCTCGAATACGATCCGGTGCTCGCCGACATGCTCAAGCGCATCGGCGCGACGGTCGAGCAGGTGTCGCTGCCGTTTCAGCCTGAGGCCGGGGCGTATGGCGGTGGACATAAGCATGGGCACGACGAGACGTTCGCCGAGGACTATGCGATCGCGCAGCAGGTGTTTGGTGAGCATCATGGGCATGAGCATGCTCATGCCCATGAGGGCTCTTCGCACTCGCACGATCACGACCATGACCACGTGCACGACGAATCGTGCGGACATGGACACCACCCGCATCGTCATGCGCATCGCTGAATTCACCGCGCTGCTGCATCTCGCGTCGCCAGCACTGCCGATCGGCGCGTTCAGCTATTCGCAGGGTCTCGAAGCGGCGATTGAAGTGCAGCTCATCACCGATGCCGACTCCGCGCGCACGTGGATTGAACGCGGCCTGACCGACGTGCTCGCGCGCGGCGAGTTGCCGTTCCTCGCGCAGCAGATCGAACGCTGGCGCACGCACGACGCCGTGGAACTCGTCGACGCCAACGCCGAATTCCTCGCGAGTCGCGAGTCCGCCGAACTGCGCCGCGAAACGGAGCAGATGGGCTGGTCGCTGCGACAGCTGTGCGTGTCGCTCGAATGGGGCGATGTGGCAAGACGCGCGACGCTCGCGTCGCTGACGCCACTCGCGCAGCCGAGCGCGTTCGCATTCGCCGCTCACGCGCACAATGCTCCGGTCGATGCCGCGCTCGCCGCCTATGCGTTCAGCTGGGTCGAGAACCAGGCCGCCGCCGCGTTGAAGGCGGTGCCGCTCGGCCAGCTCGCGGGGCAACGCATCATCGTCGCGCTGCGTGAGCCGATCGAGGCGGCCGTCGCGCGCGCGCTGGCGACCTCGCGTGACGACCTCAACACGTTCGCGCCGCAGCTCGGCATTCTGTCGGCGCGCCACGAGTCGCAGTATTCGCGGCTCTTCCGCTCCTAGCACGATTCCCACGATCCATCATGAACGCATCTCATCATTCCGCTTTCCATACCGCGAGCCAGATTCGCACGAAGAAGCTGCCGCCGCTGCGCGTGGGCGTCGGCGGCCCGGTCGGCTCGGGCAAGACCACGCTGCTCGAAATGCTGTGCAAGGCGATGCGCGACCAGTACGACCTCGTCGCGATCACGAACGACATCTATACGAAAGAGGATCAGCGTCTGCTGACCGTCGCGGGCGCGCTGCCGGCCGAGCGCATCATGGGCGTCGAGACGGGCGGCTGCCCGCACACCGCGATCCGCGAGGACGCATCGATCAACCTCGAAGCGGTCGACCGCATGCTCACGCGTTTTCCGGATGCGGACATCGTGTTCATCGAATCGGGCGGGGACAACCTCGCGGCGACTTTCAGCCCGGAGCTGTCGGACCTGACGATCTACGTGATCGACGTCGCGGGCGGCGAGAAGATTCCGCGCAAGGGCGGACCTGGGATCACGAAGTCGGATCTGCTCGTGATCAACAAGACGGATCTCGCGCCGCTGGTGGGCGCGAACCTCGATGTGATGGCATCCGATGCGAAGAAGATGCGCGGCGAGCGGCCGTTTGTGATGTGTAATCTGAAGGCGCTCGAGGGCCTTGATGATGTGGTGAAGTTTATTGAAAAGAAGGGATTGTTGAAGGTGTGAGGGTGGTTTTGGGAATGCCTGTGGTCGCGAAAATGGTATGCGCCGGATCGTGGTCTTCGCTATGACATTCGAAATCGATCTGGCTTTGCGGAAACTCGCGGGTCACGCGGCCGCCGGGAAAGCTTTGCTCGCGCACGCCATCCAGAGACGTGCCGTCGCCCTTCTCAATTGATTGGACAGCACGGGAAGTCGCCGGGAAGCCGCAAATCCACCCGCTTATTCAGGATTGCCGCTAACAGCGGTCAGCCCCGTGAGATTCACTCTCCGGGTCGTGAACCATGCTTGAGTTTAAGGACGGAAAACGGTCACCGTTGACCTGTCGTCGCCTCAAAGTCCTCTGAATAGGTGGTCAATCGCCCCTCTTTTCCCTCGTTTGGTTCAGCCCCAAGCTCGTATCATGGGCTGCACATTGCAGTTAATGCAGTATGTGGGACACGTTTTGGGTTACAAAATCCTGACGTTTCTATCGAAGGAAAAGATACATGTCAATTGCAAAGCGACGCGCGAGCTCGGCCAGATTGTCCCTCGTAGCCAACACATCGAGTGCTGTCGCGATTCCCGCGGACTGTAAAGCAACGACATCCGGGCCGATGCCAGAAGCATGGTTCGAGGAAGAAGTCGGCTACATCGGCGAAATGCCGGCGTGTACCCGCATCCCGACTGACACCCACCGTCAATGACCTGAGTGAACTTCACGTAAAAGTAATGCCGGCGAGCGCATTCTTTCGCCCCGGGTATCGCTCCACTGAAACGCGCCATTCATGAATACTGTTCGAACTGAATTAACGGGTGATGCCGCCCTTCCATCGATGCATCAGCCACTGGGACTGGCTGCGTTGCTCCGGGCGGCAACGGCTGGGAGCGATCTGACGCCGCTGGGGGAAAGCCTGCTCGAGCACATAAAGCGCCATGACGACCCGTACGCTCTGCTTGATTTGTCGCTAGTGTTGCAATTGAAATACCAGAAGGCGGCCGCTCTCGCCGTCCAGCAGCAAGCGCTTCAAATGACCAGACATTATCGGTTAAAGAGCGCCCAGACGATCAAGTCTCCTTTGAAGGTGCTGGTGCTCAAGGCTCCCGGCGATCTGATGGCGAACACGCCTTTTGAGTGCCTGCTTGAGAACGCCGACCTGCAGATAGAGGTCCTGTATGTCGACACGCGGCCGCTGGGGGATGCCGAGTTGCCCGAACACGACGTTATCTTCGTTGCGGCATGCGCGTCGGATGAAACCGTGGGCGTTCTTGCCCAAATCGCGTCGCTGACGAGCGGGACGGGTTGCCGCGTACTAAACCGGTCCGAACACGTTGCGAAGACAATGCGTGACACCGCCTATGCTCTGCTGGGCGCTGCCCCCGGTATCTGTATGGCCCACACGGTGCGCCTTTCCCGTGAGCGGGTCAGCGAAGCGGCTTCGGGAGCGTTGCAGTTGTCCGAGGTACTCGGCGCAAACTATCCGCTCATCATACGGCCGATAGGATCGCACGCCGGACAAGGTCTGGCAAAAGTGTCTGACGCTCAGGAACTCGCGCGCTACATGGCTGAGTCTGACGCCGTCGAATATTACATGGCGCCTTTTATCGACTACAGCAGCGCCGACGGTCTGTTTCGCAAATACCGGATCGTGATGATCGAGGGAACACCATTCGTGTGCCATATGGGCATCTCGAAGGAATGGATGGTTCACTACCCTTACGCGGAAATGTCGACGCATCCCGACCGGCGAGAGGAAGAATCGCACCTGATGGCGAGCTTTGACACCGATTTTGCTGTGCGTCACCGCGAGGCGTTTCGCAACGTCGCGGAATTGACCGGTCTCGATTACGTAGGATTCGATTGCGCTGAAACCAGCGATGGCCGGCTGCTCATATTCGAGATCGCGACGGGCATGGTTGTGCATGACCTGGACGACCAGAGCATCTTTCCTTATAAGGTTCCGCAAATTCGCCGGGTTGCTGACGCCTTTCATGAAATGCTGCGCCGCGCGGCTGCGAACGCATACAAAATCCAACGGCTGGCCTCGGAGGCATAGTGAAGTCCAATGCATTGAATTTTTCCGGTGGTCCCGGAGCGCTCCCTGAAACGGTGCTGGAACAGACGCGCATAGCGATTACCGCGTTACCGGAAACCGGCATCTCCGTACTCGGCATGAGCCATCGCTCGGACTGGTTTCGCTCCATACTGGACGAAGCGGAACAGAATCTGCGCGTTCTGCTCGGTATATCCGACGACTACGCCATTACCTTTCAGCAGGGCGGCAGTAGTCTGCAGTTCGCGATGATCCCGATGAATTTTGCCGCGAAAGGATTCGCCCCGCCCGAATATGTGACGTCCGGCTACTGGAGCGGTCGGGCGACCTCGGAGGCGGCCAAGGTGACTGAGAGGAAAGTTGCGTGGGACGGCCACGCGACGGGCTACCGGCAGTTGCCCGTCCTCGATAAACTGGACATCTCCGGCTCTGCCGCCTATCTGCACTACGTGTCGAACGAGACCGTGGAAGGTTTGCAATTTCCGGTTTGGGAAGAGGCGACGCAGGTACCGCTGATTGCGGACATGTCGTCCGATTTTCTGTCGAAGCCCATTCGGCCAGACGCATACTCGATGATTTATGCTCACGCCCAGAAGAACCTGGGTCCGGCTGGGGTAACGGTAGCGGTAATCAAGCGTTCGCTGCTTGAACGGATCCCCGACGGCTTGCCGGCGATCCTCGATTTTCGCACCCACGTCTCGCACGGTTCCAACTACAACACGCCGCCGGTATTCGCGATCTATGTGCTGACGTTGATTACGCGCTGGCTGCGCTTCGATGTTGGCGGTCTGCACGCGATGCAAAGCATCAATGAGAGAAAGGCGCGGCGGCTGTATGACACGCTGGACGCTTTGGAGGGGGTCGTGACCGTCCACGCGGACCGTCGCTGGCGCTCACAAATGAACGTGGCTTTTAAATTCGGTGATTCTCGGCTCGGCGATGCGTTTATCGGGGCGGCTCGTGAACAGGGTATCGTTGGACTAGAGGGGCACCGTTCAATTGGCGGGTTGCGTGCGTCTCTATACAACGCCGTTACAGAGCAAGCCGTGGACATTCTGGCAAACGCACTAACGGAATTCAGTATGCAACGGGCCTGAACGGCAATGCCGGTTCTCACGTTGACGTGCCGTGCGACTCGAAGGAATAAATGACCGCTGCACCCCAAAAAGCTGCCGATGAGGTGGCGTCTGGTTTAGAGTCCGAAGTGGGTCGAGGCAGTGTGAAAACGCGCTCCGCACGAAGCCTTCTCAAAAGTCGACCCTTCAGATCGCCGCGTATCGGCCTGGTGGCGACTCGGGAAGGGTAAAGCGACACCCGAAAACCGAGTACTTTTGCGTTTTCACATGGCCTCGGTCGACAGCCGCCCGACGACTGCGAAGACGCAGCGGCCACCGCTGTCCCTGCACCGCGCAATGAGCTTTTTAAACTGCGCATCAAAAACAAGAGCCGGGATCCGGGGCGCTTCTTTTCGAGCGCTACCCAGATTTTTTCACTACCTGCGGCAGCGCGTTCACATTAACCAGCACGGTCTGCACTTTCCGCGTCATCCGACGAAGCACCACGCCGCGTTGCACGTCATCCGCCGAACCCTACTCCGGCAACAACGCCGCCAACACATCCACCGTCCTCGCCGTCGCCCCGCGATGCCTCGCCGCAAACGCGGCAGCCGCGCCGCCCATCGCGAGCCGCCGCGACTTGTCGCCGAACAGCTCGCGCAGCGCGCGCGCCAGATCGGCCGGGTCCTGCACCCGCACGGCGGCACCGGCCGCGACCGCATCGGCGGTGGCTTGCGTGAAGTTGAAAACGTGCGGCCCGATCAGCACCGGCACGCCGACCGCGCACGCTTCGATCAGGTTCTGTCCGCCAAGCGGCAACAGACTGCCGCCGATAAACGCAAGATCCGACGCCGCGTAGTAAGCGCCCAACTCGCCCATCGAATCGCCGAGCAGCACGTTCACGTCGCGAGGCAGCGGCGCCACGCCATCGTCAGCGGTGCGCGCCGCCGACGCGACCTTCGCATCGGGCGCCCAACTCGATCGCCGTTCGAGCCGCAACCCCGCTTTCTCGACGAGCGCCGCGACTTCATTGAAGCGCTGCGGATGACGCGGCACTAGAATCAGCAGCGCATCGTCGATGCCGAGCGCCGCGAACGCCTCGAGCACGAGCGCTTCTTCGCCCTCGCGCGTGCTCGCCGCGACCCACACGGGCCGCGTGCCGATCGCCGCGCGCCACGCGTGGCCGCGGGCCGCGAGTTCGGGCGGCGTGCTCATGTCGAACTTCAGATTGCCGAGCACCGCGACATTGCGCGCGCCGAGCGAGGTCAACCGCTCGGCATCGGACGGACTCTGCGCGAGCACGCGCGCGAAGCCGCCGAACACGTCCTTCGTCGCACCGCCGAATTTCGCCGCGCGCTTGAACGAACGTGCCGACATCCGCGCGTTGGTCAGCACGAGCGGCACGTCGGCGCGACGGCACTCGTCGATCAGGGTCGGCCACACCTCGGTTTCCATCACGAGACCGAGCGACGGCCGCCACCCGCGCAAGAAGCGCCGTACCGCATGCGGCATGTCGTACGGTAGATAACTGCGCAACACGCGGTCGCCGAAAATCTCGATGCCGGTCGCGCGGCCGCTCGGCGTCATGTGCGTAAGCAGAATGCGCGCGTCCGGGCGCGCCTTCATCAGCGCATCGATCAGCGGCTGCGCGGCGCGCGTCTCGCCGACCGACACCGCATGCACCCAGATCAACGGCGCGCTGTCCTCCAACAAGCGCCCGCGCGAATAACCGAAGCGCTCGCCGATATGCTGGCGATAACCGCGCTCCTTACGCGAACGGATCAACAGACGCAGCACCGCAAGCGGCGCGATGAGCCACCAGAGCGCGCGATAGATCGCCCTTAGCATCGGCGCCCCGTGTGATTCGGAAAGCGCAGCGCGCTCACGCGCGCGATGCGGGCCGGCGTCTGCCCGGCCCTCGAATCGGCCGCCGCGCTCAAACCAGCACCCTGCCCTTCAGGCGCTCGAGAATGCCGAGCGGCGCGCATTCCGGCTGCGCCATCGCCTTCACTGGCAGGAAGAAAGTCTGCTCCAGCATGAACTGGCCGGACATCACCGCATGCGAGGTCTGGTCGGAGAAGCACACCCACACGCTGCCCGGTGGAAACGGCATGGTCTGTTGCGGGCTCGTCTTCTGATAGTCGAGGTCGGCCTTCATGCCGTCGTGCAGACTGAGCATCAGATGATCGTATTCGCTGCGCAGCGATTTGGTCACGTGCAGCAGGTTCAGCAGCCACGCGGAGCCGGGCATCTGCGGCTTGATACGCGGCAGGAAGCGCTGCGCCATATCCTCGAACGGCTCGCCGACGCGCCATACGCGCGGCACGCCATGCGGATTGACGTTGGTGAACACGCGCAGGATGCGCTCGCCGTAATTCGGCCGCGACGGAAACGCGTCGACGTGCAGACGGCTATCGTCCTTGCGCCACGAGGTTTCGCGAGTCTCGACCTGATGCAGCCGCAGGCTCGTCGGCGCGACCCGCAGCTTGCCGCTGTACTCGGGAAAGAGCCCGTCGACGAGCGTGCGCGCATTCGCCTGATAACGCGCGATCAACGCGCGCACCGCCGATTGCGTGACCGCATCGCCGGCCACGCCATGCAGCGCGCCGCCGTTCGGTTCGAGGCTGATGTTCTTGCGGTTCGGATCGGCGAGCGCCGGGTCGAGCAGCGCCTGCTCGCCACCGTCGATCGCGAAGCGCAGGTTCGGGAAGTACAGCACCTTGCCGCGCTCGACGCCGGCGAGCAGCGTCTCTCGAGGCACGGACAGGTTGCAGCCGTGCCAGTCGGCGTTCGCTACTTCGATGATCTGGGTTTCGTTCATGGTCGCCCTTTGGAACGGAGGGTGCGCAAGGCGAAGCGCACCGACAGGATGCAGCAGGTGCTGATGCCGGCCGGCCCGGGTTACAACAGCCCGAAGCCGGCAAGCACCGACTTCACCTGCTGCAGCGTAGGCGGCTGCCCCGCCGCGCCGAGATTGACGACGTTCGGCGACCAGTAGCCGCCGGTGCGCCACGCGGTCGAGAAATTGTACAACTCGACCGTGGGCCGCTTCAGCGCCGCCGCGATATGGACCAGACCTGTGTCAACCCCGACCGTCGCGGCCGCGCCATCGATCAGCCCCACCACCGCCGGCAGCGACAGCTTCGGTGGCACGATCGCGGCCGCGCCGAACTCCTTCGCGAGCCGCTCGCTGGTCGCGCGCTCGGCGTCGCTGCCCCACGGCAGCACGATCGACGCGCCGCGCCGCACCAGCGCCTGCCCGAGTTCGATCCACGCGGCATCGGGCCACTGCTTGTCGGCGCGCGAAGTCGCGTGCACGAACACCACGTACGGCACCGGCAGATTCAGATTCGCCTGCGACAGCGCGAGCGCGGCACGGCCCGTGTCGAGACCGAAGTCGATGTCGTCGGTAGGTTGCGGCGGCGGATCGTTCAGCGCCGCGGCCACCAGTTGACGCGTGCGTTCGACCACGTGCGTGCGCGGCGCGATCGGCACGCGCCGCCCGTAGAAAAAGCGCACCGGCCATTCGTAGCCGGCGCCTTCGGTACGGTTGCCGAGGCCGACGAGCGGTCCGCGCGCCATGTTCGCGAGCCACGCGGTCTTGATGAGGCCCTGGCAGTCGATCACCAGATCGTAGTGCTCGGCGGCGAGCGCGCGGCGAAACGCGCCGATCTCGCGCCAGTTGTCGACGGACAGGATGCGCTTGCGCCAGCGCCGCAGCGACACCGGAATCGCGCGCCGCACGCCGCTCACGAGTTCCACGAGCCCGACGAAGCTTTCCTCGACGAGCCAGTCGATCTGCGCGTCGGGATGGCGGCGCCGGATGTCGGCGATCACGGGCATGTTGTGAACGACGTCGCCCAGCGACGACACCCTCACGATCAGTATCTTTTGCGCGCTCAAGAGTGAGAAAACCGGCTATCCGGCTCGAAGATGCGTTGAAAGGACCGCAATTCTAGCGCGCCGTCCATGAAAGACATGAAAAACGCGGCGCGGTAAGGCAACCCGCGCCGCGTTCGGTAGGGGCGACGCTTCGAGCCGTCTTAACGAACCTCGAAGCGCCGCGCCGCATCAGCCGTCAGAACGGCAGTTTCGCATCGGCCTTCTCCGCGAGAATCACGCGGCGGAAGTCGTCCTGGATGCGTTTGAGCGCCGCGTCGTTGTCGGCCTCGAAACGCATCACCACGACCGGCGTCGTGTTCGACGAACGCGCGAGGCCGAAGCCGTCCGGATACTCGACGCGCAGACCGTCGATCTTCACGACGTTGTCCGCGCCGGTGAACTTCGCGTTCTGCTGCATACGCGCGATCAGCTCGAAGTTCTCGCCTTCCTCGAGTTTCAGCTGCAGCTCGGGCGTGGAGTGCGAGTTCGGCAGCGAGTTCAGCAGCTTGCTCGGGTCGGCGACACGCGTGAGGATCTCGAGCAGACGCGCCCCCGTGTACAGGCCGTCGTCGAAACCATACCAGCGGTCCTTGAAGAACACGTGGCCGCTCATTTCGCCAGCCAGCGGCGCGCCGGTTTCCCGCAGCTTCGCCTTCACGAGCGAGTGGCCGGTCTTCCACATCAGCGGCTCGCCGCCCTTGTCCTTGACCCACTTCGCGAGATTGCGCGTGCACTTCACGTCGTAAATGATCTGCGCGCCCTTGTTGCGCGACAGCACTTCTTCGGCGAACAGCATCAGCTGACGGTCCGGGTAGATGATCTGGCCGTCTTTGGTGACGACGCCGAGGCGGTCGCCGTCGCCGTCGAACGCGAAGCCGATTTCCGCATCCGTTTCCTTCAGCGCGCGAATCACGTCTTCGAGGTTCTCCGGGTGCGCCGGGTCCGGGTGGTGATTCGGGAAGTTGCCGTCGACTTCGGTGAACAGTTCGACGAGTTCGCAGCCGAGCTTCCTGAACAGCTTCGGCGCGAGCTCGCCGGCCACGCCGTTGCCGGTATCGACGACGATCTTGATCGGACGCGCGAGCTTCACGTCGCTCGCGATGCGCTCGAGATACGCGTCGGCGATGTCGTACTCGGCGTAGCTGCCGCTGCCGTCGGCGAAGTTCTCGTCGACGATGCGCTGATGCAGCGCGAGAATCTGCTCGCCGTAAATGGCCGCGCCGCGCAGCACCATCTTGAAGCCGTTGTAGTCCGGCGGATTATGGCTACCCGTCACGACGATGCACGAGTCGACGCGCCGCTCGCCGCCCGCCAGTTTCAACGGTACGCTCGCCGCGAAGTAGCCGACCGGCGTGGGCACCATGCCCACGTTCACGACATCGACGCCGGCCGCACGCAGGCCGTCGGACAGCGCCCCGATCAGCTCGGGGCCCGACAGGCGTCCGTCGCGCGCGACCACGACCGCGTCGCCGCCCTGCGCGCGCACTTCGCTGCCGAATGCGCGACCGATGGAATGCGCGGCGTCGGCGTCGAGCGTCTTGCCAATGACGCCACGAATGTCATACGCCTTGAAAATGGATTTGGAGATCATGTTGGCTCACTTGCGTGCAATGGAAAATTTTGACCTGCGCACCGACCTCGACCGGTAACAATCGCCGGTAAAAAACGCGGTAAAAATTCGCGTTAAAAACCACGGTAATACTCACGTTAAAAACACCTGTTACCGCGCCTCGATGCGCCCTTGCCGGAAGCGGTCCGGTTCCAACTTATAATTGCGTTTTTCTGACCAGCCTGAATACCGCCATTCTAATGCTTAGACGCCCTCCATTTGTAAAGTTGCCGTGGCTGCCGGCCGGGCGGGCGAATGCGCATAGCGCCGCATGCATGGCCGTGCGAGGCGGCTTGACCGACGCGCAGCGGCGAGCGGCCAACGGATGCTGACGGTCAAGCGCTTCGCCAATCCCGACGTCACCCGAGCGTTTACGAACATCGTCTGGCTGGGTCTCGAGCGGCTCACGCAGATCGGCGTCGCAATCGTGATCAGCGGCATGCTCGCGCGTTACTTCGGGCCCGAAACGTTCGGCAAATGGCAGTACGCGAATACGCTGCTGCTGGTGCTGTCGCCGATCACCTGGGTCTGCGGCGCGGAAATCCTCGTACCGACCATCGTCAACCGGCCGCCCGAACAACTCGGCACCGTCCTCGGCAGCGCGTTCGCGTTGCGCATCTCCGTCTCGGCCGTTGCGCTGCTGCTCACTTAGCACGTGGCTCGGCATTGCGCTGCACTTCTTCGAACCGCTCGTCGGTGCGATGCTCGCCGGCCTCGCGGTGACGATGCTGTTTCGCGAGCCGTTCGTCGGCGTGATCAACGCGTGGCTGCAAAGCATGACCTACAGCAAGCCGCAATTGCTGACCAGCATGAGCACCGCGGTGATCAAGGCGGCTCTCGTCTATCTGCTGGTGCGCGCGACGGCCGCGCCCGCGCGTTTCGGCTGGCTGTGGGCGCTCGAATCGGCGGCGATCGGCACGGTGCTGTTGCTCTACTTCATGCGCCGGCATGGCGGCAAGCTGGGCTGGCATGTCGAACGTTCGCTCTTCAGGCACTTCGCGAGCGCGGGCACCGTGTTCTGGCTCGGGCTCATCTGTATGTATCTATTTCTGAAACTGGACCGGCTGATGCTCGAGCGCGCGATTTCGTTCGCCGACCTCGGTCGCTACTCGGCCGCCCAGCAGTTGAATGAAAACTGGATCACGCTCGCGCTGATGCTCGCGCAAACCATTGCGCCCGCATTCGTCTACCGCGTGCAAGGCATCGCGCAACTACGCCGCAACATGTGGCGGCTCACCGCGCTGACCGCCGTGCTGATGGTGTGCGGCGCGTTCGTGCTCGATCTGCTCGCGGGCTTCATCATCCGCCGTGTGTTCGGGCCGGACTTCGAAGGCGCGATCGAAATCTTCCGCTGGGCCGTGTGGCTGTCGGTGCCCGCCGGCGTCGAGGCGATCGGCAATCTGGTCGTGCTCAAATATCAGGCCAAGTTCGTGTTGCTCGCCAAGTGGCTGCTCGCGCTCGCCGTCGCGTTCGCGGTCAATCTGCTGGCGATCCCGCGGCTCGGCGCGTATGGCGCGCTCGTCGGCCTCGCGGCCGGCTATCTGGCGGCCGCCTCGGTCAATCTTTATTACATCCGTTTCAAATTGCGCCCATGACGAATTCATCCGCCACCGCGCAAACCACGCTCGACGACGTCGCGGTGCTGATACCCGCCTATAACGGTCAGGCGGACGTCGATTCTACGCTCGCGTCGTTCGAAGAAAGTGCGCTGGTGCACGTACTGATCGTCGATGACGGCAGCACGCCGCCGATCGTCGCGCCCACGCTGCCGAACCTGAAGATCGAAGTGCTGCGCATGGCGCAGAACGGGGGCATCGAGCGTGCGCTGCGAACCGGCATCGACGCGCTCGCGCAGCGCGGCTTTCGCTATGCGGCGCGCATCGACGCGGGCGATCGCGCGGTGCCGCAGCGGCTCGCGAAGCAGCGCGCGTTCATGCAAGCGCATCCGAACGTGGCGGGCCTCGGCATGTGGACCCAGGTCGTCACGCGCGCGGGCGAGGCGCTTTTCATGCTGACGCCGCCGGCCGAGCCGAACGTGATCCGGCGCCAGCGCTTTTTCCGCTCGTGCCTCGCGCATCCGTCGATGATGCTGCGTATCGATGCCGTCCGCACAGTCGGCAACTACCGCGCCGCGTATCGTTCGGCGGAGGACCTCGATCTGTTCGTACGTCTGATGGAACGCTATGACTGCGCGAATCTGCCGGAACTCGGCCTTTTCTATGAGCTGAACGAAGGCGGCATCAGCGCGACGAAACGGCGCCGGCAGATCGGTTCGACGCTGCGTTTGCAGTTGCGCTACTTCAACGTGGCCAATCCTTACGACTGGTTGGGCCTCGCGAAGAATCTGTTGCATCTGATGCTGCCTTATCGCACGTTACAGCGGGTCAAGCGCGCGCTGCTCACGCCGCGCGCGAACCGTTGAGTCGCGCCGCGTGTGAGCGCTGTCGTTGCTGCTGTCGTTGTCGTTGCCGCTGTCGCTTCATTCGCTGAGGTTCGCGCCGCATCGTAGGGCGCTGTCTTCGTATCAATGGTCCACACTTCATTCAACGCCCGGCATTTCTTCGCATGAAGCCCTCTTTCAAGTCGACGCCCGCGCTACGCATTACACTCGTTTGCAACACGGCCTGGGCAATCTATACCTATCGGCAAGGGCTGATCCGCACGCTGATCGGGCGCGGCGTCGACGTGACGGTGCTCGCGCCGCGCGACCGCACGTTCGAGTTGCTCGCCGCGATGGGCTGCCGTTGCATCGAGCTGCCGATGGCCTCGAAAGGCACGAGTCCGGGCGAAGATCTGCGCACGCTCGTCGCGCTGTATCGGCAGTACAGGACCATCCGTCCGCATGTCGTGTTTCACTACACGATCAAGCCGAACATCTACGGCTCGATCGCGGCGAAGCTGGCTGGCGTGCAGTCGGTGGCGGTCACCACCGGGCTCGGCTACGTGTTCATCCAGCACAGCCGCGCCGCGCAGATCGCCAAAAGGCTGTATCGTTTCGCGTTCCGCTTTCCGCATGAAGTGTGGTTCCTGAATCGCGACGATCAGGCCGCGTTCATCGACGGCAAGCTGCTCGTGCATCCGGAGCGCGCGCGGCTGTTGCACGGCGAGGGCGTCGATCTCGAGCAGTTCGCGTTCACGCCACTGCGCGAGCGCGCGGAGTTTCGCTTCGTGCTGATCGGGCGGCTGCTGTGGGACAAAGGCGTCGGCGAATACGTCGAGGCCGCGCGGCAATTGCGCGCGCGCTACCGCCACGCGCGCTTTCAGCTGCTCGGGCCGGTCGGCGTCGACAATCCGAGCGCGATCACGCGCGAGGAAGTCGCCGCGTGGGAACAGGAAGGCGTGATCGAATATCTGGGCGAGGCGCACGACGTGCGGCCGTTCATCGCCGATGCCGATTGCGTGGTGCTGCCGTCGTATCGCGAAGGCGTGCCGCGCACGCTGATGGAAGCGTCGGCGATGGGCCGGCCGATCGTCGCGACCGACGTGCCCGGCTGCCGCGAGGTGGTGGCCGACGGCGTCAACGGCTTGTTGTGCGAAGCGCGCAATGCGCAGAGCCTTGCCGCGAGTCTCGCACGCATGCTCGACATGAGCGGCGCGGAGCGGCGCGCGATGGCGGAACGCGGCCGGCAGAAAGTCGCGACCGAATTCGACGAACACATGGTCGTCGAAACCTATAAAGACCTGGTGCAAAAAATCACGGGTGTTTTACTTTAATGGGAGCAACAGCATGACCACGAAGGGCACGATTCTGGTAACGGGCGGCGCGGGTTTCATCGGCTCGCACACCTGCGTCGAACTGCTGAACGGCGGCTACGACGTCGTGGTGATCGACAACCTCGTGAACAGCAAGCGCGAAGCGTTGCGGCGCGTCGAGAAAATCACCGGCCGTGCGATGAGCTTCTACGACGACGACGCGCGCGACGCAGCCGCGCTGCAGCGGATTTTCGATGCGCATCCGATCACCGGCGCGATCCATTTCGCGGCGCTGAAAGCGGTCGGCGAGTCGGTCGCGAAGCCGATCGAGTACTACGCGAACAACGTCGGCAGCCTGCTGACGCTACTCGGCGTGATGCGCGATCGCAACGTCAAGCAGTTCGTGTTCAGTTCGTCGGCAACGGTGTACGGCGTGCCGAAGAGCTCGCCTATCGACGAATCGTTCCCGCTGTCGGCGACCAATCCGTATGGTCAATCGAAGCTGATCGCCGAGCAGATCCTGCGCGATCTCGAAGTGTCGGACCCATCGTGGCGCATCGCGACGCTGCGCTACTTCAATCCGGTCGGCGCGCATGAAAGTGGCCTGATCGGCGAAGATCCGGCCGGCATTCCGAACAACCTGATGCCGTACGTCGCCCAGGTCGCGGTCGGCAAGCTCGACAAGCTGCGCGTGTTCGGCGGCGACTACGAGACGCCCGACGGCACCGGCGTGCGCGACTACATCCACGTGGTCGATCTCGCGCGCGGGCATCTCGCCGCGCTCGATGCGCTCGTCGAGCGCGATGCGAGCTTCGTCGTCAATCTCGGCACGGGCCAGGGCTATAGCGTGCTCGACGTGGTGCGCTCGTTCGAGAAGGCATCCGGCAAGCCGGTGCCGTACGAGATCGTTGCGCGCCGTCCGGGCGATGTGGCTTCGTGTTTTGCCGATCCTGCTGCGGCGGAGAAAATCATCGGCTGGCGCGCTGAGTTCGGCATCGAGCGGATGTGCGCGGATCATTGGCGCTGGCAATCGACGAATCCGCGAGGCTTTGCGTAGACGTAGCGTCGAATAAACTCTCGTTGACCGGCGGCCCCGTCTTGCACGGCGTCCGTCGGGTGAGTCGCTCCGTGCGATCACGCCCACGCGGCACCCACGTCGCGTGCCGTGCTGACTCCATTTGTTGTGTTCATGCGCATATATGCCAACAACATGTTCGCCCACTGCGCAATCTCGGACATCTTTCACATGATGATCTGATCTGGCCGAAGCAGCGATGGAGGTTATACCTCGCAACGCAATAGCAAGGTATAAATTTGACACGCCGCCACTTATACCCTACGATCCAGTAATAGGGTATAAGGAGCAGCCATATGGCCAATCTCCATAACGAAGCACTGCAAACGCTGTATTCCTCGGTCACCGAACGGGCCAGTGCGCAACAGCTCATTCCGTTGCATTCCCCGGGCTCTGCTGCACAAAAGACAGTCGACGGGAAGACCTACACCTATTGGCGGGTGTATCTCGCTTCAGGAAAGCACAAGGAAACCTCGCTGGGCCGTACTGGCGAACCGGCTACCGACGCCGCGCTTGAGGCGAAAATGCTCGAGAGCGCGGAGATGCGTATGCTTGCCACTGACGCCCAGGTTTTGCGTAAGGCAGGCTTTGCTGCCGCCGACAATTCATCGGCGCTGACTATCGCAACGCTCTTTAACGCTGGCATCTTCAGTCACGGTGGGGTGCTCGTCGGCTCTCACGCGTTTGGCGCGCTCCTGAACGGTCTCGGCGTTCGTCTTTCCGCAAACTACAGGACCGAGGATATCGACATCGGAAGCGCGGGCTCTATTACGGTGGCGATCCCGGAAGACCGCAGCTTTCTCGACGTCCTGCGTGACAGCGGCATTCCCTTTCTCGAGGTGCCGGAACTCGACTCGCGAAAGCCTTCAACCTCATTCAAGGCTCGTGGACAGCCCTTAAAGGTCGACTTGCTCGTACCGGGTACCGAGGCGTACGAGACGAAAGCCATTCCCCAGTTGCGCGCACACGCGACCGGGCTCCCGTACTTCGCGTATCTGGTATCGAATCCGTCGCGCGGCTTTATCCTCGGGAAGGAACATGTGGTCCCCGTCATGCTGCCGGACCCTGCGAGATTTGCTCTTCACAAGCTTATCGTAAGCACGCTTCGCGACCCGTCGCGCGCTCTTAAGGCGGAGAAGGACCGACGGCAGGCCGCAGCGCTGATTGATGCGCTGACGGAGCGGTTTCCAGACTGGTTGATGACAGCTGCAAATGAACTGGAGAAGACCGCACGTACACGGGTTGGTGCAGCAGCCGCCCAAACCCTGACTCTTGCACCTAACCTGTCAGAGCGCGCCAGGGACTTTCTGACTGATTTGGGTACACAGACGTGATCCGGTTCTCGCGATATTTGAGCGAACGCCTGTTGAGGCATCCGGCACTCGGACGAACCTCAAAAATCCTCCCAAGCAGGCTCATGATGCAAACCAGTATGGATGAATCGAATAAAGTGTTGCTCCCTGAATTCGTCAACCAGCAATGAGCAAAGCGAAGAGCACGGACAAGCTATTCTCAGGCCGTCACTTCAACCTCAAAGATGCCGCTGCGCCAGCCGTCTGGAACGCTATCCTGTCTACGCGATAAGGAATCCCTTTCTAGATGAGCCTTTTCTTCCAGACCGCCTATTTGCACCAGGGCTCCTGGAAAGCTACGTGTTACGCCACATGACCCGATGACAACGACGGAGCAAGCACCAATGTAGAGACCTTGCCATCGTTCTCGATTTCGACAAAACCAATTCGCCTGTACCACTTATAGGCCACCTGGTTGCATACGAAGACATGCAAGTACAGCGGTTTTTGCAAGCAACTGGACAACGACCTGACGTTGGCAAGCGCTTCACTGCCGATCGACTTGTTTTGCATCCCGGGCACGATGCAAAGCATCCTCAGCCATACGAGATCTGGTTCGACGTCCCAGTGAACAAACCCGCATCGGTTGCCGTCCCGCATAACTATCTGACAAGAACCCTGGCGAAGGCTTTTTGCAAACCCCGCTCGTTGCAAGTCCTCATCCCAGCCGTGCGCTGAGGTAACAAAACCCTTCATCGTTCGCTGGTACGTGTCATATAGCCATTCCGAGTCGCCGGATACGGCCTGCCGAAAATCCAGATTCATAGCAGCGGCACGACGGCGCGATGGTCGATCATGACTTTCCATTGCGGATGAAAACTGGCAGCCGTCCTCATGTCCGCCCCGATGTTCTTTCACATACCGAAGACGTGCCGGAGTTCACGTGCGCGAGCGACACGGCACACTCAGCGCAGTGCGTACAAACTTCAGTTTAGGCAATGGCGGCGCGCGCATGGTGCCTGTTCCTCGGTTGGTCAATCAGACCCACCGAGATAGCCATGAATATGGACACCTCATTTTCGCAATGCAGCACTGGGCTCCTCCGCTGAGCTGCATGGCAAGTTGACGAAACCCGGCGCGGGGATTCAGCGCGTCAAATGTGTCATCAATGTTCGCGCGACCGGATGCGTTTCTTTGCACTGGCGCTGCTATGCCGGAAACGATAGCTTTCGTTGCCGTTCTCGACGATGTGGTAGTGGTGCGTCAGCCGATCCAGCAACGCCGTCGTCATCTTCGCGTCGCCGGACACCCTCGACCATTCGGCGAAGTTCAGATTCGTTGTAATACCAACCAACCCTTCTCGGGCTGGAACGATGTCTTCCCCGACCCCGGCATGACGATCATCGCTATCGACCGGCTCGTGCATCACTCGATGATCTTCGAACTGAACGTTGAGAGCTATCGCCGCCGTAAGGCTAGCGACAAACAGAGCGTGCACGCCGGCCGTGCTGTTTGACGCCGTCTAGGCCTCCTTCGGGACCCACGAGACTCACAGGAACAGACATGCTATCGTTGACATCCTCCCCTGCCTAAAGGCGGCAGGGGATTCCTACAGCGACTGAAACAATGGACAGTCTCAGATCGCCTCGGCGGGTTCCTGCTTCACAGAGCGGCCTGACTGCACCGGCTCTCCACAGGCTGCAACGCGGCGTCCCCGCGCCAAAACATTGATCGCGCCGACCACACCGGCGTTGTCCTCGAAGCAGCATCCGACGCACACGAATTTCGCCTGCGTCAGACGTGACCGACAACCTGATTCTGGGCGCCTTTGCGCGCCTCACGTGGGCGCGGCCGCGCGGCGATGTGAACGCCGATCTGGGGCGCGCGATCGAACTGTTTCCGCGTCTGAAGGAACGGCGCCACCAACTGGCCGGCACGCTCTCCGGCGGCGAGCAGCAGATGCTGGCGATGGCGCGCGCGATCATGCTGAACCCGGAACTGGTGCTGCTCGACGAACCGTCGATGGGGCTCGCGCCAATTCTTGTCGATGAGGTGTTTCGCATCATCGAGAACCTGAAGGGACAGGGCGTGACGATGCTGCTGGTCGAGCAGTTCGCCGCGTCGGCACTCAATGTGGCCGATTATTGCTACGTGCTGGAAAACGGCCGGATCGCCGCGCACGGGCTGGCGCTGCAATTGCGCAACGATCCGTCGGTGAAGGTCGCTTATCTGGGTACGAGTCACTGAGGCGACGGACCGGGTCGGTCATCGCCGAAGCGCACTTTGCGCGGCTGTGGCGCCTCTGCACCGGGCCGCGTGAGCCACGGTCCCGCCTACGCCGCCTTTGCGTCGAGCCGAAACACCGCCACTGCATCACGCAGCGCCACCGCGTGCTCTTCCAGCGACTTCGCCGCGGCTTCGGCCTCCTCGACGAGCGCCGTCGATTCGCCGATCAGTTCCTTGATCTCCGTGGCCGCGGCGCCCGACCGCTGCGCGAGGCTGCGCACTTCCGAGGCCACCACCGCGAAGCCGCGTCCCTGCTCGCCGGCGCGCGCCGCTTCGACCGCCGCGTTCAACGCGAGGATGTTGGTCTGAAATTCTGGCGCTCGTTCGTAGCGTTCCGGCGCTCTCCGTTAAAACGGCTATAAACCGCGTATAATCAATGCTTTACGTGCATTACTGCTCCGCAGATTTCCGCGCCAAGCATCGTCCGGATGGCTGGCTGCGTGGCTAGCCATCGACCGAGAGAAAACCAAAATGCCAAAACTTACGACAGTCGCCGTGAAGGCCCTGAAACCCGCCGAGCAGGTCACCGATTCGGTTACGTCCGGCCTGATCGCCGAAGGCACCGCGGACGGCGCGAAGTGGATGTTCCGCTACGTATCGCCCGTGCATCGCAACAAAAAGGGAAACCTCGCACGGCGAACGATGGGTCTCGGAACGCTGGCGACTGTCACGCTGGCCGAGGCGCGCGAACTGGCACAGGCGATGCGCAAACTGGTCGAAGCGGGACGCGACCCGATCGAGGAACGCGATCGCGAGAAGGCGGCGGCGCGCGACGCGACAATCCCGACCTTCGGGCAGGCCGCCGAGGCGAAGCACAAACAGCTGAAGTCCGGCTGGAAGCATCCCGACGATGCGAACGCGCGAGCGTGGATCAGCAGCGTGAAGCGTCATCTTGCGCCGCTGCTCGAGCGCCGCATCGATGACCTGAAGCCGCGCGATTTTGCCCAGGCGCTGGCGGTGGCGTGGGGCGAATATCCGAAGGTCGCCGCGGACGTACTGCAGCGCGCTTCGCAGACGATGGACCACGCGGTTGCGCAATGGCCCGAGCACGTCGTGAGCAACCCGGTACCGAGCGCGCGCAAACTGATGCCAAGCCGCAAGAGTGGCCCGCATCAGTCGAAGCACCAGCCGGCGCTGCCTCACGCCGACGCGCCCGCGTTCGTGCGAGATCACCTGTCGGGCGTCGAGCCGACCGATATCGTGCGCGCCTGTGCGTTCGTGCTGCTGCATACGGCGGTGCGTCCGAACGAGGTACGCGAGGCGACGTGGGACGAATTCGATCTCGACGCTGGCCGCTGGCTGATACCCGGCGAGCGGATGAAAGGCCGCATCCAGCACGACGTTCCGCTCGTGCCCGAGGTCGTCGCGTTGCTGCGCGCGATGCGCGAAACCGGACTGCACGAGACGTATGTCTTTCCGAACACGTTCGGCACGAACGCCATGCCCGATGTCCCGTTACAGGACTTCTTTCGCGAGACGGGCGTCGCGTCGGACACGGACGGGCGCACGCCTGTCCCGCACGGATGTCGCGCGTGTTTTCGCGGATGGGTCGATGCCAAGGGCTACGATGGCCGCCTTGGCGAGCGTCAGCTGGCGCACCGCCCGAAAGGCCAGACGGCGGCGGCGTATCAACGCGATTCGATGTATCTGCGCCGCGCGCGCCTGCTGGAGCAATGGACGAACTACCTGCACGGGCGAGCCGTCGACAGCAACGTGACGCCGCTCAATCTGAACGTCGCAGCCTGAACGAGCGAACCCCGCCCGACGTGGCGGCCGCAACCTGTACGAACCCGCCCGCGTGGCGGGTTTTGTCGTTTCTGGACGACCGAAAAGACGGTTCGCCAGAACGCTCGCTGGCGGCTTTGCGGCCGCTCGCCGCTGCCGACGCATAGACAAAGCCGCCCGGAAGCGACCAGCGCTCGATCTGGCGCGCCGCTGCCGGTTCTGATCTGCCGTCGCTCGATCAACGTCAGATGACACCGTCGACGAACGGCGCCATCGCGCCAGCTTCCGGCTGCCTGTCGACCATCGCGGGCAACGCGTTCGCGCGTTCGTCTGGCGTCTCGTGCGCGTGCCGCGGCGCATAGGCGCCGCATCAACTTGGCGCGTTCGAGTTCGTCGTCAGTGGCTCAACCATCGGTCCGTGGTCGGCCAACAGCGGTCGGTCATAGTTGACCGCTTTCGGGGTTCCTGCTCGCTTTACAGGAACCCGGAAGGACGCCGGCCAGATGTCAACTTCCTGCACCGCGGCCCATTTCGCCGCCGGAGCCGTGGAGCATTTTTTTGCGATAAGAAATACTGGTCGAGCTTTACCTCGGAAGGGCGTATGTTGATAAGCCCTCCGAGCCAGACGGCCTTTTAGTCGACCGCGTGCGTAATCGTCTATAAACCCGTTGCAACCCGGAAGCTGGTGAGTTCTCCACGCCAACCACTGCGCCGCAGAAAACCTTCCCATGTCAGTGCGTCGGGATCGTTTCGCCGGCTCCACGTCAAGTCTCGTTCTGGCGCGTAGTACCCGTATTCGACCGCATAGGTAACCATTCCCACAAGTTCGCGCACCAGCCACTCATCGGCACCGAACGCGGGAAAGTGACGTAGTAATTCCTCGCGCGTATACGCTGAGGCGTAGTGCGCACGCCGGCCTGTTACGCGGACGAAGGTGTCCACAATCTCGCGCGCGGTCAGGACCTCACCGATCACCGGCAGGGTTTGGCCGGAATAAGACTCCGGCTCGTCAAATTGCGCCAGAACCGCGGGACCGGTTGCGGTCAGCGGATCGACAAATGGCACGGGCGTATCTGGCGGCAGATAGACGGCGAAGCTGAGGCTGTCGTCGGTTTCCGGCCGTGGTACGTAGTACTCAAGGAAGTTGCTGTAGAAAAAAGCGAGCTGGATGAAGGAGCTGCGCAGCGGCAGCGTGCGCAAGTATGCCTCCACCAAGGCCTTTTCGGTGAAGTGTGGCGCCCACAGGGTGCCCCCCGTGCGAGCCTCAACGTTTTCGAGGCTGCTCCAGACAATATGCTCCACGCCCGCGGCGAGCGCCGCATCAGCCAACTCGAGCCCCAGCGCCAATTCGGGGCGGCCCGGCGGCGGCACGGGCGCTATTGGCGGTGTCATCAGGAAGGCACCGTACGAGCCGCGCATAGCCGCGGCAAGCTCGGCTTGGCGACCCGCCTCCAACGGCGCGATGACGATCTCGGCGCCGCGCTGGGCCAGTTCGCGCATGGGTGCGCTATCTGCACTTCGTGCGAGAGCGCGCACGCGGTAGCGACCGCTATCCAGCAGGGCGCAGGCCACGCTGCGGCCTTGCTTGCTGGAGGCGCCAGCGACGGTGATCAAGGGCAATGGTGCAAAAGGCGTCATGAGACTCTCCATACAGGCACGCAACACGCGCGCCGACATGTGCAGTCTGGACAAAAAATGCTATAGAGTGAAATCGTCAATCTCTTGCTCTACTATCCATGCCATGGATACCAAACGCATAGACCTGAACCTGTTGGTCACCCTCGAAGCCTTGCTCGCAGAGCAAAACGTGACGCGCGCTGCCCGCCGCCTACACCTTAGCCAACCAGCGGTAAGTGCGCAGCTCGCACGCTTGCGCGACCTGTTTGGTGACCCGTTGCTGATCCCGGCGCAACGCGGCATGACTCCCACGGCGAAAGCCGACGAACTGCTGGCGCCCTTGTGCAATGCGCTTGATCAATTGCGTGCAACGGTGATCCAGCATGGCCATTTCGATCCCGCGCGGGCGCAACTAACTATGGCTATCGCCTGCACCGACTATCTACAGGCTGCGCTTGTGCAGCCGCTACTCCTGGAGCTTCGACAACAGGCGCCTGGTGTGCGGATAGCGTTGCGTATGCTGGACGTTCCGCAACTGCCAACGCAAATGGCTCACGGCGAGGTCGACCTCGCGTTTATGACGCCCAGTGACGCCCCGACTGGCCTGCGCAGCCGCCACCTGTTTAACGAACGCTACGTGATGATAGGCCGCCGCGACCATCCCAAGCTGCGACGAAAGCTCACGGTTTTGCAGTTCGCGCAGCTTGAGCATGTCATCGTGTCGCTACGCGGCGGCGACTTCGTCACGCCCGTGGACGACGCGTTGGCGGCCCTAGGCCTTCGGCGCAACGTGGTGCTGTCCGCGGCCTCCTTCCTGTTTGTGCTGGATATCGTGTCCCGCTCCGACCTCGTTGCTCTAGTGCCGCAACGGCTTGTGCGCGATCACACCGATGCATTGCGGATCGTAGAATGCCCGATTTCCGTTCCGGGCTTCGAGGTGGGCATGCTGTGGCATGAGCGCAGTCACGGACACACCGGCCATCGCTGGGTGCGCGAGATCCTTAGGGCGTTGGTCGCCGGGTGAGGCGGGTCTGCAAAGGGCGGGGCGGAACGGCCGTCTCACGGCGGTCTAAGCACGCGCGCAACGACTGAGTTGACAGGCAATCTGGTTAATTTGAATGACCCCTTTTCAGCGATCAGACTGAGGGGAACAATGTCTGTAACGGGTCGTTGAGCGACTCCGCTGATAAAGGACGGTGGCAGGGGCGGGTCAAAAGTCCAGCGATTCCCTCTCGAACACCCCCCGTCCTGTTTTTCTTCCAGAAACGCATTTGTAACTTTGGGGGTCGACGCTGCGTGGAAGACCTCTGCGAAAAAAAAAGCCGCCGCCCGGAGGAGTAAGCCGGACGGCAGCAACCGCATGAAAAAATCAGGCCTTTGCGCCCTTCGCGGCAAGCGGCGGCGGCTCTGCCGGTACGAGCGGGCCGCTGTACACGAGCGCGGCCTGTTGCACGACCGTGGCAGCGCGCATCTCCACGAGCAACGTGACCAAATTTTTGATCAAGTTGTCGGCGTGCTCGCGGCTCCACTCGAACGAGAAGCCTGCACGCAGTGCCACGAATGCACCGGCCGGTGATGCAGCACTCACGAACTCGCCCTGTGCCACTGCGTTCGTCGGGGCGATGGTTGCGCCTGCCACGCCGTTGATGAGGCCTTGCAGCGGGTTCACCAGATAGCTGCCGTTCGCATCCTTCGACGTGAGCATGCCGATCCAGTCGAGCGGGTTCAGGCCGATCACGATGCCCTGGCCGCCCTTGCCGTACATCGAGCCGATGACATTGAGCACGGCATCGATGATCGTGCCGCCAGTCGCAGGCACGTAGGTGGTGGAGTTCGCTTCCAGCGCAGCCACGCACGCGGCGTCCATCGAGTCGTGGCAGCTTTCCACAAGTTCCGCCTGCAGGAAACCCTGCAGCGCGGGTGCGTCCTCGAACAATTGAAACGACAGCGTTTTGTGGACCGCGATGGTATCGACCGGCACCAGACGAGGGGCCGCCGCGTTCGTCATCTCAGGCTTGGTCGCGCCTTCGGCAGTGGCCGCGGCGGCGCCGGTGGCCATCATGTCGATGACCTGAAGCGCGTTGCTGGCGGTGGGCGTGCTCGCGAGTGAGGACCACAGGCGCGGCGGCTTCAGCGGCGCAGGCAGCACCTGTTGCGGCGGCACCGGATAGCCGCCGGTCGGATTGCCCACACTCGAGAGCAAAGCGGCCTTCATATCGAGGTCGGGCACGTCTGCACGCACCGTACGTGCGCCTGCGCGGAATTGCGCGAGCGCGTCGTGCTTGAGCATCAGCGCAGCCATCGAACCGGCATCGCCACCGCTGCGAAACCAGCCACCTTCCGACTTCGCCGCCCACTGCTGCTGCAGGTCGATCATTTGCGTTTTCAGCGCCGCGATGTCGTTGCCGTACTTCCCGAACGTTTCGTCGAGCGCCCGTCGAATTTCTGACATGTCCATTTTTCTGGACTCCCACGAATGACTTCTCTACGGCCACTTCGATCGGTCGCCACAGATTCTGCGTCACGCAGAGTGCGCAGGCGCGGCCGGCGCCTGACCATCACGCCGGGGTTGTCGCCTCTCGCGGTCCCGGTACGGCAGGTTTTCGCCGTTGGTCAATCCTTTGTTCTGCGTGCGTTGCAACCGGTAGATTCGCTCCCGGCCCCGGTCATTCACCGACCCGAGCAACGGACCGATTCGCCCGCGCGCATCGAGCAACGCCACGACCATGCCGCCGCTCAGGTCGGCTATCAGCGCGATCCGCCATTCGTTCTCAAGCGCGTCCTCGACGACAGCGAGCGTTGTCTCGTCCAGTTCCCGGCTCATGAGTCCGATCGCTTCGCTGATCGAGCGCCGCACGCCCGAGTAAAACGCTGCCAGCTCGTCCATCGCCCGCTCCGCAATCGATTCGTGATGCAAAGCTATCGCTCAACCGCGGCAAGGTCAATCACTGTACGGTGCCGGACCGCGTCGCCTTCCTGATAGGGGCGGCACTCGCGCAGCGGGCACGCGTAGGAAGTGCAGTCGCGAATCTCGTTGCGCTGGTCGCCAGTGCAGTACAGGCAGAACGCCCTGATCGCCGCCGCTTTCGAATTGCCTTCGTATGCCTTGACGTACGTGCTGCGATACATCGGCGACACCTTTTCCAGCGTCTCGCGTCGACGCTGCTCGACTTTCTGTTCGAGTGTCTGCTGTTCGTTCATCGAAATCTCCCTCACCATCGGCTCGTTATCCGTCTGGAAACCGCCCGTGAATGCAAGCATCTAGCAGGGCAGGAGTGACCTTCACTGCTTGGCGCGCAGCGAACGAACGACGCTGCGGCCTTCGCCGTCGACCTCGTAGAGCGCAGCGATCACGTGCGCGCCGTCAAACAGTGCGACGGATACGCGGCCCTTGCCGTCTGCGATGCACAGCAGCGTCGCGCCGTTCGCTTCCGCGATCTCGATCTGGCGCAGCGTCTCGGGATCGAAACTCTGTCTTGCAGCGGCGATCAGGTGAGTCGCGCGGGCGCTCAGACGCTGCGTGACATGGGCTTCGGCTTCGTTGACCGCTTCTTTCTCCGTCATGTTTTTCTCCGATTCGAAAGTGAGGTTGTGCAGGTTAATAGGTTAATTGGTTAGGGAATCTGACGAAGCAGTAAGACTAACTAACCTTGATAACCTTCATAACACTACTAACTAACTAAACATAACTAACCTTACTAACTACTACTACTACTACTACTACTACTACCTCTTACTTACTGTTCTGCCTCGATGATCTGCTGGCCGAGATCGGTCAGTTGCAGGACGCCTGACGGCCTGCATACGAAACCCGCTTCGATCAGGCGTTGCGTCATCTTCGACACAGCGGCGCTGGACACGCCGAGCGCATCCGCGATCGGCCTCTGGAAACCGGCGCCCTTCGCGATCAAGCGCAGATAGCGCATCTGCTCCTCGCTCACCATCGAGTCGGCATCGCACATGAAACGGAACTGCAGATCGTTGCCGAGGCGAAGCATGAAGCGGCTGTCGGCCACATCGCGGCCCGTCATGTGTAGCACCCGCCGGTCGTCGGCCTCCTTGCGCAGCACGAACAGCGCATCCGAGCCGCCCGAGATTGCCGTTGAGCCGCCGATCTGCGAGTACACGTCGCCAATGTCCGACTTGGTCGTGTGACCGACGCAGATGATCGCCATGGCGCGCTCATTCGCCACACGGGCGAGGAACGCGAGTTCGGTGCCTTCCTGTTCGTACTGGTCCTGTCGCCGGTCGAGCGGCGCGCGGAACTTGGCCCACACGTCGATCACGAGCAGCTTGACCGGCATCCGGTCGAGCGCCTCCGTGAGGGCGTTCTGGTTGCCACGCTTCCACTCGAAAGACCACGCGAGATTCGGCGCGCGTCCCGTGGTATCAATCCCTGCCTTCACGAGTCGGTCATAGACGCGCCAGCGCGCGTTTTCGACGTCGATATACCAGCCGCGGCCCGCGTCCACTTCACGGCCCCACAGCGGGTTTCCGCTTGCCACCGCCACTGCCATCTGCAGGGCGAGCAGGCTTTTGCCTCCCTTCGGTCGACCCGCGAGATACACAAGGCCGGTCGGCAGCAGACCGTCGATCACGAACTTCGGGCGTACTGGCGGCGTGACGATCAGCTTCTCGGTCATCGTGATCTCCGGGGTCCAGATTTCAGGGGCTTTTGCCTTGCCGTTCGGCTTCGCGTCGGCATGGCCGTTGGCCTTCGCGATGCGGGCCTTCTCAGCGCGCTTCTCGGCAGCAGCCTGCTGATCCAGCCGGTTGCCGTTCGCTTCGATCTGCGCGGCGTACCAGGCAGGCGGCACGGAACCCGGCACGTCATCTGGTGCAGTGGTCACAGTCCCCCCCGCGCGGCGCGCTGCTCAATCGCCTCGCGCAGACTCGCGCGGGCGTGTTCCTCGATCCACGCACGACGCTCAGCCCACTCCGCTTCAGTCATGCACGAGCGGCAGCGTTCGAGTTCGCGCGCGATGCGCGCCTCGAACCAACGCTCAAGAGCTTGCGGGGACGTGAAGCGCGGGCTACGATCGGCGTGATTTTGGTCAAGTTCGCCCGCCGCGCTCGCGCCGCGGGCCTTTTCTTTTGGGCGGGACATGACTGCCTCCGCTCAAACGGCTTCAGCGATGCGCTTCGCGGGACGCCCGCGCTTGCCGCGCTGCGCGCCGACCTCATCGGGTCTGTCCTGCACGACGCTTTCGGCGTTGGACGCTTTCTGGCCGCTCGCATAGATTTCAAGACTTTCCAGCCACGCGAAAATATCCGTCGAGCGCCAGCGCACAGCCCTCGAATTCGGCAGGCGCACGGGTGCCGGGAACGTGCCTTCGCCAATCATTCGATACATCGCCGTGTGCTTCACGCCGCAAACCATCTCGACTTCAGCCGCACGCATCAAGCGTATTAGCAGCGATTCAGCTTTTGCTTCTTTCATCACTTCCCCCTCCGCAGTGAGTTCAACGAGTCCCGACTTGCGCCGTTGAGATCCATCGTTGGCGAACGATTGAAGAAATGCAAACCGCCCTATCTGAAGGGGAGCAATGCAGGAAGACGTATGGAGACGTACGAAGACATACATGGACATACTCGACTACGTCGCGATCGCGAAAAATATTTTTTCGGCAGATGGCGGAAATTAAGCGCCCGCGTCAGAGACGAAGGCCGGCAGAGATCGCGGCCTGGACGGTGCGCAGACGTCGTGCGCAGAAAAACGTGCCGCGTCTGTCCGCGTTGTTTCGCGAACGTCCGGAAAGAAATGGCTAGCTGCGTGGCTAGCCAGAAAATTGTCAGAAAGAAAAAGCCATTACAGAACAATGGCTTACTGAAGATCTCCGAATGTTGGTCTGAAACGCGATCCCCTCGATCATGCCGATGATCTCCGTGACCTTGCGCGATGACTCGCTGATGCCGTCCATCGCTTCGGTCACGCGCGACACTGATCTGCTGCAGAAAGCCTGGACAGAAATGAATGTTGGTGTTTCGATGCACGTTTCCCTTTGAGGGAGGTGGCGATGAAACGCCAACAGTAAGCGATGGTGCAGATCGTATCCGCGCTCTAACCACGGCCGGCACGGTACGTCACGCTTCGGACCGGTTCAACACCGCCTTGGCACGAAGCTGAAGCGCGGCTGAAACACGGAACGAAGCTGCGTCATTTTCCGGCGCTACAGTCGTACGTGTATTCGCCGAGCTGCGCCTGTCCGAGGCCTCCCTGACTGTCCCGCAAAACGAGATCGATCCGGCACGTGCCGCCCGCCTGCCCTGCGGCACGCGCGGACGACAGAGCCCGTGGCTCGCCGGCCGCGAGCGTTACGGCGCCACGCTGGCTGATGCGCGACGTCCCCGCGCTGTCTGCCGTGATGACCACCTTCGGGTCGTACTCGATACGCAGCGCCTGCGCGGCGCGCACGTAATCGACGACATAGGCCGGCCCTGGTTCGTATGCGCGTCGAACCAGACCTGCAGATCCACTGCGTTCATCATTGCGGCTCCCCCTTGCGCGCCACGCCGATGGCGGCGCAAACACCGGAGAGCATCCCTGGACAAAACGGTCAGATCGAGAGAATGAACCGCATCATCAAGGAAGCGACCGTCAAGCGCTACCACTGCGAGACCCATAGCCGCCTTGAAACCTATTTTCACGACTTCATTGGGGCATACAGATTCGCGCGGCGCCTGGAGACTCTCAAGAGACTCCGCCAAATACAAGATCTCGACAGCAGAACCAGAAAGGTTCAACCTTGACCCGTTCGATCAAATGCCGGGACAAAATACCTGGTAATTTCCCTAATTTTACGCCTGTGATTTCCATGCGTTAATTAGCGCCAGTGTCGGCTGGACTTCGGGTCGACCGTGTTTCAAACAAGCCGCTGGCCGGCATGACGTACGTCACTCTGTGACATCTATAAAGTCGGCGTCCAGGACGCCGCAATTGCAAGAAAAAGAGGTCTTCCGTTATCCGTCGGTGTCGTCGTGCCGATGGAAAGGCAACCTCCAACGCGGCCTGTATTCGAAGGGCCATCAAGCAAGCAGTTCGGAACGACACCCGCAAGGGTCGTCGTCAGTGGCGTATCCGCGCCGAAAAGACTTCATGCAGTTTTCAGACCGCAGCGCGCGTCGCATTGCATTGGCGAACGCCTGATCGGCGTTTGCGCTGTCACGAACAGCGTCTGACCTGCTGCAGTCGTTCAAGCCGCCCCTTGGGCGAATCAAAGGCCCGACCGCACGAGCAACTGCTTGTCGTGCGTCCGTGCAAGCGCACGCACCCCTCCCGGGCCGCTCGACACCACGAAAGAGTCGCACCTTTTAGCCGTAGCGCCTCACCGCGCATACGGTTCCACAGCTGAACAGGGCTCTCCTGCGTCGACTCGTCACCAATTCAATCCGCGAACTCATGTCGGACAGGCGCAGCCCGCTTCGCAGCAGCGGCTCGACTTGTCACCGGACTTCTGCCCCGACCGGAAATGCGTCATGCCCGAAGGGCCGCCAGGATTGCTGCGTCCTGGCACCCTAACTCAACCTGCTTGCCTGTCCTCTTCAGGAGTCTTGCATGCGTGGCCTCACACCCGCGAGGGACATCGTGTTACACCGCACCGACCATGTGTCCGGCAAACCAGAATCTTCCGGTGCCGATTGCACGCCGCTTCGCAAACGTTCTTTTCGCCGCACCCACACTAAACGTGGATGGCACGTCGTCATTCAGGAAGGAGACCGCAATGAGCAAAACCGGTGACCTGATCCACGAAGCCAGTGTTGCGCGCAAGAACTCATCGAAGGGCGCGGAAGAGAGCGCGCAGAACTCGCTCGACATCTGGCGACCATACGCGCGCTTCCTTAAACAAATCAACTGTCTTCCGAGAAAGGTGAAGGATATTCCTCCTGCCGCCTTCATGCTCTATGTCCACTACGAACTCAGCAAGGGAATCGTCGTTTCAACGATGAAAAATCGGACAACGGACATCCGCGTCGTCAGCGGTCGCTGTGGCAAGAACATCGACCACTTCACAAACAGGTTCCTGGGGATTCCGAATCGGTCACTCCACGGTAAAAAGCAGGCAATTCCGGACGACGAGTGCAAACGTGCTCTCGATTTTGCCGCAAGAACCAACAGGGGATTCGAGTTCATTCTCCGGTTCCAGCGACTTCTCGGGCTCCGCCGACGAGAAGCAATCCAATGCGCAGAGTCGCTTCCTGAGTGGCTTGCCAGCCTCGAAAACGGGGGGAACACCGTCTTCGTGACGAGAGGAACCAAGAACGGCCGCCACCGAACCGTGTCTGTGCTCGCCGCGCGTCGGACGGAGACGATCCAGGTCATCAAGGCAGCGCTCGACTACAGCCATCAGTTCAACCCTCCACGCCTTCTTACGAATCGTGGTATGAAGCGCGTCCTCAACTCCGTTTCCGCAAGGTACAGGCGTGCTGGTCTGAAGGGGAAATTTTCCTCCCATGCATTCAGGTACGCGTTTGCAGAGGATACCGCTACAGATAGCCTCGACAGCGGCAATTCGCCCGAAGCAACTCTCGTCGCCGTTAGCGCGGTGCTCGGCCACGGTCCCACCCGAATTCATTTCACCAAAAATACCTACCTGAGGTCGCTCGCCCATCGCTTCGTCAACATTCCTCGCCGTCGCGACGTGAAGGAAGCATTTCCGCGGGTTCGGCGACGCCGCATAACGACCTCGATCGAAATCGAGCTCCCCGTCACGCGCCGCAACGAAGACAAGCCAAATCGCCGCGCTCCCAAAAGACGGAAGGCGAGAAACACACGCGGAATGCAGAATTCCTGGCCAGGTCGTCTTGGCAACGGATCGTAGACCCCAACCATATTACCTGGAGACCAGATAGTGAACGATTCTCTTCTAGCTGATCAAGCCACACGTCTGCTGGACGGGGTGGAAGGCGGCAGCGCAATTGCTCCGGTCGTACTTCCACGACTGCCTGTCTTCTTTACCCATCTGGATTCGGCGGGGGTTATTTCCCAACGTCTGGAATCCATCCCTGCCTGCACCTTCGGCGGTTTCGTGGAATATCTGGAGGCCTCCACTCTTCCGGACGACGAAATACATCTGACGTTGGCAAGCGTGCGCATGGTCCTGTGTCTCGCGGGGATAAAGGATACCGATCTTCAAATCCTGACAGCGCCGAGAGTACGAAAGCGCCAAAAGAATCAGGGGGGGAAATACCAATTCGCAACGGAAAAGCGCTCGCTCGTGGTAGTTGCGGATTCTCCCCTCCCTCCGACGGAAACGACGCTGGAAAACAAACCTGATGGATCAAATGGATAGCAACGTCTCCTGCGCGGCGGCTTCCGCCGGCAGTCGATGAAAGCTGGAAATGCAACAGTCGAACAGAGTCTTCCATCAAAAACCCGATGAACGAAAGGAGCAACCAAATGAGCCACAATCCGATTCTTCTCATCAACAGTGGTAACGACGCGGCCGAGATCAATATGGGTGAGGTCATCACGACTCATTCAGACGGCCTGTTATTCCGTCTGGAGCCTCGCGCCCGCCACTCGACCCCGCCCCGCGATGTCGTCGTGCGCTTTCGGCCTGAGAAGGTGAGTGAGTGTTACTGTATGCAAATGGGTGCGCGTGGAACGACCATCCTTCATGTGCCGTCAGCCTATCGCACGCAGTTGCTCAGGTTTCTGGACGAGCACCCACAGACTCTCCTCGATTTCAAGGCTCTCATCCTCACCGCTACCCCCGAGGACGAAAGCCAACGCGCGGCGGTCGACACAATCCAGGCGCTTGAACGGCTTGGCATGAGTCGCACCCAGCCGAGGATTGCATTTCTTCAGTGCGACGAAGGCGAGTCAGTCGAAAGTACATTCAAGTCAGTCTGCGAAAGCCTGCCGTCCGGCTCCTATCCGAACGTCAGCTTCGAGGCACGGCTGCGTGTGACATCCATCTTTGAGAATGCAGGAAAAGCCCAGATCTCGGTCTCAAACATCCTTTCCGGCAAGGACGATTACCTGAGCGAGATTGACAGGGCGCGTCGGAACAATGCGGATGCTGAGGTGCTGTGTCAACTGGCCCAAAAGCTTCTTGCACAGCGTGCTCTGCACGGACTGATGCCCGAAATCAACCGGCTTGTTGGCGCGTTGCGCATTCCTGGCAGCGAGTTGCCCAACGAACGCGAGTATCCCCACGAGACCGCGGCCCAGGAATAATGCTCGGCGCAGGGAACAGCATTGTGGGCGCCCCGGCGCGTGACCGTTCAGGATTGCACCCGCAGTTACGTCTTGCGGGTCAATCATATAAGGCATAAACATAGCGGTCACGCGCTGAAGGCCTGATGCTGGACGACGACGCGTACGCGACGCAACGAGGAAGCGCGTCGCGTATCCAGCGAACGTGGACGGAACCAGGGCGTTGCCCATTGCCGAGGGGTGCCGTCAAGAAACGTACATGGTCGCCCCGGTTTTGCCAGGATTTCATTTCATGATGGTCAGAAAGGAATCGATTGCACCCGTACATCCGGACTGTCATGCGGCGTCGCCGCTGTCCCTGATGGGATTCGCTGATTGGCGCCTCCATCGGATTTTCGCACTCGAAGGTATGGTTTCTTGATCGGGCTTTGCCAACCACGGTCTAACTGTTAGCGCCGAAGCAAACCTGACCTACCTGGGGGAGGATGGCGGCCTTTTTGCCGCCGATGCTGACTCAGGAGCAAGCAGTGGGGCCTTGGCGTTGCGCGTGAAGTCACCGGTCGCCAGCAAGCGCATCGATGAGGCGCTGGTGGAAGTCCCAGCTGACCGCACACACCGCGACGTCCACATCGCGTGTAGCCGTTGGCGCCTTGACACCGTGCAGGTGCGGGAACTGGACGTCGCGAGCCGTCGCGCCGGCCAGCATGAACCGTGTGCCGATCTTCTCGCATGTGATCTTGACCGCGGCGAGCAAGGCAATGACAAGAGGGTCGACAGGCCGCTCGGCCGGCACCCTAGCGAGCGAGGAAGCGGTCATAGATGGTCTCGGCAACTTCGTGATGACGGCTGTCGCTTGATGCGACCAGGTCCGCATAAATGAGGAGTGGGTGCACTACGCCGGGCGGGACCTTCCATCCCCTCGCGGCGTGTGCGGGCCAGAAGGGCTCGAGGATCTCCACGTCCCCGTTGACGTCCGGCCGAAGGCGAGCGGCCTTCATGAGCGACGACTTTGCGCCGCCCGCCGAATAAACCGTCACGGAAACAGGCTTGATCTCGTGTGTCAGTACCTCGGCCGCGCAGTCGCCGCCCAGACGGGCTTCGAAGTCCGCCAGCGGCGCATTCCGCCACCAGTCGATCCCCACGCCGCCTGAATATCGCCGCGCGCCGAGCTTCGGGCGCAGTCCGGTCGGATTCAGGACCGTCCACTCCTTGATGAACCTGCGGCAGTCGGCGATTGCGCGGCGCCCGTTCTTCTTGACGATAAGGCCGCGCGCGATCAGGTCGTCAACGGCAAGGTTGACGGTGTTCAGCAACACGCCGGACAGATCAGCGATGGCGCGCAAGGGCCAGGCCACCAGGTCGGGTTGTGTCGCCAGCGCGAACGACACGCGCAGTCCCTTCTGTGTTGTCGAGCGCGAAGTCGTGTCGGTTGGCTTGAGCGCGGGTTTGTCACGGCCTGTGATCATGATCGTCGCCTCGGGCTCGTCGAGGTACGCGTTACCAGCGGTGTCCAGAAACGGAATATGGTTTGCAATGAGTTTTTCGGCGAGCCTCGGCGTCACGTGATAGGTTACGATCATCAGCGGCCGCCCCGTGGGCGGTGCAGGGGGGAGTTGTCGAACCTGAAGTGGGTGCTGGCGGACGCCCTGTTCACGAAAACCGCGGGCATGTCGAACTGCTTGCCAGAGACAGTAGCGTGGCGCCGGCCAGTTCGAGGTCGCGCCGGTTCACCGGACCGAATCCGTCGGCGGACCAGGTGCACCCATCGCATGCATCGATGCATTGCAGGAAATGCATCGAGCCGTGGCACTCCATAATCCGGTCGCTGTCGTAGCCCGCCTTCTGGAAAGCGCCATCGACGTTGCTCGTAAAGACGAAGTAGCCATATTTCATCCGCCGCGCCCAGCACAGCAGGATCCGGTATCCGTGGTGTGGCTCCGTCTGGCGAAAGCGCTGCAGCAGATGGCCGTGAAAGCCTCAGGCGAGGCGCGGGGCCTTGCGCATTGCCACACCTCAGTGGAGATGCGCGCGAAATCCATGTTCAGGTGTTTCAGCGCCGGATAGTCCTTCCAGAGGCCCCGCCGCCCGCGAAAGGCGGGCAGCCCCGAGTCGACGCCCATGCCCGCACCCTGCGTGATCAGCAGCGCATCGGCATCCGCGAGCCACGCAACAGCCTGGTCAAATTTTTCTTCCGGGGTCAGCGCCATGTCATGCACCCCTCGTCTTCATCAGGTTCGCGATCGCCGCGATACCCGCGTGCATCCGCGCCGCTGCCGCGGGATTGGCCGAGTGGACCAGTATGTGCGGCGGCTTGAATCCGCGCAGGGCGACGGCCTCTTCAATCCAGCGGATCACGTCGTAGCCGGTGCCGCGGCGGTCGTCACCGAGGTCGTGATCGAGGCTGACCGTGTCGACTTCGCCCGTTTTGAGCAGGGCAATGACCTCGTCGGGCCAGCGCGCCTGGATCCAGCCCGCGGGCGCCTCTCGCTCATCGTCAAGAAAGATCTTCATCGTTGATGTCACCATGAAAGCGGGAGAGGGTTCAGGACTGGTTTTTCTCATCGGCAGCGGGGATGCCGCCGTGCTCCTGTGGCGGCCAGCATCCCGTCGCGCTGGCTCCGAATACGGTCAACTGGCTACTGCCCGCACCCGACGGGCCGGTGTTGGCCGCGAGACCGAGCGACAGCTCACGCACGGGCTCGATCGAAAAACGGAGGGCCAGCGTGTCGTCGATGCCGTTGTACCGGATCTGCATAAGAGTCTCCTTCCCGGCAAGCGGGCGTGTAATCCAATGTGTAGTGGCGGCAGGCGGTGCGTGACCGGTCAGCGCGCCGGGCCGTCATGGATGCCCGTGCGTCGTGGCAGAAAGAGCCGCAGCGACGCCCTGATGGCCATACGCAGTTGCGGTCTGCGTCGCGACCGGCGGCGCCGCAGGACCAGGCGGATGGCACGGCGCGCCTCGCCTGTCCGGTTGGGTCGGCCCCGGCTGATGCGGAACAGCCAGCCCGTCATACTCATGGGCGCTATTTCTGTGACGAGTGCGGTGGCGGTGGGGTGCCGCGGGTAGCGCGGCTGCCGGGTCGGGTGCGGCGTGACGCGATACCAGAAGCGGCGACGATGCGAGCGGATCACCATGATCGGGCCTCCCTACCGGCCTGTGCCGTGCGTGCGGCACGTACGGCGCGTGCGTCGAGCAGCACGCCGCAACCAGCGCCACGTAATGGTGAGCGGCAGGCAGTAGAGGCCCAGGCAGATCTGGGCCTGCTCGACGGCGACCTGCCAGGATGAACGGGATTAGTCATGATCGGGTTGTTCCAGAAGGACGGCGCGACGAAGGCGCACCGGTAACCGGGCAGCCTGATACGGGGCGCCCACCTGTTGCTGCACGCTTCGGTGCAGACACAACCAGGTTCTCACACGGCGGAAGGAATGCAAGTCGACATCGGAGCGGAGTCTGGTGCCGACGAAGGGCGGTACAGGCGGCGACAGAAGGGGGGCAGCCACGGCGTGCGCAAGGGACCGTGGCGAGCAATGGCCGCGGCTGCCGGCGCGTTCAACGAATGAAGTACGCCGGCAGTATGGCGCCCAACGCGACGCTGAGCCCGATATTACGACGAAAATGCGACGCCGGGTTTCGGGCGGCTGGCGCTGCCCGGTAGACCGGTCACCTCGGGGGCGCGCGCCAGAACATCACCGCCGCGCGCAGCGTGCGCAGGTCCTCGCGCAGCGTGACGAGAAAGAGCTGCCGCATGGCCGGGCGGCGCGCCGCGGGCGCGATAAGCAGTAGCGCGCCGATCAGCAGCAGGCTGGCGACCAGCCCCGCGCCGCCGATCACCAGCGCGGCGAGCGCACCATCCCAGTGGCGCACGAACACGCAGTAGCAGAGCAGGCCGGTCAAGCCGGTGAGAACGGCGAGTAAGGACAAACGCATGACGGGACCCCGGAATGACAGAGGGAGGATGGGAGAGAATGCAACCCGTTTTCAGGCAGGCGACTCTGCAGCGCCGATGCCGAGTGTCCGGGCGGCGGCCTGCATGTCCTCAAGGCACAAAAAGGGCCCGTTGTGCATGTCGTTTTCGATTTCCTCCCCATTGAGAAACCGCATATTGCTCAGGTTGATGGCTTCCTCAATGAGCGCCTCGGCATCGGCAATGGGCCGCCCGGCCAGCAACTGGGCAGCCAGATCTTCGGCGCCCCGCTCCAGCACAATATTCCACCTCGCCTGCCGGTCATCCAGCGTGGACTCCACCCATGCCAGCAGGTCGGCTGCACCAGGCACGTCGAAGCGGATCCGCATCGCAAAGCGCCCGCCGCGCAGCACGGCTGGATCGAGCAGATCCGGATGATTGGTGGCCGCGATGTAGATGACATCCGGTGTACGTCCTGCAGTGCCATCCATCGTGGCGAGCATGCGGTTGGTGAGGGCCGAGACGTTCGAGTGACGCCGGTCGGTCAGGATCGAATCCGCTTCGTCGATGAACACGATGGCCGGGCGCTGGTCTTTTGCCTTGCGCACGAGGTTCTCCCATTCATCGGGGCGGGCAATCAGGTCGGTGCCGGTGGTGGCGAGGAACAGCCAGCCCGACGCCTTCGCCAGTGACATCGCAGCCATCGTTTTGCCAGTGCCGGGGGGGCCATAAAACAGGATCCCGCGCGGCAGGGTGCCGCCGAGCCGGGTGAAGTCCCAGATGTTGCGAAGCCGGTCACCGAGATGGGTCAATATCCCCAGGGAGGCATCGGGCATGACAATGTCTTCAAGCGGGACCACATGCCTGGGCAACGCACTGCGCTGGCCCTGGATGAGGCGCATGGCTCGCATGGCGAGCTCGAAGGTGATGGGGCCGTCGAATTCACTGTCGCGTTGCATCTCGCGCAGTTGCGGGCCGAGGGCGGCCAGCCGGGCGGCGCTGAAGCCGTCCCAGCGGCGCGCAAGTTCGTCGACGGCAGCCTCGTCGATGGCTTCCCGTCCGAGGCACCGGACGATATGCCGCCCGATCAGGTGGCGGCGCGCGGGCAAGTCGGGTGCCGGCACCTCGATGTGGAAATCGAAGCGCCCGGAGCGAATCGCGGCGCGGTCGAGTTGCTCGATGTAGTTCGTGGCGGCGACGAGCACGACCTTCGCGCTGCGCAGATCCACGATTTCCTTGAGCAGCGTGTTGACGACGTCGCGGTCCATCGAGTGGCCCGTCGTGCCATCACGGGGCTTGAGAAATGAATCGATCTCGTCGACGAACAGCACGCAGGGCGCATGGCGTCGCGCGGTACGGAAGAGGCCGCGCAGTTTCTCGGGTGTCTCGTTGATCCACTTCGATGCCATGTCGCCGAAGGCGACGGACAGGAACGGGATGCCGAGTTCACCGGCCAGCGCCTCGGCGAACATCGTCTTGCCGTTTCCGGGTTCGCCAAAGAGCAGGATGCCGTTGCGCGGCTCGCACTCCAGGCCAGCCAGAATGTCCTGCCCGGCGCGCAGCAGGCGGCGTTTGGTGTCGGCCATGCCGGTGAGGTGTTTGAACGAGCCACGGGGACGACGGACAAGGTCGCTGCAGTCGTGTGGAATGGCCTCCATGCTGGCGGGTGCCGGGGTAGCCGGGCGCCCGGTGGGCGTGGGAGCGCGTGATGCGGGCACCGGCGGGGTAGAGGATGAAGCGGCAGGCGTTGCCGATACAACGGTTTCAGACGGCGCCACAGCGGCGGATGCCGCAACGGGTGCCGCTACCGGTACGACTGCAGGGGCGGCTGAAACTGCAGGAGCGGCTTGATCGGATGCCGATGCCCTGGCCATGGAGCGCGAGCGGCCGATCTTTTGATGCAGCGGAATCCACGCGCGCGTGCCTTCGACGTAGAAAGTGGATTTGCGACGAAACGGCTTCTGGATGGCGGAGTATCGCATGGTGACCTCGTGAGGGTGGTGGGGCGGACGGTTCCCGTCCGTTTTGTCGCCGCAGTTGGCGGCGGCAACAGAACCAGGATCTCACAGGATTGGGCCGATGCAAGTCGATGCCGGGAACGCTTTAGGAGGCAAGAAATCTGCACATATAGTGCCGGCCGAATCGGACAGCCAAACCTGCACGTCGTTGCGACCAGGAATCAACGGGCGAGGTGTTTTGAGTGCGTCAGCCGCTGACAGTGGCCTTGCAGTCGTCGCGGGATCGTCAGATCGGCAGGTACGATGGCGGCCGGAACCAACGATGCACATGGAAGAAAGGCGTCACCAGCGATACGGAATCGCTGTTCGTGAGGTCGCTGGTCAGGGCGGCAATGACCTTTGCGCCATCGGCCGAAGCTCTGCGTCTGGAAGTCGCGCGCCACATGCTTGACGAACAGGGATTGCCTGATCTGGCTGCACTGTTCACGACCGACGAGCCCGCTGTCCGGGCGAAGGTGCGCAGGAGCTGCCAGACTAGAGGCGCAAGCCGTAGTAAAGACAAAGGCAAGGGGCGCGCGAAGGAAGGTGTACTGAAACCGGCGACACCGATTACGGTTGCGCTCGCTGGCGTGCGTCGTCATGGCACCTTCGAAGCAAACGGCATTGGCACGCTTTAGCAGGCGAGCACCTGGCGCGAGAGCGAGCTGAATGCCATTCGCGGCATTGGTCCCGGCCTGATATCGGTGTTGAAAGACGCGTTGCTACGCGCATCGCTGGCGCTTCGGACCGAGGAATAAGACGATGAACCTCGCGCCTGTGCGGACCATGATGGGTGAATGCTATTCGTGGGGGCATCGGCGCGACGTGGCCGGGAGACTGTCATATCGCCTGAGTCAACCCGGACCCGGCCATCACTGAGCATGCATACGGCATCAGGCGCGGATGGTTTTACCATCCGCTTCTGTTCGATCCGGTCTGGAAGACGAAGGACTGTGCGAACTATCGCGAGAGGGGAACACAATGGTTAGCAAGACCCGGCAAGCCATCCGTGAATCGCACGACCGGGCGGCGGACATGTTCGCCATCATCGCGAAGCAGGATACGTGCTGCGTGACGGTCAATCGCGCTGAGTTGTGCCGCCTGCTGACGGACCATGCGGTGATCTGCAGCATCGCGCTGGACCCTTTATCGCGCGAAGAAGACCCACAGGAACGGCCATGAGCGCGGCAAGCCTTGGGAAGACGACCCCGACGAATTCACGCTGACCGCGTGCGGCCTGCCGGTGCGTGGCTATCGTCATGAATGCTTCGGCCACTGGTGCGCCTATGTCGGTGTGCCGCCGTCGCATCCGCTGTTCGGGCATGACTTCCGCGACGCCGTACCGTATCCGCCGGGCGCACTGGAACGCCCCTTTGCGATTGATGAGCATGGCGTGCTGAATACGTTCGCGGCGATGTTTGATCGCCCCGAATGGCGCGACGACCATGCGCTGGTCTGCCTGATCATCGGCGTGCATGGCGGCCTGTCGTACTCGGGGCATCTGCGAGGTGACAGCGAGCACTGGTATTTCGGATTCGACTGCGGCCATGCGGGCGACCTTAAGCCTGGCGGGCTTTGCGGTGGCAGCACCTATCGGACGATGGAGTCTGTGAAAGGCGAGTGTCGGCAGCTTGCCGGACAGCTTGCAGGTTACGGGAGGGAAGCGACCGATGAAGATGCCCGGCGGAAACCGAAGACCCGGGAGTGAGCCGGTCATGCCGGACCGGCACGTGGCGATACGCGATCATGGCACACTTCGCCCTGGTGATGATCGAGCTGATAGCACGACGCGCCCATGGCGATGATGGCTACGTGAAATTGCCGAAATCGCCCGCGAGACCCCGAAACTGGCCCCGGGACACAGACGACGGAACTAGGGCGCGCCCTGTGTTGCGCGGAACATGCCGCAGTCCGGAGTTCTGCGGAGAGCATTCCGTCTTAGATCGACGCCTGCATCAAGTTCCTCCAGGGACCGTGCACGGCGATGGGCAAGACAACCGGCTCTCACATCGTCGCCAGCGATTTGATAAGCCAGAGCGTCGCACGACGGGCGGCACCCGTGCCGGCCGATGAACCCGCATCAGATGTTCTTCGGCAAATTCGATTCGCTGACCATTTCACTGACAATCCGCCAACAGGATCTTCGGTGGACATCCAGGCGAAGCCAGCCGCCACCGGTCCGCTGCCACCGGATCGGACGCCCGGCAGCGGCAAGCCCGTCAACTCGTGGAACGAGTGGGACCCGCTCGAGGAGGTGATCGTCGGTCGGCTCGACGGTGCGGTCATCCCTCCATCATGGAAAATCGGCAATGCAAGTCGCTGGCGTCCGTTGTGCCGTGCGCCCCACCACACCTCTTGCTGGCAGCCCCCTGTCGACTCGACTCAGCTCCAATGGCTCAGACGAAGCTCACCAGGCCATACCCATACCGGGCGCGGCTTAAAAAATCGGCACACGACTCACGTCTCTTAACAACCCCACCCGTTTCCTGAAAGTTCCCGTACACGAGCGACGCCATCGTCACCGAAGAGACGGCGCGGCAGAACAGAAGGCGATCCTGACGTCGTCTAGCGTCACGGTAGTCGAGCCCTCATACAGACACCGTAGAGCGGCAAGATCAAGGATTCGCTGCAAGACGATGTCCGTATCCGAGAGGAATCGTTCGTACGCTGCCTGTGCCACACAGTCGGTCGTGTGACGCGATATGGAGAAAGCGTCGGCCGCCATCGTCCTGAGTTTTGTACGCACATACGAAGCGATCCATGTTTCGCGCGGGTCCGCGCTTCCAGGCATGAAGGTGCAACCTGTGACGCCGCGCGCCTCCGTCCAGCTCCCTTGCGCCCCGGCGCAATCAGCAAAGACGTGCTCGTGTGCGCGTCGCTGTGCGGACCGTCCATCACTGCCCGCAGACATTGTCGACCCAGCACTGGGACGGCCGCTCCGAAAGGCTTGGGCCACACTGGCATTGGTGCGCTTTATCACTCTTCATCTCAACTCTCATGAGTAACGGGGTAAGGAAGAATGCGATCTCCTCTTTGCTGAGGAGGTTCGCCAAACCAGTATCCCCCGGAAATCGCAAATGCAAGTCGCGCTCGCGAACCACCGTGAGATCGATCCGGAACGCTGCGGGGACAACACCAAAGGACGGGCGACACACGGATCTGGCCCGCGCAACACTCTCAATTTGAGAGCAGACGGTGACCTCAAGAACTGCCAGCGCAACGAAGCGCTGCGGCCCTGTCCGCCGCAGTCGCTCTCGGCGGCGGCTCGTCCTTAGAAGCTCTCAAGAAGCCCGGGAGAAGAGATGGGTCTTCAGGGCGTCGGCGAGCTTGGCTGGAGCTGGAATCCGGGGGCCGAGGCACGTTGCCTGAGGGCTGCAATGCTGCGCTGCCGTTGCTGAGGCGGTCGGAGAAAGTAGACGCCAACATTCCGTGGAATTTGGGAATGGAGGCGCACATGAATCGAATCCCCAAGGCGGTCTACACGAAGGAATTCCGTGAAGAGGCCGTGAAGTTGGCAATGACCGAGGGCGTCGGCATCTCGGAGGCTGCGCGTCGGCTTTCAATTTCGATGAAGACGCTGGCGAACTGGGTGCGTGCCGCGAAGGCCGGCAAGCTCAAAAGCGTCGGTCAGCATCAGAAGCCGCTCACGGAAATCGAAGCTGAGCTGAGGCGGGTCAAGCGGGAACTGGCCAAAGTGAAGATGGAGCGCGATTTGCTAATAAAATTCGCGACGTACTTCGCGAAGGAGTCGCGGTGAGGTACGGTGTGATTGAACAGATGTGCCGGGTGTTGGGCGTTTCCGTCAGCGGCTATTACGCGTGGCGCAAACGGCCGCTGTCGTTGCGGGCACAACAGGAGCCACGCCTCGAAGCTGAAGTACTTGCAGCGCATCAGCGTACTCGCGAGAGCTTCGGTCCAGAGCGTTTGCAGAAACACCTCGACGGGCACGGCGTGCGGTCGGGGTTCACCGAATAAAACGGCTACGCAAAAAGCTCGGGCTGCGATGCAGGCAGTAACGCAAGTTCAAGGCGCCCGCCCGCTCGGGTCCCCGCAAAGCGCTCACGCCGACCAAAGTTATCTTTTGCGTCCATGGCGTGAGTGGGCCGCCATGGGATGTCCCCTCGGTCCCGCCTACGCCGCCTTCGCGTCGAGCCGAAACACCGCCACCGCATCACGCAGCGCCACCGCGTGCTCTTCCAGCGATTTCGCCGCGGCCGCAGCCTGCTCGACGAGCGCCGCGTTGTGTTGCGTGACCTCGTCGATCTGCGACACGGCCTTGTTGACCTGCTCGATACCGTCGCTCTGCTCGAGCGCCGACGCCTCGATCTCCCTCATCACACCGGTCACGCGTTCGACCGCGCTCATCGCTTCATGAATCGTCTTCTGCGCATCCGACACGAGCGAGGCGCCCTCTTCCACCTTCGCCGCCGATTCGCCGATCAGTTCCTTGATCTCCTTGGCCGCCGCCCCTGAGCGCTGCGCGAGACTACGTACCTCCGAGGCCACCACCGCGAAGCCGCGTCCCTGCTCGCCCGCGCGCGCCGCTTCGACGGCCGCGTTCAACGCGAGAATATTGGTCTGAAACGCGATCCCCTCGATCATGCCGATGATCTCCGTGACCTTGCGCGACGACTCGCTGATGCCGTCCATCGTCTCGGTCACGCGCGACACCACCTTGCCGCCGCGCGTGACCGTATCGAGCGCGCCGTGCGCGAGGCGGTTCGCCTGCCTGGCGTTGTCGGCGTTCTGTTTCACGGTCGCCGACAGCTGCTCCATGCTCGCCGCGGTCTGCTGCAGCGCGGCCGCCTGCTGCTCGGTGCGCGCCGACAGATCGGCATTGCCCGACGCGATTTCGTTCGCGCCCTGCGTGATCGCGCTCGTGCTGCCGCGCACCTTGCCGACCGTTTCGACGAGGCCGTCGCGCATCCGCGTCAGCGCGCCGAGCAGCTGGCCCATCTCGTTGCGCGATTTCACCTTGATCGCGACGCTCAGGTCGCCGGCCGCGATGCGCTCGAAGTGCTTGACCGTCGCGTTGACCGGCTTGATCAGCGCCGACGACAACGCGACCCGAGCGCCCACCGCGATCACGAGAGCGATCACCGCGATCGCGCCGAACAGCACTGTCGCGAGCTGGAAGCGTCGCGCGCCGGTCGCGGCCTGCTGATGCTGATGGTCCATCTGCGCTTTTTCGAGCGCGTCGATCGCTTTCGAGTAGGACGCGTACAGGCTGTTCGCCGTGTCGCCCTGGATGTTGCGGAAGGTGTTGAAGTCGAAGTCGATCAATGCCTTGAATTCCGGTTCGATCGCCTTGTCGACGAGCGCCGCGCGCGCGTCGCCGACGCTCTGCGCGAGCTTGCGCTCTGCGTCGCTCGCGAACGGGCCGGCCATGTAGTTGCGGAAGTCGTTGTTCGATTCGAGCAGCACCTTGTGCGCGGCCGGCAGCAGATCGTCGGTCTGCTTGCCGACGCTGAACAAGGTCTGATAGGTGCCCAATGCGAGCTGCACCTGCAGAAGCTTCTCGGAACTCGCCTTCAGATGCGACAGCGCGACCGCACTGCGCTGGGTGTCGTCGAGGCTGTCGTTGGCGAGCTTCAGCGCGCCGTAGCCGACAGCGATCACCGTCAGAAGGAAGGCGACGAATACGCTGATCACGAGCGTCAGTCCGCCACGAATTGTGATGTTATTAAGCATTGGGTCTCCGGAACACCTTTGTTGCGCGCGACTTACACTTCGTCGCATCCAGGTTTACGGTTGCGGCGCGCGCGCGCCGCATAGGGGGAATCCATGAGGAGCGAGCGCTCACGGGCCTGTGCGGGCCACTTCGGTCTCGCTATCTGGGATTTTTTGCCGGCCTGGATGAAAGCTTCGCGCCCGTGCCGCGCGCCGGCCGCCGCACGTTTCGTTTGTATAATTCCGCGTCTTCGCTCAGGCCCACTTTCATGCTTAGTTTTGCGCTCGGCTTTCTCGTCTCTCTGCTGATCACGCTGTTGATCGTGCGCTATGCGCATCTGCATGAAAAGTTCTCGACCGACACCGATCTGGCCGGCGTCCAGAAATTCCACGTGCGGCCGGTGCCGCGCATCGGCGGGACTGGGATTCTGGTCGGGCTGATCGTCTCCGCGGTGCAATTGCATCGCGCGTATCCGGCCGTATCGGGCAGCATTCTCGGGTTGATCGCGTGCGGCATGCCGGCGTTCGGCTCGGGACTCGTCGAGGATCTGACCAAGCGCGTGTCGCCGCTCGCACGCCTGATCTGCACGATGGCGGCCGCCGCGCTCGCCTGGTTCTTTCTCGACATCGCGGTCACGCGCATCAGCGTGCCGCCGCTCGACTTTCTGCTGTCATATGCGGCGATCTCGTTCGTGGTCACGGTGCTCGCGGTCGCGGCGCTCGCCAACGCGATCAATATCATCGACGGCTTCAACGGCCTCGCGTCGATGGTCGCGTTCATGATGTTCGCGTCGCTCGCGTATGTGGCGTTCCAGGTGCACGACCCGGTCGTCCTGTCCGCGTCGTTCATGATGATGGGCGCGGTGCTCGGCTTCTTCATCTGGAACTTCCCGGCCGGGCTGATTTTTCTCGGCGACGGCGGTGCTTACTTCATCGGCTTCATGCTCGCCGAGCTGTCGATCCTGCTCGTGATGCGCAATCGCGACGTATCCGCGTGGTATCCAATGCTGCTCTTCATGTACCCGATCTTCGAGACCTGCTTCTCGATCTACCGCAAGAAGTTCATTCGCGGCATGTCGCCGGGCATTCCGGATGGCGTGCATCTGCATATGCTGGTCTACAAGCGGCTGATGCGCTGGGCGGTCGGCGCGCGCACCGCGCGCGAGCTGACGCGCCGCAACTCGCTGACGTCGCCGTATCTGTGGCTGCTGTGCCTGATTGCAGTCGTGCCGGCGACGCTGTTCTGGCGGCACACGCTGCATCTGTTCTGCTTCGTTGTCGTGTTCGCCGCGACGTATGTGTGGCTATACGTGAGCATCGTGCGGTTCAAGTCGCCGCGGTGGATGGTGGTGAGGAAGGGGAAGCGGTGAGCAGAAACGACAAAGGCTGAAATCGGCTCACTCGGCTCGAAATGTAGCAATAAATCCTCTCTTCACGAGATTCCTCCAAATTCATCAATGCACGGGATAAACAAAAGCCCCGTCGCCGGGGCTTTTGTTTATCCCGTGCGATACCACCGCCATAGCTTCAGGATCGCCACATACGCCAGCGCCGCCACGATCAGTTCGATAGTCACCCACACCATGTAATACAGGTCATCAGGGTCACGCACACCGAGCCAATCGGAAGCCGCCCAATATGCATTCGACTCGCTTTCTGTCCACTCGTACGGATACGGCCGGACATAAAGAACAGAGAGAACGAACAGCGCCAGAAACAACGTGACCTTGAACAGTCTACGGGCAAGTGTTGCCATATGTGATGACCTCAATTGTTCCGTAGGCCCGAAATGCCGGCAGGGATCGTCATGGTGCGCAGCAGCGCATTGCGGATTCTCATGAAATCGCTATGGCTCGGCAAGGTAATGCAACCAAGTGATGCGCCGTGCCCGCCTGCTGGATGCAACCGGAACTGCCCACGCTTGACACCATTGACCCAAGTGAAATCATCGACTAGTCCATCATCCCGATACAGGGCGAACCAGTCACCGTGATTCGACGGATGGCCGAAAACGGCATTCAACGCGTCTTTTCCCAATGCGTAAGCCTGTGAACGGATGCCACCAGTCGGACGGTCGACGATCCAGTATTTGCCGGCGGGAATCGGCGCCTTGCTAGGCACAGCCGTGCAGCCGCCCCGATTGCGGTATTGCCGGTCGCCAGAATAAGCGTCAAAGGTGCCGATGCCAGAAATGGTGAGCGGTGATAGTGGCTCGTTATTCACGAGGAATTTGCCGGTGTAGGCCATATGTCACACCTCCTGATTACGCTGGCTGTAGGTCATTGCGTCCTGAACAGGTTCCTCCCGTCGTGGAACCTTGACCGTAAGCGCGCGTGCCCCTGGCGCGCTACAGGTCGATTCCCGATTTGCCGCCTCCTTCGCCTGGGCAAGAAAAAGCGCGCCACAAGGGCGCGCAAAAATTTGCATCACAGATAAAAGAGCTAACCGAACCGCCACCTCAGCGAGAAAGCGATACCGGGTTGCGACGATTCAATGCTAGGTGTATGTGCCGGGCGCAGGCTTCAGACGACTCCGAAAAGCCGGGGCGTGCGCGATGGTCGTCAACTCTCCTGAGCAAAAATAGAAAAATCCCGTCGCCGGGGCTTTCGTCTACTTCGTGCGGTGCCACCGCCATAGCTTCATGATCGCCACATACGCCAGCACCGCCACGAGCAGTTCGATAGTCATCCACAGGCCGATATACAGGTTTTCGGGATCGCCGATACCTAGCACCTCCGAAGCGTGTATCCATGCACGCATCTCAGACTCGGTCCACCCATCGTCGTACGGTCGGACAAATCGGAATGACAGAAGGTACAGACCTATAAACAGCAGGACTTTAAGCACCCTTCGGACAGGTGTTGCCATCGGTGATGACCTCAATTGTTCCGTAGGCGCGAAGCCCCGAATTGCCGGCAGGGATCGTCATGGTGTGAAGGAGTGAGTTGCGGATTCTCAGGAAATCCGTACGGCTCGGCAGGGTAATGCAGCCAAGCGAAACACCCCGACCACCTGCCGGATGCAACCTGAAGTTTCCACGCCGCACGCCGTTGATCCATGTGTAATCGTCGATTAGCCCATCATCACGATACAGTGCAAACCATTCACTGTGATCGGTCGGGTACGACGAGTAGTAATTGAACTCATCTTTTAACCACGTTTCTACCGCAGAGCGCACGCCGCCAGTAGGGCGCGGGACGATCCAGTACTTGCCAGCGGGGATCGGCCCGTTATTGGGAACCATTGTGCAGCCGCCCCGATTGCGGTATTGGCCGTTGCCGGAATAGGCGTCGAATGTGCCGATGCCATTAATGGTGAGCGGTGACAGCGGCGCGTTGTTCACGAGAAATTTGCCGAAGTAAGCCATGTTTCACGCCTCCTGATTGCGCTGGCTGTAGGTCATTGCGTCCTGCATAGGTTTCTCCCGTTGGTGAGCCTGGACCGTAAGCGCGCGTGCCGCTGGCGCGCTACAGGTCGATTCCGGATTTGCCGCCTCTTGCGCCTGGACAAAAAAAAGCGCCACAGGGGCGCGCAATACCTTTGCATCACAGAAAAAGAGCCAACCGGGGCGCCACCTCAGCGGGAACGACATACCGGGCGGCGATGGTTCAATGCTAGGTGTATGTGCCGGGCGCAGGCTTCAGACGACTCCGAAAAGCCGGGGCATGCGCGATGGTCGTCAACTCTCCTGGGCAAAATCGGGATAGGGGCAGGCCTCGCGGCCCGACCCCTCCCACATACATGGACGCCCCCGTTTTGCCAGGCCTTCACCACCATCAGGTTGGACAGGGGACTCACACCCCCAAGCTGTTGCGCATGCTCGGCGCACAATAGAAAAGCCCCGTCGCCGGGGCTTTCGTCTACTTCGTGCGATACCACCGCCATAGCTTCATGATCGCCACATACGCCAGCGCCGCCGCGATCAGTTCAATCGTCACCCACACCACGAAATACAAATCTTCGGGATCGCGGACACCAAGCCAACGTGAAGCACCAAACCATGCGCGCGACTCGCTTTCTGTCCACTCATAATGGTACGGACGGACATAGAGCAGAGAGAGATAGCACAGGCCGATAAACAGGGCGACCTTGAACACCCTACGGGCAAGTGTTGCCATAAGTGATGACCTCAATTGTTCCGTAGGCGAGAAGGCCCGAACTGCGCGCGGGAATTTTGACCGTGTGCAGCAGCGCGTTGCGGATTCTCATGAAATCGCTATGGCTCGGCAGCGTGATGCAGCCAAGCGAAATCCCGCGTCCGCCTGCCGGATGCAAACGGAACTGCCCGCGTTTGACGCCATTAATCCACGTCAGATCATCAATCGTCCCATCATCACGATATAGCGCGAACCAATCACCGTGATTCGATGGGTGACCCATTGCTGCATTCCACTCATCTTTTGCCCATGCAAACACCTGAGAACGGATGCCGCCCGTGGGGGGGTCCACGATCCAGTATTTACCGGCAGGGAGCGGCCCATCATTAGGCACCATCGTGCAGCCGCCCCGATTGCGATATTGATTGTTGCCTGAATACGCGTTGAACGTGCCGATGCCAGAAATGGTGAGCGGTGATAGTGGCTCGTTATTCACGAGAAATTTGCCCGTGTAGGCCATGTGTCACGCCTCCTGATTGCGCTGGCTGCAGGTCATTGCGTCCTGCATAGGTTCCTCCCGTTGGTGAACCTTGACCGTAAGCGCGCGGGCCACTGGCGCGCTACAGGTCGATTCCGGATTTGCCGCCTTTTGCGCCGGGACAAAAAAAAGCGCCACGCGAGCGCGCAAAACCTTTGCATTACAGAAAAAGAGCCAACAGAGCCGCCAGAGCCGCCAGCTCAGCGGGAACGACATACCGGGCGGCGACGGTTCAATGCTAGGTGTATGTGCCGGGCGCAGGCTTCAGACGACTCCGAAAAGCCGGGGCGTGCGCGATGGTCGTCAGCTCTCCTGGGCAAAAATAAAAAAAGCCCCAGCATGTCTGTAGGGGCTCTTATCGATAAACATCCGACGGCCAACTTCAACGGGTCAAATGACCTGCCTTCGCGGGTACTGATTCAATGCTTCGACTACTCCGATGACTCGCGGCGGCGGAACGCCTACGACACCCGCGTCGCCGGCGCCACACTACGCAGTGTCGTCGCGGTCGCTGGCAGATACTCCGGCACCCAGCGCCGCAGATCGCGCCGCACTTCATCGTCGGCCGGCACGCGATGCTGCATCAGCCACGGCAGCAGATTGTCGATCAGGCTGTCCGGCACCTCGCGCGCCTGTGCGATGCGCAGCTTCGGATGCGGCGTGCGCGTGGTGGTTTCGTCGTCCGCGAGCAGTTCTTCGTAAAGCTTCTCGCCCGGACGCAAACCCGTGAACACGACGCGAATCTGCTCTTCGGTGAAACCGTACAGGCGGATCAGATCGTGCGCGAGATCGGCGATTCGCACCGGCTTGCCCATGTCGAGAATGAAAATCTCGCCGCCGCGCCCCATGCTCGACGCCTGCAACACGAGTTGCGACGCCTCCGGAATCGTCATGAAGAAACGCGTGATTTCCGGATGCGTGACCGTCACCGGCCCGCCGCGCGCGATCTGCTCCTGGAACTTCGGAATCACGCTGCCCGCGCTGCCGAGCACGTTGCCGAAGCGCACCGTCTCGAACTGCGTGCGCCGCGCGCCCTGCTGCTGCAGCGCCGAGCACGCCATCTCCGCGAGCCGCTTGCTCGCGCCCATCACGTTGGTCGGGTTGACCGCCTTGTCGGTCGAGATCAGCACGAAATGCGCGACGTCGTGGCGGATCGCCGCGCGCGCGACGCGGTACGTGCCAAGCACGTTGTTGCGCACCGCCTGCCAAGTGTTGACCTCTTCCATCAACGGCACATGCTTGTAGGCCGCCGCATGAAACACGATGTGCGGACAGTAGCGCGCCATCACCTGATCGAGCAGCAGCGAGTCCTTCACGTCGCCGACGATCGGCACCACCGACACTTCCGGATATTTGTCGCGCAGCTCTTCGTTCAGCCGATAGATCGAGAACTCGGAGATGTCGAACGCGACCAGTTGCACCGGACCGAAGCGCAGGATCTGCCGGCATAGCTCCGAGCCGATCGAGCCGCCCGCGCCCGTCACCATCACGACGCGGTTTTTCAGCAGCGCGGCGACGTGCTCGGTGTCGATCGTCACCGGGTCACGGCCGAGCAGGTCTTCGAGATCGATCTGCCGCACCCGCGACAGGAACGCCTGACCTTGCGTGAGCGGCGTGAGCGCGGGCAGCGTCATCGCGCGTACGCCGGCGCGCACGCACAGCGTGGCGATGCGCCGATGCGCCTCCACCGACGCCGACGGCACCGCGATGATCACATGCTCGACCTTCAGCTCCGTGCAGATTTTCTGCAGATCGCTGATCGCACCAACCACGCGATAGCCGTAGATTTCACGGCCCTGCTTGATCGGATCGTCGTCGAGCAGACCGACGAGGCGCCATTGGCCCGAGCGCTTCAGCTCGCGCACGAGGTTCGCGCCGGCATTGCCCGCGCCGAGCACGAGCACCGGCTTGCCCTGGCCGACCAGTCCGCCGTAGCGATAGAACTCCTTGGCCGCGCGATACAGCGCGCGTGAGCCGCCCATCGTCAGGAACAGCAGCATCGGCGACACGATCAGCACCGAGCGCGGCACGACCGGCGCCGGCTGCAACAGCGCCGAGCCGATCACGACGACCAGCGCGCCGACGCCGATCGCTTTCGCGATCCGCACGAGATCGGGCAGGCTCGCGAACACCCACATGCCGCGATAGAGGCCGTAGCCGCGGAACATCACCGCGTAGATCAGCAGCACCCACACGAGCGCATGCAGCCCGCTCGACCAGAACGGCGCGGGCACCGGTCCGTTGAACCGGATCACATAGGCCAGCAGCCAGGCCATTGCCACCGCGCACAGGTCGAACGCAAACGCACTGAACGAAAGCCATCTGGCTTTGAAGCTTTTCATTGCGCAGAACCTCAGATTGGCCCGGAACGGGACACATGGCGCCGCCAGCGGCGATCGATACACAGCCCCGCGATGACCAGCACGGCAGCCCATGCGACGACAACCAGCCATTGATACAGAAGAGCGAATTGTAGCGCCCAGATAGCAAGCATTATGCCCACCGCCATGAACAAATACCAAATCCACGCGGTCGATGCGTGCCCCAACCCCGACTGCACCAGTCTTTGATAGTAGTGTTCACGATGCGCCTGCCAAAATTTTTCACCGCGCAGCAGACGCTTGAGCAGCGTGACCGACGCATCGCCGATGAACGGCGCGAAGCACAGCGCCGGAAACCACACCGGCCATACACCCTCGCGCCACCCCCAATAGCCGAGCGCGCCGGCCAGAAAGCCGAGCGGGATCGAGCCGGCGTCACCGAGAAAGATGCGCGCTGGGTGAAAGTTGAACAGCAGAAAGCCCGCGGCCGCGCCTGTGACGATCAGGCTCGCCGTCGCGAGCGCCGGGTCCGCGTGCGACGACAGCGAGGCGGCCACCGCATAGCCGCCGAAGCCGAACAGCGCCATGCCGCCAGCGAGGCCGTCCGAGCCGTCCATGAAGTTGTAGAGATTGACGAGCCACACGAGTAGAACCGCCATGCACGCGAGCGCCCACCACGGCACGTCGGCCGGATAGACGGCGATCAGTGCCGCCACCGCCGCCGCATGACCGCCGAAGCGCACGCGTGCGGGCAGGCCACGTCGATCGTCGAGCTGCGAGAGCGCCGCGAGCAGCGCCGCGGCAAGCGCGGGCAGCCACAGCGACGGCGCCGCCAGCGCGATCAGCAGCACCGCGACCGGCACGATGCCCCAACCGCCGACGCGCGGCGTCGGGCGCGTGTGCAGCGAGCGGTCGTTGGGAACGTCGGTGGCGAGCCGCCACGCGAGGCCGGTGCGCAGCAGCGTCCACAGAATCGCCGCGCAGGCGGCGAGCGCGGCGACGCCCCACGGCAGTAGAGAGACGACGGAAGAGGCAGAGTGTGCAGCGAGCGGCATCGATAGCGTTAGCGGGTCAGGTCGGAGTCAAGGCGGGTTCAACCCGTGGTCAATGCGTTGAGCGATACCACGCCGCGGTTTCGAGCAGCCCATGCTCGACCGTATGCGGCGCAGACCAGTTCAGACATTCGCGGATATGCGAGCTGTCGACGCGCAGCTCGCCGGTCAATCGATCGATCTGCGCCGAGCGGCCGGTCAGGCGACCCGCGAGACGCAGCAGGCTGGCAGGCACCGGCACGAGCCGCGCGGGCACGTGAAGCTGCGTGGCCAGCAGACGCGCGAGTTCCGGCACGCTGAGGTCGCGGCCGTCGGTCACATGGAAGGTTTCGCCGGCCGCGCGCGGATCGGTCGCGCAATGCACGAGCGCGTCCGCGAGGTTATCGACGAACACGAGGCTGCGCAGCGCGCTGAGCGCGCCGAGCGGCAACGGAATGCCTCTCGCGACCGCGTTCATCAGCTGCAGGAAGTTCGCGCGCACGCGCGGCCCGTAGACCAGCGGCGGCCGCACCACGACGACTTCGAGACCCGTCGAGCGGCCGTAGTCGAACAGCGCGCGCTCGGCTTCCAGTTTCGAGATGCCATACGCATCGGACGGCGCGGGCTGATCCGTTTCAGCGATCGGCCGGCCGCTGCTCGCCTCGCCCATCGCCTTGATGCTGCTGACGAACACGAAGCGCCTCGCGCCCGCGCGCCGCGCCGCGGCCGCGACGCGCAAGCTGCCCTCGACATTGGTCGCGCGATAGGCGGCGAGCGGCTCGGTCAGGGTCTCCCGCATCACGTGCACGCGCGACGCCAGATGGATCACCGCATCGCAAGTGAGCGCGACCGGCCAGCGCTGGTCGATGCCCGCGAAGTCTTCGGTATCGAGCAGCCATTCGCGCACGCCCTCGGCGGCCGTCTGCGGCCGGCGCACCACGCCGGTCACGCGATCGCCCCGCCGCAGCAACGCGCGGGACACCGCCTGGCCGACGAAGCCGTTGGCGCCGGTGACGAGGATCTGCAGACTCATCGCAATGCTCCGTCATGCACTTCGCGGCGCACGATTATGCCCACGCCATGCCGCGCGACCCGCGCAAACAGACGATCGCCGTCAGGACTCGACGCGGCCGCAAACGGCGGGAAAGGCGGATCAGACACGCTACAATCTGGCATCGGCGGTGCTTTCTCAGGAAGTCTGGCTGGGAACGTATTGTATTCGGGCGACACCCGTCGCGGCCTGCGAGTCGTCAGGGATGGCATCGCGCCACCTGGGCGCTAGAATGTCTGCGCTGCCGCGACCACGCCGGCAGCCCCAACACGCGGCACGAGCCTCGGGCCGTGATAATAAAACGGACCTGCGCCTGCTGGCGCGTCGTTCGTACACTTCGTAACAACTCAAACATATTCGCGCATGTGGAATTCGTGGTATCGATCCGACGTGCTCGACAACAGCACACGCCGGCCTGCTCGCTGGCCGTGCGATCGGGCCCCGGCCCGCGCACGGGCAAGTCCGCGCCTGAAGGCCGCGCAAGCGCGCGGCGAGCATCCACGTGAATGCCCCCGAAACCTGCCGGTCTCGCCGCCACGTTCGCGCGTTACGCGCAGCGGCGTGCCGCGACGTGCTGGTCTGAAGAAAAGAACTGTTTGAGCGACTAGAGTCCCACCTATGAAAGTGCTGTTCGCCACCTACCCGATGGCTTTCCATACCCCCGGCGGCGGAGAAATCCAATTGCTTGCGTATCACAAGCATCTGCCCGCGCATGGCGTCGACGTTACGCTGTTCGATCCGTGGAAGCCGCGTTTTCTAGAACACGACGTGGTGCATTTCTTCTCGTGCGTCGGTGGCTCGGTGCACTTCTGCAACTTCGTCAAGCAACTCGGCTTGCCGCTCGTCGTGTCGTCGAGTCTGTGGGTGACGGAGGAAACCAGGCATCTCTATCCGATCGGCGAGATCCACCATCAGTTCTCTCTCGCGGACCGCGTGGTCGCGAACTCCGAGATCGAATGCGACACGCTCGCTCGCATCTTCGATCTGCCGCGCGAGAAGTTCGCGAGCGTGTTGAACGGCGTCGAACAGAGCTTTTACGAGCCGGTCACGGCGGAGCCGTTTCGCTGTGAATCCGGCATCGAGGGCCGCTTCATCCTGAACATCGGCAACATCGAGCCGCGCAAGAACCAGCTCGCGCTGATCCGGGCGATGAAGTCGTTCCCCGACCTGAAGCTCGTCCTGATCGGCCATCAGCGCGATCCCGAGTATGCGAAGGCATGCTTCGACGAGGGTGGCGCGCAGGTCGTCTACGCCGGCACGCTGCCCCACGATTCGCCGCTGCTGCGCTCCGCCTACGCGGCCTGCGAAGCGTTCGTGCTGCCGAGCACGCTCGAAACGCCGGGGCTCGCCGCACTAGAAGCGCATGCCGCCGGCGCCCGCATCGCGGTGACAAAAGTTGGCTCTACCCAGGAATATTTCGCGCAGCACGTTGCCTACCTGGATCCGTTCGACGTCGACAGCATCACCGGGTCGATTCGCGCGGCGCTCGCGCAACCGCGCGGCGCTGCCGCTGCCCCGACGCGCGATCTGACCTGGAAGGCCGTCCTGTCGCCCTTGAAAGACCTCTACGATTCCCTGCTGACAAAATGAAGAACCTCGTCAAGACCTTCGAACTTCGTCCTCTGAACAACGTCGGGGCTTCCTCGAATCCTGAATTCGCGTGGAAGGCGACCAACAACGATCCGCAGTTCGAACTGACGGGCTCGGAATCGCTATCGAGGTGCGCGGCGCGTGTTTCGTTCGAGCTCAAAACCGACGTGAGCGTCGCGTCGACCTGCATGCTTTACCTCGACGCAGGTTCGGGCATGTCCGAGCACAGCGCGATCGTCCTGCACGTCGACGCTAACGGCAAGGTCGAACAGGATGTGGCGTTCCCGGAACTTGCCGGCCCGGTCCGTTTCGACCCGATCGCTCTGCCGGCCTCGTTCTCCGTGTACGACCTGAAGATCGAACTGCTCGACGAGACGGAATGTTCGCCGGAGTTGCTGGCGCGCGCACGTCGGATGGCGGCGTGGCGTGGCGGTCCGTTGCAGCCCACCGCGCCGATCGTCGGGGAGTCCTATCAGGAATGGCTCGACGCTCACGAGCCGCCGGCTTCCATCTATCCGCAACTGCGCGAACGCTCGAAAATGTTCACGCTGCAGCCGAAGGTCAGCATTCTGATGCCGACGTACAACACGCCGGAGAAATGGCTGCGCAAGGCCCTCGACTCGGTGATCGACCAGGTCTACGAGAACTGGGAAATCTGCGTCGCCGACGACTGCTCGACGAAGCCTGAGATCAGATTCGTGCTTGATGAATACGCGGCCCGCTATCCGGACCAGATCAAGGTCGCCTATCGCACGACGAACGGCCACATCAGCGAATCGAGCAATACCGCGCTCGAGCTGGTGAACGGCGAATTCGTCGGCTTGCTCGACCACGACGACGAACTGCATCCGCTCGCGCTGTACTGCATGGTCGAAATGATCAACGCGCATCCGGACGCGGCGCTGATCTATAGCGACGAAGACAAGGTGTCGGAGGAAGGCGCCCGATCGGAGCCTTACTTCAAATCGGACTTCAACTACGACCTGTTTCTCGGACAGAACATGATCTCGCACTTCGGCGTGTACCGCACGTCGGTGATCAGGGAGATCGGCGGTTTCCGTACCGGCTTCGAAGGCTCGCAGGACTATGATCTCGCGCTGCGCGTGCTCGATTGGGCCGGACCCAACGCGATCTATCACGTGCCGCGTCCGCTCTATCACTGGCGCATCATTCCCGAAAGCACGGCGAGCGGCCATGAAGCCAAACCGTACGCGCATATCGCGGCGATGAAAGCGATCGACGAGCATCTCGCACGCAACCAGATCAACGCGCATGTGATCCACGCACCGGGCACGCACGCGTTCAACAAGGTCGTCTATGCGCTGCCGGACGCGCTGCCTTCGGTCGAAATCATTATCCCGACGCGCGACTCCGCGGATCTGGTCGAACAATGTGTCGAATCGGTGCGCAAGAAGTCCAGCTATCCGAACTTCCGCATCACGATCATCGACAACGGTTCGGTGAAGCAGGAAACGCACGACCTGTTCGCGCGTCTGCAGACGGACGAGCGCATCAAGGTCGTGCGCGACGATTCGCCGTTCAACTACTCGGCGCTGAACAATCGCGTCGCGCTTGCAAGCACGGCGGACTTCGTCTGTCTGATGAACAACGACATCGAAGTAATCAACGCCGACTGGCTCGAAGAAATGGTTTCAGTGGGGTTGCAGAAGGACGTGGGCGCGGTGGGAGCGAAGCTGCTTTACCCCGACGATACGATCCAGCACGCCGGTGTCGTGCTCGGCGTGGGCGGCATCGCAAGTCACGCCCATAAGCACTTCCCCAACACGCTGGCGGGCTATTTCGCGCGCGCGCGTCTGCGCAATGCAATGAGCGCCGTGACGGCGGCCTGTCTGCTGATCCGCCAGTCGATCTACACGGAAGTCGGCGGCCTCGACGAGGATCTGCACGTTGCCTACAACGACATCGATTTCTGCCTGCGCGTGCGCAAGGCCGGCTATCGCAACGTGTTCACGCCCTATGCGGAGCTGTATCACCACGAGTCGGCCACGCGCGGTGCCGAAGACACGCCCGAGAAAATCAGCCGCTTCAGTCAGGAATCGGAACTGGTGCGGCAACGCTGGGGCGATCTCCTGTTGAATGACCCTTGCTACTCGCCGAATCTGACGCTAAACGCGGACGATTTTTCTTTCGCCTGGCCTTCGAGGGTCGCACATCTTGGGTAATCAGTTGAACCGGACAAGCAAAACAGGGTGGCTGGCAGAGTACCGCCACCCGTCGCCGAACGAGCTTTTCTGTCTGCCGAGCGCGATCTACTTTCTGATGAAGTTCAGAGCCGATCTCGCGAGTTTCAGTTCAAAAGCGCTGGACGACCGGATAACGCTTTACTTCTGGTGGGAAATGACCGCGCGGGAGACGTATCCCGACTTTGAATGGGTGCTTCGTCAGGAAGACCTCCAGTATCTGTATCAGCTCGATAACGAGTCGCTGATCCAGCGGCATCCGCGCGCGGTGACCTTCTGGCTTGGCTCGACAGCGCCAAGCGTACTCGATGCGATGCATCTCTCGGAGACCATGCTCACGCGGCAGACGGTGCTCGAAGAGGCCGGACTGCAGTTGCCGAAGCTGGTCAAGATGATCGTCGATACGCGGGAAGACCTGTCGAAAGCTTTCGATCTCGGCACGCTCACCGGCTATCTGAATTGCCTGAACTGGTGGGAAGCGCACGGCCAGCAAGCTTGCCCGAGACTGACGTGGAGTGCGCCCGCCGCATGGCCCAAGCTGCTCGAAACGATCGATGCGTCGGGCACGGTCGCCATGCCCCTGCCTCGCTTTCTTGCACTGATCACCGCCGAGCGGCCCGACCTGCGCGGCGCATTCGACCTGAATTCGTTTTCGGGCCGGTTGTCCTGTCTCGATTGGTGGCAACAGCACGGCTTTCGCGAGTATCCGCGGATCAAATGGTCGCAACCGCCGATCGGCGGTGTCATGCTCGAGCCGGCGGAATCCGCCAGCCCCGAAGCCCCGCGGATTCCCAATTTCCTCGCGCTACTCATCGAGGAGCGGCCGGATCTGCAGGCGACCTTTGGCCCACCGAACTTCACCGGCAGGCTCAGTGCACTGTCATGGTGGCTCGAACACGGACAATTTCAGTACCGGATCATCAAGTGGATACCGCCGGGCATGCCGGAGGCTTTCCAGATGGAATGGGGCTCGCATCCGGACTGGCTGCCCGTGCCGCGGTTCCTGCGGCTGATTCTCGACGAGCGGCCGGATTTGCAGAAGTTCAGCGGGCTGGACAGTTTCATTGGCCGCCTCAACGCGCTGTCGTGGTGGGTCGAGCATGGGCAGCGTCAATACCCGGTCATCCGCTGGGACGCCGGGGCAATGCCCGAGGAGCTGTTCGGCATGGAGCCGGGCGCGCATTGCGCGTTGCCGCTCATTCCGCGCTTCCTGAATCTGATCTGGAACGAGCGGCCCGATCTGCAGGCCGCGTTCGATCTGGACCGCTTCGGCGCACGCCTGAATTACCTGTCGTGGTGGGACCGGGACGGCCAGAACGAATATCACGCGATCAAATGGTCCGCCGTCGGACTCGACGAAGCCCTCGCTCGCATGGACGACGAGGATGTGCCTCGCGGGTCGCTGCTGCCGCGTTTCCTCGACATGATCGCCAGCGAGCGCCCCGACCTGCAAGCCGCGTACAACATTGACACCGAGGCCGGCCGGGAGCAGCTCGTACGCTGGTGGAATGAGTTCGGCGATCACGAGTATCCCCTTCTCGAGTCGCTGAAGGTCGACTGGTCCATCAGCACCGCTCCGGCAAGATCGGCCGAACCGCCTCGCTACCACGCGCATGTCGAACATGAATACGACTACGGTGTGAACGTCGTCGGCTTCCCGCAAGGGGTGCTGGGTCTCGGTGAAGATGCGCGCATGGCCGCGCGCGTTCTGCAGATGAACTCGACGCCCGTGACGCTTATCAACGCACCCATGGCTGGGCCCGCCAAGCTCGATTCGTCGGTCGATCACCTGCTGAGCGACGAGTTGAAGTACCGCATCAGCCTGTTCTGTCTGCCGGCTCCGGAAATGGTGCGTCTCGCGCTGGAAGGCGGCCGCAAGCTGATCGACGCGCCCACCCACAAGATCGGCGCGTGGCCGTGGGAATTGCCCCACTGGCCTGGCGCGTTCGGCAAGGTGCATCAGATGGTCGACGAGATCTGGGCGCAGAGCAAGTTCGTCCAGAGCGTCTACAGCCGACTCGGCGACACGCCCGTCTATCGCATGCCGATGGCGGTCGACGTGCCCGCGCCGCTCGATCCAGAGCGGGCGCGCTTCGGCCTGCCGTCGAACGAGTTTCTGTTCTACCTGATGTTCGACGGCAATTCGTGGCTGAGCCGCAAAAACCCGCTCGCCGGCGTGCAGGCGTTCAAGCAGGCGTTCGGCGACAGCTCGCCCGGCGTTGGGCTCGTCATCAAGGCGATGAACGTGCGCGACGACGATTCGGTGTGGCGTGCCGTCTGTGACATGGCCTCTGGCGACAGCCGTATCCATATCGTCTCCGAGCGCCTGAGCCGACAGGACTCGATCGACTTCATGGCCTGCTGCGACGCCTATATTTCACTGCATCGCAGCGAAGGGTTCGGACGCGTGATTGCCGAAGCGATGGTGTTGGGCCAGCCTGTGGTCGTCACGAACTTTTCCGGCAACGTCGACTTCTGCGAACCCGGGACCGCCTTCCTCGTGGATGGCGATCTGGTCCCGCTGCGCCCCGGCGACTACCTGTTTCCCGAAGGCCAATACTGGTGCGACCCGGACGTATCGCTCGCGGCCGAGCAGTTGCAGCGCGTGATAGACGACACCCCGCTGCGCGAACGCATCGCGCAGGCGGGCCGCGATCGCATTGTTCGCGACTATTCGGTCGAAGCGGTCGCGCGCGCGTACGCGCAGCGGCTGGCCGAAATCAAGGGGGGGAAGAGCAGATGACGCTGCGCGTATATGCTACGGACATTTTCTCTGGCGACGCGGTGGGCAATCACTGTCTGGGGCTTGCGCGGACGGCTTCGCGCCTCGGCCTCGACGTTGAGCTCTATGCCCGGTTCTTCGACGTGAGCACGGCGGGCGTCAAGCCGTTGGAGGAACTGTTTACCAGTGTGACCGAAAACGACGTAGTGCTGCTGTCCTACTCTATTTTCGACCCCTATCTCGACAAGCTACTCGCGCTGAACTGCCGGGAAACAATCTGTTATTTCCACGGTGTAACCGACCCGATGCTGTTGCGCGAACTCGAACCGCCCACCGCGAAGTTGTGCGAGCAGGCGCTCGCGCAATTACCGTCGCTCGCGGGCTTCGATACCATCATAGCGAATTCGCATTGCACCGCCGCGAGTCTCGCCGGTGCGCTGGATGTCCAGGCGGTAAAGGTCGTTCCGCCGGTGTTTGCCGACATGCCGGTCTTCAAACGCGAAATCGACCCGGACATCGAGGGTCCGCGCACTCCCAATCTGTTGATGGTTGGCCGCGTCGTCCCGCATAAACGTATCGAAGACGGCATCAGCATCCTCGCGTTGCTGAAAGAACACGAGTTCGATGCGACGCTCAGCATTGTCGGCAGTTCGCCGAATTACGACTACCTGAAGCTCCTCATCAATCACGCGCGGCGGCTCGCTGTGCTGGAGCGCGTCGATTTCAAGGGAATGCTCGACGACGCGGACCTGTTCGAGTGCTATGAAACCACCGATGCGCTGCTCGCGACCAGCCGTCACGAAGGCTTCTGCGTGCCGGTCCTCGAAGCGATGCGTTTCGGCAAGCCTGTCTTCGTCCGCGGCGGCACCGCGGCCGAAGAAATCAGCCCAACGGACTGCGTATTCCCTGCCAATGCGGATCTATCCGCGTGGGCGTCGGCCATTGCGAGACGCCTCGGCAAATCCACCGCACGCGGCCGCAGCGATCCGGCGTATGTCGCGCATGCCGATGAAGTACTTCAGCGCGCAAGCGATGCCGTCTGGCGAGAACTGCTTGCCAACGCCGACGTACTGCGGAGAAAAGCATGACCGGACTCAAATTCATTCTGACGACTTACAGCACCGCTTTCACCGTAAGCGGCGGCGGCGAATCGGAACTTGTCCAGGTCGCGGAGATCCTGAAAGCATCCTGTGTCCATACCGACATCTATGGCATTGGCAGCCGTCCGCTCAGCTTCTACGACGGCGTGATTCACTTCTCCGTGCACGCCGACGGTCACGCGATACTGCGCGAAGCCGCAATCAGAAACAAGCGCATCTTCCTGTGGCCCAACGTCTGGTGGCTCGGCCCGATCCCGGCCAGCGAAGTCGCGCGTATCGAAGACATCACGCGAATCGCCCACAAACTGTTGTTCAAGTCCCGGGCGGAACTCGAGAACTTCACGCAATACATCCGCGTACCGGCGGAGAAAATCGAAATCATGCCGACATGCGTGTCGAACCGTTTTCTCGCGCAGCCCGACAAGGATCTGCTGTCGACGGTGTCGAACAGTACGGATTTCGCGCTTTGCCTCGGACTGATCGAACCCATCAAGAATCAGCTGCAGACGATTCGCGCGCTGAATGAACTCAAGCTGGACGGTCTCTTCGTCGGCGGCGCGCGCGACGACGACTACTATCGGCAATGCGTGGCGGAAGCGCATTCAGGCATCACCTTCCTTCCGTTCATCCAGCCCTGCAGCGCGCTGCTGCGTTCGATCATCGCCAATTGCAGCGTGATGGCCGAACCGAGCATCGATCCGCCGGGCCGATCGAGCCTCGAAGGCGCGATCATGCAGAAACCCCTTGCGATGTCCGACGGTCCCTGGCAACGCGAGCACTTCGAAGACGGCGTCTGGTACGCGTCGGCGGATTCCGTGGACGAGATCGCCGCGGCGATCTCCGGCGCGATCAACGACCCCGGCCGCGACGCCAAAGTGGCCGCCACCTACGAGCGCGTGATGACGCGCCATTCAGCTTCCATCATCGGTCCGCAAATCGCTGCAGTGTTAGCACGGGAAAGTGTTTGAAATGTCGAAGATTCCGCGTCTACTGGTTGTTCAGCGAATCTCGCTATCTCACGACAGATTGATGTCGCGGTCGATTGCCGCGCGTTTTGGCCCGTTGCTGACCTACATGGCCCATCACGGCATGCTCGAATGGGAAGAAATCGTCGAGAGCGACGTGACGGTCGGACAGTTGCGCCGCTTCGACGCGGTACTGTTCAACAAGCACAGTTCGAACCGCGCGACCGATGTCATGCGTATGGCCAACGACCTCGGGCTGCGCACCATCTACGACATGGACGACTGGATCATCGACCTGCCGATGTACAGCGTCACCGACCTGAACGATGACTTGCTCGCCAATATCACGTGGTTGATCCGTCAGGCATCCATCGCCACGGTGTCGAACGAAACGCTGCGCAACAAGCTACGCAAGATCAGGGCGTCGGTCGTGGTCATTCCGAATGGCTTCGATCACGAGTCCCTTCCATCCGCGCCATCGGGTTGGCACGAATCGACGCCGCCGAGAATCCTCTTTTCCAACACCGACGGCATCAAGCTGGTGCAGTTCAGAAAGCAGTTCTTCAAAGTCATCATCGAGTTCCTCGAGCGGCATCCGGACGTCGTTTTCGAATTCTGGGGCGACGGCTTTCCCGAGATGTCGAGTATTCCGCGCCTCGTTTCCAAAGGCTTTCTGGAAAACGCCGCATACAAGGCAGCGATTCGCGATTCAGGCTATCTGTTCTCGGTTGTCCCGCTGGGTGCCCGGGAAGATCCCGAAACGCTCTTCTTCAACAGCTGCAAGTCGTGCATCAAGTACATCGACTACGGTAGCCTGGGCATCCCGGGCATATACTCGCGCTCTCCTGTGTACGAAGAGGCGGTCACGCATGGCGCCACCGGGCTGCTCGTCAACAACACCGCGGAAGAATGGGCCAGCGCGATGGAAACGATGTACCAGGACCGGCAACTGCGCGATTCGACGCGACTCAACGCGTACGTCGATACGCATGAACGCTTCGGGCTCGCGGGTCCCGCGAAGACCTTCCTCGAACTGGTGACAGGCGAAAGCCCGGCATCCACGCAAACCACCCAGAATTAAGTCATGGATCTCTTGCTGATCAGACACGGCCAGTCCGAAGCCAATGCCAAAGGGCTGCTAATTTCGACGGACAAAGACGGGCTCACCGAATTTGGCAAGACCCAGTCGCTCAACCTTGCCGCGACGCTCGAACGCTTTGCGTTCCAGCCGTCGAAGATCTACTGCAGCCCGTGGGCACGCGCGCGTCAAACCGCCGAACTCCTGTTCAGCCCCGCGCAACCCATGACGTTCGACGCGAGGCTTGCGGAAACGCACCCCGGCATCTACGGATCGTGGCTCGAAGCGGATTTCAACCGGGCCTTCCCGGACTTCAACCGGAACATCCGCAATCGCTACGAAAACGGCGAATCGCATCTGGACATGGCTGAGCGCGTGCAGGCGTGGGTCGAAGCCGCGGTCAAACCCGAGGCGCACAATAGCGGCCTGATCGCCGCCGTCGCGCACGGCGGCCCGATCAGCGTGGTGCTGCAATATCTGCTTGGCGTGCCGATCGAGACGCACTATCCGAGCTTCACCGTGCCGAACGCATCGTTCACGTACCTGAAGTGGCGCGCGGACCTGAACCGCTACTGCCTCGAACGGGCAGGCCACGTATGAGCAAAACTGTTGCAATATTCGAGCCGATCTATTCGCCGGATCAGACACTGACCTGCGCGGCGTTCCTGCCGCTCGTGCGCGCCGACAATGCGCGTCCCGAATGGCGCGAGTTCAAGATCCTGACCGACTTGTACCGTACGGGCGAGCATCTGCGTCACGACTTCACCGGTCTTTTTTCGCCCAAGTTCACGCTCAAAGCGAAGATTCCGGGTGCCGCGTTCCTCGAGTTCGCGCAACGCCACGGCGAATCCGACATCTGCTTCATCAATCCCTTTCCGCAACTCACGTACTGGTCGTATAACGTCTGGATGCAGGGAGAACTGGCGCACCCCGGCCTCGTGCGGGCAGCGCAGGCGTTGCTCGATGCGAGCGGCGTGGACATCGCGATTCGCGATACGCCGCGACATGGCCCAGAATCGCTGGCGTACTGCAACTTCTGGGTAGGATCGCAACGATTCTGGAAAGAGTATGTCGGCGGGACGTTGCTGCCGATTGCCGATTTTCTCGAAGCCAACCCGTCGCACGAGGCGGCGCTGGGCGTGATGACGGATACGCTGCATACGGACCCGGCACCGTTTCTGCCGTTTATTATCGAGCGATTGTTCAGCACGTATATTTCGCTGCACCCCGAACTACCCCGCTCGGCCTATGCATTCAATGTTGAGGAGGTCCGCGGCTACTGCATCAACGATTTTGAAAAGTTGCTGTTCTCCCGCATGCGGGAGAGAATCGACGCGGCGGACGCGTCAGGCGTCTTCGACGCGGTGCTGATCGATCAGATGGACACCGTCTGTGCGCTATGGCAGCAGCATTTCTTCGACTTCTATGCGACCCGGCCGCATCCTCATACCGGGCAACCCGTTCAACAACCGTGATCGACCGTCCGTACGCGGCAAGCAGGTCGCGCGCAACGTTAGTGTAGGTTTTCTCCAGTAGAATTGTGCGCGGATTCCGTTGGCAGCCAAGCCGCGCGGCTGCCGCTAGCTGTCTCTCATTCCATGTAAAACGCCCTTGCGCAAGCGGGGCTCACTACGATCGAAGCGAGGTACCATGCAGCCGGCACCCATCCATCCGCATGACGACATGTTTCATGGATCAACCGGCCACTATGCGTCGGTCGGAACCCAGATGGCGGATATGGTTTCTCATGCTGTCGAACTGGCGGGGTCCGATTCACCCACCGCGCTTGAACTGCCATGTGGTTACGGACGGGTCACGCGCCACCTCGCCTCGCGATTGCAACCCGGCAACGTACATGTCGCCGACATCATGGCACCCGCCGTCGATTTCTGTGTGCAGACATTCGGTGTAACGGGCTACACCATCGTCGATCCGGTTTATGAATTCCGGAATGTGCCCAATTCGTTTTTCGATGTCGCGGCACTCGGCTCGCTGATCACTCATCTGTCCGGACGGAATGCCCGTACGGTCATGCAACATTTCTTCGAAAAACTGAAACCCAGTGGTGTTGCGGTTGTCACCACCCACGGTGCCCGTTCGCGTGAGATTTTGGAATCGGCGGATTGCTACCAGGTCGGAGAAAGCGCGCGCGCTCATCTGCTCAACAGCTACGACGCAGGCCAGTACGGGTTCGTCAACTACATGCCCGACCATTCGCTGGAAGCGAAAACCGTGGATTACGTCGGCGATAGTTACGGCATCGCCCTGATTCCGCATAACTGGGTCAGCGATGTTTGCGCCGAGAACAACCTCGCCGTACTCGAATATCGTCCGGGCGGGTGGGACAATCATCAGGACGTCTTTTTTATTTCGCGTTAACGAAGTTATTACCGATCAACGGGAAACCCGGTAAAAATTCGAAGTTCTTGTGCAGTTGCGACTTGCCAGTCGAATTCGACATAAGGGGGCATGATGCGGACGGAAGACAGCGGTCGTGAACTGCGCCGCAAACGTTTGTTGTCCGGACTCGATATTTCGGGCAGTACTGGCGTGGAAATTGGTGCGCTCTGCTGGCCGCTCGTGCGGCGCAGCGATGGTGGAACGATCATTTACGTCGATCACACCGACACTGGGCATCTACGGCAGAAGTACCGGGACGACCCTCATGTCGTGATCGACGAGATTGTCGACGTAGACGCGATCTGGGGTGAAAACACGCTGCATGAGGCGATTGGCGGCCGGTACGTCGACTACGTCGTCGCGTCACACGTTGTCGAGCACGTCCCGGATCTCGTGACCTGGCTGCGTGAGCTGGGCGCCGTGCTCAAACCCACTGGCGAAGTCCGGCTGGTGGTTCCCGACAGGCGCTTTACGTTCGACTACTTTCGCCGCGAGAGCCGCCTGCCCGAAGTGCTGGCGAGCTACGTCGAACGCGCCCGCGCCCCTCGCCCCTATTCTCTCCTCGACTATTGCCTGAACGCCGCAGACGTCAGCACTGTCGAAGCCTGGCAAAAGCGCATCGATCGTCCGTCGGCGAGGTTGCATCACAATTCCGAAGGCGCGATCCACCTCGCTCGCGATGCGTACGAGAACGGTTCGTACCACGATGTGCATTGCTGGGTTTTCACACCGAGATCGTTCGCGGAACTGATGGGCGACCTTTGTCAGCTCGGGCTGCTCGATTTTGCGTGCGAGCATTTCCGCGACACGGCGAAAAACGATCTGGAATTTTCGGTCGTTCTCAGACGCTCTCACGACAAAGGCTACATAGCCGAAAGCTGGCAGAGAATGTGGCACGCGGCCAGCACTGCGACACCTGGCGTGCCGTTCTGGCGAGTCCGCCGGAAGCTCGCCATGCTAGGCGCGACGGGGGGCGTGCAGACCGCATCCGGCCAGCGCACGACAGGACAGCCTAGTGACCTCGACGCTGTCGTACCGCTCGTGTTCCCACCCGGTTTCGTCGCCGCCGACTATCTCGCCATGAACCACGATGTGCGCGACGCAGGTGCCGATCCAGTCGTCCACTACAGGCACTATGGTTGGCACGAAGGACGTCCGATTCGACCGCCAGCGTCATCCGCGCTGGTCGAGGATGCTCATCCGCCTGCCGCCGTTGCCGCGAAGTGACGGCCGTGTCCGGCTAGATCTTTCTTCGCCCGGACGCTGCAGATCCGCGCGATCGGCAGCGTCGTAGCGCGTCGGCGGATGCGCGCTTAGCGGAAGATATTGCGCTGATACAGCGCGATGTTCCTGATGCCGAATGCACCGCACGTGTTCGGGTCGACAAGGTTCAATTGCAAACCGTGGACCCGTTCGAGCGTGAGCCACCGAGGATAGGCCTCCAGCGGGACGATCAGCACGCCGTCGTCAGCGGTGAAGGTCAGGTTCGCCGCCGCAGCCGATTGCTGATCGCCCCACCATGCCAGTCTCAATCGCGGCGCCGCGCGGCGGCCCATGCATGAAAATTCGAAACGAAGCAGACCGGCGTTGTGACCGGAGACGCCGAGCGCGGACAGATCGAAGCTCAATTGCGGATTGCCGCCCGTCACCTTGTACGTGCCTGACTCCTGGCTCAGATCGTGTAGCGTGGGCGTCACCCCGTCGAGCGCGGCAACGCGGGTCATTTTCTTCGCCAGCGATCGGTCGGAACGTCCCCAGGCCACGGGGATCTCGCCCAGTTCCTGCGTCGAGAAAGCCATGTCTTGCAGCGTCAAACGATACTCCGCCTGCTGAGCCGGCTCGAGCGTCACATCGATCACGCCGGGATAACCCGCCTTCGTGGCGTCGAGCATGGCGCCGTCGAGCCAGATCGCCTGCTCTTCCAGGGACAGCTTCACGACTTTGCGCACCTCGCCGTCGGGCAAACGGACTTGCGTGCCTGGCGCGAACGCGGACATCGGCGTGCCGGGCCCGAGCCGCAACGCAACTTCGCTTCGGCTTACGCCCCGGTCCCACTTGTCATCGGTCTGGTTTTTCAATCCGACCGTCAGATGCTGGCCCTGTCCGTCGGCGAACGCCTGCGTGCTGAAGCCGAGAATGATGCCGTCCGACCATACCGGCGTGTAGTGATCCATCACGAAGCGGTACAGCACCGGGTCTCTCAACGCGAGGCCGCCGCCGTCATACACGATGTTGTCCGCCGCCAGCAGCGCAACCTTCGGCACATCGCGCGACAGGCTCTCGACCGCGCGCTGCTGCTGTTGAAGCGGAGCCATGTTGTAGGCCGCGGTCACCGGCATCGTAATCGGCCGGCCGAAATAGAACGTCTGCGCGTTGTGCGACGTCAGATCGAGGTAGCCAACGCCGCGCGGCAGCTTGTTGTCGAGCAACGTATTGAGCTTCACGAGCCGCGCCCATTGTTCGTCCAGCACCATCGCGCGCCCTACGTTGGGCATCCCCTCGCCCGCGCCGACCTTCAGCGGCGCGATGGGAATATACGACGCCGCCGCGGCCACCACATTGGAGAAATCGAGCGGCGTGTAATTCAATGCCGCGCACATCCCCGCGATGAGTACGGTCAATGCCACGCGATTGAACCTGAGATTCGAGTGCCATGCAACGACCGGAATGAGCACCGACCAGCCAAAAATGGCCGCGAGACCCGCACGTGACATGTCGGCTGGATCGATACGCCCCATCGAATAGGGTGTCAGCAACAGCGCGAACAGCATCACAACAAGCGCGGGCAGGAACGTCACGTCCCGGGTCGCACGATTTCGGATGCCGGAATAAACCATCATCAAACCGAATGCCGGCGCGGCGAGCCACAACATTCTTATCGCTTCGAAGACGAGGCCGGACTTCGGGCTACCCGGTCTCCAACTGACCGACCAGGGAATACCGTAGGCGACCTGGTTGATCGGACCGTTTTCGAGCACATACCGGATCGCGCCAAACAACATGGCGACCAACGGGGTGACCAACGCGAGCACCGCCAGCACCACGCACGCTGCGACGAGCAACTTCCAGTCTTCGCGCTCGCCGCCTCGCCACAACCGCCACACCGCTTCCAGCGCCAATACGCCGGACGCGGCGGCAAGCAGCAGCCCCGCCGGGGGCACGCCCAGCACGACGATCGGCGCGGTGACGAGCCATACCGCGAGCCAGCGCGCGGGCCTCGCCCGCAGCGCGCCGCTGAACCACAGGCACATGAACGGCGTGAAAAACAGAAAGGCCGCTCTACCGCCAATGAAGAAGGTCGAAACCATCGCGAGACCGAGGCTTCCCGAAAACTCGAAAAGCGCCAGAAAGGCGACCAGAGCCAATAGTGTCGAGCTCAGCCGGGTCGCCTCGAAGATGCTGGATGCGGTCCCGTCATAGAACAAGACCGATAGCAGCCCGGGTAAATCGTCCTCCATGAACCCGTGAGGGGACAGATAACCCACATAAGGAATCACGCCGTGCAGGTACGACCACCACCCGACCAGGGTCTGCCCGAACTCGTAATCGTTCGGCGAAATGGACGGGCCGATCGTGCTGCCAGCCTTGAACGCGATCAGCAACGCGAACAAAGCGAGCGGCGAGAACAGCACCTTGTAGTTCTGCCCGCCTTGCCGGCGATATCCTGCATAGCGACGCAAGACATCGGCCATGCCGGCAACCACCAGCACCACCACGAGAGCCTTCAGCGCCCACGTTGTCGAGTACTTGTCCAGCGATCCGTCCGGAAGCGCAAAACGCGCCGGATACAACGTCAGGAAAAAGAGCGGCAACCCGAGCTGGCCGAGCGCGATACTTCCAGGCAAAGCGCGCAATACGCGCCGGGGCGTGAAAGCCGAGGCCAATACCGCCAGAAACAGCACGCACATGAGCTGGTTCAATACCCTCTCGTAGCTCGCAAGTTCGATATGCCCGACGAAGCCGACCGGCGCGCGACCCAGCGCAAGTGCGATTTCGAGCGGCGCGAGCGCGATCAGGAACGCCGAGAACAGGCTCAGGCTCGTCATCCACGGCGACACGCGCTCGGACCTGTCCGCCTGCATCCACGCCGTCACGCCGAGAATCAGCACTCCTGCCGCGGAAATAAACTGGATCGTCGAGTCTATCGACGAGCCGATCAGCAGTCCCGCGATCGCCACGACGGACGGAACGGACCACCACAGCAACTGTTCCGCGAGATCCCGCGCATGCGAGGACTGCGTCCGATCACGCTTGAGCCTTCCAATCTGCGCCGACAGGAATGCGCCGCCAGCCAGCAGCACGCCGAGAAAAAACAGCGGTGAGAAAATGTCCTGGAACTTCGTTCCAGCACTCCACGTAATGCTGCCAACAATAAAGTCGCCGTAGGTCGGCGCAAACGTCATGCGCAGGCCGATTGCGAGCGCGGCCGCGGCCAGGCCGGCCGACGCCACCACCACGCCCGTTTTTTCTGTGTTTGTTAGTTGGTTAGGCATTGAACGTCTCTTTTACTTCGAAGGATCAGGCCCGCGCGGCGGCTACCTTGGCGCGGACGCCCCACGCGGACATCTTCACATCACGCCGGGTTATAGGCTCCGAAGCACGCCTTGAACAGCACTTGCAACACCGACAGATTGCCCTTCACGCTGCTGATCTTGGTCGGCACTTCCCCCTTCGGGTAACGCCGCGTCGTCGCCACTTCCAGGCAGAGATAACCGAGCTTCGGCGCGCGATACGACAGATACGCAAGCAACTCGTACGTCGAGAACACCTCCCGGAACGGCGCGACTTTCGGATCGAGCAGCATCTTGCGGCTATAGGCGCGAAAGCCCTGTGTCGTATCGGTCCAGTGAAAACCGGAAAAGAGGCTCAGCATCGGCGCGTGAATCAGCCGGATAGCCAGATCGCGCGACTTCGGCGTGTTCTCCGCAACGCCGCCCGACAGGTAGCGGGATGCCTGCACGAAATCCACACCGCGCTTCAACTCATCGATGAAACGCGGGATCGCATCGGGATCGTCCTTGTCGTTGCCGTCGATCGTGACGATGCCTTCATATCCCTGATCGAGCGCGAACGCATAGGCGCAGCGCAATTGCGCACTCAGCTTGCCGGGCCCGGTCTTCAGCACGAGCGTATGGACGCCCCTGCTCTTCAGGAATTCGAGGTCGAGGGAGCCGTCGGTGCTGCCGCCGTCGACGATGATCACGTCCGCCATGCCGGCAATGTCGAGCGCCGCCATCCGTTCGAGCAGATTGCGGATGCGCGCGCCCTCGTTGATCACCGGAATCACGACGCACCACGCGCCGCGCGGCTCCGAGGTCATCTGAATCTTGAAAGCGGGAACCTGCCACGCCGCGCGGATTTGTTGAGGGATGTCGACTTTCATTGAGGTGTGTGATCCTTTCAATTCACCCTACGCGGGCAGTAATAAGTGCAACGCCTGCGATGATGAACAGGATCCCCGCACCGACGGTCCACGGAAAAGGCTCACGAAATATCACGACCGACAACACCGCCACGCTCGCAATGGCACCGGCGGTCAACACCGGCTGCGCGACGTTCAGCGGCAATCGGCTGAGCGCCGCCGCATACAGCAGAAAAGCCGCGCCGTACAGCGCGAGGCCGAGCCAGAACGGCCCGTTCTTGAGCGCACCGATCGGATCGGCCAGACTCGGGAAGCGCCGCGGCGGCATCATCGCGATCTTGACCAGCACGCTGGCGGATGCATTCGACGCAATGCCCAGCACCAGAATCAGCCACTTCATGCGCGCACTCCCCCGTCGACGCGATAGCAGCGAACCGCCTCGGCGACGGCGCGCCGAACCGCATCCATCGCCGAGCCGGATTTCGGCGCCAGCATTTCGATCGACACCACCTGCTCGGGCAACAGGTCCGCCAGCACTTCGGACACCGCGCGGTGATTCGTGCCGCCCTCGCCGAGGGTGACAAGATCCGGTTCACTCGCGTGCACGTGGCCGATCAGGTGAGCATATTGCGTGACGATTTCACGCGGGGTTTCCTCGTTGATCGTGAGCGCGCCCGTATCGAGCTGCATGCGGATCGCCGGATGCGCGACCGCCGACACGACCGCCGCGGTATCGCGGCTATTGGTCATGAAGTTGGCGCCGTAGCGTGGCGGATTGGGTTCGAGGCAGATGAACACCCGTTGCTCCGCGGCGAGGTCGCCGAGGCGGCGGAAGAACGCTACCGCGATCTCGTGCGCGGCATCGTCGGTGAGGCCGGTGCGGTCGCGATTACGCGGCGAGCCGAACACGAGCCGCGTCGCGCCCAGACCCGCGCCGACGCGGCACACCGCGCGCAAATGGTCCAGCATCGCCTGTTGCGATTCAGCCGTCCCGAACAGATTCAGTCCGGTGGTGCTGAATAGCAGCGACTGCATGCCGGTGATCGAGATGCCGCGCTCGGCCCACCACGCGCGTACGCGCGCGATATCGTCGGCGCGGGCGGTCTTCAGGTCTGGAAAATACTTGCTGGGCGCGACGTCGATCGCATCGACGCGGTGCTGAGCGAGAATGTCGGCGACCTGCTGATCGTCGGCGATTTCCCACGCGATATTCGAAATGGCGATTCTCATGCGTTCTCCGCCGATCCGGTTGCAGATTTCAGCGGCTCGGACTGCGCATACGCGCGCACCGCCTGAATGGTTTCGCGCTTGCTGTACTGATACGAACCCGTGCCCCCAAAGAGCCCCGCATGTACGGTGCGAAAGTCGTAGCTCGCGGGATGCGCGACCGTATGCTGCTCGAACGGCTTGCCGAAACCCGCCTCGGAAACCTCCGCCACGGTGACGGGCGCGGCGCTCAAATGCACGAGCTTCAGGCCCGCCGCCAGCGCGATCTCGATGTCATGCCACAGATTCACCATCGGATAGAACTGGAACGAGCCACGGCTATCGATCGCGTTGATGTTGTTGTCGTTCAGGAAATCGAAGATCACGTTCTTGCGCAGCCCCGGCCCGACGAGGCCCGGCAGACGTACAATCAGATGATCCGAAAAACGCGTCTCGACGAATTTCTCCAGCAGGCGCCGGTGCAGGCCATAGGCATGCAGGCCGTCCTCTTTCACCTGCGTGTTCTCGTCGACGCCGAGCGGATCGCGAAACACGTCGACCGTGCTGATCAGCACGAACCGCTTGCACTGAACCGTGGACAGATGATCGATCAGCCCTTCGATCTTCTCGCGATCCGCCTCGGGTTGCGCATTCGCGATCCACTTCTGCGCGGGCGCGCCCGCGCAGACCACGAGATCGAACGACCTGCCGCGAATCTGTGCGATATCGATGGAGCGGAATTGCGCGTCGAAATGTTTTTGCTTCAGCAGGGTCGAGCCGACAAAGCCCGTATAGCCGATCAGTGCATCGTTCATATGCCTGTTCCCAATACCGTATGTGCATGCGAAGCGGACACGAAGGTCTCCGCATCCAGCTTCTCGAGCACGTCGTAGATGTTGTCGATCTTGCCGCCGAGGATCGAGTAGAGCCCGCTCGACGCGGGGTGCTGCTCGAACAATATCGGCCGGCCGTCGTCGCCTTCGTTTTTCACGAGCACCGTCTTGACCTCGAACAGCGAGTCGGCGTACCGCGCATCATAAACCGCGGGAAAGTAGCGCCCCACGTCCCGGACCATGCGCTCGACGCGGCTCTCGCGTTCGTAGCCGCTCAATCTTTGGTACGGGTCGTCACCCGGCGCATCCATCCAGCTTGAATGCGGCGTATAGCGCACATGCGACAGCGTATGAAGACCACGCGCCGGAAACGGCATCATCGAGAAGAACGGACCGTCCATTACCGTGACGCCCAGCCCGCGCAGTGGCGGCGGAGCCTCGACGAGCGCCATTTCGGTGATCTCGTGCTTCAGCTTCGTCTGCGTGCCGCGAAAGTCGCCGCCGAACTGATTCAGGCCGCTATACGTGCAATTAAAAACGTACCTTGCGTGCAAAGCCGTGTGGTACGCGTCGTCGCATTCGAGCACAAAGCCTTCGCTTTGCCGATAAATGCGCTCGACGCGCGTACCGAGCCTCACGTCGACGTCGAGTTCGGCGAGTTCCTGCCGTGCCCAGTCGGCGAGCTTCGTGGAATCGAACGCGTACTCTTCGACCAGAAACACCTGCTCGATCAGGCGCGGCTCGAACAGCTCGCGAACTGCGCGCGGAGCCGGTTGGAGGCTCGCACCGATTTCCTGGCAAAAGCGCTCGAACTGCCGTGCCGTGACTTTGGAATTGCGCCGCGCGATCGCGTAGACCTTCGTGAAGTCGCGCTTCACGACATCCGGAAAATCGCGCACGAAACGCGGCAGATTCACGCGGCTGCGAAAAGCGGTCGTGAAGCTGCGTGGATAGTGATAACCGTTGTGGACGCGCGCCTGATTGTTGTATGAGGCGCGCACGAGCAACGCTGGCTCGCGCTCGATCAATGTCACGGTTTTCAGGCCACGCTGCTTCTTCAGGTAGATCGCAATCGCCGTTCCGTAGAAGCCTCCACCGATGACCACAGCATCTTGCATATGCAATCCTCCCGTTCGTTCAGGAGGAATGCAGCGAGTCGTCCACATCCGCGCGATGAGGCTCGGGCAATCCGACGTCTTCGATATTGAGTTTCTGACGGCGCGTCATCACGCTGCTCGTGAACTCCTGCGCGACGTGGTAGAGCGGTCCTTCGTTACTGAGCCGCGCCATTTGCAGGATGTACTCGCCGAGCACCAGTAGCACCAGCGAAATCAGAAAGAACATGCCGGATTGTTGCAGCGACAGCGTCACCCAGCCTGGCGCGACATTCGATTTCAGCAGGCCGACCGCGATCACATAGACCGAGTAAACGAGGTTTGACACCGCGCCGAACAGCGATAACGCGGTGACCAGACGCATCGGCGCCTTCGTCGTCGAGACGAGCAGGCGGATGCCGCGATCGATGCTGTGCAACAGACGTTTCGCGTGCGCGGCCTTCGGCGGCGTGCTGTAGGTCAGATACGCGCGCGCGAAGCCGCCGGTGGCCGGAAGATAGCGATAGGTCACCGCGGGCATCGGATGCTGCAGCATGAAGTTGATCACGCGTTTGCTGAGCAGGCGGTACTGCGGCGCATCCTTCGCCAGGTGCACGCCGTTGGACCATTTGTACAAAGCGTTGAACACGCCAAGACAGGTGCGATAAGCCCAGCTTTGCACGGGCTTCTGTTCGTTGGCGGCGAACACGACGTCCGCGCCGCTCGCGGCCTTGTCGAGCATGGTCGGCAGAAAGCGGATGTCGTCGACGAGAGGGTCGACCACTGCGACGAAATCTCCAAGTGCGTTTTCGAGGCCTACCCATGAGGCCGTGTCCGAATCGACCTCCTTGGTCAGCGCGTACACCTGCAGATTCGGCAACCCGCGCTCGCTCGCGAGCTGCTTGAGCACGGCGACGCTGTCGTCGTCGGACGCGTTATCGACGACGATCAGCTCGTAATCGCTCACGAGCGTGCTCGTGACCGAAGCCGCGTCCTTCAGGATGGCTTCGAGATCGCGCGCCTGATTGCGAACGACAAATACGACGGACAAAAACACCGGGAAAAACACTACCTGCCCCCTTGGCAATGACTTCAGACCCGCGCGCCACCGCTTCGCGCATGTGGCGCGCGGATCTCGCGCCGCACGTTCGAACGGCAAGGATCGACAACTGCGCGGGCACGCGGCACGAACTGCGCCGGAAAACGGCTACCCGCCGCGCGCGAGCCAGAAAAAATCGAGTCCAACTATGCCGTTACCGGCTATTTATCGCAAGTTCCCTTTCAAATCGAAAGAATGGCCACCGGCACGCTGATACTCCGTCGTCCGCGCGCGCTGCGCATATCCGACGCCGACCCGCGAACAAGGCTCTGCTTCGCTCGCGCGCCACCGCAGCGTCATCGCGCACCCGGGATTTGCGCGGTCCAGCTCGGCGCGACCTTCAGCATGTATCCAGCGCTCTCGCGCGTAACCTCCCACATCGGCCATTCGGATGCGGAAAAACGCGTGGCGCTGGCGAGCAATATCACAATGACGAGCGCGCCAGCCAATATTCTCGATAGCTTTGACGTCGTGGTGGCGGCTGAAAGCAACGCCGACCAGAAAGAGAACAACAAGGCCGGATAGACATAGCGGGCGCCGAAGCCGTACCACGCCATATGCACGCCCTCAGGATTCGTCCGCGCGGAGCCAAGCAACCAGATAATAAGCGCCATTGGGGCGAGCAGCAGACACGCCCAAACAGCCCGCGACCTCGCCGTGACGAACACCAATGCCACGGCGAGGATCAGACCGCCAACGAGCGGCGCGCCGTCCGGAGACGGAAGCAGGTCGCAGAACAGATCGCGAATCATGCGGGCGCCGTAATTCCAGACGCTCGGCGATGCGCCGAAATCAAGCGGCGGAGAGGCGTTCGTCGCAATCGCATAGACCTGCCCCGCCACGCCTGCAACGTACGCGACGAGAAAGCGGATCTGACGGCGCGAAAGCGGTCCGCGCCGGCAAGCGTAAATGGTCGCCAGCACGGCGGACCCGAACGTGATGATCCCAAATGGCCCGGTCAGTGCAATCGCGGCAACCGCAAGCGAACGAACGCCATACCAGGATTCAGCTGGATCGAACAGGTTTTCCCACAGAAGAACGATCAGCGTCGGGAAAAGTATCCATTGGATATTCGTAATGTTCAGCAAAACCTCGCCCGTCTGAGGAACCAGCAACGGCGCAAGCGCGAGAAGAGCGGCGACCGGACGTGAGAAATTTCGAAACGCGCAGGCCATGTAGGCGCTCGACACAGCCGTGATCAACGCACACGCCCATGCGAAGAAGTACGGAGCTTTCTCGATGGGTGTCGATTTCATTTGCAGCCACGCAACAAGGCGCGGCACGAAATGCCAATAGCCGGAATAGGCCCGTACAAACGACCCGATTCCCAGTTCGCGTGCTTGCGCGACAAAGATCGTCGCATCTTCGGCCCACAGAAAACCTCGCTCGATGCGCTCCGGCGCGCGGTACCACATGAGCAGAAAAGCACAAAAAAATACCAGCAACGGAAATAAACAGTCCTTCTCTCGACGCATACAAGTATCTGGTTATGTCTTCAGACGAAGATATGAAACAAGGAAAAGCGGACGGTCCCCAAGTCGAGTTGGCCACTCTCAGATCAAGGTATAGGGAGCCACCCGGACGGACGTCGCTTCGTCGCGAACCTGGGCCGGCTCTATGATGTGCGCGGATCTTTCGCGCACATCTGGATCCGCTTCGGGGTCCCCGCCGCATCGCTGCGCTTCAGCAGGCGATAACCGTCGAAATTGAAAGCCTCCACGGGCGCATAGGCCTCACTACTGAGCAGGCAATTCGCACTCGCCTCGAAACTCCAGAGCGGCTGATGCACCACAATGTAATCCGGGCTGTATCTCGTGAGCCACGAGTAAACATCCCCGCGAGCGATGTAGTCTGCGTTGTAGCGGTTGGTCAGACCGAGAATGTCGATAACGTAGCGCTCGGAATACCATCCAATTGTTCCGATCTCGACGGTCGCCACCACGGCATTGCCCGGTGTGTTGGCCTTTAGCCATTCACCGATGTTCTTATACGCTTCCATCGGACCGCGACGGACGTTCGACAGATTGAAGCTATGGTAAAAGAATCCGCCCGCCGCAATAAAGAACGCACAAAACAATGCAAGAAAAGCGATGTTTTTCCGGGCGCGCTGATAGGTCAACTCGAGTATCTTCCACACCCCCGTGCCAACGAACAGCAAACCGAAGAAGAAGAACGGCGCATAGTACCAGTGGTAATTCGGAATATGCAGAAATACATAAAACGAGCCTAGCAGCAACAGATAGAAGATGACGAGCCACACCATCCTTTTGCCAAATGCCGATAGCACGCCAACCAGACCAACCGGCAGCATGAACCAGAGCAACCGGGAATCGCCTCCGAAAAACGCGCCCTTCATGTACTGCACGTGGAGAAAAATCAGCCCCTCTCCCCATAATCCCGACTTGCCCTGTCCCAGCTTCGCACTACCCGTAGCCGGAAGAAAGGCACCATAGTAGTAATAGTTGAACAGGAAATTGGCCGCGAGCAAAATGAGTGGCGCGACAAAATATCCGGCGCGCGGCAGCCTTCTGTTTTTGACAACGTAGTCCGCAATTAGCACAGCGCCCAGGAACACGCCTTCGGTGCGTGTCATGAAAAGCAAGCCAAGAACCACACCGAGGCCGAAAAACTGCTGCCGGCGGTAGAGTATCAACGCGAGTGCCGACAGGAACAGAAACAACGAAGTCTCCATCCCGAACGTCGTGTAGAAGTAATTGAACGACACGACGGCCAATGCGCACAGCGTCTTCTCATACTTCCCGGTCGCGAGCACATGGGCTCCGGCGATCGCAGCGGCGCACAGAAACACGAACGACAGAAAAATCGTCGTGTATTGCAGATTTCCCGTCACCGCGTTAGCCGCGATCAACAGGTAGGAATACAACGGCGACGTCAGGCCGTTGAAGCGGTCGCCGGCGTTGTAGGTCAGGCCGTTTCCGTCAAACAGATTGCGCAGGTACCGCAGATAAATCAGCGCGTCATCCAGCTGGAAATCGCGCGCCCGCCATGACAGATAGCCGCCGACGGCAATGGTAACCAGAAGCAGAAGCGCATTCTCTGAAAGATACTGTCTGAATCGTTGCATGCCCGTGGGCCAATAAGGTTTTGAGTGAGCGCATTCAGCCGCGGTTGCGCGACCTCTAACTTGTCAGGGCGTTGCCCCAATCAGGCAAAAACAAACTTCTTGTCGAGCCGATACTTGACGACGTAACCGATCACCAGTCCAACCACGCCGCCCATCAACCGCGCAGGCTCGGAATGATAGATCGCATCGGCGCCGAATTCGAAACCCCAAAAAATCGCCGTCGTGGCCAGCCCCATCACCGTGTACAGCAGAAAACTCCTGACGCCGTGCGACAGATCGCGATGTCGGTATCGAAAGATCCAGACTTTATCAAGCGCGAACTTTACCACCAGCCCGACCCCGGTCCCGACGAACACGGACAGCGGCACGCTGAACGCGCCGGAATAGGCCATCACGGAAAGCTTCTGAAAACCGATATTGGCGAGAATCGAAAGTCCCGCGAATAGTGCATAGAAAATAACGAGGCGCGACGCGCTCATCGGAGTTGCTGGTGTGCTCACGAAAGGGACCACCCTGTCAGGGAAGATGAAACGAATATCCGCCGCGCGGCCGGCAACGCATTACAGCGATAGCCGCTTGAACACGCGGCCCGGGATGGAGCGAATGATCAGCATGATGCCCCCCCAGAACCACGGCGTATAAACGACATCTCTGCCCTTCTCCACCGCGCGCACGATATCGCCAGCAACCTTGTCAGCCGTGGCCACGAGCGGCCCCGGCAACGGCAATCCCGCCGTCATCGGCGTGGCGACGAAGCCTGGCTTGATCGTCACGACATGCGCGCCTACCTTGAACAGGCGAGCCCGCAAGCCCTCGCAAAAAGCCGACAGCGCCGCTTTCGCGCTGCCGTACAGATAGTTCGACTGACGCCCGCGATCGCCGGCAACCGACGAAATGACCGCGATCGTGCCGCGTCGCTGCAGCTCGATCACATTCGCAAAGCGCGTCAGCAGCGCGATGACCGATACCGCATTGGTGTTGAACTCGCGCACCGCAACGTCGACATCGTTCTGGCAAGCCTGCTGGTCCGGCAGCGTGCCGGGCGCGACCAGCACGATATCCAGCGCGCCGAACTCGGCCGCGCAGCGCTGCATCATCGCCGCGTGTTCGCCCAACTGATCGATGTCCAACTGCTGGCACAGCACGGTCTGCGCGCCGCGTGCGGTGAGGTCGTCGGCGACCTGCTGCAAGCGCTCCGCATTGCGCGCGACGAGAAAAAACCGCGCGCCCTGTTTGGCCCACTGCCGGGCGCAGCCAATGGCAATCGCCGACGTGGCGCCTACGATAACGATATTTTTCATACTCGAGTGGTTCGTTCCCAAAAGCGTGACAGCAAGGCCGGGTCACGCAGAGCCTCGACCTGTTCCCATTGCGGGTACGCAACGCGAAAATCTTCGCCCGACATATGGGCGTCCTTGGCCGGATACAGGCGGCCGCCGCTCTCCCGCACGATCGTGTCGAGCCGTTCGAACAGCTTGCGATTCGATGCCTCGCGCTGCGGAAAATCCAGAGCCAGCGACGTGCCCTCCAGCGGAAACGACAGCAGCCCCGGTGAGCCGATATGTCCGCAGCGCTTCAACACCGCGAGTATCGACCCCGTGCCGCTGCGGGCGATCGCGTCGAGAATCGCCCGAGTCGCATCGCGTGCGGCCGGCGCCGGCATCACACATTGATACTGCTGAAACCCCGATCGCCCATAAATACGATGCCACTCGAGCAAGCTGTCGAGCGGATAGAAATACGAATCGTAGCTGACCGTCGACTTCACCTCGTCGACGCGTTGCCGCCGATAGTACAACTCGTTGAATGCGCGCAGGGTCAGCCGATTGAAGATGGGAATCGGCGACGTGAAAGGCACCGTACGCGTCTTGCGGCGTTCAACTTCGAGCCGCCCGCCGGATGCGTGATCGCCGACCATGAAGATGCCTCTGCCCAACGCGGCATCGCGGCTCTGGCAGTCCACCCAGGCGACGCTGTACTCGTGCAACTCATCGAGCCGCTCGGACAGCGCAAAGAATTCGTCGAGGTTGGCGAAGCGGATGCTGGTCACGTCGAGCATGCTCGACTTGATCGGCATCAACTGGATTTCCGCCCAACTGATCAGCCCGGTCATTCCCAAGCCGCCAATCGTCGCGGCAAAAAACTCCGGATGCGAGTCCGGCGCGCACTCGAACTGCGTGCCGTCGCTACGCAGCAGGCAGAAACGCCGCACATGCCGGCCAAACGTACCGCGGACATGATGGTTCTTGCCGTGTACGTCGTTGGCAATCGCGCCGCCGAGCGTCGCGTACTTCGTGCCTGGCGTGACCGGCAGCATCCATCCGCGCGGAACCGCGACGTCCAGAATCTGCTCGAGCGTGATGCCGGGCTCGGCGCGCAAAATGCCGCTTTGCCAATCGGCGGAAATCAGCCGGTCCAGCGGCAGCGTCTGGATCACGTGTCCCGACGACGCGAGGCAACTGTCGCCATAGCTGCGCCCATTGCCGAACACGAGCGTCGTGCGTTGCTGGTCTCCCACGCCGCGCCATACCGAAGCTGCCGAATCGCGCCACGCGATCGGATGGGTATCTTGCGGAACGTACGGATAGCGCCCCCAGGATTGGACTTTGGACATCGCCTAGATCGCCATCCAGAACACGATGCCGCACAGCGCGATGACCAGCCAGCTGCCCCGATCTTTCGCGGCGAAGACGATCGGATCGTCATCCATCTTGCCACGATGAGCGATGATCCATGTCCGGCTTACCCAGTAAAGCAGCAAAGGACAGGCGATCCAAATGAACTCCGGATGCCGGTACAGGCTCGTCGTGTTGCCGTCCTGAATGTAAAGCGCGAGAACCAGCACCGAAAGATAGCCGGAGGCTGCCCCAAGCGACGAAATCAGCGAGAGATCGCTCGCGATATAGCCCCGCCCGCGCGACTTCACGAGGCCACGCTCCTGTAGTGCATGCAATTCCGCATATCGCTTGACCAGCGCCAGGCTCAGAAAAATAAACATCGAAAACGCCAGCAGCCAGAAGGTGAGCCGTGCGTCGATCGCGGCGCTTCCGGCGATGATTCGCGTCGTATAGAGCGAGGCCAGAACAACGACATCCACCATGACGCGCCGCTTCAGATAGAACGAGTAAGCGAGCGTGAGTATGTAGTAGCCGAGCAATACCAATGCGAACTTGTGCGGCAGACAGAACCATGCAACCGCGCCACCTAACACCAGTAGAACAGGAAAGAGCGTCGCGCCCCAGATGAGCGGCAATGCGCCGGATGCAAGGGGTCTTTTACGTTTTGTCGGATGATGCCGGTCGTCTTCAAGATCGAGCAGGTCGTTCAGCAAATAGACGCTCGACGCACACAGGCCGAAGGCAAAAAAGGCGAGAATCGCGGCAATGACCAGAGCCGGATCCGACAGTTGGTGCGCCGCCAGCAACGGAACGAATATCAGCAGGTTCTTCAGCCACTGGTGCAGCCGCAACGATTTCGCCCACGTCTTCGACCGCGCGGTACGTTCGTCGATCACGCGCTTGACATTGCCGTGTTTGCGCGCGGCGCGCTCCACCCCGCTCGATGGATTGACGACGTAAGCGCGCTCGGCGGCCTCCCAGACCGCGACGTCGTCATGCGAATTTCCCGCGTAATCGAAGCCTTTTTCGCCGAATTCCGCAACCAGCCTGTCGCGCTTGCGATGCGCGGACAGATTGATATCGCCGTCCGTGGCAAAGATTTTATCGAATAGTCCGAGATGATCGGCGATGGCATTCGCATAGCGCCGATGGCTCGCGGTCGCCAATACGAGCGTACGCCCCGTGGCCCGCTCCTCCTTCAGCCACTCGATCACGGCGGAATCGTAAGGCAGAACGGTAACGTCGATATCGGTGGCCTCGGCCAGACGGGCTTTCAGCCCCGCCTTGCCCTCGCGCATGAGCCATAGAAGCGGCTCATAGAAACGGTGCGGCGCGGACCGGGTGAACGCAAAGCCGCATTCGATCAGGACGTCTGAGCGAATGAGCGTTCCATCAAGGTCGACAACGAGGGGTTTGCTGCTCATTCAGTTGTCCGCCGCAAGGGAGAAAACAAGGTGAAAAACCATGCGATAACGAGAAATGCGGATAGAAAATCCTGTAGAAATCCGTTCTGACACGGTGCCTGGTCGAATCGAACCGCAAAAGCCGGCTACTCCACCCGCGTAGGCGCGCGCCACTTTACTATCTCGGCACTCGCCTCACAACTCGCCTCGAAGTCATTTAATTCCGCCGAGTTGTAATGGAGGCGATAATCGGCGCCTGTTCTATGCAGACTCGGCAAATACTACAACATTTGATACGCACGACGGTTCGGGCAAATAAGACGGATTGAGCGCCATCGCACCATCCTCGAACGGAAAACCGAATAAGCTAAGGCCTCAGGCCGCCAATACTTCCTGATATAGCGCCTGATACGTCTCGCCCAACGCCGGTCCCGAAAACAGCCGCTCATACCGCTCGCGGGCCGCCGCCCCCATTTTGTGGGCAAGCGCTTCATCGAAAACAAGCTGCTTCATCGCGGCAGCCAGTTTTTGTGGCGCCTCGGGCGGCACGACAAACCCCGTCACCCCATCCTCGTTGACGAACGACGTCCCGGACCCCACCTCACAGCACACCATCGGTTTGCCGAACATCGCGGCTTCGACCAGCACCATCCCGAACGCTTCGGAGCGCAAATGCGAGGGCAGCACCATCGCGCGACAGCCCTCGAGCAGCGCAACCTTTTCCTCATGCGTGACCTGCCCGGCAAACACGACGTTGGTCGCGCCATGCTGGCGCGCCAAGGCGGCGAGCCGCTCGCGCTCCGGCCCCGAGCCAGCGATGACGATTTTCGCCTGCACATGCCGGGCGGCCTCGACGAGCGTATGCAGCCCCTTGTAGTAGCGCAACACGCCGAGCGCCAGAAAATACGGCTCGCCCGCCGCCAGGCCGAGCCGGCTCTCGAGCTTGCGCCGCGCGTCGAGCGGCTGCGGCTCGTCGCGATAGTCAATGATGCCGAGCGGAATCGTCTTCAAACGCTCCTTCGACACGCACGCGGCAAGCGTCTCACTGGTCCGCGCATAGGCGGCCGACGTCGCGACCACCGCGGACATGCTGCGCAGCGTGCGCCGCATCAGCGGTCCATAGACGGCGCCGAGCAGCTTCTGCCGCACGATGTCGGAGTGGTAAGTCATCACTGTCGGTTTGCTGGTGCGTCCGAGCAGATGCAATACGTCGGCGAACGGCCACGGAAAGTGGAAATGCACGACGTCGGCCCAGTCGGCCAGCTCGCGATACCTGATCACCGAGCACGGCCCGCCGAGATCGCACGATGCCGGCGCCGCCCACGATTTCTCGCGGATCACCTGCCCTTCCGGGCGTTCGACGACGGTCGGCGTCGGGCTCGGCGACAGCGTCAGAATGCGCGGTTCGACGCCGCGCTCGCGCGTCGCTAGCGCAATCTGGCGGATCGCTTCCTGCAGGCCGCCGGGCGGGTCCGGGAAGTACGTGCGGTACACATGAACGACCCTCACGTGCGCACCTCAGCGCCGTGTGGCCGCGCGCTGCCGCCGCCCGCCTGCGGGAAGTGGAAGGTGATCGCCAGTATCTTGTCCAGCCGCGCTTCCCACGTGTTCTCGCCAACCGCCGCGCGCGCTTCCTCCACGCTCAGCTTGCCGCGTGCAAGCTGTTTCTCGATCGCCGCGATGAACGCGTCGGCATCGCTGCCCACTTCGAGCCCCGCGCGCGGTTCCTTCGCGAAATCGAGCGGCGTCGATACGACCGGCAGACCGGCCGCGAGATATTCGTAGAACTTCATCGGAAACATCGAGTGCGTGTATTCGTTGATCAGCGTCGGCAACACACCGACCCGCATGCCGCGCAGATACTGCGGCAGCACACGATACGGCCGGTAGCCGAGCAGATGCACGTTCGGCAGACGCTTGAGCTGCGCGAGCAGGTCGCTGCGCTGCCCTTCGCGCTCCTCGCCGATGATCACCCATTGCCACTGCGGCCGCGCCTGCGCGGTTTGCAGCAGCAACGGCAGATCGACCTTGAAGTCCGACAGCACGCCGTGATACACGAGCCGCGGCTCGTCGATCGCGGCGAGCTCGGCGGGCAGCGGCCCGTCCGCGCGCGCCGCGCCGAAGTGCGCTTCATCGACGACGTTGCCGAAGAAATGCGTATTGGGGTTAAACGGCAGGCACACGTCCTTCAGCGACTGCGCAGTCGTGAATACCGCCTCGCAGCGCCCGAGCAGGTCCTGCTGGGCATTGCGGAACGCGTCGACGTCGACGCCCGGAATCGCCGCGATATCGTCGACGCAGTGGTAGACCAGCGGCCCGCGCGGCAGCGTCGCGATCGCATCGAGCATGTACGGGTGGTACGTCCACACGACCGGCTTGTCGTAGCGATGCGACCTCGCGAAGCGGTTCACCGAAAAACGCAACATCGCCTGATTCAGCGAGCGCACGAACGGCAGATGATGCCCGGCCGGCACCATCAGCGGCGACAGCACCCAGATGTTGTCGGCGCGGCGCGGCGGGCCGAGCACGAGCGACTGCACGCCGCGCCACAGACGTCGCCACAGGCGCGACCAGTCGCGGCCGCTGGCCACTTTCGGCGAGCGGAAGCCAACGCTTTCCACATACAGAATCCGCCAGCCGCGCGCGGCGAGGATGCTCGCCGTGTGCTGCTTGTTGGTCCAGTACGGCTCGTCCCAGTCGGCGGTCGAAAACAGCACGCAGTCTTGCGGGGCCAGCACGGGGTTCTTGCCGTCAGCCAACGAACACCTCGACCGGTCGGCCGCGCAGGCTGTCGACGATGCGTCGTGAGGCCAGTCCGTCGCCGTACGGATTCGCGCGATCGCGCAGCGCCGCACGCCGCGCGGGATCGTCGAGCCAGCCGATCACCGCGCTTTCGATGCTCGCCGCGCTCTGGCCCGCGAGCGTCGCGAAGCCGGCGTCGACGCCTTCGCGGCGCTCGGTGTGATTGCGCATCACGACGACCGGCACGCCGAAGGTTGGCGCTTCTTCCTGGATGCCGCCCGAATCGCTGACCACGACGGCGCTGCCGCTGATCAGATAAAGGCTCGTCGGATAGTCGACCGGCTCGATCAGCGCGAGGTTCGGGATGCCATCGAGCTCGCGATGCACGGGCTCGCGCACGGCCGGGTTCAGATGCACGGGGAACACCCAGCGGTAATCGCTATAGCGCTGACACAGGTCGCGCAGCACGCGGCAGATGTCCTGCAGCACGTCGCCGAAATTCTCGCGCCGATGGCAGGTGACGAGCACGTGCTGCTGCTGCGCGCCATGCCATGCGGGCAGCGGACTCGCCGGCGGCGTGACGCTCCAGCTCGCGCGCACTTCGCCGATCGCATCGACGACCGTGTTGCCGGTCACGACGATCTTCTCTGGCGCGACGCCTTCGCTGAGCAGGCTGTCGCGCGCGCGCGAGGTCGGCGCGAAATGCAGCGTCGCGATGCGGCCGAGCAGGCTGCGGTTCGCTTCCTCGGGAAACGGACTCGCCAGATCGCCGGTGCGCAGCCCCGCCTCGACGTGACCGACGCGGATGCCGCGCTGGAACGCCGCGAAGCCCGCGCAGAACGCGGTCGTCGTGTCGCCCTGCACGATCACCCAATCGGGACGTGTTTCGTCGAGCGCGCGATCGAGCGCGGCGATCAGGCGCGACGCGAGCGCGTTCAGCGATTGACCCGGTTGCATCGTTTCGAGCGTGATGTCCGGTTCGATGCCGAAGAATTCGAGCGCCTGCGCCGCCATGTCCCTGTGCTGCCCGCTCGCGCAGACGATCGTGTCGAACTCGCTGCGCAGCGCTCGCACGAGCGGTGCGAGCTTGATGACCTCGGGCCGCGTGCCCATCACCACCATGACTTTCATTGCAGTGCTTTCCCCGTCTCGACCTTGGTATGAGCGCCCCGGAACTCGACGCCGAGCGCGAGCGGCGTCGTGTCGGCGAAGGGCGTGACGACGCGAAAGACGCCGTCGTGTTCGACGATCTGCGCGAGCGAGCGCAAGCGCAGGAAATCGAGCGCGGCTTCCTCGTGCAGGAACAGCGGCCGTTGGGCCTTGCCGCGCATGTAGGCGATCAACTGCTCGTGCGCGTCGATGCGCGCCGCCTCGTCGGTCCAGCCGTACGCGTAGCGCTCGGAGAACGGATGGTCGAGATAGCCGAACAGCGTGTTGGTCGCGTACGCGGTGTCGAAGGCCTGCTTGAAGATCGCGAGCGGATCGCCCTCTTTCAGCATGCAGTCGCCGTGCAGCATGCACTGTTGGCTGTGACCGACGAAGCCCGCCGGCAAGCCGGCCAACGCGCCGCCGCGTGCGCTCAGAAACTCCGGATCGTTGCGGATGATGCCGCCGATGCAGCCCGCGTAGCCCGCGTCGATCAGGCCGCGCATCGCGTACGGCGGCGACTGGTGAAACGGCGACACCGCGTAGCGCACCGGCACGCCGGTCGCGCGTTCGAGCAGTTCGGCCGATTGCACGCCTTCCGCGATCGCGGTGTCGTAGCTGCCGCCCCAGTTCGGCGAGTGCGTCGCCGTGTGCGACAGCACCGCGCCCTGCTGCCGGTCGGCAAGCAGTTCGCGCAGGATGTCGTGCTGGCCGCCGCGTTGCAGGTTCTGCGTATGCACGGCGAGCGTGAACGGCACGCCGAGACGCCGGTACGCGTGCCACAACGGGCGCGCCGATTCGACGTCCTCGTCGCAATCGAGCCGCGACGTGATCGCCGCGTCGTAACCCCACGGGAGTTCGCTCAGCACCGGCTGACACGGCAGCGCATCGGCCCGGTAGCCCGACAGAAACTGCTCGACGAGGCGCCATTCGAACGAATCGCATGGGCCGACCGGCCGGTTGAACCACAGCACGGCCGATGCGCCCGCATCCCACAGCGCCGCGTACGCGAACCGCCGGTCGCCGTTCACGACGACCGCGGCCAGCTCCGCTTCGGCCGGAACTTCGGGCGCCTGCGCGAGCGCCCAGATCGAGCCGTCGGCGCGAATCGCGCCGTAGCCGAGGTTGTTCCATTCGTCGGTGAAATCGAAGCGCTCGAACGGGCGATGCCATGGCGCGCCGCCGAGTGTCTGCGCGAGCGCACCGTAGCGCACCGCCGCCGCGCTTTCGCGCGACTCGCCCGAAGGCGCCGTTGCACTGCGGCTCGCTTGCGAGAGGTCGGCGGGCAACGCCGCGGGCCGATAACGCAGATAGTCCGCGAGCGCGATCGGCATATGGCCGAACACGATCAGCTTGCGCGGCCGCGCCTGCACGAACGCGATCAGGTCGGCGCTCCACGCATCGGGCGCGTCGACCGCGACCACGACGTCGGGCGCGATCTCGTGCAGCATGTTGCGCGCAATCGCCTGGGCCTGGGTCGCGCTGACCGAGCGCCGCAGCGCCGCCAGCACGTATTGGCCGGCGTCGGCGCGCGCATCGGGATACGCGACGCCGATCATGCGCTCACCACGTGACGGAATTTGGCGCGACTGCCCACGCGCACGAAATCGTCGTGACCGACGTAGGCGATCGTGAACGCGTCCTGCCAGAAGTGGCGCAGCTTCGCGGTGGTGTCCTCCGCGTTCGCGTGCGGTTCGAGCACGATGCGCAAAGTGGGCGGCGTCGTGCGCAGATCGATCTGGAATTCCTGGATGCCGCCGACGCGATGATCGAGCATGTCCTGGATGTGGTGCGTCGGATGCGCGACGCCGTTGATCGGCACGACGTCGTGAATCCGGCCGACCACGTCGGTCAGGAAAAAGCCCTTCTCCGTCTCCTGCACACGCGCGAGGTCGCCGGTCGTGTAGCGGATCAACGGCATCAGCCGGTTGCGGAACCCGGTGAACACGAGCTCGTGCGCGCCGTCGGGGTTGTCCGGCGCGACGCGGCTTTCCGGCCAGCCTTCCGATTCGAGGATCTGGAAGCCGCCTTCGTGACCGTCGAGCTCATAGGCCATCACACCGAGCTCGGCGAGGCCGTAGCGGTCGATCACGCGGCAGCGCAACGCCTTCGCGATCATCTCGCGCGCATGCGGCTCGAGCAGCTCGCCGCTCGACTCGAACACCTGGAACGCGTTGCCGCCGCCGTACTTGCGCTCGACATAGCAGGCGAGCGCGTACATCGTCGACGGATGCGAGTGCGCGAGATACGGGCGGCGGCGCTTCAGCGTGCGCCACATTTCCTCGAGGCCGTGATCGTCGATGCGGTCGAAGAAGACATTGCTGCGATTCATCGCGAAGCATTTGAAGTCTTCGCGCGACGGCCACTCGGACACGACCTGATCCGGGAAACGGCACGCGAAGTGCAACTCCGAGCGATGGCGCAGCTTGCCGATCCGCTCGCGGCAATAGTTGGTGACCGCCGACGAATAATCGGCGCCTTCCTGGTCGTAGTAAATCGTCGTGGAGAGGCCGGTCGAGCCACCGGTCTTGCACGCGTGGTGCTTGCCAGCCTCGAGCGGTCCCGACAGGAGACGCGGACCCTGCTCGCGGATGATGTCCTTGGTCAGATACGGCAGTTCTTCGAGGTAGCGCGGGTCGTTCCTGACCTTGGCGGAATCGAACTGCTTCGCCTGGAACAGGTCGCGATAGTAAGGCACCTTCGCGCCGGCGAATTCGAGCGTGGCGACGAGCCGTTCGAGCGCGATGCGGCGGCGATGCGGCATCGGCAGCGAATAGTGCTCGCGCAGCTCGCGGATTTTCGGGCGCACGTTGCGCTTTTCGGCGTTCTCCGCAATCGGATACGCGATATAGCCGCCCGCGAAACCCTTCAGCGTGCGAAACGGCTGACGCACCAGCAGGGATTCGGAGTAGCGCAGAAATGGGTGATTAGCTCGCATCAAATTCGAACCTTGTTACGCCTCGGGATTGGCCACGAGGGTGTTGCTGAACTGCGGGACTGGCTTGCGCCGGGGCGCGGTTTAGCCGATGAACCGATGGCTTTGCCTGCCGCTGTCGCGCTCGCAGCTCGCGCGTCGGCGCGCATGCGGCAGGCGCAGCATGCGCCGCGCCGGTCGCGCGCCGGCGTGCTCAGTGCGGCAACTGCGCGGTGTGGCTGATGAGCGGCTCGTCGGATTTTTCCGACGGCAGCACGGCTTCGTCGGCGACCATCTTGCCGTGTTCCATCGAGATCTTGCGGGTGCACACGCGCGCGACCAGCGACGGATCGTGCGACGCCACCACCAGCAGCGCCGCCTTGCCGACGAGGCCTTCCAGACGCTCGGCCGCCTTCACGCTGAACTCGGCGTCGCCGACGCTCAGCCATTCGTCCATGATCAGGATGTCGGCTTCGACGCTCGTCGAGATCGCGAACGCGAGGCGCAGCATCATCCCGCTCGAATAGGTGCGCACCGGCAGATTCAGGTAATCGCCAAGTTCGCTGAAGTCGGCGATCTCGTCGATCTTGCCGCGGATGCGCGCGGGCTTCAGCCCGTCGAGAATGCCGCGCAGATAGATGTTTTCGAAGCCGGTCGCGTCGGGGTCTAGGCCCATCGACACGTCGAGCAGCGACGCGATCTTGCCCCGCACCTTCAGCTCGCCGCGCACCGGCGCATAGACGCCCGACAGCGTGCGCAACAGCGTCGTCTTGCCCGAGCCGTTGTGGCCGATCAGGCCGATGCGCTCGCCTTCGCTGAAGGTGAAGCTCAGGTCGTCGATCGCGCGGACGATCGCATGGCGACCCGCGTCCTGGCCGATCCGGCCGCCCGTCGTCAAATTGAGCACCGCCTTTTTCAGCGAGCGATGCGAGTTCTCGTAAATCGGAAATTCGACGGAGATGTTACGAGCGACAATCGATGAAGAACTCACAATATCAAAGCCAGTAAGGAACGCGATTACGGAAACGCTTCATCAGGATCTGCGCGAACGCAAAGCCGACGATCAAGAGACCAATCGACCACGCCCACGACTCCCAGTGGGTCGGGCGGCCGGTGAGCGGCGCGCGCACCGTTTCGATCAGGTGATAGAGCGGGTTGTAGTCGGCGACCCACGCGCGGTCCTTCAGGATTTCCGGCGACCACATGACCGGCGTGAAGAAGAACACGACCTGGATCAGGTTCGTGACGATCGGCGGAATGTCGCGAAAGCGTGCGCACAGCACGCCGAGCGTGACGCCGAGCCACACGCCGTGCAGCAGCAGGACCACGAGCGCGAACGGCACCAGCACGATTTCCCAGCCCGGCCAGTGACCGAACACGAACAGCAGCACGACGACGACCGGCAGGCTATGCAGCAGGATCACGAAGTTGCGCCACGCGATGCGGCATACGTGGACCGTCAGCGGCAGCCTGATCTGCTTGATCAGATAGGCCGAGCCGATAAAGGCCATGCAGCCCTCGTTGGCGACCGACGCCAGATACGCCCACACGACGAGACCCACCGCCAGATACGGCAGATAGTCGGAGAGTTCCTGGTGCAGCAGCGTCGAGTACAACGCGCCGAGCACGACCACCATGATGATCGTGCTGAGCGTGAACCAGAACGGCCCGAGCACCGAGCGGCGATAACGCTGCCGGATGTCGTGCCAGCCGAGCGTGCCCCAGACCCGCACCGCTTTCATGCCGACCAGCAGGTCGTCGCGCTCGTTGTGACGTGTCAGGTCTTCCGAGTCGTTGGTAAAACTGATATCCATCTCAAGTACGTCCGTAAATGTCTTCGAAGCGAACGATATCGTCTTCGCCCAGATATTCGCCGCTTTGCACTTCGATCATCACGAGCTCGACGACGCCCGGATTTTCGAGGCGATGTTTGTGACCCGCCGGGATATAGGTCGACTCGTTGGTCGACACGAAGAACTCTTTTTCGCCGTTGACGACCTTCGCCATGCCGCTCACCACGACCCAATGCTCGTTGCGGTGATGATGCATCTGCAGGCTCAGGCTCGCGCCCGGCTTCACCTCGATGCGCTTGATCTTGAAGCGCGGCCCCTCTTCGAGCACCGAGTACGTGCCCCACGGCCGATGCACGGTGCGATGCACCTTGTACGTCTCATGGCCGCGCGACTTCAGCTCCGCGAAAATCTGCTTCACGTCCTGCGCGCGATCGCGGTGCGCGACGAGCAGCGCATCGGGCGTGTCGATCACGATCAGGTTGTCGACGCCGACCGCGCCGATCAGGCGCCCGTCGCTGCGCAGATACGAGTTCTTCACGTCGACGAGCAGCGCCTCGCCTTCGACGCGGTTGCCGCTCGCATCGGCCGGCGACAGGTCGGACAGCGCGGTCCACGAGCCGACATCGGTCCAGCCGAGGTTGCAGCACACGACCGCCGCGTGCTCGCACTTCTCCATTACCGCGTAGTCGAACGACAGCTCCGGCACCGCGCCGAAGCAGCCCGGCTCGAGACGCACCTGCGCGCCGCTCTTGCCTTCGGCGGACGGCGAATGATCCATGCATTCCGCCGCGGCATCGAGAATGGCCGGGCAATGCTTGCGCATTTCCTTCAGGATCGTGCCCGCCGTGAAGCAGAACATGCCCGAGTTCCACACGAACTTGCCCGACGCCAGATACTCGCGGGCCTTCTCCACCGACGGCTTCTCGACGAAGCGCACGACCCGCTCGCCATCGGCTTCGATATAGCCGTAGCCGGTTTCGGGCGTATCCGGATGCATGCCGAAGGTGACCACGTTGCCGGCCTGCGCAAGCGTCTGCGCACGCGCGACCGCCGCGGCGAACGCGGTTTGATCCGCGATCAGGTGATCCGCGGCGAGCACCAGCATCACGGTGTCTGCGCCATGCGCCTTCGCCGTGTGCAAGGCCGCCGTGGCAACCGCCGCGGCCGTGTTGCGGCCGAACGGTTCGAGAATGAACGAGGTCGCGACGTTCTTGCCGTTCACCTCGCGGAAATCGTCTTCGGTCTTGAAGAACAGCTCACGGTTGGTTACCGTGAGCACTTCCTTCACGCCGGGCAACGCGACCGCGCGCAGGAACGCTTTCTGCAGCAGGCTCTCGCCGTCCGCGAGACGGATGAACGGCTTCGGATGCAATTCCCGCGAGACCGGCCAGAGCCGCGATCCCGCTCCGCCGCACAGAATGATCGGTAACAAACTCACAGCTCCCTCTCGATACCGTATTTTTTACGTGGCCATACTGGCTTGCGCGCGGTTGACGCACACGTTTGCAATCTACTGCGCATAGAACGTTAAATCCGCGCCTGGAACGCCCTCGCGTCGAGCGTCATTCTACCGCCGCACCCTTTCACCATTGTCAGGGAACAATCGTTTCGATCGGTCCCGGACCACGACGCCATCATGGCGAGCGGCGTGCGCGGCAGGACATCCGATGCGAGTGTTTCCTTCGCCGCACCGACGCTCGCGAGTCCTGCGTCGAAACCGCGACTCAGGTGCGCGCCGCCGGCGACTTCGGAAAACCGTCCGTCAGACACAGCTTCAACGCGTCGCGCCAATGCGGCGCGGCCAGGCCGAACACGCGCGCCAGCTTGTCGTTCGACATTCTGGAATTGGCTGGGCGCTTCGCGGGCGTCGGGTAATCCGCGGCCGGAATCGGCAGCGTGTTCGGCCTGTTCGGCAAATCCGCGAGTTCAAAGATCGCCGACGCGAAACCGTGCCACGACGTCGAGTCGCCCGCGCACAGGTGATAGATGCCCGAACGCTCGTCCCACCACTTCGCGCCGTCTTCGGCGGCGAAGGACTGTGCGCACAGATGCGCGGTCAGCGTCGCGATCGTGTTGCACCAGGTGGGCGCGCCGAACTGGTCGGCGACCACCTTCAGCTCCGGACGATCGGCGCCGAGCCGCAACATCGTCAGCAGAAAGTTCTTGCCGCGCGTGCCGTACACCCAGCTCGTGCGCAATACGAGGTGATTCACGCCGCTCGCCGCGATTGCCTGCTCGCCCGCGAGCTTGCTGCGGCCGTAGACGTTCTGCGGATCGGTTGGATCGTCTTCGACGTACGCGCCTTCTTTCGTGCCGTTGAACACGTAGTCGGTCGAATAGTGGATCAGCGCGGCGCCGAGCTTTTTCGCTTCCTCGGCGAGCACGCCCGGTGCTTCGCCGTTGATGCGCATTGCCAGGTCGCGTTCTTCTTCGGCCTTGTCCACCGCCGTATAAGCGGCCGGATTGGCGATCAGCGCGGGACGCAGGTCGCGCACCACCGCGCGAATCTGATCGAGGTTCGACAGATCGAGCCGCGAGCGGTCGACCGCGACCACGTTGCCGAGCCCTTGCAGCGTGCGCGCGAGCTCATAGCCGAGTTGGCCATTTACGCCGGTGACGAGAATCGTCCGTTTCGCGTCGTGTGCGCTCATGCGATCCCCTTATGCGTAGACTTCGGCGTCGGCGAGACGCTTGCCCGCCGCATCCTTGGCCGCGAGCAGCGGCTCGAAGTCGACCGGCCATTCGATCCCGATCGCCGGATCGTTCCACACGATGCTGCGCTCGTGCTCGGGGAACCAATAATCCGTGGTCTTGTAGAGGAACTGCGCGGACTCCGACAGCACGACGAAGCCGTGCGCGAAACCGGGCGGCACCCACAGCTGCCGATGGTTCTCGACCGACAGCGTCACGCCGACCCACTTGCCGAAGTTCGGCGAGCTCTTGCGGATGTCGACGGCGACGTCGAACACCTCGCCCTCGACCACGCGCACGAGCTTGCCCTGCGCATGCTGGATCTGATAGTGCAGACCGCGCAGCACGCCTCTCGCCGAACGCGAATGATTGTCCTGCACGAACTCGACGCCCGGCTCGACCTTCTCGGCGAATTCGAGCGCATTGAAGCTTTCGAAAAAGAAGCCGCGCGCATCGCCGAACACCTTCGGCTCGATGATCTTGACTTCGGGCAGCGAGGTTGCGGTTACCTGGATGGCCATGCGACGTGATCCGTGAGAATGTTTTGCAGGTATTGCCCGTAGGCATTCTTCGCGAGCGGTTTGGCGAGCGCGAGCAACTGCTCGCCGTCGATCCACTGACGCCGGTACGCGATCTCTTCCGGACACGCGACCACCAGACCCTGGCGCTTTTGCAGCGTTGCGATGAAGGTCGCGGCTTCGATCAACGAATCGTGCGTGCCGGTGTCGAGCCACGCATAACCGCGGCCCATGATCTCGACGTTGAGCGCCGCGTTCGCGAGGTAGCGCGAGTTCACGTCGGTGATTTCGAGCTCGCCGCGCGGCGACGGCTTGATGTCCGCGGCGATGTCGCAGACCTGCTTGTCGTAGAAGTACAGACCCGTGACCGCGTAGTTCGAACGCGGCCTGGCGGGCTTTTCCTCGATCGACAACGCGCGGAACTGCTTGTCGAATTCGACCACGCCGTAGCGTTCCGGGTCCTGCACGTGATACGCGAACACGGTGGCGCCGTCGGTCTGATCGTCGGCGCGTTCGAGTTGCTTCGCGAGATCGTGGCCGTAGAAGATGTTGTCGCCGAGAATCAACGCCGACGGATCATTGTTCACGAACTCGCGGCCGATGATGAAGGCCTGCGCGAGTCCATCCGGCGACGGCTGCACCGCGTACCGGATGTTCATGCCCCACTGGCTGCCGTCACCGAGCATCGCCTCGAAGCGCGGCGTGTCCTGCGGCGTGGAGATGATCAGCACGTCGCGAATACCCGCCACCATCAGCGTGGACAGCGGGTAGTAGATCATCGGCTTGTCGTACACCGGCAGCAGCTGCTTGGAGACGACGTGCGTGATCGGATACAGGCGGGTGCCCGAGCCGCCCGCGAGAATAATGCCTTTGCGCGCCATTGCCGTGCCTTTACGCGCGCTGCGCGTAGTTGGTCTCGACCCACTTCCGGTATTCGCCCGAAGCGACTTCGTCGACCCATTGCTGGTTGTCGAGATACCACTGGACCGTTTTGGCGAGCCCCGTCTCGAACGTTTCCGCCGGCTTCCAGCCGAGTTCGCGCTCGAGCTTGCGGGCGTCGATCGCGTAACGGCGGTCGTGACCCGGACGATCTTTCACATAGGTGATCTGGTCGCGATACGAGCCGGCCGCCTTCGGGCGCTGCTGGTCGAGCAGGTCGCACAGCGTGTGCACGACCTCGAGATTCTTCTTCTCGTTCCAGCCGCCGACGTTGTACGTCTCGCCCGGCGTGCCGCGCGCGAGCACTTCACGGATCGCGCTGCAGTGGTCGCCGACGTACAGCCAGTCGCGCACGTTCTGCCCGTCGCCATACACGGGCAGCGGCTTGCCGCCGAGCGCGTTGGCGATCATCAGCGGAATCAGCTTTTCGGGGAACTGGTACGGGCCGTAGTTGTTCGAGCAGTTGGTGGTCAGCACCGGCAGGCCGTACGTGTGGTGGTAGGCGCGCACGAGGTGATCCGAACCGGCCTTGGTCGCCGAATAGGGGCTATTCGGCGCATAAGGCGTAGTTTCGGAGAACTGCGGATCGGTTGCCGACAGCGAGCCGAACACTTCGTCGGTCGACACGTGCAGGAAGCGAAACGCGGCGCGCTCCGCAACGCCCAGCGTGTTCCAGTAGCTGCGCGTCGCTTCGAGCAGCGTGAAGGTGCCGACGACGTTGGTTTGCACGAAATCGGCCGGACCGTGGATCGAGCGATCCACATGGCTCTCGGCCGCGAAATGCAGCACGGCGCGCGGCTTGTGCTCGGCCAATAGCGTATCGAGCGCGGCGCGATCGCAAATGTCGACGCGCGCGAAAATGTGTTTGGGATTGCCCTGTAGCGACTTCAGCGTGCCCAGGTTGCCGGCGTAGGTCAGTTTGTCTACGTTGAGCACCGCTTCGTCCGACGCATTCAGCCAGTCGAGCACGAAATTAGCGCCGATAAAGCCGGCACCGCCCGTTACCAGGATCATGTAATTCCCTTGTCGATGTTAGTGACAGGCGGCGAAGAGCTTGCGACCTGTTCACCCCGCGTGGTGTCCGTTTCTCTGGTCGTCCGTCGCGTTCCCCGGAGAGTGGACACTCAGACGCCAATTTTATGAACCCCCAATTATAAAGCCGCCCAGTGCAAAAACTAGAACCCTAACAACTTGAAACAGCTTGACAGAATTCGTTGCCGTTGGTCTGTGAAAAGGGGCTTTTCGGTGCGGTTACGCGCATTTTGGCGCCTGTGATGATGTGCACCACATACTGTGCGGCGCGGCGCGGAAAGAGTGGGAAACGAAGAAGAACGGCGAAAGCGTCATGAAAGGCCGCAAACGCGGCCCTTCGGTGCAGACCGTCAGGCGGTTGCTCGCGCGAGCGCGCTCAGGCCGCGAGCATCCAGCGCAGCGTGTCGATGAAAGGGATCGACTCGACCGCCGGCACCAGCGAATGCAATTTGGCGGGCGAACCGGCAAGCATCTTGACGTCCGTTTGCCGGACAAAGGCGGGATTGACCTGGACTTCGATGTCGTGACCGGTGAGTTCGCTCGCGGTCGTGAGGATTTCACGCAACGAATACGGCGCGCCGGTGCAGACGTTGACGATTTCGGCGGCGACATTGGAGTCGAGCAACGCCTCGTACGCGCTCGCCACATAACGCACGTCAGAGAAGTCGCGCGCGATGTCGATATTGCCGAGTTCGATCGATGCCGCGCGCCGCGCGAAGTGGCTGACGATCTTCGGCACGAGGAAGTTCACCGCCTGGCCGCGGCCGGTGTAGTTGAACGGCCGCACGATCAGGATCGGCAGGCGGTCGAACCATGTGCGCACCAGCGCTTCCATGGCCGCTTTGCTGGCCGCGTAATGATTGACCGGCATAAGCGGGAAGCTCTCGTCGATCGCGGCGCTGCTGACGTTGCCGTACACGTTCGCGCTGCTTGCGATCAGCAGCTTGCGCGGCACATGGCCGATCGCGGCACAGGCTTCGAGCAGGTTCTGCGTGCCGATCACGTTGACGCGATAAAAGTCGAGCGGATCGTTGTGCCCCACGAAGCTGATCGCGGCCAGATGCACGATGAAATCGGGCCGCACGGTGTCGAGCACGCGCCGGCAGTCTTCCGGTGAGGTGATGTCGAGTTTGACGCGTGTCGGCGTGTCGGGCTCGTCGCGGGCGGACACCGCTTCGATCACGGTATGGCCGCGCCCGGTCAGCTTCTCGACCAGATAGCGGCCGGTAAAACCGTTCGCACCGGTGACGAGCGTGCGAAATGATTGCTTCGCCGCGGAAGACGACATGCTGGCTTCGTTCACGAGAGAGTCATCCTGTTGTTGTATTGGAATCGCGCGCGGTCCATGCGTGGCTGCCGCCGTGCCGTGTTACGGCGGTGTTCCACCCGCGTCCCGCAACGTGATCGCGCGATACCCGAACCCCAAACGGGCTATTATGTCACGCTATCTTGCTGCCCTGCCCTGCCCAGCGTGGCATGCGTCGTGCAGCACCGCGCGTATCGAATCGCCTTGATTTCCTCGATGACACCCCTCAACGCTTCCAGTACCTCCGCTCCCCTCGTCCCTCTTGCTTTCGGCGATCTGCAAGGCTGCCGCGCACCGTTTCAGCGACTGCTGGCCAAAGCCGCGCCGCCGGACGGCACACCGCTGTGGTTCGCCGGCGATCTGATCAACCGCGGCCCCGACTCGCTCGACACCTTGCGCGACGTGATCGCGTTCGGCGAGCGCGCGGTGCCGGTGCTCGGCAATCACGATCTGCATCTGCTGTCGGTGTCGGCGGGGATTCGCAAGTCGAAGAAAGGCGACACGATCGAAGAGATCCTCGCCGCGCCCGATGCCGCCGATCTGCTCGAGTGGATACGCCACCGCCCGCTCGCGCATTTCGACAACGGCATGCTGATGGTGCATGCGGGCGTGCTGCCGCAATGGGATGCGGCGCTGACGCTCGAACTCGCCGACGAGTTGCAACGCGCGCTGCGTGCGCCGAACTGGAAAGAGACGCTTGCCGGCTTGTACGGCAATGAACCGAACCGCTGGAAGCCGGGCCTGAAGGGTATCGAGCGTCTGCGCGTCACGTGCAGCGCGTTGACGCGCATGCGCTTTTGCAGCGCCGATGGCGTGATGGATTTCAGCAGCAGCGGCACGCTCGTATCCACGCCGAGCGGCTGCATGCCGTGGTTCGACGTGCCGTCGCGCCAGACCGCCGACGTGACCGTCGTGTTCGGTCATTGGGCCGCGCTCGGCCTGATGTTGCGCGACAACCTGATCGGCCTCGACTCGGGTTGCGTGTGGGGGCAGAAGCTGTCGGCGGTACGGCTCGCGAATAACCCGGCTGAGCGGACGTTGACGCAAGTCGATTGCGATTCGCGCGGCGTGCCGCGCGGGGGCAACTAAACAGAAGACGGCGGCGCTGCCCGGCAGCGCCGCCGCTTAGACCGAGCGGCGCGGCTGATCGACGGGCTCGATCAGCGTTTGCGCCGTCTCAGCGGCGTCGCTCGACGACGCAGCATCTACAACGTCGCCCTCTTGCGCGACCGTCCCCGCTACTGCGTTGCCGGCCTGCATGTCCCGCAACGCGTTCGCCACCACCTGCTGAGCCTGCGCCGCGAGCACCCGGCGGTCCGCGTCCGGCGCGAGCGGTGCGCCAACATATACGTGGGCGGTCAGCGGACCGCCACGCAACAGCATGTCGAGCGAGTCGGACAACGACACGTCGTCGATATATGCGGGTGCCGTCGACTGCCGGCCCTGCGCGTCCTCGTACATGATGCACAGCGGCTGCACCGGCACACCGGCCGACACCGCGGCCTGGAACATGTTCGCGTGAAACGGCAGCAACTCGAGCCCGTTCGACGTCGTGCCTTCGGGGAACACGCACATCAGTTCACCCGCGCTGAGCCGTGCGGCGAGTTCGTGCATGATGCGCTTCGCGTCACTGCGCTTCTCGCGCTGGATGAACACCGTATCGAGCTGCTGTGCGAGCCATCCGACCACCGGCCATTGCCGGATCTCCGCCTTCGAGACGAACGGCGTCGGCCGCCACGCGTTGATTACGTAGATGTCGATCCACGAGATGTGATTGGCGACGACGAGCACGCCACGATCGAGCCGCACCGCGTCGTTATGCACGACGAGGCGCATGCCGCACAGCCGCAGCATCTTCAGTGACCACGCGCGATTGAGCGCGTGACGCCGCTCGGCGCTCGCGTTCGGAAAGCGCGTCGCGACGGTCCACATGCCGTGCAGCAGATGCGTGATGAGACGAACCTTGCGTAACGCGAGCTTCATGGCCGGAGCTTTCCTTGACTGGACCGAAACGATACCGCTCAGCGCTGTTCGTAGGCGAGCTGACCGGACACGACGGTCGCGCGCACCTGTGCCGGCAGCTCGTAGCCGAGGAACGGCGTGTTGTGCCCCTGGCTCTTCAGCGCACGCGGCTCGACGCGCCAGTGAGCGTGACGGTCGAACACGCAGAGATCGGCCACCGCGCCGAGCGCGATGCGGCCAGCCGCTTCGAGGCCGAGCACCTGCGCCGGCGCCGCGGTGATGCGATTGAGCGCGGTCGCGAGCGGCACGCCCGCTTCGTCGGCCCACTTCACCGTCAGCGACAGGAACAATTCGAGGCCGGTTGCGCCCGGCGTCGCTTCGGCGAACGGCAGCAGCTTTTCGTCGTCGTCGACCGGCGTGTGCGCGGAGCAGATCGCATCGATCGTACCGTCGACGAGGCCCGCGCGGATCGCTTCGCGATCGCGCTGCTGGCGCAGCGGCGGATCGAGCCGGAACTGCGCGTCGAAGTAACCGATGTCGAGGTCGATCAGATGCACGTGGTTCACGGTGACGTCGCACGACACCGGCAGGCCCTCGCCCTTCGCCGCGCGCACGAGCGCCACGCCCGCCGCCGACGACACATGCGACAGATGCACGCGCGCGCCGGTTACGCGTACGAGTTCAAAGATTGTATGCAGCGCGATCGTTTCGGCCGCCACCGGGACACCCGACAGCCCGAGCCGCGACGCCAGCGCGCCGCTCGCGGCGACGCCGCCCTTGCCCAGATACGCATCGACGGGACGCAGCCACACGGTGAAATCATAGGTCTTCGCGTATTGCAGCGCGCGCATCAGCACCTGGGTATCGACGATCGGCGTGTCGGCCTGCGAGAAGCCGACGCAGCCCGCCTCGGTCAGTTGGACCATCTCGGTGATGGTCTGCCCCTTGAGACCGACCGTCAGCGCGCCGAGCGGATACACGTGCGCCTTGTTCTGATTGCGCGCGCGGAACTTCAGCATTTCGACGAGGCCCGGTTCGTCGAGCGTCGGATCGGTGTCCGGCGGACATACGAGGCTCGTCACGCCGCCCGCGAGCGCCGCGGCCATTTCCGAGCCTAGCGTCGCCTTGTGCTCGTAGCCCGGCTCGCGCAAACGCGCGCACAGGTCGACGAGACCCGGCGCGATCGACAGACCGCGCGCGTCGAGCGTGCGCTCCGCCTGGAAGCCGGCCGGCGCGTTGCCCAAGGCGGCGATCTTGCCCGCCTCGATAAAGATGTCCTGCTGCTGTTCGGTGCCCGCTGCCGGATCGATCAGCGTGCCGCCTTGAATATGAATCTTCATGCGCTGCCTTTGTTAAACCTGTGGTTCAGCCTATCGTTCGGCTTCCCGATCAGTCGTTGCTTAATCGTTATTGCCCGCGACGATCCCCATCACCGCCATGCGCACCGCGATACCGAACGTGACCTGATTCAGGATCACCGATTGCGGGCCGTCCGCGACCTGCGAGTCGATCTCGACGCCGCGGTTCATCGGGCCGGGGTGCATCACGATCGCATCGGGGGCGGCGAGCGCGAGACGCTCGGGCGTGAGCCCCCAGCTCTTGAAGTACTCCTGCGACGACGGCAGCAGCGCGCCGCTCATGCGTTCGTTCTGCAGGCGCAGCATGATGATCACGTCGACATCCTTGAGACCTTCGTCGAGGTTGTGGAACACGCGCACGCCCATCTGTTCGAGCCCGCCCGGCAGCAACGTGCGCGGACCGATCGCGCGCACTTCGGGCACGCCGAGCGTGGTCAGCGCATGAATGTCCGAGCGCGCGACGCGCGAATGCAGGATGTCGCCGACGATCGCCACGCGCAGCTTCGTGAAGTCCTTCTTGTAGTGGCGGATCGTGTACATGTCGAGCAGACCCTGCGTCGGGTGCGCGTGACGGCCGTCGCCGGCGTTGATCACGTGCACGTGCGGCGCGCAGTGCTGCGCGATCAGGAACGGCGCGCCGCTCGACGCATGTACATGTCGCAGACGACGATCACGTGCACGTGCGGCGCGAGTGCCGCGTCAGGAACGGCGCGCCGCTCGATGACGCACGACGAACAGATCCGCGTGCATCGCCGACAGGTTGTTGATCGTGTCGAGCAGCGATTCGCCCTTGCTGGTCGACGACGCGTTGATGTTCAGATTCAGCACGTCGGCCGACAGCCGCGTGGCCGCGATCTCGAACGTGGTACGCGTGCGCGTCGAGTTTTCGAAGAACAGGTTGAACACCGACTTGCCGCGCAGCAGCGGCACCTTCTTCACTTCGCGATCGGTCACGCTGACGAACTGGTCGGCGGTCTCGAGAATGTGATTGACGATGGCCTTCGGCAGCCCCTCGATCGACAGCAGATGTTTGAGCTCGCCGCTCTTCGTGAGCTGCGGGTTGCCCTTCAGGAAGCCGTAGCGGAAGCGCTCGGATGCGCTAGCGGAGGAATCTTGCGGAGCCGGGGTGGCGGTGTTCATCCTTCATCGCGGGAAACCTCGGCCGCCGGGCCGGGGAGGGATGGCGCGGGCCGCATAACAGCCCCTACTCCCGCTTCTCCTTTGTTAGTTGCCATCCTTGAGTAGCCATAGCCGTCTGCGCGCTGCAGCAACCGACAATAGCGGTGAGCAACGCCCTGTACGACCCGGTCGTGGGTTTGAATGTTGAAATTCCCCTTGGCGCGCACGGCTACACGCCCATGATATGTGCCTGCTTTTTTGCCTGTAGGCACGTCCGCCCGCACAACCTCTCCCGTCCCGAACCCTTGAACGCGTTTTGCCCGCATCAGATAGCCGACAGGAAAACCATACTTGTTTCGGCGCGTTCGCTGATAGCTGCCCCGACCAGTGCACTTCACCTGCAATGTCGGCTTTCGCCACCCCAACACAGTCGAAACGTCGCCCACGCACACGGCATCCAGCGCATGAGTCTTCGGGATGCCAAGTTGGCTACGGTTGTGTTTCGTTCGTCCCCCGGAAGCTGTTTCGACAGGAACACCCGTGGCGCGCAAGGCATTGACCAGCGCCCAACGGGTGGTATTGACCGCCGATGCATCCTTCAGGGGGCGCAGGGCTTGGGCAATGATGCGCGCGAGGCGCGCCTCGTCCTTTACGAAGACGTCGAGCCGCCGCGCGCCCTTGCTGACGTTGCAGGCTACACAAGCAATTGCCAAGTTGGAAACCCGTTTTGAGCCACCGCGCGCGCGCGGCACCAAGTGCTCGATATTCAGAGGCACGTTCTGAGCGTCACAGTAGCAGCACTTGTGTGTCCACTTCTGCAACAGATACTCACGCAGCTCATATCCGAAAAGAGTTCCATGCTGATACTCGATGCCGGTGACTTCTGGGTTATCGAGTGCCTGCATGTCAAAGCGTACGAGTTCAGTACTCACCACCGCTATCGGGGCCCAACACCGAAGCCGTTCGACCCAAGCGAGCGTCGTATCCACCCGGTGTTGCAGCGATGGGGGGAGCCATCCTGCAGGCCGGGTACGGTTTAGAAATCGCGGTGCACGATAGCGCAGGGTGCTGCGCCGATGGCGCCGCATGGTGCGGCGCGCAGTAAGCGCCTCACTGATTTGCCGACCGCGGTGGATCAACTCGAACAGGTTAAGCACCACGGCGCCGCGATGGATTTCTCCCGTCGAGGTGTCGACGTGTTCCGCGTCGCGCACAAGCGCCAGTCCGGTGGCCTTGCTGCCGGGGTCCAGCTTGATGCGCAGGGGTTGCAATGCACTGCTGTGAAGCTCCCGGTCGACGAGCCGAATAGCGAAGGGCATGAGGCGATGAACCCGCGCACGTCCACGCGCGAGCAACAGCCTCGCGCGCTTCTCGCTGCACGGCATCAACGGCCGCCCAACCTTGTCTAAAACGAATACCGCCAACTGTAGCTCCTGGTGCCCAACCGGAAAAACTCCGGCGCGTTGCCCTTACGGGCCTGGTGACGGGCGCCTCGCGGCGCCGCTCCCCTCGACCATGTTGTGCAGCAGGGGCGGATTACTCCTACCGGCCGCAACCCGTTTCACACCTACCCGTGGCTTGTCTGCTGCTGCGACTTCCAGAGCGCCAGACTGAGGAAGCATCCGGCGGTGGGTCTGCAATCTTCTGCACAACGGTGCGTCTTGCGACGCATGGTCTGGTCAATCTCAGACTCGCGGACTTTTACCCCCGCAAGCCTCGGCCTATAGGCCGGGGTGATTGACGATGTACCTGCTTCAAACACGGACCTCAAGTCTATCGCTGCAGATGCACGCTGCTTGCCACGGTTCGGGGCGACTCCCGCATCTCACCAAACGCAGCGCGCTCCACGTATGTTGCGTGGCATTGCGTTGCGCAAAACTGCCTTCAATCGACGCGTGCTTCAGTGTGAAAAGAAAACCGCTCGCCGCCCGCGCCGTCGTCTTCACGGGCCAGCACGAGCGTCGCGTCGGCGGGTACGTCGACCACGCCACCGACGAAGCGCGCCGCCACCGGCAACTCGCGTCCGCCCCGATCGGCGAGCACCGCGAGTTCGACCGATGCCGGCCGGCCATAGTCATACAGCTCGTTGACCGCCGCGCGAATCGTGCGGCCGGTGTACAGCACGTCGTCGACCAGCACGATGCGCCGGCCATCGACCTCGAACGGTAGCGAGGTCGGGCTTGCTTGCGCGTGCAGCCCTTTCTTCGCGTAGTCGTCGCGATGCAGTGCGACGTTCACCACGCCGAAGCTCGGCAGTTTCAGGTCGCGCGCGAGCCGCTCGGCGAGCCACGCGCCGCCGCTATGGATACCCGCCAGTACCGCCGCTTCGGCACCGTCTTGCGTGGCGGCGAGCTGGTCGCCATACGCCGCTCGAATCTGGTCGAGCAACGCGCGATACAGCGCTTCGGCGTCAATGGAACTCATGATCGTCGGAAAGTCCGTTTAGATATTGCTGGAGGATGATGCTCGCGGCTTCGGCATCGAGCATGTCGGCGCGGGCATTGCCGGCGCGGATTTCCGCCTCGGCCTCGACCGACGAGTAGCGCTCGTCGACCCACGTGACCGGCAGATTGAAGCGGCCGTTCAGCTGGTTGCCGAAGCGCTTCGCGAGTTGCGTGCGCTCGTGCGGTGTGCCGTCGGGGTGCATCGGCAGGCCGACCACCAGCGCATCGGGCTTCCATTCGGCGATCAGCTTGCCGAGCGCTTCGAAGCGGTACTCCCTGCTGCGGTTCTGCACGACGACGAGCGGCCGCGCGCGGCGCGTCAGCGAATTGCCGACTGCCACGCCGATGCGTTTCTCTCCGTAGTCGAACGCAAGCAGCGTCGCCTCACGTCCGGCCGACAGATTCATGCGCGGCCCCTCATGCGTGCCCGGCCTCGCCCGACAGCATCGACAACGACACGCCGAGCAGCGCGAGCGCCGCTTCGAGACGATCTTCGGCGGGCACGTCGAAAACGATCTTCGGATCGGCCTCGACCGTGAGCCAGCCGTTCTTGGAGATTTCGTCTTCGAGCTGACCCGCGCCCCAGCCGGCGTGGCCGAGCGTCAGCAGGAAACGCTCCGGACCGTTGCCGCTCGCGACGGCCTCGAGCACGTCTTTCGACGTGGTCATTTCGAGCCCGCCCGGCACCGACATCGACGACGTGTATGCGCTGCCGCCTTTCGGATCGTGCAGCACGAAGCCGCGCTCGGTTTGCACCGGGCCGCCGAAATACACGGGGACATGGAGAAGCGGTTCGATCTCGAGCTTCAGATCGATGCGATTGAAGAGCGCTTGCAGGTCGATATCGGTCGGCCGGTTGATCACGAGGCCGAGCGCGCCGCGCTCACTGTGATCGCAAAGGTAGACCACCGTTCCTGAAAACGTCGGATCGGCCATGTTCGGCATGGCGATCAGGAACTGGTTGGTCAGATTGATGCGATCGGTACTCTTGGACATAGTTCGGATTTTAGCAAAGACGATGCGTCATGGCGGGCTGCTTTGAGCATTGCAACGCGTTGGGTTGCACGCTACGCGACGCGCCATCGACGCCGGATCAAGTTGCACTCTATCACGCGCGCGACTTGCGCCATGCCGCGATCAGGCGCCGAAACACCGCGTAGAACGGCACGTTCGGCGCCCGTCGCGAAGTTGCGGCATTGTGACTTGTCACAATGGGTTTCAGCGGGTTCGGCGCGCGTCGGTCGAAGCGTTGCGGACGCAATTCGCGCGCCACGTCGCGCGTTTGGTTCGACCCGGCTTGCGCTTCACGCGCCGCCCTGCTCGATCGCACGCGTGAGCGCGGCGAGCGCCGCCTGCGTGAAGCTGCCGCCCGCCGGCCCAACGCCCGCGGCGACCTTGTGCAGCGACGCACGCAAGGCCTCGGCGGCCTGCTCGAGCGTGTCGGCCGGCGGCGCGCCGACGATCACGTGCGCGCGCACCGCCGGCGTCGCGACGCTCGCATGCGCACGACGCCGCCATGCGAGACCGAGCGCGTCGGCGAGCAGCGCCACGTGACCGAGACCGAGCGCGCAGGCGGCCGAGCCGAGCCGGTAGGCGGCGTCGCCCGCCTGCAGCGCTTCGCTCGGGTCGGCTTTTTCCGGCTGATCGGCCGCGCGCGCATGGGCGGCCAGCGCCTCGATGGACGCGTCGGCGGTCTGCAGGAAGTCTTCGTACGCGTTCGCGTTGACGCTCAGCACGCCGAGATCGCGCGTGTGCGGCAGCGACTGCGTCTCGAGCGCGCCCGCCTCCCACAGCGCTTCCGACGACTGCGTGCCGGCGACGTGCCAGTCGACGGTCAAGCCATAATCGTGCAGCACCTCGACCTGGTCGGCGTCTTGCGCGGCCGCGCCGAACAGCGCGTAGTCGCGCCACAGCAGCGCGAGCGTCGCGCGCACCAGCGAACGCGGCGCGCGCTCGATGCCGCGCGCGTGATCGGCGAGCGCCAGGTTGCAGCGCGCGTAGAAGCGCCGCGCCTCGATATCGCGGATTGCATGGCCGCGCGCGCGCAGCGCCTTCGCGCAGGCGCGCGCGAGCCGCCAGAAGTCATACGGATCGGGGCCCGCGAGTTCGGTGAACACGGCGTCGAGCTCGTCGAGCGCGGCGTTCGTGACCGCAAGCGCCACCGCGCTGCCTGTGTCGGCCTGCGAGCGCAGCACCGGCAGCAACGCGCGCTCGTAGCGCGCCCGCTGATGGGCAAGCTGATCGGCCGATTGCGCGTGCAGCGAAGCCGGCGGCACTGGCCGCGCGCACAGCGCGAGGTCTTCGAACGCAACGGCGGAACCCGGCGTCGGTTCGATGAGTTGCGCACACAGCTCGCGGTAGTGGTTGAACAGCGTCGGCGAGCAACTGAGCTCGCGCAGATTGTGACGCTCGAGCGCCGCGCGGAAGTCGCGCAGCGCCGCGCCGAACACTGGCCGCGCGCTTTCCGCTTCGGCTGGCTCGCCGCACGCGAGCGGCGAGAGCCGCACGAGGGCGTCGGTGAAACGCTGCGCGCTGAGCCAGCCCGCCGTGCGCAATGCATGCGACGCGCGCAGCAGCGCGGCACCGCTCTCGTCGCGCTGCTCGAACGCGAGCGACGCCTCGGCGAGCGCGAGTTCCGCAGGGCGGACCGCGCCGCCGCGCGGGTTCGGCAGTGCATCGATGGAAACGGGTGCTGCGGATCGAAGAGTCATGGGCAGGCGACACGAAGCTGACGGGGCCGTCGCTTCGCGCCGCATGCTGAGTGAGCGGCCACCGCGCGAACCGGCGACAGGACAATGACAGACTACCGTTGCGACACGACGCGACCGGCGATGTTCCGCGCCGGCGCGCTCAGACAGGCGCCGGGCGTGCCGGACGCATCAAGCGATTGCAGCAATTGCGCGGCGGATGACGCCGCTGACTTTTCGGGATCGAAGCTCAGGGTTCAGGTTCGGACCGAATCTCGGGACCCGGTTTGGGGGCCGAAGCTTCCGGCGTGTCGCACGAGCCCATCAAACCGCGACGCCGGAACAATGATCAAGCGACGCGAACGACCGACCGACCGGCTGACGCCGGCGCCTTGCCGAACTTCAGATCTGGACCATTTCGAAGTCTTCCTTGCGCGCTCCGCACTCCGGACACGTCCAGTTGATGGGCACGTCTTCCCAGCGTGTGCCCGGCGCAATGCCTTCGTCGGGCAAGCCGGCCTCTTCGTCGTAAATCCAGCCGCAAATCAGGCACATCCAGCTTTGATATTCCATTCTTTTGTCGCGTCGTTGAGTCCGTGGAAGCGGGAGCCATGATGGTACCGTGTTGCCGCCCCCATGCCTAGCAATCGAAAACTCGCAATCGTAGCGTGGACCGGGCTTCGGCGGTGCGCCCGCGCGCCGTGCGCACGACGCTCGCGGCGTCATGCCGCATGGCGGTGGGGACACCCGGCAGCGCGATAGGGGGCGCCTCGGCAAGCTCGCGGCGCTAGCGTGGCAACCTCAAAGCAATCCCCGCCGGCTGCGCGTCAGCGGGCCGCGAGCCAGCCTCTGGCAATCCCCGCCGCGCGAAAAAACGCCCTCTCCACGGTTTAGGCCGCATAATTGAGCCAATTGCGCATTGCGCGCCGAAATCCTGCTTTCCTTATCCATTTTCATGCCCAGCGACACGCCTCCGATCGTCCTCACCTTCGGTCTCTCCGACCCCACCGGCGGCTCCGGCCTGCAGGCGGACCTGTTGACACTTGCCAGCATGGGCTGCCACGGCGTTTCCGTGCTCACGGGCTATACCGTGCGCGACTCGGCGAACTGCGACGAAGTCACCGGACTCGACCCGGACATCGTCGCGACGCAGGCGCGCATGCTGCTCGAGGACATGCCGATCGCCGCATTCAAGGTCGGCGCGTGCACGCGCGCCGAAGTGGTCAGCGCGATCGCGGAAGTTGTCGCCGACTACGACGACATCCCGCTGATCCTCGCCCCGGACTTCACGCTCGACGACGAGCACGTGCTCGCCGCCGACGAACTGCGCGAAGCGATCGCCGATCTGCTCGCGCCGCAAACCACGCTGCTAGTCGCCGACTCGGCGACGCTGCTCGCGCTCGCGCAGCCCGACGGCGACGCGGAGGCGCCGAGCCTCGACGCGGCGATCTCGCATCTGCTGTCGCAGGGCTGCGAGTACATTCTGTCGACCGAAACCGGCACGCATCGGCTCGTCAACACACTCTTCAGCGAGGACGGCCAGTTGCGTCAGGACATGTGGGACCGCGCGCCGCATCGGTTGACGGGCCTGACCGATACGCTCGGCGCGGCGATCGCCGCGCTTCTCGCCAACGGCCAGGAGCCCGCGGAAGCGGTGCGCGAAAGCCAGGAGTATCTGTATCAGGCAGTGCGCAATGCGTTCCGGCCCGGCATGGGGGCGTACATGCCCGATCGCTTCTTCTGGGCGCGCAGCAGCGATGAAGACGAAACGCCGCCCGCGCAAGGCAAGGGCGCGGCGCCGGGGGAAGCGCGGCACTGAGCTCGCCATTCGTCGGCATCGACTAAAAACCCGCTGTCAGCCGTTTTTTTCATTAATGCGACTTTCGCGATTGGTGCGACTTTCCATTCGATTTATCCAAATTTAACAATGTAATTAGCGCGTAGCTATCGATACTGCCGCGCCCAATTCGTCTCGCAGGCATCCTGGTCAATTTATTTTGCATAGCCGCATGAATCTTGCTGTCGGCGATGCAGCCAGGCGTTTTACCGCGTAATCAAACGTTACAACGCCGATGACATCTTTTGTCTAGACTTTACGCATCACGATCAGTCATATGTCCCCACATGTCATTTCCCACCTTCTTCATCCATCCACCGAAATGCGGCGGTTCGACCGTTATTTCGTTTTTTGATTTGAATAAAGGTAATGACCAATTCATTAGCTTTGTCTGGGATCAGGATGGCTGGGGAAACTGTCGCGCAAAGCTGCTCGCGACGCAGGTAGGCGGCGGTCATCTACCGTATGGCATTCATCGGATGATCAAACATCCGGTCAACTACTGCACGATCCTGCGCGATCCGCTCGCGCGCCAGATCTCGCACTACTGGTATGCGGCGAACGGCAAGAACGGCCAGATCACGCGCGGCGTCAGCGTGTCGGCGACCGAGGCTCTGGCGCTGCAAGGTGTACTGTCGCTCGACGAGTGGGTCAGCGAATCGCTCGGCGGCAGGAACCTGTTCGTGCAGATGCTGAGCGGCGAGCCGGCGGTCAACGAAGCGAGCCTCGCCGTCGCGCAAATCCATTTGCGCGAACAGATCGGTACCGTCGGCGTCTGCGAGGACATGAGCGAATTCTTATTGCGGCTGTGCGGTTCGACAGGGATGAAATTACCTTTCTGTTTCGTAGCGAATCGCACCAATGGTGCGCCGAAAGGCAAAGCTCACATCAGCGAAGCAGCCAGACAAAAGTTCATCGACGACAATAGCCTCGATTACGAACTGTTCCGCGACGCGAACCGAATCGTCGAAGCCTATGCGAATGAAACGGGCAGCGTCTTTTCGAATGCGCTCGAATTGGTCCGCGTGATTCAGTCCGAAATAAATCAGCTCGAGAATCCGCACGTCTACAGCGCGACGGTTTTCGGCATCGATGGCTCATTCCTGTCGCGCGTGCATGAGGTGATCCGCCGCTTCGATCTCGCGCCGATCGACACCTATCTGGAGTTCGCGCGAAGCCGGCAGCGTCCGCCGGTCGACCTGTTCGACGGTTTTGTCGACACGGTGCGCGACGGCGTAGTGTGCGGCTGGGCCGTCAACCTGAGCGAGCCGCAGCGGCAGGTACCGCTCGAGGTGCGGGTCGGCACGCAGATCGTCGCGACCGGCTGCAGCGGCGAGCCGCGGCCCGATGTGGCGAGCGCCGGCTATCCGAGCGCATACAGCGGATTTTCGATTCCACTGCCGAATGATATTCCGGAAGGCTTTCGCGTTACCATTGCCAATTCCACCGAAAGCCTGCACAACGCCGGCACGTGGCGGCAAGGCTGGCACTGCGAATGAGCCAGAAGAGCCAAGAGAACCTATCCATGAAAGAGCCGCCCCAGTTCGTGCAACGCTTCCACGGCAAGATCGCGGTGCAGGACCGCATACGCATGTTCGATCAGATGCCCGCCACGATCTGGCTGACCGGCCTGTCTGGCGCCGGCAAATCGACGCTCGCGTTCGCGCTCGAGGAGCAGCTGATCGCGCTCGGTCACGCCTGCTATGTGCTCGACGGCGACAACATCCGCCACGGTCTGGCGAGCGACCTTGGATTCGAGCCCGACGACCGGCGCGAAAACATCCGCCGGGTCGCGCACGTCGCCCAATTGATGAACGACGCGGGTCTGATCGTGATTTCCGCGCTGATTTCGCCGCTACGCGAAGATCGGGCAATGGCGCGCGCGATCATCGGAGCCGACAAGTTCGTCGAAACCTATGTGTCCGCCTCGCTCGCCACCTGCGCGAGCCGCGATCCCAAAGGTCTTTACGCGAAAGCGAGGTCTGGCGAGATCAGCTCGTTCACCGGCGTATCAGCGCCCTATGAAGCGCCGATCGATCCCGACCTGCACGTCGACACGGGAACGCTGAGCCCCGCGCAAAGCGTCGCGCAGATCTTCCACTACCTGCGCGAAAAGTGCCTCGGAAGGTCCTCTCATCGCACGGCTCACGCCGCGGGCGCCTGATCCGGACAAAAGGGCGTCCGGAAGCGCTCGCCAGCAAGCACATCAACGCCGGCCCCAAACGAAAAAACCCGCATAAGCGGGTTTTTTTCGTTTGGGGAAACGCCTCGCGGCGCACTCCCCACATGGACTTCCAGCCGGGCCTCGGCCGTGATCCAGACGCGCGGCAGTTCAACCACGCGGCCGGACCACGAGGCCCGAGCGGAATTACATGTCCATGCCCATGCCGCCCATGCCGCCGGGCATGCCGCCAGGCATCGGAGCATCTTCCTTCGGCAGTTCGCAGACAGCTGCGTCGGTCGTCAGCAGCAGGCCAGCAACCGAAGCTGCGTTTTGCAGCGCCGTGCGCGTCACCTTCGTCGGGTCCACGACACCTGCGTCGACCAGGTCGACGTACTCGCCGGTCGCTGCGTTGTAGCCGTAGTTGCCCTTGCCAGCAGCAACCGCTGCCACGACGACACTCGCTTCTTCGCCACCGTTGGCGACGATCTGGCGCAGCGGCTCTTCCATGGCGCGCAGAACGATCTTGATACCTGCGTCCTGATCGGCGTTAGCGCCCTTCAGGCCAGCGATTGCCGTACGTGCACGGATCAGCGCGACGCCGCCACCCGCCACGATGCCTTCTTCCACAGCCGCGCGCGTTGCGTGCAGTGCGTCTTCGACACGTGCCTTCTTTTCCTTCATTTCGACTTCGGTCGCAGCACCGACCTTGATCACTGCAACGCCGCCTGCCAGCTTGGCGACGCGTTCTTGCAGCTTTTCACGGTCGTAGTCCGAGGTCGCTTCTTCGATCTGCGTGCGCACTTGCTTGACGCGAGCTTCGATGTTCGCTGCTTCGCCAGCGCCGTCGATGATCGTGGTGTTTTCCTTGCCCACTTCGATGCGCTTCGCCTGGCCCAGTTCAGCAAGCGTTGCCTTCTCGAGCGTGAGGCCGGTTTCTTCAGCGATGACCTGACCGCCGGTCAGGATCGCGATGTCTTCCAGCATCGCCTTACGACGATCGCCGAAGCCCGGAGCCTTGACGGCAACGGTCTTCAGGATGCCGCGGATGTTGTTGACGACCAGCGTTGCGAGCGCTTCGCCTTCGACGTCTTCAGCGATGATCAGCAGCGGACGGCCAGCCTTCGCGACTTGCTCGAGCACCGGCAGCAGGTCACGGATGTTCGACACCTTCTTGTCGTGCAGCAGCACGAACGGGTTCTCGAGCACGGCGACTTGCTTGTCCGGGTTGTTGATGAAATACGGCGACAGGTAGCCGCGGTCGAATTGCATACCTTCGACGACGTCCAGCTCGTCTTGCAGCGACTTGCCGTCTTCGACGGTGATCACGCCTTCCTTGCCGACCTTGTCCATTGCTTCAGCGATGCGCTCGCCGATCGACGAATCGCTGTTCGCCGAGATCGCGCCAACCTGGGCGATTTCCTTGTTGGTCGTGCACGGCTTGCTGATCTTGCGCAGTTCTTCGATTGCGGCTGTAACGGCCTTGTCGATACCGCGCTTCAGGTCCATCGGGTTCATGCCCGATGCGACGTACTTCATGCCTTCGCGGACGATCGATTGCGCGAGAACCGTAGCGGTCGTCGTGCCGTCGCCTGCGTTGTCGCTGGTCTTGGAAGCGACTTCCTTGACCATTTGCGCGCCCATGTTCTGGAGCTTGTCTTTCAGTTCGATCTCTTTCGCGACCGACACACCGTCCTTGGTGACCGTCGGGCCGCCGAAGCTGCGCTCGAGAACCACGTTGCGGCCCTTCGGACCCAGCGTGACCTTCACGGCGTTGGCGAGAATATTCACGCCTTCGACCATCTTGGCACGGGCGGAATCACCGAATACGACGTCTTTAGCTGCCATCTTCTAACTCCTTGAATACTTTGGATATAACCGGTGAAGTAGCGACCTTGCGCTTACTTCTGCACCACGGCCATGATGTCTTCTTCGCGCATCACGAGCAGTTCGTTGCCGTCGACCTTGACGGTCTGGCCTGCGTACTTGCCGAACAGGACGCGGTCGCCGACCTTCACGTCGAGCGCAATGGCTGCGCCCTTGTCGTCGCGCTTGCCCGGGCCGACTGCGAGGATTTCACCTTGATCCGGCTTTTCCGCTGCGGCTTCGGGGATCACGATGCCCGACGCGGTCTTGGTTTCCTGATCCAGACGTTTGACGATCACGCGATCATGCAAAGGACGAAGGTTCATACATACTCCTCTCTGATTGAGACTGAAGAACGCTGAGAAAAACCCGGCTGGCCGAGCCAACCGGAGATGTTGTTAGCACTCTCGTGCAGCGAGTGCTAATTATATGGACGGGCAGTGACAAATTCAAGAAGGGGGAACGCGGTCGAAGTTCACTGATCCTCAAATGTGATTCGCTCGCGCTTGAACCCCGCCCCGTGCGGAACGTCTGCCGTTCGGCATTTTCTCTAAGAAAACAATAATTTACCGACGTGTTACGTTGAGATTCGGCCCTTCGTGAAAGAAGAGGCGAGCCATGACGAGGCAGCGACTTGGGAGCGGAGCGCCCGCTCGAAACGTCAAACCCAGGGAAATCCCCCATAAGCGCGGGCCGTTACGATCGCCAGCCTTCAGGCAAGTCGAGGGGGCTCATGAATGTGCTTCGCGGCTGAGGCACCAGTCGGTCCAGGTATATCTGGACCGTTGCAGCGGCCGTTGATAGTGGGATTGTGAAATCGATAGCAGCTGCAAGGACGATACGTGCAGAACCGCAACGCTATAACTGAGTGCGAAAGATTTGAGATCTTTCCACTCTGAAGATCAGCGACAAATATGTCCAACTGACCAGTCGGTAATTGCGCTCCTCCAGATAGCGAAATATGGCGGAATCTATTACTTCCCTTATCGAAGTCAGCGTAGACTCCACAATAATGATCTTTGGTTTATACCTGCTGATATCAATCGAGCGCAAGACTTCGTAATCGTGACCTTCCACGTCGATGGAAAGCAGATCGATTTCCTGATCGGCGTACGGGGTGTGCTCGAGAACGTCGTTCAATGTGGTAGTTTCAACGGTCCGGACGGAGATAGGCTTCTGGACTTCGGCCGCAGCCACTATGGGATCTATGGTCGAAGTCAACCCATAATTTGAAAAATTATAGACTTCCTTGAGCTGTTTCTCGTTCGAGACGGCCGCACATACATTGACATCACCAGACCGCGCAAGAGAAAACGTTTCAATTTTCACTGGATCCATGTCTATGTTGATGCCGCGCCAACCACGCTTGTAAAGCGCATGTGTGTTCGAGAACTTGACAGGGTGGTATGCACCAACGTCTACACAAACACCCTTATTGCACCGGGGACTGATTATCTCGCGCAACACCGCGTCCTCTCCAAACTGCGAGTAGTACAAACGCGGCCCGCGTGTTATCCACGTCTTGCGGACGAGCCAAAGGAAGTGTCCGAACATCTTCGGGTTCAACATAACCGCTCCTCACTTCGAAACGATAACGGCAAAAGGTCAAACAGCGTTTGATCTGGAAGCTTGCCCAGCAGAAGGTCGGTCCGGCATTACGTTAGCTAATATTCACATAGCAGGCCTCATTACCGCCGCAAATGTGCCGCATTACGGACCAAACGATATTCGCGAATTAGTTACATGCTCGAAAGGTCGTTGAGCGTTACATCTGCAGACTACTCGACGGTTAGCCGAACATTAAGCGAAAGTCATAATAATGTGTATTTTTGGCCGAAACCGTCGAGTATGCAAAAAGCTTCCGGTTCCAGTCGGTTCGCGTGTCGTCGACTACAGCCGCGCGAGATTCAGTCCGGCAAAGCCTTCTGCATGAGGCCACGATCCGCCAGTTTCGGTCGCCCGACAGCGCGCTCGTTTCACTTCACTTCTGCGCAGGCCGGTGCAACGCATTACCCGCCATCCACTTGAGCCGTTCGCAATTGACCTTGATGCGCGCCGCGAATTCCTTCGGATCTCGCTCGCGCAGTGCGTTCATCTGGCTATTGGTGATGTCGGCGCGGTGCCAGCCCGTGTCCCAGTGCTGATCGAAATCGGTCGCACCGGTCAGGACCTTTCGGAGCCGCTCCTTATAGGCGTCGATCCGCTCGGGCGACACGTCGCAAAACGCCCGCGCGAAGCTTGCACGCTCGCCCGCCGTCTCCGCGCTCATGTTGGCGTCGCTCGCGCCGCTCGCGAGCGGCGCGGCGAGCGACAGCACCGACAGACAGAACGCTGCGCAAAGCGGCCGATAGCGATACGATAGGTTTTTCATCTTCGACTCCTGACGATCCTTCGTGGCGACCAGGGATTGTCCCGATCTTCAACGCCGCCTCGCCGATTGTGTCCTGATTGCACTGCACGATGGCGTTTTCGCGCGCTATCCGATGCATCGCGTGGCCAAACCGCGGTGCTACGCTCGTTAAAGCGGCATTCGCGACGTGCCCGTTCCGGGGAGCCGTGGCGCCAAGCACCGCAACGCCACGGCCTATCGGCAGGCCGCGACAGAAGCACGAGCGCCAGGCATGAGAACGAGCTCGAACACGACGCGCAACGAGCACAGAACGAAAGCACGACACGAAATCAAACACAAAAAGGCGAGACATCGCTGCGGGAGTGACTGCGATGGCATTTAGAACATATACCGTACTGACGCTGTTGGTGACGAGCACTGCCGCGTTCGCGTGGCGGCCTGTCACCTATCCGATCCGAAGTCAGAGCCCTTACGAGCGCAGCATCGACAACGCGATGTGCTACGCCGAGGCGAACCGCGTGACCGGGGTCAACATGGCCCACGAGTCGCAGATTCCGCCGCGTCAGCCGCCCGCGGCCAAAGGTGCGTCGACCGGCGTACCGTCGAAGCCGCCGCTTCCGCCTAGTTCCTTCTCAGCCACGCCGCTGCCGTGGAGCGCGAGCGCGCCCGAAGCCGCGAGCGCGCCGTTGGCTGAGGCGCAAGCGCCTGGCGGTGCATCGTCGGCGAAACCGGTGAACGAAGCCGCGGCCGGCGCCAGCGCGCCAGGCGCGCCAGCCACCGCGGCGGCGAATGCACCGCCGAACGCATCGGCAGCGGCAACGGGCCCCAGTGCGACCGCGGCACCCGGCGCGTCGGATGGGGCGGCCGCTTCGCTGCAGGCCAACGCGGCGTCGAACGTAAAGCTGCCGCCGCTGCCCGCGCCCGAGCCACCGATGACCCGCTATTGGGCCGCCTACGGCGCGTGCATGCAGGCGCGCGGTTACGTCGTTCAGTAGTCCGGCCGACGCCGCTTGCGGGCGTCGTTGCATTCATTCTTTTTGATGGCGCCGCCCTTCGGCGCCAGTGGAGCGACACGGCCATGCCGCGCGACACGACCTCCGACCAGCCATTTTTCCATCACTGCGCATACTGCGGCGTGCCGCTGTCGGGCCGCTTTTCGCCGTGTCCCGCATGCCACGCACTGCCGATCGATTCGTTCGATACGGACGACAAGCCCGGCGAGCGCTCCGCGCGATCCCGGGCGCTGAGCGCATCGCGCACGCAACTCGAACCGCTGCCAGCGGCCGCGAGCTTGCCCGCGGACCGTTCGTCGCGACGCTCCGCGCAAACGAAGATGAGCCCCTACGATCTGATCGACGAAGCGACGTTCGAGCCGGGCGGGCGTCGACGGCGGCATCCGCTCGCGCTTGCCGCAGCCGCGCTCGCGACGCTCGGCGTCGTGTACGTCGGCTTCGTTCTACTCAACGACGACGATGCGAGCGTCGACACGCCGGTCACGGTCTTCGGCACGGTGCGCCCGGACAACCCTGGCCAAGCCCCTGCACAGAACGTTGCGCAGAATGCGGCGCCGTCGGTTGCCGCGGCGCCGAAGCCGGCGTCGATCGTCGCGCAACGGCCGCGTCCCGTTGTCGTCGCGCGGCAGCAACCGGCGAACGTGCACGCGGCCCTCGTCGCGCCACCGTCACCGCCCGTCGTGGCGACCGCACCGACCGTTGCGCCATCGTCACCGCCGGTCGTTGCGACCGCGCCTGCCGTAGCGCGATCGAGCCCGCCCATCGTGGCGACCGCACCGACCGTCGCGCCATCGTCACCACCGGTCGGTGCGACCGCGCCTGCCGTAGCGCGATCGAGCCCGCCCATCGTGGCGACCGCACCGACCATCGCGCCATCGTCACCGCCCGTCGTTGCGACCGCGCCTGCCGTAGCGCGATCGGCTCCACCCGTCGTGGCGACCGCGCCCGTCCCAGCGCGACCGTCAACGCCCGTCGTTGCGACCACGCCGACCGCAGCGCGACCGGCACCGCCCGTCGTCACGACCGCGCGCGCCGTAGCGTCAACGAAGACATCGAGCGCGGCCATCTCCGCGCCCACGCCGCGTGGCACGGCGCTCGCGTCGACCAGCACCAACACCAACACCGACACGATGGCCGCCCCGCTCACGCAAGCCGACAAACAGCGCGCCGACGCCGAGCGCAATCTGAAAGCCGCGCACGGCTATCTGCAACGAGGCAATCTGGCGGCGACCAGAGCACGCCTCGCCGCCGTAATCACCGCGCAGCCCGACAATCGCGGCGCGCGCAGCATGCGCGCCCAGGTGAGCACGCTAGAGCAGCAACGCGACGCGTTGCTGAGCCTCGCGCGCGGCTGCAGCAACGTGGGACATTGGGAGTGCGCGTCGCACAACGCCAACGAAGCGTTGCGGATCGATTCGAGCAGCAAGGCCGCGCAACGGCTCGTCGCCCTCGCGTCGCACGAGTCGGCGTGGCAAACCATGCAACCGACGGCGGAAGAGTCGCGCGCATTGCGCGATCTGCTGCGTCACCACTAAGGATTGCGAGGTATCTCGCGGGACGGCGGCACGGGCGTGCAGTCGATCACGCCCGCCCGCGCGGCGCCCCGAAAGACGCGCGCGCGGGCAGCAGTGTCAGCCGGCGATGCTGTCGTAGCCGTAATAGCCGCCCTGATACCCCGAGCCGAGAAACGCCGCTTCCTGCGGAACGTCGGTGAGCAGCACGCCGCGCAGACCGACGCCACCGTTACGCAGGCGTTTGGTGGTTTCGATGATCTCATGCAGCGGTTGACGCCCATGCCGCACGACGAGCAGCGTCGTCGCCGCGTATTTGCCGATCAGCGTCGAGTCGGTCACGGCGAGCACCGGCGGCGTGTCGATGATCACGACGTCGTATTGCGGCTTCAACACCTCGAGCATCGCTTCGAAGCGTTTGCTCATCAGCAGCTCGGCCGGGTGCGAGGGCAGCGTGCCTTTCGCGAGCACGTCGAGGTTGGGCAGCACGTCGCGCTGGATCATCGCGTTGAGATCGCCGCCGCACAGCACGTCGGACAGTCCCGGCCGATGGCTGACGCCGAAATGCGAATGCACGTCGCCGCGTCGCATGTCGCCGTCGATGATCAGCACGCGCTTGTTCGCCGACGCGACCAGCGTCGCCAGATTCACCGACAGGAACGACTTGCCCGCATCGGGCCGCGAGCCGGTGATCATCACGACGTTGTTGGCCGCATGATCGAGCGACAGCTGCAGCGAGGTGCGCAGATTGCGCACCCCTTCCACCGCGATATCTTCGGGCGCCTGTTGCGCCAGCACATGCTGCCCGCGCTGGCGCAGCGACACCTTTTCCTGCAGGCGCAATTGCGTCTGGCTGCGCGGCACCACCGCGAATACCGGCACGCCGAGCATCCCCTCGAGTTCGTCCGGGCGCTCCACGCCGCCGCGCATCGCGCGCCGCAAGAAGACCAGCAGCAAGCCGAGCGCGAGGCCGCCGCCGAGCGAGATCAGGATCACCAGCATGCGCTTCGGCCACACCGGATCGTCGGGCGTTTCGGCGAAGTCCACCACGCGCACGCCGCTCACCTGCCCCGCCTGCGCGACCCGCAGTCGCTGCACGCTGTTGAGCAGGTTCATGTACAGATCGGTGTTCACGTGCACGTCGCGCTGCAGACGCAGCGCGGTCTGCTCGGTGTCGGGCATCGTCGAGACGCTGTGGTTCATCGTGCTCTGCGCGCCCTGCAACGCGGCGATCTGCGCATCGAGCGCGGCGACCATCGGATGATTCGGCGTAAAACGCTGCAACAGCTCCGCGCGCTGCTGCTGCAGATCGAGCAGCTTCGTCTTGTTGTCGACGATCTGCTGCAGCAGCAGCTTGCTTTCTTCACCGAGATCGACGGCGCCATGTGTATTGCGGAACTTGCCGTAGCGCTCTTCCGCGTCGTCGAGCGCCTTGCGCGCGTCGGGCAGTTGCTGTTCGAGATACGCGAGCGTGTGGTCGGATTCGGTCGAATGGCTCGCGAGATCCTGCCGCACGAACTGGCGCGCCACGTTGTTGACGATCGCCGCGGTCAGCGCCGGATCGGCGCCTTCGAGACTCACGCGGATCACGCCGGAGTCCTCCGCCGTTTCCTGCACGACCATCGTCTTCGCCAGACGCTCCACCGTGCCGAGCGTCGACGCGCGCGTCAGCTCGAAACGCGAGCCGGGCGCGCCGACCAGTGTGTCGACGTGCAGCGTGACCGGGCCGACCGCGGTATCGGTTTGCACGGTCTCGCCGACGCGCCCCGACAGGATCGCGCTGCCGTGAGGATCGCGCAGCATGAAGGTGTTGCCGGCGCCCGCGACTAGCGTGAAGGTCTCGCCATACAAGTCCTTCGACGTGTCGAAGCGCGACACCGCGATGCTCTCGTTGCCCCACGCGAACCCGCGCAGGTTGACGAACGACGGCAGCCGGAACCACCAGTGCCCGTTCACGAGTCCGGCGATCTTGCTGCCGATCACCGGCAGATAACGCGGCTTCGCCGTGATGTCGAGGTGCAGCGCGCGGACCGCCTCCTCGGTGACGAGACGCGACTTCAAAAGCTCGATCTGCGCCGCGGTCGACGGCTTCGAATCGTACGCGCCGGGAAGCGGCGCCGCCGCGTCCCGGCCGTTCGCATTGACGTTCATCGCGTTCGCCGTCCTGTCCTGGACGTGAAACAGCACGTCCGAACGATAGACCGGCGGCGTGAGGAACGCGTACGCGCAACCGAGCGCGAGCGCGATCAGCGTCACGGTGAGGATCGTGCGCCAACCGCGCACGATCGTGCGCACGTAGTCCGACAGATGCAACTGCCCCGGTTCATACACGCCGGCGTAGCGGTTTTCGTAATTGATTGCCATGTTTTCACCCAACAAGGCCTGCCGGTTCAGATATCGCGTCACGCAAGCGTCACTTCGACACGACGACTCCCGTCACCGCCGCGTTGATCGCGGGCAACAGCAGGTTCAACACACGGTTGAAGCGAACCAGACCGCCCTGACCGACGTACACGATGTCCTTCGGCTGTAGCTCGAACTGGTTCGCGAGCAGCATCGCCACCGGCGAGGTCGCATCGAGGTGATAGATCTGCGGCGAGTCGCTGGTCGAATTGCGGATCACGAACAGCTGCTGCCCCGAGGCGGTATTCGAGTCGAAGCTGCCGCCGTCGGAGATCGCCTGCGACAGCGTCAGCGAGCCGTTGCGCAACGGCAGCACCGTGGCCGGCTTGTTGACTTCGCCCATCACGTAGACGCCGCTGTCTTCGCGCGCGTTCACGCGCACGGTATCGCCCGGCTGCAGATAGATATCCGACGGATTGCGGCCGCGCTTGACGAGGTCGTCGATGTTCAGCCTATAGGTCTTGCCGTCGCGGATCAGATCGACCCGGCTGCGATCCGCTGTCGTGTTGAAGCCGCCGCTCAGGCCGATCGCGTTCGTCAGCGACAGCGGAATGTCGTTGATCGATTGCGTGCCCGGTGTGCGCACTTCGCCGTCGATATACACCGTCGCGTTACGGAACGACGCGACGCGCACCGTCACCTCGGGCTTCTGATAGACCTTGCTCAGCCGCGAATACAGCTCGCGCTGGATCGTCGCGACGTCCTTGCCGGCGACGTGCAGGTTGCCCGCGTACGGAAACTGGATGTCGCCGTTCTCGTCGATCAGGAAGCCCGGAATTGCATCGGAAGGGCGCGAGGTCGTCGGCGGCTGTCCCAGCGCGGCCGCGAGTTCCGGGTGATCCCACACGACGATCTGCAGCACGTCGCCGGGGCCGACCCTGTACATGGCCGGCTTGCCGAACAGACCCGTCGTCGTCGGCGGCAACACCGAGGCAGTCTGGTCGGCATTCATCTTCTTCAGCAGTTCCAGATTGATATCGGTGATCGGAATCTGCTTCTGCTGCGAGCCTTCGGTACTGAATTCGCCACCCGTGTCCTGAATCGCGGCCGGCGTGACCATCCGTTGTCCCGGTACGATCTGACATCCGGAAAGCAATGCTGCGCTTGCGAAAACCACAAGACTTCCTGTGCGAAAACCAAGTGAGCTCATGATCTTTACTCCTTCGCCCCGAGGCGTTGTTATCGACTTTCTAGTAAGCGTTTCGATGCACCAGTCCGGCGACAATCGTCGCGCCGATGATCCGCATGTCGAGTGCGAACGACCAGTGACCCAGGTAGTACAGGTCATGTTCGACGCGACGCTCCATCTTCTCGATGCGGTCGGTTTCGCCACGGAAGCCGTTGATTTGCGCCCAGCCCGTGATTCCCGGTTTGATCCGGTAGCGATTGATATAGCCCGCGACCACCTTCTGATAGAGGTCGTCGTGCTCGAGCGCATGGGGACGCGGTCCTACGACCGACATGTCGCCACGCAACACGTTGAAAAATTGCGGCAGTTCGTCGAGGCTCGTGCGGCGCAGAAACGCGCCCACTTTCGTCACGCGCGTGTCGTTGCGCGTCGCCTGGCTCAAAGTGCCCTTCGCTTCGGTATGCACGCGCATCGAGCGGAACTTGTAGATCGTAAACACACGGCCGTCCGCGCCCTTACGCTTCTGTTTGAACAGCACCGGTCCGCGCGAGGACAGCTTGACCGCGATCGCGATGCCAAGCAGCAGCGGCGCGAGGGCAACGATCGCGGCCGCGGCGAACAGCCGGTCGAAGACTTCCTTTTTCAGCATCGCGTTGGCCGACAGCGGCGAGGCGACCAGATTGATCGCCGGCACGCCGAGCAGATCGACCACGCCACTGCCTTCGAACAGCGCATGGCTGCGCACGTCCGGCATGAAGCGGATATTCACGAGGTCGTCGCGGAACTCGTCGATCAGCGCGCAGATCAGCGGCTCCTCGGACAGCGACAGCATCAGCCATAGCTCGTGCACGTCGTTGGTGCGGATGTAGTCGGCCAGCAGATCGACGCGATCGAACACCGGCACGCACGGATTCGTCACGCCGGAGTCGTCCGGGCGCGTGTTGTAGACGGCGGTCGCGCGAAAGCCCGCGGTCGGCGCCGACTCGATGCGGCGCAGGAGCGCATCGCACTGCGAACCGCTGCCGACGATCGCCACCTGATGCAGGTTCATACCCGCGCCGCGCGCCCGCGCGAGCACCGCGTGCGCGATCACCCGATTCGCGATCAGCAGGCCACCCGTCGTCGCGGTCCAGTACGAGAACCACAGCCGCGACACGATATCGATGCGATGCAGCGAGTACATCAGCACGAGCGCGCAGGCCTGCACGATCAGCCACGCGAGCGACACCTGACCGGCGAGACCGAGCTTCGAGCGGCCGCGCCATGATTCGTAGACGCCGAACGCGGGGAAGATCGCGAGCGCGAACGCAGCCGAAAACATCACCAGCGCCCAGTAGAAACCCGACTGGCCGAGATAATCAAAGCGGATCCGCGACGCCACGGTCGCACCCGCCAATACCAGAGCGACATCGAAAATCCGCGCGAGCAGATCCTGAAACTTGCGCATTTTACTTACCTCGTTCTGCCGTTCCTGTACGCAAAAAGGGGCGTGCATGGGCTGCCTACGGGCAGCGGCCGTAGTTGTCGTCAAACCTCACGATGTCGTCTTCGCCGAGATAGGTACCCGACTGGATTTCGATGATTTCGAGCGGCACCCTGCCGGGGTTTTCGAGCCGGTGACGCGTGCCGAGCGGAATGTAGGTCGATTCGTTTTCGCTGAGCAGGAACTGCTCTTCGCCGCGCGTGACGAGCGCGGTGCCGCGCACGACCACCCAATGCTCAGCGCGATGATGATGGAGTTGCAGCGACAGCTTTGCGCCGGGCGTCACGACGATGCGCTTGACCTGGAAGCGCTCGCCGCGATCGATCGAGTCGTAGAAGCCCCAGGGGCGCCGCACCTTGCGATGCGCGTCGGCCTCCGGCGCGTGCTGCGCCTTGATGCGCGACACGAGCCCCTTGACGTCCTGCACATGCGAGCGATCCACCACGAGCACCGCGTCCGCGGTCTCGACCACGACGACGTTCGCGGTGCCGACGCACGCGACGAGCCGCCCTTCGGAATGCGCATAGCAGGACACCGCGCCTTCGAACGCCACGCGGCCGCGCCCGGCGTTGCCGTTCGGGTCCTTCTCCATCGCGGCCCATACCGCGTCCCATGAGCCGAGGTCGGACCAGCCGGCTTCGAGCGGGATCACGACGCCGGGGGGAATGACCGCGGCTCGACTTTGAGCTTGCATATCGTTCTGTGCCGCGCCTTGCGCTTCGACGTTGCTCGCGCTGTCGTCTTGCGCCGGCGCCGGTTCGGTCAAACGCTCCATCACCGCGTAGTCGATCGAATCGGCGGGCACGTCGAGGAACGCGTCGTGCGATGGCCGGAATACGTCGCCGTCCTGCTTGCCGCTCGCGAACGCGGTTGCGCACGGCGCATGCATGTCGGGCCGCAGCGCCGCGAGCGTGTCGAGCCACACGCGCGCACGCACGATGAAGATGCCGCTATTCCACCAGTAGGTGCCGGCCGCCAGGTATTGCCTCGCGATTTCCTCGGCGGGCTTCTCGACGAAACCGTCGATCGTGTGGCCGCCAGCGGCCAATGCCGCGCCGATCCGGATATAGCCGAAGCCGGTGTCGGCACGCGTCGGCGGCACACCGAGCGTCGCAATCGCGCCCTCGCTCGCGTGGTGCGCCGCGCACGCTAGCGCGCGCTGCAGGGCAGGCACGTCCGCGATCGCGTGGTCGGCCGGCATCACGATCAGGATGGCGTCGTCGCCGGCCGCGCACGCGAGCGATGCCGCGAGCGTCAGCGCGGGCGCCGTGTCGCGGCGCGCGGGCTCGACGATCAGACGCGCGTCGACGCCGTTTTCATGCAACTGTTCGGCGATCACGAAGCGATGCTCCTCGCCGCACACGACGATCGGCGAAGCGTCGACGCTCCAGCCCGCCGGGAAGCTCTCGAGCCGCCGCGCGGTCGCCTGCAGCAGCGAGTCGGAGCCGACCACGTCGATCAGCTGCTTCGGAAAGTTTTCGCGCGACACCGGCCAAAGCCGCGTGCCCGAGCCGCCCGCGAGAATGACCGGGACGATGTGCGCGCAGCGCGCGCCAGCAACCCCGGCGCTTGCGCCGTTCGGCTCGACGGATCGGGCGCTCACACCTGCCTGCGTCAACATATCGGGAATCCTTTTCGATCTGCAAGGTACGACGAACAACGGACCCGTCCCCGCCTGTCACGCGCGGTTACCGGGCTGGCTCCGTCGGTGCTACTCGCCTGCCATGCGGCGGCTTTGAATCCTGAACTCGGTCGGCGAAATCCTCATCCGCTTGCGAAACACTTTCGCTAGCCGGTCGCCGTTGCCCATCCCGGTGCGCCGGGCGATCTTGTCGACCGGCAATTCCGATTCGGTCAACAGGCTGCACGTCACCGCGAGGCGCTCGTGCAACAGGAAACTCGACGGCGTGATACCCATTTCCATCTTGAAGCGGCGCAGAAAGTTGCGCTCGCTCATCGCCGCGAACTGCGCGGCATCCGCAATCGAAATCGCCTGCTGGCAGTTTTCCTGCAGCCAGCGCGCCGCCGCGCGAACCTTGTCGCCGGGACTCATGCCGCCGTCCTCGCCGAGCAGCGGCGCGAGGTTCGTGCACGAGTCGGACAGCAGCCGCTCGGCAGCCGAGCGCGCGGTCGCGTTGCCCAGATCGCGCTTGATCATCGCGAGCGCGCTGCGCATCGATTCCAGCCGGTCGTTAAGGTCGACGACGCCCTGCTCCGCCGAGCCCGCGCCAATTCTGGCCAAGGCCGGCTGGTGCGGGTCGCTTCCGTCCTTGTCCTCGGGCAGGGCCGCCGCGTCGAGCACCGCGCGCCCTTCGGCGATCGGCCGGATCATCGAGGTGTTGCGACGCACGCGCCGCAGCCATCCAAGCAGACGCTCATCGCGCGCCGCCGACGCCGCGCCCTTGCCGCCCGCCACATAGAGCGCGTCGAAGCCGCCGTAATGGCGCGCGTCGAGTCCGTCGGTCCAGACGCGCAAACCCGACGACGAAATCACCATGCCGCCGCCGGCGGACAAGAACGATACGTCGTACAGCCACGCGCCCGAACCGGAAGTGGCGAGTTCGTTGGCAGCCTGGAACACCTCGGCGATCACGCCCGCCCCTTGCAGCGAGCAGTCGTTGAACAACAGAATCGCGACACGACGCACGCCCTTGTTCGGAGCATGCACCCAGCGCAGCATTGCAGACTCGAGACTCGCGCAGGTCATAGTCATCCTCTCGACAGAAAACGATCTACTACACCTTTTACGATCACGCACAATGCGAACTCCGCGCAGTGCATCATAGCGACGGCCTCCGGCGCTCTGCCGTCATGTCCGAAAGTGCAGACATATTGGCACTATGAATACGTGATCGGCCAGTGCAATTCGGCACAATACCGAAACGACCGTCTTTTCACTGGATTAATCGTCTAACCGCATATGGTTGAATATGCACTCGCAAATCTTAATGCAATTTAAAAAATGAATGCGTACGCCAGCGCACACTGCGCGGCTACTCGAAAAGCGGCGTGTCCCGCTTTATATACCCCCCGAGGCGGCATTTGAAAAGAGATTTTTTGCCGGAATTGGCTATCGATGAGTGAAAACCCCCGGCCCTACCAAGCGGGTCCGGCTGTCGACAACTTCCCCTGACGATCCGCGCAAGCGCCGCGCAACCGACCCTTCGCCCGTCCAATGGAAGCACTCAACGCGCCAGAACAGATTATTTAATCTATTTTTTATTGATGACGGGAATATTAACGTGGCGATTAACGTTTCAAACCTGAAACAAGGATATCGGACGACTTTAGCGCCCCCGCAATAGATGGGCCAATGGCGGAATAAGTCGGGTGCGAGCGGGTGCATTTCCGCCAACCGATTGCGGAAATGGACTACGAGGTTTCCGCAAAGGGGCTTGGGGACAGCGAACGAAGTCCGCCATCCCCTATGCAACGACTGTGACACCCGTCGAGAACGCGCCGCGTAATGGCACGACGCGACGATAGTTCGGCGTCGCCTGACAGGTTTACGGCGGGCAAGCGCACATAAAAGTGGTTCTGAACGGGGTACGATGCCCCCGACAAACGCGCTGGACCCGCACACATGAACGGCATTTCATGGATCACGCTGATACTTGCCACGATGATCGGCGGGTTCCTGTTCGCAATGATCGGCGTGGTGCTGCTCGCGCTGCTGCTCGGCAACGTATCGGACCGGCTGTCGAGCAACGACGAGACTCGCCAAGACTCCTAGCTACTTCGAAAGATCCTCGAGCGCGACATCGCGCGTCTTCGGTCCCAGCGTACCGATCGCGACCATGACGATCGCCATTGCCCCCGAGATGAACACGAACACGCCGTTCACGCCGAAGCGACCGAGGCAGGCGGCGATCACGAACGCCGAGAACATCGCCGAAATCCGGCTCCACGAGTAAACGAAGCCGACCGCGCGCGCGCGGATGCCGGTCGGAAACAGTTCGGCCTGGTACGCGTGATAGCTGTATGAAATGATGTTGCCCGCGAGCACGAGGCACACGCCGAGACTCACGAGCAGCACCGTCTCGCGCGCCTGGCTGAACGCGAGTCCGCACACGACGTTGACCGCCGCCATGCAGACGATGACGGTCTTGCGCTCGAAGCGATCGGCGATCAGCAGCCCCAGCAACGGCCCGAGCGGCGCCGCGATCGCGATGATGCTCGCGTACATCAGACTCGTCGTCACCGTGATGCCCTGCTTCATCAGCAGCGTCGGAATCCAGTTCGCGAAGCCGTAGTAGCCCATCGTCTGGAACACGTGAAAGATGATCAGCATCAGCGTGCGCCTGCGATACGGCGGCACCAGCAGATCGCGAAACGCCGCCCGCGCGCGCACCGGTTCGGGCAGCGCCGGCTCGGGCAACGGCAGGCCGCATTGGCGCCGATACTCGCGCGCGACGCGTGCTTCGAGACGCGTCATCACCGCGTCGGCTTCGTCGAGGCGGCCTTTTTGCGCGAGCCAGCGCGGGCTCTCCGGCAAGCCGCGGCGAATCCACCACACCACGATCGCGCCAATCGCGCCGATCAGCACGACCACACGCCAGCCGTCGAGACCGAACAGGCGTTGCGGCACCAGCAGATACGACAGGAACGCGACGATCGGCACCGCGCAGAAGCCGACCGCCTGCGAGCACGCCGAAGCGCGCCCGCGAATGTGCTTCGGCACGAGTTCGGAAATATACGTGCCGATCGTGACGATCTCGACGCCGATGCCGACTCCCGCGATAAAGCGCCAGCAGTTCAATCCGAGCGCCGTGTGCTGGAACGCCATCACGACGTTGGCCGCCGTGTACCACAGCAGCGACCAGGTGAAGATCGCGCGCCGGCCGAAGCGGTCGGCGAGAAAGCCGCAGGCCGCCGTGCCGATGAACAGGCCCGCGAACAGCGCGGCGATGAAACTCGCGACGCCGCTCGTGCCGAACAGGCCGCGCGTCGTGGCCGTCAGCAGGCCGCTGTGCACGAGTCCCGGCGCGATATAGCCGGAGTACATCAGGTCGTAGAGTTCGAAGAACATGCCGAAGCTCAGCAGCATCACGAGCTGCCAGATCGTGCGGGTCGCGGGTAGCCGGTCGAGCCGCGCGGAAATGCGCGCGCCGTCGAGCGCGATCGCGCCGGCGCGGTCCGAGCCTGCCGCATCCGCGCCCGCGTCCGTGGGTGAGCCGTCGAGCGCGCCGGCATCGCCGAGCGCCGTTGAGTACATCGCCTGATTCGACGATTTCATCGTCTGTCTCCAGAATTATTGGTCTATTGCCCGCTGCAGCGGGTCAAGCGCGGCACGACGCTCACGCAGCCGCGCGCGGCGCCCGCGATTGCACGCCACCGCCGAGCTCCGCGATCCGCGCGTCGTCGAACCCGAGTTCGCGCAGCACCTCGACGGTGTGCTCGCCGATCTTCGCGATCGGCCGACGCGGCCCGAGACGCGCACCGTCGAGCGAAATCGGCAGCAACGGCATCGCGGTTTCGCTGCCGTCGTCGAGCGTCAGCGGCACGAGGCCGCCACTCGCGTTCAGGTGCGGATCGTCGAACAACTCCTCGGGCTTCGTGATCGACGCGAACGGAATGTGATTGCGCTCGAACAGCGGCACGAGTGTCGCGCCGTCGAGACGGCTCAGGCTTTCGCCGAGCGTCTGCAGCAGCCAGCCGCGCGCGAGCACGCGGTCGTTGTTGGTCGCGAGGCGCGCATCGGCGAGCAGATCGTCGCGTTCGAGAATCGCGCACAGCGCGCGCCACTGCGCGTCGCCGGTCGCGGCGATGAACATCTGCTCGCCGTGCGCGAGCGTAAACACGTCGTAGACGGCCCAGGCGCTGATGCGCTCGGGCATCGGCGCGGCGGCCACGCCGGTCGCCGCGAACTGCTGCATGTGCTGCGCCGAGAGCAGCACGCAGTTCTCGAACAGCGCGCTCTGCACCTCCTTGCCGCGGCCGCTCGCGTGCCGTTCGTGCAGCGCCGCCAGCACGCCGATCGCGCCGAACATGCCGCCCATGATGTCGTTGACCGAGCTGCCCGCGCGTAGCGGACGGCCCACCGGACCGGTCATGTACGCGAGGCCCGCCATCATCTGCACGACTTCGTCGAGCGCCAGACGATGTTCGTACGGACCATTGAGAAAGCCCTTGTGGGACACGTAAATCAGCCGCGGATTGCGCTCGCGCAGCGTCGCGTAATCGAGGCCGAGACTCGCCATGCGGCCGGGTTTGAAGTTTTCGACGAAGACGTCGGCGCTATCGACGAGTTGCTTCAGCGCGGCGAGACCGGCTTCACTGTCGAGATCGAGCGCGACGCTCTTCTTGTTGCGATTGAAGGTGCGGAAAAAGCCCGCGCCGGTGCCGAGCAGCCGGCGCGTGCTGTCGCCGCGCGGCGGCTCGACCTTGATCACTTCGGCGCCGAGGTCGCCGAGAATCATGCCGCAGGTCGGACCCATCACCATATGCGACAACTCGATCACGCGGATGCCCGCGAGCGGCAAGGTACCCGGCTGCGGCGAGGACGTCGACGACGAAGCTGAAGTAGCGGAGGAAAGCGGAGTCATTGCGGCACCTGCGGAACGGAAGAATGGAGACAATGCAAAGATTCGGCGTAGCTCGCGGAGTCGCGCGCGACCGCTTGCGCGTGCGCGAACTGTTTCGGCAATCCCGCTCGCGCGAGATAGCCGTACAGCGGCTCGCCCGGCAGCGCTTGCGCCAGCACCGCGCGCGATGCGAGTAGCCGCGCGATGTCGATACCGGTGTCGTAGCCCATGCTGTGAAGCATGAACACGAGGTCTTCGGTATTGACGTTGCCGGTTGCGCCCGGCGCATGCGGACAGCCGCCGAGACCAGCCAGCGACGCATCGAACTCGCGGATCCCGTGCTGCAGCGCGACCAGCGTGTTGGCGAGCCCGAGGCCGCGCGTGTCGTGGAAATGCAGCGAGCGCAGCCTGTCGCCCGCGACGTCGCGCACCAGCTCGATGACCTCGCCAACCTGACGCGGCGTCGCTTCGCCGGTCGTATCGCCGAGCGCGATCGCGTCGGCGCCGGCCTGCACCGCGGCGCGCGCGATCGCGGCGATATCCGCGTACGGCACGGCACCCTGCAGCGTGCAGCCGAACACCGTCGACAAACCGGCGATCAACTCGACGCGGCGCCCACCTGCCGGGGGCGCGCCATCGATCAGCTCGCGCATCGCGGCGAACGCGTCGATCATCTCGGCGGGTGTCTTGCGCACGTTCGCGGCGCTATGCGCGGCGCTCACCGAGATCGGCGCGACGATGCGCTCTACGCCAGCCTCGAGCGCGTGCTGCGCGCCCTTCAGGTTCGGCACGAGCGCGCTCACGCTGAGATCGTCGTAGCTACGGGCGTGGGCGACTACGTCGGCGGCGTCCGCCATTTGCGGCAGCAGCTTCGCCGGCACGAACGACGCGACTTCCATGTGGCGCACGCCGGCCGCGTAGGCGGCGTCGATCCAGCGCCGCTTGTCGTCGGTGGACATGATGCGGGCAATGCTTTGCAGACCGTCGCGCAGACCGACCTCGGTCACGACGACGCGCTCGCGGGTTTCATTCATCGGTTGGAATCCTGGTCGTGGACGCGGGCTTCAGAGGCCCGTTGGATGGAAGTGATGCGCTGACTGGATCACAGCGTGCCCGCGTGACGACGCGCGGCAAAGTCTGCTTTGACGAAGCACACCATCGCCGCTCGCGATGGCCGCTCAGGCCGATGGCGCGGGCGTTGGCGCTCGCCTGGGTGAAATGCTTAGGGGTTTGTCTGGGGAGGTGGCGAAGCGCGGGTGACGAAGTGCGTCGCCCGTCTTATCTGGCGCTCAGCAGATGTTCGAGCAATCGCGCGGCCGCCAGCGTCAGCGCCGCGCGATCGCGCATGCAGATCACGAAGCGCCGCGCGGCCCACGCCTCGCGCAACGGCACGGCGACGATGCCGTACTCGTCGGCCGCATGGCGCGGCAGCGCCTCGCGCGGCAGGATCGCGACCGCGAGACCCGCCTGGATGAAGCGATAGGCGGCGTCGAAAGTCGATACATAGGTGCGGTAATTCAACTCGCTGCCCTTCTCCAGCGCGATGCGCTGCATCAGCGCGTTGACCGACGCATTCGATGCGAGCCCCAGATGATCGAACCCGAGCGTCTGCTCGAAGCCGATCTGCGCCTCGCCCGCGAGCGGATGCGCGCGCGGCACGATCAGCGCGAGATGGTCGGCGCGATACGGCAACGTGTCGAGACTGCCGAGCGGCACCGTGTCGCGGCAGATGCCCAGATCGGCCACACCCTCTTCGAGTCCGCGCACGATGTCCGCGCTGACGCGCTCCTCGACGTCGACGCGAATCGCCGGATTCGCCTGCAGAAACGCCGACAACGCCTCGGGCAAAAACTCCACCATCGACGACACGTTGGCGAGCACGCGCACATGCCCACGCGCGCCGGCCGCATACTCGCTGAGTTCGGCCTGCAGGCGTTCGTGGCCGCGCATGATGAGCCGCGCGTGGCGCAACAGCGCTTCGCCGGCGGCGGTCGCGCGCACGCCGCGCTGGCTGCGCGACAGCAACGCGACATCGACGAGCGCTTCGAGATCGGCGAGCCGCTTGCTGACCGCCGACGGCGCGATGAACTCACGCTCGGCCGCGCGCGCGATCGTGCCTTCCTCGCACACGGCGATGAACAAGCGCAGCGTCACCTGATCGATTTGCCACATCGGCGCAGCGGATTTGTGGGTTGGGGGTGGGGGGAATTATGGTTGATCGTGGAAGGCCGTGGAGGATTTCTGTCGCTTGCGGTGCGGCTCGAACCACGGCTTGCCGTGCAAAGCAGTGCAGAAACAAGCACGTTGACGCTCGAATGGAAAGCCCGCAAAGCGGGGCGACTTGTTTGAGGCGCGGTTGCCTTCCGTTAGTCTTCCGTGCTCTTCAGATCGCTTATCCGCCCTTTCGTTATGCGCGCCATGCAATCCCAAAACGTCATATAACGCACCGACGCTTCGCCTAATGAATAGCTCTCAGCGTAACACTGGTTGTCGCGATACTCGACCCATGCCCTTTGTCCTTTCTCAAAGTAAGGCAATGCAACAGGATTGTTATCGACCTTCAAATCAACATCGCCTTTCCTCAACTCAGTTTCCAACGATTTAATCGTGGAATTCAATTCTGCGTAAATTTGTTCGAAATTCCTGTGGCTGCACGCAGCGATATCGGCGGTTGCCGCGTGCTCACCGGTCTTGCAAAGACGGTCAATTTCCTCGCGCAATTTTCCAGAAAAATAAACCGATGATGGCGCTGCTTTTTTGTAGTCGAACTGCACCGAGTAAATTGTTTTGCTCAGCGCAGTTGAATCAAGAAAATTAAACATCGAAACCATGATAAGCCGCACAGCAAGCATTCTAGTGGGACGCATCATATACACCTTCAGAGAACACTCCAGCCTCCGTTTCCCGGCGTTGACGCAAGCTCGAGGAACAGCGAAATCTTTTTTATGTAATTCGGAATATTTCGGCAGTCACCTGATTTTCGCGATGCGTCAATTCGTCCGCAGCATGGTCTGCTACAGCATTAAAAGAAACACTCACCAATGCATCGTACACGTACTGAAACAACGGTACGTGCACTTTTGCATTGATGGCGCGTTCTGTTCGCCTCAAGTCCTTTCAAAAACTCTCTGGCGTGTTGACTGATACTGCTCTGCCCAAGGTGCAGATTGTCTTCCGGCAAGACAAGATGGAAGGTCCCACAAAGCGGGCCAACGATTGCGGTCATAGGATGCGCAAGCTATTGTGTTTGGGCTGGCTCGACTTCAATAGAGTCCAGCGTTTCCGTAATCGAAGTGGTTCCGCGTAGATCGCTACCGGTTATTTGCCGACGGTGGCGATCAAAAAACTCCGTTTTAGTATCAATTACAAGAGTAACAGGAGTGTCGCCACGCGGACTATGCCAGATAGCCTGGAATCTGTATGGTCCCATTCGCGCGCCGCCCATATGGGGCATTGTCGGACTATTTATTCGGATCCCCCATCCCGTATCCGTAACCGAAAACGATTGCAGTATAAATTCCTTAAATTGGGGGCGATCCTTCAGCATCGGCACGATGTAATCGTTGAAGCTAATCGACCCGTCAGCGTAGACAGTCGGAACAAGCAACGTACAAAACAACCCGGCGCTGAGTCTATGTGCTAAGCGTTGTTTACTCATAACTCTATTCCTCGACGGTCATCCAATATACTTAACTTTGCGCTGCGTATTGTTTACCGCCCCATGCTCCCAAGCGGACTGGACAACGGCGCCCGCACCGACGAAATTGTCGATGTGATGGCCGGTAATCGCGCTGCCAGTATCATCGGCGAAGCGTCTGCCGACGATCTCTATTTCGACTTGAGCGTGCTTCGGTATGACGTTAGGATCAACCGCTATCGAACGATTCTCCGTAACCGGTCCGAATGCGCCTTGCACTGAATCCGTGTAAGAGAAGGCTACGCCATCCGGGTTGTTGAGATAGTCGCGATTGCCGTGACTATTTCTATGCCAACCTGAATTCACCTGTATTGGTCGAATATAGCGCCCGTTAGATGCTTTACCGGTTCCCTGCATGACAACGCCTCGCGCGCCATAGAGAAAATCGCGCTTGTGTTGATCGTTGGTTCCGCGAGCAATCACAATTTCACCTGTAAAATCCTGTTCGAAGCAAACGTGATACCCCGTAATAAGAAACGTGCTCTCGTACCATGCGTCCTTGAACCTCAAACGCAGCGGGACCGAGGTTATATCTTCGTCAGCTACGGTGAGTGTCAAATCCCCGGGTTCGCGCGATTCGAGAATAACCGTCGCGCAACCGTCTAAATCGGTCGGACCTGAAATCCGTATTGTGTCGCCCGGACGGCTGCTCCTGATCGATAGGGCACGCCCGAAAACCGAATCTCCTCGACGACTTTTCACTGCGGCCTGGATAGCCAGACGGTACAGAATCTTTCCGTGCATCACACGCGAGGATGAGGGAATGATAGGCAACTTGTCACCATAACTGTTGTCTGGAATATTCCACGACAACAGGTTCGCTGCAATCCGAACTTCAACGCATGAGTTCGGGTTCGTGTTTGTACACGCGGTGTCGTGAACCGTTAGCCAATCCGGACTTTCCGGCATTCCTATTTCTCCAATTGAAGTTTGAGGCTTGCCGTTCCGCGAGTAACTACGCGCACAGTGTGTCCGCTCTGGCTTGTGGTTCCCGTTATCACCCGTTTACCGTCAACGACAATTCTGTAACGCACGTTGGCGAGGGGTTGGCCATCGCTTTTTTTGAGCACGTAATACTCGTCGTGAGTGCGAATTTTCGACGTCAGCGCTGAGGCCGCCGTGCGACCGCGGCAATCGCACGCCCATGCATAACCCAGGGCGTCGGCCATTTCGTAACCGTTCGAATACGACCGAAGCCTATCCTGCGGAAACCATTCGCCAGTTTCGACGTTCATCGCCATTGCAGACGGCATTGGCGGGAAGTTTGCGTATATTGAATAGGTGACACGACAAACTTGGCACTCTTCCTCGCCCGCGGCACCTGCCTGTTTCTGTTGTCCCATTTGACCTCCTTTGATTTTCCAGAAAACACCCGGCAAATTAAGCATCTAAACGGGGGCACGGTCAATGATTTTAATTTGAGACAAAAACTTCATTGACAGATATTAACGATTGCTCTGGCCATCTCATTTTTAGGCGAATTTTCCCGATATCACGGCCAAAAAAAAAGCGGCATTGAGCCGCAATGCCGTTCAGTTAAGCAACTGAGCGGCATTTTTGTTTTTCTGACAAAAAAGCCGTTGTAAGCGAGCGCGGCGATGTCAGCTTTCATCGCCATGCTGGCCGATCCGCTGAAGCGTGTCATCGCGCGTCGAGTCTCACCCATCCCCGCCCTTGCCCGCGATTTTCGGGATGGCTATGCTGGCGGGTGCGCCGGCTGCCCGCAGGCGACCGCCCCAACCAGAACAACGCTCGAGAACCTGCCCATGTCCACCACCAGTCTGTTTTTCACGGCCGCCGGCGTCGGCCTCGCGATCGCCGCGCCGGTCGGCCCGATGGGCATGCTGTGCATCCGCCGAACGCTGAGCGGCGGTCCGCGCGCGGGACTCGCGATCGGCTTCGGCATCGCCAGCGGCGACGCGGCCTACGGGCTGATCGCGGCGCTCGGCCTCGTCGGCATTTCTCAGTTCATGCTCGCGTACGACCGCCCGCTGCATCTGCTCGCGGGCCTGTTCCTGCTGTATCTCGGCGTGCGCGCGCTGCTGCAGAAGCCGCCCGCTGAAACCGCCGACGGCAATGGCAACGGCAACGGCAAGCTCGCGCAGATCGGCCGCGCCGGCGCGCTGCGTGCGTACGCGAGCGCGCTGCTGTTGACGCTGACCAATCCGCAGACCGTCATCATGTTCGCGGCGCTATTCACGACGCTCGCGCCACGCGGCGCGTTCTCGCCGGCCATCGCGCTGACGACGGTCAGCGGTGTGTTCGCCGGCTCGATCGCGTGGTGGTGCTGTCTGGTGACCATGGTGTCGCTCGCGCGTCATGCGATCGGCAGCAGGCTACGCGTCGCGATCGATCGCGTGGTCGGCTTCACGCTCGCGGCGTTCGGCGTCGTCGAAATCCGCCGCGCGCTCTGAGCGGCACCTCACACGCCATGCGGCACATCAGCGCCGCACACGCGGAACGCAGCCCGCTGCCAGCCGCGACGCGCTCCCCCTAAACAAGTGCCGCACGCCGACGCGGCAGTTTTGCGACAATAGCGCCTTTCGCCGCTGAGGCGCCGGCCGACGCGGCCGTGCAGCGCACCGCACGCCGCCGCACCCACCCGCCCCGGCGCCTACGCCGGTCTTGCCGCCCAACCCTTCACCCGCGCTGCGTCAGCTTTCCGTTCAATGGCTCTACCCCACATCGATCTGCTGTACTCCGTCTCCGGCCTGTTCGTCGGCTTTCTGGTCGGGCTGACGGGCGTCGGCGGCGGCTCGCTGATGACGCCGATCCTCGTCCTGCTGTTCAAGGTGCACCCTGCCACCGCGGTCGGCACCGACCTGCTGTACGCGGCCGCCACCAAGGCGACCGGCACGCTGGTGCACGGACTGAAGGGCTCGGTCGACTGGCAGGTCACGCTGCGCCTCGCGGCCGGCAGCGTGCCCGCGGCGACCGTCACGCTGATCCTGCTGCATCGCTATGGAATGGATACGCCTGGCGCGGGCCGGCTGATCCAGGTCGTGCTCGGCGCGGCGCTGCTGATTACCGCGATCGCGCTGGTGTTCCGTCCGCAGCTCGCGGCGCTCGGCGCGCGCAAGCAACGCGCGCCGAGCCAGGCACGCACGCTCGCGCTGACCATGCTGACCGGCGCGACCCTCGGCGTGCTGGTGTCGTTGACGTCGGTGGGCGCGGGTGCGATTGGCGTGACGGTGTTGATGCTGCTGTATCCGATGCTGCCGACGACGCGCATCGTCGGCTCCGACATCGCGCACGCGGTGCCGCTGACCTTGCTCGCGGGCGCCGGGCATTGGCTGCTCGGCTCGATCGACTGGTCGATGCTGCTGTCGCTGCTGGTGGGATCGCTGCCCGGCATCGCGATCGGCAGCTATCTGGCCTCGCGCGCGCCGGACGCGCTGCTGCGCAATCTGCTCGCCGCGACGCTGACGCTGGTCGGCGTGCGGCTGGTGTTGTCGTGAGGCGCTGAAGACGCGTCAAGCGCGCACACCGCAACCCGTGTCTATTTGAAAAACCGGCAGGTCAGATCCGCCTCGAACTGCCTGACCCACTGACCGTGGCGGTCGTAATACGACTGTGACCAGCTGCCGCGCCGCACGGTGACGACCCGCTCGTGCGCCGGCTCACCGGGTGCCATGCTCGCACTGACGTCGAAATGCGCGGGCGCGAAACCGTGTCGCGCGCACACCAGTTCGAATGCCGCGCGATCGCCGATCGGCAGATCGATATAGCGAAACAGCGTGGTTTCCATGACCTTGGCTCCCCCTTCCCTCTTGGTCACAGTACGCCTCGCGATGCGTCGGTAATGTGTCGCAGCGCACGAATCCGCGACGGCCGCGCCTCCATCAGGACCTGTGTGTGCGGCAAGCCGCATTGCTGCGGTCCCGCAAAACCTCGCGAGTGCCACGCCATAAAACCGGCGGCGAAAAAAAAGCTCCGGCGATCATGCCAGAGCCTCCAGGTTGATAGATAGACCTCGCGACGCGATGCAAGCGCGGCGTCAAACCGTCTACGCGACGCCGGTGACGGCGCCCATGCCCCAAGCCGCTGCGCACCACCGCGCGACGCGGGCCTTGCGGCGCCGCGCGCACGCGTACCGCTTACTGCTGCACCACTTTGAGCTTGTTCGACACTGACATTACGCCGTCGACACCCTTGGCGGCTTCGCCGGCCGCATCGATCTGTCCCTGGGTCGGCACCGAGCCGGTCAGCGTCACTGCGCCGCCGCGCGCGCGCACGGCGATGTGCGACACGTCGAGACCCTGGGTCTTCGTCAGCGCGTGGCGCACCTTACGGCCAAGTTCGTGATTCGCTGCCTTGCCGGCCTTGACGGCGGCTGCCGCCGACGCCGTATCGGTTGCCGGAGCGTTTTGGGCGTAGACGTTGCACGCCACCACCATCGCCACCACCGGACCCAGTGCTTTCAGAAAACCGACCGTCTTCATAGCTCTCTTCTCCTTGGCTTCACATTGGACCGCATGAACAAGCGGCATTGTTACGACTACGGGCGGCCGTCATCGCGCGAACGCGCGCGTGAGCGACGGCCATCAACGGCTGTGACACGATGTGCAAGAGGCGAAAGAGGCTGATTACCGGTAACCGGCAAACCGCGACGTCCGCCGACGCACCCGGTTCTTGTCCGTCTTGCCGGGGTCGCGCCGCAAACGTTGGATCGCGGTAGCGATGCACAATTTAATCTAGCCGGCACAGAAGCGCAAAGGATTTAGCGCGCGGCGTGGCGCGCCGACAGCGGGTGCGTCATGCGTGCCGGAGAGAAGCAGACACGCTCCGTGGTCGCGCAAGAATTTGCACCGGCATCATGCCAGCGCTCATGCCGGCGTTCACCGCGGTGCTCACCATTTGTTACGCGTTTGTCGGCGTGACGGGCGGCTACGCGTTTCGCGGCCGCGCCAATCTCAGGTACCATCGGCGCGACGCGTGCTGGCGCGCGCCGCCCAAGCCGCCTTCGCGCATTCGAGCCCGATCGACCGCCGCTTTCAGATGATCCGATGAAGCCTGACACCGGCCGCACCCGCCCTACCCATCTCGTTGCCCGTTTTGTCGCGATCTCGTGGCGCGACCTGGCGGTCTCGTTCGGCCCGCTCGTGCTGCTCGTGATCGTCGCAATCTGGGCCGCCGTGCGGCTGATCCAACCCGCCCCGCCGAATACGCTGACGATTAGCGCCGGTCCCGTCGACAGCACCTTCTGGATCGCCGCGCAGAAGTACAAGACGATCCTTGCGCGCAATCGCATTACGCTGAACGTGCTGGCCTCGCAGGGCTCGCAGGAAAATCTGAAGCGGCTGTTGGACCCGAACGCGGACGTCGACGTCGGCTTCGTGCAGAGCGGCATCGCGCCAGCCGGGCTCGACAAGGACAAAAGCCTGATGTCGCTCGGCAGCGTCGCTTACGTGCCGCTCGCGATCTTCTACCGCGGCGCCCCCGTCGACTGGCTGTCCGGGTTCAAGGGCGAACGCCTCGCGATCGGCCCCGAGGGCAGCGGCACGCGCGAGCTCGCGCTCGCGCTGCTGAAGGCCAACGGCATCGTGCCGGGCGGTCCGACCCAATTGCTGCCGCTAACGGGCGACGCCGCCGCCGACGCGCTGATCGACGGCACGATCGACGCGACCTTCCTCGCGGGCGACTCGGCGCAGCCGGCCGTGATGGGCAAGCTCTACCGCACGCAGAACGTGCGCTTCTACGATTTTTCGCAGGCCGACGCGTACACGCGCCGCTTTCCGTACCTGACGCAGCTGAAGGTGCCGATGGGCGCCTTCGACCTCGGCAAGAACCTGCCGGCGAACTCGATCAGCATCGTCGCGCCGACCGCCGAGCTGATCGCGCGCGATTCGCTGCATCCGGCGCTGTCCGATCTGCTGATCGAAGCCGCGCGCGAGGTGCATGGCGGCGCGACGACGATGCAGCGCGCCGGCGAATTCCCCGCCCCGCTCGCGCACGACTTCCCGCTTTCCGACGACGCCGCGCGCTACTACAAGTCGGGCAAGAGCTTCCTGTACCGAACGCTGCCGTTCTGGATCGCGAGTCTCGCGGACCGCCTGCTGGTGATCATCGTGCCGCTGATCGTGCTGCTGGTGCCGGCGCTGCGCATCGTGCCCGGGTTGTACGCGTGGCGCGTCAAATCGCGCATCTATCGCTGGTACGGCTCTCTGATCGCGATCGAGCGCAGCGCGCTCAGCGAACATGCGTCGGCCGAACGCGCGTCGCTGATCGAGCGGCTCGACACGATTGAAGACTCGGTCAACGGCATGAAGATGCCGCTCGCGTACGCGGACCAGTTCTACGTGCTGCGCGAGCACATCGGCTTCGTGCGGCGGCGGCTCACGGAAAGCCGCGACACGCGGGGCGGGCTGGACGAGGCCGACGAGCAGGCGGCCGATAAAGTCAAAGGCTGAGCGCCCCTGACGGCACCGCCGGAACCTACGTCCACCGGCCGCCACCAGGGGATATCGACCGGTGCAAGCCGGGACCGCACCGCGTAAGATCGCTACAATTTTGATGAGGTAACGGACGCACCGTCCGCATCGTCCGACACAGGCAATCCGGGAGACATTTATGACCGTTGGCATCGACGCCCAACAGCGGCAGTGGTTTTACGATTTCGTCTCGCCGTTCACCTACCTGTTGCTCGAGCAATACGACAAATGGCCCGGCTTCGACTTCGCGTTCACGCCGGTCGTGCTGAACGATCTGTATCGCCACTGGGGCCAGCGCTCCGCGTACAGCGTGCCCGCCAAGCGCACCTTCATGTACCGGCACGCGCTGTTTCGCGCGGAGCAGCTCGGTATCCCGTACAAAATGCCGCCCGCCCATCCGTTCGATTCGATGAAGCCGCTGCTGCTCGCGACCGCCGCGAACGGCGACGTGCAATTCGTGCGCGAGATTTTCCGCTTCATCTGGCGCGAGGGGCGCGATCCGTCGAGCGACGAAGCGTTCGCCGAGCTGTGCGAGCGCGTCGGCAAGCCAGACGGCCCGGAACTGATCCAGGACGAAGCCGTGCAGGCGCAATTGCAGCGCAATACCGCCGACGCGGTCGAACTCGGCGTCTATGGCGTGCCGACGTTTCGTCTGAACGATCAGCTGTTCTGGGGCGAGGACGCGCTGCCGATGGTGCTGTACTGCGCGCGCACGCCGAACTGGCTCGAATCGCGCGAGGTGAAGCGGATCAGTTCGCTGCCATGGGGGCTGCCGGACAAACCAACACCGGCATAACGCGGCGGCCGCTGCGGGCCGCGCCCTGGTTGCGGCTTCGGCCCGAACGAATCGACGCCGGCAGGCGTCGCGCTGATGCCGGCCATACCGTGCCCGCTATGCCGCCGAAGCGCAAACGCGCCTAAGGTTAAGCTTTCGCACCCCACGCGCGCGCCGCGCGGCGAGCTCATCGGCAGCGCCCGCGCCACCACGCTTCGATCATGGACGACACCGCCGCCTCACTCGATATCTGGCTCGTGCGCGTGCTGCGCACGCTGCTCGTCGAGCGCAGCGTCACGCAGACCGCGTTGCGGCTGAACCAGACCCAGCCCGCGATCAGCACCGCGCTGCGCAAGCTGCGCGACACGCTCGGCGATCCGATTCTGGTGCGCGGCAAGTCGGGCATGGTGCCGACCGAATACGGCGAGTCGCTGCTCGCGGCCGCGCAGCGCGTGTTGCGCGATGTCGATTTCGTCGCGACGCCGCATGGCGATTTCGACCCGGGCCGCTCGCGCCGCACTTTTCGCGTCGCCGCGCCCGACTATCTGAACGACTTCTTCATGCCGACCGTGATCGCGCGGTTTCGCGAAGCGGCGCCGCATGCGCGGCTCGAAATCGAATCGCTGGGGCCGCTGCTCGATCATTCGGCCGCGCTCGACGCCGGCGAACTCGATCTGGTGATCGGCAACTGGCCGAAGCCCGATCCGCGTTTCGAGCGCAGCGACCTGTTCGCCGATACCGTCGTGTGCATGATGCGCGCGGACCATCCGCTGACACACGAGCCGCTCACCCGCGAAGCCTATCTGGCCGCGCCGCATCTCGCGCCGACACCCTACAGCGGCGCGCGCGGCGGCGCGATCGATACCGGCTTCGCGCGGGCGAAGGCGAGCCGGCGCATCGTCGCGACGCTGCCCTACTTCGGGCTCGTCGCGCAGACGCTTCTGCAATCGGATCTGATCTTCACGACGACGCGGCGCTTCGCGATGCACTACGCGAGCATGTTGCCGCTCGCGGTCGTCGACGTGCCGATCGCGTTTCCGCGCATCCGCTGCTATCAGTTGTGGCATCCGCAGCCGGATCGGCCGAGCGATATCGGCTGGCTGAGGACGTTGATGTCCGAGGTGTCGGGTGAGCTGGTCGCGCGCAAGCCCCCGTTGCGCCGTATGGCCTAAACCGTGATCTGCTTCGTTGCGCGGACGTGGCTCGCGGCCTGCCCCAACGCATGAACCGTCGCGGCCTGCCGTGTCCTCAGTCGCAGCAGTTGCGCGCACACCGCAATCGCGATCGCGGCGGGCGCCTTGTCGATGATCCCTTCGACGCCGATCGGGCAGGTCATCTCCGCGAGCCGCTCCAACTCCACGCCTCGTTCGAGCAGTCGCCGCTCGAACTTCACGCGCTTCGTGTTCGAGCCGATCATGCCGAAGTAGCTGAAATCACGCCGTCGCATGATGCGCGAGGCCAGCGAAAAATCGAGCGCATGGTTGTGCGTCATCACCAGAAACCACGCGCCGGGCGGCGCCGCGTCGACGATCGCCTCGGGCGTGTCGGTCGCTTCGACCTGCACGTTGGGCGGCGTTTCGTCGGGGAACAGCTCGTCGCGTTCGTCGACCCACTGGACCACGCACGGCAGGCTGCCAAGCAGATGCGCGAGCGCATGGCCGACGTGTCCCGCGCCGAACAGCACGATGTGCATCGGCGCCGGCCGCGGTGCAAGCTCGGACCCGGTCCCGCCCGGACAATAATTCAGGCGTGCTTCCATATTGCGCTCCCAACTCGTTTGCCACTCGCCATCACGCCTGCCGCGCGGCCGCCGTCGCGGCCCGCACCGCGCCGACCGCCTTCAGGATTTCCTCGCTGGTCGCGGGCGCATTGAGTGGCGGATTGACCTGATGGCCGCCGACCGCCGACACCGCGTCGCGCACCGCGAAGAACACCGAGAACGGCAGCAGCAGCGGCGGCTCGCCGGTCGCCTTCGAACGATGGATGCTGTCCTCCGCGTTACGGTTCCTGAACAGCCTGACATTAAAAACCGGCGGCACGTCGTTGACGGTCGGGATCTTGTACGTCGAAGGCGCGTGCGTCATCAGCTTGCCGCCCGCGTCCCACCACAGCTCCTCGGTGGTGAGCCAGCCCATGCCCTGAATGAACGCGCCTTCCACCTGGCCGATGTCGAGCGCCGGATTCAGCGAGGCGCCGACGTCGTGCAGCGCATCGGCGCGCAGCACGCGCATTTCGCCGGTCAGCGTATCGATCACGACTTCCGATACCGCCGCGCCATACGAGTAGTAGTAGAACGGCCGTCCTTGCAGCTTCGACTGATCCCAGTAGAGCTTCGGTGTCGCGTAGAAGCCGTCGGACCACAACTGGATGCGCGCGAGATAAGCCTTCGCGACCACTTCCTCGAACCGCACGGCGACCTCGCCGACCATCACGCGATCATGCGCGAAGCGCACGTCCCGCGGGTTCACGCTGCCCGCGCCGAAGCGCTCGGCCGCGAACGCGGCGAGCCGCTCGCGCAACTGGCGCGCGGCGTCCTGCGCGGCTTTGCCGTTCAGGTCGGACCCGGTCGACGCGGCCGTCGCAGACGTATTGGCGACCTTGCTGGTATCGGTCGCGGTCACCCGAATCCGGTTGAAGCCGACGCCGAGTTCATGCGCGACGACCTGCGCGACCTTCGTGTTCAGCCCCTGGCCCATTTCGGTGCCGCCGTGGTTCACGAGCACCGAGCCGTCGGTGTAGATATGCACGAGCGCGCCGGCCTGGTTGAAGTGCGTGACGTTGAACGCGATGCCGAACTTGACCGGCGTGAGTGCCAGGCCCTTCTTCAGGATCTCGTTGTTCGCGTTGAATGCGTCGATCTCCTTGCGGCGCGCGCGATAGTCGCTGGTCGCTTCGAGTTCGTCGATCAGCTCGTGAATCACGTTGTCTTCGACCACCTGGCCGTACGGCGTCTGGTTGCGCTCGGTCTTGCCGTAGAGATTGCGGCGGCGCACGTCGAGCGCATCGACGCCGCACGAGCGCGCGACGTTGTCGAGGATGTACTCGATCGCGAACGCGCCCTGCGGGCCGCCGAAGCCGCGAAACGCCGTGTTCGACTGCGTGTTGGTCTTGCCGCAGAAGCCGTCGATCGAGACGTCCGACAGCCAGTACGCGTTGTCGAAGTGGCACAGCGCGCGCGTCATCACCGGGCCCGACAGGTCGGCGGAAAAGCCGCAGCGCGAGGTCATGTCGACCGCGACGCCTTCGATCACGCCCTCTGCGTCGTAGCCGACTTCGTAGGTGTAGTGGAAATCGTGACGCTTGCCGGTCACCATCATGTCGTCGTCGCGGTCCGGGCGCAGCTTGACCGGGCACAGCAGCTTCCACGCGGCGAGCGCGGCGCAGCACGCGAACAGCGCCGACTGCGATTCCTTGCCGCCGAAACCGCCACCCATGCGCCGGCATTCGATCAATACGTTATGCGATGCAACGCCCAACGTGTGCGCCACGAGCTGCTGCATTTCGGTCGGATGCTGGGTCGAGCAGTAGACGTGCATGCCGTCGTCGTCCTTCGGCACCGCGTACGAGATCTGCCCTTCCAGATAGAACTGCTCCTGGCCGCCGAGCCACATCTCACCGGCCTCGCGATGCGCGGCACGCGCGATCTTCGTGCCGGCGTCGCCGCGCGCGAGCTTCATCGGCGGCAGCACGAACTGGTTCGCGGCGCGTGCCTGCTGCGCGCTCAGCACCGCCGGCAGTTCCTCGTAGACCACCTCGGCGCGCCGTGCGCCGAGACGCGCCGCCTCGTGCGATGTCGCGACCACGATCAGCATCGGCTGGCCGACGTATTGCACGACGCCGTCGGCGAGGATCGGATCGTCGCCATGAACGATCGGGCCGACGTCGTTGACGCCGGGGACGTCGTCGGCGGTGAAGACCGCGACGACGCCGGGCGTCGCGCGCACCTTGTCGAGCGCGATCGAGACGACCTTCGCGTGCGCCTTCGACGACAGCCCCAGCGCCGCGTGCAGCGTGCCGGCCAGCTCGGGAATGTCGTCGGTGTAGGTCGCGCGGCCGCTTACGTGCAGATGCGCGGACTCGTGCGGACGCGACACGTGCACCTGGGTGAAGTCGTCGAGTTCCTGGACCTCTTTCAGGAACGGTTCGGCTTGCTGGTTCATGGTTGTGTTCTCCGTATCCTTGAACGCGCGGGGCTCAGGCGCTCGCGCCGGCCGGCGCGACCGCGCGCACGTCGAGCGCGCTCTTCGGCAGCGGCTGATGCGCGCGCGTTTCGAGCCAGAAACGGTACAGCGTGTTCTTCGCCGACTCGAGGCGGTAGTCGCTGCTCGCGCGCATGTCGGTGAGCGGCGCGTAGTCAGTGCCCAGCGCGAGCATCGCGGCCTGCGCGGTCGCCTCGTGCCATTCGGCGTCGCGCAGCACGGCTTCGGCCTGGAGCGCGCGCTTCGGCGTCGCGGCCATGCCGCCGAACGCGATGCGCGGCTCGCGGATCGCGTCGCCGTCGGCGATGAACGAGAACGCCGCGCAGACAGCCGAGATGTCCGAATCGAAGCGCTTCGACAGCTTGTAGGTACGAAAGCGCAGGTTCGCGCGCGCACCGCCGCGCGCGGGCACCTTCAGGCCGACGACGAACTCGTGCCCGGCCATGTCCTTCTGCTGATACGCGAGGTACAGGTCTTCGAGCGGCATCTCGCGCTCGATGTCGCCGCCCCGCACGATCACGCGCGCGCCGAGCGCGATCAGCCCCGGCATCGAATCGCCGATCGGCGAGCCGTTCGCGATGTTGCCGCCGAGCGTGCCGGCGTTGCGGATCGGCAGCGACGCGAAGCGCTGCCACATTTCGGTCAGCTCCGGGTACTGCTTCGCGATCTCGGCATACGCTTTTTCGACGCTGACGCCGGCGCCGATCTCGATCCAGTCGTCATTGGTTTCGAGCTTTTGCAGCTCGGCGATCTGTCCGACGTAGACGAGGTCGCCGAGCTCGCGCATCTGCTTGGTGACCCACAGGCCGATGTCGGTGCTGCCCGCGAGCAGGCGCGCGGCCGGTTCCTGCTGTTTGATCCGCGCGAGCGCCGCGACCGTGCGCGGCGCGGCGAAGCGCTGGCCCGCGTGCTCGTACTGAAACGTGTCGCGGCGTTCGAGCGTCGCGAGCGTGTCGGCGAGCGCCTTTACGTCGACTGGCGCTTGCGGCGCGGGCGCGTCGAACATACGCTCGGCCGCGTCGACGATCGGCCGGTAGCCGGTGCAGCGGCACAGGTTGCCGGTCAGCGCATTGCCGATCGCCTCGCGCGACGGCACAGTGCGGTTCGCGCAGCCATGCTCGTGGCCGTGCTTCTCGTAGAGCGCCCACATCGACATGATGAAGCCCGGCGTGCAGAAGCCGCACTGCGAGCCGTGGCAGTCGACCATCGCCTGCTGCACCGGATGCAGCGAGCCGTCCGGCTGGCGCAGGTCTTCGACCGTGAAGAGCGCGCGGCCGTCGAGGGTCGGCACGAACTGGATGCAGGCGTTGACCGCCTTGAACTCGACGCCGCCCGCCGGATTGCGCTCGCCGATCACGACCGTGCAGGCGCCGCAGTCGCCTTCGGCGCAGCCCTCCTTGGTGCCGGTGCAATGCGCGTCCTCGCGCAGATACTGCAGCACCGTGCGGGTGACGGGCGCGTCCTCGATTTCGCGGATCGCGTTGCGGTGATAGAAACGAATCGGCTCGGTCATGTCTCGGTGCTCTCGTCTGTTGCGTGTTTGCGCGGACACGCCGCGTCGATGGTTTGAAAGCTATCACCGTCAATAAACGCAACCCATAGCTCGAATCGCATGGGGGACATATTCCTCGCGCGATATCGAGGTGGATTTGCGTACGGCAGCGCTTATGTTGATCTGACGCTTTTGCCGTTTTTATCGATTTTTGCCGGTTTAGCGGACATGCCAGATTTTGGCATGCCCCTCGCCTCGCCGAACAATCGCGCGCTAGCGGCGTGAAAACCGACCTTTATCACGTCACAACCCGCCATTGATTCGTCCCATTTTTTAAGCAAGCCCTGCAAGGGAATCGGTTCCATGGGAGAATCACGCCTTCCCGCCGAATTCAAGTCTGGTTTTCCCGATGTCCACCGACTCCGCGTCCGCCCGCAGCGAATTTGCGACGACCCTGCAGATCATTCCGGTCGTCTTTTTCACCTTTCTTTGCTACCTCACGATCGGTATTCCGCTCGCGGTGCTGCCCGGTTATGTGCACGGCGACCTCGGCTACAGCGCGGTGCTGGCCGGCGCGGCGATCAGCGTGCAGTACCTCGCGACGCTCGCGTCGCGGCCGCTCGCGGGCCGCTCGGCCGATACGCTCGGGCCGAAGCGCACGGTGTCGATCGGTCTGCTCGGCTGCGGCGCGAGCGGTGTGCTGCTGTTGCTCGCCGCGCTGACCGGTCGCTGGCCGGGGCTGAGCCTCGCACTGCTCGTGTGCAGCCGGCTCGTGCTCGGTTTCGGCGAGAGCCTGTGCGGCACCGGCGCGATCCTGTGGGGAATCGGCCGGGTCGGCACCTCCAACAACGCCCGCGTGATTTCGTGGAACGGCATCGCGACCTACGGGGCACTCGCGATCGGCGCACCGCTCGGCGTGATGATCTCGCGCTCGATCGGCTTTACCGCGCTCGGCATTCTGGTGATCGCGCTCGCGGGGCTCGGCTATTACCTCGCGCGTCTGATCGCGCCGGTGCCGGTCGTGCACGGCGAGCGGATGTCGTATCGCAGCGTGTTGACGCGCGTGCTGCCGCACGGTATGGGTCTCGCGCTCGGCTCGGCCGGCTTCGGTTCGATCGCGACCTTCATCACGCTGTTCTATGCGGCGAAACACTGGCCGAATGCGGCGCTGTCGCTGACGCTGTTCGGCACGCTGTTCATCGGCGCGCGCCTGCTGTTCGCGAACACGATCAAGACCTACGGCGGCTTTCGTGTCGCAATCGCGTCGTTCTCGTTCGAATGCGCGGGTCTATTGATGCTGTGGCTCGCGCCCGAGCCGCATATCGCGCTCGCGGGCGCCGCGCTGACCGGCTTTGGCTTCGCGCTGGTGTTTCCGGCGCTCGGCGTCGAGGCGGTCGGGCTCGTGCCGCCGGCGAGCCGCGGCGCAGCGCTGTCCGCGTACTCGGTGTTTCTCGATCTGTCGCTCGGCATTACCGGGCCGCTGGCGGGGTATATCGCCGGCGAGTTCGGTTACGGCTCGGTGTTCCTGTTTGCCGCGATCGCGGCTGCCGCGGCGGTCGTGCTGTCGACGGTGCTGTATCTGCGCAACGCGAAAGTAACCAGTCTGTCCACCGCGCAGTAAGCACTCGCAGTAAGCACTCGCAGTGAACGCGCGCAACGAACGCGCGGCGCTGACGCAACAAGGCCGCGACGCGCAAAGTCTTCACGACGCGCGCCGCGGCCATTCGATCCCACTGTCCATCCTCGCGGCTAATCTCTCTCCGCCGCCATCTCCTGCTTGATCGTCGTCTGCGCGCGCACCGCGATCTGGCCGTGATTGATTCGGCTCGACACGTTGTACACGCCGATCAGCATGAACAGCTCGGTCGCGGCCACCGAGCACGCGGTGCCGACACCGCCCCAGAAGTAGATGCTGATCGGTGCCTGCACCAGATGGAACAGCGCGCCGTAGATATAGATCCGCTTCAGCAACGACTGATTGCCCGACGCGATGATCGTCAGCATCACCTGGGTCGTCGTCATGCCGACGATCGCCGGCACGAACACGAGAATGCGCAAAATGCGGAACGTCTCGCCGAACGCCTCGCCGAGAAAACGTCCGACGAACCATTCGCCAAGCACCGTAAAGCCGACCAGAATCAGCACCGCCGACGCCGCGAACGCGACCATGAAGCCGCGGTTGACCTTGTGGATATAGGCGATGTCGTTGCGCTCGTAAGCGACGCAGATCTTCGGAAAGAACGCCTGGATGGCCGGCGCCGTGCACGCGCGTAGCGCGTTGGTGAGTCGCTCGGCCGCCACGTAATAGCCGACCGCGCCCGGGCCGCTGATCATGCGCAGCATGATCACGTTCGCGTACATGTACACGGACGTCAGCGCCGAACCGAGAAAGATGTGATACGCCTCTTTCGCCTCGGCCATCACGTCGGCCCAACTGACCCGCACGCTCAGCAGGATCTCGCGCTTCCAGATCAGCGCGCCCATCAGGATCACGCCGCACACGAAGGTCGGCGCATATTGCAAAGCGGCCGCGAGCATCACGTCGTCGCGAGTCCTCACGAACAGGAACAGCGGAATCAGCAGACCCACGCGCGTCGCGAGCAGCGTGCCCGCGAGCACAGGCAGGCGCTGCGTGCCTTCGTAGAAGCAGCCGGGCGTCAGCACGCCGCCCCAGATCACGAGCGAGCCCAGCAGCGTCGCACCGCGTTCCTGCGGCGACATGTGCGCGGCGAAGGCCCAGCCGACCAGCACCAGCGAGCACAGCAACGCGAGAATCGCGCGGCCGATCGTGGTCGACCAGTAGATGCGGTTCACGACCTCTGGGTTATCGATGTGCACCGCCACCTTGCGCGCGCTCGACAGGCCGAAGCCGAAGTCGACGATGACGAGAAGAATCTGCGAAATCGATTGCGCGTAACCGATCACGCCCAACCCGGCCGGCCCAAGTACGTGCGACAGATACGGCAACGTAACGAGCGGCAGCACGTAGTTCAGTGCGTACACCGAATACAGCGCGATGATGACGTTTCTCGTCGACACAATCGTCCTGTTTGCAGTAGGCGGTTAAAACTCAGGTCGAAAAAACAGAATACGACACGAAAGCAGGTTCACTTAGTGCGATATCGATCTTGTTGTAGCGATCGTCTTCGCCATTTGCGTTCAACACCGCGCTCTTCACCGCATTGCCGATCAGATTGCTTACCACGGTCTTGTAGTTGGCATCGGTTGCGTCGGTTGCGAACAGGATTTCGGCGAGTAGAGCATGGCCGCGTGTGGCCGCGCGCAACACCACGCGGCCCGAGGTCGAGCGCAGCACGTTGATCGCGATGCGCGTCGTCTCCTGCGACACGGTCTGGTTTCCGCAATGCAGCGCCGCCGCGACGCCGCCGCGTTCGTAGCCGACGCCGAGATTCAGCGCATGCACGAGGCTCGCGTCCTTGCCGCCCGCGATCGCGCCGCCGCCCGGATACGCCTTGGCGTAACCGACGATCGTGTCACCCGCGCGATCGCCGAAATTGCCCTGAATCGTGATGCCGTCGAGCGGTGTGCTGCCCGGCGCGGTCGAACTGCCGTACACGAACTGCGGGCCGTCGCAGCCGGCGTTCTCGTCGTCCTGGCCGGGACGGTAGCGATTGCCGACGATCGTCGCCGCCTGCTGGTAATCGATCTGGATGTGGCAACTCTGACCGGGCGGCACATCGAGGTACGACGGATGGCCGCGCGTCGAGAATTTCCAGCGGCCGATCTTGCCGTCGCCGCCGCAACCGTTGCGCGAGAAGTAATTGCCGTTCACCACCTTGCCCCAGTTGCCGCTCTTCATATAGACGCCGGCTAAGCCATTGCGATCGAACACCGCGCCGACGATCAGCGACTCCGCGCCGAGAATCACGCCGTGTCGCGCGTTCCATTCCCAGCGTCCGCCGATCACCTGCCAGAAGTTGTCGACGATATCGGCGCCGGCCGTATGGCAGAACATGCCGATGCAATTGATCAGCGAGCCGTCGGTGTGCTCGGTCGCGTAGAAGCCGCGCTCGCACATGTACGCATAGCAGCGCTCGAGCGTCGAGGTGACGCCGAGTTCGTAGCCCGCGCGCGAAAAACCGATCGCCGTGCAACGACTAGCCCCGGCCGACGTACCGAAGTGGATGCCGATCGCCGTGTTGCCGGTGTGCGCCGGGTAGTTGGCGAGGTAGTAGATGACCTTGTCGTAATGCGCGGGCCGCACCTGCACATGCTCGACGAACGCCGAGTCGCCCAGCGTCAGCGCCGCCGACCTCGGGCCGCCCGAGTCCTGTCTCTCCAGCACGGTCGCCCCCATCGCGATGTCGGTGATCACCACGTATTCGCCGCCGCCGTCGCCGCGCAGTCTCGAGCCGTTCGCGGTGGTCAGGTCGCCGGTGTAACGCCAGATGCCGCGCGGTAGATACAACCCGCGCGCACCGCTCGCGAACGCTTCCCTGAGTTCAGCGCCGCAGTCGTAACCGGACGCGCCGCGCTGGATCGCCGCCAGCCGGTGCGGATCGACGAAGCGCGCGACGCTGACCTCGAGTCCCGCGACGATATCGCTGAGCGTCTTCAGATAGCTCGGTGCAACCGGTTCCGATGCGGCACGCTCGGGCACGGACGCGGCGACGCGCAGGATGCCGCCGGCGCCGTCGCCCGCGCCGTTACCCATACTCGCGAACGCGCCGCGCTCGCGCGGCGCGTGCCCGGTCGCGCGCGCGATGCCCAAATCGGCTGTGCTTGCACTGGCCCCGGCCAGGCCGCCGAGCAGGAACGTCTTGAGCGCCTGTCGCCGGGTTTTCATCTAGCCCTCCCCCATTGCGTTACTCCGTTCTTTTTTCACGTCGAGACATCGACAGGCATCAGTCCACCGTGATGCTTTGCCCCTGCTCGGCGGCCGCCGGACGCGCGCTCACGGTCATGGGGACCGGCACCGCACGCGCCTTCGCGCTGCGACTCAGGCCCTGCACGCCTGGCGGTCTGAACAGCGGCACACGATACTTGCGGCTGAAACGCCACAAGCTGTTCAGATGCCGGCGCCCCGCCTTGCTCAGGAAGCCCGCTGCCGACGCACGCTGATGCTCGTGCGTGAGTCGCGCACCCGGCACGCACAGCACGCGGTAGCCCGCCTGCCAGATGCGCGCGCAAAAATCGACGTCCTCCATATAGAGAAAGAAGTGCTCGTCCATGCCGCCGAGTTCGCCGAATAGCGCGCGCCGCACGATAAAGCCCGTGCCCAGCACCCAGTCGGCCTCGAACGGCGTGCCCGCGGCCCACGCTTCGCGCATCATGTGGTTGTCGATGCGGCGCTTGAACGCGCCGAGCCGCCCGAGCGGCGACCGCCGGCCGAGTATGTCGAGCACCGAATAAAAGCGCCGCGCGGAAAACTGCCGCTCGCCATCCGGATAGACCAGATCGAGACCGACGAGGCCGACATCCTTCTCCGTTCTGAACAACTGCACCGCGTTTTCGAGCGATGTATCGACGAAATAGGTGTCCGGGTTCAGCACGAGCACGAGTTCGCGCAGACAACCGACCATGCCGAAATTGACGCCGGCTCCGAAGCCGCGATTGATCGACGTTTTGACGAGCCTCACTCCCGTCGGAAGCGTCTCCCTCAGATAGGAAAACGAATTGTCGGGCGAAGCGTTGTCCACCACGACGATGTCCTCCTTATCCGCAATCGAAAGTTCTAGCACGGAGCGCACGCAATTTCCGACCAGTTTTGGCGTGTTGTAATTGACGATCACCACGCTAAACATTCCCTTCAGGTTCATCCCCACCTCCTGCTTTACATCAGGTGTTCGTGGAATTACCCCCAAACACGGCTTTCTGGTTCTTGCACCTTGCTTCGCGCTGTTCGCGCGCACTACCGACTACCCACTGCTCGTCCGCGCGATGCAGACGATCTGGAGCGCACTGCCTTCTGGTTCGCTACGTGCTGTCTGGACGCGGTCCGCCCACGTAATCGAACACTGGCAATGTCATCAGGATGAAGACAAACGGAATCACTTCGATCGATTGATAGAAGAGCGTTTGAAATAGAGCGGCCCACATGCACAACGAAATCCGGCTCGCGCTGCTCGCGAGTTTCGTCACCGATATCAGCACGCCGTAATAGAAGATCGCGCCCATCAGGCCGATATTCAGAATCTGCTGCAGCACGCTCGATTCGACGACGCCGAACTCCTGTTTCACCGGCTCGGGTGCCGAGTTCGTGACGAGCCCAAAGTACGTGCCGGCGATCACGTTGACCGGCAATACGAGCGACTTGGCCTTTTCCCATGCTTCGGTGCGGCCGTCGTTGCCGTCCGATTGCAGATCGGTCGCGCCTATGATCCGTTCGGTGCCGACGTTGACGACACTATCGTTCTGACTGCTCACCGCAACGCCGAAGATCATGATTGCCATCGTCGCGAACACGGTGGCAACGATCAGTTTCGCGTTTCTCGTGATGAACTGGATCGGCGCCTGCACGAACGCGAGCCCGAACGTGCCGAGAATGATCAGCATGCCGCTACGCGACAGCGCCGAGAAAATCGCGAAGCTGAGCACCGCGCACGCGAGGCCCGACAGCACGTTCTTGCGCACCAGATAGTCGACGCCGCACAGCGACGCGGCAATCGCGACGAACAGCGGGTAGTGCAGATAGCTGCCGGTCAGCGACGGCGCGCGCAGATTGTCGAAGCCGTACGTCGCGCCGGGCAGATCGATCGGGAAGACGTTCTGCTGCTGCGCGAGCGCGACACCCGCCTCGATCAGCGCGATCAGCACGAGCCCCGCATAGGCGACGCGCGGCTGCACGAAGCGCCTCTGATAGTTCGAGATCGCGTAGAAGTAGATGAACAGCGTGAAGATGAAGACGAACAGATAGGACGGCCCGAACTCACCGGTGAGCGCGAGCGTCGCGACGATCGACAGCCCGGTCGAGAACAGCATGCCCACGAGGAAGCCGAACGACAGGCGTCCTTCGTCGCGGAAGTAAGCGGCGATCGCCGTCGGCGAGATGTACCACACGAGCAGCCCGACGATACCGCCGACCTGGATCAGATAGGCGGCGTCCTTGCCGATCAGATACTCGAGCACGCCGCGCGAGGCACACAGCACGACGGCCAGCAGATAGGCGATGGTTGCGATCATGGCGTCAGGCCTGATACGCCACGGAGGCGTTGACGTTGACCGGATCACCGCGGTAGATGCGCTCGATCACGTCCTGGAACTCATCGATTTCACAGACGTTGAGCAAGGTGCCGTCGTGCTCGACGCCTTCCGCGCCGAGCGGCGTCGAGACAACCGGCAGTTTCGCCGCGAGCATTTCGAGCGTCTTCAGCTTGACGCCGGCGCCCGACAGCAGCGGCACCACGCCGATATCGGCGGACTCGAAGTACTTGCCCGGATTTTCGACGAAGCCGGTCACGCAAATATCGTCGCTATTCAGGCGCTTTACGCGGTCGCTCGGATCGGAGCCGACCACGAACAGCTTCAGTTGCAGGCCGCGCCGGCGCAGCGGCAGAAAAATCGTGTCGATGAAATTGAGCAGCGCCTCTTCGTTTTCACGGCGTTGCATCGCCCCCCAGAACAGGATGTTGCCTTTCTCGACCGTGTCTTTCGAGCGCCGCACTTCCTTCAGAAACGCCGGCAGTGAGATCGGCACGACCTGCAACGTGCCGACCCCGGGGTACAGGCCGTTGATCAGCTGCGCGTCCTTGCTGGACAGCACGAGCACCTTGTCGGCCAGCTTCAGCAGACGCTGCTCGAGCATGAACGTCTGCCGGGTGAACAGCCATCCTTCGATGGACTTGACGCGCAAGATGACCTGGATCTGCAAGTCATGCGCGCACATCACGATCTTCACGCCGTCGTGGAAACGCTCGCGCAGATTCTGGGCATACGCAAAGCATTGCGAGAACTCGAGCCGCACGGTGTCGTATCGGTTCCTGTCGACGAGCTCGCAGAGGAACTTGCCGATCGCGGGCTTATAGCGCGAGAACAGGCGCGGTGAAAAAGTCAGCGGATTCGCGAGGAACGACGGAATCAGGTCGAACCGGCTCACGTACTGGATGTACACGTTGCGCACGTTCGCGCGGAACTCGATGGCTTTTTCGTCGACCGGCACGCGCGACACGATCAGCACGTCGAGCTCCGACTCCGCGCTCAGTTTGATCAGGTAGTCGTAGGCCAAACGGTGGCCAGCTTGCGGCGCGTTTTTCTGAGGCAGAAAAGGCGTGACAAATAGCTGTTTCATCCGGGTAGTCCCTTGCCTGTACGGTATGCGCTCGGCAGGCGCGGCCGTAAGATCCCTTCGCATTGCCATGTTGGTGTTCTGATCGGTCCAGTCGGGCGCTACGCCCCGCACCGCGGGCGCGTCGCGAACCAGGCGCCCGGGCTTATCTGTCGTACGGTTTGTAGATGTAGGCTGCGTAGCGATAGCGTCCGTAGCCGTAGCTGTAGCGTCCCGGCCGCATCCGCAGTCCGTTCATGATCACGCCGCGCACCGGCAGGCCGACCTTCTGCATCTGGCGGACCGACTCACGCAGCTCGCCGATGCCCGTGACACCCTGACGCGCGACGAAGAACGTCGTACCTGCCACGCAGGCGAGCCGGACCGCATCCGCGGCGAGCAGCACCGGCGGTCCGTCGAGCAGCACGACGTCGTAGCCGGTCGCGACCTGACGCAGCACCGCTTCGAGCCGTGTGTTCGACAGCACGTCGCTCGGGCTCGCCACCTGGCGGCCGCTCGCGATGAAGTCGACACCCTGGAAACGGGTCGCGCGAATCAGCTCTTCGGGACGGTACGCGCCCTGGATCAGATCGGTGAGGCCGGGACCGCGATCGCCGCCGAGATGCCGATGCAGGAAGCCGCGACGCAGGTCGCCGTCGATCAGCAGGACGCGCTTGCCGGTCGCACCGATTACCGCGGCGAGATTCAGCGACACGAACGACTTGCCGATGCCCGGCGTCGGGCCCGTGATCAGCACGATATGGTTGCGCGCCTTGGTCATCGTGAATTCGAGCGCGGTGCGAAAGCCACGCAGACTTTCGATGGCCGGATCGATCACCGCTTCGCCCGCGAGCACGAGCGCCTTCGATTCCGGACGGCGACGGCTGTGCGCGAACCGCTCTTCCTGACGGCTGAACGGCACGCTCGCGTAGACCGGCAAACCGGTGCGCAACTCGACTTCGTACGGATCGTCGATCGCGTCGAACAGACGCTGACGCACGAGCGCGATCACCGAGCCGACGAACACGCCCAGCATCAGCGCGCCGATGATGATCAGCAGCGGCTTGGGCCGCACCGGCGTATCGGGCGCGACAGCGCCGTCGACGATGCGCACGTTGCCGGACTTACCCGCCTTGATCAGCTTCAGCTGTTCGAGCGTATTGCGCAGCGACGTATCGAGCTCGGTGCCGACCTGCACGTCGCGCTGCAGGCGCAGCACGTTCTGTTCGAGCGGCGGCAGCGATTGCGTCCGGCTCGCGAGATCTTTCGCTTCCTGTTGCGCCGCATGCAACTGCGCGTTGACCGACTGCACGGCCGGATGCTGGTCGGTGAAGCGCGTCAGCAGTTCATTGCGCTTCTGTTGAAGTTCCGCGAGCCGCGTCTGCGCCTGAACCGACAGCTGCAGCAGGTTGGTCGCTTCCTCGCCGAGATCGACGGTGCCATGCTTCGCGCGGAAATCGTTGAAGCGCGTTTCCGAAGCGGAAAGCTGCTGGCGCATTTCCGGAAGCTGTATTTCGAGGAAACGGATCGAACGCTCCGCTTCCTCGGATTTGCGCTTCAGGTTCTGGCTCACGTATTCGCCAGCGATGGTCGCGAGAATCGCGCTGATCTTCTTCGGATCGCTGCCTTCGAGCGACACGCCCAGGATGTCCGATTCCTTGCCTTTTTCCGAGATCGTCAGTTCCTTGCGCAGCTTTTCGGTCGTCGTCAGCGCGGACTGGCGCCGCACTTCGAAGGTCGCGCCGGGATTCGCCTCGATCCGGTCGACGACGAGCGTGAGCGGCCCGTAGTTGGTCGTCGCGCTCAGCGGTTGGCCGACCGTGCCTTCGAGCTTCAGCTTGCCGTATTGCAACTCGTAGCTCGATCCCTCGCCCATCTTCAGCACGAACGGACGGTCGAATAGCTCTTCGGGGACGTCGAATTTCGACACCGTGATGCGCTCGTTGCCGTACACGTAGCCGTGCGGTCCCGGCGTCGACAGATGATCGGAGTGACGGGCGAGCCAGCGGCCGAACAGCGGGAAGTAGCGCGGCGCCGCTTCGATGTCGAGATTGAGCTTGTCGACCGCGCGGCCCACCACCATGCGCGAGCCGATCACCTGTGCCTCGCCTGACGTCGCGGTCTTCACGTCGAACATCGCGGACACGTCGCCGATCACGCTCCTGGACGAGGTACCCGCGTTCTCCTCGACCTGCACCAGAATGTCCGCGCGATACACGGGTTGGGAGAACACCGAATAAGCGATGCCGAGCGCGACCGCGATGGCCGTCGTGATCGCAATCAGCTTGCGATTGTCGTACAGCGCATCCAGATAATTCGCGAAGCCTGCCGGCGCATGTTCGCTGTTGTTGTTGCGGCTATCGAATGGTGCACTGCTTTGGTTCATGCGAGTTCTCCCAAAGTCTCTACGGATTGCCACTTGTTCCCGGCGCCGGGACCGGCACCTCGCCGCATCCAGTCACGCCTGTGTCCAGCGAGCTGACCGCCTCGATCGGACGGGGGTAGCTGATTGACGCCACATCGGCTACCTTTGTGTGTAACAGCGCCTATGCGAGGTCGGCTCTTTTCCCTAACATCGCACCACATGCTTTCTTACGGATCCCGAAATGAAAAAACTTCTTGCCGCCGTCATGCCCGTCTTGCTGAGCGCCCAGGTGGGTTACGCCCAGAGCATCGTGTCCGCCGCCTCTTCGGCTTATGCGCCGAGTTATGTCGCCAAACACTCGCAACTCGACGCGATGACGCCTCATGCGGCCAGTTCCACCACGCTCTACGGCTCCTCGTCGGATTTCGCGTACGCTAAAAAGAACCGCTATGTCGCGCCCAACGTGTACACCCAAACCAAAAACAGCCTTCCGAAGCAGAAACGTACAAGCGTTGCACAGCCTGTCCGCGGCAAGAACTCAGCGGACCCCTACGGCAGCGATTTGTGGAATTCAGACCAGACCTACGCGTCTCCCGAGACCGCCGATCCGTACAGCGTGCGCTGAGCTGTAGCGCATCACCGTCTGGACCCCCCGTATCGCCGATGTGGCCGCTTGCGGCCACATTCCTGTTTGGTTTGAACTGACTGCCGGGCCCGGTCGCGAAGATTCCCCGATTAGCCGCGTCTCGTCCGCCGTTTTTCCACGCAAACGCTCACGACATGCACATGCTTTTGTTCTGATGAGTCTGGCTTTTTCGCCGACCCATTGAGCCGGTCATCGCCAACTCCGCGCCGTCACCGCGGCTTCGTTTACTCTGTCGAGCCACGCGCTTCAGCGCTCGATAAAATGCCTTTCCTTGGCGATCATAATATTCAGAGAGCCCGTCCTTACAACGTTCGGCAGCGCACACAAAAGCCGATTGCTACAGGATTGCTTCAGACAAATCACGCGATAAAAAACACGTGTTTAAAGCGACGATAACGGCACGGATATACACGCCGTTTGCCACAATCAGCGCCGACTATTTTCAGGGCGCCGGACGCGGATTATCCGCATAGCGCGCGCGACGGCGCGACGGCGCGACGTGCGTCGAACTTTCGCCGATGTGCATGATTTCAGCCAGACGCCGCGCGTAATGCTCGGGCAGATATTCTTCGACGTCGTACTTTCTGTGCTCATCGGCCAGATGAATGGCGAGTTCGCCGAGCGCCTGTTTCAGGCTGCCCGGATCGAACTTGAACTTGATCTTGTTGCCGACCGATTCGGCGGTCACCGCCATGCTGCCGCCATCGCGAACCAGCACCGGCAGACCGAGCATCGCCGCCTCGATCACGACAAGGGGCGCGTTCTCCGCGCCCACCGACGGCACGACCACCGCATCGGCGAACTCGCGCATGGCGGGAAACAACTGCTGCTGCGGCATCGTGCCGAACAGGATCAGCTTGCGCTGTGCGATCAGCGACGCGTAGCGCTGCTCGATCGCCGCGCGGTCCGGGCCGTCGCCGTACACGCCGATGCAATTGATGCGCTCGAAGCCCGTCGCCTCGCAGAGCGTCAGAAATTGCAGCAGGCCTTTCTCCGGCGAGATCCGTCCGACGAACGCGATGTTGAAGCGCTCCTTGTCACGCACCGTGACGATTGGCATCGCGCTCGGCACCGCCGACGGATTGTGCACGATGACCGTATTCTCGATGCCGACGCGATGCAGCGCCTGCTGCATGAACAGGCTCGGACACAAGATCCTGTCGAACACGCGCGCGGGCTGATAGGCCGCGCGCACCGCGTGCCACCACGCCTTCGTCATCAGATCGTGCACGAGGCCCTTCGGCGTCGGCCGCAACGTGAAGACCGCGCGTGTGCGCAGCACGTCGAGCGGCAGAATGATCGGACGCTTATCCTTGTCGAAGTACTGCAGCGACGGGTTGTAGTAGACGAGGTGATAGTCGTGGCAGGTGTGATACGCGCGATAACCGAACTGACGCTCGTGCCGCGCGATCACGCTGAGAATCGAAGGCGACAGCACGTTGTGGTAGTTGTGCACCATCAGCCGATGCGGCCGGAAACGATGCAGCGCCTTTTCGAGCGCGCGCGCGGCGGTCGTGTTCCAGGAGCGCGACAGCATCGTCGAGCGCGCGGAAAACTGGCTATCGTCGAAACGCTCGACCTCGACGCCGGGCAGCGTGCCCAACAGCTCGGCCGATTGTTGATAGACCACTTCCGCGCCGCCCATGTGCGCGTAATCGTTGATCACCAGTACCCTGCAGCGCTGCATGTCCCCTCCTGTCGTATGCCCCTCGTGCCGTCTCGCGAAAAACCCGGACGGCGTTGCCCGGACGAATCGCTTCGTCCAGGCACTCCCTCTGTTCAAAACTGCGGAAACTTGCCGCGCCAGCCTCCACCCTCGCGCAGATAGCGCAGAAACAGCGCAATGCCGCTCAATTGCGCCGCGAAGCGCAGCGTCGATGCCGCATCGTCGATGATGATCGTGCGCAGCCGGTACGGATCGGTGTGCTGATCGTTCCAGCCGATGTCGCAGGTGCGCGCGGTTTTGAAGCCGGCGGCCCGCACGAACTCCACTTCGCGTTCGCCGTAATTGCCGTTCGGATACGCGAAGTGCTCGCACGGTTGTTGCAGCAGCGCCGCGATCTCATGGCGGCTGTCGCGGATTTCGGCCTCGCTTTCAGCGTCGCTGCAATGCGTGAGGATCGGATGGAAGCGCGTATGCGCCTGGAAGTCGATGTGCTCGCGCATCGCCTGCATCGCTTCGATCGACAGGCCGGTCGGCCGGTCATCGCCGTCCTGCTGGTAGCCTTGGGCCGCCAGCGCGGCGAGGCGCTCGTCGTTCGTCATCCGCTTCAGACGTTCATGGCCGACGCGCAGCGAGCCCGGATGCAGCCACCAGTGACTGCGCGGCCGTCCGACGATGCGACTGCACAGGAAGATCGTCGGGCGCACGTTGTGCTTGACGAACACCGGCAACAGCTTCGCGTTGCCCGCGTGGCCGTCGTCGAGCGTGATCGCCACGCGTGGCCGGCCGCGGCCGGGCGCGCTGACGTCGGTCAACGGCACGAACTCGCACAGCTTGCCGAGATAAGTCAGGTGACGGTCGAGCGTGTCCGGATCGGGATCGTGATAAAGCAGCACGGCCACGCGATCGCGCCACAGCACCTTGCGCGTGAACCACGCGAGACCCGAAATCAGGACGAAGCCCGCGAGCATCTCCTTCACGAGCGTCTTGTAGCGCTTCATGCGGCGCCCGCGGTCGCTGTCGGACAGGTGCGAGCGCGCAGACGCGCCCGTTGCTTGGGTCTTATTCACCTGAGCGCTCCGGCATGGGTGCATGGGCGACGGGCCACGTGCGTTGCCGCGCACCCGCTTTCAACGAACCGATAATGTGTCGCGCCACGGTCGGCGACGCGTGCTTGGTTCCATAGACGAAGCGCATCACGGGCCCGAAGCTGTGCGCGCACGCGGGTCCGATCACATAGAGGCCGCGCACGTGCGTTTCGTAGTGCGACGTCAGGTCGGGCATGCCGCCCTGATTCGAAATCGCGTCGGCCAGATCTTTGGACAGGAACGCGTGCTGCCGCATGTCGGTTTTGAAACCGGTCGCGGCGATCACGTGATCGGCGCTCACCCGCGCTTGCTTGCCGTCGCTCAGCACGTTCAGTACGACGCGGTCGTTTTCGACCGCCGCGGAGCGCACCACGGTGCGATGCGAGATCTGCACCTTGCCGACCACGCGATCGTGCAGCCACCACGCGCCGGACGCGCCGTACGTATGCTCCATGATCTGCTTGCGGCGTCGCGGGTCGAGCATGTGGAACACGCCGGGAAACTCGGACAGGAACAGCGAGCGCCAGCCGCGCCCCAGTCCCGCGTCGGGCCCCTTGATGCGCGACAGGATGTTGCGACCGCCGTGCGGCCGCTCGTGCCACACCACGCTGCTCTCGCGCATCAGCACGTGTGCGCGCGCGCCGAGTTCGTTGAGCAGCGCGGACAGCCCGAGCGCCGACTGCCCGCCGCCGACGATCGCAATGTCCTTGCCGCGCGCCCACTCAAGGTTCCCATACAGCTCCGAATGCGACGCATATTGCGCCGGCAAGTCCCGCAGCGCCGGCGGGGTTTGCGCGAAGCCCTTCAGGCCGAGCGCGATCACGACTCTGCGCGCGGCGAGCGAGCGGCCGTCGCTCAGCGACAGCTGGAACTGATCGCCGACGCGGCGCAATGCGAGCACGTCGACCGGCTGGATTTCGCCGACCAGATTCGACTGGAACCACAGCCCGTACTCGACGAAGGTTTCGAGCGGCAGCGCCATGCCGAGCGGTTGGTAAGGCAGCCCTGTCAGGCGGCAGTAGTCTTCGACGGTAAAGCCGCTGCGCGGCGCGTGCAGGCTCGACGCGAAAGCCTCGGAGCGCAGCAGCATGCCGGGCGGCATGTAGTTGCGCCACGCTCCCATCGGTTCCCCGAGGATCTGGTGATCCACGCCGGCGGCCTTCAGATGCGCGGCAAGAGATGACCCGTAGGGCCCCGCGCCAATGATGATGGTATCGGTCAAAGACATGCTGGTCTCCAGGGGAACGGCTTCGTTGCCAGCGTCAGGCTTTGGCCTGACGCGACTCGGGCGCCCTGATCGCTTTTTTCCAGCTGCGCTTCATGCGTCGCAGCGGATTCATCACGACATAGTGCTGCAACGCTGGGAACGGATCGTTCCAGCGGAAATAGCCATCGAAAATTTTCGTGCGCTCGCTCAGCAATTCGGGCGGCGGCCGATCGGAAAACGTCGCGCGCCACGCGACCGATTGCCGGCTCAGGCGCTCGACGGGCAATGGCAGGCCGAGTTCATGGCGGTACGCGGCAAGCGGAATGTTGACGCCGCACAGCGTCGCGATCTCCTCCTGCCAGTCCGTGCGGCCGACCGTGGGCTCGACCATCACGAACTCGTTGTAGTTGTCGTCCCACTTGTACTCGATGCTGCCCATGCCGTCGAAACCGGCCAGCTCGGCGAAGCGCCGCGTCAGCGGTTCGAGCGTCCCGCGCGCTTCGGGCGCGGCCACGCAGATCGCGGTATTGCCGACGCCCGGCGGCGAGCTCAACACCTTGCGGCCGGTGAACATGCTGACCATGTTGCCGTCGGCGCCGCGATAGAACAGCGTGAAGTGGATGTTGCTGTCAGGCCCCTCGATCCACTCCTGCGCGATGATGCCACCCGGCGTCGCGAGCATCGCGATAGCGCGATCGCGTGCATGCTGCAGCATGTCGACGCGCACCGCGCGTTCTTTCTCGCCGCGCAGCACGTTGCGCTTGTCGTCCGGTTTCAGCACGCACGGGTAGCGCAATTCGGCCAGCCGTTCGATGTCGGCAAGCTTATCGAGCACGACCGAGCGCGGCACCGAAAAGCCATGCCGCTGCGCGAATTCGTGAAAGCGCGCCTTGCTCGACAACATCTTGACGGTGTCGTCGGCCGGCAAGCGGAACCGATACCAGTGCGACAAAGCCGCCCGATTTTCCGACACCGCATGCACCGCGTCTTCGTCGGTGAGAATCAGAACTGGCAGACGATCGAACCGCTTGCCGAGTTCGATCATTTCATCAACGAATATTTTCCCGACAAAACTCTTTACCTGATGCGCATGAACGTGTCGGCACCACGTCGCCGCGCGGGTCCTCGTATCGACTGCGATAACCGGAACGCGGGCCTGCGCGAGCGATCGCGCCACCCCCAGTCCGTTCAACTCTGCTCCAACGATAACCCCTGCCGATTGACCTGAGTCGTATGCGCTCGCCATAGTGTCGATATCCTTGCTTCGTACGTGCGTGGACCCTCGAAGACAGTCTTCGAGACTCCACGCGATCGAATTATCGAATCGGATAGAAATCCTTTTTTGTCGCCTCGCGGGGGCGCTTTGGCGTTAAAGCTTGGTTCCGGCGGCATGCATGCATGAGCGCGGCAGGCACGTCCTGGCAAGCGCCGTGTGTCGAATCATGGTCTTGCGATTTACCGCAGCGTGAGCATTGCGCTGCTCTTGCCTTGACCTACTTTACGTTTCGGCCTGATCTCGATACGTGCGCCGGCGCACAGAGAACAATAGAAAGTAAGAAAGGAAGAAAACCCTTTAGAAAGGCGCAGAGCCTTATTCCGTAAGGGTTTCGGAGATTTCGCCATTGTTATGTAAAAAGGTTGCGAAGCATTAATTTATTGCAACGCAATAATGGCGGGAAAAAACTTTCTAATGCGACTATAAAGTGCTGGATCGCACAAAAGATATGCGCTGCGAATGCTATTCGTAGCGCATCGGAAAAATGCTTATTTACCTTCGCTCAAGCCGCGCTCGAGCGCCGCGACACCCGCCGGCAGATCGACGTTGACGCCGAGATCGACCATCGTGCGGCCCAGCGCATGCACGGTGCGAAACAGGTTGTGCTCGCGGCACTGTTCGCCCATCTGGCCGATACGCACGATCGGCAGACCGAACGAGCCGGAGATTTCCACCTGATGCTGCCGCGAGATATGCGCGCAGACGTCGGCGGGACTGAGGCCGTCCGGCACGTCGATGCCGACCACCGAATTCAGGCGGCAATTCTCCGGCGCATACAGTTGCAGGCCCATCGCGGTGACGCCTTGTTGCAACGCGAGCGAGCATTTCAGATGGCGCGCGAAGCGCTTCTCCAGCGTCTCCGCGCAGACGAGCCGCAGCGCCTCGTGCAGCGCGAGCACGCCCGACACCGGCGCCGTGTAGTGATACCCGGCGTTGTGCCAGAAGTTTTCCGCCAGCGACGCATCGAGGCACCAGTGCGTATTGGGCGCCGTGCGGCCTTTGACGCGCGCCCAGGCCGCGTCTGAAAACGCAATCAGCGATACGCCCGGAATCGATGACAAGCCCTTCTGGCCGCCGGTGATCACCGCGTCGATGCCCCAGGTATCCATTTCGAGCGGCATCGTGCTCAGCGTGCAGACCGCGTCGACGATCACGAGCGCGCCCGCTTCCTTCGCAAGCGCGGCGATGTCTTTCAGATGATGATTCCACACGGTGTTCGAGGTCTCGCCCTGCACGACCGTGACGACCTCGGGACGCTCGCGGCGCAGCGCGTCGGCGATCTGGTCGAGACTCGCGACCGTGCGGTCCGCGACTTCGAGCATGCTCACGCGCGCGCCGACGCGCCGGCCCATTTCGCCCATGCGGTCGCTGAAGAAGCCGTTCTTGATGCACAGCATGCGCGTGCCTTCCCACGCGAGATTGGAGATCGCCATCTCCATCGCGCCCGATCCCGGTCCCGCGACGCCGAGCACCCACTTCGACTGCGTCTGGAACACGTAGCGCGCCATCGTTTTCACCTGGTTCACCACCTTCGCCATCGTGCCGCCCAGATGGTTGATCACGATCGCATTGGCCTTCGCGACCGCGGCGGGAATCGGCACGGGGCCGGCGCCCATCATCAGCAGCGGTTCTTCGGGAAGGATCGCGTCGAGTGATTCGACAATTGGACAGGGGACGGACGAAGCAACGGTAGTGGAGGTTGAAGTCGGCATGATCGGTATATGAATGTGAAGCGCAAAGGAACGAACGGCCTCGCGGCAGGCACGCCGCTCGAGGCCGTTCGTCCGATCATTCACCGAACCGCGCGATCGCGCAAGTATTTTGGCCAAGGTAGCCAGCCGTCACGCGCGAGCGGTACCCGCGTTCACCACATCACCCTACTCTTTCATTCGCGAAGTCGCCTAACATCGAGAAACAGCTTCTTAGGAGCCCGATATGCGCACGATCCTGTTCAGCAGTCGTCAATACGACGTCGATACATTCACCGAGGCCAATGCCGCGCATGGCTATGAACTGCATTTCCAGGAATCCCCTCTCGACAGCGAGACCGCGATCCTCGCGCATGGCTACGACGTGGTCTGCCCGTTCGTCAACGACAGCGTCGACGCCGCCACGCTCGAACGGCTTCATGCGGGCGGCACGCGCATGATCGCGCTGCGCTCGGCGGGCTTCAATCACGTCGACCTCGCGGCGGCCGAGCGGCTCGGCATGCCGGTCGCACGCGTGCCGGCCTACTCGCCGTACGCGGTCGCCGAACATGCGGCCGGGCTGATTCTCGCGCTGAACCGGCGCCTGCCGCGCGCGGTCGCGCGCACGCGCGAAGGCGACTTCTCGCTGCATGGGCTGCTCGGCTTCGACCTGCATGGCAAGACGGTCGGCGTGATCGGCGCGGGCATCATCGGCCGGGTGTTCGCGCGCATCATGGCGGGCTTCGGCATGCAGGTGCTCGCCTACGATCCGGGGCCGCCGGCCGACGAACTGCTCGCGCTCGGCGCGCGCTACGTGCCGCTCGATACCTTGCTCGCCGAATCGGACGTCGTCAGTCTGCATTGCCCGCTGTTGCCCGACACCTATCACCTGATCGACCGCGCCGCGCTGGCGAAGATGAAGCGCGGCGCGATGCTGATCAACACCGGGCGCGGCGGGCTCGTCGAGGCGAACGCACTGATCGGCGCGTTGAAGGACGGCCAGCTCGGCCATCTCGGGCTCGACGTGTACGAGGAAGAAGGCGGCATCTTCTTCGAGGATCATTCGAATCTGCCGCTACAGGACGACGTGCTCGCGCGTCTGTTGATGTTTCCGAACGTGATCGTCACCGCGCACCAGGCGTTCTTCACGCGCGAGGCAATGACCGAGATCGCGCAGACCACGCTCGCGAACATCGCGGCGTGGCAGGCGGGCACGCCGCGCAACGTCGTGCAGGCGGGGTAGCCGTGATAACCGTGGCGTACGCGAATTGCCGCGGACCACGAAAGTTAGACGTCGCTGTCGCTGCCCAATTGCGTCGCGCGAATCGCGGTGCGGGCATCATCGGCCGCGCCGCACAGCTCACGCAGCAATCCCGCCTCGCGCTCGTGCACTTCGACCGGACACCAGCGCGCGCCCGCCTCGGCCAGATAGCGCGCGCGATGCTGGCCGTTGCGAAACGCCACCACCCCCTCGCGCTCGATGCCGACCCAGCCGAGCAATCCCGGCGCGCGACGCGTGGAGATCGTCACGTAGGGCATCTGCGGAATCCGCGGGCTGTCGGGATCGAGAAACTCGCGAATGCCGCGGACCTTGCCCGAGTGCCATTCGGCGACTGGCTTCAGCACGTAATCGGTGTTGTCGCGATCCGCGCACACGAGCAGCTTGCGCAGATCGACGAGCACGACCTGGTGACGTGTGCCGTCGGCGACGAAGACGCGCTTCAGACGCACATGGTCGTACCACGCATGCTCGTGCAACGGCACGATCCAGACAGCTTCGGCGCAGCCCGGGGCGGGGGCCGGCGATGAATTGGGCAAAGGCAGGGACAAAGGCAGGCTCGGCAAGCTGGCGGCAGGACGCCAGAGCATTAATAGAGCGCTAACGCTACGAGCCGGACGTGACGGAAACATGACAGCCTACCGGATTAATTACGCTGCATGAGCGCATGGCAACACTGCCTGATCGACAGGCAAACAGGGAGCTTCAGATACCCTTCAGGTATAGATAACGATGATAGCCTTCCAATATTTCAATAACCATGTGCGAATCGAGTCGAATGACGGCAACGGCGTCGCTACGATCGTGCTGGAGAGGCCCGCGCGGCGCAATGCGGTCGATCGGCAGGTGGCCGAGGCGTTGAGCGCTGCGTTCAGCCGCTTCGAGGCCGAGCCGGCGTGGCACGCGGCCGTGCTGTTCGGCGCGGGCGGCACATTTTGCGCGGGCGCGGACCTAGGCGCGCTCGCCGACGCGCCGCGCCGCAATGAGCTGCACGCGGACGGCAGCGGCCCGGGGCCGATGGGACCGACACGCACATGCTTCAGCAAGCCGGTGATCGCCGCGATCGCCGGCTATGCAGTGGCGGGTGGGCTCGAGCTTGCCGCGATGTGCGACCTGCGCGTCGTCGAGGAAGATGCGGTGCTCGGCGTGTTCTGCCGGCGTGTCGGCATTCCGCTGATCGACGGCGGCACGATCCGGCTGCCGCGACTGATCGGTCTGTCGCGTGCGCTCGATCTGATCCTGACCGGCCGCGCGGTCGATGCGCGCGAGGCGCTTTCCTTCGGGCTCGCCAACCGCGTGGTGCCGAAGGGCGAAGCGCGCGCGGCTGCCGAGCAACTGGCCGCGGAGCTCGCCGCGTTTCCGCAGGCGGCGCTGCTCGCCGATCGTCGCTCCGCGCTCGAGAACAGCACGCTGAACGATCTCGCCGAGGCATTGCGGCGCGAAGGCGCGGGCGGCTACGCGGCGGTCTTCGCCGAGGGCGTGGCGGGCGCGGCGCGCTTTGTGTCCGGCGCGGGCCGTCATGGCGACACGTTCGACGCGGATCGCGGATAAGACGGCGCCGCGCGATCGGCGACAGGTTTGCAATCGCCGGTCGCGACACCCCCGCGCGCACGAGACCTGGGTTGCCCGAAACGAACAGGAGGAAATGCGATGGCGACGATCTACCGGGAAATCGCCGTGGCAACCACCGCGGCCGATGCGTGGGCCGCGCTGCGCGATCCCGCCGGGGTCGCCCGCGTATTCGCGGGCGTGCTGATCGCGGCGCGCATGGAAGGCGACCTGCGCTGGGTTACCTTCGCCGACGGCACCGTGGTCGAGGAACGCGTGATTGCCGTCGACGATGCCCACATGCGGCTCGCCTACTCGGTGGGCGGCGGGCGCTTCGAGCATCATCATGCGACGCTGCAGGTCGTGGCCGACGCGTCCGCACATTGCCGCGTGATCTGGATCGCCGACTTCAAGCCCGACGATCGCAGCAACGTGGTCGAAGCGCTGACGGATGCGGGCTGCGCGGCACTCGGGCGCAACCTCGCGCGGCGCTGAACGCCGCCCGGCGGCTCGGGCTCCCGCCGCCGCGTTTCACAAAAAACAACAGCTTTCCGGACAGCCGGCAAGCCAGATTTGACTTAGGTAGAATCCCCTACTGTTTTTCCCTGGCCGGCGACAGCGTTTCCGCCTTCGGAATCGCCCGCCCGGCGCCCGTTGTTCGCGCCGCTTCACGCGTCACACCCCATCATTGCCATGCCATTGCCTCTGCTTGCCCTTGCCGTTGCCGCGTTTGGAATCGGTACCACCGAGTTCGTCATCATGGGCCTGTTGCCCGATGTCGCGCGCGATCTGTCCGTGTCGATTCCGGCGGCTGGCATGCTGGTGTCCGCGTATGCGCTCGGCGTCACGATCGGCGCGCCGATCGTCGCGATCGCGGTCGCCAACATGCCGCGCAAAAAGGCCCTGATGAGCCTGATCGGCGTGTTCGTCGTCGGCAATCTGCTGTGCGCGATCGCGCCCGGCTACGCGGTGCTGATGGCCGCGCGCATCGTCACCGCGTTCTGCCACGGCGCGTTTTTCGGCATCGGCTCGGTGGTCGCGGCCGGGCTCGTCGCGCCGAATCGCCGCGCGCAGGCAATCGCGCTGATGTTCACCGGCCTCACGCTCGCCAACGTGCTCGGCGTGCCGCTCGGCACCGCGCTCGGCCAGGCGGTCGGCTGGCGCGCTACTTTCTGGGCCGTGACCGGCATCGGTGTGCTGGCGGCGGCCGCGCTCGCGGTGTGCCTGCCCGCGAAGATCGAGATGCACAAGGCGAGCCTCGTGCGCGAATTCAGCGTGCTGAAGAACCCGCAGGTGCTGATGGTGCTCGGTATCAGCGTGTTCGCGTCGGCGAGCCTGTTTTCGACCTTCACCTACATCACGCCGATTCTCGAAGACGTGACCGGCTTCACGCCGCACGCGGTCACGCTAGTGCTGCTCTTGTTCGGCCTCGGGCTGACGGTCGGCAGCACGCTCGGCGGCAAGCTCGCGGACTGGCGGCTGATGCCCTCGCTGGTCGCGTTCCTGATGGCGATCGTCGTGATCATGTGCGTGTTCGCGGGCACGATGCACGCGCGCACTCCGGCGATGCTGACCGTGTTCGTGTGGGGGGTGCTCGCATTCGCGATCGTGCCGCCGCTGCAGATGCTGATCGTCGATCGGGCGAGCCACGCGCCGAATCTGGCATCGACGCTGAATCAGGGGGCGTTCAACCTCGGCAACGCGACCGGCGCATGGCTCGGCGGCATGGCGATCGGCGCCGGCGCGCCGCTGACGACGCTGCCGTGGGTCGGCGTCGCGACCGCGCTCGGCGCGCTGTTGTTGACGTTGTGGTCGGTGTCGATCGAGCGGCGGGTGGCGGTGGCGGGGTGAGCTGGCCGGCTCGAAGTCATGGTTCGAGAGAGCGATTACACCGTTCTGCACTTTGCCTATAAACCTCTTCGATGAAGCATCCCACCGTCTACACGACTCCCCCTGCCACCGGCGTTTCGGCCATCGTGCGGTGGGATGAACAAAGCTCCACGCTGACCTGTGAGGTCAAATATCCACCTTTGGCTTCGCTGCCGGAACCGCAAAACAATCTCAGCGACTTGCTGGATGCGCGTTTCCGCATTGGCGCGCCCTCTTATGTCCTCACGGCGGGCACGTTGTCGATGCTTGTCGATCAGCATCGCCGGTTGATCGGATTGGACTTTTACACGAATCCCGAGCGATGGACCGTCCGCACGTCCGAACTCGCAGACCCAACCGACGAAACTCCGCACATCGAGTCAGAATTCGACGCGCACGGACATGCGCACGACATGGGAGCGCCAGAGGTCTGTTACGAGCCTCGCGACGGCACCCTTTATCTGTCGTGGGGTACCGTGTCTCACTGGTACGGTATTGCGTCAGCGCTCGCGATCGGCGTCGATGAGGACAAGCGCCTCACGCAGATCCGGCTGCGCGGCGCTCGCGTTTCTGGCGGCGCCGTGGTGGGAGCGTCGGCGGATCGCGCTGCGGGCGCCGAGTTGACGAATAGACGCTAATTGCTGGCTTTTACGATCTATACGCAGGGTGATAATCTCAACCCACGTTGCGCGGACACTCGACGAACGGCCCATATTTCGTGGCGCCGCCGCAAGCAACGGGGAGTCCGCCATGGTCTCGATGCGCCTGTTGCTCCGTGCCAGCCTGTTGGGCACGGCGATCGCGGTAGCCGCGATCGTCGCGGCGAACTGTGGAGGCGGCGGAGGCGGAAACAGCAGTGCCCCGACGGGCGCGAGCGTCGGCGCCGGCGGCAGCGGCGCGTCCGGCGCATCGGCCCCGGCCGCAGCGAGCGGCGGCAGCACCACCAGCGGTGGCACCACGAGCGGCGGCACCACCACCGGTAGCACCGGCGGCTCGGGCAGCGGCTCGGGCACCCCGATGGGCGGCACATCGGCGGCAGCCGTGCACGACGTGCTCACCTATCACGACGACATCGCGCGCACCGGCCAGAACCTCGGCGAAACCACGCTGACGCCCGCCAACGTGGCGGCTTCGACGTTCGGCAAGGTCGGCTTCTTTAGCGTCGACGGCAAGGTCGACGCGCAGCCGCTATTCGTCGCTGCGCTGGCGATCGCGGGCGGCACGCACAACGTGCTGTACGTCGCGACCGAGAACGACAGTGTGTACGCATTCGATGCCGACACCGGCGCGACCCTGTGGCAGGTGCGCACACTCGGCACCGGCGAAACCCCGAGCGACGACCTCGGCTGCAGCCAGATCGTGAACACCATCGGCATCACCTCGACACCGGTGATCGACCGTTCGCGCGGCACGCACGGCACGATCTACGTCGTCGCGATGTCGAAGGACGCGGCCGGCGGCTACCATCATCGCATTCACGCGCTCGACCTCGCGACCGGCGCCGAGCTGCTGAACGGTCCCACCGAAGTCGCCGCCTCTTACCCGGGCAGCGGCGCGGGTAATACGAACGGCGTCGTGCCGTTCACCACGTCGTTGTACGCGGAGCGCGCGGGGCTGCTATTGCTCGGCAACACGGTCTACACGACGTGGACCTCGCACTGCGACGACGGCGGCTATACGGGCTGGATCATGGGCTACGGCGCCGACACGTTGCAGCAGACCACCGTGCTCAACCTGACGCCTAACGGCATCGGCGGCGCGATCTGGATGAGCGGCGCGGGACCGGCGTCGGACGGCTCGTCGATCTATCTGCTCGATGCCAACGGCACGTTCGACACGACGATGACGTCGAGCGGCTTCCCCGCCAGCAAGGATTTCGGCAATACGTTCCTGAAGCTCGGCACGGCGGGAGGCCTGTCGGTGGCCGACTACTTCGCGATGACGAACGTCGTGCAGGAGGCCCACGACGACATCGACCTCGGCTCCGGCGGCGCACTGGTGCTGCCGGACCTGACCGACGCGAGTGGCACCCTACAGCATCTGACGCTCGGCGCGGGCAAGGACAGCACCATCTACGTGCTGAATCGCGACTCGATGGGCAAGTTCAACCCGGCGGCCGACAACATCTATCAGGAGATTCCCGCGCAGCTGGCCGGCGGCGAGTTCGGCATGCCCGCCTATTTCAACGGGCGCGTGTATTTCGGCTCGGTCGGCGATCATCTGAAGGCGTTCACCGTGACCAACGCGAAGCTGTCGATCACACCGACCGCGCAAAGCGCGATGACGTTCGCCTATCCCGGGACGACGCCGAGCATCTCGGCGAACGGCACCACGAACGGCATCGTGTGGGCCGCCGAAAACGGCACCGTCGCGGCCTTGCATGCGTTCGACCCGATCACGCTCAACGAGCTGTACAACAGCAACCAGATGGGCACGCGCGATCAGTTCGGCACGGGCAACAAGTTCATCACACCATTGATCGCAAACGGCAAGGTGTATGTCGGCACGACGAATGGGGTGGCCGTATTCGGGTTGCTGGGTGGGTGAAGCGGACGACGCGCCGATTCATTGCGACACGGTATGCCCAAGGTCTCGCACAAACGACGAGGGCCGGCATACCGCGCCGGCCCTCTCTCATCGTGACTGCCGCGCGCTCACCCTCGCGCCGGCAGAATCTCTGCGGCACACGCGCCGAACCCCACGCGATACCCGTCGCCCTGGCACCAGCCGACGAGCGTCAACTCATCGCCGTCCTCGATGAACGTGCGCGTGCCGCCCTCCTTCAACGCCAGCGGCTTCTTGCCGTTCCACGTCAGCTCCAGCAGGCTGCCGTACGAATCCTCGGTCGGCCCGCTGATCGTCCCCGAGCCCATCAGGTCGCCCACCCGCGTATTGCAGCCCGCCACCGTGTGATGCGCGAGCTGCTGCGCCATCGTCCAGTACATGTATTTGAAGTTGGTCCGCGCGATCGTGCTCGCTTGCCGCGCGGGTTGCGCACGCAATGTCACTTCGAGGTGAATGTCGAACGCATGCTTTCCTCGATGCCGCAGATAGGCGAGCGGCTCCGGCTCCTGCACCGGCTGCGCGACGCGGAAGGGTTCGAGCGCATCGAGCGTGACGACCCACGGTGAGATCGTCGTCGCGAAGGTCTTCGCATTGAATGGGCCGAGCGGCACGTATTCCCATTGCTGGATGTCGCGCGCGCTCCAGTCGTTCAGCAGCACCATGCCGAAAATGTGCGCCTCCGCGTCCTCGCACGCGATCGGCTCGCCCAGCGCATTGCCGCCGCCGATGATGAAACCCGTCTCCAGTTCGATATCGAGCTTGCGGCTCGCGCCGAACACCGGACGCTCCTGGTCGGGCAACTTCAGCTGACCATTCGGACGACGCACCGGCGTCCCGCTCACGACCACCGACGACGCCCGTCCGTTGTAGCCGATCGGCATCTCCGACCAGTTCGGCAGCAGCGCATTCTTCGGATCGCGGAACATCGCGCCGACATTGGTCGCGTGTTCCTTCGATGAATAGAAATCCGTGTAGCCCGGAATCTGCACCGGCAGATGCAGACGCGCATCGGCCGCGCGCACGAGCACCTTCGCGCGCAACGCGGCATCGTCGCGCAGCGTCGCAGTGTCGCGCGCGAGCAGTTGGCTCAGCTGGATACGCACGCTGCGCCACACGTCGCGGCCAAGCGCGATGAAATCGTTCAGCGCATCGCGCGCGAACACGTTGTGCGCCGGCACGCTCAGCAGACCCGCGGCCTGCAATCCGGCGAGATCGACGATCCGATCGCCGATCGCGACGCCCACGCGACGCGCGTCGTTGCCACGGTCGCTGAAAATGCCGAACGGCAGGTTCTGGATCGGGAAGTCGCCAGCCGGGTCGTTGGCCGACTCGATCCAGCTCTTGCGCGACGCATCGAGCGTCGCCTGGAGATCGTTCACCGCGTTCATCGTTGCTCCGGATTGAAGTGTTTCTTGAGGCCTTGCCAGCACTCGTAGTAATGCGCCTGCAGTTGCGCGGTTTCGAGCGCGAAGCGCGTCGGCTTGATCAGCGTGCGGGTCTCGAACATGAAGGCCATCGTGTCGTCGACCTTCTTCGGCACCGAGGTATCGAGATGCGACGCCTTCTCGAACGTGTCCGCGTCCGGGCCGTGGCCCGTCATGCAGTTGTGCAGGCTCGCGCCGCCGGGCACGAAGCCCTCGGCCTTCGCGTCGTAGACGCCATGCACGAGGCCCATGAACTCGCTCGCGACGTTGCGATGGAACCAGGGCGGCCGGAACGTATCTTCGGCGGCGAGCCAGCGCGGCGGGAAGATCACGAAGTCGATCGTATCGACGCCCGGCGTGTCGCTTTGCGATTGCAGCACGAGGAAGATCGACGGATCCGGATGATCGAAGCTGATCGAGCCGATCGTGTTGAAGCGGCGCAGGTCGTATTTGTACGGCGCATAGTTGCCGTGCCATGCGACCACGTCGAGCGGCGAATGGCCGATGTCCGCGCGCCACAGATTGCCGTTCATCTTCGCGACGAGTTCGAATGCGCCTTCGCGGTCTTCGTATGCGGCGTGCGGCGTCAGGAAATCGCGCGGATTCGCGAGACCGTTGGAGCCGATCGGCCCCAGTTCCGGCAGACGCAGCAGCGCACCGAAGTTCTCGCAGATATACCCGCGCGCGCTGCCGTCCGGCAGGCTGACCGCGAAGCGCACGCCGCGCGGAATCACCGCGATCTCGAACGGCTCGACATCGACTCGGCCCATTTCGGTCGCGATATGCAGGCGCCCCTGTTGCGGCACGATCAGCAGTTCGCCGTCGGCGCTGTAGAAGAAGCGATCGTGCATCGAGCGGTTCGCCGCGTACAGATGGATCGCGCAACCGCTCATCGCTTCGGCCGAGCCGTTGCCCGCCATCGTGACCCAGCCGTCGATGAAATCGGTCGGTTCGCTGGGCATCGGCAGGGGGTCCCAGCGCAGCTGGTTCGGCGGCGTCGGCGGCAACTCGGCGAAGTTCGCGACGAGCCGCTCCGACGGCATCGACGTGAACGGCTTGTGCATGGCGGCCGGACGAATCCGGTACAGCCACGAGCGACGGTTGTGACCGCGTGGCGCCGTAAACGCCGTGCCCGAAATCTGTTCGGCATACAAACCATAGGCCGCGCGTTGCGGCGAATTGCGGCCGGTCGGCAGCGCGCCCGGCAATGCCTCGGTCGCGAATTCATTCGCGAAACCCGACTGATAGCCGGGCTCGATTTCAGGACGCAGGCATTCGTCGGCCGGCGTACGTGTTGAGGTATCCATACAAGGTTCTCCGCGAGTTGCCCGATTCTTTCCCGGTTGATACGTGATCTTTGCAGTCAGGCTCAGACCGGCTCCGCTTCGGACGCGCGGCTGGGTTGCCGCGTCGCACCGGCGAGCACGACCACCAGCAGCGCCGAGCACAGCACCGGCAGCGCCGCCGCATGAAACAGCGCGGCATTCGACCAGTTCAACGCGATCAGCATTGGGTCGTCCCCTCAGGCTAGCTAAAATTGTGTTTTACGAATAGTAAAACGAATTATGAATAGTGAAACTAACGTATACCCTCGGAAACACGCCGGCGAACCTCGTCATTCCGCGCTCAGCCCCGGCCGATAAGCGTGAGGCCAATAACGATATGAGCATTTTGTTAATCTGCGCAGGGCGCGTACTGCTACCATCAGTGAATGCGGCCATCGCGTCGCGCTGCCACGCGCCCGGTGCGCGTTCATCGTCGCCTTTCATTTGCCTTCATGATTTCGCCGACCATCCCCGATCTGATCGCCCGCGCCGCTCATCACCCGTTTCTCGGCGAGCATCTGGCAATGGGACAAGGCGGGCACGCCGGCATCGCGCTCGCACATTTCGACGGCATCGAGCTCACGAGTGCCTACGAGCCGATCTTCGACATCAGCGTGCACGGGCTTGCGCAGTCGCTGTCATGCGGCGCGGAAGGGGTCGACCGCTTCGGTGATGAACTCGGCTTTCAGGCGGTCACGCACCGGCTCGACGCGCCGCCATTCGAGGTGTTCGATCCGTTCGACAACATCGCCGACGATCAGCAGCTGGTCGCGCTAGACCGCATGTCGCGCGCGCTGCACGCAATCAACTTCTTCGGCCCGCAACGGCACGGGTTGCTGTTTCTGCGGGTGCACGAGAGGCTGTTGAAGAGCGTGAAGTACGACCACGGCCGGCATTTTTCGAGCGTGCTGACCTCGTTCAATTTGAGTCCGACGCGCATCGTGATCGAATTGCCGGCGGCGGCGGTCGCACACAAGACGTTCCTGGGCTATCTGACGCGCAGCTATCAGCACTACGGGTTCAAGGTGGCGGGCAATCTGTCGAACGCGGGGCAGATCCTGTCGGTATCCGAAACCGCGCGGCTCGACTTCATCAAGATGGATGCGGCGGCCGCATTGCGCGACGCGACCGTGAAGCCGCTCGTCGGCTACGCGGGCCGGCTGCGGGTGCCGCTGATTTTCAATCGCGTGATGGATGAGGCGCAATTCTCCGCGCTACAGCAGTACGACGTGCGGTTCGTGCAAGGGCCATTATTCAACGCGCATTATCACGACCGGGCGGCGTGACACGGTGGGGGCCCGGTTAGCCGGGGCGCCCCGGCATTACCTCAGCCCGGCTCCCCCAGCCGCGCCGCGAGCGCCTTCAGGCGCGGCGCGACATTCTCGCGAAACACTTCCTCCCCCATCGACGACGCCGGCCCGCTGCAGCTGAGCACGAGCCAGCGGTTTTCGCGCGGCTCGCGAAACGGCACCGCGACTGCGTTCACGTCGTCATGCCACGCACGAAACGAGTAGCAGCATCGCTCGGTCGCGAACGCGGCGATCTCCTGTTCGGCTTCGGCGACGAGCATCGCCCCCACTCTGCCAGCCGCTTTTTTCAGTTCCGCGAGTAACGCGGTACGCGCGTCGGGCGGCTGCACGGCGAGATAGGCGCGGCCCATCGAGCTCGTCAGCATCGACAGTTTCGAGCCGGATGCCAGGCCGAGCGTCAATGCGGTTTCGCTGCGAATCGTCTCCAGATACACCATGTCGAGCCCGTCCCGGCACCCGAGCGAGACCGCCGCGCCGACCTCGCGCGCCAGGCTGCGCAGGTGCGGGCGTGCCAGTTCGAGCATGTCGGTGCCCGACAGCAGCGCGAAACCGAGCGACAGCACGCCCGCGTCGAGCGCATATTTGCCGTGTCTTTCGTCCAGCCGCAGATAGCCGAGCACGGTCAGCGTGTAGGCGAGCCGGTTCACGGTTGCCTTCGGCAAACCCGTGCGTTCGACGAAATCCCGATTGCCGAGCATCGTCTCGCCTGGCCGGAACGCGCGCAACAGGTCCAGCCCGCGAGCAAGGGCGACGACGAATTTGCGTTCGTCGAGCGAAGCGGAGAAAGTGGATGGCGGCGTCATAGGGTGATACACTCGGGCGTCATTTGCAAAACATTGTTTCGCAAAGCGGAACTCTAGTCAAGCGGGTTCTGAGCGAGAAATCAGGAGATACGTCATGGCCGTAGCCGCGCAGTTTCACTGGGAAGACCCGTTGCTGCTGGATCAGCAACTCACCGAAGACGAACGTATGGTGCGCGATGCTGCTGCGGCTTACTCGCAGGACAAGCTGCTGCCGCGCGTGCTGGAGGCGTTCCGCCACGAAAAGACCGATATCGGGATCTTTCGCGAAATGGGCGAGCTTGGCCTGCTCGGTCCGACGATTCCCGAACAGTACGGGGGCCCCGGTCTGAACTATGTCGCGTACGGGCTGATCGCGCGTGAAGTGGAACGCGTCGACTCCGGCTATCGCTCGATGATGTCGGTGCAGTCGTCACTGGTGATGGTGCCGATCTACGAATTCGGCTCGGACGCGCAGAAGGAAAAATATCTGCCGAAGCTCGCGCGCGGCGAGTGGATTGGCTGCTTCGGCCTGACCGAGCCGAACCACGGGTCCGATCCGGGCAGCATGGTCACGCGCGCGAAGAAGGTCGATGGCGGCTACTCGTTGTCGGGCTCGAAGATGTGGATCACCAATTCGCCGATCGCCGACGTGTTCGTCGTGTGGGCGAAGCTCGAGGAAGACGGCCAGGACAACATCCGCGGCTTCATTCTCGAGAAGGGCTGGAAGGGTCTGTCGGCACCGGCGATCCACGGCAAGGTGGGTCTGCGAGCGTCGATCACCGGCGAAATCGTGCTCGACGAAGCGTTCGTGCCGGAAGAGAACATCATGCCGGGTGTCAGCGGCCTGCGCGGTCCGTTCACGTGTCTGAACTCGGCGCGCTACGGCATCGCCTGGGGCGCGCTCGGCGCGGCTGAAGCGTGCTGGCACATCGCGCGTCAGTACGTGCTCGATCGCAAGCAATTTGGCCGGCCGCTCGCCGCGAACCAACTGATCCAGAAGAAGCTCGCCGACATGCAGACCGAAATCACGCTCGGGCTGCAAGGCGTACTGCGCCTCGGCCGCATGAAGGACGAAGGCACGGCCGCGGTCGAAATCACCTCGATCATGAAGCGCAATTCGTGCGGCAAAGCGCTCGACATCGCCCGCCTCGCGCGCGACATGCTCGGCGGCAACGGCATTTCGGACGAGTTCGGCGTCGCGCGTCATCTGGTGAACCTCGAGGTCGTCAACACCTACGAAGGCACCCACGACGTTCACGCGCTGATCCTCGGCCGTGCGCAGACCGGTATTCAGGCGTTCTTCTGATTCCGATGCTGGTGTATCGATAATGCAAAAAAGCCGGTTCCTTCGAACCGGCTTTTTGGTTCATGCCGCGCCGCTTACCGGTTCGGCTGCGGCGTCAGGCGCAGGTACGAACGCAACGCCTTGTAGCCCTTCGGGAATTTCTGCTTGATGACTTCCTCGTCCTTCAGCGACGGCACGATCACGACGTCATCGCCCTGCTGCCAGTTGCCCGGCGTTGCGACCGAGTGACTGTCGGTCAGTTGCAGCGAATCGATCACGCGCAGCACTTCGTCGAAGTTGCGGCCGGTGCTCGCCGGGTACGTGATGATCAGACGCACCTTCCGGTTCGGATCGATGACGAACAGCGAGCGCACCGTGAACGTTTCGTTCGCGTTCGGGTGAATCATGTCGTACAGCCCGGAGACCTTGCGATCGCCGTCCGCGAGAATCGGAAAACCGACGTTGGCGGCCTGCGTCTCGTTGATGTCCTTGATCCACTCCTTGTGCGACTCCGCGCTGTCGACCGACAACGCGATCGTCTTCACGTTGCGCTTTTCGAACTCGCCCGCGAGCTTCGCGGTCAGGCCCAGCTCGGTCGTGCAGACCGGCGTGAAGTCGGCCGGATGCGAGAACAGCACGCCCCAGCTATTGCCGAGCCACTCGTGAAACCTGATGCGGCCAATGCTCGACTCCTGTTCGAAATCCGGCGCAATGTCGCCAAGACGTAGACTCATAGTGCATCTCCTGTAGGTATTCGGAAGGTATGCGGATAAGGTCGCGGGCGTGCGCCCGCGGCGGCCAGTCACGATAAAGCATAAGGCCGCGGTGGTACATGGCGAACCAACATCGCGTCAGTACTTTATGTGTTTTTGTAATTTTCTCCCGTTTGACGGAAACTTTGCGGGACAGATCAACTCAATCCAGATACCGGTCTGGAGCAGAGTGCCCTCAAACGGGTGTCTTGACGCCACGCGCTGGCGGGAACGAATCGTGCAGCGGCGGCATGCAACCGGCACTATGCTCGCCAGCGACCGTTTCTTTGGTTACGATTTACGCGTAGCGTGAGACAAAGGGAGCTGTCAATGTCGGAAGTCAACAAGGAGAGATTGATGTCGGATATCAAAACCGTCCTCGCGGACGCTGAAGACCTGCTGAAACAGGCCGCGAGCGCTACCGGCGAACGCGCGTCGGAACTGCGCGAAACCGCGCTGACGCGCCTGAAGCAGGCGAAAGAAAAGGCAGCCGACGTTCAGGTCGTGGTCGTCGAAAAAGGCAAGAAGGCCGCTCGCGCCACCGACGACTACGTGCACGAGCATCCGTGGGCGTCGATCGGCATCGCCGCGGGCATCGGCGTGGTGGTCGGTCTGCTGATCAATCGCAAGTAAAGGCCGGTGAGGCCGCCGGAGCAGGTATGTCCGGCGCACCGGCGACACGGGCGGACCGGCGCGAGCCTCGCCGGTCCCCTTCTGCTGGCGCGCACGCGCCGGCCAGGCCCTCACGCGCAACGCCCACAGCCATGACGACCGAAACACACTCGCAGCGCGCAGAACGCAGCCCGTTGCGCCGTATTCTCAGTTCCGTGTTTGCGATCCTGCAGACGCGGCTCGAACTGGTGGGCATCGAACTCGCCGAGGAAAAAGACCGCCTGCTCGGCGTGCTGTTTCTCGGTCTTGCCGCGACGATGCTCGCCACGATGGCCTTGATCGCGTTGACCGCACTCGTCGCCATTACCTTCTGGGACACCTACCGATGGCAGGCGCTTGCCGGCATCACCGCGGTCTACGCGATTGCCGGGCTCGCCTGTGCGCTGAAGGCGCGCAGCGGTTTGCGCAACGCGCCGATGATATTCGAAGCGACCATCGCGGAGTTCGAAAAGGATCGCGAAGCGTTTCGCAGCCGCGACTGATGGGAAAGTTCGTCTGCATCCGATCCATCGCCTCACCCTCACTGCCGCCGACACGCCATGAGCCCCTCCCGTCCTGATACCGCCTTTCGTAACAAGCGCCATCCGTCGAAGGATCTGAGCGCGCCGCATCTGCGGGCGCTGCGCAAGGAATTGCTGCTCGTGCGCGCCGACGTCGAGCGCGTCGAGCTCGCACGGGCCACCTTCGAACTGCGCCAGGCCGTCACGCATTTCAGCTGGCTCAGGTTCGTGATCCCCGGCTTTGGCGGCGTGCGCGTCGGTAAAGGGCCAAAGGCGAGCGTGCTCAACGCGGGCACGATCGGCGCGTTGCTCAAGCAGTACCCGTTCATCAGCTCGATCGCTTCGCTGTTGCTCGCCAAACCGCTGCGCGCGAGGGTCGTCGCGAGCGCTAAGCCCGTGCTCAAGTGGGGCAGCCTTGCGCTCGGCGCGTGGGAAGCGTTCCGGATCTGGCAACAGATGAAGAACGAGTCGGCGGCGGCGCGGGCGGCCGCGGCGGCTTCCGCTACGGCGCAGTCGCCGGCGGCGCAGGACGATTCGTTGCGAAGCGGCTATTGAGGTCGTGGCCGCTGCGAGTGGCAGCGATCTATCGGACCTCCCGCTCGCAAGGTTGCGCGTGTCGGACTTCAATCACCCGCTAACTGGTATTCCAGCATTCGCTGCTCGTGGGCATCGCGCCGCTCGCATCGTTTCTATTGCCTCGCTGACCCGTCGCATCCAGCGTGAACGTGCCGCACGGGTCGTCGCGCATCGGGCCCGCTTCCGCGGGCGCCGCTTCGATCGAATAGCCGCCGTTCGTGTCGTCCGCGGGCAGCACGCGCACTCGATACACCGGGGCGCCGAACTGCGGCGCCTGATCGATACCCGGTGGCAAGGCCGGCACGCCATCGCTCGCCGCGGCCTCGACGAATTGCGCAGCCCGATATAACGCCGACGCCGCATCGATGCGATGCGTGCGCGCAATGTGGCTGCGATACGAGGGGATCGCAAACGCGGCGAGCGTGGCGGCAATCGCGAGCGCGATCACGAGTTCGAGCAGCGTGAATGCGGATGTGTTCGGCCTTTTCATACGTGTCCAGTCGGTGCGTTCCTCAGAATGGTCTTGCTGCAACGCGCCGCCAATGACGTTCGATCGCGCCATCTTCGGTCACGACCTCCATCTGCAACCAGACCTGCGACTCGCTGCTCCGCCCGAAGCCGCGCGCGGTCAGCAGATAAGCGCTGGCGTTGGGTCGACTCGCGAGACGCCAAGGCTCGATCAGGCATTGCGGCGCGCGCGATGATCCCGGCCATTGCGCCACAGGCGTGATGGCGCCTGCGTCGAAAGCGGTTTCAAGCCTCCATTGAGTCGGCTCGCCGGATGTGAGCGGTGCATCGCGCGCGTCGCCACTTGCCGATAGCACGTTGCGCTCGCACCAGCTCAGCGCCGAATCCGCCGCGTGGAAAGCCTGCAGATAGTCGCGCACATTGGTCGCCGCGCGAGCGGCCGCGAGCGATGTTTCGAACCATATCGCGGACGTGGCGAGCATCATGGCCGAGATCAACAGCACGATGGCTAGCACGACGCCGCGTTGATGCGCCCGTCGGGCACCGCCCTGACAATTTCGCCAACCTAAGTGTTTCGCTGTTCCGCCTGGCCCGCCGCATATGTCGTACGCGCGGCCGCGTTGCGTTGCTGTGCCGCGATCCATCACGACGACGCCTCCGCGCGATTACGCAGCGCAACGCGGCGGGAAAACACCTGTCGAGGCCGCAGGTCGGTACCGAGTGTACTCACGCCATCGCAGTCGATGTACTTCGAACGCTGTCCTTGCGGCGCGCCGCGCACCAGCACGCAGACATCGACCGCAACGACGTTCGCCCATTGATCCGCCGCCACGGCCGACGCATTCACCGCATCCGCCGCGCCGTCCAGCCAGTAGCGCAACCGCACGCGCTCGACGCCTTCGATCAGCGGCTGCGCGGACCCCGCGTTGCCGCTGCCCACGCAGTAAAGCTCCGGCTCGCCGGTCGAGCCGCTGACGTTGGCGAAGTAGCGATTGACCACCGGCGCGCCCTCATCGCCAAGGACCGCGTCGCTGCTTTTGACGGCCTGTCCGACACAGTCGGTGACCTGACCGCTCGACGATGGCCATGTCGATACGACGTCTGCGACGTAACGGATCGCGACGCCATCCGAGCCGGTGCTCAAGGCGGTGCAAGCGAGGCTGTCGTCGGCGCCGGTCGGACGACCGCCCGAGCAGCCGAATAGCGCAGGCGCCGCGTTGTAGCCAATGACATTGGCAGGGACGAAGCCGGCCATCTGCAATTGCTGGCCGATCAGCATCAGCGCGGTCAAGCCCGCTTCGCGAATCCGGGTCGCGTTGCTCGCCTGCACGAACGCGTTGCGCTGCGCCGTGTAAAGGGACACGGCGCCCGCGATCACGAGCAACCCGAGCGCCATCGCGATCAGGAATTCGATTAGCGTATGACCGAGTGGGCAATGCGGCCGCTTCATTTCGCGAACGCCAACGCGACACACGACGATCCAGCCGGTGCATCGACGTCGCCGCAAGGCTCCGCCGGCTGGGCGCTCGCATCGCCCAAAGCGGGCCGGTCCCGCACGGACGCCCACGTCACGCGCGCCGCCGCGACCGCGCCGCTCTCGCCAATCGATGCGTCGCCGTGCGGCAGCAGAACGCTCGCCCAGGTGCGCCATTGATTGAGCGCGACATCGCCCGTGGAAGGCGTGCGCGTCGCTTCGGCAATCGAGTCGGCTATCCACGCGGCGCTCTCGCGCAGCGTCATCGCGCGCGCTTCGCGTGCGATCCACACCTGAACCGCGATCAAACCCAGCGCGCTCACCGCGACCAACGCGACCGCCAGCATCACCTCGATCAACGAGCTGCCATTCCATCTCGATGCGTGCACACGCAAACCGGTCTTGAATGCGGGCTGTCTCATGACGTCGCTCCGCACGCGCCCTCCGAGATCCGCGCGCGACCTCCTGCCGCGACACTGATGCAGCGCCGCCACGAGTTCCCCTGCATCGATTTCGATGGGCTTCGCGGTGCGATATCAAAACTTCGAAACGCGCCGATCAGTTGCCCAGCCGGCGGCGTGAACGTCATATCCGTCTGCACGCCGGCGATGCTCACCGCCGCGAGCGCCGGCTGCGCGCGCAACAACGACGGCTTGCCGCCACGTTCGGCGAATACGGCCCAGCCGCAGGCCCAGTCGGCGATGCCGCCGGCGCAGGCTTGGCCCGACGCGAGACAGACGCGCGCTGCATCGACGCGGCACACCGTGATGCGCGCACCGCGCCGCAGCGCCTCGCTGCGCGCGTAGGCGAACGTGGACAGCAGCGCCTTCGAGCGCGCGTCGACCTGATCGCGCATATGCCATGCGGCGAACGACGGCACCGCCATCACGGCCATCAGCATCACGAGCGCTATCACCGCCAGCGTTTCGACGAGTGTGAAACCGGCGCGCGATGGCCGGCAAATCCCCTGGAATTTCATCTGCATCCCTGAGCGTTACGAACGGATGCAGCCAATCTAGCGATTTGCGAGCGCGCCGACCATCGTCCGAATGGCCAGGTGGCATTCAGACGTTAGCGCGCGCAACAATGCACGTGACGATCGATCACGGAGGCGGGAGAAGCGATGCGTGAAAAAAAGCGCGAAATGCGCGAGGCGATGGATGCGAATGACCGCAGCTCAGCTGCGACACGCGTGCGCTCAGCGCTTGCGGGAAGGCTTGGGCGGGGAAGAGGCGCGGCGGAATTCCTCGATCACGTCCTCGAATTCGGAGACGTCTTCGAAGCGCCGGTACACGGAAGCGAAACGGACGTAAGCGATCGTGTCGAGCGCGCGCAACTCGTTCATCACGAGTTCGCCGAGGCGCTCGCTACGCACCTCGCGCTCGCCGCTGCCGAGCAGCTGATACTCGATACGGGCGACAGCCGCTTCGATCGCGTCCACCGCAACCGGGCGCTTGCGCAGCGCCAGTTGCATGCTCGCGACGATCTTGCGGCGATCGAATTCCGTGCGCGTGCCGTCCTTCTTGACGACCGACGGCAACGCCAGCTCGACCCGCTCATACGTCGTGAAACGCTTGTCGCAGGCCGGGCAGCGGCGGCGCCGGCGGATCGTCGCGCCGTCTTCGGATACGCGCGAGTCGACGACTTGCGTATCGGCATGGCGGCAGAAGGGGCAATGCATGGTTTAGCCGTAGACCGGAAAGCGCTTGGTAAGATCGGCCACCTGAACCTTCACGCGCTCGATCGTCGCGGCATCTTCCGGGTTGTCCAGCACGTCGGCGATCAGGTTGCCGACCTGCTCGGCTTCCTTCACGCCGAAGCCGCGCGTGGTCATGGCCGGAGAACCGAGGCGGATACCCGAGGTCACGAACGGCTTTTCCGGATCGTTCGGGATCGCGTTCTTGTTGACCGTGATGTGTGCCGCGCCGAGTGCCGCTTCCGCAGCCTTGCCGGTGATCTTCTTCGCGCGCAGGTCGACCAGCATCACGTGGCTTTCGGTGCGACCCGACACGATGCGCAGACCGCGCTTGACCAGCGTTTCAGCAAGCACACGCGCGTTCTCGACGACCTGCTGCTGATACGCCTTGAATTCCGGCGAAAGCGCTTCCTTGAACGCGACGGCCTTCGCGGCGATCACGTGCATCAACGGACCGCCCTGGATGCCCGGGAAAATCGCCGAGTTGATCGGCTTCTCGAACTCGGCCTTCATCAGGATCACGCCGCCGCGCGGGCCGCGCAGGCTCTTGTGCGTGGTGGTGGTGACGAAATCGGCGTGCGGCACCGGGTTCGGATAAACGCCCGCGGCGACGAGACCGGCGTAGTGCGCCATGTCGACCATGAAGTACGCGCCGACCGACTTCGCGATCTTCGACATGCGTTCGAAATCGATGCGCAGCGCGAACGCGGACGCGCCCGCTACGATCAGCTTCGGCTTGTGTTCTTGCGCGAGCTTCTCGGCGGCGTCGTAGTCGATGTCTTCGGCTTCGTTCAGACCGTAGCTGACCACGTTGAACCACTTGCCCGACATGTTGACCGGCGAGCCGTGCGTGAGGTGGCCGCCGTGCGCGAGGCTCATGCCCATGATCGTGTCGCCCGGCTTGAGCATCGCGAAGAACACGCCCTGGTTCGCCTGCGAGCCCGAGTTCGGCTGCACGTTCGCGGCTTCGGCGCCGAACAGCTGCTTCACGCGGTCGATCGCCAGCTGCTCGGCAACGTCGACGTATTCACAGCCGCCGTAATAGCGCTTGCCCGGATACCCTTCGGCGTACTTGTTCGTGAGTTGCGAGCCTTGCGCGGCCATCACGGCCGGGCTCGTGTAGTTTTCCGACGCGATCAGTTCGATGTGCTCTTCCTGACGGCGGTTTTCCTGCTCGATGACCTTCCAGAGTTCAGGATCGACGTTGGCGATGGTGTTTTGGGCTCTGTCAAACATACGGGTTCCGTTGAGTGTTTTCAGGTTGACCGGATCGTGCGCCGAATCCTGCGTAGAGGGTACACAGCGGGGTACGCAGCGCTTTGGGCGGCGAGGCTTGCCCTGACGTGGCGAGTGGAGAGTCGCCGCACACGCGAGGCGAGCCAGCCACCGTCAGCGCAGATTAATGCGCGCGGTTCACGGCTGCCCAGGCGAACGGCAAAACGGCACCCTGCGCTTCACGGTGGGTTGTTCCACCTTGAACCCGATTGGTTGAATCGGCTGAGTCGGACGACTCGGTTCTATCGCCAGTCACGCAGGGTCGAGCGCGTTAGTGTATTGGAAGAGGCCCGAATAGGCAACCGGCTTGCGGGTGCTCCGGCGGCCGCTGGCGGGGCCTCCGGACGGTTTGGCGGCCCCGCTGCGCAACCATCTGAGGAAAGCGCGCCGGTCGCGCCGCGCACCCGTTGCGCGCCGCCGCGGCAGCCGCCGATCCGGCTCGTGCATCCTTGCCGCAGCGTGCCATTGGAAGTAGGCTTTGGGCCTTTGTCTCTTACCGACCAGGGAACTGCAATGATCGTGTTTGTCACAGGAGCGTCGGCCGGATTCGGCGCCGCCATCGCCCGCTCGTTCGTCAAGGGCGGCCATCGTGTCGTCGCCACGGCACGCCGCAAGGACCGTCTGCAAGCACTCGCCGACGAGCTCGGCGACGCGCTGCTGCCGTACGAGCTCGACGTGCGCGATCGCGCCGCCGTCGAAGCCGTGCCCGCCTCCCTGCCGGCGGACTTCGCCGCGATCGACGTGCTCGTCAACAACGCCGGCCTCGCGCTCGGCACCGAGCCGGCTCACAAGGCAAGTCTCGATGAATGGAACACCATGATCGAGACCAATTGCACGGGCCTCGCGCAGGTCACGCATGCGCTGTTGCCCGGCATGGTCGAGCGCAACCGCGGGCATATCTTCAATCTGGGTTCGGTGGCGGGCCGCTGGCCGTACGCGGGCGGCAACGTGTACGGCGCGACCAAGGCGTTCGTGCGCCAGTTCAGCCTGAACCTGCGCGCCGACCTCGCCGGCACCGCGCTGCGCGTGACCGACATCGAGCCGGGCCTGTGCGGCGGCACCGAATTCTCGAACGTGCGTTATCGCGGCGACGACGACAAGGCCGCCAAGGTCTACGAAAACGTGCAGCCGCTGACGGCCGAAGACATCGCCGATTCCATCTACTGGATCGCCACGCGCCCAGCCCACGTCAACATCAACACGATCGAGCTGATGCCGGTCGCGCAGTCGTTCGCCGGTCTGTCCGTGCATCGCGGCTGAGTTTGAAGGCGGGCGGCCGGCAAAGCCGGCTCCCATCGCCGCCGACGCCCGCCACAAGCAACTCACACTTCGAAACAGACCCCGGGTTGTGCGTTCCGGTAGAATGCGCCGCATGAATATGTCGACCAGCCAGCCAGGCACGGAAATCGGCTATACGTGGCCCATCCGCGTGTACTACGAAGATACCGACGCCGGCGGCATCGTGTTTTACGCCAATTACCTGAAGTTTTTCGAACGCGCTCGCACCGAATGGCTGCGCGCGTGCGGCGTCGACCAGCACCGGCTTGCGGAAGAAAACGACACGATTTTCATCGTGCGCAGTACCGCGGTCGATTACCGGGCTCCGGCCAGACTCGACGACATCGTGAAAATTATCAGCCGGATCGAGCGTCTTGGCCGAGCTTCGGTAGACTTCGTGCAGGAAGCATGGCGCGAAGGCACGCTGCTTGCCACCGGTTCGGTCCGGATTGGCTGTGTGGACCGCGCGACGCTGCGGCCAGCCGCGATCCCGCCGTCGGTTCTCGCCGCGCTGCGGCACGGGCCGGGCACTAGCGAGAGCGCTGACTGAACGACGGCGGCATGTCAACGGACGATCCCTGAGCCTCGTTGTTACGGGGCCAGTGAACTCATACCGGTCAGGTAACACAAAGCATGGTTCGGCTTCGATACCGCCGAAGCTTCCGTTTTGCCCACGGCAAGCTTGAAGCGGCCTTGCAGCCGGACGCCCCCTTCCCGGGACGTTAAAACGAACCTTTATGAACACTACACAAGATCTGTCGATCGTTTCACTCGTACTCAACGCGAGCCTGCTGGCCCAGGCCGTCATGGCTCTGCTGCTGTTGCTGTCGCTACTCTCCTGGACTTTCATCTTCCGCAAGTGGTTTGCGATTCGCCGGGCGCGCGCGCAAACTGAACGCTTCGAGCGTGATTTCTGGTCGGGCGGCGACCTGCAGGCGCTGTATCAGAGCGCCGCGAACAACCGTCACAGGATCGGCGCGCTCGAGCGGATTTTCGAGTCCGGCATGCGGGAATTCCTGAAGGGCAAAGAGAAGCGCCTGAACGATTCGGGCGCGATTCTCGACGGCGCCCGGCGCGCGATGCGCGCGGCGTTCCAACGCGAAATGGACGTTCTCGAAGCGAATCTGGCGTTCCTCGCGTCGGTCGGTTCGGTCAGCCCGTATATCGGTCTGTTCGGCACGGTGTGGGGGATCATGAATGCGTTCCGCGGCCTCGCCAACGTGCAGCAGGCCACGCTCGCGAACGTCGCGCCGGGCATCGCCGAGGCCCTGACCGCCACCGCGATCGGCCTGTTCGCCGCAATTCCGGCCGTGGTCGCCTACAACCGCTACGCGCACGACATCGACCGTCTGGCGATCCGTTTCGAAACCTTCATCGAAGAGTTCTCGAACATCCTGCAGCGCCAGGCACACTGAGGAGGCCATGATGGCAGGCTCCCGTTCCTCCAGCATGCGCGGCTCGCGCTCGCGTCGCGCAATGGCCGACATCAACGTCGTGCCGTACATCGACGTGATGCTCGTGCTGCTAGTGATCTTCATGGTCACGGCGCCGCTCGTCGCGCCGTCGATCGTCAATCTGCCGACCGTCGGCGGCGCGGCGCCCCAACAGCAGACGCCGCCCGTCATCGTCAACATCCGCGCGGACGGCAATATGAGCGTCAAGTACAAGGACGACTCCGGCGCGCAGCAGCAGGAAGACATGACGAAGGCTGGCCTCAACGGTTTCATCGCCGATCGGGCACAATCGCACCCCGATCAGCCCGTCGTGATCGCCGCCGACAAAACCGTGAAATACGAAGTCGTGATGAACGTGATGTCCGAGCTGAAGGCTCGGGGCGTCAAGCGCGTCGGATTGCTCGTCAAATCGCAATGATCCGCAAGAACTCCGAATACCCGCTTCAGCCGCCGCGTGAACGCGGCACCGGGCGAGCTTTTCTGTTCGCGCTGGTGATGCATGCGCTGCTCGGATTCTTCCTGTATCGCGGCATCCAATGGCAGAACAGCACGCCCGAGGGCGAGCAGGCGGAACTGTGGACAGAGGTGCCGGATTCGGCGATTCCGCGTCCCGTCGTCACGCCGCCGCCCACGCCGGTCGCCCCTGCTCCGCCCGTGCGCGACGAACAGGCCGACATCGCGCTGCAGGAAAAGAAGCGCCAGCAGCAGGAAGCGGCTCGCGCGGCCCAACTGGCCGAACAGCAGCGCCAGCTGAAGCTGAAAGAGCAGCAGGAAGCGGAAGCGAAGCGGCAGCAACAGCTGGCGGCCGAACAGGCGGCCCAACTCGCGGCGCAGAAGGCCGCGAAGCTCAAGCAGCAGCAGCAGGCGCAACAGCAGCAACAGCAGCAGGCCGAGAAGCTCAAGCAACAGCAGCTCGCCGAGCAGCAGAAGCAACAGCAACTGAAAGAACAGCAGGAGCAGCAGCAAAAGCAGGCTCAGGCAGAAGCGCAGAAGAAGGCTGAGGCGGAGAAAGCGGCGAAGGCCAAGGCGCAAGCCGATGCGGCCGCGCAGGCGAAAAAGCAGCTCGACAACGAACGTCGCGCGCGGCTAGCGCAGATGCAGGGTCTGGCTGGCGGCGTGGGCGGCAGCAGTTCGAGCAGCAACGGACTGGGCAAGAGCGGAACGGGTAGCGGCTCGGGCGGCACGGCGGCATCGCCGGGTTACGCGGACAAGGTACGACGGCTGGTGCTTCAGCATGTGAACTGGGGCGGCGAAACGGAAGGTCTCGAGACCGTGATCGCCGTGCGTTGTTCGCCGGACGGCAATCAGCTGAGCGCAAACATTACCCACAGCAGCGGCAACGCCGCGTGGGACGCCGCCGCGTTGCGGGCGGTGAAAGCCTCCGATCCGATGCCTCGGGACGTCAATGGCAAGACGCCGGACTACTTCACTATCACGCTGCGTCCGGCGGCTTGATGTGCAGGCTGACAGCCGACCAGCGGCCAACGCCGCGCCCCACCCGGCGCGGCGTTGCGCGGGAACGAAATAGCCGTTTTCCGGTCTGTCTGCTGTCTTCGAGTATTAAGTAAAACCGTTTTGAGGAACCCATACAGCATGAGTTTGATGACCAAGCTAGGCCTGCGAACACTCGTGGCAACGTGCCTGATCGCCGTCGGCGGCGCCGCCAACGCACAACTCAACGTCCTCGTGACGGGCGTCGGATCCACTCAGTTTCCGATCGCAACGGCGAATTTCGCCAATGAAGCGAACTCCCCGCAGCAGGTCAGCACGATCGTGCGTCAGGATCTGCAACGCAGCGGCAAATTCACGAATATCGACGCAGGCTCGACGCCGGTGTCCGAGACCGATTCCGTCGACCTCGGCGCATGGAAGGCGAAGGGCGCCAACGCGTTCGTCGCGGGCAGCGTGAACCGCCTGCCGAACGGCCAGTACGAAGTGCGCTTCAAGCTGTACGACACGGTCAAGGGCGAAAGCCTCGGCGGCCTCGTGCTGGTGAGCCCGGAAAGCGGTCTGCGCATGAGCGCGCACAAGGTCGCGGACTACATTTACGCCAAGCTGATGGGCAATCGCGGCGTGTTCGCCACGCGCCTGTCGTATGTGATCAAGTCGGGCAACCGCTACCAGCTGCAGATCTCGGATTCGGACGGTCAGGACGCGCACATCGCGCTGTCGAGCCCCGAGCCGATCATCTCGCCGGCCTGGTCGCCCGACGGCACCAAGGTCGCTTACGTGTCGTTCGAGAAGAAGAAGCCGATCGTCTATATCCACGACCTGCCCACGGGCCCGGCGCATCGTCGTATCGGACCAGAAGGGCAACAACAGTGCGCCGGCGTGGTCGCCGGATGGCCGCACGCTCGCCGTCGCGCTGTCGCGTACCGGCAATACGCAGATTTTCGCGGTCAACGCGGACGGCAGCGGTCTGCGTCGTCTGACGCAAGGCAGCTCGATCGACACCGAGCCGACCTACTCTCCTGACGGTCAGTGGATCTATTTCACGAGCGACCGCGGCGGCGCACCGCAGATCTACAAGATGCCGGCGCAAGGTGAAAGCGCGGGCGGCGCGCAACGCGTCACGTTTACGGGCAGCTACAACACCAGCCCGCGTGTGAGTCCTGACGGCAAGGAGCTTGCCTACATCTCGCGCGTCGGCGGTGCATTCAAGCTGTACATCCAGGACCTGCAAGGCGGATCCGCCACGGGCCTGACGGACACGACACATGACGAATCGCCGAGCTTCGCGGCGAACGGTCAGTACATTCTTTACGCCACTCAGGTGAACGGCCGTGGCGTGTTGGCCGCAGTATCGACCGACGGTCGCACTCGGCAGGTCCTGTCCGTTCAGGGGGGCAGCGTACGCGAGCCGTCCTGGGGCCCGTTTATGCAATAACGTTGATGCAATAACACAAGGAGAGTAATCAAATGATGTCCAAACTTCGTTTCGCATTCGCCGTCGTGATGGTCGGTGCACTGGCCGCATGTCACTCGGGCGTCAAGCTCGACGAAAACGCCAACAAGGGCGCGGGCTCGGCCCAACCGAACCCGAACGACGTCGCGACGGTCAACGTCGACCCGCTGAACGATCCGAACAGCCCGCTCGCGAAGCGCAGCATCTACTTCGACTTCGACAGCTACTCGGTGAAGGATGACTATCAACCGCTGCTGCAACAACACGCGCAATATCTGAAGAGCCACCCGCAGCGTCACGTGCTGATCCAGGGCAACACCGACGAGCGCGGCACCAGCGAATACAACCTCGCACTCGGCCAGAAGCGTGCTGAAGCCGTGCGTCGTTCGCTGTCGCTGATGGGCGTGTCGGATTCGCAAATGGAGGCCGTGAGCCTCGGCAAGGAAAAGCCGCTGGCAACGGGTCATGACGAAGCGTCGTGGGCACAGAACCGCCGCGCCGACCTCGCGTATCAACAGTAAGTCAACGGGTGGTGAGCCGAATGACGCATCGTTTCTCCTGGCTGCGGTTTGCCGCAGCGGCCTGCGTCGCAGGCACGGCCCTCATGGCCGTGCCCGCCCATGCGGGCATGTTCGACGACGATCAGGCCCGCCAGGCCATTCTCGATCTGCGCTCGAAGACCGATAGTCTGTCGAGCCAGCTATCGGCGGCGCAACGCACGATCCTCGATCAGTCCAACCGTCTCGACCAGCTCAACCAGCAGGTCGCGACGCTGCGCGGACAGAACGAGGACATGGCGAACCAGCTCACGACGCTGCAAAAGCAGCAGAAGGACTACTACACCGATCTCGACACGCGCCTGAAGAAATTCGAGCCGCAGCAACAGACGGTGGACGGCGTCCAGGGCGAGGTGCAGCCGGGTGAAACCGATGCGTTCAACGCGGCTTCACAGCAATTCCGCAGCGGCGACTTCAAGAACGCGGCGGCATCGTTCCGCAGCTTCATCTCCAAATATCCGAACAGCCCCTATCAGCCGACCGCGCAATACTGGCTCGGCAACGCGCTGTATGCACTGCGCGACTACAAGGGTTCGACGACTGTCTGGCAAGGTGTCGTAAAGAACTATCCGCAGCATCCGCGTGCACCGGAAGCGCTGCTCGCGATCGCGAACAATCAGCTCGAACAAGGCCAGAAGGCCGCGGCGAAAAAGACGCTCGAGCAGATCGTCGCGCAATACGCCGGCTCGGACGTCGCGCAGTCGGCGCAGAACAAGCTGTCGCAGATCAAGTAGATCGTGGTGTCGGATTGATCACGTTTTGATGTAGTTGGCGGTAACGCGCAGTGTCCGAAGTGATAGCCACGCGCGCCTCTCGCTGGAAAGCCCGGGTAGTGATGCCCGGGCTTTTCATTTTGGGCGACGGTCTTGCCGAGTTGACAGGGCATGGGTGCGCCGATATAATTTCGCTTCTCTTTTGGGTCGTTAGCTCAGCTGGTAGAGCAGCGGACTTTTAATCCGTTGGTCACAGGTTCGAATCCCGTACGGCCTACCAAAAGATTCGAGGGCTGACATGCGAAAGCATGTCGGCCCTTTTCTTTTTCTTTTGCCCGCGTGTGCAAACAGGTACGCGTGCGGCAAGCGAGCCGCCTCTTCCCGTCCGCCTCAACGTAGCCTTCCGTTCAGGCACTGCCCTCCGCCCTCCAACGCCGCCAAAAAACACCAGGCATCCCGCAACGACTCGCGCCAACGCGCCAGCGCATTCTTATCTTTTTAGTAATTTTCGATTCATGTTTGTGCCACGGGTGGTTTGTAGCCTCGCGACTTGCAATACCGGCTGCAACTTTCAAAAAATTTCACCCACCCTACTCAAACACACAGAATGCAAACCACCCTGAAGGCGCTTCCGATCGCGGTTCTGATCTCCGCCATCTACGGCTGCGGCGGCAGCACCCAAAACCCGTCGAGCACGAGCGCGCCGCAAGGCACCACGAGCAGCACCCCGGCCACGACGACGACGCCCTCGACTTCCGCCAGCAACTACACGGCTGGCAACCTGCTGATCTCGCGCACGGCCTATGATCCGGCGTACGTCGTGAGCGGCACGCTGCCTTATAACGCGACGCCCACGACCACCAATACGTCGCCCGTGACGGCCGTCACGCCCGGCGGCTTTCCGAACGTATTCACCAACGATTCGAACGACGCCAACTTCGGCGTGACGTCGGAAGCGTATCTGGACCAGTGGGCACCGAACGCGACGAGCCCGTCGCAAACGCTGGACATCACCGCGCTGGCCGCGAAAAGCAACGTGAATTTCGCCACCAGCTTCGCCTCGAAGTCGGAGCTCGCGCTGAACGTGTCGCTGGATCAGAAATCGCTGACCTTCACCGGCTACAACGCGTCGATCGACCAGCTCGATATCTCAAACACGAATACGCCAGGCGTGGTCGACACGACGAATACCGACATCGCAACGCCTACCTACCGTACCGTCGCGCAGCTGAATTTCGCCGATAACAGCCTGTCGTTCACGAACACCAACGCATACGCCGGCAACAACAGCCGCGCGGCCGTGCTCGCCAACGGCATGTACTACATCGTCGGCAATGCCGGCAATTCGGGCAAGAATCCGAAGCCGACGACGGCCCAGCTCGACATGCTGACGATGAACACCGGCGTGCAAAGCATCGCTCCGGGCAGCCAATGCGCGTTCACGCAAGTGATCGGCGCATTCCAGTCCGGCACGGGCACCGGCACGTACGCGGTCGCACCGGCTGGAACGGCGTGCTCGCTGGCGTCGATGGGTTCGATCACGGGCGGCAGCTCGACCGGCGACCAGTTCGGCTTCTCGATCGCGAGTCTGCCGACCACGCCCGCGACGGCAGCCGACAAAACCGGCAAGGACGCCAACTACCGCGGCCTGTTCGTCGGCCCGGACGGCACGATGTACGTCTCGAAGGGCAGCGGCAGCAATGGCGTGAACACCGTGTACCAGGTGGGCGCGACCGGTGCGCTCGCCAATGGCGGCAAGTTGCCGCAAAACGCCGCGACGACGATCGTGCCGGGTTTCCCGACGGCCCTCGCGACCAACCTGACGGCGCTCACGTCGCCTAGCCAGGTGACCGGCACGGTCTATCCGTTCGGGATGTGGATCCCCGCGTCGAATCCTTCGATCATGTTCGTCGCCGACGAAGGCGACGGCACGCCGGGCGACCAGGTGAGCGGCAGCGGCGGCCTGTGGGTCTATCAGAACCAGAACGGCACGTGGAAGCCGCTCGCCAACCTGACGACCGGCCTGAACCTCGGCACGGCCTACACGGTGACGGACACGACCGGCGCGTACGGTACGAAGGGCGCGAGCTATACGACGACGCCTGACGGCTTGCGCAACATCACGGGCCAGGTCAACAGCGACGGTTCGTTCACGATCTACGCGGTGACCTCGACGATCGGCAACAGCCTCGGCACCGCGTTCGATGCGGGCGCCGACTCGAACCAGCTCGTCAAGATCACCGTGAGCATCAACGGTTCGACGGTGAGCTCGGCGAAGGGCTTCACCGTGATGCAGACCGCGCCGTATGGCCAGGCGCTGCGCGGCGTCGCACTCGTGCCGAAGTCCTGAGCGGGTTAGTAGATTCAAAAGAAACGACCTGCCATCCGGCAGGTCGTTTTTTCTGGCACGCTCCAACGTAAAATCCGTCGCGAGCAATCGCCGTCTCGCCTCAACGCGCCGGCAGTCCCGCATTGAACCGCAACACGATCCTGCAGCCTGGCGTGTTGTCGTGAATCTCCACGACGGCCTCGTGCACCCGCGCGATCGCGGCCACGAGACTCAAGCCGACGCCATGCCCCGAAGTCGCCGCCTCCTGCCCGTTTCTGCTGCGATAGAACGGACGCAGGACTGCATCGCGCTCACCTGCCTCGATTCCGGGTCCAGTATCCGCGACCTGCACGACGGGCCTTCCCGCTTCAAGCGTTGCTTGCAGCGTCACCGCGCCGCCACCGGGCGTGAACTTCAGCGCGTTATCGAGCAGATTCTCGATAGCGCCGAACAGCAGATCCACGTCGCCGCGCGCGAAAACTGGTTCGGACGCAAGCACCGCGACCGACAAACGACGGTTCTCCGCGACCGGCTCGTACAACTCCGCGACGTCGCGCAGGATGGTGTCCAGCGACACGTCGCAGAAGCTCGCGCGTCTGACATCCGCTTCGACCTCCGCGATCCTCAATAGCGCGGTGAAACGGTTCAGCACGACGTCCGATTGCGCGATCGCGGTGTCGACGGCGCTCGTGTAGTCGTCGACGGTATGCGAGCGCCGCCGCGCGCGTTCGAGGCCCGCGCGCAGATGCGTCATCGGCGTGCGCAGATCGTGCGCGATGCCCGCGCACACGCCGCGCACTTCGGCCACCAGCCGCTCGATTTCATCGAGCATCAGGTTGACGATTTCCGCCAGACGGTCGAGATCGTGATGCGTGCCGCGATTCGACAGACGCCGGTTCAGTTGACCCGCCATGATCTCGCGCGCCGTCAGACTCATCGAGCGGATATGCCGGTTCGACATCGCGTGAAGCGCGGCGCCGCAGCCGACGGCAAGCAGAATCGTCAGCATGAGCCCGAGGCACAGGATCTTCACGAGCGTATGGTCGAAATGAATGATCTCGTCGATCGAGTGACCGACGACCACCCGCAGACCGCTACGCGTCGGCACGATGATGCCGCGAAAATGACTGGCCAGCGACGGCGGCCCGTCGTCCATTGCTTGCGTGTAGTAGTACGGCCGGCGCTCGCGCTCGGCCGGCAACGCATGGATATTGCCGGCGAGCCAGCGGCCTTCTTCGTCGAACACGCCATAGGGCCGGCTGCTCGCGATGTCGCGCCGGCTCAGCGCCGCGATATTGGCGATCGCCTCGGCGCGGCCGATCGAGCTGAACTCGGCCACTTCTCCGCGCAGCCGTTCATCGACCTCGTGCAGCAGATACGTGTGCATCATCCAGTAGAGCATCGCGAACAGCACGACCGCGCAACTGATGAACACCATCAGCAGCCATGTGACGTTGTTCGCCGGCAGGCGCAGCCAACGCCTATTCGCCGGCACGGAGGACATAGCCGACATTTCGAACCGTGTGGATCATCAGCGAAAACCGTCCGTTCAGACTGATCTTGCGGCGCAGGTGACCGATATGCATGTCGATCACGTTGGTCTGCGCATTGAAGCGGTAATTCCAGACCGACTCGAACAGCATCGCGCGCGTCACAGGCTGCTCCGTATGCAGCATCAGGTATCTGAGCAACTGGTACTCGCGAGGCTTCAACTCGATCGACTCGCCCGCGCGCTGGACCTGATGCGTGCCCATATCGAGCACGAGATCGCCGACGCTCAGCACCAGCGGTTGCTCCGAAGAAGAGCGGCGGCGCAGCAGCGCATTGAGGCGCGCGGTCAGCTCGAGACTGTCGAATGGTTTGGTCAGGTAATCATCGCCGCCGGCGCGCAGGCCGCGTACGCGTTCGTCGACCGCCGAAAGCGCGCTCAGTATCAGCACCGGGGTCTCTTTGCCGACGTTGCGCAACGTGGAGAGGATCGACAGACCATCCACGTCGGGCAGCATCCGGTCGAGCACGACTGCGTCGAAATCGCCGTTGAGCGCGCGCAACAGGCCGGCATGGCCGCTCGGCACGCTTTCCACCGCGAAGTTGTAGTCCTCGAGCGCGGTGGACACTTCGAGCCTCACACGCTCGTCATCTTCGACGACGAGAATGCGGCGTCTGCGCCCCGCGGGGTAGTTGATCGCTGCTCTGCTTTCCAAGAGGACGTCGTTTCCTGTGGTCGTGCGTCGCCGCATGAACGGCGACGTCAATAGCGGGGGCCGCCTATGCGGGCGCGGAGTATGACATGGCCATGTTGCTGCTTCATGACGCGTCCCGCGCGGAGCCGAAAACCGTTCACACCTGCAACTAGTCGAGCTTCAGTGCCGCGCGCACTTCCGCCTTCGCATCGGCAAAGTCGCGCTGAAAATCCGGATTGGCCATCAGCGCCGCCGCGACGAGCGTTCCGTCGATGCGACCCGCTTCGACATCGCTCGGATAGTGGACGCCGTCGACGACGCGGTTCATGCCGAATTCGCGCTCACGCGCGAATAGCGCATCGCGCTTCTCGGGGACCATCTGCGCGAGCAGGATCGCGCACAGATAGCCGAAGGTCGCATGACCGCTCGGGTACGAGTTGTAGTCGTCGCCGGGCCGCTTCGGCACGGTATGAATGCGCGGTGTCCACAAACTTACAAACGTGAGCGCATCGCGTAGCGTCAGTGCGGATCGCGCTGTTGTGGGGCATCCGTAATAGCAACTTTAGATTCGTAAGATACCGATCACTTCGCATTAACGGACGGTTGATAGCATCCCGCCTCGTTCGACTACCAGTTCATCGCCCCACTCGCGAAAGGATGCTGCACCATGCAACGGGTTAGTTTTCCCCTTAGAAAGAAGCCGCTGACGCAATTCGTTCTTGCCACACTGTGCGCGGCCGGCGCGCAGATCTCGCATGCCCAGACCTCGGGCGATCTCGGCTCCGTGCAAAGCACGGCCGTCTCGTCATCGAACAGCGGCACGGCCACCAGCACCAACGTGCAGTCGGCACCGGCACAGGCGCCTTCGCAAGGCTCGCTCACTGCAACCCAACCGCAGTCGGTGATCAGCCGGCACTACATCGAAAACAGTACCGCTCCCACCGCGAACTACAGCGAGATCGTGCAGATCGCGCCGAGCGTGTCGAATGTTTCTCCGAACGGCTCCGGCCTGATGGAATCGCAGAGCCTGTCCATTCGCGGCTTTCAGGACGGTCAGTACAACGTGACATTCGACGGCATCCCGTTTGGCGATACCAACGACTTCACCCATCATTCGACGTCGTTTTTCTCGAACCGGGTGCTCGGCAATATCGTCGTCGACCGCGGTCCCGGCGACGCTTCGCAGATCGGCTTCGCCACCTTCGGCGGAACGATCAGCCTGCAGTCGAGGGATCCGTCGGCATCGCCGGCATTCTCGGTGCTCGGCTCGTACGGCAGCTTCGACACATGGCAGGCCGGCGCCGAGTTCAATACCGGCTATCTGCAGCAATGGGGCGATGCGCGCGCAATGGTCGGCTATGCGCAGAGCAGCAGCGACGGTTATCTGACCAACGCGGACCAGCGCCGTCAGAACGTCTACTTCAAGCTCGACAAGCCGATCGGCGACAACGCGCTGCTCACGCTGTTCGCGACTTACAACAACATCCACCAGAACGTGCCGCTCGGCGCGACGGCCGCGCAGATCCAGCAGTTCGGTCCCAACTTCGGTCTTGGCGCCGACCCGACGAGTCAGGCCTATGCCGGCTACAACTTCGACAAGATCAACACGGACTTCGAATACATCGGCGTGAAAACGAAGGTCGCCGAGTGGGTGATCGACAACAAGCTCTATACGTACGGTTACTACCACAACGGCTTCAACGGACTCGACCCGAACGGTGAAACGCCAAACGGCACGATCTTCGGCCCGAACAACGTGCCGGGCCAGGAAATGAACAACAACTACCGCGCGTTTGGCGACGTCCTCGCGCTCGAGCGGCAGCTCGGTCCCGGCAAGCTGCAGACCGGCATGTGGATCGCGCACCAGTCCAACTTCCGCGACAACTTCAATGTCGATTCGTCGCTGAACTTCGCGTTCATCTCGCAGAACTTCACGATGAACGACACGATGCTGACGTTTCAGCCGTATCTGCAATACGCCTGGCAACTGCAGAACGGTTTGACGATTACGCCGGGACTCAAGTACGTGTCGTTCAACCGCAGCATCGATACGCCGATGAACCAGAAGACCGGTGAGCCGCTCGATTTCAGCCACACGTGGGACAAGGTGCTGCCGTCGTTGACGCTGCACCAGCAGATCACCCCGCAATGGAGCGCGTATGCGCAGTACGCGCAGGGCTTTCTCGCGCCGAACCTGAATGTGTTCTATGTCAACGATCCGACCGTCTCGGGACAACCCGATCCGGAACAGACCGACAACTACCAGATCGGCACGACGTACAAAACGGGGCGTCTGACCGTCGCCGCCGATCTGTACTACATCAACTTCCGCAACGCGGTGACGAGCCGCACGGTCGGCAACAACGTGATCTTCTCGAATGCGGGTGGCGCGACCTACAAGGGCGTCGAAACCGAAGCGACCTTGTCGGTCGGCGACGGCTTCAGTCTGTACGGCAATCTGACCTTCAATTCGGCCAAACAGAAGAGCACCAATACGTGGATGCCCAACGCGCCGCAATCGACGGCCGCCGCCGGCGTGCTCTACGAACGCGGGCCGCTCAACGGTTCGTTGCTGATGAAGTTCGTCGGCCATCAGTATGGCGATACCGGCAACACCCAGCCGATCGGCGGCTATGCGATCACCAACTTCGCCAGCTCATACACGTTTGCCCGACTCGCACCGTGGACGCATGACACGCGCCTCGGCTTCCAGATCGACAACCTTTTCAACCGCACCAGCATCAATGCGCTGGCCGGCTACACCGCCGCGGACAACACACCGCTTTACTGGACCATCCCGGGCCGCGCGTTCGTCGCGACGCTGTTCACCGATTTCTGAACGGAGCTTCTTTCATGACTGTCGATAACCTGCTGCACCTCGCGAACAATTCCGGTGGCGTGTTGTATGTGATTGCCGCCATGCTGTTCGTTGCCCTGACGATCATCATCGAGCGCTCGTGGTTCCTGCAACGCGCATCGAGCGGCAGCCGCGCGGTGCTCGACCAGGTCGACCGCCTCGAACAACTGAACGCCGCCTCGCTGACGGCATGCGCCGAACCGTTTCAGGCGCTGCCGATGGCGAGCCTGCTGAAGGTCGCCGGCCGGCTTGCCGGTCAGACGTCGCGCGATGAGCTCGATGCGTGTCTCGACGAAGCGATCATGCGCGAAGCACCGAACATCGACCGCTTCCTGTGGGTGCTCGACACGATCGTCACGCTCGCGCCGTTGCTCGGTCTGTTCGGCACGATCGTCGGTATGTTCAACGCGTTCCAGGTGCTGTCGAATCCGGGCAACGCACCGACCCAGGTCACGGGCGGCGTGGCCGAGGCACTGATCGCGACGGCGTCGGGTCTGTTCGTCGCGATGATCGGCCTCGTGTTCTTCAACGGTCTGCACAACCGCGTAAGAGGCGTCGTCCATCAGCTCGAAACCCTGAAGGCGGCGCTCGTGAACCGGCTTGCGGCCAGAACGCATGAGTCGGTCAAGCCGGTGCATGAAGTGCCGCGCCCGGTGGTCGGCAAATTCGCTTCGCAGGGAGTCTGACGATGAAGTATTTCGAGGCGCGAAAGGCGCGCATCGAGATCATCCCGATGATCGACATCATGTTCTTTCTACTGGTGTTCTTCATCATGATCACGCTGCACATGATCCCGAACGCGGGGCTGCGCTCGCAGCTGCCGTCGAGCGCCACGGCGCAAGCGCTGCCGCCGCCGCAGGTCACGGTAACGTTCGCGACCGACGGCAGTCTGTCGGTCGACGGCCGCACGCTGAGCCTTGCGCAATTGACCACCCTGCTCGCCGCCCGCACGGACGTCGCGCATACGGTCGTGACGATTGCCGGCTCGAAGCAGGCGCAGATCCAGCACCTCGTCTCGGTGATGGACGCGTGCCGCGCCGCGGGCGTATCGCAAATCGCGCTCGCCGCGCAGCCTGTGGCGAACTGATATGGCAACCGTACCCGCCTGCGGGATCGTGCAGCAACGAACGCGCCTATTGCCGGCCGCCGCCATCGCGCTCGTCGCGCAAGCGCTGGTGCTCGGCGCGACGATTGCGCTGCTCACGCATACGACCCGGGTGTCTTCCGTATCGTATGAAGCGCCGCCAACGCTGCTGACGCTGGCGGCACCGGCTCCCGCGCCGCAACCGCCGCAGCCGCCTGCGAAGCCCGTGCCGCCTCCCGCGCGGCCGGTCGTACCCGTGCGCCATGCTGCGCACAGGCCCGCGAAGCCCGTGACGGCCGCGGTGCCGAAGCGCGTGCCGACTCCGGTGCCGGTGCAGCCCGCGGCGACACCGACCGAGCCGCCATCCGCGCCCGCGCCGCAACCGCCAGCCGAGCCCGCGCGGCAACCGCCCGCACCCGCTGCGGTGCCGGTTGCAGCCGCGCCTACGCCAAGCTTCGAGGGTGCGCTGCGCGCGGCGATTCAGGCCGCGCTGCGCTATCCCGAGTCGGCCCGCATGGCTGGCATGACGGGCCGCACACGCGTCGCGTTCCGGTATCGCGACGGCGTCGTGTCCGACCTCAGCGTCGTGGTGTCGAGCGGTATCGGACTGCTGGACCGCGCAGCGCTCGCAGCCGTGCGCGACGCCGCTTATCCGAAACCCGAGTCCGCATTCGTGGGCAAAACGCTCTCGGAGCAATTGTGGGTCGACTTCAAACTCGACGACCACGAATGATGATCCGCTAACGCCCAACCGCACGAGAGACGTCATCCGCCCACCGGAATGGCGTCCCTGTTCCCAATCCATCCGCAGTACTAATATGAATCTACTCAACGCGAAACTGAAAAATATCCTGTCCGCCCTGATCGCCGGCGGCGTCGCTTCCCTGCTCGCGCTGTCGAACGTCCATGCGGCGACGGGCGCCAACGCCGATCAATTCGAAATCGCGAAACGCTACGGCCTCGAAGGCGGCGAGCGTTGGGATTACGTGGCGTACGACGCTGTTCGCCAGCACCTCTTCATCAGCCGCGACACGCACGTGCAGGTGATCGATACGCGCACCGGCAAACCGGTCGGCGAGATCGCCGACACCGACGGCGTGCACGGCTTCGCGTTCGTGGAGGACCTCAAGCTCGGCTTCGTCACCAACGGCCGCGCCAATACGGTGAGCGTCGTCGATCTCGACACCCTCAAGGTCGTCGACAGCATCAAGGCCGCGGGCTCCGACCCGGACGGCATCCTCTACGTGCCGGCCTTGCGGCGCATCTTCGTGAGCAATGGCCACGACGGCAGCGTCAGCGCAATCGACGTCGCGACGCGCAAGGTGGTCGCCACGATGAGCGTGGGCGGCAAGCCGGAGGCGCTCGCGGCGGACAGCCACGGGCACGTGTTCGTCAATGTGGAAGATCGCGCCGAGATCGTCGAGATGGACGGTCGGTCCGCGACGGTGCTGGCGCATTGGCCACTCGCGCGGTGCGAGTCGCCGACCGGACTCGCGATCGATCCGGCGAGCGAGCGCCTGTTTTCGGTTTGCGCCAATCACCGCATGATGATCGTCGATGCGACGTCGGGCCGTCGCGTGGCCGAGGTGCTGATAGGGGGTCACCCCGACGCGGCGGCTTTCGATCCGGCCTTGAAGCTCGCGTTCAGTTCGAACGGCGCGGACGGCACGCTGACGATCGTGCATGAAGACGATGCGGACCATTACACGGTCGCGCAGAACATGCCAACGCTGGAAGGCGCGAAAACGATGGCGCTCGATGAACAGCAGCACCGGATCTATCTGGTGTCGTCGAAGTTCGGCGCGGCCGACCCGGCCACGGCTGCCAATTCTCATCCGCGCGCGACGGTCATCCCCGGTACGTTCGAAGTGCTCGAGGCGCAGCTCAAGGCACGCTGACGCGCGGCATCGACGCACGGCCGCCCGTTGATCGCGGCGGCGCGTCAAACATCGGTTCGCCTAGATGAGGCCGTGCGCGACGCCGCTCGGCGTCGCCCAGCGCTCGCTGTCGTTCGACACGCCGAAATCGGCGGCCCGTAGTGAAACGGTGGCCGAGCAGGCCGTCGCACGCTTTGCGCTGGCGCGCGCGAGGATGCGTTGCTCGTGCACATAGAAGAATTCGAGTTGGCGCGCGTCGGACGCTTTTCGTTGGAGCTCGAACACATCCTCGAGCACGCGCCGCGACACATGAAAACGCTGAAGTCCGCGGCCAAGCCGGATCTGAAAGACAACACCGTCGCTGTTATGCGGCACCGCTGCCCAGATAAGCGGAATGCTACTCATGGAGCCCCCGTAACTGGATCTTCATGTCAGGAACATTGACGATTTCATCGTCGCACGGATAAACGCACGGCGCGACTTGTCAAAATTAAACAAGGTTGATTTGGCGTTTTCACCACAGTGGCAGGTGTTGCGACGCAACGCCCCAGCGAATCCTTACTCGACAGCAGTCCGTCGCTTGCGCCGCGCGGTCGTTCGTCGGGTACGATGCAATGCGGCCCGATTTAATTTGCCACGCTTCTCGCTAATTTTTCGGTAGCCGGCATGCAGAAGAATCATTCGCTTTTGCGTCGGGAATCCACACGCAAGGAATATGCGTTGGCTCGTTTGCGTCTTGCCACGAGCCGCCTTATGCGCGCTGAGTCGGAAGCTGAAAAGACACTCGCCACCTGCTGGATGAAGGCGTGGGCAAGCGTCATCGGCGATGCGCAGTTCCCTAAGCTTCCTTACCGACCGGCCACTCCCAAAGCGAGGCGGCGCTCCTCGCCAAGGCTCCGCGATTGACATCTGCCGTCGCTCGAACTGAATGGCGACGCGGCGACATCGTCGCGCACTCCAACCCCATTCATTGACCGTATGGTTCGCCACCTCACAGACCGTCTACGCCCTCTGCTCGCATGATCGCTTCACGACGCCTTCGAGCGTTCGCGACAAACAGAGCAACAAAGAAGAGACGACAAAACGGCGAGCGCGTCCCGTAACGATCGGGCTGCCCCGCCGCTCCGGGGGTACCCATGAAAGCTGGAAAGGTAATCTGGGTAGTGGCTTTGCCGTGTCTGATCGAAACGTCGCATGCGCAGGAGGTCTATCTGCAAGGCGGCACGCTGGGCATCGGGGTTGGCGCGGCGTGGAGCGTCACGTCGTGGTTCGGCGTGCACGCGGACTTCAACGCGATCAATTTGTCGCACAACTTCGAGGTTGGGGGCAATCGCTACGAAGACGGCATACGGCTGCGTCAGGGCGGTCTCTACGGCGATTTCTTTCCGTGGGCCGGCACCGGCTTTCGCGCGACAGCGGGCCTGCGTCTGACCGACAACGAGGTCAGCGGCAACTCGGTTCCGACCAACGGCATGTACGTATTCGAGGGCAAAGCCTCGCCGGCCTTTCCTGGCGAATACGCGACGGCGACCGCCCGATACCCGACCGCGATGCCCTACCTTGGCATCGGCTATGGCTTGCGCCCGAGAGCCAAAGGCTGGGGGCTCGTGGTGGATCTCGGTGTCGCCTACGGCATTCCGAAGACCTCGTACACACTGTCGCCGGCACTGTCGCAGGCCGCGGGACCGCAGATGAGTCAGCAGATCATCAACACCGGATTGCAGCAACTGCGCGATAAGGTCTCGCCTTATCGATGGTATCCGACGTTGCAGGTCGGCATTTCTTATCGCTTCTGAGGCGCAGCGCACGGAAACCGTCGCAGTACTATAAATTTGCGAAGGACTTTTCACATTCCGATTGCATAAAAAACAAACGAAAGAGAGAGCGATACGACTTTCGCTTTTTCTGGTTATTTATCGAGATGAAAAGATATGCAATGATCGCCGCCGAATCAGCGGAGCATGTCTGAACCTTGCGCCAGCATACGTTCCGGCAACCCCACGGCCCATTGCTTTTTCATTGAACCGATAATGACCACCTTTCTGTTCGATCTGCTGTCGAACCTCGCCTTGTTCGCCATCGTATCGATGGCCTGTCGACTGTATAACCGGTTCGGGTCGGGTGCCGCGCTGAGCGGCCCTGCGATTTTCATCGTGATCGCGCTGACCGCATGCGTGCTCGACGGCTTGTTGACGTTTGTCGTGTTCGCCGACGCGCAGAACCGCTATGGACAATTCGCCCTGCCGACGTCGTTTCTTCAGCGTGCTGGCGCGTATGCGCTCGCGATCGTGATCGCGTTCTCGTGGCACCGGATGTCGAGGCGCCGGCGCCCCGTGAAAAGCGACCCGGACAACGCGGTTGTCATCCAGACGTCACCGTACTCCGAATCGCGGCTGCGCATGTGAGCCCGGCACGCCCCGACCGGCCTTTCACGTACGCCCCGCCATGTTTCATCTCTGTATTGCCGCCGCGAGCAGGGCAGGAACGGTCCTTGCGCATGCGGGCGCCGTCGGCTATAACTCCCGAAGACCGCGCGTTGTGGGTCATGGCACCACCGTCGTTCAATCCGTTGATGGCAATCTATAACGAGGAAACATCTTGGATATCGAAACCGTACGTGCATTCGTCATGACCCGTGGCATCGACATCGGCACCAAGGTCATCGGCGCAATCGTGCTGTGGCTCGTCGGCCGCTGGATCATCGGGCTGATCTCCAACCTGTCGCGCAAGCTGCTCGCACGCAACGGCCGGGTCGACCCGACACTCGCCCACTACCTCGCGTCGATTCTAGCCGGGTTGCTGAACCTGCTGCTCGTCCTCGCGATCCTGGAAATCTTCGGTGTGCAGACGACGTCGTTCGCCGCGTTGCTCGCCGGCCTCGGCCTCGCGATCGGTACTGCGTGGGGCGGCCTGCTCGCGCATTTCGCGGCCGGCGTGTTCATGCAGGTGCTGCGGCCGTTCAAGGTCGGCGATTTCGTCATGGCCGCGGGCGTCACCGGCACCGTCACGGAGTTGGGCCTGTTCGGCACCACGATCGTGACGCCGGACAACGTGACGACCATCATCGGCAACAACAAGATCTTCTCCGACACGATCTCGAACTACAGCGTGCTGCCGTTCCGGCGCGTCGAGCTGACCGCGAAGATCGCCAATGGCGTCGATCCGACCGATGCGATCGCGCGTTTGAAAGCCGCCGTCGCGAAGATTCCGAACGTGGCCGAAAACCCCGCGCCGGATATCGAGGTCTTGAGCTTCACGCCAGAAGGACCGCTGCTGTGCGTGCGCCCTTACTCGTCCAACCAGAACTACTGGCAGGTCTACTTCGACACCAATCGCGCGATCGTTCAGACCTTCAAGGAAGCCGGCTATCCGACGCCGGAAACGCCACTCGCACCGCGCGCGATCACGCGCGATTGATCTGATCGAACCTCCGCGCGCACCCGACACGGGGCGTCGGCATGGCGGCATGAAAAAAGGCGTCGCGAGATTCGCGACGCCTTTCGTGTTTTCAAGGCCCGAAATACAGCAAACAACTCGTCATCAACGGGTACTCGCGTTCGCGCCATTCTTGCGCAGCATCTTCCACAGCGCGCCGAGCACGATCGGTACGATCGCCGCGCCGATACCGACCAGCACGATCACGTTCAGATACTGACGGATGAACGGGATGTTGCCGAAGAAATAGCCGAGCAGTGTCAGCAGCAGCACCCACAACAGCGCGCCGACGACGTTGAACATCTGGAAGCGGCTCCACGTCATCGACGACGCGCCCGCGACGAATGGCGCAAACGTCCGCACGACAGGGATGAAACGCGCGAGCACGATCGTCTTGCCGCCGTGTTTCTCATAGAAGTTGTGCGTCTTCTGCAGCGCGGCGCGATCGAGAAAGCGCTCGAGCACCGGAATGTGCGTATTGAACACGCGCGGTCCGATCGCGCGGCCGATCAGATAGTTGGTCGTATTGCCCGAGACCGCCGCCACCAGCAGCAACAGGATCAGCAGTCCGAGATGCATCTGCCCGGTCGCGCAGAACGCGCCGCCGATGAACAGCAGCGAATCGCCCGGCAGAAACGGCAGCACCACGAGCCCCGTTTCGGCGAACACGATCGCGAACAGCACCGCGTAGACCCAGGCACCGTACACCTGAATGAAGTCTCCGAGAAACTTGTCGATGTGCAGGACAAGATTGGCGAAATGTAGCAGCGTATCCAAGGAACGTCCTTTTAAACCAGTGTATGCGTAGAGGGAAAACGGCCACCGCGCGACCCTGCAACAGGCGCAGCGAGCGGCGGGCCGACCGCTGCGAATTGACCGCGACATGATACCGAAAGTGCCTCGGGTCGAATGAAAATCTGCTGGTTGGGCGTCTGCGCGGGCGGCGTGCGCCAAGTCGCTATAATTTCGCCATGTCCGAATTCTCCGAAACGCCTGCGGGCACCGCGGCCGCGGCCGCACCTTCCGACGCCTCCCGCGCGGCGCCCGCGCCGCGTCCGTTGCGCGCCATCCAGCCGCTCCCCGATCAATTGATCAGCCAGATCGCCGCAGGCGAAGTGGTCGAGCGGCCGGCGTCGGTAGTCAAGGAGCTGCTCGAGAATGCGCTCGACGCGGGCGCGCAGACGCTGCGCATCCTGCTCGACGAAGGCGGCGTCAAACGCATCTCGATCACCGACGACGGCTGCGGCATCCCCGAGAACGAACTCGTGCTCGCCCTGACGCGCCATGCGACCAGCAAGATCCGCTCGCTTGCCGAGCTCGAAGCGGTCGCGACGCTCGGGTTCCGCGGCGAAGCGCTGGCGTCGATCGCGTCGGTCGCGCAGATGAGCATCACGAGCCGCACCGCAGATGTGCCGCACGCGGTGCGCATCGACGCGGAAACCGGCGTGCTGAGTCCCGCCGCTGGCACCCAGGGCACGACGATCGAAGTCCGCGAGCTGTACTTCAACACCCCGGCACGCCGCAAATTCCTGAAAAGCGAACAGACCGAACTCGGCCACTGTCTTGAACAGATCCGCCGCGCCGCGCTCGCGCGGCCGGACGTCGCGATCTCGGTGCTGCACAACGGCAAGGCCGTCGAGCATTGGAACGCGAGCGAGCCGCCCGCGCGGGTTGCGAAGATTCTCGGCGAGACGTTCGCGACCGCCCATCTGCCGCTCGGCGAATCCGCCGGTCCGCTTGCGATCTACGGCTGCGCCGGTCTGCCGACCGCGAGCCGCGGTCGCGCCGATCAACAGTATTTCTTCGTCAACGGCCGCTTCGTGCGTGACAAGCTGCTCACGCACGCGGTGCGCGCCGCGTATGAAGACGTGCTGCACGGTGAGCGTTATCCGTCGTACGTGCTGTTCCTCGATTTGCCGCCCGAAGGCGTCGACGTGAACGTACATCCGTCGAAAATCGAGGTGCGTTTCCGCGATTCGCGCTCGATCCACCAGTTCGTGTTCCATGCGGTGCAGCGCGCGCTCGCGCGGCACGCGGGCGCGTCGCCTGAAACGACGGCGGGCGGGCATGCGGCGCACCTGGAACCGTCGGCCGGTGGACCGGCTTCATCTGGTTCGACGCCGCCGGGTGTCACAAGCGGCGTAGGCGACGGCATTGGCGCGGGCGCCGGTCTTTCGAGCGGCGCGGGCTTCGGCGCGGGAAACCGCGGCGTCCTTGGCGGCGGCAGCGGCGGCAGCGGCTTCAGCAGCTTCGGCGCCCCGGGCGCCTCGCAGCCTGGCAATACGTGGATGCGCCAGGCACGCATGACGCAAGGCACGCTGCCGGTCGCGCAACCGCTCGCCGGTTACGACGCGCTGTTCGGCCGCAAGGATCCGCTTGCCGGCCGGGTCGAAGGCGCGTCGCTGTTCGAAGCGCGCGACTCCGCAACCGACACGACGTCGCCATACGACGCAGCGCCGTTCGCGCCGCGCCCGGCTTCCCCCGCATTCGACGCCACCGACGACCAGCCGCTCGGCTTCGCGCTCGGCCAGGTCCACGGCATCTACGTGCTCGCGCAGAACCGCCATGGGCTCGTGATCGTCGACATGCATGCGGCACACGAGCGCATCCTGTACGAGCAGTTCAAGAGCGCGCTCGCCGACCGCGCGATCGCCGTGCAGCCGCTGCTGATCCCGCAGACGATGCAGGCCGATCCGGTCGAAATCGGCACGGTCGAGGAAGAGCGCGATACGCTCGATGCGCTCGGCTTCGACCTCGCGGTGCTGTCGCCGACCACGCTCGCGATCCGCGCGGTCCCCGCGTTGCTGAAGGACGCCGACCTGCAAGCGCTGGCGCGCGCGGTGCTGTCCGATCTGCATGCATTCGGCGGCTCGCGCGTGCTGACCGAGCGTCAGCACGAACTGCTCGGCACGCTCGCGTGCCATCACGCGGTGCGCGCGAACCGGCGTCTGACGCTCGACGAAATGAACGCGCTGTTGCGCCAGATGGAAGCGACCGAGCGCGCCGATCAGTGCAACCACGGGCGTCCAACCTGGTATCAGCTGACGCTGGCCGATCTCGATCGGCTGTTCATGCGCGGGCAGTAATGGCGCTGCGTTTCGATCACACCGTTGCGCCGCGCGCCCGCTTGCCCATGACGTCACACCCTACCCCCATCCCGTGCCTGCTCGGCCCGACCGCGTCCGGCAAGACCGCCGCCGCGCTCGCGCTCGCCGCGCGGCGGCCGGTCGAAATCATCAGCGTCGACTCGGCGCTCGTCTATCGCGAGATGGACATCGGCACCGCGAAGCCGACCGCGGAAGAACGCGCGGTCGCGCCGCATCATCTGATCGATATCGTCGATCCGGCCGACTCGTACTCGGCCGCGCAGTTTCGCGCCGATACGCTGCGGCTCGTCGGAGAAATTCATGCGCGCGGGCGGCTGCCGCTGCTGGTCGGCGGCACGATGCTTTACTACAAGGCGCTCACGCAGGGGCTCAACGACCTGCCCGCCGCCGATGCCGAAGTACGCGCGAGACTCGACGCCGACGCCGCCCGCGACGGCTGGCCGGCGCTTCACGCGCGGCTCGCCGCGCTCGATCCGGTCACGGCCGCGCGTCTCGCGCCGAACGACTCGCAGCGCATCCAGCGCGCGCTGGAAGTGTTCATGCTGACCGGCCAGCCGATGTCGACGCTGCTCGCCGCGCCCGCGCGCATCGACGACGCCGCATCGGCAAGCTTCGTGCCGGTCGCGCTGGAGCCGTCCGAGCGTGGCGTGCTGCACGCGCGCATCGAGCAGCGCTTCGATTCGATGCTCGCGCACGGTTTCGTCGATGAAGTGGTGAAGCTGCGCGCGCGCGGCGACCTGCTGCCCGAGATGCCGTCGATGCGCTGCGTCGGGTATCGGCAGGTGTGGGAATACCTCGATGGCGCGGTCGACTATCGGACCATGCGCGACAAGGGCGTCTTCGCGACGCGGCAACTCTGCAAGCGGCAGCTCACGTGGCTGCGCAGCATGCCGGAAAGACAGGTGGTGGATTGCTGCGATCCGCACGCGACGGCGCGGGTGGTAGAGTTGATCGAAACGCTGGTTTGAGGCGCCGATCAGCGTGGGGGAATCGGAGGGACGTAAAGCAGGAATTTGAAGCGGGAAATGTGAAGCAAAGGATTCGAGGCCTGCGCGGCGCACCATTGCGGCACGCCGCCCTCGTCAACCTTTAAACCACGACCGTCTGCGCTTCACCCGCTGCGCTTTCACGGACCGTGCCGATCTTCCAGACCTGCTCGCCCGCCGCGGACAGCAGACCGATCGCCGCTTCGGCATCCGCGGCCGACACGATCACCGCCATACCGATACCGCAGTTGAACACGCGGTGCATTTCCGCATCGGCGACGCCGCCGTGCTTCTGCAGCCACGAGAACAGCGGCGGCAGCGGCCACGCGCGATGGTCGAGCTCGGCCGTCAGGCCTTCGCGCAGCACGCGCGGAATGTTCTCGACGAGGCCGCCGCCCGTGATGTGCGCCATACCCTTGACCTCGATCTGCTGCATCAGCGCGAGCAGCGGCTTCACGTAGATGCGCGTCGGCGCCATCAGCGCGTCGGCGAGCGTGCGGCCGTCGAAGTCCGCGTTCAGATCGGGATCGGCACGCTCGATGATCTTGCGCACGAGCGAAAAGCCGTTCGAATGGATGCCGCTCGACGCGAGCCCGAGCACCACGTCGCCCGACGCGATCTTGCTGCCGTCGATGATCTTGCTCTTTTCCACCGCGCCGACCGCGAAACCAGCCAGGTCGTATTCGCCGTCCGGGTACATGCCCGGCATTTCCGCGGTTTCGCCGCCGATCAACGCGCAACCCGACAGCTCGCAGCCGTGCGCAATGCCCTTCACGACGGTCGCCGCCGTGCCGACGTCGAGCTTGCCGCAGGCGAAATAGTCGAGGAAGAACAGCGGCTCGGCGCCCTGCACGAGGATGTCGTTGACGCTCATCGCGACCAGATCCTGGCCGACCGTGTCGTGCTTGTTCAGCTGGAACGCCAGACGCAGCTTGGTGCCGACGCCGTCGGTGCCGGACACGAGCACCGGTTCCTTGTACTTCTTCGGCACTTCGAACAACGCGCCGAATCCACCGATGCCGCCCAGCACGCCGTCGCGCAGGGTCTTCTTGGCAAAGGGCTTGATGGCGTCGACGAGGGCGTCACCCGCATCGATGTCCACGCCGGCGTCGCGATACGACAAACCTTGGGCCGAATCGGTTGAATGCTCGGCGGATTTCGGTTGATTCATGGGGAAAAGCTCGAAGGTCGGTAAAATGCGATTTTACCCGATGCTGGCCGCCTGGCTGGAATTCACGCGTTCCGACGATATCCTGGAAACGACATTGCAACACGACACCCCGATTCCGGCGCCGCCGACCCGCGCAATTGCGCCAGCCGTGCTTCGCGACGCGCGGCCTCACGACCCGGCGAGCACGCTTCACGACAACTGAGCGCCTGGCAACCTTCCAGGCCCCGAGGTCCGGGCCACTCGCGGCCTGAGCCTCATTTTCGGCATTAACCTACTGTGCTTCGTCAACTGACGCTCGATCTCGGCACCCCGCCGCCATCGACATTCGACAATTTCTTCGCCGGCGCGAACGCCGAGCTGGTCACGCGCCTGCGTGAGCTCGACGACGCGCTCGCCTCCGGACCGGTCGCCGATCGCACCTTCTACATCTGGGGCGAAGCCGGCAGCGGCCGCACGCACCTGCTGCAGGCGCTCGTGCACGAAGCGCCGCCGGGGCATGCGCGCTTCGCCGGGCCGCAAAGCAGCCTCGCCGCCTTCGGCTTCGATCCGCGCGTCGCGCTCTATGCGATCGACGACTGCGACGCGCTGTCGGCCGCGCAGCAGATCGCCGTGTTCAACCTGTTCAACGAAGTGCGCGCGCATCCGACCAGCGCGCTCGTCGCCGCGGGCAACGCGGCGCCGATCGGCATGACGGTGCGCGAAGATTTGCGCACGCGCCTCGGCTGGGGACTGGTGTTTCACCTTGCGCCGTTGCCCGACGACGCGAAGGCCGCGGTGTTGAAACGCGCGGCGCGCGAGCGCGGCATCATGCTGGCCGACGACGTGCCCGCCTACCTGCTCACGCACTTTCGCCGCGACATGCCGAGCCTGATGGCGCTGCTCGACGCGCTCGACCGCTTCTCGCTCGAACAGAAACGCGCGGTCACGCTGCCGCTGTTGCGCACGATGCTCGCGTCGCCCGACCCCGCCGCCGCACCGGGTTCACACGCCGCTCTTCCCGCTTCAAGTAAAATAGGCGCCCATGGCTAACCTTGCACTCTTCGATCTCGACCACACGCTCATTCCCACCGACAGCGACCACGAATGGGGCCGCTTCATGGTGAAAAAAGGCATGGTCGACGCCGAAAATTTCGCCCGTGAAAACGATCGCTTTTACGCCGACTACAAGGCCGGCAAGCTCGACATTCACGCTTATCTGATCGCCATGCTGACGCCGCTCGCGAAGTACACACGCGCGCAGCTCGCTGACTTTCACGCGCAGTACATGCACGAGGTCATCTCGCCGGCCATCCAGCCGGTGGCGCTCGAACTCGTGAAACAGCATCGTGAAGCGGGCGACCTGTGCTGCGTCGTCACCGCGACCAACGAGTTCATCACGCGGCCGATCGCGCAGGCGTTCGGCGTCGACACGCTGATCGCGTGCGAGGCGGAGACCGTCGGCGGGGAGCCGCACGGCGCCTACACCGGTCGCCCCACCGGCACGCCGAGCTACAAGGAAGGCAAGATCGTGCGCACCGAAACGTGGCTCGCGTCGCTCGGCAAGAGCTGGAGCGACTTCGAGCACAGCTATTTCTATAGCGATTCGCACAACGACATCCCGCTGCTCGAAAAAGTCACCGATCCCATCGCGACCAATCCGGACGACACGTTGCGCGCCCATGCGCAAGCCAAAGGCTGGCGCATCCTCGAACTCTTCCAACCCTCGTGATCAAGAAACTCATCCGCAAGCTATTCGGCCAGGACACGGCGACCGCTGACGACACGCTCTCCGCCGCCGCCAGCGTCGACGGCAATGCCAATGGCAAGCCGCCGGCGCGCGGCAAGTCCGTATCCGGCACGACCGTATCCGGCACGACCGCTTCCGGCACGGCCGCGCGGCCGCGCCGCAAGTCCGCAAGTGCCGTTGCTGCCGCGCAAGCGCCGCGCGAGCCGGACGTACCCGTCATCATTCCGCACGACGTGCACGGCATCGACCCCACGCTGATCTCGCGCAATGCGATCCGCGTGACCGAGGGCCTGCAACAGGCGGGCTTCCGTGCGTTCATCGTCGGCGGCGCGGTGCGCGATCTGCTGCTCGGCGTCAAGCCGAAAGACTTCGACGTCGCGACCGACGCGACTCCCGAACAGGTGCAGAAGCTGTTCCGCCGCGCGCGCATCATCGGCCGGCGCTTCCAGATCGTGCACGTGCAGTTCGGCCAGGAAATCATCGAAACCTCGACGTTCCGCGCGCTGGTCGATCCGCCCGCGGCCGACGCGCCGCCGCCGAAGCGTCTGAAGCGCGACGAGCTCGACCGCCGCACCCACGCGGTCGATGCGAGCGGCCGCGTGCTGCGCGACAACGTGTGGGGCGAACAGCACGAGGACGCCACGCGCCGCGACTTCACGATCAACGCGATGTACTACGATCCGGCCACACAAACGGTGCTGGACTACCACAACGGCATGGCCGACATGCGCGCGCGCCTGTTGCGCATGATCGGCGACCCGGTCACGCGCTATCGCGAGGATCCGGTGCGCATGCTGCGCGTCGTGCGCTTCGCCGCCAAGCTCGACTTCGACATCGACGACGCCACGCGCGCGCCGATCGAGAAGATGGCCGATCTGATCAACAACGTGCCCGCCGCGCGTCTGTTCGACGAAATGCTGAAGCTGATGCTGTCGGGTCACGCGCTCGCGTGCCTGAAGTGGCTGCGCCAGGAAGGCCTGCATCACGGGCTGTTGCCGCTGCTCGACGTCGTGCTCGAGCAGCCGACCGGCGAAAAATTCATTTCTCTGGCACTCTCTAACACAGATGCACGCGTGCTCGCCGGCAAGCCGGTGTCGCCGGGCTTCCTGTTCGCGACGCTGTTGTGGCACGACGTGCAGCAGCGCTGGCAGAAGTTCGAGGCCGAAGGCGAGTATCCGGTGCCCGCGCTGCATCGCGCGATGGACGAAGTGCTCGACATGCAGACCGAAAAGCTCGCGATCCACAAGCGCTTCTCGGCCGACATGCGCGAGATCTGGGGCCTGCAGCTGCGCCTCGAAAAACGCTCGGGGCGCAGCGCGCTGAAGCTGCTCGAACACCAAAGATTTAGAGCGGGGTATGATTTCCTCCTGTTGCGCTGCGCATCGGGCGAACTCGACGAGTCGGTCGGTGCATGGTGGACGGAGTTCATCGAAGGAGACGTCGCCGCGCGCGAGACATTGCTCACGCAAGGCGGGAAGGACCGGAGCCCAAGAAAACGACGGCGGCGCGGTGGCGCCAGAAGCCGCAAATCAGGTGACGGAGTGGAGGGCGGCTCGTCCGCCGAACGCACGGACAACGACGCGGGCCTCGAAGGCTCGCACGAAGACTGACGCGGCGTTCGCGGAAAAGCCGTCAAAACGATAGTTGCAGGAAGATATGCCATGACGGTTGCTTATCTTGGCCTCGGCGCGAATCTCGGGGACGCGCGCCAGACCCTGAAAGACGCGGTGGTGTGCCTCGCACAACAGCACACCATCACCGTGCTCGCCAAATCGAGCCTGTATCGCACTGCCCCGATCGACGCGGGCGGCGACGACTTTTTCAACTGCGTCGTGAAGCTGGAAACGACGCTCCCCGTGCGGCATCTGCTCGCGCTGTGCCACAAGATCGAGCATCAGTTCGGCCGTGAGCGGCCGTTCCGCAATGCGCCGCGCACGCTCGATCTCGACATCCTGCTGTATGGCGATCAATCGATCGACGAAGCCGATCTGATCGTGCCGCACCCACGCCTCGTCGAGCGCGCGTTTGCGCTGGTGCCGCTCGTCGAGATCGACGCGGCGATCGTCATTCCGCTGCATGGCCGGGCCGCCGCGCTGCTCGACAGCGTGAGCGATCAGCGCATCGAGAAAGTAAATTCGCCCTGCCAGTGCCCGATGCTCAATGCGCTGACCGGCAATTCCGCCGAAAAAGGCCGTTGCGAATGAGTTCGCCGCCGCTCACGGTCACCGCGCCGCAACTGCGCCCGCCGTTCGGCTATATCGCGATCGAAGGGCCGATCGGCGTCGGCAAAACCTCACTCGCGCGGCGCCTCGCGCAACGCTGGTCGATGCACGAACTGTTCGAACGCTCGCAAGACAATCCGTTCCTTGAACGCTTCTATCGCGACACCACGCGCTATGCGCTACCGGTGCAGTTGCACTTCGCATTGCAACGCGCGCAGCAGGCGCAGGAAGTCAGCGCCGCGCAGGCGAGCGGCACGCCGCTGATCGCCGACTTCATTACGCAGCGAAACGACATCTTCGCGCGTCTGACCTTGCAGGAAGACGAGTGGCAGCTGTACCGCGCGCTTGCCGTGCGGCTCGACGTCAGCGCGCCGGAGCCGGACTTCGTCGTTTATCTGCAGGCGAGCCCAGAGGTGCTGTTCGCGCGCATCCAGAAGCGCGCGGTGCCGATGGAGCTGCAGATTTCCGATGCCTATCTGCGCGCACTGTGCGACGCGTACAACGAATTCTTCTACCACTACGACCGCACGCCCGTGCTGACGGTCAACGCCGAACACCTGAATCCGCTCGACTCCGACGCGGACCTTGCGCTGCTCGCCGAACGCATCGAGACGATGCGCGGCCGCAAGGAATTCTTTGTCAAAGCCACGTCGCTGTAAGCGGCGCGGCTAGTTCATTTTTTTCACTGGATTGACCATGACTTATTTGCAGGAAGCGAGCCGGAGCGCGATCACCGTGCCGAAACTGCAGGCAATGCGCGACGCTGGCGAAAAGATCGCCATGCTCACCTGCTACGACGCGAGCTTCGCCGCGCTGCTCGATCGCGCGGGCGTCGACGTGCTGCTGATCGGCGACTCGCTCGGCAACGTCCTGCAAGGCCAGGCGACCACGCTGCCGGTGTCGCTTGCCGACATCGCGTATCACACGGCGAGCGTCGCGCGCGCGCGGCCGTCGGCGCTGATCGTCGCGGACCTGCCGTTCGGCACCTACGGCACGCGCGAAGACGCATTCAGGAGCTCGGTCGAACTGATGCGCGCGGGCGCGCAGATGGTCAAGCTCGAAGGCGGCGAATGGCTCGCCGGCACGGTGCGGTTTCTGGTCGAGCGCTCGATTCCGGTGTGCGCGCATGTGGGTCTCACGCCGCAGTCGGTGCATGCGTTCGGCGGCTTCAAGGTGCAGGCCAAGACCGAAGCGGGCGCAAGCCAGCTGCTGCGCGATTCGCTCGCCGTGCAGGAAGCCGGCGCGCAATTGATCGTGATGGAAGCGATCCCGTCGCAACTCGCGAGCGAGGTCACGCAGCAGCTGCGCATTCCGACAATTGGTATCGGCGCGGGCCTCGGCTGCTCGGGTCAGGTGCTGGTGCTGCACGACATGCTCGGGATTTTTCCTGGCAAGCGACCGCGCTTCGTGAAGGATTTCATGCAGGGACAGCCGAATATTCAGGCGGCCGTCGAGGCGTATGTGCGGGCGGTAAAGGACGGCACGTTTCCCGGCGCCGAGCACACGTTCTGATGCTTCATTGCCGCGCGAGCGCGCGGCATTCCCGTATTTTTCAGTGCTCTAACCAACAAGCCGTGCCGGCACCGCGCCGCGCAACGCGTTGCACACGAGCAGCGCTTCGGCGTTCAGCACATCCGCCCGTGTCAGCACTTTTTCACCTGCCCGCAAGCCCGACGCGTCGTCGAGCAACACGCTTCGCATTACACCTGGCAGCACGCCTGACGCGAGCGGCGGCGTCCACCATTGTCCCGCGAGCTTCACGAACACGTTCGACCTGCCGCCTTCGGTCAGTTCGCCCCGTTCGTTGAAAAACAGCGTATCGAAGGCGCCCTTCGCTTCGGCTTCGCGCCAGCCGCGGTCGTAGTCTGCCCGGCGCGTAGTCTTGTGGCGCAGCAGCGGATCGGCGGCGTGGGTCGGCGCGAACTGCGCTTCGGGGCCGAGCAGAACACCAACGATCGCATCCGCCAACGGCGCAAGTATCGCGGCCGAGATCTGGGTCACCCCGCTCTTGCTCAAAGCAAGCCGCATTCGATGCGGCATATGCGCCGGGAGCGTGGCGCACCGCGCTGAAATCTCCCCACGAATGCGCGCTTCGTCGAACCCGAAGCCAAGCGTCGCGGCGCTCGACGACAAGCGCCGCAGATGCCGCTCGACGTGCCGTACGCCGTCTTCCCGCGTCGCGAACATCGTTTCGAACAGTTCGAAACCCGGCTCGGCGCCCATCAGAAAACGTGCTTTCAATCGACACTCCTCGTGCTCGTCGGCGGCCACGCTGTCGAGCACGATGCCCGCGCCGATGCCCATGCTGCCGCGCAGACCGTTCGTGCCACCGTCTGACGCCGATGACGCAGTCAACGTCAACGTGCGAATCGCGACCGACATGCAAAAGTCGCCGCAATCGTGATCATCGCCCGGCGCATCGAGCCAGCCGATCGCGCCGGTATAGAGCCCGCGCGGCGTGCTTTCCAGTTCGTCGATCAACTGCATCGTGCGATGCTTCGGCGCACCGGTAATCGAGCCGCAGGGAAACAGCGCGCGCAGGATCGTCGCGAACGAGGTGCCGTCGAGCAACGTCGCCTCGACAGTCGACGTCATCTGCCACACCGACGCATACGGCTCGACCGAAAACAACGCCGGCACGCTGACCGAGCCGATCCGCGCGACTCGCGACAGATCGTTGCGCAACAGATCGACGATCATGACATTCTCGGCGCGGTTCTTCGGATCGGTCGCGAGGAACTCGGCGTTACCCCGGTCGACGGCAGGATCTTGCGAGCGCGGCGCCGTGCCCTTCATCGGCCGCGCGCGCAACGTCGGGCCGTGCTTTTCGACGAATAGTTCGGGCGAACACGACAGCACCCACGCATCGTCCGGCAACGCGATCAGCGCGCCGAACGACACGGGCTGGCGCGCGCGCAACCGCCGATAGAACGCGAGCGGCGAGCCGAACACGTCGAAGCCGAGGCGGTACGTGTAGTTGACCTGATAGGAATCGCCCGCGCGCAGGGCGGCGTGAATCGCGTCGATCGCCGCGTCGAACTCGGCGCGATCGACGCTCTCGCGCACGTTCGCGGTGCCCGCGACCGACGGCTCGAAAGCGCCGTTGTCCCGCGCCGTCAGCCACGCGTCGACCTCGTCGCGCGAAAGCTTCGCACAACGTTCGAACAATAAAAAACGCAGCGTGGCATTGCCACGCTGCGTTTCAGAAGACCGGCGCGCATCGAAACCCATCAGCGCGCGGCCAAATTCATAATCGGCGAGCACAACGGCGTGCAAACCGCTCCGGGTATCCGCCGCGACGCTGTCGCACACGGCTTCGAGCTGCGCCGCCTCCGTGCAGACCCGCTCGCGCACGAAACCCGTGTACAAGCGGCTCGACGGAAGCGCCGCCGTTGCACCGCAATCGTCGAGCAGCGCGAACGCCGCGCCGCGACTGTCCACCGTCATACTGACCGCCGAATCAAATCAATCGAAAAAGCTCTTTACGCGATCGAACCAGCTCTTGCTTTGCGGACTATGCCGCGAACCGCCTTCCACGAGCGCCTTTTCGAACTGCTTGAGCAGATCGCGCTGCGCTTCGGTGAGCTTGACCGGCGTTTCAACCTGCACGTGTACGTACAGATCGCCGGCGATGCTCGAACGCAGCCCCTTGATGCCCTTGCCGCGCAAACGGAACGTCTTGCCGGACTGCGTGCCTTCCGGCACCGTGAAGCTGGCGCGACCGGCGAGCGTCGGCACCTCGATATCGCCGCCGAGCGCCGCGGTAGTGAACGGTATCGGCATCTGGCAATGCAGATCGTCGCCGTCACGCTCGAACACCGAGTGCTGCTTGATATGAATCTCGACATACAGATCGCCCGACGGACCGCCGTTGATGCCCGGCTCGCCGTTGCCGGCCGAGCGGATGCGCATGCCGTCGTCGATACCGGCCGGGATCTTCACTTCGAGCGTCTTGGTTTCCTTCACCTTACCCGCGCCGTGGCAGTGATTGCACGGCTCGGGGATGTAGGTGCCGGTGCCGTGGCACTTCGGGCAAGTCTGCTGGATGCTGAAGAAGCCCTGCGACATGCGCACCGAACCCGAGCCGCTACAGGTCGGGCAGGTTTCCGGCTTGGTGCCCGGCTTCGCGCCCGAGCCATGGCAGACTTCGCACGAAACCCAGCTCGGCACGCGAATCTGCGTGTCGTAGCCGTGCGCGGCCTGCTCGAGCGTGATTTCCATGCTGTAGCGCAGATCGGCGCCGCGATACACCTGCGGGCCCGCGCGGCCGCCTCCGCGTGCGCCGCCGCCGGCCGCCTGGCCGAAGATGTCGCCGAAGATGTCGCCGAATGCATCGGCAAAGCCGCCGAAACCTTGCGCGCCGGCCCCACCCATGTTCGGATCGACGCCCGCGTGACCGTACTGATCGTACGCGGCGCGCTTTTGCGAATCCGACAGCATTTCATAGGCTTCCTTCACTTCCTTGAAATGCTCTTCCGCATCCTTGTGACCCGGATTGCGGTCGGGGTGGTGCTTCATCGCGAGCTTGCGATAAGCCTTCTTGATTTCGTCGTCGCTCGCGTTCTTTGCGACGCCCAGAACCTCGTAGTAATCCCGTTTCGCCATATCGGTTCAACGCCGCCGCGCAAAGCGACGCGGTAGCTCCTTGTGAATGCTGTGGAGTCTCACGACTCGTCCGGCCGCTGTCTGCGCCGCGCCAGGGCACGGTTCAAAACAACGCCCTCCATAAAACGAACGTGCCCGGAGAGCCCCAAAAAGGCTCGCCAGGCGCGAAAACCGCTCTTGCACTTTGGGCGCCCCGGGGGCGCCGTTCTCGTGCAGCCGGGCCGCGCACATTGCTGTGCACGGCTTTACGGTCGGATGCCGACCTGGCTTTAGTCTTTCTTCACTTCCTTGAAGTCAGCGTCGACCACATCGTCGGCCTGCTGGCTCGCACCCGCCGATGCACCGGCACCGCCCGCCGCGCCCGCCGCCGCTTCGGCACCCTGCGCAGCCTGCATGTCGGCGTACATCTTCTCGCCCATCTTCTGCGAGGCCGTGGCCACCGCTTCGATCTTCGCTTCGATCGCGGCTTTGTCGCTCGAGTTGCTCTTCAGCGTGTCTTCGAGGTCCTTCAACGCGGCTTCGATCTTGTCCTTCTCGCCAGCTTCGAGCTTGTCGCCGTACTCGGTCAGCGCCTTCTTCGTGCTGTGGACGAGGGCGTCACCCTGGTTGCGGGCATCGGCCAGTTCACGCAGCTTGTGATCTTCTTCCGCGTTCGCTTCGGCGTCCTTCACCATCTTCTCGATTTCGGCTTCGGACAGACCCGAGTTCGCCTTGATCGTGATGCGGTTCTCCTTGCCGGTCGCCTTGTCCTTCGCGCCGACGTGCAGAATGCCGTTCGCGTCGATGTCGAAGCTCACTTCGATCTGCGGCACGCCGCGCGGTGCCGGCGGAATGCCTTCGAGGTTGAACTCGCCGAGCAGCTTGTTGCCCGCTGCCATTTCGCGTTCGCCCTGGAACACCTTGATCGTCACGGCGCCTTGATTGTCATCAGCCGTCGAGTAGACCTGCGCGTGCTTGGTCGGGATCGTCGTGTTCTTGTTGATCATCTTCGTCATCACGCCGCCGAGCGTTTCGATGCCGAGCGACAACGGGGTCACGTCGAGCAGCAGCACGTCCTTGCGGTCGCCCGACAGAACCTGGCCCTGGATCGCGGCACCAACGGCCACGGCTTCGTCCGGATTCACGTCACGGCGCGGATCCTTGCCGAAGAACTCCTTCACCTTTTCCTGCACCTTCGGCATACGGGTCATACCGCCGACCAGGATCACGTCGTCGACTTCACCGACCTTCACGCCCGCGTCCTTGATCGCGACGCGGCACGGCTCGATGGTGCGTTCGATCAGGTCTTCGACCAGCGCTTCCAGCTTGGCGCGCGTGATCTTCAGGTTCAGGTGCTTCGGACCCGATGCGTCCGCCGTGATGTACGGCAGGTTGATTTCGGTCTGCTGGCTCGACGACAGCTCGATCTTGGCCTTTTCAGCCGATTCCTTCAGGCGCTGCAGCGCGAGCACGTCTTTCGACAGATCGACGCCCTGCTCCTTCTTGAACTCGCCGATGATGTAGTCGATGATGCGCTGGTCGAAGTCTTCGCCGCCGAGGAACGTATCGCCGTTCGTGGATAGCACTTCGAACTGCATTTCACCGTCGACGTCCGCGATTTCGATGATCGACACGTCGAACGTACCGCCGCCCAGGTCGTACACCGCGATCTTGCGATCGCCCTTTTCGGCTTTGTCCAGACCGAACGCGAGAGCCGCGGCGGTCGGTTCGTTGATGATCCGCTTGACTTCCAGACCGGCGATGCGGCCGGCGTCCTTGGTTGCCTGACGCTGGCTGTCGTTGAAGTACGCCGGCACCGTGATCACGGCTTCCGTGACGGTCTCGCCAAGGTAGTCCTCAGCGGTCTTCTTCATCTTGCGCAGGACTTCGGCGGAGATTTGCGGCGGCGCGAGCTTCTGGTCGCGCACTTCGACCCATGCGTCACCGTTGTCGGCCTTGATGATCTTGTAGGGCATCAGGCCGATGTCCTTCTGCACTTCCTTCTCTTCGAAGCGGCGGCCGATCAGGCGCTTGACCGCGAACAGCGTGTTCTTCGGGTTCGTGACCGACTGACGCTTGGCCGGCGCGCCGACCAGGATTTCGCTGTCATCCATGTAAGCGATGATCGACGGCGTGGTGCGCGCGCCTTCCGAGTTCTCGATGACCTTGACCGAGTTGCCTTCCATGATCGCCACGCACGAGTTGGTCGTGCCGAGGTCGATACCGATGATTTTGCCCATTTTTACAAATCTCCTGACTTTGATCGCTGCGGAAAGCGCCCGGTTGACCCATTTGGCGGCGGGACGATCCGCTCTCAATTCATACCTGCACTCAAAATAAGTGCGGCCACATCGTTTTCAAGACCTCTTTTGCGATGCGGTCTTTAATTTTTTTCAATCACAGGGCGAGGCGCCTGAATCTTCGCTGCGAGCCCGCTCCGTCAGTCTGCGCGGCGCTCCCGGCGTGGTTCGCCGGAAGTGCCTGAATCGATGGGATCTTTGCGGCACGTAGCGAGGCGAAGCGACGCAGCAGACGCCACCGGCGCAAACGCCCGGAGCGATTGTCGACGTGATTACTTCGGCGCCGCGACGGTCACGAGCGCGGGACGCAGTACGCGATCCGCGATCACAAAGCCCTTTTGCAGCACCGCGACGACGGTGTTCGGCTCCTGGTCGGCCGGCACCATCGAAATGGCCTGATGGCGATGCGGATCGAACTTTTCGCCGACCGGATTGATCGCCATGACGCGCCCCTTCTCGAGCGCGCCGCTCAACTGCCGCAGCGTGAGCTCGACGCCTTCGCGGACCTTCTGCAAGTCGTCGGACGAATGGGCGACGGCCGCCTCGAGACTGTCGACCACCGGCAGCAGATGCTCGGCGAAGCTCTCGATCGCAAACTTGTGCGCCTTGGCGACATCTTCCTGAGCGCGCCGGCGTACATTTTCGGTTTCGGCCTTCGCGCGCAGGAAGCTTTCCTGCAACTCGGCGATCTTCGCCTGAGCGTCGGCCAGCGCCTGCTCGGCGGCACCCTGGGCCGGTTCCGCGGGGCGCGCCGGTGTCCGGCTGTTGAGCAGCGGCCCCGGCCGCCTCGGCGGCCTGGCGCGCGGCTTCGTCGGCGGGCGTGGGATTCTGGCTCGTCGGGTTCTCTTGCGTGTTTTCCATGTCGCTGAAAGTCGTTAAAAAGTAAAAGCCAAAGGCGGTGCAAGCCGTTCCGACACAGTACGATTCATGCTTTGCAAAATCGCGACACGCGTCTTCGCGCCGATCCGCCAGACCGGACCCCAGATGGGGCCTGAAAAAGCCGTTTCAAGCGGGTCGAGGGTTTTTTCGCACCACCGACGTGCAGGCGAAATGCGCCGTAACAAGCCTCACCGTGGCGCAATCAGATAGAGATTGAGTGCAGCCCGCAACTGACCTATTCTCCAGTCATGGAGCAGCAACGCCACGTTAACCCTAATCTGACGTAAGCGTTACCGACACCTGACAGTCGTTCCGATAGCCTGTTTCAGCCCATCAAGGGGAGTACCGTGAAACTGACCTTTGCAATCGGCGTGGTCGCACTGGTACTGATCGCGGGCACCACGACCATCTGCATGTCCGGTGCGGTCAACGACCACACCACCGAGTACGGCGGCGCACACGCCACCGTGGAGCAGTTTCTCAATCCCCACCTGAAAATCTGTCGATAGTGCGCCGGTCGCGTTTGGTCGGTCGGCCGTGCAGCGCGGCGGCCGGCTCGTGGTAGACCTTGCGCCGTTCCTGCTCGACCTGCCGCTTCGCCTTGCTCTGCGCGGTTTCCACATAAAGCGTCTGCGCGACGCTCGCCGGACCGCGTACGTCGCATACGCCCAGCACCTCCACCTGCCACACGTAGCGCTCGATCTCGATTTCGACCAGATCGCCGACACGCACGTCCTTCGCCGGCTTCACGGCGACGCCGCCGATACGCACCCGCCCCTTGTCGACCGCCTCCGCGGCCAGCGAACGCGTCTTGAAGAAGCGCGCGGCCCACAGCCATTTGTCGATGCGCAGTTTCGCGCCCGGTTCGGTTGAAATGCGGTAGTTCATCTGCGTATTCAAGCTCCTGTCGTGTGCGGCACCGGCACCGCCTGCACGGGCCAGCCCTGCAGATGCTGCGCAACGATCTCGCCAAGCGCGGCAACCCACGGCTGCGACGCGTTCAGACAGGCGATCCGGTGAAACTCCTTGCCACCCGCCTGCAGAAATTCGCCGCGCACTTCCATGCCGATTTCCTCGATCGTTTCGAGGCAGTCGGCGGTGAAACCCGGGCAAAACACGTCAGCACGCCGCACGCCTGCCGCGCCGAGCTCCTTCAACGTCGGCGCCGTGTAGGGCTGCAGCCATTCGGCCTTGCCGAAGCGCGACTGGAACGTGATGCGGCATTCGACCGACGTCAAATCGAGCGCCTGCATCAGCAGCGCGCCGGTCTGCTGGCATTGCTCGTGGTACGGGTCGCCGAGGTCGAGCGTGCGCTTGGGCACGCCGTGGAAACTGAGCACGAGCTTGTCGCCCGCCGCGAAATCGGGGCGGCCGTGCAGATGCCAGTAGTGGTGCACCTGTGCGGCGAGCGCCGCGATGTACGCCGGGTGATCGGCGTACTGGCGCACGGTGCGGACTTCCGGCTGGTTGCGCATGCGCTTGAGCGCGGAAAAGGCTTCGTCGAACGCGGTCGCGGTGGTCGACGCCGAATACTGCGGATACATCGGCATCAGCAACACGCGCTCGGCGCCCGCGAGCTTCAGCTGGTTCAGCATTGCCGGAATGCCGGGCGTGCCGTAGCGCATCGCGTAGTCGACCAGCACCGTGTAGTCGTTCAGTTGCAGCAGATGGCGCAGGCCCTCGACCTGCTTTTCGGTGTGGACGCGCAGCGGTGAGCCCTCGGGCATCCACACCGCCGCATACTTCTTCGCAGAGCTGCGGCCGCGCAACGGCAGAATCAGCAGACGCAGAATGAGCTGCCACAGCAGCGCCGGAATTTCGACCACGCGAGGATCGGACAGGAACTGCGCGAGGTAGCGGCGCACCGCGCGCGGCGTCGGCGCGTCGGGCGTGCCGAGATTGATCAGCAACACGGCGACGCGATGCGACGTGGCGTTCTGTGAAGGCCGCTCGAGGTCGAAGCGCATAGGTAGCAGAAATCACCGCATTTTGCGGCGAGTCGATTCAATGGAGATTCATTATAGCGGCGCGAGTTCTGCCCGGCGCCGCCAGAGACCCCTGGCCATTCGGACGATTGGCAGACACCGCGCGTTCGCGCATCATGATCGCCACGGACTGCGATGACGCCAGTTCCGCGGAGCCCGAGGACTACTGCTGGCTGAGCGTCATGGACAACAGCCGCGCGGTTATGTCCACGATCGGAATCACGCGGCTGTAGGCCATGCGGGTCGGTCCGATCACACCGAGCGTGCCGACGATCTTGCCGTTCACCTCGTACGGCGCGGTGACGACGCTCATTTCCTCGATCGGTACCAGATTCGATTCGCCTCCAATGAATATTTGCACGCCCGCCGCGTGACTCGACACGTCGAGCAACTGAAGGAGGCTGGTCTTCTGGTCGAACACATCGAACAGCTTGCGCAGGCGCGCCATGTCCGACGAAAGATCGGCGACTTCGAGCAGATTGCGCTCGCCCGAGATCAACACGGTCTCGCCGGTGTCGGATTCGTCGGTGCTGGCGGTGACGGCCGCGTGCATCAGCGAGGTCATGTCGCCACGCAGCTCGTCGATTTCCTCGCGCAGGCGGCGGCGCACCTCGTCGAACGAGAGGCCCGCGAAGTGCGCGTTGATGTAATTGGAGGCTTCCACCAGCTGCGAAGGCGAAAAGTCGCGCTGGGTGGCGAGAATGCGGTTTTGCACGTCGCCTTCGGGCGTCACGATGATCAGCAGAATGCGCTGGTCGGACAGGCGCATGAATTCGATCTGCTTGAACACGTGGCTGCGACGCGGCGTGAGCACGACGCCGGCGAACTGCGACAGATTTGACAGCACGCTCGCCGCCGCGGCGACGATCTTCTGCGGCTCGCCCACCTGCAGCGTGGTCTTGACGGTGCGCGTCACCGCCTCCTCGTCGGCGGCGGATTCGACGGTCAGCATCGTGTCGACGAACAGGCGGTAGCCGCGTGGCGTCGGAATGCGCCCTGCCGACGTATGCGGACTGATCACGAGCCCCAGATCCTCGAGGTCCGACATCACGTTGCGGATCGTGGCCGGACTCAGTTCGAGGCCCGAATAACGTGACAGCGTGCGCGAGCCGACCGGCTGACCTTCGGCGATGTAGCGCTCAATCAGCGTTTTGAGGAGGGTTTGTGCGCGAGGATCTAGCATGGCGAAAAATTTTAGCTCATTGGCGTCGCAGCCGAGAGCGCCCGCGGCGCCCGCTCCCGGCGAATGCACCGCCGTCGGCGGGCTCGCATGTCATCGGGTCTTCACCATTCTAACGATAATCGCGACATACGCAGACGCCCTGCGTGCGCCGCCCCACAACCGGGTTGGTCTGCGGTTCTTTTCAGGCCCTACCTATGGTGTAATGCCGGCATGCAAGTGACCAGCCAGTTCAAGACCGTCGCGCTCGTCGGGCGCAGCAATACGCCAGGCATCGGCGAGCCGCTGACCGCGCTCGCCGCCTGCATCGCGAAGCTCGGCCTGGAAGTCGTGTTCGAAGCAGACACCGCCGCCGAAATCGGCGTGACCGACTATCCGGCGCTGCGTCTCGCCGAGATCGGCGCGCGCGCCGACGTCGCCGTGGTGCTCGGCGGCGACGGCACGATGCTCGGCATCGGCCGCCAGCTTGCGCCGTATCGCACGCCCTTGATCGGCATCAACCACGGGCGGCTCGGCTTCATCACGGACATTCCGATCTCCGACATGCGCGAGATCGTGCCGCAGATGCTGTCCGGCAATTTCGAGCGCGAGGAGCGCGTGCTGCTCGAAGCGCGCATCGTGCGCGACGGCACGCCGATCTACCACGCGCTCGCGTTCAACGACGTGGTGGTCAACCGCAGCGGCTTCTCGGGCATGGCGGAGTTGCGCGTGTCGGTCGACGGCCGCTTCATGTACAACCAGCGCTCGGACGGCCTGATCGTCGCGACGCCGACCGGCTCGACCGCGTACGCGCTGTCCTCGCAGGGGCCGATCCTGCATCCGCAACTACAGGGCATCGTGCTCGTGCCGATCGCGCCGCACGCGCTGTCGAACCGGCCGATCGTGCTGCCGGACGAATCGAAGGTCAGCATCCAGATCGTTTCCGGGCGCGAGGTGAACGTCAATTTCGACATGCAGTCGTTCACGTCGCTGGAGCTCGGTGACACGATCGAGGTGCGCCGTTCGCGCCACACGGTGCCGATGCTGCATCCGGTCGGCTACAGCTACTATGCGACGTTACGCAAGAAGCTGCACTGGCACGAGTACCCGTCGCACGAAGAAGACCCGAGGCCGTAAGCGGCACTTTGATTTCGCACGCCGCCGCGGCCGCCACCCGAATCCCAAGCTCACCCGACGACCTCCATGCTTCGCCACCTCTCGATACGCGACTTCGTCATCGTCGCCGCGCTCGACCTCGAATTCGACAGCGGCTTTACCGTTTTCTCGGGCGAAACCGGCGCCGGCAAATCGATCCTGATCGACGCGCTCGCGCTGGCACTAGGCGCGCGCGCCGAGGCGAGCGTCGTGCGCACCGGCGAGAGCCGCGCCGACATCACCGCGGAGTTCGAGACGCACGCACAGGTCGATCAATGGCTCGACACCCAGGCGCTCGGCGCGGCCGACGACGGCCAGCACGGCGGCACCGTGATGCTGCGGCGGGTGGTCGACGCGAACGGCCGCTCGCGCGCGTTCATCAACGGTACGGCGGCCACGCTCGCGCAGCTGCGCGAGGTCGGCGAGATGCTCGTCGATATTCACGGCCAGCACGCGCACCAGTTGCTGATTCGCCCGGACGCGCAGCGCGAGCTGTTCGACACGCACGCGGGCCTGTCCGACCTGGCCGCCGCCGTCACGCGCGCGTGGCGCACGTGGCGCGACAAGGCGCAGGTCGTCGAGCACGCGCAAACGCGCGATCGCGAGCTGCAACTCGAACGCGAGCGACTCGCGTGGCAACTCACCGAACTCGACAAGCTCGCGCCACAGCCGGGCGAATGGGAAGAAGTCAACACCGAGCATCGGCGGCTGTCGCATTCCGCGAATCTGATCGACGGCGTGCAGGGAGCGCTCGGCGCGCTGTCCGAATCGGACGACGCGATGATCACGCATCTCGGCTCGATCGTGTCGAAGGTGCGCGACCTCGCGGAGATCGATCCGGCGCTGAACGACGTGCTCGCCGCGCTCGAACCGGCCGAAATCCAGTTGCAGGAAGCCGCGTATTCGCTGAGCCACTACGCGCAGAAGCTCGAGCTCGATCCGGAGCGGCTCGCGCAGGTCGAAAAACGCCTCGACGCGCTGCACTCGGCCGCGCGCAAGTTCCGCCTGCGGCCCGAGACGCTGCCGGAAGAACACGCCGAGCGGCGCAAGCAATTGGCCGCGCTCGACGCCGCCGCCGACCTCGACGGCCTGCGCGCCGCCGAGGCGCAAGCGAAGGAAGTGTTCGTCGCCGAGGCGAAAAAGCTGTCGAAGGCACGCGCGAAAGCAGGCAAGGCGCTCGGCGAGGCGGTCACGACCGGCATGCAGGAACTGTCGATGAAAGGCGGCAGCTTCGACGTCGCGTTGGTGCCGCTGCCCGAAGGTGGCGCGCACGGGCTCGAGCAGATCGAGTTCCGCGTCGCCGGTCATGCCGGCGTGCCGCTGCGGCCGCTCGCGAAGGTTGCGTCAGGCGGCGAACTCGCGCGTATCAGTCTCGCGCTCGCAGTAATCGCGAGCGCGGCCAGCCCGACACCGACCCTGATCTTCGACGAAGTGGATACGGGCATCGGCGGCGGCGTGGCCGAAGTGGTCGGACGGCTATTGCATCAGCTCGGCGAGGCGCGCCAGGTGCTGTGCGTGACCCATCTGCCGCAGGTCGCCGCGCGCGGCGATCATCATTTCCAGGTCGCAAAGACGAGCAACGGCACCGGCGGCACGCTCAGCAGCGTGAGCTCGCTCGACAAGGCGAGCCGCATCGAGGAAGTCGCGCGAATGCTCGGTGGCCTCGAAATCACGGCGACCACGCGCAAGCACGCGAAGGAAATGCTGGCCGCCTGAAATTGCGCCGCGCATAGGCGGCCGCACACGGCTGAGTCGGCTTGGCCGGGACGTCACACCGATCCCGGCCGCGCATGATGCGCTACGCGAAGTGCGTGAGCGCCCTTACCCAAACACCCTCTTCCACAACGCCAGCACCGCCTCGCGCTCGGCTGCGACCAGCGCCGGATCGACCCGCGCCTTCTCCATCCCATCGAGCCGCAGCGTGTGCTGCAGCTTGCGATAGCGCCGATAGGCGGCGCCGACCGTCTCCGCTTCCGCTTCGCTCATCAGCCCGAAACGCGACACCTCACGCAGCAGCGCGATATTGCCGGTATTGCGGATCAGCTCGGGATCGCGCGCCGCATGCAGCAGCACCCAGTACTGCACGGTGAACTCGATATCGACCATGCCGCCGCGGTCGTGCTTCAGGTCGAACAGCGCCGGCGTATGGTTCGGGTGTCCCGCCTCGACACGCGCGCGCATCTCGACGATCTCTTTCGCGAGCGGCGCCGCTTCGCGCGGCGTCGTCAGCACCTGTTCGCGGATCGCCTCGAACTTCGCGCCGATCTCCGGATCGCCCGCGCAGTAGCGCGCACGCGTCAGCGCCTGATGCTCCCACACCCACGCGGTATTCGCCGCGTCGCCCTCGCGCAGCTGGTAGCGACGGAACGCATCGAGGTCGGTGACGAGCAGGCCCGACTCGCCGTTGGGCCGCAGCCGCAGGTCGATGTCGAACAATGTGCCGGCGCCGGTCGCGGTGGTCAGCCATGTGATCAGACGCCGTGTGTAGGTTGCGTAGACGTCGGCGGCGGCATCGCCGGGATCGTCGTACAGGAAGATCACGTCGAGGTCCGACGCGTAGCCGAGCTCCTTGCCGCCGAGCTTGCCGTAGGCGATCACCGCGAAGCGCGGCACGTCGCGATGACGTTTGGCCAACTGCTTCCACACGGCTTCGATCGTCACGTCGAGCACTGCGTCGGCGAGCTCGGACAGCCGGTCGCTGACGTGCTCGACGGACAGCTTGCCGGCAAGATCGATCAGCAGAATGCGGAACACCTCGGCCTGATGCGCGTGACGCAGCAGATCCATCTGCTGCTCGACGCCATCGGCGGCGGCGAGCCGCAAACGCAACGTACGCTTGAATTCAGCCCAGTCGAACGGACTGTTGATCGCCTCGACGTCGAGCAGCTCGTCGAGCAGCTGCGGATGGCGGATCAGATAGCCGGCCGCCCAGCGCGAGCCGCCCAGCACCGACAGCACCTGGTGCAGCGCCTGCGGATACTCGGTCAGAAGCGCCAGATACGCGCCGCGCCGGCTCACCGCTTCGAGCAGATCGAACAGGCGCGCGACCGTATCGCCGCGCCGCCCGGCCGGCTCCAGCGTACGCGCGGCTTCGAGCGCGCGCTGCGCGACGATGTCGAAACGCTGCCGGCTGCGCTCGTTCAGGCCCGTGTAGCGCGACGAGCGCCACACCGCCTGCAGCCGGGCGAGCAGCTCACCGGGCTCGGCCACCCCCAGTTCGACGAGGCGCGCGCGCAGTGCGTCGTCGGCGCTATCGTCGGCGAGCGCGCTGCTCCACACCCACGCGGCCGCGCCGTCCTCGGGCGCGCCGCAACCGTCGCGGCCGCCCACCTTGTCGGCGAAAATCTGGTCGAACTGCTGTTCGACGAACTCGCGATGCGCGTCGAGCTTCGTCATCAATTGCGGGTAGTCGTCGCAGCCCATCACGCGCGCGAGCGCCATGCGGTCTTCGGCATCGACGGGCATCGCGTGGGTCTGCGCGTCGTTGCGATATTGCAAACGATGCTCGAGCTCCCGCAGAAAGCGATACGCCTGCGACAGCTTCACGCACACCGACGGATCCATCAACCCATTCGTGGCCGCGTGGCGCAGCACGGCGAGCGTCGGCCGCACGCGAAAGCCGGCGTCCTGGCCGCCGCGGATCAGCTGGAACACCTGCGCGCTGAATTCGATTTCACGGATGCCGCCACGGCCGAGCTTGATGTCGTCGGCCTTGTCGGGGCGCATCGACGCGCGGCGCTGCGCCTCCTGGCGGATCTGCAGATGCAGCGCGCGAATCGCGCTGATCACGCCGAAATCCAGATAGCGTCGATAGACGAACGGCGTGACGATCGCCCCGAGCTGCTTCTGCAGCCGCTGCGCCGAGGCGCTCGCGCCCTCGGACACGAGCCGGCCCTTGATCCACGCGTAGCGCTCCCACTCGCGGCCCTGCACATAGAAATACTCTTCGAGCATGCCGAGGCTGCATACGAGCGGCCCCGAATCGCCGTTCGGCCGCAGACGCATATCGACGCGAAACACGTAGCCGTCGGCGGTGACTTCGGCGAGCGCGCCGATCAGCCGCTTGCCGAGCCGCGTGAAGAACTCCTGGGTCGCGAGCGGCGGGCGCTGGCCGCCGGCGGTCTCGCCGTCGTCCTCATAGACGAAGATCAGGTCGATATCCGACGACACGTTCAGCTCGCGCCCGCCGAGCTTGCCCATACCGACCACGCCGAGCGTGAGCCGTTCGCCCTGCTGGTCGCGCGGCTCGCCATACAGCGCTTCGAGCTCGGCGCTCAGCACCGTCAGCGCGCGCTGGATCGTCGTTTCCGCGAGATCGGTCATCGCGCCGGTGACTTCGGCGATATCGGCCTCGCCGGCCAGGTCGCGCTCCATCACCGCGCAGAATACTTCGGTGCGCAGCTGCCGCAGCGCGCGCTTCAGCGCATCTTCGTTGACCGGCGCACCGGCTGGGCCCGCCGCCTCGGCGCACAGTTCGTCGAGACGCGCGTCGATGCGCTCGCGCGTCAGCGGTTCGTCGGCCAGCGCGCCGACATGCGCGACCAGTTGCGGGCGGGCCGCGGCGGCGCGCGCGGCATAGTGCGAATAGCTGGAACTCAGGAGGGTGGCGTCAGTCATCAAAAATCTGGCTCGCTCGTTGCTTGATCGAATTTGTCCGGCGGTATTCTGACGGTGTCCGGGTGTCGTTCCGGGGTCGTTGTCGTGTCGTTCCGTCGTGCCATCGGCATGCGGCGACAAGCGTGCCGGACGGCCTCGCCAATCGCCGTCACGGGCCGTCGGACAGGGTTTGCAGGAGGTCCGCCGACGCTTTCCCATGTGATACATTTCGTCGTTAACACGCAAAACTACCATACGCCCAGCCGCCGCAGCATGTCCGAGCGAAACGAATCCGCCGACCCGCAAGCCCCACCGCAGGTCCGGCATGTGAGCGGAAGCGACCACATCGTGCTGCGTCGGACGTTGCGCGTGCTCGCCGCGCTCGCGCTCGTCCTCTATTTCATCGCGGGCGGACTGTTTCTGGGTTTGCGCTACGTGGTGCTGCCGCGCGCCGACATGTTCCGGCCGCGCATCGAAGCCGCAGTCTCCGACAAGCTGCGCACCCAATTCACGATCGGCCGGCTCGCGCCGCACTGGAGCGGCTTCCAGCCAGGGCTCGATGTCACGAATCTCGTCATCCGCGATCACGACGGCCAACCCGCGCTGACGATTCCGCACGCCACCGCGTCGGTGTCCTGGCGCTCGCTGTGGGAGTTTCATCTGGCGCTGTCGAGCCTGATCGTCGATCAGCCGGACGTGCTGGTGTCGCGCAGCGAGGACGGCGTGCTGTCGGTCGCGGGCGTGCCGGTGCCGACGCGCCACAGCGGCAACGACGCGCTGTCCACCTGGTTGTTGCGTCAGCAGGCGATCGTCGTGCGCGGCGGCGTGCTGCGCTGGCGCGACGCGACGCGCAACGAACCCGAACTGGCGCTGCGTGACATCCGCATCGCGATCCTCAATGACGGCCGCGACCACCGCATGGCGCTGCAGGCGCCACCCGACGGCCAGGTGCTGAAAGGCCCGCTCGACTTCCGCACGCACTTCCGCCACGCGCCGCTCTCGGCGCTCGGCAAGCCGATCAACTGGAGCGGGCAGGTGTACATGTCGACGGGCCCGGTCGATCTGCCGACGCTCGCGCGCTACATCCAGTTCCCGATCGAGACGTTCGCCGGCCGCATCGACAATGCAATCTGGATCGACTTCAGCGAAGGCCGCATGACCCAGGCGACCGGCCAGTTGAGCGGTTACGACGTCGCGATGCGCGTGCGCCCGACCCAGCCAAGGCTGCTCGTGCCGATCACCCACTTTCTGTGGCGCGTCGAGGCAAACGAAGGCGAGTACCGGCTGCAGCTGTCGGACCTGCGTGCCGAGCTCGGCCAGCCGCCGCTCGAAGACGGCACGCCGCTCGCGCGCATCCTGCGCTTCCGGACCCTCGACAGCCGCTATCGGATGGCCTCGCAGCAGCATGGGCAGCTTTTGAGCGTCAGCGGCGATCGCGTCGATCTCGGCATCCTCGCCGAATTCAGCCGCGCGCTGCCGCTGCCGCGGCACTTTCTCAATGAACTCGTGCGCATCAATCCGCGCGGGCGCGTCGCGAACTACGTGATCGAGCTCGAGCGCGGCAAGCCGGAATCCGGAGAAGTGGGCAGCGACCATCGGCCGACGGGTGTTGAACCGATCGAGCGTTATCGCTTCAAGGGCGATTTGCAGGGCATCAGCTTTGCCGCCCAGGAGCCGGGGCCGGGCCTGACGCCGCGCGGCCACCCGCGCGCCGGCGTTCCCGGCATCGAAAACCTGTGGGGCAACGTCGACGCCGATGAAAAAGGCGGCCACGCGAACTTCAATACGACCAACGTGGCGATCACGCTGCCGGGCGTGTTCGACGATCCGCGTCTCACGCTTGCGCGTCTGCACGGCCGCGCCGACTGGACGATGGGCACGAAGGCACCGGGCGACACGCGTCCCGCGTTCGCGGTCAAGCTCAACGATTTCAGCGTATCGAACCCTGACGTCGAGGCGAGCGCGACTGCGAGCTACAGCAATCCCGGCCACGGCCGCGGCTCGCTCGACCTGAAAGCCGACTTCCAGCGCGCGCAGGTGACGCACATCGCCCGCTATCTGCCGACCGCGGTCAGCGAAAAGCTGCGCATTTACCTCGGCCACGGCTTGCAGGCTGGCGTGTCGCGTGGCGGCACGATCGAAGTGCACGGCGACCTGACCAAGTTCCCCTACGCGCGCGACCCCGACGCCGGCATCTTCCACATCGTCGCGCCGTTCACCGGCGGCAAGTTCGATCCGACGCCGTTCCCGCCGCGCAACATGCGCAACGGCACGCCAAACGTTTGGCCGCCGCTCGACGGCATCGACGGCGTGTTCGAGCTCAGGCAGAACGTGCTGCGCTTCGACATCGACCGCGGCCGTTACAAGCGCGTCGCGCTGACCGGCGTGAACGGCCGCATCGACGACCTCGGCACCAAAGGCTCGAACCTCACCATAGAGGGCAACGGCCGCGGCCCGCTCGCCGATATGCTCGACTACGTGAACGGCAGCTCGCTCGGCATCATGGCGCGGCACCAGACCGAAAAGATTCGCGCGCAAGGGCCCGCGTCGCTCGCGCTGAAGCTGACGATCCCGCGTACGCCGAAGCCGCATATCGGCGTGGAAGGTGCGCTCGGCTTCCAGAACAATCGCCTGAGCGTGAGCAATGCGCCGTCGCTGTCGCAGCTGAACGGCCGGGTGCGCTTCACCGAACGCACGGCCGAGGTCGAGCGGCTCTCCGGCCAGTTCCTCGGCGGTGACGTGCATGCGAACGGCGGCTTGCGGCAAGACGGCACGTACGCGCTCGCGCTCAACGGCCACATCGCCGTCGATGCCGCGCGCGAACTGCATCTGCATGGCCCGGCCGCACAGGTGCTCACGCATATGAGCGGCAGCGCGCCTTATGCATTGCGCGTCACCGGCGCGAAGGGCCGCCTGCCGGAGGTCAGCGCCAACTCTGATCTGAGCGGCCTCGGGCTCGATTTTCCAGCGCCGTTCAAAAAGACTGCCGGCACGCCGATGCCGCTGCACTTCTCGGTCAATCCGTCGACGCTGCCGGGCGAAGCCGGCCTCGAACGCGCCGACCTGACGTTGGGGCCGGTCGCCGCCGCGTATCTGCTGCGCTATCGGCCGAACGCGCAGCCGCGTACGTCACCGACCGTCGTGCGCGGCGCGATCGGCGTGAACCGGCCGGTCGACCTGCCGTCCGAGGGCGTGGTCGCCGCGGCGGACATCAAGGAGATCGATGCCGACGCCTGGCGCGCGCTCGCCGCGCAGCTGCGCGCGGGCGTGAGCGCGGGCGGGGCGAATGGCGTGAACGGCGCTGCGAACGGCGGCAATACCGCCAGCAGCGCGGCCACACCCGCGGCCGCGCCTACGGCCGTGCCGAATCCCATGCTCACGCAGTTCCTGCCGAACCGCTTCGCGCTGCACATCGACATGCTTACGCTGCTCAAGCGTCACTGGGACAACGTGATCGTCGGCGCGTCGCACGCGGACCGCACGTGGCAGGCGAACATCGCGTCGAATCAGGTGTCAGGCCACGTGTCGTGGCTGCCGGGAGCGACCCGCGAATCGCCGGGCGAACTGCAGGCGCGCTTCGCGCGCGTCGTGATTCCGTCGGTCGCGGACAAGGACCTGCTCGGTCCGGCGATGTCGGCGCCCGCGCTGAACATGCCGTCGATCGATCTGGTCGTCGACGAGCTGATCGTGCACGATCGCAACGTCGGCCGGCTCGAGGTCGACGCGCACAACTTCGAAGAAAACGGCGTGCCGGTCTGGCAGCTCGACAAGCTCGACGTGACGAACCCCACCGCGACGCTGACCGCGACCGCGAACTGGCGTACCTCGACCGAACTGCCCATCTCGGCCGACGAAGCCATGCCGCGCCGCACCGTGTTCGATTTCAAGCTCGACATCAAGGATGCCGGCGCAATGCTCGAGCGCTTCGGTCTGCCGAGGACGCTCCGGGGCGGCACCGGCTCGATTCAGGGCAAGGCCGTGTGGCAGGGCGGCCCGACCACGATCGACTATTCGACGCTGAACGGCAACCTCGCGCTGGATCTACACCACGGTCAGATCCTGAAGGTCGATCCGGGCGTCGCGACGCTGCTCGGCGTGCTGAGCCTGCAAAGCCTCGCGCGCATCGCCACACTCAATTTCCGCGATGTGATCGGCGAGGGCCTGCCGTTCTCGAGCGTGACGGGTACCGCGCAGATTCATGACGGCATCGCCCGCACCGACAACTTCAGGATGGTGACCGCGCCGGCCCGCGCCGAGATGGTGGGCTCGGTCGACATCGCGCAGAAGAGCCAGGACCTGCACCTGCACGTAGTGCCGACCGTCAGCGCCGGCTCCGCGGTGATCGCCGCGACGGTCATCAATCCGCTGATCGGCCTCGGCGCGCTGATCGCCGATATCGCGTTCACGCATGGGGTGTCGCACGTATTCGCGCGCGACTACGCGATCACCGGCTCGTGGTCGAAACCGCACGTCGAGCGGGTGACGGGCGAACGGGGTAAGATTGACGCTCCGGCTTCGACCGTGCAAGCGCACTGAGCTCCGGTTTCCCTGGCGCCGCCGTCTCGAAACACGCGGCCGCTCGTGCCGCTCTATCGACTCAATGCGCCAACGGGGCCGAGCCAGCCCAGAACCATGCATGCGGCGCCCGCGCTTCACACCGCCGCCCGCCGGGAGTCTTTCGACACGCTCATGAGCGAAACACACGTCACTTCATCCGCATCCGCCGCAACCTCCAGCGGCCTTGTAGCCAGCCCCTTCCGGGTCGCCGCGCTGCAGATGGTCAGCTCGCCGGATCGCGATCGCAATCTCGCCGACGCAGAGCGCCTGATCGCCGAAGCCGCCGCCGACGGCGCGCAACTCGTGCTGCTCCCCGAGTATTTCTGTTTCATGGGCTTCAAGGACACCGACAAGCTCGCCGTGCGCGAGCCACATCAGGACGGCCCGATCCAACGCTTTCTCGCCGACGCCGCGCGCCGCCACCAGATCTGGGTGATCGGCGGCACCCTGCCGCTGAACGCACCGGAGCCGTCGCGCGTACTGAACACGACGCTGGTGTTCGACCCGAGCGGCAACGAGGCCGCGCGCTACGACAAGATCCACCTGTTCAACTTCGAAAAGGGCGAAGAATCGTTCGACGAAGCGCGCACGATTCGACCCGGCACCTCGGTGCAAAGCTTCGAGGCGCCATTCGGCCGGGTCGGCCTGTCGGTCTGCTACGATCTGCGCTTTCCCGAGCTGTACCGGCGCATGGGCGACTGCGCGCTGATCGTGGTGCCGTCGGCGTTTACCTACACGACCGGCCGCGCGCATTGGGAGCTGCTGCTGCGCACTCGCGCGATCGAAAACCAGTGCTACGTGCTCGCCGCGGCGCAAGGCGGCAAACATGAAAACGGCCGCCGCACCTGGGGCCACAGCATGCTGATCGACCCGTGGGGCGAGATCGTCGCGGTGCGCGACGAGGGCGCCGGCGTGGTCGCGGGCAACCTCGAACGCGCGCGCATCGACGAAGTGCGGCAGAGCCTGCCGGCATGGCGTCATCGCGTGCTGACCTGACACCGACATTGAAACTGCGGCGCCTGCCACGCATATAGCGACGCAGGCGCTCCCCGACCCCTTCGTATCGAGCAGAACATACTTCGCATGAACATCATCGAACCCGGTATCCGTAATCTCGCCGCCGCCAAGGACATCCTCCTCACGCCCTATGGTCTCGACGAATCGCTGCTCACGCGCACGCTCGCCGAAATCTTCACGCACCGCGTCGACTACGCGGACCTGTACTTCCAGACCACCCGCAGCGAAGCGTGGAGTCTCGAGGAAGGCATCGTGAAGTCGGGCAGCTTCAGCATCGATCAGGGTGTCGGCGTGCGCGCCGTGTCGGGCGAGCGCACCGCGTTCGCCTACTCGGACGATCTGTCGCCCGAAGCGATCCGCCAGGCGGCCATCGCGACGCGCGCGATCGCCAAGGCAGGCGGCGGCAAGCAGAAGATCCAGGTGGCGTCGTCGCTGACCGGCATCGCCGGGCGCGATCTGTACCTGCCGTCCGACCCGCTGCATTCGCTCGACGCCACCGCCAAGGTCAAACTGCTCGAGCGCATCGAGCAGATGGCGCGCGGCCGCGACCCGCGCATCCAGCAGGTGATGGCGGGCCTCGCCGGCGAATACGACGTGGTGTTGGTCGCGCGCAGCGACGGCGGCTTCGCGGCCGACATCCGGCCGCTCGTGCGTGTCTCGGTGACGGTGATCGCCGAGCAGAACGGCCGCCGCGAAATCGGCAGCGGCGGCGGCGGCGGGCGTTTCGACTACGGCTATTTCACCGATGAAGTGCTGTCGCGCTATGTCGACGATGCGGTGCACGCCGCTCTCGTCAATCTCGACGCGCGTCCGGCGCCGGCCGGCGCGATGACCGTCGTGCTCGGGCCGGGCTGGCCCGGCGTGCTGCTGCACGAGGCGATCGGCCACGGGCTCGAGGGCGACTTCAACCGCAAAGGGTCGTCGGCATTCGCGGGACGCATCGGCGAGCAGGTCGCCGCGAAGGGCGTCACCGTGGTCGACGACGGCACGCTGCCGAATCGTCGCGGCTCGCTCAATATCGACGACGAAGGTAATCCGACCCAGTGCACGACGCTGATCGAGGACGGCATCCTGAAGGGCTACATCCAGGACACCCTGAACGCGCGTCTGATGAAGATGCCGGTCACCGGCAACGCACGGCGCGAATCGTACGCGGCGCTGCCGATGCCGCGCATGACCAACACGTACATGCTGAACGGCGACAAGGACCCGCAAGAAATCCTCGCGTCCGTGAAGAACGGCCTGTATGCGGTGAACTTCGGCGGCGGTCAGGTCGACATCACGAACGGCAAATTCGTGTTCTCGGCCTCCGAGGCGTACATGATCGAGAACGGCAAGATCACGTATCCGGTCAAGGGCGCGACGCTGATCGGCAGCGGACCGGAATCGCTGAAGTACGTCACGATGATCGGCAACGACATGAAGCTCGATTCGGGCGTGGGCGTGTGCGGCAAGGAAGGCCAGAGCGTGCCGGTGGGCGTCGGTCAACCGACGCTGCGCATCGAGCGGATGACGGTCGGCGGCACGGCCTGATTTCGTCACGGATGCACGCTTCGCGCACGCAAGGCGCGAAGTGTGCGGGTTTTCCGCATTTTTCGACGCCCCAGCTTGTCAGCCGAGCCTGTACCGGGTTATAAACTCACTCACCCTTTTTGACCAGCGACGCATTCACTTCGCCATGTCCGCCAAGTTTTATTTTTACTTTTTTTGGTATCTCAGACCGCTGGCGGATCGAGAGGGGTGTTAGTGCACGCAGGACACCGAGAATTCCCGAAAAACCGCCAGCTAACCTGGCGGTTTTTTTTCGTCTCACGCTTTTCGATACCTGACTGACATTTTGTCGTTGACCATTTTTTGATCGTCGTCCGCTCTGGCCTCGCTGTTTGATCACTGACTGATCGCCCCCGTTGCCCGCGCGAACACGCTACGAACCGATTCAGGAGAACAACATGCCCCCGCACAATACCGATGATGTCCGCATTCGCGAATTGAAGGAACTCACGCCGCCCGCTCACCTGATCCGCGAATTTGCCTGCGACGAGACGGTTTCCAACGTGATCTACGACTCGCGCACCGCGATGCATCGCATTCTGCACGGTATGGACGATCGTCTGATCGTCGTGATCGGCCCGTGCTCGATTCACGATCCGAAGGCCGCGATCGAATACGCGGGGCGTCTGATCGAGCAGCGCAAGCGCTTTGCCGGCGAACTCGAAGTCGTGATGCGCGTGTACTTCGAAAAGCCGCGTACGACGGTGGGCTGGAAGGGTCTCATCAACGACCCGCATATGGACAACAGCTTCAAGATCAACGAAGGTCTGCGCACCGCGCGCGAGCTGCTTCTGCGCATCAACGAACTCGGCCTGCCGGCCGGCACCGAGTACCTCGACATGATCAGCCCGCAGTACATCGCGGATCTGATCTCCTGGGGTGCCATCGGCGCGCGCACGACCGAATCGCAGGTGCACCGGGAGCTGGCTTCGGGACTGTCGTGCCCGGTCGGCTTCAAGAACGGCACGGACGGCAACGTGAAGATCGCCGTCGACGCGATCAAGGCCGCCTCGCAGCCGCACCATTTCCTGTCGGTCACGAAGGGCGGCCACTCGGCGATCGTATCGACCGCGGGCAACGAGGACTGCCACGTGATTCTGCGCGGCGGCAAAACGCCGAACTACGACGCCGACAACGTCAACGCGGCCTGCGCGGACATCGGCAAGGCGGGTCTCGCCGCGCGTCTGATGATCGATGCGAGCCACGCGAACAGTTCGAAGAAGCACGAAAACCAGATTCCGGTGTGCGCGGACATCGGCCGTCAGATCGCCGCGGGTGACGAGCGGATCGTCGGCGTGATGGTGGAGTCGCACCTCGTCGCGGGTCGCCAGGATCTGCAGGAAGGCTGCGAGCTCACGTACGGCCAGAGCATTACCGATGCGTGTATCGGCTGGGACGAGAGCGTCGCGGTGCTCGAAGGCCTTGCCGAAGCGGTCAGGCAGCGCCGCGTCGCGCGCGGCAGCGGCAACTGAACACCTGCCCCGCCGCCACTGCGGGGGCTTGTCGGCAGTCCGTAGAAGAAACCCGGTTCAATATCGAACCGGGTTTTTTTATTGGCCATTCGGACGAATGGTACTCAGCCTGCTGCCTCGATATCGTCATAGCTCGTTGCCTGGTCGCTTACACGCTTGACCAGGCTGGAGAATGCGTATAAGATTTTATACATGAAGTGGCGATGGAGCAGGAAAAAGAAATTCGCTGGTTAGGCTCCAGCTACCGTGATTTGCTCGCTTTTCCCAACGAAGCGCGTCGTCTCGCAGGGTTTCAGCTTCACAAGATTCAGTCAGGACTCGACCCTGACGACTGGAAACCGTTCGAGTCTATCGGCGCGGGAACGCGCGAAATTCGTATCAGAGACGAGGACGGCATTTTTCGCGTGATGTACGTCACGAAATACGCCGAAGCGCTGTACGTGCTGCATTGCTTTCAGAAGAAAACGCAGAGGCTCGGACCGCACGACAGAAGAATTGCCGAAACGCGCTACCGCGCCATCACCCATTACAGGACCACCCAGCCATGACGATCGACACCAACATTCGTCACGTAACGCGAGCCGGCGCGAACGTGTTCCTCGAACTCGGTTTTTCCGCCGATGAAGCGAAGCGCCTTCACGCGGCGTCGCAAAAGCAGATCAACGACACGCGGCTGCTCAAGGAACAGCTGATGACCGAGCTGTCCACGTGGATCGAACAGCATCATCTAAAGCAGGCCGAGGCGGCCGAAATCCTGATGGTGTCGCGCCCGCGCGTGTCCGACGTCGTCAACAAGAAAACCACCAAGTTCACGATCGACACGCTCGTGGAAATGCTGAGCCGCATCGGCAAGCCGGTCACGCTCGCCGTCGGTTGAGCCTCGGCTCGTGCGACGCACCGTGCGTGTCCATGCGCACATGTGCGTCGCCATTCAAGGCGCGCCGCGATCGTGCTGCCACAGCACGTCGGTGCCGCCGTCCGCGCGATTGAGCACGCGCGCCAGCACGAACAGCAGATCGGACAGCCGGTTCACGTACTGACGTGGCGCCGCGTTCAGCGCCTCGTGTTCGCCAAGCGCGACGATCGTCCGCTCCGCGCGGCGGCAAACGGTACGGCACACATGCGCGAGCGCGGCCGCGCGCGAACCGCCCGGCAGAATGAATTCCTTCAGCGGCGGCAGCGTGGCGTTGTAGTCGGCGAGCCAGCCGTCGAGCTGCGCGAGATGCTGTTCGGTAATCATCGTGTGACCGGGAATGCACAGCTCGCCGCCCAGATCGAACAGGTCGTGCTGGATTGCGACCAGCGCCGCGCGTACGTTCTCGGGCAGGTTCTCGCACAACAGCACGCCGAGATTCGAATTGAGTTCGTCGACGTCGCCAATCGCGGCGATACGCGCGCTGTCCTTGCGCACGCGGCGGCCGTCGCCGAGACCGGTGGTGCCGTCGTCGCCGGTGCGAGTGGCGATCTTGCTGAGGCGATTGCCCATGACGTCTCCCATGTATTAGTGACGATGCTGCCAGTTGGTTTGTCCATATTGCACGCATCGCGAAATCGCCGCCATTATATGAGCGGAAGCCGACCCAGCGCTGCCTGGCGGGCGAACGGCGTAAAATGAAACACTTGCTGCAAACAGACCGTTATTTAAAGAAACTTTCATGGGACCGGAGCAAGCGTTGAAGCGCTAACTCCGGTCGACACAGGAGACATGCGTGAACCATCCCGTGCCGCCGGCGCCGCTACGCCGGCCGTTTCCCGCCGAATTGCTGAACCGGCTCAAAGCCGCTTTCGGCGATCGGGTTTCCGTTGCCGAAGCCGTGCGTGCGCACCACGGCCGCGACGAATCACCGTTCGATCCGCAACTGCCTGACGCCGTCGTGTTCGCGCGTACAAGCGAAGACGTGCAAACCGCCGTCAAGCTGTGCGGCCAGTACGACGTGCCGATCATTCCGTACGGCAATGGCTCGTCGCTCGAAGGACATCTGCTTGCCGTGCAAGGCGGCGTGTCGATCGATCTGTCGGAAATGAACCGGGTGTTGTCGATCAACGCCGAAGACCTGACCGTCACCGTCGAGCCCGGCATCTCGCGCAAGCAACTGAACGAAGCGCTGCGCGACACCGGCCTGTTCTTCCCGATCGACCCCGGCGCGGACGCGAGCATCGGCGGGATGTCGGCAACCCGCGCGTCGGGTACCAACGCCGTGCGCTACGGCACGATGCGCGAGAACGTGCTCGGCCTGACGGTCGTGCTCGCCGATGGCCGCGTGATCAAGACCGGCTCGCGCGCGCGCAAATCGTCGGCGGGGTACGACCTCACGCGCCTGTTCGTCGGCTCGGAAGGCACGCTCGGCGTGATTACCGAAATCACGCTGCGCCTCTATCCGCAGCCGGAGGCGGTGTCGGCCGCGGTGTGCACGTTCCCGTCGATGGGCGATGCGGTGCGCGCGGTCATCGAGACGATTCAGATCGGCGTGCCGATCGCGCGTGTCGAGTTCGTCGATTCACTTGCGATCCGCTCGATCAATCGCCATTCGAATCTGACACTGCGCGAAGCGCCCACATTGTTCTTCGAATTTCACGGCACCGAGGCCGGCGTCAAGGAACAGGCCGAACTCGTGCAGGAAATCGCCGCACAGAATGCCGGTGAAGGCTTCGAATGGGCGACGCGCCCCGAAGACCGCAGCCGCCTGTGGAACGCGCGTCACAACGCCTATTTCGCGATGCTGCAACTGAAGCCCGGCTCGCGCGCGGTCACCACCGACGTCTGCGTGCCGATCTCGCGTCTCGCGGAGTGTGTGGTCGAAACGGAGCAGGATCTGTTGGCGTCGCCGCTGCCCTGCCCGATCGTCGGCCATGTCGGCGACGGAAACTTCCACGTCGCGATCCTGATCGATCCGGACAAGCCCGAAGAGCTCGAGGAAGCCGAGCGCCTGAACCATCGCATCGTGCAGCGCGCGCTGCGGATGGACGGCACCTGCACCGGCGAGCATGGCATCGGCCTGCACAAGATGGGCTTTCTGCTCGAGGAGCACGGCGACGTCGCGGTCGACACGATGCGCTCCATCAAGCGCGCGCTAGACCCTCGCAATCTGATGAACCCGGGCAAGATTTTCGCCTGGGCGGCGGCCTGATCGACACTGCGCATGCCGGCCGCGGCAAACCGCTGACACGCCCGGCGGCGACCGCGCCAAGCTGAACACGCAAGTGATGCGAAGCAGGCAGCACGAAACAGGCAGCACGAAACGGCCGGCTCGAACCAGCAAGCCGGACCGGCGCAAGCCACGAGGAGACAACTCACATGAATGCACCCGCTGAACTGTCGGCCGAAGTCCTCGCGCAGCGTCAGCGCGAAGTCGTGCAGGCGCTGATGGCCGTGTTGCCGACCCACTGTCTGCTGTATCGCGAAGAAGACACCGTCGCGTACGAATGCGACGGACTCGCCGCGTACCGGCGTCTGCCGCTTGCGGTCGTGTTGCCGGAAACCGAATCGCAGGTGCAGCGCATCGTGCAGATCTGCCATCGCCTCGAGGTGCCCATCGTGCCGCGCGGCGCGGGCACCGGGCTGTCCGGCGGCGCGATGCCGATTCGGCACGGCGTGGTGGTATCGCTCGCGCGCTTTCGCAAGATCGTCGAAGTCGACTCGTACGCGCGCATCGCGACCGTGCAGCCGGGCGTGCGCAATCTGGCGATCTCCGAAGCCGCGGCGCCGTATGGTCTTTACTATGCGCCGGATCCGTCGTCGCAGATTGCCTGCACGATCGGCGGCAACGTGTCAGAGAATTCGGGCGGCGTGCATTGCCTGAAGTACGGCCTCACCGTGCACAACGTGCTGCGCGTGCGCGCGGTCACGATGGAAGGCGAGATCGTCGAATTCGGCTCGCTCGCGCCCGACGCGCCGGGGCTCGATCTGCTCGCGGTGCTGATTGGCAGCGAGGGCATGTTCGCGATCGTCACCGAGGTCACCGTCAAGCTGATCCCGAAGCCGCAAACCGCGCAGGTCATCATGGCCAGCTTCGACGACGTCGTCAAAGGCGGCGACGCCGTTGCGGGCATCATCGCGGCGGGCATCATTCCGGCCGGCCTCGAGATGATGGACAAGCCCGCCACGCGCGCGGTCGAGGAGTTCGTCAACGCCGGCTACGACCTCGACGCGGCGGCGATCCTGCTGTGCGAATCGGACGGCACGCCCGAGGAAGTCGCGGCCGAGATCGTGCGCATGACCGCGGTGCTGCGCGAGCACGGCGCGACCCGTATCCAGATTTCACGCACGGAAGCCGAGCGCCTGCGCTTCTGGTCCGGGCGCAAGAACGCGTTTCCGGCCGCCGGCCGCATTTCGCCGGACTACTACTGCATGGACGGTACCGTGCCGCGCCGCAGTATCGGGCCGCTGCTCGCGCGCATCGAGGAGATGGAGAAGACCTACCAGTTGCGCTGCATCAACGTATTCCATGCCGGCGACGGCAACATGCACCCGCTGATCCTGTTCAACGGCAACGACCAGGACGAGTGGCATCGCGCCGAGTTGTTCGGTTGCGACATCCTCGAAGCTTGCGTCGAGCTGGGCGGCACGGTGACGGGCGAGCATGGCGTCGGCATCGAGAAGATCAATTCGATGTGCGTGCAGTTCTCGCCCGAAGAGCGCGACACGTTCCACGCGGTCAAGCGAGCATTCGACGCGCCCGGCCTGTTGAACCCCGACAAGGGCATCCCGACGCGGGCGCGCTGTGCCGAATACGGCAAGATGCACGTGCGCGGCGGCCTGCTGCCTCATCCCGAGCTGCCGCGCTTCTAGCGGCTGGCGTTTGCAGCGCGCATCCACCGTTGGCCGCGCCCGCGCTGATGCTGGCGCGGCCTGCGCGGCGCTTTGCGCCCTCTCCTCCAGACCGATGCCGCGCCCCGTCATGCGGGTGCGCTCCGGCTTGCCAGCGAGCCGCCGCCCGGTACAATCAAACGAAACACAACGAGCAGGACACCATGGAAGAGGACGACATCGTCGCCGTATGGTCCGAACGCGTGCGTTCGGCCAGCGCCGAGGGACGCGCGCTGCGCATCCGCGGCGGCGGCACCAAAGACTGGTATGGCCAGACGCTGGAAGGTGAGATCCTCGACACGCGCGCTTATCGCGGCATCATCGCGTACGATCCGGCCGAGCTCGTGATCACCGCGCGCGCGGGAACACCGCTGCTGGAAATCGAAGCCGCGCTCGCCGAGCACAACCAGATGCTGCCGTTCGAGCCGCCGCACTTCGGGCCGCAGGCCACCTTCGGCGGCTGCATCGCCGCTGGCATTTCGGGGCCGCGCAGGCCGGCCGTCGGCGCCGCGCGCGACTTCGTGCTCGGCGCCGTCGTGATGAACGGCCAGGGGCAGGTGCTGCACTTCGGCGGCCAGGTCGTCAAGAACGTCGCGGGTTACGACGTGTCGCGGCTGCTCGCGGGCTCGCTCGGCACGCTCGGGCTGATCCTCGAGCTGTCGGTCAAAGTGCTGCCGCGGCCGCAGGTCGAAGCCACGCTGAAGTTCGACATGAACGGCACCGACGCGGTACGCAAGCTCAACGAATGGGGCGGCCGGCCCCTGCCGATCACCGCGAGCGCATGGCGCAACGGCACGCTCGCGGTGCGCCTGGGCGGCGCGGAAGCCGCGGTCAAGGCAGCGCGCACCGGGCTCGGCGGCGAAGTCGTCGATGCGGTCGAAGCTGAACGCTTCTGGGCCGGCCTGCGCGAACAGACCGATTCGTTTTTCGCGGGCATTCCACCGAAGGCCGCGCTGTGGCGTCTGGCGCTACCGTCGATCACCGAGCCGCTGCAGCTGCCCGGCGCGCAACTGATGGAATGGGGCGGCGGCCAGCGCTGGTGGATCACCGACACCGACGCGCAAACCGTGCGCATCAGCGCGAAACAGGCCGGCGGCCACGCGACCATCTTCCGCAGCGGCCACGGCTACGACCGCGGCGCCGGCGTATTCACACCGCTGCCCGCGCCGCTGATGAAAATCCATCGCGGCCTCAAACATGCATTCGACCCGGCCCGCATCTTCAACCGCGGCCGTCTCTACTCCGACTTCTGAGCGACGCGATGCAAACCAACCTCGCGGACTTCATTCGTAATACGCCCGATGGCAACGAAGCGGACGCCATCCTGCGCAAATGCGTGCATTGCGGTTTTTGCACCGCCACCTGCCCAACCTACCAACTGCTTGGCGACGAGCTCGACGGCCCGCGCGGGCGCATCTATCTGATCAAGCAGATGGTCGAAGGCGCGCCGGTCACGCGCAGCACGCAGGTTCACCTCGACCGCTGCCTGACCTGCCGCAATTGCGAGTCGACCTGCCCGTCGGGCGTGCAATATGGGCGGCTCGTCGAAATCGGCCGCAAGCTCACCGAAGAGAAAGTCACGCGTCCGCTCAATCAGCGGCTGATGCGGCGCCTGCTCGCGAGCGTGCTGCCGAACAGCGCGATCTTCACGCCGGCGATGCGGCTGGGTCAGCACGTGCGCGGCCTGCTGCCGAAGAAGCTGCGCGACAAGGTGCCCGCGCGCCAGCACCCGCTCGAATGGCCGAGCGCAAAACACGAACGCAAGGTGCTGATGCTGGCGGGCTGCGTGCAACCGTCGATGATGCCGAACGTCAACATCGCGACCGCGCGCGTGTTCGATGCGCTCGGCATCGAAACGCTGATCGCGCCCGACGCCGGCTGCTGCGGCGCGATCCGCCTGCACCTCGGCTACCACGACGAAGCGCTCGACGACCTGCGCGCGAACATCGACGCATGGTGGCCCTACGTCGAACAGGGCGTTGAAGCGATCGTGATGAACGCGTCGGGCTGCGGCGCGACGGTCAAGGAATACGCGCACCTGCTGCGCCTCGATCCGAACTATGCCGAGAAGGCGCGCCGCATCGTCGAATTGACGCGCGACGTCTCCGAGATCCTGCCCGAGTTCGAAGAACGGCTCGTCGCCATCACGCGCCGCCGCTCGGTACACACGGTCGCGTTTCATCCACCCTGCACGCTGCAGCATGGCCAGCAGATCCGCGGCAAGGTCGAGCAACTGCTCAGCGCGCTCGGCGTCGAAGTGCGCCTGCCCGCCGACAGCCATCTGTGCTGCGGCTCGGCCGGCACCTACTCGCTGCTGCAGCCGCGCATGTCGTACGCGCTGCGCGACCAGAAGCTCGAGCGTTTGCAGGCGCAGGAGCCGCAGGTGATCGTGTCGGCGAACGTCGGTTGCATCGCGCATCTGCAAAGCGGCACGTCGACGCCGGTCGCGCACTGGATCGAATTGGTCGAGCACATGCTCTCCGTATAATCGGGGCATCGTCTTCGCTGAACACCGGTTCGTTCCATGTCCGATCTGCCTCACAATCTCGCCGACGTGCACGAGCGCATCGCCAGGGCCGCGCAAGCGGCCCACCGCGACGCGCAGTCCGTGACGCTGCTCGCGGTCTCCAAGACGTTTCCCGCCGATGCCGTGCGCACCGCTCATGCGGCCGGGCAGCACGCGTTCGGCGAAAACTATGTGCAGGAAGCGCTCGACAAGATCCAGACACTTGCCGATCTGCGCGCGTCGCTCGAATGGCATTTCATCGGGCCGCTGCAATCGAACAAGACGCGGCCCGTCGCCGAGCATTTCGACTGGGTACATTCGGTCGATCGGCTGAAGATCGCGCAGCGGCTGTCGGAGCAGCGCCCGGACAACCTGCCGCCGCTCAACGTGTGCCTGCAGGTCAACGTCAGCGGTGAAGCGTCGAAGAGTGGCGTCGCCATCGCCGAGGCGGCCGCTATCGCGCAGCAGATCGCCGCGCTGCCGAAGCTGAAGCTGCGCGGACTGATGTCGATTCCCGAACCGGGCGGCGATCTCGCAGAACAACGCGCGCCGCATCGCCAATTGCGCGAGCTATTCGAGCGCTTGCGTAACGACGGGCTCGCGCTCGATACGCTGTCGATGGGCATGTCGGCCGATCTCGAAGCAGCCGTGCTCGAAGGCGCGACGATCGTGCGCGTCGGCACCGCGATCTTCGGCGCACGCGATTATTCGCGCTGAGCATTTCCACGGGCCTTGCGCGAACCTGGCTGCGCGAAGCCCTCACCGCATCTCATCTGAACCTACCCGGACCATCATGAAAATTGCGTTTATCGGCGGCGGCAACATGGCCGCGGCGTTGATCGGCGGCCTCATCAAGCGGGGCGTCGCGCCCGCGGACCTGTACGCGGTCGATCCGAACGAAGACGCGCGCCAGCGCAACGAGCAGCAATTCGGCATCCGCACCGGCGCGGCCGCCGACGTCACGCTCGCCGACTACGACGCGGTCGTGCTCGCGGTGAAGCCGCAGATCCTGAAGAGCGTCGCCGGGACGCTGGCGCCGCATCTGCGCGCGTCGCAACTCGTCGTCAGCATCGTCGCGGGCATTCGGATCGGCGACATGTCGCGCTGGCTCGCTGGCCACAACCGCATCGTGCGCGTGATGCCGAATACGCCGGCGCTGATCGGCAGGGGCGTCACGGGTCTCGTCGCCAGCGGCAGTGTCGACGAAGCGGGCCGCGCGCTCGCGTCACAGGTGCTCGGCGCGGTCGGCGAAACCGTCTGGTTCGACGACGAAGCGAAGATCGACGCGGTCACCGCGATCTCGGGCAGCGGGCCGGCCTACGTGTTCTATTTCATCGAAGCGCTGCAGGAAGCCGCGCGCCAGCTCGGTATGGACGAAGCGCAGGGCCGCGCGCTGGCGGTCGCGACCTTCACGGGCGCCGCGCAACTCGCAGCCAATTCCGACGAGCCGCCGAGCGTGCTGCGCGAGCGCGTGACATCCAAAGGCGGCACGACCGCGGCAGCGCTCGCCTCGTTCGAAGCGAGCGGCATCAAGGACGCAATCGTGCGCGGCGCACTGGCCGCTGACGCGCGGGCGCGCGAGATGGGCGACGAGTTCGGCAAGCAGTAACGCGAACCGGCGTCGAAAAGAAACAGCGGAAACAGACACGCCGTAGCGCGACTGTCCTTCTTCTCATCAGGGCAGGCGCCTACGGCGTGTAGAAACGCAGCGGTCTGAAGCCAGAAAAGCGCTGACGCGAATTAAAACGAAGCCACCACGTAATGCGCGGCGATCCCCGCGAACAACGCGCCGCCGAGCCAGTTGTTGTGACGGAACGCGGCAAAGCACGGCATGCGCTCGCGATGGCGGATCAGCGTGTAGTGATAGATCGCGCAACCCACCGCGACCGCCCAGCCGAGCCAGTACAGCGGACCAAACCCGAGCGTCACGCCGATGCCGACGTAAATCCCGAGCGTCACCGCATAGCACAGCATGACCGCGGCCACGTCGAAACGGCCGAACGTCAGCGCCGACGTCCGGATGCCGATCTTGATGTCGTCGTCGCGATCGACCATCGCGTATTCGGTGTCGTACGCAACGGCCCAGAAGATGTTCGCGACCAGCATCGCCCACGCGAGCAGCGGCACGTGATCCTGCACAGCGGCGAACGCCATCGGAATACCGAAGCCGAACGCGATGCCCAGATACGCCTGCGGAATTGCGAAGAAGCGCTTCACGAACGGATACGTGCCCGCGACGAACAGCGCGACCACCGACAACTCCTTGGTCAATGCATTGAGCGGCTGAATCAGTAGAAACGCGACCAGCGACAGCGCGGTTGCCAACACGACCGCTTCCCACGCATTGATCTTGCCGGACGTGATCGGCCGGTTCTCGGTGCGCTTCACGTGACGGTCGAAATCGCGGTCCGCGTAGTCGTTGATCGCGCAGCCGGCCGAGCGCATCAGCACCGTGCCGAGCGTGAAGATCACCAGCAATTGCCACGACGGATGACCGCCGGACGCGATCCACAGTGCGTTGAGCGTCGGCCACAGCAGCAGCAGGCTGCCGATCGGCTTGTCCATGCGCACGAGGCGCAGATACAGGGGAAGTCGGGCGAACATGGGACGAATTCGGTGAAGTGCGAACACGGTGCGCCTATTTTACGGGAAGCGCACGGCGGCCCAGGATTCGCGCGGCCGCGTATCGAAGTGCCACGCGCTCGAATCTGTGCGTCGTGCGGCAGCGGCGCAAAAAACAAAGCCTCCCGTGCAGGGAGGCTTGTGCGTTTTTAGCACGGCGCGCGCGATGCCGGCGCCGGCATCGGACTCGACTCGACCGGCTCAGCTGCGCCAAATCAGGCGAGCAGCGAGCGCAGCATCCATGCGGTCTTTTCGTGTGTCTGCATGCGTTGCGTGAGCAGGTCGGCGGTCGGCTCGTCGTTGGCGGCTTCCGTCGACGGGAAAATCGCGCGCGCGGTGCGCACCACGGCTTCCTGACCTTCGACCAGCTGACGGATCATGTCTTCCGCGGCCGGCACGCCGTCCGCTTCGGGGATCGACGACAGCTTCGCGAAATCCTTGTAGCTGCCCGGCGCATGCACGCCCAATGCACGGATGCGTTCGGCGATCGAGTCGACCGCGAGCGCGAGTTCGTTGTACTGCGTTTCGAACATCAGGTGCAGCGTATTGAACATCGGACCCGTGACGTTCCAGTGGAAGTTGTGGGTCTTCAGGTACAGCGTGTAGGTGTCGGCGAGCAGACGCGACAGCCCTTCGGCGATCTTCTTGCGATCCTTGTCGCTGATCCCGATGTTGACGTGCTGTACTGCTGCGGCCGCTTCTTTCTTGGCCATGATGACTCCTTTGAAGAGTGATACGAACCGGTCGGCAGATGACGGTCAGCGAAAACACGAATAAAACGTTCGACAGTGTAGCGTGAATGCCGCAAGGTTTGCGCAACGCGTGCCCGAGAGCCTTGCTGCGCAGCCATTCTGGCGGTACTGCGCTCAGCCGCCCAGCGCGTGTTGCAACGCCTGCGCGGCGATTACCGCAAAGCCGCTCGCGACGATCGCAAAGCCCAGCGCCTTGCGAAACATCAACGCCTGCCATTGCGCCTGCATGCTCGGCGCGGCGGCCCGACCGCCAATGCTCGCCATCATCATCCTTATCATGATCGTACTCCGGGTTCGTCTCGTGACGGACCGCAGCAATGCGCCGCGCCGTCGATGACTTTGCCAATGCTTTGCCACTGCTTTACCATCCGCCGCGTATATGACGCCTAGCGGTTCCCGCCTTCCCGCAACGCGGCGAGCGCCGCGATCACACCTTCCGCGTAAGCCGGATCGGCGCGGCGGAAATGCTCGATCTGACGCGCGACGATCTCCTGCGGCACGCCGTCGATATGTCGCGCGATATTGCCGAACAGACGCTCACGTTGCGCGTCGTCGAACAGCGCGAACAGCATGCGCGGCTGCGTGTAGTAGTCGTCGTCCTCGCGATGCTCGTAACGCGCGACCGCGCCCGCCGCGAGCGGCGGCTCGGACGCGTTCGCGTCCTGCACGAAGTCGCCGAAGCGATTCGGCTCGTAATTCACGTTGCCGCCGCGATTGCCGTCGGTGCGCAGCGCGCCATCACGATGAAACGAATGCGGGTTCGGCACGCGAGGCGCATTCACCGGAATCTGGTGATGATTGATGCCGAGCCGGTAACGCTGCGTATCGCCGTACGAGAACAGCCGCCCCTGCAACAGACGGTCCGGCGAAAATCCGATGCCCGGCACCACGTTCGCCGGCGTGAACGCCGCCTGCTCGACGTCCGCGAAATAGTTCGCCGCGTTGCGATTCAGTTCGAGCGTGCCGACGTCGATCAACGGATAGTCCTTCTGCGACCACACCTTCGTGATGTCGAACGGATTGAAGCGGTAGTTCGCCGCATCCGCTTCCGGCATCACCTGAATTGCGAAGCGCCACTTCGGAAAGTTGCCCGCGTCGATGCTGTTCACCAGATCGCGCTGCGCGCTTTCGCGGTCATTGGCGACTACCTGCGCGGCATCGGCGTCGGTGAAGTCCTCGATGCCTTGCAGCGACTTGAAATGGAACTTGACCCAAAAACGCTCGTTGCTCGCGTTGATGAACGAGTACGTGTGCGAGCCGAAGCCGTGCATCTGCCGGTAGTTCTTCGGAATGCCGCGATCGCTCATCAGAATCGTCACCTGATGCAGCGACTCCGGATGACTCGACCAGAAATCCCACGCGGCGACGTTGCTGCGCAGATTCGTGTACGGATCACGCTTCTGCGTATGAATGAAGTCCGGAAACTTGAGCGGATCGCGAATGAAGAACACTGGCGTGTTGTTGCCGACCACGTCCCAGTTGCCTTCCTCGGTGTAGAACTTGATCGAGAAGCCGCGCACGTCGCGCTCGGCGTCGGCCGCGCCACGCTCGCCGGCCACCGTCGAAAAGCGCATGAAAAGCGGCGTTTCCTGGCCGACCTGCGCGAATACCTTCGCCTTCGTGTAGCGCGAAATGTCGTGCGTCACCGTCAGCGTGCCAAACGCGCCCGAACCCTTCGCGTGAACGCGCCGCTCGGGAATCACTTCGCGATCGAAGTGCGCGAGCTTTTCGAGCAGCCAGACGTCCTGCAGCACCACGGGGCCACGCGGGCCGGCGGTCATCGAGTTCTGGTTATCGGCGACGGGCGCGCCGGCGGCATTGGTGAGCTTACGTTCGGACATGGGCACTCCTGCGTGGTTTCTATCGAATCGGGGGAAAAGCATGCGGCATCCGTGCGCGACGGACGCCGTCACGGGTAGGCACGTCAGGCGGCCAGCACCCGGTCGGCCAGCAACGACACGGCGACCGTACGGATACTCGGCGCGGCGGCCGTCGTGGCCGGTTGCGCGGGAAAAGCGTGGATGGACTGTGAAAGCGCGTGCATGGTGTTTTCCTCCTGGCTTGTCTCGCGCCCCGACTCGGAGTCCGGGCGCTGAGCCTTATCGAATAAAGGGATCGGGCGATCCGTGGAGGAAACTATAGCAACATCTATCGAATAGTCGTATTTGATTAATTTAATCTATTCGATAGGGCTTGCGCCCTTTTTGCGGCTGGCCACACCGGTGTCCGGCGCGGCTGCGGATGATGGCGAGTCAGTTGACGGCGGCGGGCAGATCGAGCTTTTTGACGCCCGGCAGGTCGCACGCGGCGATTGCGTCGCAGATCGCGTCGATCGCGGGCATGCGCGTGAAGCTCTTGCGCCATGCCAGTACGACGCGGCGATCGGGCACCGGCTCGTCGAACGCGACATAGCTGAGCAGGCCCGCGTCGATACCGCCCGCATGTGGCTTGACCTCGTGCACCGACATGCGCGGCAGCACGGTAATGCCGACGCCGCTTGCGACCATATGACGAATCGTTTCGAGCGACGAGCCCTCGAAGGTCTTCTGGATGCCGTCGGCGTTCTGCGAAAAGCGCATCAGCTCGGGACACACGCCGAGCACGTGATCGCGGAAGCAGTGCCCGCTGCCGAGCAGCAGCATGGTTTCCTGCTTCAGGTCGTCGGGGTCGATCTTCGGGCGGCTTTCCCATGCGTGGCCGGACGGCAGCGCGACGACGAACGGCTCGTCGTACAGCGGACGCAGCATCAGCCCGGTTTCGGGAAACGGTAGCGCCATGATCGCCACGTCGATTTCGCCCTGCTTGAGCAGCTCGATCAGCTTCAGCGTGTAGTTTTCCTGCAGCATCAGCGGCATTTGCGGCACGCGCCGGATCATCTGCTTGACGAGCGTCGGCAGCAGGTACGGCCCGATCGTATAGATCACGCCGAGGCGCAGCGGACCCAGCAGCGGGTCCTTGCCCTGCTTGGCGATTTCCTTGATCGCGAGCGTCTGCTCGAGCACGCGTTGCGCCTGCGTAACGATCTGTTCGCCGATCGGCGTCACGCTGACCTCGCTGGTTCCGCGCTCGAAAATCTGCACGTTCAGCTCGTCTTCGAGCTTCTTGATGGCGACGGACAGCGTGGGCTGGCTGACGAAACACGCTTCGGCGGCACGGCCGAAGTGCCGCTCGCGGGCCACCGCCACGATGTATTTCAATTCGGTGAGCGTCATTCGGGGATCAATCAGTCTGATGGATTCGATAGGTTCTAGTTATACACCTATAGGGTCGGTTCGCCAACTTTTTAGCCGTAGTGCTTGCGGCGGGGACGGCGCTCAGGCCTTCAGATACTGCTCGCGCGCGCCGAGCCAGCGCGCCAGATGCTGAATGACCACGTCCGGATATTGGTCGAGCAGCGTCGCGGCGGCTTCGCGCGCCGGCTCGATGAGGTGCTGATCGTTCTGCAGGTCGGCGAAACGCAGCATCGCGGCGCCTGACTGCCGCGCGCCGAGGAACTCGCCTGGCCCGCGGATTTCGAGGTCGCGGCGGGCGATCTCGAAGCCGTCGGTGGTTTCGCGCATCGTTTGCAAGCGCGCGCGGGCGGTCATCGACAGCGGTCCGGTGTAGAGCAGCACGCAGACCGACGCGGCGCTGCCGCGCCCCACGCGTCCGCGCAACTGATGCAGCTGCGCGAGACCGAAGCGCTCCGCATGCTCGATCACCATCAACGATGCGTTCGGCACGTCGACGCCGACTTCGATCACCGTGGTCGCGACCAGCAGCTGGATCTCGTTGCGCGAGAACGCGTCCATCACCGTGGCCTTTTCGGCGGGCGCGAGGCGCCCGTGCGCCAGCCCGACCTTCAGCTCGGGCAGCGCGGCCACCAGCGTCTCGTAGGTCTCGACCGCGGTTTGCAACTGCAAGGTCTCGCTTTCCTCGATCAGCGGACACACCCAGTACACCTGGCGCCCCGTCAACGCCGCCTCGCGCACGCGGCCGATCACCTCTTCGCGGCGCGCGTCGGCCACGAGCTTCGTGAGGATCGGGGTGCGGCCGGGCGGCAGTTCGTCGATCGTGGAGACGTCGAGGTCCGCGTAGTAGGTCATGGCGAGCGTGCGCGGAATCGGCGTCGCCGACATCATGAGTTGATGCGGCTGGAAGTCGGCCGCGCCGTCGGCGGCGCCCTGCGCCTTCGCGCGCAACGCGAGCCGTTGCGCGACGCCGAAGCGATGCTGCTCGTCGACGATCACGAGTCCGAGGCGCGCGAACTCGACCGCGTCCTGGATGATCGCGTGCGTGCCGATCACGAGCTGCGCGGTGCCGAGCGCGGCCGCTTCGATCGCGGCGCGTTTCTCCTTCGTCTTCAGACTGCCCGCGAGCCACGCGACATTCACGCCGAGCGGCTCGAGCCAGCCGCGCAATTTGCGCGCGTGCTGCTCGGTGAGAATTTCGGTCGGCGCCATCAGCGCGGCCTGGTAGCCGGCGTCGATCGCCTGCGCGGCGGCGAGCGCCGCGACGATCGTCTTGCCGCTGCCGACGTCGCCCTGCAACAGCCGCTGCATCGGATGCGGCTGCGTCAGATCGAGCGCGATCTCGCCGCCGACGCGCTGCTGCGCGGCCGTCAGCGAAAACGGCAGCGCCTTCAGCAGCCGCGCGACCAGCGCCGATTCGTCGCCGAGCTTGCGGCGCGGCATGGCCGGCGCGGCGCGCGTGCGCCGCTCGTCGTGCGCGCGCTTTAGCGACATCTGCTGCGCGAGCAGCTCCTCGAACTTGATGCGCACCCAGGCCGGATGCGTGCCGTCGATCAGCGCCGTTTCGTCCGACTGCGGGCCCGGATGATGCAGCGTGCGCACCGCGTCCATCAGCGCCGGCACGCCGAGCGGTTCGAGAAACGCGCGCGCGACCGGCGCGGGCAGCAACTCCGGCAGCGACGTGCGCGCGAGCGCGTTGTCGATCGCCTTGCGCAGATACGCCTGCGATACGCCCGCGGTGCTCGGATAGACCGGCGTCAGCGCCTGCGGCAGCGGCGTGTCTTCATCGACGACGCGCACGGTCGGATGCACCATCTCCATGCCGAAGAAGCCGCCCCGGACGTCGCCGCGCACGCGCAGGCGCGCGCCGGGCGCCATCTGCTTGACCTGCGAGCCGTAGAAATTCAGAAAGCGCAGCACGAGTTCGTCGCCGTCGGCGTCGCGCAGCTTCACGAGCAGCTGCCGGCGCGGGCGATAGGCGATCTCATTGTCGAACACCACGCCTTCGGTTTGCGCGATGCCGCCGGGCAGCAAGTGACCGATCGGCGTCAGCGAGGTTTCGTCTTCGTAGCGCATCGGCAGATGCAGCACGAGGTCGATGTCGCGTGTGAGGCCGAGTTTGGCGAGCTTGTCGGCGGTTTTGACCGGGGCTTTGGCGGCGGCTTTTGCCGCGCCTTTGGTTTTGGCGGCGGGTTTGTCGTCGCTCGGGTGGTCGGCGGCGAATTGATCCGGCGGGTCGCCCGCGTGGCCGCCGGGCTTGTCGCCGTCGCGCCCGAGATCGTGGCCAGCGGCCATCATGCCGCCTTGTGCGCCCGCTTGCGCCGCATCCCGCTCCCCCGCCTCCGCCCGCGCACCGCGGCGCCGCGGTTCGGCGCCCGCTTCGAGGGTGGCAACGGACGATCGGCGGTCGGACAAAGGCATAGGCTGCTTCGCAAGTACAATATCGGGTGCTGTCGAAAAGAAGTCGTGCCGCCCTTCGCGCGTCCAGCGTAGGCAGGATGCGGCACAAAGCGCGCGGGCCGCTTCGGCGTCCCGCCATCATAGCCGCCCGGCTCCGGCTTCGGCTCAATTCAGTCCCAAATCAGTCCCAACCTGCTTCCAGTCGTTCGCATGTTTACGCTTTCCGATTTCGATTTCGATCTGCCGCCCGAGCTGATCGCGCAAGTCGCGCTGCCCGAGCGCAGCGCAAGCCGTCTGCTCGACGTGGACGCCGCAGGCGCCGCCGACGGCGCCGCGCGCCTGATCGACCGCCGCTTCACCGAACTGCCCGAGTGCCTCGCGCCGGGCGATCTGCTCGTCTTCAACGATACCAAAGTGCTGAAGGCGCGCTTCTTCGGCCAGAAGTCGAGCGGCGGCAAGATCGAAGTGCTGGTCGAGCGCCTGACTGGCGAGCGCAGCGCGCTCGCGCAGATCCGGGCGAGCAAGAGCCCGCAGGCGGGCACGACGATCCGTCTCGCGGATGCGTTCGACGTCACCGTCGGCGAGCGCGTCGATCAGTTCTACACGCTGCATTTCCCCGACGACTGCCTGACGCTGATCGAGCAGTACGGCCGTCTGCCGCTGCCGCCGTACATCGAGCACGACCCCGACGCGACCGACGAAACCCGCTATCAGACCGTATTCGCGCAGAACCCGGGCGCGGTCGCCGCGCCGACCGCCGGCCTGCACTTCGACGACACGCTGCTCGCCCGCCTCGACGCCCTCGGCATCGACCGCGCGACGCTGACGCTGCACGTCGGCGCGGGCACGTTTCAGCCGGTGCGCGTCGAAAACATCGCCGAGCACAAGATGCACAGCGAGTGGTATCACCTGCCGCAAGCGCTCGCGGACAAGATCGCCGCGACCAAAGCGCGCGGCAACCGCGTGATCGCGGTCGGCACGACGTCGCTGCGCGCGCTCGAAGCCGCCGCGCGCGACGCCGAAGCCGCCGGCCATCCGCTCGGCGCGGCGAGCGCGGAAACCGACATCTTCATCACGCCGGGCTACCGGTTCCGCGTGGTCGACCGGCTGGTCACGAACTTCCATTTGCCGAAATCTACGCTGTTGATGCTGGTGTCGGCGTTCGCGGGCGTCGAGACGATTCGCGCCGCGTACCGTCATGCGATCGACGAGCGCTATCGTTTTTTCAGCTACGGTGACGCGATGCTGCTCACGCGGCGCGATGCATGAGCCGGTTCGAGCACTGCTTCAGCGTATTGGCAGTCTTCCTAGCCGCCGCGATCCCTCGTGGCGGTTTTCATTGATTGCGCCGGACTGTTTTCCGGTAGCCCAGGAGTGATCCCCATGACCCTTGGTCATCTCTCGCAACATCCTGCCCACGAGCGCCCGGAGAATGGCCTCAAATTCGAACTGCTCGGCACCGACGGCCTCGCGCGCCGCGGCCGCGTCACGCTCAACCACGGCGTGGTGGAGACGCCGATCTTCATGCCGGTCGGCACCTACGGCACCGTGAAGGCGGTCCAGCCGCGCGAGCTCGACGAAATGCACGCGCAGATCATCCTCGGCAATACGTTTCACCTGTGGCTGCGACCCGGCCTCGAAACCATCGAGGCGCACGGCGGCCTGCACGGCTTCATGGGCTGGAAGAAGCCGATCCTGACCGACTCGGGCGGCTTCCAGGTGTTCTCGCTCGGCGATCTGCGCAAGATCACCGAGGACGGCGTCACGTTCGCGTCGCCGATCAACGGCGACCGGCTGTTCCTGTCGCCGGAAGTGTCGATGCAGATCCAGAAGGTGCTGAACTCGGACATCGTGATGCAGTTCGACGAATGCACGCCGTACGCGACCGACAACATCCCGACTTCGCACAAGGAAGCCGCCGAATCGATGCGCATGTCGATGCGCTGGGCGCAACGCTCGATCGACGAATTCGAGCGCCTCGGCAATCCGAATGCGCTGTTCGGCATCGTGCAGGGCGGCATGTTCGAGGATCTGCGCGACGAGTCGCTCGCCGGCCTCGCGCAGAAGAACTTCCACGGCCTCGCGATCGGCGGTCTGTCGGTCGGCGAGCCGAAGGAAGACATGATGCGGATCCTGAACCACATCGGCCCCAAGCTGCCGGCCGACAAGCCGCACTACCTGATGGGCGTCGGCACGCCGGAAGACCTGGTGGCCGGCGTCGCGGCCGGCGTCGACATGTTCGACTGCGTGATGCCCACGCGCAACGCGCGCAACGGCTGGCTCTTCACGCGTTTCGGCGACATCAAGATCCGCAACGCGACGCACAGGAACTCGCTGCGCCCGCTCGACGAGCAATGCGGCTGCTACACCTGCCGCAACTTCACGCGCGGCTATCTGCACCACCTGCATCGCGTCGGCGAAATTCTCGGCGCGCAGCTGAACACGATCCACAACCTGCATTACTACCTGGAACTGATGCAGGAAATGCGCGATGCGATCGAGGCGAAACTGTTCGAGACATTCCGCAAGCGTTTCCACGAAGACCGCGCGCGCGGCGTCGAACCGTCGTCCTGACGGCCCGCCGCATGGATTGCGCATGCCGCACGCGGACAACTTACAATTTACTTTCGCCGGCCGCTGAATTTGCCCCGAATCGGACCTTTAAACGGTTGATCGCAAAGCCGATTCGCCGCGCCGGCGCGCGTGTGGCCGGTGGTAGAATAATCGGCTGATTTTTTTGATCGTTTGACTGATAACGGAGAGACCAACGTGTCGTTCATTTCCAATGCCTTCGCGCAAGGCGCAGCAGCAGGTGGTATCGAATCGAACCTGATGAGCTTCCTGCCGCTGATCCTGATGTTCGGCGTACTGTACTTCATCATGATTCGCCCGCAAATGAAGCGTCAGAAGGAACATCGCAACATGCTCGCAGCGATGGCCAGGGGCGATGAAGTCGTGACGAACGGCGGCATCGTCGGCAAGGTGACGAAGGTGGGCGAAGCCTACGTCGGCATCGAAATCTCGGAAGGCACGGAAGTCACCGTGCAAAAGGCGTCGGTCACGACAATTCTCCCGAAGGGCACGATCAAGTCGCTGTAAGGCCTGCACTCCCCGCGTCCGGTGCGGCCTCGCCGGCGGTTCAGGCAGTTCGCTGAACGGCCCGCGCTCATCGCCGGACGCATCGCATCCAAGCCAACCTTCCCGTTGGACCACTCATGAATCGCTACCCCCTCTGGAAATACGCCGTGATGCTGGTGGCTCTGGTCATCGGCCTCGTGTACACGCTGCCCAATCTGTACGGCGAAGCGCCGGCGGTGCAGGTGTCGAGCGGCAAGGCCACGGTCAGACTCGACGCCGCCACGCTAGCGTCGATCGAAGCCGCGCTCGCGGCCAATCACATCAAGCCGACCGCAATCACGTTCGACAACTCGCAGAACAACGCGAACATCCGCGTGCGCCTGACGAACACGGACACGCAGTTGCGCGTGAAAGACCTGCTGCAGAAGTCGCTCAATAGCGACCCGAACGATCCGCAGTACGTCGTCGCACTGAACCTGCAAAGCGCGTCGCCGACCTGGATGACCGCGCTGCGCGCGCTGCCGATGTACCTCGGTCTCGACCTGCGCGGCGGTGTGCACTTCCTGCTGCAGGTCGACATGGCCGGCGCGCTGAACAAGAAGCTCGACTCGGACGCCTCGGACGTGCGCACGCTCCTGCGCGACAACAACGTGCGCGACGGCGGCGTGAATCGCGTGAACCAGTCGGTGGTGGTGAATCTGGCCGACCAGGCCACGGCGGACGCGGCACTCAAGCTGCTCGGCCGCAGCGTCAGCGAACTGCAGTGGGCGTCGCAGCCGAACACCGGCCCGGACGGCGGCGTGCAGCTCGTCGGCACCTTTACGCCGGCCGTGCAGCGCGAGGTGCAGGACGCCGCGCTCAAGCAGAACATCACGACGCTGCATAACCGCGTGAACGAACTCGGCGTGGCCGAGCCGGTGATCCAGCAACAGGGCACGGACCGCATCGTCGTCGAGCTGCCGGGCGTGCAGGACACCGCGAAGGCGAAGGACATCATCGGCCGTACGGCGACGCTCGAAGCGCGCCTCGCCGATCCGGTCAACACGCACCCGAACCCGAACGACCCGGTGCCGCCGGGCGATGAACTCTTCACGCAAGGCAACCAGACGCCGGTGCTGCTGCGCAAGCAGGTGATCTTCACCGGCGACCGCATCATCGACGCGTCGGCGGGCTTCGACGAGCATCAGCGTCCGTCGGTCAATATCCGTCTCGACTCGGCCGGCGGCCGCGCGGTGCGCGCGGTATCGCGCGACAACATCGGCAAGCCCATGGCGATGGTGCTGTTCGAGCACGGCAAGGGCGAAGTGCTGACCGTCGCGACGATTCAGTCGGAACTGGGCGACCGCTTCCAGATCACCGGCCAGCCGACCCCGCAAGCGGCCGCCGACCTCGCGCTGCTGCTGCGCGCCGGTTCGCTCGCCGCGCCGATGGAAATCATCGAGGAACGCACGATCGGCCCGAGCCTCGGCGCCGACAATATCAAGAAGGGCTTCCACTCGGTCGTGTGGGGCTTCGCGGCCATCGCCGTATTCATGAGCGCGTACTACATGCTGTTCGGCGTGATCTCGATGGTCGGCCTGTCCGTGAACCTGCTGCTGCTGGTCGCGGTGCTGTCGATGCTGCAGGCCACGCTCACGCTGCCGGGTATCGCCGCTATCGCGCTCGCGCTCGGTATGGCGATCGACGCGAACGTGCTGATCAACGAGCGCGTGCGCGAGGAACTGCGCCACGGCGCGCCGCCGCAACTGGCCATCCAGAACGGCTACGCGCATGCATGGGCGACGATTCTCGACTCGAACGTGACCACGCTGATCGCCGGCCTCGCGCTGCTCGCGTTCGGCTCCGGTCCGGTGCGCGGCTTCGCGATCGTCCACTGTATCGGCATTCTGACGTCGATGTTCTCGGCGGTGTTCTTCTCGCGCGGCCTGGTCAACTTCTGGTACGGCGGCAAGAAGAAGCTGAAGTCGCTGTCGATCGGCCAGGTGTGGCGTCCGCAAACGGCAGCGGCAGGCTCGGCCGCGTATGCCGGCAACACCCTCGGCGGCAGCGACGCCGCGACCGACACCGCGCAGGCCATCGCCACGGCGAAGGCGAGCGCGAAGGCAAGCTCGAAGGCACCGGCCGCGGCCGGCGCGAAGGGTCGCGCGAAGCCGACCGTGCGCCGCCGCAATGCGCCGGGCACGCCGACGTCGAATGACTCGACGCGGCAAAAACCGGGTTCATCCCGCTGAGTCCCGGAGAACAAGACCATGGAATTTTTCCGTTTCCGTAAAGACATTCCGTTCATGCAGCGCGCGTTGATCTTCAACGCGATCTCGCTGATCACCTTCCTCGCCGCCGTGTTCTTCCTCGTGCATCGCGGGCTGCATCTGTCGGTGGAATTCACCGGCGGTACCGTGATCGAGGTGCAGTATCCGGGCGCGGTGCCGCTCGACCCGGTGCGTAACACGCTCGGCAAGCTCGGCTATGCCGACGCGCAGGTGCAGAACTTCGGCACCTCGCGCGACGTACTGATCCGTCTGCCGCTGAAGACGGGCTACACGTCCGCGCAGCAGAGCGACCAGGTGATGGGCGCGCTGAAGGCCGACACGCCGGAAGTGCAGTTGCAGCGCGTCGAGTTCGTCGGTCCACAGGTCGGCAAGGAGCTCGCCACCGACGGTCTGCTCGCGCTCGCCTGCGTGGTGGCCGGCATCGTGATCTACCTGTCGTTCCGCTTCGAATGGAAGTACGCGATCGCCGGCGTGATCGCCAACCTGCACGACGTCGTCATCATTCTCGGCTTCTTCGCGTTCTTCCAGTGGGAGTTCTCGCTGTCGGTGCTGGCCGCGGTGCTCGCGGTGCTCGGCTATTCGGTCAACGAGTCGGTCGTTATCTTCGACCGGATTCGCGAAACCTTCCGCCGCGAACGCAAGATGACCGTGATCGAAGTGATCAACCACGCAATCACCAGCACGATGTCGCGAACCGTCATCACGCACGGCTGTACGCAGATGATGGTGCTGTCGATGTTCCTGTTCGGCGGCCCGACGCTGCACTACTTCGCGCTCGCGCTGACGGTCGGTATTCTGTTCGGTATCTACTCGTCGGTGTTCGTCGCCGCGGCTCTTGCCATGTGGTTCGGCGTCAAGCGCGAAGACCTGATCAAGGACAAGAAGGAACGCGTCGATCCGGACGATCCGAACGCGGGCGCCCAGGTTTGATGCGCGCGTAACCGCTGAGGATGCGCACAATAAAAAAGGCCGGTTCTGTCGAACCGGCCTTTTGCGTTTACGTACGCCGTCGTTACCGCCTCGTTCCTAGCGGAACCCCAGCTTGCGCCGTGCGCCGATCAGCGCCGCGATGCTCAGCAGCGCGGCAAACATCACGTAGTAGCTCGGCGCTGCCTTCGAACCGGTCGCGCTGATCAGCCACGCGATGATGAACGGCCCGAAGCCGCCGAAGATCGTCACCGCGATGTTATACGCGAGCGACATGCCGGTCGTGCGCGTCTGCACCGGGAATATCTCCGACAGCAGTCCCGGCGTCGCGCCGAAGTAGCCGCTGACGAGAAAACCGAACACGATCTGCCACACGATCAGCGTGCCGAAGCTCGGATGCGCGATCAGGAACGCGAACGCCGGATAGACGAGCACGAACAGCAGCACGGCCGCGCCCAGCATGATGCGCGTGCGTCCATGCAGGTCCGACCAATGCCCGGCCACCGGCGAGAACACCATCTGGATCAAACCCGTCACCGCGATCGCCGAGAACGCGACCGACGGCGCGAGCCCCAGTTGCCGCACGCCATAGGTCGGCATGAACAGCATCAGATACGCGGACACGGTCCCGAGGATCACCACGCCCATCGCGATTACGAGCCGCAGCTTCTGCGTCGCGAACGTATCGCGCAGCGGCGTCTGCGTCGTTTCGGCGGCGAGGAATTCGGGCGTCTCGTCGAGCCTGGTGCGGATGTAGAACGCGACGGGCCCGATCAGCAGACCGAAGAAGAACGGCACGCGCCAGCCCCACGATGCCATCTGTTCCGGCGACAGCTGGCCGGTCAGCAACGCGCCAAAACCGGCCGCGAGCAGCGTCGTCAGACCCTGGCTCGCCATCTGCCAGCTCGCGTAGAAGCCGCGCCGGCCCGGCACGTGCTCGGCGAGAAACGCAGTCGCGCTGCCGAATTCGCCGCCGGCCGAGAAGCCTTGCATCAGCCGCGCGAGCACGAGGATCAGCGGCGCGGCGAGACCGATGCTCTGGTAGGTCGGCAAAATCGCGATGATCAGCGTGCCGCTCATCATCAACAGGATGGAAAGCGTGAGCGCCCCCTTGCGCCCGGCGCGGTCCGAGTACGCGCCGATCACGATCGCGCCGAGCGGCCGCATGAAGAATGACACGCCGAACGTGCCGAGCGTGAGCAGCAGCGATACGGTCTCGTTGCCGGCCGGAAAAAACAGCTTCGAGATGGTCACGGCGAAAAAGCCGTACACCACGAGGTCGAACCATTCGAGCGCGTTGCCGATCGAGGCGGCCACCACCGCGCGCCACGAATTCCGCCGGCTTCCCGCGACGCTTGCTGCTGTCGTTGCATTCATCCAGATCTCCTGTACTGCGCGAAATATTTATCGACACGAACGCATGACGTCCGCCCAGGCCATCCCGGCAACGCGCAGCACCGGCATGACTGCTTGCGCTCTATTTAACTGAAAAAATAAAAGCGATGCGAGCGACAAATGGCCGAGGCGCGCCGCCATGGCCGAGGCGTTCGCAACGGGCGACAAAAAACCGCTTCGTCGGTGAACGACCGAAGCGGTTTTCGTATTGCGGCGCAGCGCGGATCGAATCGCAACAGCGGCCCGCGCGCGGCGCCGGCCGCGAAGCTGCCGGCGCGCCTACTGCTGCTTGATACCTTCCGACTGGATATGCAGGCGCGTCTGCATGCTGAAGCCGTACTTCGCGCCGAACTCCATGCCGTAATCGGCGCGATTGAATTCGGTGCTCGCCTCGACGCCGCAGACTTCGCGCTTGAGGACCGGGTGCTGCATGCACTTGAACGAATCGATCTTCAGATTCACCGGCTTCGTGATGCCGCGAATCGTCAGCGTGCCGATCACCTCGACGGGCTTGTCGCCGTCGAACTTGATCTCGGTGCCCTTGTAGGTCACGGTCGGATACTTCTCGACGTCGAAGAACTCGGCGGCCCTCAGGTGATCGTCGAGCTTCGGGTTGCCGGTCTGCACCGAAGCGGGATCGACGGTGACGTCGACGGTGCCGGTTTTGGCCGCGCGATTGAGCGTCACCGTTCCCGTGGTCTTCGTGAATTTGCCGCGCCAGATCGACAGACCGCCAAAGTGGTCGGCCTCGAAGCTCGGAAACGTATGCATCGGATCAAGCAGATAGGTATCGGCGGCGAAGGCGCCGAGCGACAGCGACGAAGCCAGCGCGCCAACAGCGATCAATATGGACGTTTTCAATTCGTGCTCCTGTTTTGCGTTGAAAATCGCGGTGCAACCTGCGGTGGGAAAGCGGCCGCGCCCCACGTGGCGCGGCGGACCTCGCGAGCGCCGTGCGCGTTACTTGCGCGCGGCGACGATATGAAACTTGATCACGACCTCGTCGGCGACGACCGATGTGTCCTTCCATTCGCCGGTGCCGATGTCGAACTGCGAGCGCTTGATCGGCAGCGCGCCGTCGAAGGTCTGCATCGCGCCCTGCTGGCCGACCGTGACCGGCACCACGACCGTCTCCGACTTGCCCTTGATGGTCAGCTTACCGGTCACCTTGAACTGGTTGCCGCCGGCCGGCGCGATCGCGCTCGACACGAACGTCGCGCTCGGAAAGGTCTTCGCGTCGAACCATTCCTTGCCGCGCACCTGCTCGTTGTAGCTGTCGTCGCCGAGATCGTAGCTGGCGACGTCGATGTTGAGCTGCGCGCTGCCGGCCGTCGGTTTGGCCTGATCGAAGCTGACCTGCGCCGTGAACTTGTTGAACTTGCCTTCGACCGGCACGTTCATCTGCTTCGAGGTAGCCGTCACCGAACTCTTCGCGACGTCGACCTGCGCGAGCGCCGCGCCTGCGGCGCTCAGCGACGCCGCTGCGAACGCGGCCAGCATGTAGCGATAAAACGAACCCTTCATGGTTGTCCTTATTTGAGGAAGGGGATCATGCGCGACAGCAGGCCGTCGCGATCGAGCCATTGATGCTTGAGCGCCGCCGCGGTGTGTAGCGCGACCAGCACGAGCAATGTGTAATTCAACGCGATGTGCAGATTCTTCAGCACTTCCTTCAGGTGCGGATCGGGCGCAATGATTCGCGGCAGCGGAATCAGCCCGAGGTAGACGACCGGCACGTTCGCCGCCGAGCTATACAGATAGCCGGACACGGGAATCACGATCATCAGCACGTACAGCAACAGATGTGTGAGATGCGCGGCGCCACGCTGCCAGGTGGGCATGCGGCGCGGCATCGGCGGCGAGGCGTGGGTCGCGCGCCACAGGATGCGCACGATCGCGAGCGCGAACACGGTCACGCCGATCCATTTGTGCCACGAGAAATAGCGCAGCTTGGTGGGCGTGAAGCCCGGGATGTCGGTCATCACCCAGCCGAGCGCAAAGCCGCAGACGATCAGCAGTGCGATCAGCCAGTGAAACGCGATGGCGGTCCGCGTGTACGACTCCCGGGTACCGAACGATGGATTGAGTGTCATGACAGATCAACGCAGGCAGTTAGAAGTTAACGGCGCGCCGCGGCCAGCTATTCCGCGATCGCGGCCGATGCGGCGGACATCATCGCCACAAAAGGCCGCCGGGCATGCCACGGGCGCCATGCTACCCCAAGCGCGAAAAGCTGGCTGGAGCGCGTCGGCGGAACGGGCCCGAATTTTGCGCTGCAATGGCCCCAGGGCGCCGCGTCACCGCCCTTGCGTTGACCGATTCGGGGACCGAAAGCCCCGAAGCGACGCCATCTCAGGCCCGGACCAGCGCGCGGCGGGGACGGCGCCACGCCCCGCGCCGCGCGCGGCTCGCCTCGGTCGCGAGGCCGCGTTTGGTACTATTGCTGCTCACCGCCGCCCGACCCCTCGTAACGAGCAGGCCTTACACCCCGCCACTACGTCGTTAGCCCATCTGCCGCATGGAACATGACAACCTGATCGCGTGCCATGAATGCGATACGCTGTTCCGCAAGCCACGGCTTGTCGGGCGCGTCGCCGCGCGTTGTCCGCGCTGCGGCGCGACGCTCTATCGCGGCGTCTCGCGCAAGCTCGACGCGATCTGCGCACTGACGCTCGCCGCGCTGATCACGTTCGTGATCGCGCAGGGCTTTCCGATCGTCGAACTCGAAACCAACGGCATCACATCACAGACTACGCTGTTCGGCGCGCTCGTCGCGCTGTGGGGCGAGAACATGCAGATCGTCGCCGTGATGGTGTTCTGCTCGACGATCCTCTTTCCGTTCACCGAACTCGTCGCGCTGCTGTACGTGCTGGTGCCGCTACGCGCCGGCTACGTGCCCGCGCACTTCAATCGCGTGCTGCGCGCGATCCAGTTCGTGCGACCGTGGGGCATGATCGAAGTGTTCATGCTCGGCGTGCTGATCACGATCGTGAAGATGGTGAGCCTCGCGCGCGTGATTCCCGAGGCGGCGCTGTTCGCGTTCGGCGCGCTGACGCTGATGTTCGCGGTCGTCGTCACATTCGATCCGCGCGTGCTGTGGGATGTCGCCGACGAGATCGACGCGAGCGGCGATCGGCCGTTGCCGCGCACGTCGGCCGACAGCGCGGCGGTCGCGGTCGGCTCGCTCGCCGGTCCGCCGGCGCCGTCCGCGCGCGTCGCGGGCTCGACCAGCGGCAGCGCTGGTGGCACAACCCACAGCACGGCGGACGGCACCCCGCCCGGCTTGCCGCCCACGCCGCGCGAAGGATGAGCCCGCGATGAAATACGTCACCGCGAAACGCGCGGGCCTGCTGTCCTGCCATTCGTGCGGGCGCGTCGAACCGCGCATCCGCTCGGTCACGCCGCAGCACTGCGGCCGCTGCGGCGCGCATCTGCACTCGCGCAACCCCGACAGCCTGATGCGCACATGGGCACTGCTGATCGCCGCGGCGCTGCTGTATATCCCGGCGAACCTGCTGCCGGTGATGCACACGTCGTCGCTGCTCGGCTCCGAGGACGACACCATCATGAGCGGCGTCGTCTATTTCTGGACTTCCGGCGACTGGCCGCTCGCGATGATCGTGTTCATCGCCAGCATCCTGGTGCCGATGCTGAAGCTCTCGGTGCTCGTGCTGCTCACCGTCACCGCGCAGCGCCGCTCGCGCTGGCGTCCGCAACAGCGCACGACGCTGTACCGGATGGTCGAGCGGATCGGCCGCTGGTCGATGCTCGACGTGTTCGTCGTCACGCTCACCGTGGCGCTCGTGCGTTTCAAATCGTTGGCCGAGATCACGGCCGGGCCGGGCGCGATCGCGTTCGGCTCGGTCGTGATCCTGACGATGCTGGCCTCCATGCAATTCGATCCACGCCTTATCTGGGACCCCGTGGAAAGCCGTACCCCAACACCTCAGGATCTTGACCATGACTAGCCCGCAAGGACCGACGCCCGCCTCCGATGATGCGCCGCGCAACGATTCGAACGGACCCAGACTGCCGCCCCAACTGCCCGACCCCGAGATCGAGCCACGCAGCCGCTGGCTGCCGTCGCTCGTCTGGGTGATTCCGCTGATCGCCGCGCTGATCGGCATCGCGCTCGTGATCAGGTCGGTGACCGAGCGCGGACCCGTGATCACGATCAGCTTCGTCAGCGCGGAAGGCCTCGAGCCGGGCAAGACCAAGGTCAAGTACAAGGACGTCGACGTGGGCGCGGTGAAGACGATCACGCTGTCGCCGGATCTGTCGCACGTGCTCGTGCAGGTGCAGCTCACCAAGGAAGGCGGAAAGTTCGCGGTCAAGGACTCGCGCTTCTGGGTGGTGCGTCCGCGCGTCGGCGCGAGCGGCGTGTCGGGTCTGACCACGCTGCTGTCGGGCTCGTACATCGGCGCCGACGCGGGCCGCTCGACCGAAAGCGAGAGCAACTTCGTCGGCCTCGAAACGCCGCCGCCCATCACCGGCGACCAGAAAGGCCACCAGTACACGCTGCACGGCGATTCGCTCGGCTCGATCGACATCGGCTCGCCGATCTTCTACCGGCGCGTGCAGGTCGGTCAGGTGGTCGGCTTCTCGCTCGACAGGGACGGCACCGGCGTGACGATGCGGGTGTTCGTGTCGGCGCCGTTCGACCAGTACGTCGGCACCAACACGCGCTGGTGGCATGCGAGCGGCGTCGATCTGCGGCTCGATTCGAGCGGCTTCAAGCTGAATACGCAGTCGCTCGCGACGGTGATAGTCGGCGGTCTGTCGTTCCAGTCGCCGCCCGGTCAGAACATGGGCCCGCAGGCGCCGAACAACCAGACCTTCCGCCTCGGCTCGGACGAAGCGGACGCGATGCGCGAACCGGACGGCGTGCCCTTGCGCGTCGTGATGAACTTCAACCAGTCGCTGCGCGGGCTGTCGATCGGCGCGCCGGTCGATTTCCGCGGCATCGTGCTCGGCCAGGTGACCAATATCGGCATCGACTACGATCCGAAGACGCAGAGCTTCACGATGCCGGTCACGATGAACGTGTACCCGGACCGCCTCGGCAAGCGCTTCCGCGAGAGCTCGCCGCAGCCGGGCACGCTCGCCGGCGAGAACCTGATGCAGGAACTCGTCAGGCACGGCCTGCGCGGCCAGTTGCGCACCGGCAACCTGATCACGAGTCAGCTGTACGTGGCGCTCGATATCTTCCCGAAAGCGCCGCCGGCCAAGGTCGACGTGACGACCGATCCGCTCGAGCTGCCGACCATTCCGAACACGCTCGACGAATTGCAGTTGCAGGTCGCCGACATCGCGAAGAAGCTCGACAAGGTGCCGTTCGACCAGATCGGCGCGAATCTGAACACCGCGCTGAAGAACGCCGACCAGCTGTTCTCGCGTCTCGACAACGAAGTCGTGCCGCAGGCGCGCGACACGCTGACGGCCGCGAAGCAGACCTTCAGTTCGGCCCAGGCAACCTTGCAGCAGGATTCGCCGATGCAGTCCGACGTTCATCAGGCGTTGCAGGAACTGACGCGCACGTTGCAGTCGCTGAACGCGCTGTCGGACTACCTCGAGCGTCATCCCGAATCGCTGTTGCGCGGTAAATCAGGAGATAAACCATGATGTTTGCCCGGCTCCCCCGTCCGCCGCGCGCGCTCGTGCGCGGTGCCGTACGCGGCGTCGCGTACGGCACCGCACTGGCTGCGGCTCTCGCCATCGCGGCGTGCTCGTCGCCGTCGAGCCGTTTCTATACGCTGGGTGGCGCGGATAGCGCAAGCACCGCCGCGAATGCCACCGCGCCGGCCGTCGCGCGCACGAGCGCCGCGCCTGCCTGGCTGATCGAAGTCGCGCCGGTCAACGTGCCGCCGCAGGTGGCGAGAAATCAGCTGGTCGTGCAGACCGGGCCGACTCAGGTGCAGTTGCTCGAACAGGAGCGTTGGGCGTCGCTGCCCGGCGATGAAATCCGCCGCGCGCTGTCGACGAATCTGACGCAGCAGCTCGGCACCATCGATACGTTCGGCACCGCGCACCCCGACGACGCGGCCGTGTACCGGATCGCCATGAACGTGCAGCGCTTCGAGTCGTGGCCCGGCTCGCATGCGTTGATCGATGCGGTGTGGAGCGTGCGGGCCGTGCGCAGCAATGCGGTGATGACGTGTCGCAGCGTGGTCAGCGAGACGGTTGGCGGCGGGTACGACGCGCTCGTCGATGGACATCGGCGCGCGCTGGCCGAAGTGTCGACGCAGATCGCGGCGGGGGTGCGGGCGATGGCCGCGACGGCCGTCGCTACTACGGCCACGACGGGCAAGACGTCGTCTTCGGCCCGATCGGCTGCCGCGGCAGTCGTGCCGCCCTGTCCTTCCGCGGAAACGGCCGCGGGAGCCGGCGCCTGACAGGCCCGGCTGGCGCGAGCCCGGTGCGCACGCGCGTGTCTATCCGGGCCGCGCCGACTTCAACGCACAGCTTCAGCAGACGCGCTTCCACAATGCCTAGCAGTCCATTCGACGCCACGCGCCTCTGCAGGACAAACCCATGTTCGACTCCATCAGACGGTTGATAAAAAAATGGCGCGGGTCGCGCGACGGCGGCCATCAACTCGATGCGCTGCTCGCGATCGCGGATAAGACCGCGCCTTATGCGGAGCGCAGCGAGTGGCTGATCGAAGTCGCGCACTGGATTCGCCGCGGCCGCATCGTGCGACCCGGCGCAACTGACGCCGACGACACCGTCGCCCGCCAGTCCAACCCCGCCCACACGCGCATCCGCTACCTGCTGCACGTGCTCGATCGCAACCCCGCGTGGAAGGCGAACGTCGCCGGCATCCTGCGCGCGCTGCTGCGCGAAAGCGATGGCCTCTCGCTGCTGTGCGACGCCGGCATGCCGGTGCATTCGGGCTTCTTCGGCGCGGTGTTCGAACGCCTCGAGGCGTCGCTGATTCCGCCCGCGCCGAACCGCCGCGACCTCACCGCGATCGTCACGCTGATGTTCGGCTCCGAGCGCGACGCCGAATGGATCGACACGCTGCCCACCGATCTGCTGGTGCGTATCCACGCGCTATTCGACTACGCGCCCGACGACGAAGAAGACGGACGCGACAGCACGCCCTTCTCGCTCGACCTGCTGGCCGCGCTGCACAACCTGACCTGCCAGATCAGCTCGACCGGACTGTCGCAAACGGTGCGCAGCCGGCTGGGCGGTGTAGCGCCACCTGTCGATCGCATCGACGACCGCGTCGACCGCGTAATCGACGCACGAACCACCGACGTCAACGGCGTGCGCGTCGCAATGGAAAGCCAACCGTTCTACCGCCTCACCCGCGCGATGCTCGCGGTCGAAGCCGCTCACGACGCGTACGCGGCGGGCGGCCCGCAGGAGCCGCTGCTACGCGAGGTCAACTATCTGCGGCTGCTGCTCGACGAATGCCGCGGCGCAACCGACAACGTGTTCGCGCATCTGTACCGCAACGGCGTGAGTGTCGACATCGTGTTCCAGGTCGAGCGGATGCGCATGCGCATCGAGCGCGCCGAGCATCTGCTCGATGCCTGGATGGCGCAGGACGATCTGCACGCGGCCGCGCGCCTGACCGCCGAACTCGTGCGCGCCAATCACGCGAGCCAGAGCGTCGCGCATCTCGCGCGCAGCAATTCATCGCTGCTCGCGCGCAAGATCGTCGAGTACAGCGCGGATACCGGCGAACACTACATCGCGCGCGATCGCGCCGAGTATCTGAAGATGATGCGCATGGCGGCCGGCGGCGGACTCGTGACCGTCGTCACCGTGTGCGTGAAGTTCGCGATCACCGGCGCGCATCTGCACGCGATGCTCGAAGGCGTGCTCGCCGGCATCAACTACGCGGCGAGCTTTCTGCTGATGCACTTCCTGCACTTCTCGCTCGCGACCAAACAGCCCGCGATGACCGCGCCGACGCTCGCGCGCGAACTCGACGGCGTCGGCACGCCGGCCGGCGTCGACAGTTTCGTGAGTTCGGTGACCGCGCTGATGCGCACGCAGGCCGCGGCGGTGCTCGGCAACGTGCTGCTGGTGTTTCCCGTCAGTCTGTGCGTGGATCTGCTGTACCACGCGCTGTTCAACACCGACCTCATTTCGGCCGACAAGGCGATCGCGACGCTGCAGTCGTTCTCGCTGATCGGGCCGACGCCGTTCTATGCGGCGTTGACGGGCGTGCTGCTGTGGTCGTCCAGCCTGCTCGCGGGCTGGGCGGACAACTGGTTCATCCTGCATCGCGTCGCCGACGCGCTCGCCTACAACCGGCGCCTGCGCATGACGCTCGGCGTGGCCGGCGCCGACCGTCTCGCGCGCTTGTGCCGCGCGAACGTCGCGGGCGTGGTCGGCAATATCACGCTCGGCCTGATGCTCGGGCTCGTGCCGGCGATCCTCGCCGCCTTCGCGTTCAAGTTCGACGTGCGTCACGTGACGCTGTCTGCCGGCTCGATCGGCGTGGCGCTCGGCGCGCTCGGCGAAAGCGCGCTGAAGCTGCCGGCTCTGTGGTGGGCGGTGGCGGGCGTCGGCAGCATGGCGATTCTCAATGTCGCGGTGAGTTTTGTGCTGGCGTTCTACATGGCGGTGAAATCGCGCGATTTGCGGCGCAATGCGGTGCGCTCGCTGCGCGGGGCGATCTGGCAGCGGGTCAGGCGGCATCCGCTGGAACTCGTGTGGCCGGCCCAAGCGGGACGCGAGGCGAGATGACGCAACGACAGACGACGGCCCGGCGCGCCAATCGCGCCGGCCCGCCGATCTCGACCGCGTACAATAGCGCCTTATCCAACGCCTTGCGGCAACCTCAATGTCCTTCGATTTCTTCCTTCCTTGCCCGCGCGGGCTCGAAGCTCCGCTCGCGGCCGAACTCGCCGAAATTGCCGCCAAACATCTGAACGGCGCCGCCTTCACGGCCGGCGCCCAGGTACCGGGCGGCGTGCATTTTCGCGGCGGCTGGGCCGCCGGCATGGCCGCCAATCTGCACTCGCGTCTCGCGAGCCGCGTGCTGCTGAAAATCGCGGAGCGGCCTTACCGCAGCGAGCAGGACATCTACGCGCTCGCGCTCGAGCAGCGCTGGGAGCAGTGGTTCTCCGCGCACGAGACGCTGCGCGTCGACGTCACCGCGATCAAGTCGCCGCTGCGCAGTCTCGAGTTCACGACGCTGCGCGTGAAGGACGCGATCTGCGATCGTCTGCGCGAAAAAAGCGGCGCGCGGCCGAGCGTCGACACCGCGATGCCCGACGTGCGCGTGTTCGCGTTCCTGAGCGCGACCGACTGCACGCTGTACCTCGACACTTCCGGCGATCCGCTATTCAAGCGCGGCTGGCGTCTCGACAAGGGCGCGGCGCCGCTGCGCGAAAACCTCGCGGCTGGCATTTTGCGTCTGACTGGCTGGCAGGCCGGCACGCCGCTCTACGATCCGATGTGCGGCAGCGGCACGTTCCTCGCGGAAGCGGCGCAGGTCGCGTTGAACATCGCGCCGGGCGTCGAGCGGCGCTTCGGCTTCGAGAAGCTCAAACAGTTCGACGCGCGGAGCTGGCAAGCGCTGAAGGGCGCCGCGCTCAAAGCGAAAGACGCGGCGCGCGGCTCGCGCGGCGCGGATCTGGAGATTTTCGGCAGCGACATCTCCGGCGACATGCTCGAAAAAGCGCGCGCGAACTTCGAGCGCGCCGGCTTGCCGCCCATTTCGCTCAAGCAGCTCGATGCGCGCGACATGACGCCGCCTGGCTCGGCGCCGGGCATCCTCGTCGCGAATCCGCCGTATGGCGAGCGGATCGAAGTGCGCGGCCGCAATGCGCGCGGCGAGCTTCGCGAAGGCCGCGGCAATCGCGACGACGACGGCTTCCGCCGCATTCAGGAAGAAGCGCCGGACAGCGAGTTTTTCCAGTTGCTCGGCAATGCGTTGAAGCAGCGCTTTGCCGGATGGCATGCGTTCATCCTGACGTCGGATCGCAAGCTTCCGGGGCAACTGCGGCTGCGCGAATCGACGAAGACGCCGCTGTTCAACGGTGCGCTCGAATGCCGGCTGTTCCGCTTCGATCTGATCGCGGGCAGCGTGCGGCAGCGTCCGCAGGGCGATCCGCCGGCGGCTTGAGGCTGTTTCTAGCGGGGCGGCGCGCTGTCGTCGCCCTGTCGTCATCGCGTCGCTCGAAAAGCAGGCCGCGCGCATGAGCGATGTGGTCGGCGTGTTTCAGTTGCTGGTGGGGTGAAGCGGTCGCGTCTTCGCACCCTACTGCCACCACGCTGTCAGCAGCACCCCCGCACACTCCTTCTCACGCCATCCGGCGCTTGAACGGCCTACTGCCAACCGAAGGAGAGTGTCATGTCCGCATTGCCCAAACTCGTTGCCTGGTTCGAAATCCCGTCGGTCGATTTCGATCGCGCGGTGCGCTTTTACGAAGCCGCGCTCGACGCCCCGTTGAATCGACAGGAGATCGGCGGCCAGCCGATCGCCGTGTTCAGCTACGAGGAGCCCGCGACTGGCGGCGCGATCGTCCACAATCCGTCGATGACACCCGGCGTCGACGGCGTCACCGTCTACCTGAACGCGCTGCCCACCGTCGACGCGGCGCTTGCGCGCATCGAACGGGCGGGCGGCAAGACCGACGGCCCGGTGATCAAGCTGCCGCAGGACATCGGCTATATCGCGTTCTTCACCGATACCGAAGGCAATCGCGTCGGCCTGCATTCGCGCACCAACGGCTAAGCGCGCCTGAAGCCGCCGCGCACGAACCGAAGGCCGCCATGCGGCGCTATCATCGCGGGACCGTCCCCTTCCTCCTCTACCCGACGCACACGATGACGCGCCGTGCCGACCGCCTGTTCCAGATCGCCGAGCTGCTGCGCGGCCGGCGCCTGACCACCGCGCAGCAACTAGCCGACTGGCTGAACATCTCGCCGCGCACGGTCTATCGCGACGTGCGCGATCTGCAATTGTCGGGGGTGCCGATCGAAGGCGAAGCGGGCATCGGTTATCGGCTGTCGCGCTCGGCAAGTCTGCCGCCGCTGACCTTCACCGCCGACGAACTCGCCGCGCTCGCCGCCGGCGCGCGCATGCTCGAATCATGGGGTGGCGCGGGCTTCGCGAGCGGCGCGCGGGGCGCGCTGGCCAAAATCGCATCGGCGATGCCCGCCGACAAGCGCGCGACGCTCGAACGGCTCGCGATCTTCGCGCCGTCGTTTCACATCAAGGGGGATTTTTCGACGCAGCTCGACTCGCTGCATCGCGCGATCGATGCGCGCCAGGTGGTGCGCTTCGCGTACACCGACGCGAACGGCGCCGACACCGAGCGCCGCGTCTGGCCGCTCGCGCTCGCGTACTGGGGCGCGCGCTGGACGCTCGGCGCATGGTGCGAGCTGCGTGCTGATTTCCGCAACTTCGGACTGGAGAAGATGCGCGATCTCGAAGTGCTCGAGACGTATCCGGATCAGGAAGGCAGGCGGCTCGCGGATCTGCTGCGGCACGTAAACGCGAGGCCGAAAATATGAAAAGGATCGCGGCGCGACGCACCGCGATCTCAGGGTCTGTTTACCGCTAACGAGCTACTCGACCGACTTAACCATATCCTCGATCACCTTCTTCGCGTCGCCGAACACCATCATCGTCTTGTCCATGTAGATGCGTTGATGGTCATTGGGTCAAGCTCCCTAAGAAAGCCCGCCGCATCAGGCTTACGGCCGGGGTGCCTGGCGATCCAGGCGGTTATCGCAGGGAAAACGCATTCCGGTAAGTCCAGTTACTGGCATTGACCCGACGCGAAATTTTTCGCGTCCGCGAAAAATCACGCGGCCTGCCAAGGGTTCACAAGGCAGACGCCCGTTGCTACGAAATCAGCGACATTTCGCGTCACCACGGTCATACCATGAACGATCGCCGTAGCGGCGATAAGCGCATCACGCTCCGAGCGCCGATCCGGTACATGCAAGCGCGCGCAGCGTAAGGCAACGCCCGTATCGACAGGCAGCACGCGATCCGCAAATTCAGTTAAGACGTGCTCATCGAGCCATGCGCGCAGCAACGCGCCTTGGCTCGGGTCGCTGCGCTCCTTCAGCAAAACGCCCCTTGCCAGCTCCATGATCGTGATTGCAGAAACAAAGAGCGCCGAAGCATCAACGCTCTTTGCCCAGGCGACGAGGTTGGCATCGGCCCTGCGCCCCTTACGGAGTTCGGAAACGACATTCGTATCGATAACAAACATCAGAGTTCAGCCGGCCGGATAGATATATCCACGCGCGGCGGATCGAATTCAATGTCAGCAACCTCGGGCATGGCCAGGGCGTCCACGATGTTGCGACGCTGTCTGGCGAGAAGCCAGTATTCCTCGATGCTCAGCAAAACATGGGCGGGCCTGCCGCGATCGGTGATGAATACGGGGCCGTCTTTGGTAGCCTTTTTCGCCCGGGTCACGTCTTGATTGAGTTCCCTGCTGGATAAGGTCGTAATCGTCATATTCCCTCCCGCCACCTAACGTAGTAACGTTACTACATGTCAGGAATGTCGGCAAGTCACTACGTTGTGAGTTCCGAAAGAGAAATTTTCGCGTCCGCGAAAAATCCGCCGACGGGCGGCTCACTTATGCTCGCTCTCCTTATCGAGAGCGAGCAACGCAAGGTGGTCCTCCAGCTCGCGTCGCAAGAGCTGGAGCGTATCCAATTTCTTCACTTGCTCAGTGAAAAGCGTGTAAAGCGTCGTTCACCGCTAGCGATCTAGTCGACCGCCTTCACCATATCCTCGATCACCTTCTTCGCGTCGCCGAACACCATCATCGTCTTGTCCATGTAGAACAGGTCGTTGTCGAGCCCGGCGTAGCCCGCCGCCATCGAGCGCTTGTTGACGATCACGGTGCGCGCCTTGTACGCCTCGATGATCGGCATGCCCGCGATCGGCGACTTCGGATCGTTCTTCGCGGCCGGATTCACCACGTCGTTCGCGCCGAGCACGAGCACCACGTCGACCTGGCCGAACTCGCCGTTGATGTCCTCCATCTCGTACACCATGTCGTACGGCACTTCGGCCTCGGCGAGCAGCACGTTCATGTGACCCGGCATGCGGCCGGCCACCGGGTGAATGGCGTACTTCACCTCGATGCCCTTCTCGACCAGCTTGTCGGTCAACTCCTTCAACGCATGCTGCGCGCGCGCGACGGCCAGCCCGTAGCCCGGCACGATCACGACCGTTTCCGCGTTGCCCATCATGAACGACGCGTCATCGGCCGAACCCGATTTCACCGGACGCTGCTCCGCCGCGCCGCCCGCGGCCGCGCCCGGCTCGTTGCCGAAGCCACCGAGGATCACGTTGAAGAACGAGCGGTTCATCGCGCGGCACATGATGTACGACAGGATCGCACCCGACGACCCCACCAGCGAGCCGGCGATGATCAGCATCGGATTGTTCAGCGAAAAGCCGATGCCCGCCGCCGCCCAGCCCGAGTACGAGTTCAGCATCGACACGACGACCGGCATGTCCGCGCCGCCGATCGGAATGATGATCAGCACGCCGAGCACGAACGCGATGATCGTCATGATGATGAACGGCAGCCACGACTGCGTGAGGAAGAAGAGGACGCCGAAGCCGAGCATCGCGAGCGCGAGCATCAGGTTGATCAGATGCTGGCCGCCGTAGACGACCGGCGCACCCTGAAACAACCGGAACTTGTACTTGCCCGACAGCTTGCCGAACGCGATCACCGAGCCGCTAAAAGTAATCGCGCCGACGAACGTGCCGATGAACAGTTCGATGCGGTTGCCGTACGGCAGGAAGCCCTCGATCGGCACGTTGGGATCGACGAGGCCGAACGCGGCCGGCTCCGACACCACCCCATACGCGATGCACACGGCCGCGAGACCGATCAGCGAGTGCATCGCCGCGACCAGTTCAGGCATCTTGGTCATCTCGACGCGCGCGGCGACGAACGCGCCGATCGCGCCCCCGATCACGAGCCCGAACAGCAGCAGGCCGAGACCGAGACCGAGATTGGAGCCAAGTACTTCGGCCTGCCGCGAGATCAGCGCGATGGTCGTCAGAATCGCGATCGCCATGCCGACCATGCCGAAGGTATTGCCGACGCGCGCGGTCTTCGGATTCGACAGCCCCTTGAGCGCCTGGATGAAGCAGACCGACGCGACCAGATACAGCAGCGTGACGACGTTCAGGCTCATTTACGTACCCTCCTTGCCGCCAGCCGGTAGTTTCCTGGGTTCTTTCTTCTTGAACATCTCGAGCATTCGCCGCGTGACGAGGAATCCGCCGAACACGTTGACGGCCGCGAGCGCGACCGCGATCGTGCCGAAGAACTTCCCGGCGCTGCCGACGGTGAGACCCGCCGCGAGCATCGCGCCGACGATCACGATCGCCGAGATCGCATTGGTCACCGCCATCAGCGGTGTATGCAGCGCGGGCGTGACGTTCCAGACCACGTGATAGCCGACGTAGATCGCCAGCACGAAGATGATCAGGTTGATCACCGTGTGATTGATGACTTCCATCTTCGGCTTCCCCCTATGCGTTGCGCGTGACCTGGCCGTCGCGAGCCAGCAGCGTGGCCGCGACGATGTCGTCCGCGAGATCGATGTTCAGCGTGCCTTCCTTGGCGATAATCAGCTTCAGGAAGTCGAGCACGTTGCGCGCGTACAGCGACGACGCGTCGGCGGGCACCATCGCGGCGAGATTCGTATAGCCGACGATCTGCACGCCATAGCGCACCACCACCTGGTCCACCTCGGTCAGCGGACAATTGCCGCCGCGCCGGCCGTCGACTTCGGGGCCGCGGCCGGCCGCGAGGTCGACGAGCACGGAGCCTGGTTTCATCGCCTGCACAGTGTCGACCGACAGCAGCGTCGGCGCCGGGCGGCCCGGAATCAGCGCGGTCGAGATGACGATGTCGGCCTGCTTTGCGCGCTCGTGCACCAGCGCCGACTGGCGCGCGAGCCACGACGGCGGCATCGGCCGCGCATAGCCGCCGACACCCTGCGCGGCGTCGCGTTCTTCGTCGGTTTCATAGGGCACGTCGAGAAACTTCGCGCCGAGCGACTCGATCTGCTCCTTGACGGCCGGGCGCACGTCGGACGCTTCCAGCACGGCGCCGAGGCGCTTCGCGGTGGCGATCGCCTGCAGGCCAGCCACGCCCGCGCCGAGAATCAGCACGCGCGCGGCCTTCACGGTGCCGGCCGCGGTCATCAGCATCGGCATGAAGCGCGGATAGAGCGTCGCCGCGAGCAGCACCGCCTTGTAGCCGGCGATGTTCGCCTGCGACGACAGCACGTCGAGGCTTTGCGCGCGCGTGGTGCGAGGCGCGGCTTCGAGCGCGAACGCGGTGACGCCGGCCGCGGCGAGCTTGCCCGCGTTGTCGGCGTTGAACGGATCGAGCATGCCGACCAGCGTCGCGCCGCGCTTGAGCAGCGGCAGTTCGGAATCGGTGGGGGATTGGACTTTGAGGACGAGATCTGCGCCGAATGCAGTGGCGGCATCGACGATTTCCGCGCCCACGGCCGTATAGGCGTCATCGGGAAAGCTCGCGCCGGCGCCGGCGCCGCTCTGGAGCGTGACCCGGTGGCCTTGCGCCACGTACTTCTTGACCGTCTCGGGCGTCGCGGCAACGCGGGTTTCATGCGCGCGCGTCTCGGCTGGCACTCCGATGTGCATCGTTGTTCCTCCTCGACTTCCTGTTTGACGACAGACCTGCCGACGAGGCTCGCCGGCTTGCACATGCAACGGCTAACGCAGGCCCCACTTTAACCGGAAACCGCCACATCACAAATATCGGGGTCGATGCGAATGCGCGGCAGACCGCCAAACTGTTACGAATCGGTCGCGATCCCACCTCGAACACGCTGCGAACCGGCTGCCAGCGGTCACCAGGCAGCCGGCGCGCATAACCGGTAAAATGCGCACCCATGAAACCGGAAACCTGGCGGCCGCACGTGACCGTCGCGGCGATCGTCGAGCGTGACGGGCGCTTCCTGCTTGTCGAGGAACACACTGCCGCCGGCCTGCGCCTGAACCAGCCCGCCGGCCACCTCGAGGCGGGCGAAACGCTGCTGGAAGCGGTGATCCGCGAAACGTTCGAGGAAACCGCGCATCCGTTCGCGCCCGAGGCGCTCGTCGGCATGTACATGACCCACTTCGAGCGGCCGGACCGCGCGGGCACCACGTACCTGCGCTTCACCTATTGCGGCGCGGGCGGCGAACCGGACCCGGCGAATTCGCTCGATCCCGACATCGTCCGCACGCTGTGGATGAGCGCCGATGAGTTGCGCGCGTGCCCCGAGCGGCATCGCACGCCGCTCGTGATGCAGTGCATCGACGATTACCTGGCCGGCCGGCGTTTCCCGCTCGACTTCGTCCATACGCATTCGGTTGCGCCGAAGCAATGAGGCCGTCACGAGCGGCCCCATAGATCAATGCAGTCATGCAGCACCCAGTGAGTACCTTATGAGCAAGCGCAAAGTCGTAGTAGGCATGTCGGGCGGCGTCGATTCGTCGGTCACCGCGTGGCTGCTGAAGGAACAGGGCTACGACGTGGTCGGCCTGTTCATGAAGAACTGGGAAGACGACGACGACAGCGAATACTGCTCGACGCGCCAGGACTGGATCGACGTGGTGTCGGTGGCGGACCTGATCGGCATCGACGTCGAGGCGGTCAACTTCGCGGCCGAGTACAAGGACCGCGTGTTCGCCGAATTCCTGCGCGAATATTCGGCCGGCCGCACGCCGAACCCGGACGTGCTGTGCAACGCCGAGATCAAGTTCAAGGCCTTCCTCGATCACGCGATGTCGCTCGGCGCGGAAACGATCGCGACCGGCCACTACGCGCGCGTGCGCGAGAACGATGGCCGCTTCGAGCTGCTGAAGGCGCTCGACCATACCAAGGACCAGTCGTACTTCCTGCATCGGCTGAACCAGGCGCAGCTGTCGAAAACACTGTTCCCGCTCGGCGAAATTCCCAAGACGAAGGTCCGCGAGATCGCCGCGCAGATCGGCCTGCCGAACGCGAAGAAGAAGGATTCGACCGGCATCTGCTTCATCGGCGAGCGGCCTTTCCGCGACTTCCTGAACCGCTATCTGCCGACCAGGCCGGGGCCGATGAAGACCACCGACGGCAAGATCGTCGGCGAGCACATCGGCCTCGCGTTCTACACGTTCGGCCAGCGCAAGGGCATCGGTCTCGGCGGCAGCAAGGACGGCAGCGGCGAGCCCTGGTTCGCCGCCGGCAAGGATATTCCGACGAATACGCTGTACGTCGCGCAGGGACACGACCATCCGTGGCTGCTGTGCCATACGCTGTCGGCGGGCAACACGAGCTGGGTCGCGGGCGAGCCGCCGGCCGACGGCTTCGCGTGCGGCGCGAAGACGCGCTACCGGCAGGCCGACGCGGCGTGCACGTTCAACGCCCCGGCGGGAGGCGGTTCGCGCGAAGGCCTCTTCGAACTGACCTTCGACGCCGCGCAATGGGCCGTCACGCCGGGCCAATCGGCGGTGCTGTATGACGGCGACGTGTGCCTCGGCGGCGGCATCATCGAACGCGCGGTGACCGGGCAACCGGCCGAACTGCCGCAGGATCAGGCGCCGAAGCAAACCCGCGCGCAGCGTCGCAAGCAGGCGCACAAGCCAAAGCAGCCGCAAGGCCAGGCGCAGGACGAGCCGCAAAACCCGCGGCAAAAAGCGGCTCTGCTCGGCGCGCGTTGAGCGATGCATAACGGCGGGCGCGGCGGGTCGTACCATTCCGACAGGTCCGCGCCATTCACCATGTTTGCCCCGCCTGGCGCATTCACACACACTTCACCTTCGCGTGCGACGCTTGGCTTCCATTCGCAGGCCTTATCTTCGGGCTTCGCCGGTCCGCGTCGCACCGTGACCCGCAACCGCCGGTTTTCCTTCGCGACCGATACCGCCCGCGCTCCCGTGCGGACGATGCCGCCGCAATGATCTTCACTGCACTGGAGTCCCCATGTTTTCTCGACGCTATCTGGCCATGTGGTGCGCAATCGCCCTCACCGCGGTATGTGCCGCGCTCGCCGCGACGCATCACCTGTCATGGTTCTGGATCCTCGTGCCGGCCGCGCTCGTCGCGCTCGGCGTGTTCGACCTGAGCCAACAGCGCCATGCGATCCTGCGCAATTACCCGCTGTGGGGCCACCTGCGTTTCATTTTCGAATCCATCCGCCCGGAGATCCGTCAGTATTTCGTCGAAGACGATACCGACGAGAAGCCGTTCTCGCGCGCGCAACGCAGCATCGTCTATCAGCGCTCGAAGAACGATGTCGACAGCCGCCCATACGGCACGCGGATCGACGTGAAGGCGGTCGCGCACGAATGGATCAGCCACTCGCTCGCGCCGACCACGCTCGACGGTCACGACTTTCGCATCGTCGTCGGCCCCGATCGCGGGCAGCCGTATTCGATGTCGATCTTCAACGTGTCGGCGATGAGCTTCGGCTCGCTATCGGCCAATGCGATCATGGCGCTGAACCTCGGCGCGAAGAAAGGCAACTTCGCGCACGACACCGGCGAAGGTTCGATGTCGAAATATCATCGCGAACATGGCGGCGACATCATCTGGGAAATCGCGTCCGGCTATTTTGGATGCCGTAACGACGACGGCACCTTCAACGCCGGGAAGTTCGCGAAGCAGGCCGCCGAACCGCAGGTGAAGATGATCGAGGTGAAGCTGTCGCAAGGCGCGAAGCCCGGTCACGGCGGCGTGCTGCCGGGCGCGAAGATCACGCCCGAAATCGCCGAGACGCGCGGCGTGCCGATGGGCCGCGACTGCATCTCGCCGGCGACGCACTCCGAGTTCTCGACGCCGCGCGAGCTGCTCGAATTCGTCGAGCGGCTGCGCACGCTGTCGGGCGGCAAGCCGACCGGCTTCAAGCTGTGCATCGGGCATCCGTGGGAATTCTTCGGTATCGCGAAGGCGATGCTGGAAACGGGCATTCTGCCGGACTTCATCGTCGTGGACGGCGCGGAAGGCGGCACCGGCGCGGCACCGCTCGAATTCACCGATCACGTCGGCGTGCCGTTGCAGGAGGGGCTGCTGCTCGTGCACAACACGCTGGTCGGCATCGGTCTGCGGCAACGCATCCGCATCGGCGCGAGCGGCAAGATGATCACCGCGTTCGATATCGCGAAGACGCTCGCGATCGGCGCGGACTGGGTCAACGCGGCGCGCGGCTTCATGTTCGCGGTCGGCTGCATCCAGGCGCAGACCTGCCATACCGGCCGCTGCCCGACCGGCGTCGCGACCCAGGACCCGGTGCGCCAGCGCGCGCTGGTGGTGCCGGACAAGGCCGATCGCGTGTTCAACTTCCACCACAACACGCTGCACGCGTTGCAGGAAATCATCCAGGCCGCCGGGCTCCGGCATCCGGCTGAGTTGCGCGCGCATCACATCGTGCGGCGCGTGTCCTCGCATGAGGTGCGGCTGATGTCGGATCTGCTCAAATATCTCGAACCGAACGACCTGCTCAACGGCAACTATCGCTATACCCTGTTCGAGACGTACTGGCCGATCGCGCAAAGCGATTCGTTCTCGCCGAAGGCGGAGCTGGCGGCGAGCTGAACGTGCGCGCGGCCCTTGCCGCGTCGCCTGTCGCTCAAAAACCGCATCGCGGCCCGTCCGACCCCGCAAAACGGGCCGCCCCCCTTCCTTTCCGTTAAAATCTCGGGTTTAGCACTTCGCTCCACGGCCCCTCGCGCGCTTCGGCGCACGCGGCATGGCCCCATGCCCGAAAGGCACTTCATGCTCACGTTTCAGCAAATCATCCTGACCTTGCAGTCCTACTGGGACAAGCAGGGCTGCGCGTTGCTCCAGCCGATCGACATGGAAGTCGGCGCGGGCACGTCCCACGTCCATACGTTCCTGCGCGCGATCGGCCCCGAGCCGTGGCGCGCCGCCTACGTGCAGCCGTCGCGCCGCCCGAAAGATGGCCGCTACGGCGAGAACCCGAACCGTCTGCAGCACTACTACCAGTATCAGGTGGTGCTCAAGCCCGCGCCGGAAAACATTCTCGACCTGTACCTCGGCTCGCTCGAAGCGCTCGGCTTCGACCTGAAGCAGAACGACGTGCGTTTCGTCGAGGACGACTGGGAAAACCCGACGCTCGGCGCATGGGGGCTGGGCTGGGAAGTGTGGCTGAACGGCATGGAAGTGACGCAGTTCACGTACTTCCAGCAGGTCGGCGGTCTGGACTGCAAGCCGGTGCTCGGCGAAATCACCTACGGACTCGAGCGCCTCGCGATGTATCTGCAGAAGGTTGAGAACGTCTACGACCTCGTCTGGACCGAGTGGGAAGAACAAGGCCCGAACGGCCCCGAACTGCGCCGCCTGACCTACGGCGACGTGTATCACCAGAACGAGGTCGAGCAGTCCACCTACAACTTCGAGCACGCGAACGTCGATCTGCTGTTCACGTTCTTCAACAGCTACGAAGCGGAAGCGAAGCGCATGATCGATGCACAGATCGCGCTGCCCGCCTATGAGCTCGTGCTGAAGGCCGGCCACACGTTCAACCTGCTCGACGCGCGCGGCGCGATTTCGGTCACGGAACGCGCGGCGTACATCGGCCGGATTCGCGCGCTGTCGCGTCTGGTCGCGCAGGCCTACTACGACTCGCGCGAAAAGCTCGGCTTCCCGATGCTCGGCAATCCGGTGCACGGCGTGCCCGGCCTCACCACCGACGAGCAGGAAGCCGCGATGCCCGCGTGGGCGCCGCCGCTGAAAGTCGAACGCAAGATCGACCAGGACTGACGAGAACTTCAACCAATGACTCAATCTCAACACGCTACCCTGCTCGTCGAGCTGCTGACCGAAGAACTGCCGCCGAAGGCGCTCGCCCGTCTCGGCGACGCCTTCGCCGAAGGTATTGCGCAGCGCCTCGCGGCGCGCGACCTGATCGACGGCGAGCCGTCGTTCGAACGCTTTGCTACGCCGCGTCGTCTCGCGGTGACGATTCACAACGTGCGCGCGCTCGCGCCGGAAAAACACGTGCGCGAAAAAGTGCTGCCGGTTTCCGTCGCGCTCGATAAAGATGGCCAGCCCACCGCGCCGCTCGCGAAGAAACTCGCCGCGCTCGGCTTCCCCGATTTCACGGTGAACGACCTCGAACGCGCCCAGGACGGTAAAGCCGAAGCGTTCTTCCTGCGCTACGCGGCGCCGGGCGCGACGCTCGCCGACGGCCTGCAAGGCGCGCTCGACGAAACGCTCGCGAAGCTGCCGATCGCAAAGCCGATGACGTATCAGCGCCCGGACGGTTCGAGCGTGCAGTTCGTGCGCCCGGTGCATCGACTGACCACGCTGCACGGCGAAGAGGTCGTGCCGGTCAGCGTGCTCGGCATCGACGCCGACGACACCACGCTCGGCCACCGCTTCCTGTCCGAAGGCTTCGTGCAGATCCAGCATGCGCAGTCGTATGCCGAAACGCTCGAACACAGAGGCCGCGTGATCGCGAGCTTCGCGAAGCGCAAGGCAGCGATCCGCTCGCAACTGCTCGCGCAAGCCGGTGACGACAAGGTCGTGATGCCCGAAGCGCTGCTCGACGAAGTGACGTCGCTGGTCGAATGGCCGGTCGTCTATGAGTGCCGCTTCGAGGACGAATTCCTGCAAGTGCCGCAGGAATGCCTGATCCTCACGATGCAGACGAACCAGAAGTACTTCGCGCTGACCGATGCGAACGGCAAGCTGCGCTCGCGCTTCCTGATCGTGTCGAACATCGAGACGGCGACGCCGGTCGAGATCGTCGAAGGCAATGAGCGCGTGGTGCGTCCGCGTCTCGCCGATGCGAAGTTCTTCTTCACGCAAGACAAGAAGAAGCCGCTCGCGGATCGCGTGCCACTGCTCGCGAACGTCGTTTATCACAACAAGCTCGGCTCGGCGCTGCAACGCGTGGAGCGGCTCGAAGGGCTGGCCGGCGCGATCGCCGCACTGACCGGCGCCAACGTCGCGCTCGCGACGCGCGCCGCGCGCCTCGCGAAAGCCGACCTGATCACCGACATGGTCGGCGAATTCCCCGAGCTGCAAGGCACGATGGGCACGTACTACGCGCGCCACGACGGCGAGCCGGAAGAAGTCGCGCTCGCATGCTCGGAACACTACCAGCCGCGCTTCTCGGGCGACGCCTTGCCCACCACTGCGACCGGCACCGTCGTCGCGCTCGCCGACAAGCTCGAAACGCTGGTCGGCATCTGGGGCATCGGCCTGCAGCCCACCGGCGAGAAAGACCCGTTCGCGCTGCGCCGTCATGCGCTCGGCGTGTTGCGCATTCTGGTCGAGAAGCAGCTGAACGTCGACTTCGTCGAGCTGCTGCGCATCGCTTATGCGCAATTCGCCGGCGTGCCGAGCGTCGCCGATTCGACCGACGCGATCTACGAATTCAGCATGGACCGCCTGCGCGGCCTGCTGCGCGAACGCGGCTACGCGGCCAGCGAAATCGACGCGGTGCTCGCGCTGAACCCGACGCGGCTCGACGACCTCGTCGCGCGCCTCGACGCGGTGCGCGAGTTCGCGTCGCTCGCCGAAGCGGCGTCGCTCGCGGCGGCCAACAAGCGTATCTCGAACATCCTGAAGAAGTCGGAAGGCGTGACGAATGGCGGCGTGCAGCCCGGCTTGCTCACCGAGGCAGCGGAGAAGGCGCTCAACGCGCAGCTCGAACAGGTCACGCCGCGCGTGCAATCGCAACTGGCCGTTCGCGACTACACCGGCGCGCTGACGGCGCTGGCCGCGCTGCGCGAACCGGTGGACACGTTCTTCAACGACGTGATGGTCAACGCCGAAGACCCCGCGTTGCGCGCGAACCGTCTGGCTCTGCTCGGCGCGCTGCATCAGCAGATGAACTGCGTCGCCGATATTTCCCGACTCGCCGCCTGAGCACCGCGCCATGCCGATCAAGAAAGTGGTGATCCTCGACCGCGACGGTGTGATCAACGTCGACTCCGACGCATTCATCAAGTCGCCGGACGAATGGGTCGCGCTGCCCGGCTCGCTGGAAGCGATCGCACGCCTGAACCACGCCGGCTATCGCGTCGCAGTCGCGACGAACCAGTCGGGCATCGGCCGCGGTCTGTTCGACATGGATGCGTTGAACGCGATGCATCTGAAGATGCACCGGATGGCGGCAGCGGTCGGCGCGCGCATCGAAGCGGTGTTCTTCTGCCCACACACGGCGGAAGATCACTGCGAATGCCGCAAGCCGAAGCCCGGCATGCTGAAGATGATCACCGAGCGATTCGAGATCGATCCGGCGCATACGCCGACGGTCGGCGATTCTCTGCGCGATCTGCAGGCGGGCGCTGCGCTCGGTCACCCGGTGCATCTGGTGCTGACCGGCAAGGGCCGCAAGACCCTCGCCGCCGGCGGCTTGCCCGAAGGCACGATCGTGCACGACGACCTGCGCGCGTTCGCGCTCGACTTTCTCGCCGACGCTCAGGAATAAACGCGCGCACCGCGCTCCCACCCCCCACCGACCACGCCGATGCGCTTTATCCGTTCCCTGCTGCTGCTGATTTATTTCGTTGTGTTCACGGTACCGTACGCGACCGCGTGCTTCATCGCGTTTCCGTTCCTGCGCGCGGAAAACCGCTACTGGATGGCGGCCGGCTGGTGTCGTCTGACGCTGTGGACGGTGCGCTACCTGAACGGCATCCGCTACCGCATCGAAGGTTTCGAGAATCTGCCCAACGGCCCGGCCGTGCTGCTGTCGAAGCATCAGTCGGCGTGGGAAACGCTCGCGTTTCCGGCGATCATGCCGCGCCCGCTGTGCTACGTGTTCAAGCGCGAGCTCTTGTATGTGCCGTTCTTCGGCTGGGCGCTCGGCATGCTGAAGATGGTTCACATCAACCGCAAGGAAGGCAAATACGCGTTCGTATCGGTCACGAACCAGGGCAAGGCCCGCATGGCCGAAGGCGCATGGGTCATCATGTTTCCGGAAGGCACGCGCACGCCGACCGGCAAGCAGGGCAAGTACAAGACCGGCGGCGCGCGCTTCGCGATCGCGAGCGGTGCCCCCGTCGTGCCGATCGCGCACAACGCGGGCCGCGTGTGGCCGCGCAACTCGTTTCTTAAATATCCGGGTATAGTCACGGTGTCGATTGGCAAGCCGATCGACACGACGGGGCTCACGCCCGACGAAGTGAACACGCGCGTCGAGCAGTGGATCGAAGCAGAGATGCGCCGCATCGATCCGACTGCCTACAGCGCGGCGGCTAACGATTCCGCCGCCGCGCCCATCTGACGCGCCACGCCCTCGAACTCCGAAGGCGTATTGCGCGAAGCGAAGCCGATGCAGAAGTCTCCTACGCCGCAGCCCGCCGCGGCGCTCGAAAACCGGCAGCTCGATCTCCCGCTCTTCGCCGAGCCGGGGTCGACGTCGTCGTCTCCCTCACCTTCCGCGCCGGGTTCATTGGGCTCAGCACCGGCCCGGCCGCCCGTCGCGCCGCTCGCGCCGGACGGCAGCAAGCTGCGCAGTCTCGCCATCGGTTCACGCACGCTGCATTACGCGCTCAAGCGTTCGGCGCGCCGCTCGATCGGCTTTGCGATCGACAGCACCGGCCTCACGATCACCGCGCCGCGCTGGGTCACGCTCGCCGATATCGAAACCGCGATCACCGAAAAACAGCGTTGGATTTTTACGAAGCTGATCGAATGGCAAACGCGCGTCGAGCAGCGTGCATTGCCGAAGATCGACTGGCAAGACGGCGCCGAAGTGCCCTACCTCGGTCAGCCGGTGCGCGTGACGCTCGGCGCGCCGCAAGGCATGCTCGCGTTCAGCGCCGAGCACGGCGCGCTGCAATTGCCGCTGCCGTTGCAAGCCGACCCGCAGCAGATCAAGGATCGCGTGCAGGGCTGGCTGCAAGGAGAAGCGAAGCGGCTGTTCGGCGAGCGTCTGGCGATCTACGCGCAGAAGCTGGGCGTCAACTATCGCGCGTATGCCTTGTCTTCGGCGGCGACGCGCTGGGGCAGTTGTTCGAGCGACGGCAAAATCCGCCTGAACTGGCGGCTCATCCACTTTCCGCTGTCGATCATCGACTACGTCGTCGCGCACGAGCTGTCGCATCTGCGCGAGATGAATCACAGTCCGCGCTTCTGGCAGACGGTCGAATCGATTTTTCCGGAGTTCCGCGAGGCGCGGCAGACACTGAAGTCGCATCCGCCGGAGCTGTTGCCGACGCTTTGAGGCCGGGCGCTATCTATGCGAGAGCGCTTTCGCGGACTGCAACAGATCGTCGAGCATCACGCCGCGCCTGTCCGGGCTCGTGTCGCGGCCGGTCATGAAACACAGCGCCGCAATCGGCAGTCCCGCACGGTCGCGAATCGGCGCTGCCATACAAAGCCTGAACGCATTCGAGAGTCCTTCGGTGCAGCAGTAGCCTCGTTCTTTTGCGGCCTGCACGTCGTTCAGGAATTCGCCGAATTCGATATTCACCCCGTTGTCGAGGATGAAATCTTCGGCCGGAATGAGCGCGCGAATCTCGTCGGCATTCAGGTGACCTAGCAGCAGACGTCCCGTGGCGGTCCACGGAATCGGCACTCTCACGCCGATGTCCGAACTGATGTTGAAGGGCCGGGCACTGTTCTCGGATAACACGACCGTGTACTTGTTGCCTTCCAGCATGCACAGCTGCGTGGTCTCGTCGTACTTCCGTACCAATGCCAGAATGGATTGATGCGCGCGGCTAATCAGATCGTTGTGCGTTGCATAGTCGGACCCGTAGTAGTGCATCTCGCGCCCGAAGAACACGCTCCCATCCGCGGCCGTCTCGAGCCAGCCCACTTCCGCGAGAATCGCGACCAGCTCGTAGATGCTCGAACGCGGCGCGCCGGTCGCCTCGATTAATTCGCGCATGGTCAGCGGGCGTTGGGCGACGTGCAATTGCCGGAACATCGCAATGACGCGATCCACGCCTCTCGCCCGAGACGATTCGGTTACAGCCATGCGTTCACTCCGTAAAGCGTTCATCCGACCGGTTGTCTTTCAAGCGACGTGAGTTTATCGCGCGGCAGACCCGCGAAAGCGACTCTCAGGCCGCGACAGGTCAATGGTCGAGAACTCTGTGCAGAAATTGCCGCGTGCGTTCGTTCGCGGGATTGACGAAGATCTGTTCCGGATCGCCCTGCTCGGCGATGACGCCCTTGTCCATGAAGACCACGCGGTCGGCGGTCTTGCGGGCAAAGCCCATTTCATGCGTGACGACGACCATCGTCATGCCGTCGCGCGCGAGCCCACGCATCACCTCGGTGACCTCGCCGACCAGCTCCGGATCCAGCGCGGACGTCGCCTCGTCGAAGAACATGATGCCGGGCTCGACCGCGAGCGCTCGCGCAATCGCCACGCGTTGCTGCTGACCGCCCGACAACTGGCTTGGATAGTGTGCCGCGCGGTCCGCGAGCCCGACACGGTCGAGTGTGTCCATGGCGCGCTTGCGCGCGTCGTCCGGACTCATGCGGCGTGCCTTGATAAGCGCGAGCGTGACATTGCCGAGCGCGGTCTTGTGAGGAAACAGATTGAACTGCTGGAAGACCATGCCGACATGGCCACGAATCTCTCGCGCTCGGCGCGGATCATGCATGGGCACATCGTTGACCCAGACCTCGCCGGAATCGGTGGTCTCCAATCCCGCCATGATTCGCAAGACCGTGCTCTTACCCGAGCCGGACGCGCCAATGAGCACCAGCACCTCGCCCGAGCGAACCTCGAGATTGATTTCGTTCAACACCCGAGTCGAACCGAATGCTTTGCTGACGCCCGTCAGTGAAATGATGGGTCTGATTTGGCTTTGGTTACTCACGACAATCTCCTGCGATCATGGTGGCGCACCCATTGCGAGAGCGGGAAGCACACGGCGAAGTAAATGAGGGCGACGAGTCCGTAGATTTCCACGGGCTTTCCGACCCGGTCGACGATGGCCTGGCCACCATGCATCAACTCGGACATTCCGATCATGCTGACGATCGACGTGTCCTTGATGAGCGACAGATACTGACCGACGAGAGGCGGCAACACGATCTTTCCCGTCTGAGGCAGCACGACGAACGAGAACGACTGAGCCCGCGTGAGGCCGAGGATCTGAGATACCTCCCATTGACCTTTGGGTACCGCCTCGATCCCTGAGCGGAAGATTTCGGCGATGTAGGCGCCCTGATAGATGCTCAAGCCGATGACGCCCGCTGCGAAGACGTCGATCGCGTAACCGAAGTACGACACGCCGAAATAGATGAACATCAGCGTGATGAGTACCGGCGTGCCGCGAAACAGCTCCGTATAGAGTCTGGCAAGGCGGGCTGTGCCCCACGGTCCGAACGACCGCAAGACCGCGGCGAAAAGGCCGATCAGCGTGCTGCCCACGATGGACGCAATGGAAAGCAACAGCGTCGTCACCAGACCCTGCAGCAGGATGGAGAAACTGGTTTTCAGCAATTCGACTGACATGATCCAACTCCAATCCGGGAATCAGGCCCGTTTCGTCCGGCGCATAAAGCCGGTCCCGAAACCGGTGCGCGCCGGCATGACGAGGGGAGGATGAAAGATCCGCGCTCCGAGCTGGCCCGCAAGCCAGGACAGTACGTTACTGAGCACGAGATACGCGACGAGCGTCACGCTGAACGTCTGAAGATAGAGAAGCGTCCGCGAGTTGATCACGGTCGCAGTGCCGGTCAACTCCGGCAACGCAATGGCGGACAGCAGCGACGTACCGAGCAGCAACTGGATCAGGTAGTTGACGATGGCCGGATAGACCGCGCGCGTCGCCTGCGGTAGCACGACCTCGACGAAGATCTGCGCGCGTTCGAGACCGAGAATGCCGGCGGCCTCGAGTTGGCCGCGCGGCACCGACTGTATGCCGGCGCGGAACACTTCCGATAGGTAAGCACCGACGTTGACGCCGAGCGCAATGACGCCCGCCCAGTATGCGTCGAGCGAAATACCCGCCGACGGCAGACCGAAGAAAACGATGAAAATCTGCAGGAGAACAGGCGTGTTGCGGATGATTTCAACGTAGCCGCGAGCAATCAACCGAAATGGCGCGAGCGCAGAAACGCTGGCAAGCGCGGTCAACAAGCCGAGGACTAGCGCCAGTACGAATGCCAGCACGGTCACTTGCAATGTCAGCCAGCTCGCGCTCAAAAACTCGGGCACGTAGCCCCACAGAGTGAGCCACTCGTAACTCATCTCACCCTCCGCATCGTTCGGGTTTCAATAGATATCGGCATCTCCCGCTCCTCAAAACTGCGGATTGAGCGGGTAGCGCGGATCGGTGCCGAACCACTTGTTGTAGAGCTGCGCGTTGAGCTTCGACGCATTGACGTTGAAGAGGAACAGATTCAGGTAGTTGAGCCATTCCTGATCGCCGGCCTTGACACCGAACGCGTTGTATTCGAGCGGGACCAGCGCTTCGTTCGTGACGGCAAGTTCAGGATCGAGCTTGGCCTGATACGCAAGAAAGTTGTTGTCCTCGATCATCGCGTCGGCCTGCCCCTGCTTGACGGCAAGAATCGCGGCCTGCGAGCTGTCGTATTCCTGGATCTTGATCGGGATATTCAGCGAGCGCACTTCGTCGCCATTGGTCGAGCCCTTGACCGTCGCAATCGTGCGACCGCCCATGTCCTTGATCGACTGAACGCCACTATTTTTTCTGACCAGCAGTGCTTCGCTGGCAACCACGTAGGGGGTCGTGAATTCGATTACTTTCGCGCGCTCCAGATTACGCGTGAAGTTGCAGAACACGACATCCACTTTGCTGGTCTGCAGATTCGGAATCCGGTTCGCGCTCGTCGTATTCACGACCTCGAGCTTCACGCCCATCTGCTTCGCGAGTTCCTTCGCGAGGTCCACGTCATAGCCGTCTGGTTGGCCGTCCTTGTTATAGAACCCGAACGGCGCGAACGTCAGGCAGTCGCCGACGCGCAGCGTGCCTCGCTGCAGCACGGCCTGAAGCGTCGAGGGGGATGCCGCTGCGCTCTGCCCTGGCGTGGCAACCTTGGTGCAGCCGGTGATGGCGAGCAATCCAGCAACAGCGAACAGAAAGGCGGCTTGGGCGCCTCGTTTGGCAAGCTTCATGGCAGGGTCCTAAGCGGAGAAGAGTGGTCCGGAGCGGACGAATCGGCTTCAGCGCCTGTCTGCACGCTTAACAAATCGCCGGGTCACGCATCGATTGTCCGATATATCAGACTACTATCTGACGAACCGGATTGATGCTGAGTGTTGGACACTAATATCAAACCGGCAACCGCACACAAACCCTTATTGCCCATACTTTTTTGTTCAAATAGATCCGATCGAATTCCACGATGCGCATCGAGTCCGCAGTGCGCCGGGCGGGCGGCGCGGCTTCGGGCTCAAGCTATACGGCAATCATTTACAATTGCCGCAGGTCGACGCATTTATCCACAAACTATCAAAGGAGTCCTCATGCGAATCTTGCATACCATGCTTCGAGTCGGTGATCTGGACGCATCGATCCGGTTCTACACCGAAGTTCTAGGAATGCGCCTGCTTCGAAAGAACGACTACCCGGACGGGAAGTTCACCCTCGCATTCGTCGGTTACGAGGACGAATCCGAAGGCGCGGCGATCGAACTGACGTACAACTGGGACACGAGCAAGTACGACCTCGGAAGCGGCTACGGTCACATCGCCCTCGAAGTCGACGACGCCTATGCGGCATGCGAAGAAGTGAAGAAACGCGGCGGTGTCGTTACACGCGAAGCTGGGCCCATGAAACACGGCACGACTGTCATCGCCTTCGTCGCCGACCCGGACGGGTACAAGATCGAGCTGATACAGAAGAAGGGGCGAGTCGACTGAACGTCCGGTGGCGAGCACGAGTCGCGCTGTCAGCCAGAACGATGAAAACACAGCCCGGCTTCACGTTGCACCCGGCGAATTGACGCCGGGCGAATTCGCCCGGCAATCTTGCCTCGTGCCGACGCCATCAAAAAACGCCGACTACTGACGCTCGGCGTTTTCGCCGCGCACCGGACCGACCGGCTCGCCGTGCACTCCCCACCTCTTCACCACACCGCCATGAGCACGACCACCGCCTTGCCCGCGCGCCGCACCCCGGATAGCTTCGCGATCCTGTTGATGATCGGCCTGTGCGCAATCTGGGGGCTGCAGCAAGTCGCGATCAAGACCACCAATGCGGCGGTGCCGCCGATCTTTCAGGCGGGGCTGCGCTCGACGATCGCGGCGCTGCTCGTGTGGGCATGGGCACGCTCGCGCGGCACGCCGCTCTTTCGCGATGACGGCACGCTCGGCGCGGGCCTGCTCGCGGGCGTGCTGTTCGCGGCCGAGTTCGTCTGCATCTTTCTCGGCCTGACGCTGACGAGCGCCTCGCGCATGGCGGTCTTTCTGTACACGGCGCCGTGTTTCACGGCACTCGGCCTGCACTGGTTCGTCGATGGCGAACGCATGCGGCGCATCCAGTGGCTCGGCATTGTCGTCGCGTTCGCGGGGATGGCGCTCGCGTTCGCGGACGGCTTCCTGCACACGGACGCGGGCACGGCTGCAAGCGCGGCCCACGGCTCGACGCTCGCGGGCGCGGCCGGCGATGCGCTCGGCGTGCTCGGCGGCATCGCGTGGGCCGCGACCACGGTGATCGTGCGCGGCTCGCGGCTCGCGCGGACGAGCGCGAGCAAGACGCTGTTCTATCAGCTGACTGTGTCGGCGGTGGTGCTGCTCGCGCTGGCGCTGGGGCTCGGCGAGGTGCGCGTGGAAAGCGTGACGCCGCTCGCGCTCGCGAGCCTCGCGTATCAAGCCGTGATCGTCGCGTTCGTCAGCTATCTGTTGTGGTTCTGGCTGTTGACGCGATACATCGCGTCGAGGCTGTCGGTGTTTTCGTTTCTGACGCCGCTGTTCGGCGTCACCTTCGGCGTGCTGCTGCTCGGCGAGTCGTTCAGCGCGCGCTTTCTGATCGCCGCGCTGCTGGTGCTGACCGGCATCGCGCTCGTCAACGCGCCGGCGAAACGGTAAGCGGGCTCGACGGCGGCGCCCTGCCGCCGTCGAGCGTCGAGTCTATTCCGGCGCAGCGGCCGAGCGCGCCGCCACCGCCTGCGCCACACTCACGTATTCGGCGACCGGCACGTCCTCCGCGCGGCGTTGCAGATCGAAGCCGAGCGCGTCGAAATCGACGGTGTCGCGCAGCGCGGCAAGCGTGTTGCGCAACATCTTGCGACGCTGCGAGAACGCCGCCGTCACCACCCCGCCGAGCACGCTTTCGTCGACCACCGGCAGTTCGTGCCGCTCGTACGGAATCATCCGCACGATCGCCGAATCGACCTTCGGCGGCGGCTGGAACGACTCGGGCGGCACGTCGAGCTGCTTGTCGATCACGTAGCGGTATTGCAGCATCACCGACAGGCGACTGAACGCCTTCGTGCCCGGCTCCGCCACCATCCGCTCGACCACCTCGTTCTGCAGCATGAAGTGCTGATCGATCACGCGCTCCGCGAACGTCGCCAGATGAAACAGCAGCGGGCTCGAAATGTTGTACGGCAGATTGCCAACGATGCGCAGCGACGCCTTGTCGCCCGGTGCCGCGAGCGAGCCGAAGTCGAATTCGAGCGCGTCGCCCGCGTGCAGTTCGAGCAGGTTGCCGAACTTCGTCTTCAGACGGCCGATCAGATCGCGGTCGAGTTCGACCGCATGCAGCGGCGTCTCGGGCGTCGCGAGCCGCTCGATCAGCGGCTCGGTCAGGGCGCCGAGGCCCGGCCCGATCTCGACCATGCGCTCGCCGCGCTGCGGCCGGATCACGTCGACGATCGAATCGATCACGCCCATGTCGACCAGGAAGTTCTGACCGAAACGCTTGCGCGCGAGATGGCCCTGGTGCCGGCCTTGCTGTCTGCTGGTGGACATCGGAGAAACGCTAGAAAGAAAACTGCTTGAGAATGAAAGACGTCACGGTGGAAACACGACGCCACGCGGCGCGTCACGAGCACCGCGACCGCCCACGCTACCCGCGCCTCAGCCCGCGCGACGATGCTGCGCCATCGACACCGCCGTGTCGACGGCGGCCATCAGGCTACCCGCGTCGGCGCGGCCGGTGCCGGCCAGATCGAGCGCGGTGCCGTGATCGACCGACGTGCGGATGATCGGCAGGCCGAGCGTCACGTTGATCCCTTCGCCGAACGTCGCGAATTTCAGCACCGGCAGGCCCTGGTCGTGGAACATCGCGAGCACGCAGTCGGCTTCGTCGAGATAACGCGGCTGGAACAGCGTGTCGGCCGGATACGGACCGCGCGCGTCGACGCCCTCGCCGTTCACCTGCCGCAACGCCGGCGTGATCACGTCGATTTCCTCGCGGCCCAGATAGCCGTTTTCGCCCGCGTGCGGATTGAGCCCCGTCACGAGGATACGCGGCGCGGGCAAGCCGAAGTGGTGACGCAGGTCGTGATCGATGATGCGCAGCGTTGCAACGAGGCTTTCGATCGTCAAAGCCGCCGACACGTCCTTCAACGGCAGATGCGTGGTCGCAAGCGCGACGCGCAGCGGCCGCTTGCCGGCGCCCGCGAGCATCATCACGACGCGCGGCGTATGGGTGCGCTCGGCCAGATATTCGGTGTGGCCGGTAAACGGCACACCGGCGTCGTTGATCGTGCTTTTTTGCAGCGGCGCGGTGACGATCGCGTCGAACCTGCCGGCCACCGCGCCGTCGATCGCCGCATCGAGCAGATCGAGCACATAGCGGCCGTTCGCGGCGTCGAGCTTGCCTGCCTGCGCTGGTGCGCCAAGCGAGTGATGTTCGAGCCGCACGCGCGGGCCTGGCGCGAGCAGCGCCGCCCAATCGACGCCGACCGCGCGCGCGCGCTCAGCGAGCAGTTGCGCGTCACCGAGCACGGTGAACTGCGCCTGAGGCCAGTGCGCCGCCGCGCCGGCCAGCGCCTGCGCGGTCAGCTCGGGACCGACGCCGGCGGGTTCGCCGGTCGTGATCGCGATCTGCAGCGGGCGGTGGGTGGGCTGGGCAGCGCTCGTCATCGCATTGGCTCTGTTATTGCACGTTCGCCGTGGCCGGCATCACTTCGACGTACGCGGTATCGCGCAGCTCGCGCAGCCAGTCGGCATACGCCTGTTCCGCCTTGCGCTGGCCGATGGCCTGACGCGCGAGATCCATCTGCTGCGCAATCGAGCCTTGCGCATCGCGGCGGCCGAGCACCTGAATCAGGTGGTAGCCGTATTCGCTGCGCACCGGTTCGCTGATCTGACCGTCCTGCAGCGAGTTCATTGCGCGCTCGAACTCGGGCACCGTCTCGCCCGGGCTGACCCAGCCGAGGTCACCGCCTTGCGACGCCGAGCCGTCCTGCGAGTAGGTGCGCGCGAACTTCGCGAAGTCGCCGCCGGCGGCGATCTGGTTGCGGATGTCGAGCAGTTTCTGGCGTGCCTGCGGTTCGGACTGACCGTCGCCGACGCGCAGCAGAATATGGCGCACGTGCGTCTGCACGAGCTTCGGCGCGTCCGCGCTGGTGCCCTGGCCGGCACGGCGCTCGACCAGACGCACGATCTCGAAGCCGTCGTTGGTGCGGATCAGATCCGGATTGATCTCACCCGGACGCAGTGCCGACGCGGCCTTCACGAACTCGGGCGGCAGCTTCGAGGGCGCGAGGAAGCCGAGATCGCCGCCGTTCTTCGACGCGTCCGGCGCCTGCGAATTGGCTTTCGCAAGCTTTTCGAAATCCGCGCCGCCCTTCGCTTCGGCGAGCAGAGCCGCGGCCTTCTTCTGCGCCGCCTCGATGTCGGTCTCCGAGGCGTTCAGCGGCGCCTTCACGAAAATGTGCTGCATGTGCAGGTCGTTCGTCTGGCCGGCGCCCGGGCCGCGCTGGCTGGCGATATAGTTCGCGACCTCGGCGTCCGTCACCGTGATCTTGCTGTCCACTTCCTTCTCGCGCAGACGCGACAGCGTCAGCTCCGTGCGCGCGTCGCTCGTGAAAGTGGTCCAGGGCACGCCTTGCGCCTCGATGCGCGCGCGGTACATGGCGAGCGACATGTTGTTCGCCTGCGCGAGACGCTCGAGCGTGCGCTGCACGGCCGCGTCGTCGATGGTGATGCCGTCTTCCTTGGCCTTCTGCAGCTGGATGCGCTCGAGCACCATCTGCGTGAGCACCTGCTGGCGCAACTGGTCCGTCGGCGGCACCGGAGCGTTCTGCTGGTTCAGCCGGTGCGCGATCAGACCGACCCGCTCGTCGAGCTCGCGCTGCGTGATGACACCGTTGTTGACCACTGCGGCGATGGTGTCCACCGTCTGGCCGCTATTGCCGGCCAATGCCTGCGCCTGTACCGACGCGACTGGAAGGAAGGACGCCGCGGCGACGAGACCCGCCGCGAGTATTGCCAAGCGAAGCTGTTTCATGATTGCCACAGATACTCCAATGATGTCGGGCGCTTCGCCCGTCTTTTCGCAAGCCGTGAATGACCGGGCGACCGTCATTCGTAGTTGGTGAACCGCGACTCCGGCGGTGGCGGTGGCGGCAACGGCATGTAGCCGGCCACACTGCTGCGGAACGCGGTCATCAGCCCGTTGTCGACGCTCGACAAGCCCTTGAACGTCAACTGCGCCAGAAACCGTGTGCTCGACTGATTCTGTCCCGACGAGTTCAGGCCGTTCGCGTAGCGCTGGATGCCGGCGCCGAGCGTCCAGCAGTCCGCGTCGTATTGCAGGCCGACCAGGCCGTCGACGATACGGTGGCCACCCAGGTCGTAGTTGAACCGGCCGACACCGTACATCCGGTGCGTCAGCGGCCATTGGCCCGAAATCAACACCTGATTGATCGGCTGGTTGTCGAGCGTGGTGTTGGCGCGCGTGTAGCGGTACGCGACGTTGATGACCTTGCCGCTCGCCGGACTGAACCCGAAGCCGACACTCGTCTTCGTGAGCTGGTTATTGTCCGCATTATATTGGAACGCCGTTTCCGAAGCGAAACCGGCGCCCAGCTTGATCGACGCGCCCGCGATCAGGTCCGAGTGCGTGGCCTGGGTACTGGTCTGGGTCGGCGTCAGCGTAACGCGCTGATCCCGGAAGTAATACTGCTGCGCGATCACGAAGCGCGCGCGCTCGTCGCCGGTGGACGGGTTGATGAAGCGCGTGGTGAGACCGGCGGTCAGGCGGTTCGCGTCGGCGATCCGGTCGTTACCGACGAACGTATTCGGCGTGAAGATTTCCGCGAGACCGAAGTCGGATTCGGCGGTATCGAACAGCGGCGCGTTGTTCTGGTTGCGGTACGGCGTGTACACGTAGTACAGGCGCGGCTCCAGCGTCTGGATAAAGTCCGCGCCGAAAATGCGCACCGAGCGCTCGAACGTCAGTCCCGTGTCGAACGTGAAGGTCGGAATCGACTCGGTGAAATTCTTCTGCGCCCCCGGCACGTTCGCCAGATCGGTGCCGATGTTGTTCAGGTTGTACGACGCAAAGTGCCACTGCACCTTCGGCGTGACGAAGTAGCCCGGCCCCACCACCGAATACGACAGGTACGGGTTGAACAGCACCCGCTGGCCTTCGCTCAGATCCGCGGTGGTGATGCGGAAGTTCGAGTAGTCGGCTTCAGCGCCGAAATCGAAGCCGCCGATGTTGTACTTCGCGTACTTGACGTTCAACTGCGGCTGGCGGCCGTACGGCGCGACCGACGGCTCCAGCGTCTGCCAGTGCTGCTCGCGCGCGAGCACGGACCACGGTCCGTTGTTGTAGGTCAACCCGGCTTCCTGCTGATACAGGAGCTGGGTGCCGTTCATGAACTGGTTGACCGACGACGACAGGTCTTCCGGATAGGTGTTGTCCGAAACCTTGTTGTAATAGATGTAGCCGCCGAAGCCGTTACCGAAATTCTGGTTGTGCTGGATGTACAGCGCGTAGCGGTTGGTCTTCGTCAGGCGATCGTCGGGCAGAAATTCACCGGTGATCGACCCGGAATACGTCGGCGACAGATAGCGGAACGTGCTCTGCAACTGCACACCGCGCTTCGAGATCAGACGCGGCGTGACCGTCAGATCGCGATTCGGCGCGATGTTGAAGTAATACGGCACCGACAGCTCGAAACCGTTCGTCGAGCTCAGCGAGAACGTGGGCGGCAACAGGCCGCTGCGCCGATCGCCCGACAGCGGGAACGACAGCCACGGCGACGCGAACACCGGCACGCCCTGGAAGAACAGCACGCTGTTGTAGGCGACGCCTTCGTCGGCGCCGGTGTCGAAATCGAATTCGCTGCCCTTGATGTACCAGGCCGGATTGTCCGTGCACGCGCATGCCGTGTAGGTGCCCTGCGTGAACACGGAGCGCTCGGCGTCGAGCAGGTCGACGCGCTGCGCGCTACCCGAGCCGCCCGTCAGCGTGAAGTGGTACTTCGGCGCGGTCATGAAGCCTTCGGTCGAATCGACGCGCAGATGCGCTTCGGGTCCGATGAAGGTATTGCCGGTATTGATCACGTGGACATTGCCGTACGCATCGGCCATGTCCGTGTCCTGATCGTAGTGCAGAGCGTCGGCCTTGATCACGGACGTGTTGTGCCGCACTTCCGCCGAGCCCTTGGCGGCCAGATCCTGGTCGATCGTGCCGCTCGCGTGGTCGCCGAGCACGAAGGTGGCCGGCCGCTGGCCCGTTTGCAACGGATGATCCTCGAGCTGCGGCGCAAGCTGCATGCCCCACGGCGGGTAGACCGCCTGCGGTTGCGCAGCTTCCCCCACCAGTTGGGCGTGCGCAAGCGCGGGCATCAGGCCCGGAACGGCGATCAGCGCCGCGACGAGCCGCCTTTTGCGCGGCACTACTGCACAGGAAGGAGTGGTATCGGAAAGCTGTCTGGGCGGCATGTATCGTTTGGCGAGTCGACCCGTGCGCAAGCTTTCGTCGTCACGATCCACCGCCTGCACACCGCGACCGTTAGAGTCGGCTGCACGTCTGGATTCCCAATTTGCCGAGTGATAAGGCGGGCGGTGAAACGGAGCACGCGAAAGCTGGCGTGTGAGTCGCGTCAAAAAAGTCGTGGGGTATTATATGGCAAGACGTTGTCCCCAAGAATTTGCCGCCGCTTTTCATGACGCTGCCTTCCACCCAAGATTTCACCGACACCCGTCTCTCCCTGCTCAAGGCCTGGCTGCAAGGCCACGCGGCGCGCCACGCGCTCGAGCCCGACACCCTCGTTCCGGCCTCGTCCGACGCCAGTTTCCGCCGTTATTTCCGGCTCGCCGGTAAGGCGGCGCAAGGCAACGGCGCGGCCACGCTGATCGCCGTCGACGCGCCGCCGCCCGAAAAATGCCGCGAATTCGCACAGATCGCGCAATTGCTCGCCGCCGCCGGCGTGCACGTGCCGCGCGTGCTCGAGGTCGACTTTGACGCGGGCTTCATGCTCGTCACCGATCTCGGCACCGCGTCGTATCTGGGCGCGCTGACCGACGCGCAGGCCGCGGGCGACACGCGCGCGGCTCGCGCGCTGATGCGCGACGCGCTCGACGCCCTGATCCGCTGGCAGCTCAGCTCGCGCGAAGACGTGCTGCCGCCGTTCGACGAAGCGTTCCTGCACCGCGAGATGGAACTGATGCCCGAGTGGTTCATCGGCCGGCACCTTGGCCGCGAGGTCGATGCCGCTACGCGCGCGCTGCTCGATCGCACGTTCGCGCTGCTGATCGCGAGCGCGCGCGCGCAGCCGCAAAGCTTCATGCTGCGCGATTTCATGCCGCGCAATCTGATGATCGCCGAGCCGAACCCAGGCGTGCTCGACTTCCAGGACGCGGTGTACGGGCCGATCACGTACGACGTCGTGTCGCTGCTGCGCGACGCGTTCCTCAGTTGGGACGAGGAGTTCGAGCTCGACTGCTTCGCGTACTACTGGGAGCGCGCCAAAAAAGCCGGCCTGCCGGTCGATGCCGATTTCGGCGAGTTCTACCGCCAGCTCGAATGGATGGGGCTGCAGCGGCACATCAAGGTGCTCGGCCTGTTCTGCCGCATCAACTACCGCGACGGCAAGGCGCATTACATGAACGACCTGCCGCGCTTCATCGGCTATGCACGCAAGGTGGCGGAGCGTTACGCGCCGCTGCGCGGGTTCGCGAAACTGCTCGACGACCTCGACGGCCGCGCGCAGGAAATCGGCTACACCTTCTGACCGATGACGATGTCCGTAAAGAAAGCGATGATTTTCGCCGCGGGCCGCGGCGAGCGCATGCGTCCGTTGACCGACGCGTGCCCGAAGCCCTTGCTCGAAGTGGGCGGCAAGCCGCTGATCGTATGGCAGATCGAACGGCTCGCGCGGGCCGGCATCCGTAGCATCGTGATCAATCATGCGTGGCTCGGCGCGCAGCTCGAAGCCGCGCTCGGCGACGGTTCGCGCTGGCAGGTCGAGCTGCGCTACTCGCCCGAGCACGAGGCGCTGGAGACCGCGGGCGGCATCGCGCAGGCGCTGCCGCTGCTGACCGACGAGGGCGCGGATCAGGTGTTCGTCGCGGTGGCCGGAGACGTGTACACCGAGTACGACTACGCCGCGCTGCACGCGCACGCCGGCCGGCTGAAGGCGCTGCCCGAGCCCGGCATGCATCTGGTGATGGTGCCGAATCCGGCGTTTCACCCGAACGGCGACTTTGGTCTCGTCGACGGCGTGCTGTCGCTCGACGCGCAGCCGCGCCTCACGTTCGGCAGTTTCGGTCTGTACGACACGCGCATGTTCCGCGATCTGCCGCGCGGCACGCGGCGCGCGCTGAGCCCGTATTACCGCGCGACCATCGCGCGTGGGCTCGCGAGCGGCGAGCTGTACGAAGGCTTGTGGGAGAACATCGGCACCCAGGCGCAGCTGGAAGCGCTCGATCGGCTGCTGCGCGCGCGCTGAGTTTACTTCGCCGGGCTCTCACCTGCCCCGACCGCTTCCGCTCTTTCCACCGCATCCGTGGTGTGCGCGGCGCGCTGCTGCAGCGCCCACATCTGCGCGAACAAACCGTTCGCGCGCAACAGCTCCGCGTGCGTGCCGCGCTCGACGATGCGCCCTTTGTCCATCACGATGATCTGCTGCGCGTGCACGACCGTCGACAGCCGGTGCGCGATGATCAGCGTCGTGCGTTCGCGCGCGATCAGGTCGAGCTCATGCTGGATCGCGCGCTCGGAGCGTGAATCGAGCGCGGACGTCGCTTCGTCGAACAACAGGATCGGCGGATTCTTGAGTATGGTCCGCGCGATCGCGACGCGCTGCTTTTCGCCGCCGGACAGCTTGAGCCCGCGCTCGCCGACCGGCGTGTCGTAGCCCTTCGGCAGACTCTCGATGAACTCGTGGATATGCGCGGCGCGCGCCGCCGCGATCACTTCGTCGCGCGTCGCCGACGGCCGACCGTACGCGATGTTGTAGTAGATCGAGTCGTTGAACAGCACCGTGTCCTGCGGCACGATGCCGATCGACGCGCGCAGCGAATCCTGCGTGACGTCGCGAATATCCTGCCCGTCGATGCGAATCGCGCCGCCCGTCGCGCGGTCGAGATCGTAGAAGCGGAACAGCAGCCGCGCGAGCGTCGACTTGCCCGAGCCGCTGTGGCCGACCACCGCCGTCGTCGTGCCGGCCGCGATCGTGAAGCTCACGCCGTGCAGAATCTGCCGCGAAGGCTCGTACGCGAAGCTCACGTCGTCGAAGCGCACCTGCGCGCCGCTCACTTGCAAAGCCACCGCATTGGGCGCGTCGGGCACTTCCCGCGGTGCGCCGAGCAGCGAGAACATGCGGTCCATGTCGGTCAGGCTCTGCTTCAGCTCGCGATAGACCACGCCGAGAAAATTCAACGGAATATACAGCTGCAGCATGAACGTGTTGATCAGCACCAGGTCGCCGAGCGTCAGACGCCCGGCCATCACGCCCTGGGTCGCGCGCCACAGGATGAACACGAGCCCCGTGCCGATGATCGCCTGCTGCCCGAAGTTCAGCGCCGACAGCGAACGCTGCGACTTGATCGCCGCCGCGCGATAGCGCTTCAGGTTCTCGTCGTAGCGGCTCGCTTCCCACTCCTCGTTGCCGAAGTACTTGACGGTCTCGTAGTTGAGCAGCGAGTCGATCGCGCGCGAATTCGCCTTCGAATCGAGCTCGTTCATGGTGCGGCGAAAGTGCGTGCGCCACTCGGTGACCTTCACCGTGAACGCGATGTACACCGCGAGCGCGACGAACGTGACGATCGCGTAATAGGCCTCGTATTTGACGACGAAAAAGCCGAGCACGAGACCGACTTCGACGAGCGTCGGCAGGATGCTGTACAACGAATAGGAAATCAGCTGCGTGATGCCGCGCGTGCCGCGTTCGATATCGCGCGACATGCCGCCCGTCTGCCGCTCCAGATGAAAGCGCAGCGACAGTCCGTGCAGGTGGCGGAATACTTTCAGCGCGAGTTGGCGCACCGCGCTTTCGGTCACTTTCGAAAACAGCATTTCGCGCAACTCGGTGAAGAGCGACGTCGATAGCCGCACCACCGCATACGCGACCACCAGCAAGCCGACGCCGCCGAGCAGCACGATGCCGGGCGCGTCCTGCGCGCGGCCGAGCGCGGTCAGATGCCGGACCGACGCGAGACTGTCGACGATGCGCTTCATCACGATCGGCACGCCGAGGTTCGCGACCTTCGCGCCGATCAGGCAGCTGAGCGCGAAGCCGACTCGCCATTTGTAGGTGGCAAGGTATGGCAGCAGCGACAGGATCGTTTGCCAGTCGTTGCGGGGTGCGGTGGAAATCGGCGAGGGTTCGGACGAAGGAGCGCGGCGCATAAATCGTGGGGAGAGTGTGGAGCTGCCGGAGTTCGCAGCGGCGCGCGGCTCGCGCGCTTCGCTGGGTGCTTTCCCGTACAATTCCTGATCTTTCTATTGTCGCAGAAGCCGACTGGCGGCGCTTTGCATGGCCTACTGTCGAACTGGCCCAGCCATTGCGTCAATGCGCGTCAATACACTCGAACACGTTTCCCAAGGATGTCCCGATGACCGATCTTCTTCAACTTCCGTCCAAGCCGTGCGCGCTGCGCGTCATGCCGCAGCCATCGGACGCGAACATTCATGGCGACGTGTTCGGCGGCTGGATCATGGCGCAGGTCGACATCGCCGGCTCGATTCCGGCAAGCCGTCGCGCGAATGGGCGGGTCGCGACGATCGCGGTTAATTCTTTCCTGTTCAAGCAACCGGTGTTCGTCGGCGATCTGCTGAGCTTTTACGCGGATATCGTGAAGACCGGCAATACGTCGGTGACCGTGTCGGTCGAGGTCTACGCGCAGCGGTTGAGGCTCTCGCAGGAAGTCGTCAAGGTCACGGAAGCGATCCTCACCTACGTCGCCACCGACAGCGACCGCCGTCCGCGCGCGCTGCCCGCGCTGGACTGAGCCGGCGAGGATGCTTAAGCTAGCGATTCCACGCGTCACGCGCCGCGCCGCCCGCTAGCCGTTCCAGCCGGTCAGCGCACGAGGCCCGGGACGCCCCATAGTCGCTCTTCTCATGGAAACGAGATGAAACTGATCGGTATGCTCGACTCGCCCTACGTGCGGCGCGTCGCCATCTGCATGAAGCTGCTCGCGCTCGACTTCGAACACGAGTCGATTTCGGTTTTCCGCACCTACGACCAGTTCGCGAAGATCAACCCGGTCGTCAAGGCGCCGACGCTCGTCGCCGACAACGGCGCGATCCTGATGGACTCGACGGTGATCCTGCAGTATCTGGCAACGCTCGTCGGCCCCACCCCGCTGTTCCCGACGCAAGCCGACGCGGCGTTGCGCGCCGCGCGTCTGACGGGTCTCGCGCTCGCCGCGTGCGAAAAGAGCGTGCAGATCGTCTACGAGCGCAATCTGCGGCCTCAGGAGAAGCAGCATGAACCGTGGGTCGAGCGCGTGCGCGCGCAACTGCTCGCCGCCTATGCCGAACTCGAACGCGAGTTGGGCGAAGGGCCGCTGCCCGACACGCAGCAGCAGTTCAGCGCGGCGGAGGTGGCCGTCGCCGTAGCCTGGCAGTTCACGCACATGATGCTGCCGGAGGCGGTCAGCAAGGCCGATCATCCGCGGCTCGAGAAGTTTTCCGCGTTCGCGGAAAGCCTGCCGGTGTTCAAGGACACGCCGGCTCAGTGAGCAGCGTTGGACGCGGCACGCGGCGACACGCGGCGACACCCGTCGCCGCGTCACGCTCCCCTCACGCCGGCTCCAGCTCCGGCACCAGCCCGCCGTGCAGCAGTTCGGCAATCGCTTCCGTCGATAACGGCTTCGCGAAATAGAAGCCCTGCATTTCGTCGCACGCGCGTTCCTTCAGGAAGTCGAGTTGCGCCGACGTTTCCACGCCCTCGGCGATCACCTGCAACTTCAGCGAATGGGCGAGCGCGATGATCGCCGACGTGATCGTCTCATCGTCGCCCGATACGCCGATATCCGACACGAACGAGCGGTCGATCTTCAAGCGGTCCACCGGGAAGCGCTTCAGATAGCTGAGGCTCGAATAGCCGGTGCCGAAGTCGTCGATCGCGAGACCGATGCCGAGCGCGTGCAGTTCGTTGAGCATCGACACCGCTTCTTCCGCGTTGCGCATGATCGTGCTTTCGGTCAGCTCGAGTTCGAGGTACTTCGGTTCGAGTCCGGTCTCGTCGAGCACCTGCATCACGAGCTTCGCGATGTCACGCTGCTGGAACACCCGCGCCGACAGATTCACCGACACGCGCGCCGGCGGCAAGCCCTGATCCTGCCACGCCTTATTCTGCCGACACGCCTCGCGCAGCACCCACTCCGACAGCGGCCCGATCAGCCCGCTTTCCTCGGCGAGCGGAATGAACGACGACGGCGGCACGAGCCCGACCTCGGGATCGTGCCAGCGCACCAGCGCCTCGATGCCGACGATCTGTCCGCTGCCGATATCGACCTGCGGCTGATAGTGCAGCAGGAACTCGTTGTCGCGCAGCGCGCGGCGCAGGCGTCGTTCGAGATTCAGGCGCACGCCCGCGCTCGCGTTCATCTCCGGCTGATAGAACTGGAACGTGTTGCGCCCCATGTCCTTCGCCCGATACATCGCGACGTCGGCCTTCTTCATCAGCGTTTCGGCATCCTCGCCGTCCTGCGGGAACAGGCTCGCGCCCATGCTGCAGCCGACGTACAGCTCGGTGCCGTCGAGCCACACCGGCTCGGCGATCGACGCGCGCACGCGCTCCATCCACGTGATCAGCGATTGCTCGTCGACGGTGTCCGTCATCACGATCACGAACTCGTCGCCGCCGTGACGCGCAACCGTGTCGCTGGTGCGCGAGCAGCGCGCGAGTCGTTCGGCGACCACCCCGAGCAGCCGGTCGCCGACGCTATGGCCGAGGCTGTCGTTGACGTTCTTGAAGCCGTCGAGATCGAGGAACACGACCGCGACGCCCGAATGATGCCGCTGCGCGACGACGAGCGCATGTTCGAGCCGGTCGCGCAGCAGGTTGCGGTTCGGCAGCCGCGTAAGGCCGTCGTAGTTGGCCTGGTATTCGAGCTGCTCCTGATAGCGGATCAGCTCGGTCACGTCGTTGACGACGCCGATATGATGGGTGATCACGCCTTCCGCGTTCGGCACCGGCGCAATGAACAGCTGATTCCAGAACAGCGCGCCGTCCTTGCGATAGTTGCGCACCACCGCGCTGACCTCGCGATTCGCCGCGAGCGCCTCGCGGATCAACGCGACGCCTTCCTGGTCACGGTCGTCGCGTTGCAGCACGCGGCAGTCGTGGCCGATCACCTCGGCGGGATCGTAGCCGGTGATGCGCATGAACGCCGGATTCACGTATTCGATCAGATTGCCCGACGGCGACGGCGCGGTGATCAGGATCGCGTTGACGCTCGCGTCGAGCGCCCGGCTTTGCAGACGCAGCGCGAGATCGGCGCGCTTGCGCTCGGTGATGTCGGTGTACGAGCCGAGCACGCCGATCACCTGACCGCCGCCGTCGGTGAACGGCAGCTTGCTCGTGACCGTCGTGCGGTGCAAGCCGTCGATCACGAAGTCGACCTCGAAGTTCATCTTGGGCACGCCGGTGCTCACGACTTCGCGATCGTGCTCGGTCAACAGGTCGGCGAACGCGCGCCACGCCAGGTCGGCGTCGCTCTTGCCGACCACCTGTTCGGGATACGCGAGCCCCGCGTCGCGCGCGAATGCCATGTTGCAGCCGAGATAGCGCGAGTTCAGGTCCTTCCAGAAGATGCGCTGCGGAATGTTGTCGATCACCGCTTCGAGCATCTGATTCGAGCGCTGCGCTTCGGCTTCGGCGTTGATCTGGTCGGTCACGTCGTCCGCCAGCACGAACAAGGCGTCGCGGCCCATGAAGTTCAGTGCGTGATAGGACACGTTGACGCTGAGGATCGAGCCGTCCTTACGCCGATGCCGCCAGATGCCCGCCATCGTGTGGCTCTGGCGGAGGTCGGCGCTACGCTGCAGATGCGTCTCCAGTCGGCCGATTTCCGAGTTCGGGCGGATCGCGCGGATCGTCATGCCGAGAAACTCGTCTTCCGTGTAGCCGTATTGCTGGATCGCGGCCTTGTTGACGGCGAGAAAGCACAGCGTGTCGCGATCGAAGATGTACATCGGCACGGTGTGATCGTCGAACAGGCTGCGAAAACGCTCGTCGTTGCGCACCAGCGCGCGGGCGCTGCGCAGTTTTTCGCGCGCGCTGTTCTCGCGCACGCCGAACGTGAGGAACAGCAGCACGCTGCCGGTGAGCATCGTCACGAGCAGCACGAACATCGCGCGCTCGCTGTCGCTCGCCGATGCCGCGAGCGAGATCTGCAACGAGCGGTTTTCCTCGCTGCGCAACGTGGCGAGCGCGGCTTCGACACGCTCTAGCGCGGGGGCAAGATGCGAGTTCGACGGCGCAGGGTCGAGGGATGCCTCGAATGGCGCGTCGAGGGGGGCCGCCCCTGGTGCTTCGGTCGATGCCGCGTGCGCCACGCCCGACGCCGCGCTTGCCGCTCCGGGCAGGTCACTCGCATGGTTGCGCAGCGTGTCCTCCAGATCGTGCTGCAACGCGTGCCGCGCCGCGCTCAGGTTGGCGAGCGCCCCCGACATGTACGGCTCGCTCGCGAGTTCGTCGCGCAGTGATTGCTCGCGGCTCGCGAGTGTGTTCGTCATCGAAGCGGCCGCGTCGGGCGGCACCGGCTTGCCCGATTCTTTCAGGCGGTGCAGAGCGGCGAGCGCGTTATCGAGCGCGGCGTGATACGCATCGAGGTTCTGGCGCACGCTGGTCGAGCGCGCGAGGCGCGCATCGGCGTCGCGCTGCCCGCGAATCTGCGTGTACGCGACGAACGCGTTTGCACCGACCGCGACGACAACGACCACAATATTGATCAGCAGTCGCTTCGATAGAAAAGGATTCATGGATTCCGAACGTCAATCGTTCCGAGGGCGGGAGAGCGCGCTCGCTGCCGGTGCGTCGGGCCGCATCGATGCAAGTCTTTTACGCGCCATCCTTTGGATAACGGCCGCGATCGGAAGGCGGGTTGAGGGTCGGCGTGAAAAAAATCTGATGATTTGGGGGAAGGCTGCGAGTTGGTGGGGGCGCCTGGCTGGGAGCGGCTGGCCGGCCGCGCCTAGCCGGCCGCGCCTAGCCGGCCGCTCCAAATTCCTTCATCGCCGGGACGAAATCGTGGCTCGCCTCGGGCTTGCGCGACAGCTTCGCGAGCACATAGCGCTTGAAAGGATCGAGCTCGGCCCAGCGCGCGACGCTCGGCGCGGCGAGACCGGCCAGCCCCGCCTGATGCGCGACACCGTCGGGCACGCTGTCGGTTTGACGCCAGGCCGGCGACTCCTCCGGCGTAAACCACTCCGGTTCGACGTTCGCGTGCGTGCGCAGCATTTCGAACAGCGCGTGATCAAAATTCGGTTCGATCTGCGTGTCTTCTTCGACCGGGAAACGCGCGAGCAGCTTGCGATCTTCGAGCGGCAGTTGCTGCCACTGCGCGAGCGTGATGCGCAGCCCGAAACGGTCGAGATTGAAGCGCACCGACATCGGGATATAAGTGAAATTCTCCGAAGACGCGACCTCGAAGTCGAACAGAAGCGGTGCTTCGTTGAGTCCCATGTCAGTGCTCCTTGTCGGTGGCGGACAGCGTGCGGGCGTCGCTTGAGGTATTTTAGAACCTTATTCGCGCGACGGCGCCCCGCGCGGCGGCCGCCGCGAAGCACACGGCGAGGCCGGCGCACCCTTTGACGCGCGGCATGGTACAGGAGTGAAGCAACTTGAACGGACAGGAAAACGGGCGCGCAACCGAGCGGGCGGACGGCCAGCCCCACGCCCTCGACAGCGACGAACAACCCGGCGCGGTGCAACTCGAAGTGCGCCGCCATCGCGGCGCGGCGGTTGAAACCGCCACCGATCACGTCGGCCAGGAGTGGCCGGTCGCGCTCGTGTTCAACGGCATCTCGCACGCGGTGATGATGTGCACGCCGCGCGATCTCGAAGCGTTCGCGGTCGGCTTCGCGATTTCGGAGGGGATCGTCGAGCGCGGCAGCGACATTCAGGACATCGAGGTCGAATTGCACGGGCACGGCGAGCTGCCGCATGCCGAGGTGCAATTGCAGGTCGTGCAGCAGGCGTTCGCCGGTTTGAAGGAAAAGCGCCGCGCGCTCGCCGGGCGCACCGGCTGCGGCGTGTGCGGCATCGAAAGCATCGATCTGCTGGATCTGAAACCGCAGCGTGTACCCGACACTGGCTTCTTGCAGCGGCTCGCGCCCGATGCGATCGCACGCGCCGCGCGCGCGCTGCCCGAGCACCAGGCGCTCACTCGTTTGACGGGCGGCCTCCACGCGGCCGCGTGGTGTGATGCGCAAGGCGCGATCCACTCTGCGTTCGAGGACGTCGGCCGCCACAACGCGCTCGACAAGCTGATCGGCCAGCTCGTGCTCGACCGCGCCGATACGCGCGACGGTTTCGTGTTTCTGTCGAGCCGCGCGAGCTACGAGCTGGTGCGCAAGGCCGCGCGCGTCGACGTGCCGATGGTCGCGACGATCTCGGCGCCGTCGTCGCTCGCGATTGCGATCGCGCGTGAGGCGGGCGTGCGGCTCGTGAGCTTCTGCCGCGAAGGCAGCTACGTCGATTACGACACCTGGCAGCAGCAAGCTTGAGCGATTGAAGCGGCGCAGCGACGATTCACAGCTAACCCACCCGAAGCCCGCCTGCGTCGCACACCCCTCAGTCGAACCGCCGGAAATCCGGCTTGCGCTTCTCGAAAAACGCCTTGACCGCCTCGCGCGCTTCGGGCGCAAGCAGCATCTTGCCGAAATGCACGGCTTCCTCGGTCATCTGCGTCTGCAGTTCCTGCTGGCTCGCGCGCTTCATCAGGCTCTTCGTCACGCGCAACGACGACGCCGGCAGCGCCGCCAGCTTCGCGGCCTGCGACGCCGCGAACGCGTCGACTTCGCCCGCCGGCAGCACGCGATTCACGAAGCCCATGCGGTGCGCTTCGGCCGCGTCGAACGCCTCGCCGAGCAGCAGTTTTTTCCGCCGCCGCCTGGTAACCGGCCACGCGCTGCAGCAACAGGCTCGACGCTGCTTCCGGGCACAGCCCGAGCTGCGTGAACGGCAGCGAAAAGCTCGCGGTGTCGGCCGCGTAGACCAGATCGCAATGCAGCAGCAGCGTCGTGCCGACGCCGACGGCCGGCCCCGCGACCGCCGCCACCACCGGTTTTTCCGCCGAACCTAGCGCGCGCAGGAACTGGAACACCGGCGGGGTTTCGCCAACCGGCGGCGACTTCATGAAGTCCTCGAGATCGTTGCCCGCGCTGAATATGCCCGCGCTGCCGCGAATCAGGATCGCGCGCACCGACGCGTCGCCCTGCGCTTCTACGAGCGCGTCGGCCATCGTCTGATACATCGCGGCCGTGAACGCGTTTTTCCTGCCGGGCCGGTTGAAGCTGATGGTCAGCACCGCGTCGGCGCGCTCGACCAGAATATCCGTCGTCATCCCGTTCATCTCCTTGTGCTCCTGCTGAATGTAAAAACGGTTCGCAAGCCGCGCGGCCTGCGAACCGTTGCGCGGTCCCTGGTGGATCACAGAAGGATCCCCCGTTCGATCAGCGGCTCACAGACGCTCGATGATGCCCGCCGCGCCCATGCCGGTACCGACGCACATCGTCACCATGCCGTACTTGTAGTTGCGGCGGCGCAGGCCGTGCACCACGGTCGCCGCACGAATCGCGCCGGTCGCGCCGAGCGGATGGCCCAGTGCGATCGCGCCGCCGAGCGGGTTGATCTTCGACGTATCGAGGCCGAGGTCCTGGATCACCGCGAGCGACTGCGCGGCGAACGCCTCGTTCAGCTCGATCCAGTCGAGGTCGTCCTGCTTCAGGCCCGCGGCTTTCAGCGCGGCCGGAATCGCTTCCTTCGGGCCGATGCCCATGATTTCCGGCGGCACGCCGCGCACCGCGAAGCTGACGAAGCGCGCGAGCGGCGTCAGGTTGAACTGCTTGAGGATTTTTTCCGACACGACGATCAACGCGCCCGCGCCGTCCGACGTCTGCGAGCTGTTGCCGGCCGTGACCGAGCCTTTGTTCGCGAACACCGCGCGCAGCTTCGCGAGGCCTTCCATCGACGTTTCCGCGCGCGGACCTTCGTCGAGCGACACCTCGCGCGTTTTCACGTTGATCTCGCCGGTCGCGAGATCGGGCACGCGATCGACGATCGTGTACGCGGCGATTTCGTCGTTGAATTCGCCGGCTTGCTGCGCGGCCATCGCGCGGCGGTGCGATTCGACCGAGAACGCGTCCTGCGCTTCGCGGCTGATCTTCCAGCGCTCGGCGACTTTCTCCGCGGTCAGGCCCATGCCGTACGCGATGCCGACGTCTTCGTTGCGATCGAAGATATGCGGCGACAGCGACGGCTTATTGCCCATCATCGGCACCATGCTCATCGATTCGCAGCCGCCCGCGATCATCGCATCCGCCTCGCCGACGCGGATGCGGTCCGCGGCCATCGCGAGCGCGGTCAGACCCGACGCGCAGAAGCGGTTCACCGTGACGCCGCCGACCGTGTTCGGCAGACCTGCCAGCAGCGCGCCGATCCGTGCGACGTTCAGGCCCTGCTCCGCTTCCGGAATCGCGCAACCGACGATCGCGTCTTCGATCACGCCGGTGTCGAGGCCGGGCACCTGAGCAACGGCCGACCTGATCGCGTGAACCAGCAGCTCATCCGGACGTGTGTTCCTGAACATGCCGCGCGGCGCCTTGCCGATCGGCGTACGGCTTGCGGCGACGATATATGCGTCTTGCAATTGCTTTGCCATTTGGGAATCTCCTTTGTCGACCAGAGTTGGCCAAAGCTCTTACTCTGGTCCCATGCACGTTGTGCGGTCGCCGCTTAGTTGCGCACCGGCTTGCCGGTCTGCAGCATGCCCATGATCCGTTCCTGCGTCTTCTGCGTGCCGAGCAGCTCGACGAACGCGCGACGCTCGAGTTGCAGCAGCCATTCTTCGTCGACGAGGCTGCCCGCTTCGACGTCGCCGCCGCACACCGCTTCCGCGATGCGGCTCGCGATCAGGAAATCATGCTCGCTGATGAAGCGGCCGTCGCGCATGTTGACGAGCGACGCCTTGATCGTCGAGATCGCCGAGCGGCCCGCGACCGGCACCTGGGTCGCGCGCAGCGGCGCACGGTAGCCCGCCGCGGCGAGCGCGCGCGCTTCCTTCTTCGCGACGTCGAGCAGTTCGAACACATTGAAGACGATCGTGTCGGAAGGCTTCAGGTAGCCCATCGCGCGGGCGTCGAGCGCGGAAGCCGACACCTTCGCCATCGCCGCGTTCTCGAACGACTTCTGCAGGAATTTCAGCAGATCGCTCGTCGCGCCGACCTGGCTTGCCGCTTCGGCCGCGCGCAGCGCCGCTTCCTTCAGGCCGCCGCCGGCCGGCACGAGACCCACGCCGACTTCGACGAGACCCAGATAGCTCTCGATGTGCGCGACGCGCTTCGCGCTGTGCAGTGCGAGCTCGCAGCCGCCGCCGAGCGCGATGCCCGAGATCGCCGAAATCACCGGCACGTTCGCGTACTTGACGCGCAGCATGCCCTGCTGGAAATTCCTCACGAACGGCTCGATGCCCTTCGCGCCGCCCATCATGAACGCGGGCATCGCTTCTTCGAGGTTCGCGCCCGCCGAGAACGGACCGCCCGGCGTGCCGAGCTTCAGCGATGTGGGCTGCCACACGACGAGGCCCTTGTAGTCCTTCTCGGCCAGTTCGATCGCCTGCGTGAGCCCTTCGATCACCGCCGGTCCGATCGTGTTCATCTTGCTCTTGAACGACACGATCAGCACGTCGTCCTCGCCCGCGCGATCGTCGACCCATGCGCGCACCGCATCGGTCTCGAACAGCGTCTTGCCGTAGGTCTTCGGATCGGCGCCGGTTTCGCCGACGAGCGGCGCGCGGAACACCTGCTTGCGGTACACGTCGAGCGACGAGCGCGGCACGAAGGTCTGCGTGGCCGGCGACCATGAGCCTTCGGCCGTGTGCACGCCGCCCTTCTCGTCAACCGCGCCTTCGAGCACCCACGACGGCAGCGGCACGTTGGCGAGCGCCTTGCCCGCCGCGATGTCTTCCTGCACCCATTCGGCGACCTGCTTCCAGCCGGCCGTCTGCCAGCCTTCGAACGGACCTTCGTTCCAGCCGAAGCCCCAGCGGATCGCGAGATCGACGTCGCGCGCGTTGTCGGCGATCGATTCCAGATGCACGGCGATGTAGTGATAGACGTCGCGGAAGATCGACCACAGGAACTGCGCCTGCGGGTGCTGCGTTTCGCGCAGCAGCTTCAGACGCTCGGCGGCCGGACGCTTCAGGATGCGGCCGACGAGTTCGTCGGCCTTCCCGCCGCCGTCGACATACTCGCCCGTCTGCGGGTCGAGCACCTTGATCGCCTTGCCTTCCTTCCTGTAGAAGCCGCCGCCGGTCTTCTGGCCGAGCGCGCCCTTCTGCACCAGTTCGGCGAGCACGGCCGGCGTTTCGTAGACCGGCAGAAACGGATCGTCCGGCAGCGTGTCCTGCATCGTCTTGATCACGTGCGCCATCGTGTCGAGACCGACCACGTCGGCGGTGCGGAACGTCGCCGACTTCGCGCGGCCGAGGCGCGCGCCGGTCAGGTCGTCCACTTCATCGAAACGCAGGCCGAACTTCGCGGCTTCGGCAATGACCGCAAGGATCGAGAACACGCCGACGCGGTTCGCAATGAAGTTCGGCGTATCTTTCGCGCGCACGACGCCCTTGCCGACCACGCTGGTCAGGAAGGTCTCGAGCTGATCGAGAATTTCCGGACGCGTCGTCGCGGTCGGGATCAGTTCGACCAGATGCATGTAGCGCGGCGGATTGAAGAAGTGCACGCCGCAAAAGCGCGCCTTCAGCTCGTCCGCGAAACCTTCGGACAGTGCGGTGATCGACAGCCCCGACGTGTTGGTCGCGAAAATCGCGTTCGGGCCGATGTGCGGCGCGACCTTCTTGTACAGGTCGTGCTTCCAGTCCATACGTTCGGCGATCGCTTCGATCACGACGTCGCACTCGGCGAGCTTGTCGATGTCGTCGTCGTAGTTCGCGGGCTGGATGTATTGCGCGTCGTCCTTCACGCCGAACGGCGCCGGCGACAGCTTCTTCAGATTTTCGATCGCCTTCAGCGCGATCCCGTTCTTCGGGCCTTCCCTGGCTGGCAGGTCGAACAGCAGCACGGGCACCTTGGCGTTGATCAGGTGCGCGGCGATCTGCGCGCCCATCACGCCGGCGCCGAGCACGGCTACCTTGCGAATGATCAGATTGCTCACGTCGTTTCTCCGGAGAGTTGTGCGATGGCGCGAAGCGTCAGCCATGCTTCGCGCGATGTGTGTGGCCTCGCTCGATGTGCGAGCGTCAGAACAACGCTTCTTCGACGTCCATCATCGGCTTCGAACCGGCGCGCGCCTGGCGGATCGTCATCGCCGTTTCGGGCAGCAGCTTCGCGAAGTAGAAGCGCGCGGTCGCGAGCTTCGCCTTGTAGAACGGATCGCCCGACGCCTGTTTGTCGAGCGCGATACGAGCCATGCGCGCCCAGAAGTACGAGAACACCAGATGGCCGACCGTGCGCAGATACGGCACGGCCGCGGCGCCGACTTCGTCCGGGTTCTGCATCGCCTTCATGCCGATTTCCATCGTCAGTTTCTGCACCTTTTCGCCGATCTCGGCGAGCGGGTTCACGAACTCCTGCATCTCCGGCTTGATGCCTTCGGCTTCGACGAATTCGGCGACGAGCTTGCCGAACTTCTTCATCTTCGCGCCCATGTCGCCGAGCACCTTGCGGCCGAGCAGGTCGAGCGACTGGATGCCGTTGGTGCCTTCATAGATCATGTTGATGCGCGCGTCGCGCACGTACTGCTCCATGCCCCATTCGGCGATGAAGCCGTGGCCGCCGTAGATCTGCATCGCGTGATTGGTGCCTTCGAACGCGTTGTCCGACAGGAACGCCTTCAGGATCGGCGTGAGCAGCGCGACGAGGTCGGCGGCTTCCTTGCGCTCGGCTTCGTCGGCGTGCGACAGCTCCTTGTCGATCTGCAGCGCCGACCAGTACGAGAACGCGCGGCCGGCTTCGGCGTAGGCCTTCTGCGTGAGCAGCATGCGGCGCACGTCCGGATGCACGATGATCGGATCGGCGGCCTTTTCCGGCGCCTTCGGGCCGGTCAGCGAACGCATCTGCAGCCGCTCTTTCGCGTACGTGAGCGAGTTCTGATATGCGACTTCCGTGAGACCGAGGCTCTGCATGCCGACGCCGAGACGCGCGGCGTTCATCATCACGAACATCGCGTTCAGACCTTTGTTCGGCTCGCCGACCATCCAGCCCTTCGCGTTGTCGAGATTGATCACACAGGTCGCGTTGCCGTGGATGCCCATCTTGTGCTCGATCGAACCGCACTTCACGCCGTTGCGCTCACCGGGCTCACCCGCTTCGTTCGGCACGAACTTCGGCACGATGAACAGCGAAATCCCCTTGGTGCCCTTCGGCGCATCCGGCAGACGCGCGAGCACGAGGTGAACGATGTTCTCCGCCATGTCATGCTCGCCGCTCGAAATAAAAATCTTCGTGCCGCTGATCGAGTACGAGCCGTCGCCGTTCGGCTCGGCCTTCGAGCGCAGAATGCCGAGGTCGGTGCCGCAATGCGGCTCGGTCAGACACATCGTGCCGGTCCAGACGCCTGCGACGAGCTTCGGCAGATAGCGCTGCTGCAGTTCCGGCGTGCCGTGCGCGTGCAGGCATTCGTACGCGCCGTGCGACAGGCCCGGATACATCGTCCACGCCTGATTCGCCGAGTTCAGCATTTCATAGAGCGCGTTGTTGACGAACGCGGGCAGTCCCTGGCCGCCGAATTCCGGGTCGCAACCGAGCGCCGGCCAGCCGGCTTCGACGTATTGCCGATAGGCTTCCTTGAAGCCCTTCGGCGTGGTCACGACGCCGTCGCCGGCATACGTGCAGCCTTCCTGGTCGCCGCTGTGGTTGAGCGGGAACAGCACTTCGGAGCAGAACTTGCCGGCTTCCTCGAGCACCGCGTTGATCGTGTTGGCGTCGAGTTCGGCGTGCTTCGGCATTTGCCGAAGTTCGGCCTCGACGTTGAGCAGTTCGTGCAACACGAATTGCATGTCGCGCAGCGGCGCGGCGTACTGTCCCATGACTCTCTCTCCCTGGTTTGACAAAAAGCCAGGCCGTTGGCCGGGTCCGCGGTCGGACCTTCTGCGCCGCGCGTTTCCGGTAGATTCCGGCGACGCCGCTAACGGCTTTCGCTTTGATACGAATTAATCAGTTTTTCCAGCGCGGCCCACGTGAGACGCACCGCATCCGGCAGATGCAGAAAGCGCGCGTCGTGATGCAGGCCGAGCGTGACGCTGTACAGTTCGAACAGCATCAGCTGCGGGTCGGTATCGGCGCGCAGATGCCCTTCTTCCATCGCTTGCGAGATCGCACGCGTGAGTGCCGCACGCCACGTCGTCACGCTCGACACCAACTGCTCGCGCACCTGGCTGTCCGCGCGGTCGTCGTATTCGACGGCGCCGCTGATGTAGATGCAGCCGGTCGTGACTTCCTGAATGCGTTTCTCGATCCAGCGGGAAATCATCGCGCGCAAGCGCGGCAGACCACGCGGCTCGCGCAGGCTCGGGAAAAACACCTCTTCTTCGAAACGGCGGTGGTATTCGCGCACGACCTCGATCTGCAGATCCTCGCGCGACCCGAAATGCGCGAACACACCGCTCTTGCTCATCTGCATGCGCTCGGCCAGCAGACCAATCGTCAGACCTTCCAGTCCGTCTCGGCCTGCCAGATCGAGTGCTGCGTCGAGAATCGCGGCTCGGGTTTGTTCGCCTTTTCGCATAGCTGTTTTACCGTTCTAATGTGACCGAATTGAAAATCGAACGGCCGTACTATTATTGAGTGCTTGCCGTCCGCGAAACAAGGACTTTATTAGAAACCGGTTTCTAACCGGCTTCTAATTTTGCGGCTTTCGACCATCAGATCAATCAGATTTTTAGAGGCGTTTGCCTTGACTCGATGGTTGCCGATCGGCGCGCGCGTGTTCTCGCGCGTGTTCTATTTCTTTGCCCCGGCTCGCTGGCGCCGATTGATGGCCGACATGATGCGGCAAGCGCGGGCTCTCGTGCGAGCGGTATTAGTCGTAGCCGCCGACCGTCAGCAGCTTCATCGCGACGCGGTAGCTCGTGTACGCGATCCAGCTCAACGCGCGCACGCGCGCCGGTCGCGATTCGTAGTGCGCTTCATCGATTGGGCGCGCGTCCGTGAACGCGTCGAGAATCGCGTCGCGCAGTTTGGGGATCGACGGATCGTTCACGAGCACGACGTTCGCTTCATTGTTCAGCATCAGGCTGAGCGCATCGAGATTCGACGAACCGACCGTGCCCCAGTTCGAATCGACCACCGCGACCTTGCCGTGCAGCAGCGTCTTCTCGTATTCGGCGATCTGCACGCCTGCGCGCAACAGCGCGTGGTACAGGAACGGCACGGCGTAATCGAGCGCCTTGAACTCCTTGCGCCCGATGATCAGCTTCACGACCACGCCGCGCCGCGCCGCGAACACCAGCGCGCGACGCAGCTTGCGTCCCGGCATGAAGTACGGATTCGCGAGCAGGATTTCATGGCGCGCCTGGCCGATCGCGGCCAGATAAGCTTTTTCGATCGCGCGGCGGTTGATCAGGTTATCGCGCGCGACGAATGCGACGCACGGCTCGCCGCCGGCCCACAGTGCCTCGTTGCGGCGTCGCCGGCGTCTGCGCAGACTGCCAAGCGAGTTGGCGTCCTGCGACGACAGGTCGGGCTTCATCGAATCGAGCGGCCGATGGCCGACGCGAATCCGCCGCCACTGCACGTCGATCGCATCGCGCACGTCGGCGACCACCGGCCCGCGCAGCTCGACCGCGAAGTCCCAGCGCCGGTACGGCAGCTTCTCGCCGTTGTTCTCGTAATCGTCGACGATATTGATGCCGCCGCAATACGCGATCTGATCGTCGATCACCGCGAGCTTGCGGTGCGTGCGCGAAAAGCCGAAGCGGCCGAACAGATGCGGGTTGTAGATGCGATGCTCGATGCCGCTGGCCGGCCATTGCTCGAACATCTTCAGGCGCGCGGTGCCGACGCCATCGGTGATCACGCGCACTCTGACGCCGCGCGCGGCAGCGCGAAGCAGCGCCTCGCTGACCGCGTGGCCGGCTTCGTCGTCGCAGAAGATATAGGTTTCGAGCGCGACGTTGTGCTCGGCCGCGTCGATGCGCTCGATCAGCGCGTCGAAGAAATCGTCGCCGGAGCGCAGCAGCTCGACCTCGTTGTTACTGGTGAAGCGGTAGCGCTGCCAGTAACGACGGCCGAGCAACGTGTGCCGCAGACGCGCGAAACGGCCCGAGCCGCCTGCGCTCACTGGCCACGCTCCCCGGCCAGCGGGCCGGATTGCGGATCGACCGGGCGTGCGGCGAGCCGCCGCGGCAACTGCAGGATCGCATCGGCATTCGACGACGAAAAGCAGCGCGATGCGGCCTCTTCATATGGCAGCCACATATACGCGGTGTGTTCGCGCGGCGCGAGCGTCACGTCGATGCACTCGGGGACCTGCAGGCTGAACCAGTGCTCCGTGTTGTAGAGCACGCCCGCTTCGTAGCGGTAACGAAATTCCGGGTAGATCTCGTAGTCGATCGAGTAGTGCCAGTCGAACAACCCGCTGCGCGGCACCAGTGCGCCGCCGATCATGATGCCGGTTTCCTCGCCGACTTCGCGCACCGCCGTGTCGGCGAGCGGTTCGTCGAGCCGGTCTTTCGAACCCGTCACCGACTGCCAGAACGCCGCATGATCGGCGCGCTCGAGCAGCAGCACGTCGAGCGCAGGCGTATGAATGATGACGAGGACGGACTGCGGAATTTTCGGCGGTTTCGGCATGGCTCAAACTGGGCGCGACGATACGCGCGGTACATGTCGGATGACGGTCGAAAGGGTCTGGAAAGCGGTGGCTTCACTGTAACGCAAAAAATGAAAAAGGCGCTGAGGTGGAGATCACCTCAGCGCCTTTTCGTTTCGCTCGTGTGGTTTTTTTGCGGCCGCCGGCTCGCTGGCCGGCACACGCAAGACCGCTTGCCGGCCGCGCGCAGCGGCCGCGGTTTTATGCCTTCGGTTCCGGCGTACGCAGACGGATGTGCAGCTCGCGCAGCTGACGCTCGTCGACTTCGCTCGGTGCCTGCGTGAGCAGATCCTGCGCGCGTTGCGTCTTCGGGAACGCGATCACGTCGCGGATCGAGTCGGCGCCGGCCATCATCGTGACGATGCGGTCCAGGCCGAACGCGATACCGCCGTGCGGGGGCGCGCCGTATTGCAGCGCGTCGAGCAGGAAGCCGAACTTCGCCTGCGCTTCTTCCGCGTTGATCTTCAGCGCGCGGAACACCTTGCTCTGCACTTCCTCACGGTAGATACGCACCGAGCCGCCGCCGATTTCCCAGCCGTTCAGCACCATGTCGTAGGCCTTCGCGAGGCAGCGCGCGGGGTCCGTTTCGAGGTACTCGAGGTGCTCGTCCTTCGGGCTCGTGAACGGGTGATGCGCGGCGACGTAGCGGTTGTCTTCCTCGTCGTATTCGAACATTGGAAAGTCGACGACCCACAGCGGCTTCCAGCCGGACTCGACGAGGCCGTTGGCCTTGCCGAATTCCGAATGACCGATCTTCAGACGCAGCGCGCCGAGGCTGTCGTTGACGACCTTCGCGCGATCCGCCGCGAAGAAGATGATGTCGCCGTCTTGTGCGCCGGTGCGCTCGATGATCGCCTTCAGCGCTTCGTCGTGCAGGTTCTTCACGATCGGGCTTTGCAGACCGTCACGGCCCTTCGCCGTTTCATTGACCTTGATCCATGCGAGGCCTTTCGCGCCGTAGATGCGCACGAATTCCGTGTAGCTGTCGATGTCGCCGCGCGACAGCTCGCCGCCCTTCGGCACGCGCAGCGCCGCGACACGGCCGTCCTTCGTGTTGGCCGGGGTGCTGAACACCTTGAAGTCGACGTCGCGCATCGCATCGGTCAACTCGGTGAACTCGAGCTTCACGCGCAGGTCGGGCTTGTCCGAACCGAAGCGGCGCATCGCTTCCGCGTATTCCATGACCGGGAATTTCTGGTCGAGCTCGACGCCGATCGTCGTCCTGAACACGTGACGGATCATCGCCTCGAACAGATCGCGGATTTCCTGTTCCGACAGGAACGAGGTTTCGCAGTCGATCTGCGTGAATTCCGGCTGACGGTCGGCGCGCAGGTCTTCGTCGCGGAAGCACTTGGTGATCTGGTAGTAACGGTCGAAGTTCGCGACCATCAGCAGCTGCTTGAACAGCTGCGGCGACTGCGGCAGCGCGAAGAACTGGCCCGGGTTCGTGCGCGACGGCACGAGGTAGTCGCGCGCGCCTTCCGGCGTGCTCTTCGTGAGCATCGGCGTTTCGATGTCGATGAAGCCCTGCTCGTCGAGGTATTTGCGCACTTCGATCGCGACGCGGTAGCGCAGACGCAGGTTGTGCTGCATCTGCGGACGGCGCAGGTCGAGCACACGATGGGTGAGGCGCGTGGTTTCCGACAGGTTGTCATCGTCGAGCTGGAACGGCGGCGTGACCGACGCGTTCAGCACGATCAGCTCGTGGCACAGCACTTCGATCTTGCCGCTCTTCAGCGAGGCATTGGTCGTGCCTTCCGGACGGCCGCGCACGATGCCCTTGACCTGCACGCAGAACTCGTTGCGCACGCCTTCGGCGACCTTGAACATGTCAGCGCGATCCGGATCGCAGACGACCTGAACGAGCCCTTCGCGATCGCGCAAGTCGATGAAGATGACGCCGCCATGGTCGCGGCGGCGGCTTACCCAGCCGCACAGCGAGACGGATTGGCCCAGCAGTTCCTCGGTCACCAGACCGCAGTATTCAGATCTCATCGACATGATGTTTGTCTTTCGTTTTGCATTGGTTGAACGGCGCGCCGCAGACGATCCTGCATGAAGCGTTGCGCGCCGGCATTAGAGCGGGGGCTCGACGGTGGCGCGGCGCACCGGCGCCGGCGGTGGCGCGGACGGCGCCACGACGCCCATCGAGACAATGTACTTGAGCGCAGCGTCGACCGTCATGTCGAGCTCGATCACTTCGCTTTTCGGCACCATCAGGAAGAAGCCGGACGTCGGGTTCGGCGTGGTCGGCACGTATACGCTGACGTAATCTTCCTTCAGATGGTTGGCCACGTCGCCGCCCGGGATGCCGGTCAGAAACGCGATCGTATAGGACCCGCGGCGCGGGTACTCGATCAGCAGCGCCTTACGGAATGCATTGCCACTGCTCGACAGCAGCGTGTCGGACACCTGCTTCACGCTGGTGTAGAGCGGGCCGACCACCGGAATGTGCGCGACCAGCAGTTCCCACCACTTCACGAGCTTCTGCCCAATGAAGTTCTGCGTCAACAGCCCGACGACGAAGATGAACGCGAGCGTGAGCACCGCGCCGAGGCCCGGCAAGCGATAGCCGATCGTGCGTTCCGGCTGCCACGAGGTAGGCAGCAGCAACAGCGTCTGGTCCATCGTGCCGATGATCAGGCCGAGCACCCACAGTGTGATGGCCAGAGGCACCAGCACCAGCAGGCCGGTCAGAAACACCGATTTGAGCGTGAATTTCTTCGTCGTCATGTGTACCGCCAGAAAGCTGCGCGGGCCGAAGCCCATGCGCGGTAGATACGCCGCCCGCGCGGGGCGGCAGTCCCACTAGGCGCTGCTGGAACCGCTCGGGCTCGTGGCGGCGGGCGCCGCGGGCACGGCAGCCGATGCAGCCGGGGCAGCGGCTGCGGCCGGCTCGGACTTCGCTTCCGACGCGGCCGGCGCGCTCGTGCCGCTGCGGAAATCGGTCACGTACCAGCCGGAGCCCTTCAACTGGAAGCCGGCGGCGGTGAGTTGTTTGCTAAAGGTGTCTTTTCCGCACTCGGGACACTGCGTCAACTGGGGGTCGCTCATCTTCTGGAGCACGTCCTTCCCGAAACCGCATGACCCGCAACGATAAGCGTAGATCGGCATGATCCTCTCTTACTCCAAATGCCTACTGAAATCTTGTAAACGCTTGCAAAGCCTTGAATTATAGCCGCAAACGATGTCCGTTCCCCGGATTTCGGGAAGCGGACGCACGACGCGCCCGCCACCGCGCCAGATGGGGACGCCCCCCGGACCTCTCAAGAGCGGCGCGCGTGGCGTTAGCCGCGACGCCGCCAGGTGAGCCAGCGCTCGCGTCCGGCGAATACGGCGATCGAGTCGTCGACCGCTTCGTCTTCGACCAGCTCGAAGTGTGGCGTGAGCAGCGCATCGAGCTCGCCGCGTTCGACGCCGAACGGCGGCCCTTTCGGCGTCGCGCCGATGAAAAAGATGCCCGCCAGCAACCCGCCGGCCGGCAGCAGTTTGGCCATGCGCTGCGCGTAGTCGGCGCGGCGCGCCGGCGGCAGCGCGCAGAAGAATGCGCGCTCATAGATCCATGCCGGTGCGAACGGTGGCGCATAGGTGAAGAAATCCGCCTGTTCGACCAGCGATGCATGCGCGCCGAGCTGCTCGCGTGCGGCCGCCACGGCGGCTGCCGCGAAGTCGATCGCGCGTATCGGGTTGCCCTGGCGCGCGAGCCATACCGCTTCGTGCGCGCTGCCGCAGCCTGGAATCAGCACGGCCACGTCGCGGTGCCGTTCGGCGAACGCGCGAAACGCGGACGGCACGCCCGCCTGATCCCACGGCGTGAAATGGCGCTCGAAGCGTTCGTCCCAGAACTCGGGCGAGTCGGGATCGTGGGTTGCGAAATCGGGCGCGGCGGGTTGGCTCGGATCGCTCATCGGAATCTAACCTCCATAAGCCAGTACCAGAAACGCACGCGCCAGCATCGCGCCGACGCCGACCGCCACGCCGAACAGCAGCAGGCCTTGCAGCAGACGGTTGGTGCGCTTTTGCTCGAGCAGGATCTGGCTGATCACGTCGTCGTTCGCGCCGCCCACCGGATGATGGCGCTCGGCCAACATGTTATGGACGAGGCGCGGCAACTGCGGCAGCGTCTTGCTCCACTGCGGCGCCTCGATCTTCAGACGCTCGTACCAGCCGCGCAAGCCGATCTGCTCGTTCATCCAGCGCTCGAGATAGGGCTTCGCGGTCTTCCACAGATCCAGTTCGGGATCGAGCGAACGGCCTAAGCCTTCCACGTTCAGCATCGTCTTTTGCAGCAACACGAGCTGCGGCTGGATCTCGACGTTGAAGCGCCGCGACGTCGAGAACAGACGCATCAGCACCTGGCCGAGAGAAATGTCCTTCAGCGCGCGATCGAAATACGGTTCGCAGACCGCGCGGATCGCGCTTTCGAGCTCCTCGACGCGCGTGCTCGGCGGCACCCAGCCGGACTCCAGATGCAGCGTCGCGACGCGATGGTAATCGCGCTTGAAGAACGCGAGGAAGTTCTGCGCGAGGTAGTTTTTGTCGAAGTCCGACAACGCGCCGATGATGCCGAAGTCGAGCGCGATATAGCGGCCGAAGTGCGCGGGATCGAGGCTCACCTGGATGTTGCCGGGGTGCATGTCGGCGTGGAAAAAGCCGTCGCGGAACACCTGCGTGAAGAAAATTTCGACGCCCTCGCGCGCGAGCTTCGGGATGTCGACACCCGCCGCGCGCAACGTATCGACCTGGCTGATCGGCACGCCGACCATGCGCTCCATCACGAGCACCGTGGGCGTGCAGAACTCCCAGTACATCTCGGGCACGAGCAGCAGGTCGAGCCCCAGGAAGTTGCGGCGCAACTGGCTGCCGTTGGCGGCCTCGCGCATCAGGTCGAGTTCGTCGTGCAGGTATTTGTCGAATTCGGCGACCACCTCGCGCGGCTTCAGGCGCTTGCCGTCGGCCCACAGACGCTCGGCCCATAGGGCGATGTCGCGCAACAGCGCGAGGTCGGAATCGATCACCGGCAGCATCTTGGGGCGCAGCACCTTCACCGCGACCGCCTTGCCCGCATGCTGGCCGGCCTTCACCTTCGCGAAGTGGACCTGGGCGATCGACGCGCTCGCGACCGGGACCCGCTCGAAATCGTCGAACAGCACGTCGACCGGCGCGCCGAGCGACTTCTCGACGAGCGCGATCGCGACCGCCGAATCGAACGGCGGCACCTGGTCTTGCAGCTTGGCAAGTTCGTTGGCGATATCGACCGGCAGCAGATCGCGACGGGTCGACAGCACCTGGCCGAACTTGACGAAGATCGGCCCGAGGCTTTCGAGCGCGAGCCGCAGACGCACGCCCGGCGGCGCATCGAACTTGCGACCAAGCGTCGTGATGCGCAGCAGCAGACGCACGCGCCGGTCGTTGATGCGGCTCAACATCATTTCGTCGAGGCCGAAGCGGATGACCGTGAAAAATATCTTGAGAAAACGCAGAAAACGCATGGCTGGGCCCGATGACTAGCGCGTGCCGCGCGACGTGGCGGCGCCGCCCGGCGTTTGCGCGCCGCGGGCTTCGACCTTCTGTTCGATGCGCTCGATGCGCTTTTCGACGCGCGCGAGCGAATCGCGCGCGCGCGCCACCTCGACGTTGAAGTCAGCGAGCGCGGTGCGCCGCACCAGCTGCGGATTTTCGTCGAGCAGGTACTCGGCGGCGGTGTCGAGCAGATTGCGACCGGTGCGCTGCACATGCTCGCCGACTGAGCGGACTAGCGACGTGATGCGCCACGCGGGTCCATCACCGATCAGCTTCGCGAGATCTTCCTCCGGCTCCCAGCGCAGATGCTCGGCGAGCTTCGCGATCACGGTCGCGAACTCGGCGTCGCCCTCGATCTTCACGTGCTTCATCACCGCCGCCTGGCCACCTTGCAGGAAGGCCGGCAGTGCGTCGGACGGCACCGAGATCGTCACGTCGAACTGATGCGCATCGGCTTCGTCGAGCGTACCGAGATAGCCATCGGGCTGCACGAGCAGCGCGAGCACAACCGGCGGACATGACAGGCGAGCGGTCTTGCCCGCGTACGGGGCGAGGCGCTCGCGGGCCCACGATTCGCGGGCGAGCAGATGATTGACAGCAGCAGCGAAGGGCTTGGCGGCGAGGGTCATCGAAGGTGGCAAGAAAAAACCCGCGCGAGCGAGGTGCTTGCGCGGGCTCCCATTGTAACGTCCGTTCGCTTCGCGGCCTGCTATGCCGAACGGCCTAAGCCATGCGCGAGGTCAGGAATCGCCATGCCGTGGCCGGCTCTTTTCGAGGCAAACGCGACTCGATGCGTCGGCATGTCAGTGTTGCTCGACCTGCTGGATGCCGGCAAGCAGCCAGCCTTCGCCAGTGCGGTTCGACTTCGTCAGATTCCAGACTTCGACGAACGGCTCGGCCGCCGCGCCAGGCTCCTCGCGGATCAAACCGGAGAAGCGCACGCTCGCGAAGGATTCGTTCGCGCGCTCCTCGACGCCGAGCAGCTCGGCGTTCAACTGCACGACGTCGGTCTGGCTCGGCTGCGTGCCGCGCGACGCGAGATCGACGCGCACTTCGGCGAACATTTCCGGCGTCGTGAATTCGCGGATGTCCTCGACGTTGCCGACGTCCCACGCGGCCTGCAGGCGCACGAAGTACACCTTCGCGTTACGCAGAAACGCTTCCGAATCGAAGCCGGCCGGCACCGACGGCGTCGCGCCGAGCGATGGCGTGGTCAACGGGTTGCCCTGCGGTTCGAGATACGAGCCGGTGGGCGGCGCCGTGTAACGCGGCTCCTGAATATAGTCGGTGCCTTTCGTGTTCAGCGACGGCGCCGTGCCCGCGTAGGCAGGCTGCGCCGCATCGCGCTTACGGCCGGTGAAGCGGCGGATGAGCCAGATCACCACAATCGCGATCAACGCGATCACGATCACGTTCGCGAACATGCCGGCGAACGCCTCGCCGAGCCCGAAATGCGACAGCAATGCGGCGATGCCGAGACCGGCCGCGAGACCGGCGATCGGCCCGAGCCAGCGATTGCGGTTCGGCGCGGCGGGCGGCGTGGGCTTAGTCGCAGGCGCCGCCTGCGCGCTCTGCTGCGGGGCCTGATTGTTCTGCGCCGGCTGGGACGGCGGCGTCGTCTGGCGCTGCTGCAGACTATTCGATTGACGGCCGAAGCTGCGGCCTCCGCCCATGCGGCGTGCTTCGGCGTCGAGAGAGGCAAGCGTGCCGGCCATCAGCAGACCGACCATCGCGATCAGTCCGATTCTTCTCGCCAGCGACCCCTTAACCTTACGAGTAGATAACAAATTCGAATCGGACATTTCGCACTTTCCTTTAAAAATCGATGGGTTAGGGACTCTAGTATTTGGTCCCCACATGCAAAGCTACCACGCCAGCTGACAAATTGTAATATTTGACGCCGTCGAGACCAGCTTGTTCCATCATAGTTTTCAAAGTTTCCTGGTCCGGATGCATGCGGATCGATTCCGCCAGGTACTGGTAGCTTTCCGCGTCCTTGGCGAAGCGCTCGCCGAGCCACGGCAACACCTTGAACGAATACAGATCGTAGACCTTCTTCAGCGGATCCCATACCTTCGAGAACTCGAGCACGAGCAGCCGCCCGGCCGGTTTCAGCACACGACGCATCTCGGCAAGCGCGATGTCCTTATGTGTCATGTTGCGCAAGCCGAACGCGACCGTCACGACGTCGAAGTAGTTGTCCGGAAACGGGATTTTCTCGGCATCGCACAGCAGCGCCGGCGTGATGATGCCCTTGTCGAGCAGCCGGTCGCGGCCCACGCGCAGCATCGATTCATTGATGTCGGTATGCCAGACCTCGCCCGTTTCACCCGCCTGTTTTGCGAACGCTTTCGACAGGTCGCCGGTGCCGCCCGCGATGTCGAGCACCTTGTAGCCCGGCCGCACGTTCGCCTGGGCGATCGTGAACACCTTCCACGCCCGGTGCAATCCGCCCGACATCAGGTCGTTCATCAGGTCGTAGTTGGCGGCCACCGAGTGGAACACCCCCGCCACCTTCTGCGCCTTGTCCTGTTCGTCGACCGATTGAAAGCCGAAGTGGGTTTTGCTCATCGCGCTCGTCCTTTCGCGTGTTCTTGAATGTTGCGCCGCTCGAGCGGCGTTCGGGGGCGAATCGTATCAGTGACAGTGCCCGTGCGCAGCCGCGGCGGGCACCATCGGCGTGTCGCGGTCGATGCCGGCCGCTGCCAGTTTGGCGAGATACGCGCGCCAGAGTTCATCCTGACGCACGGCCATGTCGTACAGCAGGTCCCACGAGTAGATACCGGTGGCGTGTCCATCGGAGAAGGTCGGTTGCAGCGCGTAGTTGCCGACGCCTTCGATCATCGTGATCGTCACGTCGCGCTTGCCGGTCTGCAGCGTTTCCTGGCCGGGCCCGTGGCCCATCACTTCCGCCGACGGCGAATACACGCGCAGCAGTTCGAACGGCAGCCGATACGCTTCGCCGTTCGCGTACTGCAGTTCGAGCACGCGCGACTTCGAATGCAAGATCACGCCTGTCGGCACCGGCGTCTCGGGAGTCAATCCGCTCATGTTGGCCTCATCAGATAACGGCGGGTGATAACGTCGGATCGGCCGCCTCGCACGCCGACGGCAGTCCGGCGATGCGCGGCGACGGGTTCAGCGACGCTCAGCCCAGCGCCTGTTCAATTTCCTGCCGCACGGCTTCGCGCAGCAGCGTGGCGTGCGCGCGGCGCGACGACAACATCGCTTCGGACACCGTGCGCTGGCGCGGCGCCCAGATCGGCAGGGGGAAATGCGCGTCGTTCGAGAAACGCGGAATCACGTGCCAGTGCACGTGCGGCACCTGGTTGCCGAGGCTCGCGAGATTGACCTTCGCGGGCTGCATCACGCGCCGCTGCGCACGCTCGACCGCGTACACGGCCTTCATCACGTGATCGCGCTCGTCGGCAGAAAGATCCGAAAACTCGGCGACGTGAGCGTTCCAGATGACCCGGCAAAAACCCGGGTAGTCTTGTTCGTCGGCGAGGACGACTCGCAGCGCGTCGTCCTGCCACAGCACATGGCCGCCGTCTTCACGGCAAAAAACGCAGTCCATCGTCGTCCTCGGCAAAAATCGTTGGTCGTGCCATTAAACCAGCACGCGCTCGATTCCGCCATTGTTCGCCCGTTGAACGTAGTCCGCCATCCAGTTTTCGCCGAGCACGTGACGTGCCATCTCGACCACGATGTAGTCCGCCTCGGTACCCGCGTCTTCGTTGTAGCGCGACAGCCCTTGCAGGCACGACGGGCAACTCGTGAGGATCTTGACGTCGGCCGAACCCGCGTTTCCGTGATTGGGCTGCGGACCGTCGCCGGCCTTCAGCACCGAACCGTTCGGCGCGCCCGCGGCGCCGGCCGATGCATTAGCCGGATTGATCGCGTTCGCGCCCGCTTCGGCGACGAGAGGGATGCCGCGCAGCTTCGCCGCGCCCTTGCGGATTTCTTCTTCCTTGCGGAAGCGCACCTGGGTCGAGATGTCGGGACGCGTGACCGCGAGCGTGCCCGATTCGCCGCAGCAGCGGTCGTTCTTCTCGATCTTGTAGCCGTCCTGCTCCGAACCCATCAGCTGATTGACGAGCTTGACCGGGTCCATCGTCTTGATCGGCGAATGGCACGGGTCGTGGTACATGTAGCGCACGCCGTTCACGCCATCGAGCTTGATGCCTTTTTCCAGCAGATACTCGTGGATGTCGATGATCCGGCAGCCCGGGAAGATCTTTTCGAATTCGTAACCGGCGAGCTGGTCGTAGCACGTGCCGCACGACACCACCACCGTCTTGATGTCGAGGTAGTTCAGCGTATTGGCGACGCGGTGGAACAGCACGCGGTTGTCGGTGACGATCTGCTCGGCTTTGTCGTACTGGCCCGAACCGCGCTGCGGATAGCCACAGCACAGGTAGCCCGGCGGCAGCACGGTCTGCACGCCCGCCTCCCACAGCATTGCCTGGGTCGCGAGACCAACCTGCGAGAACAGCCGCTCGGAGCCGCAGCCCGGGAAGTAGAACACCGCTTCGGTGTCGGCGGTGGTCGTCTTCGGATTGCGGATGATCGGGACGATCTTGTTGTCCTCGATATCGAGCAAGGCGCGCGCGGTCTTCTTCGGCAGGTTGCCCGGCATCTTCTTGTTCATGAAGTGGATCACCTGCTGCGTGATCACCGGCTTGCCGACCGTGGCGGGCGGATGCGCGGTCTGCTTCTTCGCGAACTTCTTCAGCACTTCATTGCCGAGGCGCTGCGCCTTGTAGCCGATGCCCATCATCGCGGTGCGCGCGAGGTTGATGGTCTGCGGGTTGGTCGCGTTCAGGAAAAACATGCCCGCGGCGTTGCCCGGGTTGAACTTCTTCTTGCCCATCTTGCGCAACAGGTTGCGCATGTTCATCGTCACGTCGCCGAAGTCGATCTTCACCGGGCACGGCGTCACGCACTTGTGGCAGACAGTGCAGTGATCGGCGACGTCGTTGAACTCGTCCCAGTGCTTGATCGACACGCCGCGGCGCGTCTGCTCTTCGTACAGGAATGCCTCGACCAGCAAGGACGTGGCGAGAATCTTGTTGCGCGGGCTGTACAGCAGGTTCGCGCGCGGCACGTGGGTCGCGCAGACGGGCTTGCACTTGCCGCAGCGCAGGCAGTCCTTGATCGACTCGGAAATCGCGCCGATATCGGACTGCTGCATGATCAGCGATTCGTAGCCCATCAGGCCGAAGCTCGGCGTGTACGCGTTGCGCAGGTCCGCGCCTTCGAGCAGCTTGCCCGCGTTGAAGCGGCCATGCGGATCGACGCGCTGCTTGTACTTGCGGAATTCGCCGATCTCGTCGTCGGTCAGGAATTCGAGCTTCGTGATGCCGATGCCGTGCTCGCCGGAGATCACACCGTCGAGCGAACGCGCGAGCTTCATGATGCGCGCGACCGCCGTGTGCGCGTCCTGCAGCATCTCGTAGTTATCGGAGTTGACCGGCAGGTTCGTGTGGACGTTGCCGTCGCCCGCGTGCATGTGCAGCGCGACGAACACGCGCCCGCGCAGCACCTGCTTGTGGATCGCCTGGGCTTCGTCGAGGATCGGCTTGAACTCGCCGCCGTTGAAAATCTGCCGCAATTCGGCGCGGATTTCCTGCTTCCACGATACGCGAATCGTGCGGTCCTGCGCGAGGTGGAATACGGTTGCGTCGGGTTGCGCGTCGACGCGGTCGGCGAACTTTTCGGCGAGCGACTCGTAGCCGAGGCCGACCAGGTAGTGCTGCGCCTCGCGCAGCGACAGGTCGAGCTTGCCGCGCACGAATTCCCAGCGCGTGCGCACACGCGCGAGTAGATCGAGCGCCTGCTGCACGCGGTCTTCGAGCAGCTCGGCGCTGGGGATTTCGTTCGCGTCGTCGCTCTTGCCGAGCGGCAGCTTGCCGCTCTTGAAGAACGCTTCGAGCGCGTCGACCAGTTGCAGCTTGTTCTTCAGCGACAGCTCGATGTTGATGCGTTCGATGCCGTCCGTGTATTCGCCCATGCGGTCGAGCGGAATCACGACGTCTTCGTTGATCTTGAACGCGTTGGTGTGCCTTGCGATCGCGGCCGTACGGCTGCGGTCGAGCCAGAAGCGCTTGCGGGCCTCGGCGCTGACGGCGACGAAACCTTCGCCGCTCTTGCCGTTGGCCATGCGCACGACTTCCGAGGTGGCCTGCGCGACCGCGTCCGCGTCGTTACCGACGATATCGCCGATCAGCACCATCTTCGGAAACGCGTTGCGTTTGCTCTTGGTCGCATAGCCGACCGCGCGCAGATAGCGCTCGTCAAGATGCTCGAGACCCGCGAGAATCGCGCCGCCCTGGCGCGACGTCTCGAACAGGTAGTCCTTGATTTCGACGATGCTCGGAATCGCCTCGCGCGCCTGGCCGAAGAACTCGAGACAGACGGTGCGCGTATGCGCAGGCATCTTGTGCAGCACCCAGCGCGCGGACGTGATGAGGCCGTCGCAGCCTTCCTTCTGCACGCCCGGCAGACCGGCGAGGAATTTGTCGGTGACGTCCTTGCCGAGGCCTTCCTTGCGGAACACGCGGCCCTTGATGTCCAGCGCTTCGGTGCGCAGCAGCTTCTCGCCCGGCGCGTAGTCGCCGTCGAACCATTTGAGCTCGAAACGCGCGACTTCGATGTCGTGGATCTTGCCCATGTTGTGCTCGAGACGCGTGACTTCGAGCCAGTTCCCTTCCGGGTCGACCATGCGCCACCACGCGAGGTTGTCGAGCGCCGTGCCCCACAGCACCGCCTTCTTGCCGCCCGCGTTCATCGCGACGTTGCCGCCGACGCAGGACGCGTCGAGCGAGGTCGGGTCGACCGCGAACACGAAGCCGGCCTGCTCGGCCGCTTCGGTCACGCGGCGCGTGACGACGCCCGCGCCCGAGAAAATCGTCGCGACCTTGCGATCGACGCCCGGCAGCTGGGTCATTTCGACCGGGCCGAGCTGTTCGAGCTTTTCGGTGTTGATGACGGCCGAGAACGGCGTGAGCGGCACCGCGCCGCCCGTGTAGCCGGTGCCGCCGCCGCGCGGAATCACCGTCAGTCCGAGTTCGAAGCAGGCCTTGATCATGCCGGCGATTTCGGCCTCGGAGTCCGGCGTCAGCACGACGAACGGGTATTCGACGCGCCAGTCGGTCGCGTCGGTCACGTGCGAGACGCGCGACAGGCCGTCGAACTTGATGTTGTCTTTCTGCGTGACCTTGCCGAGCACGCGCGTAGAACGGCGGCGCAGGTCGTAGGTCTGCTGGAATTCGCTGGCGAACTCGTCGATCGCGCGGCGCGCGGCCTGCACCAGCTTTTCGACGCGTGCGGCGCGCTCGACGCCGGCTTCGTCGCCGTGTTCGCGCAGATCGGCGCGGCGGCGCTTTTCGATTTCGGCGAGACGGTGATTGAGCGCCTCGATCAACAGCGCGCGGCGCTTCGGATTGTCGAGCAGGTCGTCCTGCAGATACGGATTGCGGCGCACGACCCAGATATCGCCGAGCACTTCGTACAGCATGCGCGCCGAGCGGCCGGTGCGGCGTTCGGCGCGCAGTTCGGCGAGCGCGTCCCAGGCGTCGTTGCCGAGCAGGCGGATGACGATTTCGCGGTCGGAGAACGACGTGTAGTTGTAGGGAATTTCGCGCAGACGCGCTTCGGGATCGGCGGCCACCGCGCCGGCGGCGCCGTGCGGATCGAAAACTTGAGGTGCGTTCATGGTTGGACGACTCGGTAGGTCAGCCTGGCGCACTCGTCACGAGGCGTCGGCGGACAATGCGCGTGGGGCGCAATGCTTGAAATCTTCTAGGGCTTCAAGGGGAGCGAGCACGACCGGCGGCCAACTCACGGCGGTCGCTTCGCGGCACTCAGAGACAGCTACACGATCGCGCGTGGCGGACATGCCGTTCCGCCGCGGGGCAGGATTCGCGCGGGACGGGCATTAAATGGGCGATCCGAGGCTGCCAGTGCATCTTCCGATCCTTATTCCAAAACGAAATTCTACCGCATCATTCCGCCACGCGTTGACGGTGGGAATCGGGCGGCGGCGGGGGTTCGGAGGTTTTGGCGATGAATCCGGCGGCGTTTTCGCATACCGTCCATTGACCGGCCGGACGGTTGGGTGAGCTTCGATCGCGCGAGTCCGATACGGCCCGGTTCAGTGCACGGCACCCGTCCGCGGAGCACGCGGAACGGCCAGAGCGGGCACCGTTGGCGCTATCATTGACGTTTTCCCGTCTTACACAGCGCACCGCGCCACCCGCATGGCTTCCCACGACTACCTGAAAAAGACCCTGACCGCGCGCGTCTACGACGTGGCGCGCGAGACCGAACTCGAACGCGCGCCGAACCTGTCGGCGCGGCTGCGCAACCCGGTCTATCTGAAGCGCGAGGACAACCAGCCGGTGTTCTCGTTCAAGCTGCGCGGCGCATACAACAAGATGGCGCATATTCCGGCCGGGGCGCTCAGTCGCGGCGTGATCACCGCGTCGGCGGGCAATCATGCGCAGGGCGTGGCGTTATCGGCGGCACGCATGGGCGTGAAGGCGATCATCGTCGTGCCGGTGACGACGCCGCAGCTCAAGGTCGACGCGATCCGCACGCATGGCGGGCCGACCGTCGAGATCGTGCAGTTCGGTGAGTCGTATAGCGACGCCTATGGTCACGCGGTCAAGCTGCAGGAAGAGCGCGGCCTGACCTTCGTGCATCCGTTCGACGATCCGTACGTGATCGCCGGCCAGGGCACCGTCGCGATGGAAATCCTCAGCCAGCACCAAGGGCCGATTCACGCGATCTTCGTGCCGATCGGCGGCGGCGGTCTCGCGGCCGGTGTCGCCGCCTACGTGAAATCGGTACGCCCCGAGATCAAGGTGATCGGCGTGCAGACCGATGATTCGTGCGCGATGGCCGCGTCGTTGCAGGCGGGCGAGCGCGTGACGCTGAACGAAGTGGGCCTGTTCTCCGACGGCACCGCGGTGAAGCTCGTCGGCGAAGAGACCTTCCGTCTGTGCCGCGAATATCTCGACGAAGTGCTGCTCGTGAACACCGATGCGCTGTGCGCCGCGATCAAGGACGTGTTCCAGGACACGCGCAGCGTGCTCGAACCGGCGGGCTCGCTCGCGGTGGCCGGCGCCAAGCAGTATGCCGAACGGGAAGGCATCGAGAACCAGACGCTGATCGCGATCACGTCGGGCGCGAACATGAACTTCGACCGCATGCGCTTCGTCGCCGAACGCGCGGAAGTGGGCGAAGCGCGCGAAGCGGTCTTCGCGGTGACGATCCCCGAAGAGCGCGGCAGCTTCAGGCGCTTCTGCGAGCTGCTCGGCACGCGCAGCGTCACCGAGTTCAACTACCGGATCGCTGACGCGAACTCGGCGCATATTTTCGTCGGCGTGCAGATCCGCAATCGCAGCGAATCGGCGCAGATCGCCGGCGCGTTCGAAGCGCACGGCTTCGCCACCGTCGACCTGACCTTCGACGAACTGTCGAAGCAGCACATCCGCTACATGGTCGGCGGCCGCTCGCCGCTCGCGCGCGACGAACGACTGTTTCGCTTCGAGTTTCCGGAACGTCCGGGCGCGCTGATGAAATTCCTGTCGTCGATGGCGCCGAACTGGAACATCAGCCTGTTCCACTACCGCAACCAGGGCGCGGACTACAGCTCGATTCTGGTCGGCATTCAGGTGCCCGGGAGCGACCACGCGGCGTTCGAGCGCTTCATCGAAACGCTCGGCTATCCGTGCTGGGAAGAGACGAAGAATCCGGTCTATCGTCTCTTCCTCGCCTGATCTCTTCGAACCGGAACGCAACGATGGCGCTTTCGCTCGTCGACAAACTGGTGGTCGCAATCTCGTCGCGCGCACTGTTCGACTTCGAGGAAGAGAACCGTGTCTACGAGGCCGGCGACCTGAAGGCTTACGAAGCGTTGCAGCGCGAGCGTCTGAACGTGCCCGCGAAACCGGGCGTGGCGTTTCCGCTGATCCGCAAGCTGCTTGCGCTGAACGCCGGCGGTCATCGCGTCGAAGTGGTGATCCTGTCGCGTAGCGATCCGATCAGCGGTCTGCGCGCGTTTCATTCCTGCCGCGAACACGGGCTCGCGATCGAGCGCGGCGTGTTCACGCGCGGCCGCGCGCCGTTCGGTTATCTGAAGCCGCTGAACGCTTCGCTGTTTTTGTCGGCGAATCAGCACGACGTGCGCGATGCGCTCGCCGCTGGCTTCCCAGCCGCACGCGTGTTGCCGGAATCGGCGAAAATGGCGAGCAAATACCCCGACGAAATCCGTATTGCGTTCGACGGCGACGCGGTCTTGTTTTCCGACGAAGCGGAACGCATCTTCCAGCAAGACGGCCTGCGCGCGTTCGTCGGTCACGAGATCGACAACAAGCATCTGCCACTCGCGGACGGTCCGCTCAAGCCGCTGCTCGAAGCACTCCACCGGCTGCAAAAACTCGCGGACGCGGCCGCGCCGATGCGCATTCGCACGGCGCTGGTGACGGCGCGCTCGGCTCCCGCGCATGAGCGCGCGATCCGCACCCTGATGGCATGGAACATCGAAATCGACGAAGCGATGTTCCTCGGCGGCCTCGACAAAAGCGCATTTCTGCGCGAGTTCGAGCCCGACTTTTTCTTCGACGACCAGATCGGCCACTGCGAATCGGCCCGCGTCGTAACGGCGACCGGGCACGTGCTGAGTGGCATCGTGAACGCATCATGACACCCGAACAATCCCCGCTCGGCAAGTCCTCGACTTACACCGAACAATACGATCCGACGCTGCTATTTCCGATTGCGCGCAGCCATGCGCGCGAGGCGATCGGCATTACCGCGCGACTGCCGTTTTTCGGCACCGACATCTGGAACGCCTACGAGCTGTCGTGGCTGAACGCGCGCGGCAAGCCGCAGATCGCCGTCGCGACGTTCTTCGTGCCGGCCGACTCGCCGAACATCGTCGAGTCGAAATCGTTCAAGCTGTATCTCGGCTCGTTCGCGCAGACCGCGTTCGACTCGGCCGAGAGCGTGCGCGACACGATCAGGCGCGACGTGTCCGCGTCGTGCGGCGCGACCGTGTCGGTACATCTGAGCACACCGCACGAATTCGGCAAGCTGAAAATGGAAGAATTCGCCGGTCTGTCGCTCGACCGGCTCGAACTCGAGGCGAGCGTCTATCAGCCGGACGCGTCACTTTTGAGCGCGGCGCGCGACGAAGCGCCGGTCGAGGAAACGCTGTTCTCGAACCTGCTGAAGTCGAACTGCCCGGTGACCGGTCAACCGGACTGGGGCAGCGTGCAGATCCACTACGCCGGCCCGCAGATCGATCACGCGGGCCTGTTGCGATACATCATCTCGTACCGCAATCACACCGGGTTTCATGAGCAATGCGTCGAGCGAATCTTCGTCGACATCATGAAGATGTGCAAACCGCTGAAGCTGGCCGTGTATGCGCGCTACACGCGTCGCGGCGGGCTCGACATCAACCCGTTCCGCACCAACTACAACCTGCCGATGCCGGACAACATGCGGCTCGCGCGGCAGTAACTCCAACACAAAAAAACAGCGGTAAACGCGACGAGGGCGCCGCAGGCCATCACGACCTGCGGCGCCCTCGTCACATGAAAGCCATCAAAGCGATCAGGCCGCCGGCTTCTTATACGCGACGCAATCCACCTCGACCTTGCAGTCGATCACCATCGACGACACCACGCACGCGCGCGCCGGCGGATTCTCGCCAAAATACTCGCGAAACACCTTGTTGAACGACGCGAAGTCGCGCGGATCGTCGAGCCACACGCCGCAACGCACGACGTGCTCGGCGCCATAGCCCGCTTCCTTCAGGATTGCGAACACGTTCTGGATCGCCTTGTGCGATTGCTCGACGATGCCGCCGTTGATCACTTCGCCGTTTTCCATCGGCGTCTGGCCCGACACGAACAGCCAGCCGTCCGCCTCGACCGCGCGCGCGAACGGCATCACCTGACCGCCCGTTCCCTTTCCGCCTTCCACGCCATATCGCTTCATCGTCACACTCCTTAAAAAGTCGGGCACGCACGGCGCCCTCGCCGCGCGTGCCGCCATCAATCGATAAAAAATCAGAACGCGCCCTGCGCATCGCCCTTCGACGGCGCGCCGCGCGTGACGAACCGGCCAGCCCGCTCGCCCGTCACCGCGCCATCGCGATACGACAGCACGCCGTTGACCCACACCGCGTCGATGCCGGCAGCGGGCTGCTGGGGCTTGTCGAACGTCGCCACGTCATGCACTTTCGCCGGATCGAACAGCACGAGGTCGGCGTGATAGCCGATATGCACTTCGCCGCGTTGCGCGAGTCCGAAGCGGCGCGCGGACAGGCTCGTCATCTTGCGCACCGCTTCCTCGAGCGGCAGCAAAGCGGCATCGCGCGCATAGTGACCGAGCACGCGCGGAAACGCGCCCCACAGCCGCGGATGCGGCAGCGGATCGTTCGGCAGGCCGTCGGAACCGACCATCGTCGCCGGATGCGACAGGATGCGCCGCACGTCGTCTTCGGACATGTTGTGATAGACCGCGCCGGCCGGCTGCAGGCGCTTGCCCGCCTCCTGCTGCGAGACGCCCCATTCGGCCGCGACTTCCTTGATCAGCTTGCCCGCCATTTCCGGATGCGGCTCGGACCACGTGATCGTGATGTCGATGTCGCCTGTCACCTGCTTCAGATCGAGCGTCGACGAGCTGCGGTTGTACGGATAGCAGTCGCAACCGACCGGCTGCCCGCCGCGCGCGCCTTCGAGCGACTTCAGCACCTCGACGCTGCGCCCCCAGTTCGACGGCCCCGCGCACTTCAGATGCGAGATCACGACCGGCACACGCGCATGACGACCGACGCGGTAGGCCTCGTCCATCGCGTCGAGAATCGCGTCGAACTCGGTGCGCATATGGGTCGTGTACAGCGCGCCCGCGGCCGCGAGCGGCTCGGCGAGCGCCATCACTTCCTCGGTCGGCGCGGCGAACGCCGAACCGTATGCGAGCCCCGAGCTGAGACCGAGCGCGCCGTGCGCGAGCGCTTCCTCGAGCTGCGCGCACATGCGCTCGATTTCCTCGGCAGTCGCCGCGCGATCGAGCCGGTCCATCTGGTTGTTGCGCAACGCCGTGTGGCCGATCAGCGCGCCGACGTTCACCGCCGGCCGCGCGGCGTTGACCGCGTTCACATAGTCGGCGAAGGTCGGGTACTGGAACGCGTCGCGCTCGCCGAGCAGGTTCATCGGATCGGGCGGATCGCCCTTCAGCGATACCGGCGACGCGCTGATCCCGCAATTGCCGACGATCACCGTCGTCACGCCCTGGGTGATCTTCGGCAGCATCTGCGGCGAGCGGATCACATGCGTGTCGTCGTGCGTGTGTACGTCGATAAAGCCCGGCGCGAGCGCGCGCCCCTCGGCCTCGATCACCTCTTCGGCGAGCCAGTTCGACAGATTGCCGATCGCGACGATGCGCCCGTCGCGGATTGCCACGTCGCGCTCGACGGGCGGCGCGCCCGTGCCGTCGTACAGTTGCGCGCCGACGATCAGCGTGTCGGCGGCTTCGGGATGCGAATGCATGGATCAGTCTCCTAACGGTTGTCGATCGCCGCCGCCGCGGTGCGCGTCGAGCGCGTGCTTCATGCGGCGCAGCAATTCGCGGCTTTCGTCGCCTTGACTGACGGCAAGTTCGGTGACGAGCACATCGAGCGCCATCATCATCGCGTAACGGGACGACGACGGCTTGTAAATGAAATCGGTTTCGAACGCGACGATCGGGATCAGCCAGTTGGCGAGCTTCGCCAGCGGCGACGCGGGCGCCGTCAGCGCGACCACCGTCGCACCGTAGCTGCGCGCGATCTTGCAGTTCTCGACCATCTCGGGCACGCGCCCCGTGGTGGACAGCGCGATCACGACGCACTCGCGCGACACCGTGCTCGCCACCATGCGCTGCAACAGCCCGTCCTGATAGGTCGCGACCGGGCGGCCGAGGCGCACGAGCCTGAAACGCATTTCGTCAGCGAGCGCGGTCGAGCCGCCGCCCATGCCGAACACGTAGATCATGCGCGCATCGCGCAGCGCGGCCGCCGCTTCGGCGAGCGGCGCCTGGCGCAGCAGTTGATGATTGTGCGCGAGCGCCGTTTGCAACTCGTCGAAGACGCGCGTGGCGATCGGCTCGGGTGCGTCGCTTGCGGTGTCGCGCTCGAGAAACCGCTGACCGACCGCCGCCGCCTGCGCGAGCCGCAGCTTGAGTTCGCGCACGTCGCGGCAGCCGACCGCCTTCGCGAAGCGCGTGACGGTCGCGATGCTGACCTCGGCCTGCTGTGCCAGCGCGCCGATGCTCGCGCGCGACGCGCCGGTCAGATCGTCGAGGATCAGCGCGGCGACCTTGCGTTCGGCCGAGCGCAACTCCGGCGCGCACTCGGCAATGCGCGCGACGATGTCGAAAGCGAGCGGTTCGGCGCTACGGTTCATGGCAGGCGGTGGGGTTCGCGGCACGGCTTTCGCGGCCCTTTCCGGCGGCCTTCGAAACCCATGGTACTAAATAACATTCGTTCAGACATCGTACTTTCGATAACATGGTAAAGTCAAATCTGACTCAATTTACCCGGACGATGGAGCACGGAGACATGAAAGTTACAAACTATCAGGGCGCGACGATTGATCCTTATAGCAAGGGCTTGGGCATGGTTCCGGGCACGAGCGTCCAGCTGAAGGACGCCGCGCGCCTCGAGTGGAACCTGCTCGCCGAGGACGTCAGCCTGCCGGCTGCCGTACTGTACGAGGATCGCGTCGAGCACAACCTGAAGTGGATGCAGGCGTTCGTTGCCGAATACGGCGTCAAGCTCGCGCCTCACGGTAAGACCACGATGGCGCCGCAACTGTTTCGCCGTCAGCTCGAAACCGGCGCGTGGGGCATCACGCTCGCCACCGCTCATCAGGTGCGCGCGGCGTACCACGGCGGCGTCTCGCGCATCCTGATGGCGAATCAGCTGGTCGGCCGTCACAACATGATGATGATCGCCGAATTGCTCAGCGATCCGGATTTCGAATTCTTCTGCCTCGTCGATTCGGCTGAAGGCGTCGAGCAACTCGGCGAATTCTTCACCTCGGTGAAGAAGCCGCTGCAGGTGCTGCTCGAACTCGGCGTGCCGGGTGGACGCACCGGCGTGCGCGACGAAGCGCAACGCAACGCGGTGCTCGACGCGATCGCGCGCTATCCGGACGTGCTGAAGCTCGCGGGGGTCGAACTGTACGAAGGCGTGCTGAAGGAAGAACCCGAAGTGCGCGCGTTCCTGCAAGGCGCGGTTGCGGTCACTCGCGAACTTGTCGAGCAGGGGCGTTTCGCGCGCTCGCCGGCGGTGCTATCGGGCGCGGGATCGGCGTGGTACGACGTGGTCGCCGAAGAGTTCGCGCAGGCGACGCAATCCGGCAAGGTCGAGGTCGTGCTGCGTCCCGGCTGCTATCTGACGCATGACGTCGGCATCTATCGCAAGGCGCAGACCGACATTTTCAAGCGTAATCCTGTCGCGAAGAAAATGGGCGAAGGGTTGCTGCCGGCGCTGCAATTGTGGGCGTACGTGCAGTCCATTCCCGAGCCGGATCGCGCGATCATCGGCCTCGGCAAACGCGACTCAGCGTTCGACGCGGGCATGCCGGAGCCGGCGCGCCACTATCGCCCGGGCCAGCAAGCGCCGCGCGACATCGCCGCGAGCGAGGGCTGGGAAATCTTCGGCCTGATGGATCAGCACGCGTATCTGCGGATTCCCGCCGGCGCCGATCTGAAAGTGGGCGACATGATCGCGTTCGACATCTCGCATCCGTGCCTGACGTTCGACAAGTGGAAGCAGGTGCTGGTCGTCGATCCGCAGTATCGCGTGAAGGAAGTGATCGAGACGTTCTTCTGATCGGACCACGCCGCGCTGACTGAAGCGCGATCTGTTCCGCTAAAGAAAAAGGCTGTGCGCCCTTGGGCTCACAGCCTTTTTTATCGCCACGCGCGGACTAAAAATCACATGCGCTGCGCCGCCTCGTCGCCGGCGCTCTCCTGCGGCGCGGCGGCCACGGTCGCGGCGCTGGCGTTGGCCGTCACCTCGCCGATGCGCGTCTCCAACATTTTCAGCGCGCTCGACAACGCCGCGAGCGCCTCATCCGGCAACCCGGCCATCGTGTCGTGCAAGAACGCGTTGCGACGCGGCAGGCTCGCTTCGGTCGCGGCGTGGCCCGCTTCGGTCAGGCGCACGTTGGTCACGCGGTTATCGCGCGTATCCATGCTGCGCGCGATCCAGCCCAACCCTTCGAGCGCCTTCAGCTGTCGCGTGAGCGCGCCAGGATCGACGCGCAACCGCTCGACGAGCCGCTTCTGCGACGACTCGCCGGCCTGCTCGCGCAGCGCGAGCAGAATGCGCCAGCGTGGCAACGGATGCCCCACCTTGGCCTCGAATGCCGACATGAACGCCCGATACGTGCGACCAAATTGCTGCATGACGGCGACGCGGTCCTGTTCTTCCATAATCTGCCTGTCCAACACCAAGTTCAAAAATCAGTCTGCGTGAATCACCGGCTCGAGCTTGCGCTGCAGCTTGATCGGCGGCACGCGGCGGGTTTGCCACACCGACACGACGGCGATCACCGCGGCCATCGCGAGACCCAGATGAATCGCCCCGACCAGCGCCTCGCGCGCACTTTCGAGCAACATCGCGCCGTTGTGGCCAGCGTGGGTCAACTGGTCGACGAGCGTGGTCTGCGCATCGCGGTTGATCAGGATCTGCGGATCGCCGAGATCGGCGAACCAGTGCGTCGCGCCCGCGCCTTCGAGCGCATTGCGCACACCGCTCTTGTACATGTGGGTCACGAGCGTGCCGGTCAGCGCCGTGCCGATCATGCCACCGATCATCCGCAGCGACTGCAGCAGCGCGGTCGCGATGCCGAGGTGTTCGCGGCCCGCGGTCTGCTGCGCGAAGATCGTCAGGTTCGGCATCACGAAGCCGAGCCCGAGGCCGCCGACGACCATGAACGACATCAGCACCCATTGCTGCATCGAACGGGTCGCGACGACGATGCCAAGGCATGACAGCGCGACCATCGCAAAGCCGATGTACAGCATCAGGTTCGGATTCTTCACCCGCGACACGACGCGCCCGTTCGCGATACTGCCGATCGTGATGAACACGACGAGCGGCGTGATCACGAGGCCCGCCTCTTTCGGCGACATGCCGAAGCCGCCCTGGAACAGCAGCGGTGCGTAGAACAGCAGCGAGAACATCGTGAAGCCGCCGAGCACGGCCAGCGTGAACAGCGCGGCCAGACTGCGGTTGCGGAACATGTCGACGGGCAGGATCGCGGTCGGGCAGCGCTTTTCCCATTTCCACAGCGTGACGGCCGACGCGACGGCGAGCCCGAGCAGCGCGAACGCGCTCAGCGTGACGCCGTGCTTCGGCAGCAATTCGACGAACAGCTGCAGTGAGCCGAGCGCGATCGCGATCAGCAGCGCGCCGGGCCAGTCGAGCCGCATTTTGCCGGTATGTTCGACGTGCCGCAGATGCGGCAGGAAACGCCAGACGAAAAACAGCGACAGCAGCCCGACCGGCAAATTCACATAGAACACCGAGCGCCAGCCGTAGTACTGCGTGAGGAAACCGCCGAGCGACGGGCCGACCGCATTGGCGATGCCGAACGCCGAGCTCATCAGCACCTGCCAGCGCAGCCGCACGACGGAATCGGGGAACAGATCGGGAATGCATGCGAACGCGGTGCCGACGAGCATGCCGCCGCCAATGCCCTGCAACCCGCGCGCGAGCACGAGAAACAGCATGCTGTTGGCCGCGCCGCACAGCACCGAGGCGCCGGTAAACACGACGATCGACGCAATCACGAACGGCTTGCGCCCGTAATAATCGCCAAGCCGCCCGAAAATCGGCACGGTGATCACCGAGGTCAGCAGATACGACGTTGCGACCCATGCGTACAACTCGAAGCCTCGGAGTTCGGACACGATGGTGGGCAGCGCGGTGCCGACCACGGTCTGGTCGAGCGCGACCAGCATCGTGACGAACGAGATGCCGAGCATGGCCAGCAGGGATTCGCGGAACGGTAAGACTTGCCCACTCGAATGGTGAGCGGCGGTATGGACAGCCATTTTTGATGGAGCAAAAGTTGACGTGTCAAAAGATTGGGGATCATACCACGATGCGACGCTCCAACCGGGACCGGAACGCGTCTTGCAACGCGGTAGACTGACCTTGAAGTATCCAGGACACGACATGCCAGGGAGGCCCATGCAGCCGAGTTCGCTCGCAGCACCATCCTTATCGGAGCAGGATCTCGCCGCGCTGCGGCGCGCGAAACACCAGCTCGAAAGCCCCGCGCTCACGATGAAGCTCGCGAGCGTCGTCGGCGCGCCGATCGAGAAGCTGCTATCGCGCATCCCGGCGTTCGCCAACCAAAAAGTGTCCGATGCGACGCAGGCCGCGTTGCGCAAATGTCTGTCGATCGCGCTACGCACGCTCGGCCGGCGCGACGACGCCAGGCTTCTCGCGCCCGACAAGCCGAACAACCTGCTGCACAAGTTCGCGGTCGCGACCACCGGCGCGGCCGGCGGGGCGTTTGGATTGATCGCGCTGCCAGTCGAGCTGCCGGTCACGACTACGCTGATGTTCCGCTCGATCTGCGACATCGCGCGCAGCGAGGGCGAGGACCTGACCTCGGTCGACACGCAGCTGCAATGCCTGACCGTGCTCGGCATGGGCGGTACATCGAGCGAGGACGACGACGCCGACCTCGGCTACTTCTTCATGCGCGGCGCGCTAGCGCAGGCGGTGTCGAAGGCGTCGTCCGAGGTGGCCAGCAAGGGCTTCACGACCCACGGCTCGGCGGCGCTGCTGCGGCTGCTCAACGCGATCGCCGCGCGCTTTTCGGTGCAGGTCAGCGAACAGATCGCTGCCAAATCGATTCCCGCGATCGGCGCGGTGCTCGGCGCGATGGTCAACACCGTGTTTATCGATCACTTCCAGCAGGTCGCGCACGGGCACTTCACCGTGCGGCGGCTCGAGCGGCAATACGGCCAGCAAACGATCGAAGCCGTCTATCGGACGCTCGACGTCACGCTCGACGCCTGAGCCCTGTTCGCGGCGCGGCTCGTCGCGCGTCGGACGAACGCGGCCGCGCGATCGAGCGCGCGGTTCGCCTCCGGCATGAACGGCGCGAACATCGGCCACACGTGCGGCAGGTTTTTCCACACCTCGCATTCGCAATCGACTCCTGCCGCGTGCGCGTTGTCGGCGACGCGGCGCGCGTCGTCGAGCAGCACCTCGGTGCTGCCCGCCTGCAAGAACAGCGGCGGCAGACCGCGCAGGTCCGCGTAGACCGGCGACGCGTACGGATGCGTGGCCGGCGCGTCGCCGAGATAGACCTTGGCCGCGCGCTCGATCGAGGCGCCACAGAACATCGGATCGACGCTGTCGTTGGTGCGCAGGCTCGCGCCGGTCGTCGCCAGATCGGTCCACGGCGAGAACAGCAGGCCGCCAGCGGGCATCGGTGCGCCGGCGTCGCGCAGCGCGACCAGCGTGGCGAGCGCGAGGCCGCCGCCGGCCGAGTCGCCGGCGACCACGATCGAGCTCGGTGCGATGCCCATCGCGAGCAGTTGTCGATAGGCAGCGGTGGCGTCCTCAAGCGCGGCCGGAAAGCGATGCTCGGGCGCGAGGCGGTAGTCGAGGGAGAAGAGCCGCGCGTCTGCGCGGGTAGCGAGAGCGAACGTTAGCGACCGATGCGTGCGCGGCGAGCAGAAGTAGTAGCCTCCGCCGTGGCAATACAGCACCGTCGGCTCCGCGCCGCCGGCCGTGCCGCCGTCCACGCGTTCCAGCCATTCGCCGACGAGCGGCGCCTCGCCCGCGCCATACGTTTCGCGAAGATGCCAGCCGCGCGGCACGCGTGGCGACCACACCCGCTTCGAGGTCAGCGCGCGCGCCCGCTCGACGTTGATAGACGGTTTGAGGGTTTCGGGCCGGAACTGCTTGCGCAAATACCAGCAAGCGAGCGCGCTTTGCCAGCTCATCGGGACATGCTCCTTCGTTGAAGTCCCGTCATGGTACGGGCGGTGGCGGGGACGCCGTTGGTTGGCGGGTTCTAACGGTGTGAAGCTGCTTTTGGCCGCGGCACGCGCGCTCGGCCCACGCGAGGCCCACGCCTAGTTCGCCGGCAACACCTGCCCGCGAATTTCGCCCGTCGGATTCTGCGCGGTATGAACATTGAAGTACCACTGCCCCGCCATCAGATCCGTGACCTGCTGCTCGGTCAGCTTCGCCGTGCCTTTGATCGGACTCGCGAGGCCATTCTTCTCGATCGGCACCTGGACCTTCGCGTTCTGGCCAACCGGCGCGGGACCGTGGAAATGCGCGGCGGTGACCGGACTGCTCAAGCCTTCGTAAGTAACAGTCCACTGCAGCGATTGGGTGGACGTGTCGAAGGTCGCATTCAGCATGCCGTGCCCGTGACTCACGCGCGGCGGCACTTCGCTCGACGGCTGGAGATTCGCCTTCAGCGCAACCGTATCCGCGAACGCAGCGCCCGACGCAAGCGCCCACACCACCACGGCCAGATTCAATTTTCGCAGTGAAATCATGGTCTTCTCCGGACATTGACGCGCCGCCGCGGCACCCGTGTCGGCCGTGCGGAGCTTCCACATACTAGTGCAAATCATTTGGAGCCGGTGAGGTTGGGATGGTGGCTTGCGCGGGCCGCTTTGATTCGAACCGGACTGTGATTAAAACCGAAGGCCTGATGGGCAAGGTGCGCAATGCGCACAGGCGTTCGTCACGATATGCCTAAAATACCGGCAAAAACGTAGTGCGAAATCGTTTTAATCGATTTAATCGAAAAGTTAATTGCGCGATTTGTAATGAATAAATGACGCTGTTCCTGGTATGCTTCGATTTGCGAGAAGTGACTCCTTCATCGAAGGATGTCTCCAAATCTTTAACGCGGCTTCGGCCGCGTTTTTTTTTCGTCCCGATTTTGGTCGCGGCCGTTTGAATCGGCCGCGTATTCGCGCGAGGTCACCGCCCGCCGCCCGCTAGGCGAGCAATGCGGCCTGCTGTTCGATGCCATCGAGCATCGCCTCGCATTGGCGGATTAGCGCATGCCCCTCGTTACGCAACTGCTCGGGCGACTTCGCGACAATGTCGCGACGATAGGCTTCGAGCGCGTGTACGAGTGGCTGATACTGCAGCACGCTGGCCGCCCCCATCACCCGATGCAGCCACTCGGGCACCCGCTCCGTGTCCACGCGTTCGAGTAACGTCGCAAGCACGTTGAAGTCTTCGCGCATCGACGAGATGAATGAACCGAGCAACGCCTTGACCGTCGACTCGCTTCCCCATAAGTGCGTCATGTGTGCTAGTTCGATGGGCACGTACGGTTCGACACCGACGCGCTGCGTGATCTGCCGCTCGCCGGCCGGCGCAGACGATTCGCGACCGCATGTTTCTGCCGGCGCGGGGTGCCGAACGGTGTCGGTACCAAACCAGCGGCTCAGGTAGTCGCGCAACGTGGCGAGCCGAGTCGGCTTGATCAGACTGTCGTCCATGCCGGCTTCGCGGCACAGCCTCAGGTCATCGGGCGCGGTGTTGGCCGTGATGCCGAGTATCGGCAGACGCTGCGCGCCGCCGCGCAGTGCCTCCGCTTCGCGGATACGGCGAGTCAGTTCGTAACCGGACAGGTTCGGCATGTGACAGTCCGTGATCAGGCAGCCATAGCTCGTGCGCTCGAGCGCGAGAAGCGCTTCGGCGCCGTCGTTCGCGACGTCGCACGCGAACCCCAGCAGGGCGAGTTGATGGCGGATCAACTCCTGATTGACTGGGTGATCTTCCGCGACAAGAATCAGTCGCCCGCTCGCGATCGCGCGTTCACGATCCGGCGGCGGCGCGACGCCATCGGTCGAGAACGGCACGCCTGGCGCTCGCGGTACCATCGGGGACATCGACGACAGGCCCGTCATCGCGGCCGCGCATGCGGCGCCGAGGCCGCGCCACGAAAACGGATTGATGCTCACGCGCACCTTGTCGGCGAGGATGCGGTAACCCGTCGGCATCGGCTTTTCGGTCAGCGTGACGACACGCGCATTTGCGCCGATCTGTACGGGCAACGTGACGTCCTCGCCGACGAACAGCAGATCCGCGCGGCTCAGCAGGTCGCTTTTGCCCTGCGTCGCCGCAGCGGCCGGGAGGCTGCGCAGTTCGAGCCCGAGCGCCTCGCCGAAGTGTGCGAGAGCGCGGCCGATGCGCGGATCTCGCGTGATCACGACGGCGCGTTTGCCGCGCAGACCGTTGATCGAATAACGCTGCTCGACGATCGGCATCGTCAGCCGCACGATCATCCTCGTGCCGTGGCCGGGTTCGCTGCGCAGCGCGAGCGTGCCGTTCATCAGGTCGATCAGCTTGCGGCAGATCGTCAGCCCAAGGCCCGTGCCGCCGAAGCGCCGCGTGGTGGACGACTCAGCCTGCACGAACGGCTCGAACAGGCCCGCCTGCACATCCGGCGCGATGCCGATGCCGGTGTCCTCAACGGTCAGCTCCAACGTCTGCGAGTCCGCGCGATCCTGGACGACCGCCACGCTAACACCCACCTCGCCCTTCGGCGTGAACTTGATCGCATTGCCAAGCAGATTGAACAGAATCTGGCGCAGACGCACGCTGTCGCCGCGGAGCGTCGCGGCGGCGTCGGTCGCGATGTCGACGCGCACTTTCAGCCCTTTTTCGTGGGCGCGCCCCGCGAGCAGGCCGACCGCGTTATCGACGAGTTCGCGCAGATCGATCGGCTCGGCTTCGAGCGTGAGCCGCCCCGCCTCGATCTTCGAATAATCGAGCAGATCATCGAGAATCTGCAGCAGCGCGCCCGCCGACTCATGGATCATGCCGAGCATTTCGCTCTGATCGGTACTGAGCGGCGTGCGCTCGAGCACTTCGACGAGACCGAGCACACCGTTCATCGGGGTGCGGATTTCGTGGCTCATCATCGCGAAGAAGTCGTCCTTCGCGCGCGAGGCCGCCTCGGCCACATCGCGTGCCCGCGCGAGTTCCTCCGAACGCGCGCGCTCGACGCTCGCGTCAACCCAATAGCCGCTCCAAACGACGCTGCCATCGGCTTCTCGCCGCGGCACCAGCTCGGCCCGCACCCACTTTGGTTGACCGGCGTTTTCGAGGCGGAACTCCATATGCACTGGGGAGGCGCAGCTCGCGGAACGCTCGAGTTCGGCGAGAACGCGCGGCCGATCCAGCTCCGACACTCGTTGGAAATCGACTCGTGCCCCCCCATGCCAATCACCCTCGCCGAGCAGATGCCGCGTGTCGCCGCCGATGTACGGGAAGGAATACGCGCCGGACGGCGAGCGCCGCAACTGGAACACGACGGCGGGCAACGAGCGCGTGACGTCGAACAGGCGCCGTTCGGTTTCGCTCGCGCGCATTTCAGCGCGCCGGATGTCGGTGATGTCGACCATCGTGCCAAGCACGTACGCCGGCTGCCCATCGCTGGCCTCGCAGACGCTCGTCCAGAAAATCCCATGCCGCGTCTCGCCAGCGCCGTCCTCGAACTGGAGTTCGACTTTCGCGATGCCGCCGCCGCGCAGGATCTCGCCCGTGATGTCGTCGAGCACGCGGCTGTTTGCGTCGCCCCATGTGCCGACCTCGGTCGTCGTGCGCCCGAGCACGTCCTTCCGCTCCAGCCCGCACGCTTTCTCATAGGCCTCGTTGATCGCGATGTACCGTCCGTCCAGGCCTTTCGCGATGAGCGGATACGGCACCGTCTTCATCATCGTTTCCTGGAAGTTCAATTGCAGTGCGAGTTCGCGCTCGGTCTGCTTGCGTAGCCGGACTTCGCGTTGCAGCAGCACGTACGCGCGCAACGTGACCAGCAGCACGACGCCTATGCCGATCAGCACCGGCAGCAGCCGCACCGCAGTCACGCTCCATACGGCGTTGTCCGGCGCGGCGGGACTCACCCACTTGCGCCGGATGCGCTGCTTTTCGGCTGCCGGCATCGCCTGCAACGCGCGATCGATCAGCTTGACGAGCGGGCTCAGATCCTCGCGCACAGCAAAATACAACGAGTCGGATTCGCCGAGCGAGTCGAGCACCCTGAGCGCGCCGACGTAGTGCTGCCGCAGTTGCACGTTGATCGCGGCCGCGTTGCCGACCAGCACGTCGGCCTCGCCGCTCGCGACCATGCGCAGCGCCTCGCCCAGGCTCGCCGCGACGACGATGTGATCGACCGGCACCGCTTCCAACGCGAGCGGCACCGAGCCGGCCACGTGCGGCGACATCACGACGCGGCACGACGTGATGTCGTCGAACGAGCACGGGGGCGGCGCGCCACTGCGCCCGACGATCACCAGCGGATCGCTCTCGTACACCCGGCTATGGTCGGCGCCTACCAGAAGCGCGGCGCGACTCGATGTGGAGGACAGCATCGCGAGGTCGCCACGCTGGAACGCCTCGACGGCGGCGGCCCAGTCGGCCATGCGCGCGCGGTTGAACACGACACCGAGCGTGCTGCTCAGGTACGCGAGGTAATCGGCGGTCAGACCGACGGGGCGGCCTGCGGAATCAACATAGCTGAACGGCGCCCAGTCGTTGTCGAAGCCGACCTGCAACGGCGGCAGCGAACGCAGCCAGTTCTTCTCTTCCGGCGTCAACATGAAGCGTGGTGCATGCGGCGCGGGCGCCGCGTTGAAGTTGCCGGACAGCCAGCGCGCGCGTATCGCGGCGGCCTCGGCGGGATTCATCGACACGAGCGCGCGGTTCAGCTGATCGCGCAAAGCAGGCTGGCGAGGCGATACGGCAAAGCGCAGGTCGAGCGCTTTGCCGCCTTGCTCGAACGCTACGCGCAGCTTGCGATACGCGTCGGTCGCCAGTTCGTATTGCACGACCGGCGTGAAGCCGAAGTAGACGTCTGCATCGCCATGCAGTAGCGCGTTCAGCGCTTCGTGCGTGCTCGCGAACGAGACGATACTCGCGCGAGGAAAACCTGCGCGCAACAAACGCTCACGCGCAAAACCGCGCTCGATCGCGATACGCGCGCCAGCGAGGTCGGCGGGGTTCACATGCCGGGCGTCGTCGCGACGCACGACGGCCGAGGCGAACGAGTGGAAGTAAGGAGCCGTAAAGCTGAGGCAGCGCTCGCGCTCCGGCGTGCGCGCTATGCTCGTCAGCAGGTCGACCTCGCCGGCGCAAGCCGCGGCGACCAGCCTGGCCATGTCGGGAAAGCTCTTCGTCCCGATGACGACGTTCGGCCCCACGAGCGCGCGCAACAGGTCGCCGCTGACGCCGGCGAGCCGGCCGCCCAGCGGAATGTCGAACGGCGCCCAGCCTCCTTCGAGAATGCCGACCGTCAATCTGGCAGGAAATGCAATGGATGACGACGCGGAAGAACCCGCTCCCACTGCGGAAATTACGGGTGGCTGTGACGCAGCGCCGGCAGGTCCGGCCATGCAGACCGCATCCGTAACCGCCAGCAGGAAAAACGCGAGCCAATGCGTCATTGAGTGGCGCGGCGAGCGCGGCCAAAGACACCGCAACAAACGCCGCAGCCCCAATGTCAGCACCGCATCGACCGGAAGTGGTGAGTACCGCCCCTCGCTCACGAAACGTCACCCTGCCCATCCACCAACGACACCGAAGACGAATCGGCTCCGCCGTCCAGAAACGAAAACAGCACGCCAGCCGCGATTGCTCCGGCCAACGGCGCGGCCCAGAACAGCCACAACTGATCCAGCGCCCAGTTGCCGACGAACAGCGCCTGCGCGGTCGAGCGTGCGGGATTGACCGCTCCATTGGTGATCGGAATGGACACCAGGTAGACGAGCATCAGACATGCGCCGGTGATGAATGACGCAATCGTTGCCACCTCTTTTCGAACGACGACCAGCAGGCACGCTCCGACAAACACGAACGACAGCACGCATTCCACGACGAGCGCCGCATGCAATGGATAGTCGGCGGGCGAATGAGCGCCGAAGCCGTTCGCCGCGAATTCACTCGCGGAGAGTTCGAAACCTGGCCGGCCGCTGGCGAGGTAGGCGAGAAGCGCCGCGGCGACTATTGCGCCCCAGATTTGCGCAGCGATATAGGGCAAGACATCACGCACGGGAAAGCGCTGCGCGATCGTCAGGCCGATGGTGACGGCAGGATTGAAATGCGCGCCGGAAATCTTGCCGAAGGCATAGCTGCCGGTAGCAAGCGCAAGACCGAACGCCAACGACATTTGCAACGCGCCAGTGCCCTGCAGCACGCCTGTGGTGTCCAGCACCGTACTGCCGCAGCCGACGAACACGAGCCAAGCCGTACCCACACCCTCGCTGCACAATCGCTTGCCTAGCGCAAACATCTCTATCCCGTCCATCAAGTATGAGGCACAGACGCCAAACGATCGCGCGAAGAGGTCTGCACCGGATTCCCCTGATCCATTGGTAATCGGATCACGAACCAGCCGCTTGGCAGTTGCGGCGCAAGGCGCGCAATGACAGGCGGCCAAGATTATTGGGTGCCCCCCACGCCACGGCAATCAGATAAGTCTGATAAGGGCTACCTCAAATCCATCGAGAAAAGAATTTGTGACCGTTGCTGCGCCTCATATCAGCCCAATCTGAGTGGCGTAGTTGATCAGGTCGGCTTCTGTTTCCAGTCCGAGCTTGCGCATCGCGCTGCGTTTTTGCGTGCTGATGGTTTTGTCGCTACGTCGCAGACGTGTGGCGATCTCGTGCACCGCGAGGCCTCGCACATAGAGTTGAAACACCTCCCACTCGCGTGCGCTCATCACACCGCCGCGCCGGGGCGGCGCAGGCTCCGCGGTCGCAAGTGCGGCCCGAACCTGTTCCGATAGATGGGTGCCCCCGGCGGCAACGGCTTCGATTGCGTCGATCAATGCGTCCACGGCGTCGCGCTTGTCGACGATTCCAGTCACGCCGATATTGCGCAAGCCGGCCAACACATGCGCGCGCCCAATCATGGTCAGCACGACCACGTGGGGATGCGGCGTGCGCCGTAGCAGCCGGCGCAATAGCGGCACCGCGCTGGTGTCTCCGTCGAGTCCCGGCATGCCGATGTCCGACACGACGACGTCGCATGCGCAGGCATCGAGCAGCTTCGCGAGACCACGGGTGTCGGCAGCTTCGCCGACAATTTCGATATTTGGCTTGTCGCGCAGCAGAGATCGGACGCCCGCGCGAATGGAGTCGTGATCGTCCGCCACGACGACGTGAATCTTGTTTGGCATTCTTTTCCGTGACTTTTTTATGGTGTCGATCGGGCATACCGCACGAAATGTGTCCCCCGGTTATGCCGATATATTCGCTGCGCGCCTGCGCAGAATGTTGCCGCTCGCTTAACGGCTTTGACCAAGCCCTTCTGGCACTACGCCATACTCGACTGCGAAGCGAAACAGTTCGGCGTCGCTATTCAGCGACAGCTTGCGCATGGCCATGCACTTCTGCGCGCTGATCGTCTTCACACTACGTCCCAGCCGCGTGGCGATTTCCGTGACGCCGAGTCCTGACGCGTATTGCGTAAAAACCTCGAACTCTCGGCGAGACAGGGTGGCGCGCACGAAGTCGAGACGTTTCGTCAGCGTGACATCGGCCAGCATGGCGCGCACCGCCGGACCGACAAAACATTCGCGCGCCAGCGCCATGACCACCGCCACATGGATCAGATCGATACGATCACGTTTGCTCAGCAGCCCATCCACGCCGAGCGACATCACTTTGCGCAGCGTCGCCGCCTCCGTTTCCATTGTCAGAATGACGAGCGCCACGTTGGGATAGCGCGCCTTCAACTGCCTGACGACGTCGAACCGGTTGTCGTTGTGCCCTCCTGGCATGTAAAGGTCCATCAGCACGATATCGCAAGGACTGCGATCGACTTCGATGAACAGTTCGGCGACATCCGCCGCACGGCCAACCACCTTCAGGTCCGGATAGTTGCCAATCAGATTTTCTATAGCCAGCAGAACCAGCGGATGATCATCCGCAATGATCGTTCGAACAGGCGAGCCTGATGCAGCCATGAGGTTCATCGTCTGGCGCTCCTCGATACTTTCATTTCTCGACCTTGTTATGTGTGACCGGCGCTCACGCAATGGTCGAGCATTTCTATTGCGACAAACATCAGAGCGCTCTGAAATGGTACGAACAACCGTATGCCTGATGCTTAGTCTTCCGATTCGAGGAGGACCGTGCCGCAGGCGCGCACACAGGAAAAAAGCGCGGGGTCGTCGTTGACGCCAAGCCGCGCCATCGCTTCGCGCTTGTGCCGGCTCACCGTGCGGCGATGGCAGCCGAGCGCCGCCGCGATCTGCACGATGGACTCGCCGCTCACGAGCCTGCGCAGGATGTCGGTCTGCCGCTTCGACAGCAGCAGGGCCGACACGAACCGACCGTTGTCCGGCTGCAAACGCGCGAGCGTTTCGACTACCGAGCGGCCCAGGTAGCGCGCGCCGCGCGCACTGTCGCAGACCGCTTGCGGCAGTTCCTCGAGCGAATCGGCTTTGCCGATCACACTGACCGCGGCATCGGCGACGACGACACGCAACATCGCGGCATTCGTCTGCCCGGTCACGACGACGACGCGCAATGACGGCCACTCGCCACGAATGCGCCGGATCAGGCCGAGTCCGTCGCCAATCTCGCCGGCGGGCTCCGGCATGGAAAGATCGACGACGAGCACGTCGCACGGTGTGTGTTGCAGCAATGCGATCAACGCAGTGGGCATCTGCGCCTGACCGACGACGGACAGACCTTCGTGCGCCTCCAGTGTCGATTTCAGGCCAAGCAGGACGAACGGGTGATCGTCCGCCAGAATGATTCGAAGATTTGTCACGATTAGTCTCGCTCGTTATAAGAATGGTCGAAATGCGCGCGGCAGTGGCTGTGCAGGCGGCAGGCGTCGATCTGCGTCGCGGCACTCAAGCGACGTGCCGGAAAAGCCATCTGATCACCCTCGCAAATTCACGACAATCGGAGCGTTCCTAATCCAGATCAATAATCGGGATAATTTATAGTTCGACCAGGCAATATGCGCACCGTGATTCGAATCGAATCAAAATCAATTCGGCAACGCAAAGCGCGCGCTGTTCGCCCCATGTCTCACGCCGCATCGCAAGCACGCGTCGCGCGCATCGCACGCGTCGACGCGGCGCGCGGAAACACCGGCAATGCGAGCAATGCGCAAGCGCTCGCCACCGTCCACACCAGCGGCCATGCTCCGATAGACAGCAGCGCCGGAATCGCAAGCGGCGTCACGAACAGCGTGAGGAACACGCAGGTGTTGCCCATCGCGAGCGCGGTGCCCGCGCGGCGAGTACCGGCGAGCGTCGCGAGTTCGGTGAACGCGACGCCGTGCCACGCCGACGCGCTAACTCCGCCGAGTACGATCATCAGCGCGAACGGCGCGACCGCCCCGGCGCGACGCAGCCCGATGAGCCCGGTCGCGAGCGCGAGCAGCACGAACAGCACGGCGGTCACCAGACTGCATGCCCGCATATACGCGCGGCGGTTGCCGCGCCGGTCGGTCCACGCGCCGCTCCAGACCCGCGCGATCGCGGCGCCAGTCTGCACCGCGGCCATCGTCGCGCTGATCGCGAACACGCCGGCACGCCCGAAGTCGTGCAGGAACACCGTGCCGAATGTGATCACGGCAATCTGCGGCATGCACAGCGCGCCCGCGCCGAGCGCGACGCGCCAGATCGCGATGTCGCGCAATGGGGAGATCATCGGCGGCGGTGCGCTGACGTTCGAGGAGTCCAACCTCCGACCGTTGGCCGCCGCAGCACAGGCCGTCGCAGCCGCGCGCACTCCTTTGGGCGCCGGCGTATCGTCCGCGTGTGCGGGCTCGTGCAGCCAGCGCCACGCGAACCATGCGGTGATCGCGCACGCCACCGCCAGCACCGCATAGGCGCTCGCAAAACCAAAGTGCGAGGCGAGCACCGGCAGGACCACTGCGCCGAGTCCACCGCCCGCCGGCACGGCGGTTTGGCGGATGCTCATCGCGAGGCCGCGCTCGCCTTCGCGAAACCACGCCATCACCGCCCGGCCGCTCGATCCGTTGACGCTGCCGCCCAGCAGTCCGACCAACAGCAGCCCGAGCGCGAGCGGGACGATGCCGGGCACATGCGCGCCGCCCGGCGACACGAACAGCGCGAGACCGGCGAGCGCGACCGCGGTCGACAGCAAGCCGAGCAGCAGCACCCGGCGATCGCCCCAGCGGTCGGTTAGCAGCCCCCACGGCAACTCGCTGACCGCAATGCCCAGGCCGAGCATGCCGAGCACGAGGCCGAGCCCGTGGTTGCCCAGGTGGTAGTCCGAGCGCAGGAACACCGCTGTCGTCGGAATCCCCGAAAATGCCGCCGAAAAGCTCGCATTCGCGGCAAAACCAACGCCCAGCACCTTCCAGCGATGCCGCGCGCCGCGCTCGCCGGTGCCGCCCGACGCTGTCATCGATCCGTTTTCCATCACACCCTCCGTGTGTCGTTCGAGGGTATGCTACGGCTGGGCATTCCATCGGCAAAGCCGGAAATTTAGATCGCCACCATCGGAAAAACCGAATCATGAGCCAGCGTGGTTTCGACCTTGCGCAGTTGCGGACCTTCGTCGCCGTCGCCGAATCGGGCGGGGTGTCGGCAGGCGCGGAGCGCGTGTTCCTGTCGCAGTCGTCGGTAAGCGAGCAGCTGAAGAAGCTCGAGGAGCGCGCCGGCCAGCCGCTCCTCGTGCGCAGCCGGCAGGGTGTGAGTCCCACGTCCGCCGGCGAGCGCCTGCTCGAGCATGCGCGCCGCATCATCGCGATGAGCGAAGCGGCCTTCGACGACCTGCAAGGCCGCTCGCTCGACGGCGAGCTGCGCATCGCGATCACCGATTACTACCGGCCGCACGACATCGCGCGCATCCTCAAGACGTTTTCGGAACAGCATCCGCGGCTGAAGCTGCACGTGACGGTGCTGCCGAGCGCGGTGATCGACAGCGGCGCGGACGATCACGCGTCGTTCGACATCGGTTTGTCGGCGCGGCTCGTCACAGGCCAGTTGCGTGCGCGCGGCGCGGGTGCCGGTGCCGGTGCCGGTGCCGGTGCCGCGAGCATCGTCGTGCGGCGCGAAAGGCTGCTATGGGCCAGTTGCGCCGATGCCGCCACCCGCCCCATCGCGCCGTATCAACTGGTGCTGCTGCCGTCGACGTGTCAGTTGCAGCGCTTCGTCGTCAAGCTGCTCGACCAACACAAGGTACCGTACGTGGTGTCGCATTCGGCGTCGGGCGTCGCGGGCCTGCAGCTCGCATTGAAGGCGGGGCTCGGGATTTCCTGTCTGAACGAGTCGTCGCTCGGCGGCGGCGTGGTGGCGTGTGCCGCGAACTTCGGCTTGCCACCGCTGCCCGCCATCGAGTTTCATCTGCTGCCGCGGCGTCCGGGCGAAAGCGAGTTGGTCAGCAATGCACGTGATGCGCTCGTGCGGCTCTTCGCATGACGCGCGACGATCGCGACGCAGCACTGCTCGATGTGCCACGGCGTACTCGGCACCGTGCAGGTCACCGCGCCGGCGCTCGCCGGGCAGTACGCCGACGTGACCTACAAGGAATTGCGCGACTTCCAGAGCGGCCAGCGGCAAAGCGCGGTCATGCAGGCAATCATCGCGGGACGCAGCGACCAGGATCTGCACGATCTGGCGGTGTACTACGCGTCGCTCCCGCTCCCCGCGGCGGCCGAGAAGACCCGAGCCGGCGAAGGACCCGATGCGACCGCAACCAGGCTCGTGATGCAGGGCGACCCGCAACGCAATATCGCAGCGTGCGCCGCGTGTCATGGCCGACTCGATCGCAAGGGCGCGGCGCCGTGGCTCGGCGGACAGTCGGCGGCCTATCTGGCCGCGCAGTTGCAGGCGTTCGCTTCGGGCGCGCGGCGCAACGACATCAACGAGCAGATGCGCAATGTCGCGCGGCAGATGACGCCCGAGGAAATCGATGCCGTGGCGAGGTATTACGCGGCCATGCAGTAGTGGGACGGTGAGAGGTCGCGGGTTGACGCAGCGCAACGGCTCGCGTTACGCCGCGACAAACTCGCTGTCCAGTCTTCGCTCGCCGGCAACACCGGACAGCTTCGCGCCGGGCGCCGAAGCACGGCTGCGCGATTCGCTGCCGGTCCGGAACACCGCCACCGCCGTCGACAGGCGCCGCGCCTGATCTTCCAGCGAACTCGCCGCCGCGGCCGCCTGCTCGACGAGCGCCGCGTTCTGCTGCGTGACCTCGTCCATCTGACCGACCGCGCGATTGACCTGATCGATGCCGGTGCTCTGTTCGAGCGCCGCCGCCGCGATCTCGTTCATGATGGAACTGACGCGCGCGATCGCGCCGACGATGTCGTTCATCGTCGTGCCCGAGCGCTCGACGAGCTGCGAGCCCTGCTCCACGCGGGTCGTCGACGCGTCGATCAAGCCCTTGATCTCCTTGGCCGCCGCCGCGCTGCGCTGCGCGAGCGAGCGCACTTCGCTCGCGACGACCGCGAAGCCGCGTCCCTGCTCGCCCGCTCGCGCCGCCTCGACCGCGGCGTTCAGCGCGAGGATGTTGGTCTGGAACGCGATGCCCTCGATTACGCCAACGATATCGGCAATCCGCCGCGAATCGTCGACGATGCCGTGCATCGTGCCGACCACCTGCTCGGTCAGCTCGCCGCCCTGCGCGGCCAGCGTCGAGGCGCCCTGCGCGAGCGAGCTCGCCTCTTTCGCGTTGTCGGCCGTCTGCTTGACCGTCGTGGTCAGCTCTTCGATGCTCGCGGCCGTTTCCTCGAGCGCCGCCGCCTGCTCCTCGGTGCGTTGCGACAGATCGGCGTTGCCGGCCGCGATCTCGCTGACGCCGGTATCGATCGATTCGGTACCTTGACGAACCGCGTTGACCGTCGCGATCAGCGACTCCTGCATCTTGCGCAGCGCGGCCGCGAGACGGCCCATCTCGTTGTCGCTGAGCACCTCGATGCGGCCGCTCAGGTCGCCGTTGGCAATGCGCTGGAACTGCGCGATCGTCGCATCGACCGGCGTGACGATCGCGCGCACGAGCACGAAGCGGGCGAGCAAGCCGCCGACCAGCGACAGCGCAATGCCGATCGCCACCGCCGTGCTGATCGCGTAGAACAGGTCCTGCGCATCCTTGTAGCGCTGTGCGCCGTGATCGAGCTGCAACTGCTCGAGCGTGAGCATGGCCTTCTCGTACGCGCTGTACAGCGACGGCAGTTTATGCGCCTGCAATTGCTGGAAGGCGTTGGTGTCGCTCGACTTCAGCGCGGCGAGGGTCGGGTCGACGCCGTCGTGCAGGAACGCGTCGCGCTTCTGCTGCATGTCGGCGATCAGACGCTGCTCATCGGCATCCGTGCCCGCATGGCTCAAATAGTGGGCAAGCCGCTCGTCAGAGGCTTTGCGGTACTGATCGAAGCGCTTGAGCACGGCGTTCGCGCCGTCCTGATCGTTCAGCGCGACGAGCGACGCGTACGTCGCGAGCGCGAGCCGCAGGCGCAGCAGTTGGCCGGCGCTGCCTTCGAGGTCGGCGACGGCGGGCGTGTCGACCGTGTACATCTGTTGCAGCGACGCGTTCGACGAGCGCAGCGACAACAATCCCGCGGCCGCGCCGAGCAGCAGCACGATGCCGAAGAACACGATCATCAGGGTAAGGCTGGTGCGAATCGACAGCTTTTTCAACATCGGACTGGTCTCCTTGGGCTGCCCGGCCGATGATTCCGTATCGTTGACGATAGCTGCATGGCCACGCAGGCTGCGCCCACGCCGTTCGGCCCGGTCCGCAACTTATCTGAAAATTAAGCAAACAGCACATTCGGGACAACGGCGTATCGGCCGAAAACTTTATGGTTGATCGCTCGCCCGGCTTGCGTTACATCAATAGAGTCTCGAAGCCCGTTTGCTGAAGCCCTTGTGTCGAAGCCCCTTCCTGCCCGGAGCGCGCCCATGTCGGAAATCGGTTCGGCCGTACTCGTGTTCGCGCTGCTGCTGATCGCCACCGGCCTCGGCGTCGGGGTGCGGCCGCTGCTGCCGGAAGAGCACAAGGCACACGAGACCGTACAGCTCGTGCAGCTCGTGATCGGCATGCTGGTGACGTTCGCCGCGCTGGTGCTGGGTTTGATGACGGCATCGGCGAAAGCGAGCTTCGACACCGCGTCGAACGATATGCGCAGCTATGCGGCCGAACTGATCGAATTCGACTCGACGCTGCGCGAGCTCGGCAGCGCGGCCGACGAATCGCGGCGCCTGTTGCGCCAGTACACGGCGGCGGCGATCGCTTCGACATGGCCGCGCGAGCCCGCGCCGAGCGGCGACTATCCGCGCGATCTCGGGCCGCCGGGCAATCCGCAGCAACTCGAAAACGTGCATCTGGGCGACATGCTGACCACGGTGGGGCGGCAATTGCGACAGTTGCGCACGCAGGATGCGTTGCAGCAACGTGCACTCGATGACGCGTTGACGCAGTACCGGCGCGTCATCGATGCGCGCTGGAAAATCATCGAGGAAGCGCACAGCTCGATTTCGCGGCCGTTCTTCAAGACGCTGACGTTCTGGCTAGGCGTGATCTTTCTGAGCTTCGGGTTGATCGCGCCGCGTAATGCGTTGGCGCTGGTGACGATATCGCTGGGAGCGGTGTCGATTGCTTCGGCGGTTTATGTGATCGTCGATCTCGACACGCCGTTCACCGGGCCGATCGTGATTTCGAGTCTGCCGTTGCGGGATACGTTGGAGCATTTGAGTCGGTGAGTTTCTGACGGAATGCCCCGTCCGCGCGCGTGACGTAAAAAATGCCGGCAAACAGAAGGCAGAAAGGCCCGCTTTCCTGGCAGAAAGCGGGCCTCTGTTTTTGTGTCGATCAGCGGGACGCTGGTCGGCTCGGCATCGAGCCGCAACGATCAGAACGGAATATCGTCGTCCATCTCGTCGAAGCCGCCGCCAGCCGGCGCGCTCGGACGGCTCGCACCGCCACCGCCGCTACCGCCACGCGAACCGCCGCCCGACGACATCGCGCGACCACCGCCGCCGCCGCTGCGCTCCGACGGCTCGCCACGGCTATAACCGCCTTCATCGCCGCCACCCATCGACGCGCCGCCGCGGCCGCCGAGCATCTGCATCTGCTCCGCGACGATCTCGGTCGAATAGCGATCGGTGCCGTCCTGCGCCTGCCACTTGCGCGTGCGGATGCGCCCTTCGAGGTACACCGACGAGCCCTTCTTCAGATATTCCGCCACGATTTCCGCGAGGCGGCCGAAGAACGCGACGCGGTGCCACTCGGTGGCTTCCTTCATCTCGCCCGACGCCTTGTCCTTGTAGCGGTCCGTCGTCGCAAGGCGGATGTTCGCCACTGCGTCGCCGCTCGGAAGATAGCGGACTTCCGGATCGGCGCCGAGGTTGCCGACCAGAATGACCTTGTTCACGGATGCCATGAATTTCTCCTGTTGATTCCTGTTGCAGGCGGCGCGGCACTACGCGGTTCGCGTCTCGCGGCCGGCAGGCCCGAGACCAGAAGAGCGCCTCTGCCCGCCGCCGGGTGAGTTCTGGATGATTCGGGAGGTGCCCCGAGTACGCTGTGTTATGCCTTGCGCGGCGGCTGTTTCATCTTTGCGGCGATTATAAGCCAGCAAAATACCAGCCCGGAGCAGGCGAAGAAAACCGCGCTCTGGCCGTTCACCTTCAGCAGCCAGCCGCCGACCATTCCGCCCAGCGCAAGACCGATCGACTGCGTGGTGTTGTACACGCCGGCCGCGGCTCCCTTGCGGGTACCGGGCGCGAGCTTCGACACCAGCGAAGGCTGCGAGGCCTCGAGAATATTGAAGCCGAGAAAGTACACGAACAGGATCGCCGCCACACTCAGAATCGTATGCGGAGCAACGCCCAATAACAACTGGCCGATCAGGATAAGTGCGATCGCCGACAGCAGCACGATCTTCATCTTGCCGCGCTTCTCGGCGGCGATGATCGCCGGCACCATCATCACGAACGACAGCCCCATCACCGGCAGATACACCTTCCAGTGTGAAGCGACCGGCAGCCCGCCCGCTTCGAGAATGCGCGGCACGACGAGGAACAGCGCGGTTTGCGTGGCGTGCAGCACGAGCACGCCGAAATTCAAACGCAGCAACTCGACGTTGTGCAGCACTTCGGCGAACGGCGCGCGCACATGCACCGGCTTCGGCGCATCGGGCACGACCCATATCACGACGCCGATCGCGAGAATCGAGAACACGCCGACCAGCGTGAAGAGCCCGCTCATGCCGAGCCAGTGGAACACGATCGGCGCGCCGACGATCGCGACCGCGAACGACACGCCGATGCTGCCGCCGACCATCGCCATCGCCTTCGTGCGATGTTCCTCCGAGGTCAGATCGGCGATGAACGCGATCACCGCCGACGACACCGCACCCATCCCCTGAATCACCCGGCCGACGATGATCCACGTCATGTCGTGCGCGGCCGCCGCGACGAAGCTGCCGATCGCGAAGATCAGCAGGCCCGTCGCGATCACCGGCTTGCGGCCGACCTTGTCGGAGATCCAGCCATAGAAGATGTAGAGCATCGACTGCGTGACGCCGTACGCGCCGAGCGCGATGCCGACGAGCAGCACGTTTTCGCCGCCGGGAATGGTCTTCGCGTAGATCGAGAACACCGGCATGATCATGAAGAGACCCAGCATGCGCAGCGCGAAGATGGCGGCAAGCGACACGGTCGCGCGCAATTCGGGCGCGCTCATGCGTGTGGAGATGGCGGACGGATTGGACATCGAAGCGTTGTTTGAATGAACCGGGCGGCGAGCCCGTGGGGACAGCCTTGGCCGCCGGCACAGTGGAGCAGAACGAACAGGCAGGCGGCTAGCCCCGGCATATCGGCGGGTCCGCGCCGACGAGACGCGCAAAGCCCGTGCCCCATCGCCCCCGCTCGTCCCTCGCGGCATCTTGTACTCACGGAAAACGGCCCCAGTTTCGCCTTTTTCCCGCTGTCAGCACACCGTAACGGCGGTCTGGAAAAGTCGTTATAGTAGCAGGTTTGGCCTCTTTCCCTTTCCGCAGTTCATGGAATAAATCCGTGGAACAAATCCGTATTCGTGGGGCTCGCACCCACAACCTGAAGAACGTCAATCTCGACCTACCGCGTCACAAGCTCGTCGTTATCACGGGGCTTTCGGGCTCCGGCAAATCGTCGCTGGCGTTCGATACGCTGTATGCGGAAGGACAGCGGCGCTACGTCGAAAGTCTGTCCGCCTACGCGCGGCAGTTCCTGCAGCTGATGGAAAAGCCGGACGTCGACCTGATCGAAGGCTTGTCGCCGGCTATCTCGATCGAACAGAAGGCGACCTCGCACAATCCGCGCTCGACGGTCGGCACCGTCACCGAAATCCACGACTATCTGCGTCTGCTGTTCGCGCGCGTCGGCACGCCCTACTGCCCCGATCACGAGATTCCGCTCGAAGCGCAAAGCGTGTCGCAGATGGTCGACGCGGCGCTCGCGCTGCCCGAGGAAACGCGCGTGATGATCCTCGCGCCCGTCGTCAGCGATCGCAAGGGCGAGCACACGGATCTGTTCGAGGACATGCAGGCGCAAGGCTTCGTGCGCTTTCGCGTGCGCTCGGGCGGCGGCACCGCCAACGAAGGCACCGCGAAAATCTATGAAGTCGACTCTCTGCCGAAGCTGAAGAAAAACGACAAGCACACGATCGACGTCGTGATCGATCGTCTGCGCGTGCGCCCCGACGTGAAGCAGCGCCTTGCCGAATCGTTCGAAACGGCGCTGCGTCTCGCCGACGGCCGCGCGATCGCGCTCGAAATGGATACGGACAAGGAGCACCTGTTCAGCTCGAAGTTCGCCTGCCCGATCTGCTCCTATTCGCTGCAGGAACTCGAGCCGCGCCTGTTCTCGTTCAACAACCCGATGGGCGCGTGCCCCGAATGCGACGGCCTCGGCCAGATTACGTTCTTCGATCCGAAGCGGGTGGTCGCGCATCCGTCGCTGTCGCTCGCGGCGGGCGCGGTGAAGGGCTGGGACCGGCGCAACCAGTTCTACTTCCAGATGCTGCAGAGCCTCTCAGCGTTCTACGACTTCGACATCGACACCGCGCTCGAGGACCTGCCGGAGAAAGTCCGCAAGATCCTGCTGTACGGTTCGGGCAAGCAGGAAATTCCGTTCTCGTACATCAACGAGCGCGGCCGCACGTCGGTGCGCGAGCACGTGTTCGAAGGGATCATCCCGAATCTGGAGCGGCGCTACCGCGAAACCGATTCGTCCGCGGTGCGCGAAGAACTCGCCAAATACCAGAATAGCCAGCCATGCCCGGCGTGCGCGGGCACGCGGCTGCGTCGCGAGGCGCGCTTCGTGCGCATCGGCGCGGACAGCGACGCGCGCGGCATCTTCGAGATCAGCGGCTGGCCGTTGCGCGACGCGCTCGGCTACTTCCAGACCCTGCGTCTCGAAGGCTCGAAGCGCGAGATCGCCGACAAGGTCGTCAAGGAAATCGTCGCGCGTCTGATGTTCCTGAACAACGTCGGGCTCGATTACCTGTCGCTCGAACGCAGCGCCGAAACGCTGTCGGGCGGCGAAGCGCAGCGCATTCGCCTCGCTTCCCAGATCGGCTCGGGGCTGACCGGCGTGATGTACGTGCTCGACGAACCGTCGATCGGCCTGCATCAGCGCGACAACGACCGGCTGATCTCGACGCTCAAGCATCTGCGCGATCTCGGCAACTCGGTGATCGTCGTCGAGCACGACGAGGACATGATCCGCATGGCCGACTACGTGGTCGACATGGGCCCGGGCGCCGGCGAGCACGGCGGCATGGTGATCGCCGAGGGCACGCCGAAAGAGGTGCAGAAGAACGCGGCGTCGCTGACGGGCCAATACATGTCCGGCGCGCGCACGATCGAATACCCCGACGAGCGCAAGGATCCCGACGAGCGGCGCCTGCGCATCGTCGAGGCGTACGGCAACAATCTGCACAACGTCACGCTCGATCTGCCGGTGGGTCTTTTGACCTGCGTGACCGGCGTGTCCGGCTCGGGCAAGTCGACGCTGATCAACGACACGCTGTATCACGCGGTCGCGCATCATCTGTACGGCTCGGCCACGGAGCCGGCGCCGTACGAGTCGATCGAGGGCCTCGAGCACTTCGACAAGGTGATCAACGTCGACCAGTCGCCGATCGGCCGCACGCCGCGCTCGAATCCGGCCACCTACACGGGCCTTTTCACGCCGATTCGCGAGCTGTTCGCGGGCGTGCCGGCCGCCAAGGAGCGCGGCTACGATCCGGGCCGCTTCTCGTTCAACGTGAAGGGCGGGCGCTGCGAATCGTGCCAGGGCGACGGCGTGCTGAAGGTCGAAATGCACTTCCTGCCCGACGTGTACGTGCCGTGCGACGTGTGCCACGGCAAGCGCTACAACCGCGAAACGCTCGATATCCAGTACAAAGGCAGCAACATCAGCGAAGTGCTCGACATGACGGTCGAACACGCGTACGAGTTCTTCAAGGCCGTACCGGTCGTCGCGCGCAAGCTGAAAACCCTGCTGGACGTGGGTCTCGGCTATATTCGCCTGGGTCAGTCGGCCACCACGCTGTCGGGCGGCGAGGCGCAGCGTGTGAAACTGTCGCTGGAACTGAGCAAGCGTGATACCGGTCGCACGCTATACATCCTTGACGAACCGACTACCGGCCTGCACTTTCACGATATCGCGCAGTTGCTGGAAGTCATACACCGGTTGCGTGACCAGGGTAATACCGTCGTGATCATCGAACATAATCTCGATGTAATCAAAACTGCGGACTGGGTCATCGATCTCGGCCCCGAAGGCGGCGCCGGCGGCGGGCAGATCATCGCCCAGGGCACGCCCGAGCAGGTCTCGAAGTCGAAGGCCAGTTTTACCGGCAAATATCTGGCGCCGCTGCTCAAGCGCGCCGCCACCACAAAGTAACGCTGCACTACCGAGGTTGGAGACGGGATAAGCCATGACCAAGCGTAATCAGGCGCGCGAAGAAGATCGGGTGCAGGACCTGCGCCCGCGCCCGGTCAGGCTGACCAGCGACATGAGTCTGCCGAAGCTGTCGGCGGTCGAGATCGGCAGCTACGTGGTGATGCTGTTCGGCATGTGGGCGGTGATCGAACTGAAGCTGCTCGGCGCGCTGCTCGCCGGGCTGCTGGTGTTTCAGCTCGTGCATACGATCGCGCCGCGCATCGAGCGTCACATGTCGAGCAAGCGGGCGCGCTGGCTCGCGGTGGTGATTCTGTCGACGCTGATCGTCGGCGCGCTGACGGGACTCACGCTCGGCATCATCTCGCATTTCGAGAACGACGTGCCGAGCGTGCAGGCTCTGCTCGATCAGGCCATGCAACTGATCGACCAGGCGCGCGGCAGGATTCCCCAATTCGTCGCGAACTATCTGCCGGTCGACACCGAGCAGATGAAGACGAAGGCCGCCGAACTGATGCACACGCACGCGAACATGCTGCAGCAAAGCGGCACGACCGTGGCGCGCGCGTTCACGCACGTGCTGCTCGGCATGATCATCGGCGCGATCATCGCGGTCGGCGCGCAGAAGCATATCCAGCGGCTGCCGCTGTCCACCGCGTTCGTCACGCGCGTCACGCGTTTTGCCGACGCGTTTCGCCGCATCGTATTCGCGCAGGTGAAGATCTCCGCGCTGAACACGGTGTTCACCGCGATCTTCCTGCTCGTGATCCTGCCGGTTTTCCACGACCAGCTGCCGCTGTCGAAGACGCTCGTGCTCGTCACGTTTATCGTGGGTCTGCTGCCGGTGATCGGCAATCTGATCTCGAACACGATCATCGTCGCGGTCGCGCTGTCGGTGAGTTTTCCGGCGGCGATCATGTCACTTGTGTTCCTGATCCTGATTCACAAGCTCGAGTACTTCCTGAACGCGCGCATCGTCGGCGGGCAGATCGAGGCGCGCGCATGGGAGCTGCTGATCGCGATGCTGGTGATGGAAGCGGCGTTCGGTATCGCCGGGGTCATCGCGGCGCCGATTTTTTATGCGTACATCAAGCGGGAGCTCATTTATTTGCGGTTGGTGTGAGTTGGGCTGGGTCGAGTAGCAAAAGTCAGCACTCACTAGCGCTCTGCAGCACACGCGGCAGTCCATGCAGCCGACGAAAGCGCAAGCGGCACTTCGGTGCCGCTTTTTTTTGCTTCCCGTGACCCTGCATCGTCGCCTCTTGCTGACAGAAAACTTGCAGCCGACCGCGTCAACCCCTAAGATGCGAACAATTCCTATTTACACCCAGTCCGCATCGTGACGTTTCGCCTGATCTCCCACGCGCGTCTCCGTCTGGGTCCCTGTTGCGCGTTGCCGGCTCGCGCATGAGACGCCAGCTTGTCCGCCTGCACCGCTGGTTCGGCGTCGCGACCGCACTGTTTCTGTTGGTCGCAGGCCTTACGGGCGCGATCATCGCGTGGGACCACGAGTTCGATGCCGCGCTGAACCCGTCGTTTTACCAGGCTCGCACGGTCGGGCCGACGCTGTCCGGCCTCGAACTGGCGAATCGCGTCGAAGCCGCCGATCCGCGTCTTCGGGTGACCTATCTGCCGCTCGCGGTCGAACCGGGCCACACGCTGCAGATGATGGTGCTGCCGCGCACCGATCCGGCGACGAAGCAGCCCTATCCGCTCGATTTCAATCAGATCGCCGTCGATCCCGTCACCGGCGAGATCCAGGGACGCCGCGAGTGGGGCGCCGTGTCGCTCGCGCGACTCAACCTGATTCCGTTCATCTACAAGCTGCACTACACGCTGCAGTTGCCGTTTACCGGCGGTGTCGACCTTGGCACCTGGCTGATGGGGATCGTCGGCATCGTGTGGCTCTTTGACTGCGTGATTGCGCTGTGCCTGTCGTTTCCGAGCCTGAAGGCCTGGCGCAAGTCGTTCACGTTCCGCCTGAAACGCGGCGGCTATGCGTTGACGTTCGATCTGCACCGCTCCGGCGGCGTATGGATCTGGGGTCTGCTGGCGATCGTCGCGCTGACGTCGATTTCGATGAATCTGTCGTCCCAGGTGGTGCGGCCGATCGTGTCACGACTGTCGACGCTGACACCCGATCCGTTCAGCAACCCCGAAATCCTGCGCGCGCCGCAACCCGGCGATCAGGTGCTGAGCCGCGAGCGCATCGTCGAACTCGCCGGGCAGGCCGGCAAGGAAATGCATGTCGCCGCGCCGCCGGGCGGGCTCTACTACGCCGAATTCATGCACGCGTATGGCGTCGGCTTCTACACGTCCGGCAACGACCACGGCGACACCGGCCTCGGCAACCCGTGGATGTATTGGGACGCCGCCACCGGCAAGCGGCTCGCCGCGCGGATTCCCGGCCGAGGCACGGCCGGCGACATCTTCCTGCAGGTGCAGTTTCCGCTGCACTCGGGGCGCATCCTCGGTCTCGGGGGGCGGATTCTGATCAGCGCGGTGGGGGTGGCGGTGGCCGTGCTGAGCGTCACGGGCCTGCTGATCTGGCTGAAGAAGCTGAACGCGCGCCGTCGTTCCGCGCAAAACGCGAATCTCGCGAGAAGCACGGGCGGCGCGGCAGCGCGTTCGTAACGCGAGCAGGTAAAGCGACGCGCCGGCCTCGACCGGCGCAGTGTGACTGGCGCGGCTCCTAGCGGAACACCACCGTCTTGCTGCCGTTCAGCACGACGCGATGCTCCACGTGCCACCTCACCGCGCGCGCGAGCGTCACACACTCGACGTCGCGGCCGATCGCCGTCAGTTGTTCCGGCGTCATGCTGTGGTCCACGCGCTCGACTTCCTGCTCGATGATCGGACCTTCGTCGAGATCGGTCGTCACATAGTGGGCGGTTGCCCCGATCAGCTTCACGCCGCGGTCGAACGCCTGGTAGTACGGCTTCGCGCCCTTGAAGCTCGGCAGGAACGAGTGGTGGATGTTGATCGCGCGGCCGGCGAGCGCCTCGCACAGGTTCGGCGACAGGATCTGCATGTAGCGCGCGAGCACCACGAGGTCGGCCTGATGCTCGTTGATCACTTCGAGCACGCGCGCTTCCTGCGCGGTTTTCGCTTCGGGCGTGCCGCCGAGCAGCGGGAAATGATGGAACGGGATGTCGTAGCTCGCGGCGAGCTGGTAGAACTCCTTGTGGTTCGAGATGATCGCCGGGATGTCGATGTTCAACTGACCGGTGCGGTAGCGGAACAGCAGATCGTTCAGGCAGTGGCCGATCTTCGACACCATGATCACGACGCGCGGCTTCACGTTCGCGTCGTGCAATTCCCAGCTCATGCCGAACTGCTCGGCGAGTGTCACGAACGACGCGCGCAGCGCGTCAAGCCCCGGATCGCCGCCCACCTGCTGAAAATGCACGCGCATGAAGAACTCGCCGGTGCGGCTGTCGCCGAACTGCGCGGAGTCGAGAATATTGCTGCCCCGCTCGAACAGAAAGCCCGACACGGCGTGAACGATGCCGGGCCGGTCGGCGCACGACAGTTTGAGGATAAAGCTGTGATCGGTCGACATGACCTCGGTGACTCCCTTCTTCAATGCGTGGTTTGTTTCAGTGGGTACTGGCTGCACGGGTTGAGCTCGACTGATGAGCCTGAGCTAGGCGAGCGCCGGCGGCGCGAACAGCGCGTCGATGCCCTCGCACGCGTCCTCGTCGATCCAGCGGCGGCGCAGCAGGCAATCGAGCGTCGCGAGGCTGGCATCGACGGTCAGCGCGCCTTCCTCGATCCAGCGCGCGACTTCGTCGATGCGCGCGAGCCGGTGTTCGCCCACTTCGCCGTCCTGGTTGCGCGGCGCGAAGTCGGCGGGCAGCGCGAGGTCGTAGATGAAAATCTGCTCGGCCTGCGTGCCTTCCGGCAGCGATTGCAGCACGTGCGCGGTGCGGCCCGCGACCGCGCTCGCCGCGATCTGCGCCGGAATGCCCGCCTCTTCCCAGCACTCCTTGACGATCGTCTCGGCGATGCCGAAGCCCCAGCCGATCCCGCCTGCGACGACGTTGTCGAGCATGCCGGGGTCGGTCGCCTTGGTATCGCTGCGGCGCGCGATCCACAATTGCGGTGCGCCACGCGGCGCCCCGCCAAAGGGCGCTCCGCCAAAGGGCGCCCCGCCATCCGCATATTCTACGACGCCGTTCAGATGCACCGCGTAGGTCATCGTGCCGAAGAAGCGCGACGCCGCGCGCTCGATATACGCGAGCGGCGGCGCGTCGAACGCATTGCGGATCGCGTACGTCTCGTTGCGCCAGCCGGGGATGCGGCCATCGGCGGCGAGCGCGCCGATCACGGAAGCGAGCGCCGCGCTGCGCAGATCGACGGTATCGAACGTGGCGCAGAGCGTCACGCCGTCGTTCGCCATCTCGAACACGTCGGGCCAGCGCGCGAGCAGCGGCACGTCGCGCTCGCGAATCCACCCGACCGGTTCGGCGCCGATCAGAAACGGCCGATGCGCGTTCGCGTCGAAGCGGCGCGCGGCGGTGATGCAGGGCAAAGTCATCGGAAAACTCCAAACTGTCCGCCGTCGTGGCGAACCGGGGCAAAGCAGAAGCGGGAGGATGGCGTGACGACTGTCAGTCGCGCAAGGCGACGCGAATCCCGACCGCGATGAACGTCGCGCCGGCCACGCGATCGAGCCACAGGCCCACGCGCGGCCGCCGTCTGAGCCAGCCGCCGATGATCCCCGCGCACACGCCGAATAGCGAAAACACCACGACGGTCTGCAGCATGAACAGCGCGCCGAGCTCCAGCATCTGCACGGTGACGCTCTGCGCGCCGTCCGGCTGCACGAACTGCGGCAGAAACACGACGAAGAACAGCGTGACCTTCGGATTCATCAGATTGCCGAGCACGCTCTGGCGAAACACCGTCGAAAGCGGCTGCGGCGCACGCTCGTGCGCGGTCGCGAGGCCCTGGCTGCGCAGCGCCTTGATGCCGATCCACACCAGATACGCGGCGCCGGCGAGCTTGATCGCTTCGAACGCGAGCGGCGACGAGCGCAGCAGCGCGGCGACGCCGAGCGCCGCGAGTGTCGTATGAAACGTGATGCCGGCGGCAAAGCCGAGCGCGGCGACCAGGCCGGCCGCGCGGCCCTGCGAGATGCCGCGCGCGAGCACCTGCAGATTGTCCGGGCCGGGCGCCACGGTGATCGCGATCGAGGTGGCAAGAAACAGCAGGAAGTTGGGCATCGTGGTGGTCTTCTGGTTGGGCGACTGGTGAACCATGATGGGTGAGCCATATCGTTGAGCCCGGTTGGTTTTGCTCGGCCAACGGGGCTTGTGCGGCTCATGCGACTTTAGCCGCTGGTACGGCGGGAAACGCTACCGCGCGTCACGGCACGCGCCGTGACTACCTCCCGGTTCAATGACCGTCGAAACTCGTCACGGTATAGAGCGCAAGACCGCCCTCGCCCAGCAGCTTCGAGCCGCCCAGCTCCGGCAGATCGACGATCGCCGCGCCTTCCACGACGACCGCGCCGAGCCGCTCGAGCAGCAGTTTGCCGGCCATCATCGTGCCGCCGGTCGCGATCAGATCGTCGATGATCACGACGCGGTCGCCCGGCTCGCACGCATCCTCGTGAATCTCGACGGTCGCGGTACCGTATTCCAGTTCATACGATTGCGAGATCCGCTTGTACGGCAGTTTGCCCGCCTTGCGAATCGGGATGAAGCCAACGCTCAACTCATGGGCGACGATCGGCCCGATGATGAAGCCGCGCGCATCGAGGCCGGCAATGTAGTCGAGCTTCGCGTCGATATAGCGCTGCACGAACAGGTCGATCAGCACACGCAGCGACTTCGGCTCGCGCAGCAGCGGCGTGATGTCGCGGAACTGCACGCCCGGCTGCGGCCAGTCGGGCACCGTGCGAATGTGACTTCTGATGTAGTCGGCCGCATCGAGCGGCGCGCTCGCGAGCGCCTTGGACATGATGTCTCCGGATGGACCTCGACAGGTCCGGTGAAAGGCTTGAATCAGGGTCGCCCGCCAGAACGGGCCAGGCTCACGGGTTCAGGCCGCAGCGGCGCGGCGATGCTTCGACAGCCGCTCCTCGGCTTGCGCCAGTTGTTCGGGCAGACCGCGCAGCACCACGATGTCGCTCGCGCGCAGTTTCGTCGACGGGTCCGGTTCGACGCCGCGGATGCCGTGCCGGCGGATCGCGGTCACTTCGACACCGAGTTCGTACAGGCCAACCTCGGCGAGCGTACGGCCCACCGCGTCGGCGCTCTCGTCGACCGGCACCGATTGTAGCCGCACCTGCTCGTGGCCGTCGTCGTCGTCGATGTCGTCGGCGCCGTGGAAATAGCCGCGCAACAGCGAATAGCGTTCGTCGCGCATCTCCTCGACGCGCCGCACCACGCGCCGCATCGGCACACCCATCACGACGAGCGTATGCGACGCAAGCATCAGGCTGCCCTCGACGATCTCCGGAATCACCTCCGTCGCGCCGGCGGCGAGCAGTTTCTCCAGATCGGCATCGTCGACGGTGCGCACGATGACAGGCAGCGTCGGCTCCATCTCGTGAATGTTGTGCAGCACGCGCAGTGCCGACGGCGTGTTCGCGTAGGTGATCGCGATCGCGGCCGCGCGATGCAGGCCGGCGGCCAGCAGCGACTCGCGCCGCCCCGCGTCGCCGAACACGACCGATTCGCCGGCTGCCGCGGCCGCCGCGACACGGTCGGGATCGAGATCGAGCGCGACATACGAGAGCCCTTCATGCTCGAGCATGCGTGCGAGGTTCTGCCCGGCGCGGCCGTAGCCGCAGATGATTACGTGGCCGCTCTGCTTCAGGCTTTGCGTGGCGATGCGCGTCATCTGCAACGACTGCATCATCCATTCGGTCGACGACAGCCGCAGCACGACACGGTCCGCGTTCTGGATCATGAACGGCGCGGCGAGCATCGACAGCAGCATCGCGGCGAGAATCGCCTGCAACAGCGTCGCGTCGACGAGATGTCGGTCGAGGATCAGGTTCAGCAGCACGAAGCCGAACTCGCCCGCCTGCGCGAGACCGATACCGGTACGCATCGCGACGCCCGGCGTCGCGCCGAAGAGCCGCGCAAGGCCGGTGATCATGACCAATTTCAGCAGCACCGGGCCGAGGAAAAAGGCCAGCACGACGAGCGGATGCTCCCAGATCACGCGCGGATTGAGCAGCATGCCGGTGGTCACGAAGAAGAGCCCGAGCAGCACGTCGCGAAACGGCTTGATGTCCTCTTCGACCTGATGCCGATACGGCGTCTCGGCGATCAGCATGCCGGCGATGAACGCGCCGAGCGCGAGCGACAGCCCGAATTTGTCGGTGATGAACGCGGCGCCGAGCGTCACCAGCAGCAGATTGAGGACGAACAGCTCCTGCGAGCGGCGCCGCGCGACCACGTTGAACCAGCGCGTCATGAAGCGCTGCCCGACGATCAGCAGCAGCGCGAGGGCCACGACGATCTTGATCGCCGCGACGCCGAGCGCGCTGACCAGATTCTCCGAGCGGCCGCCGAGCGCCGAAATGATGATCAACAGCGGCACCACCGCGAGATCCTGAAACAGCAGCACGCCGAAGATATTGCGGCCGTGCTCGGTTTCGATTTCGAGCCGCTCCGCGAGCATCTTGCTGACGATCGCCGTCGACGACATCGCCAGCGCGCCGCCCAGCGCGACGCTCGCCTGCCACGTGATATGCACCCAACGCTCGAGCACGAAGCCGAGCGACACGGCCACCGCGACCGTGCCGATCACCTGCAGCAAGCCGAGTCCGAACACGAGCCGGCGCATCGTGCGCAGCTTGGCGAGCGAAAACTCGAGCCCGATCGAGAACATCAGGAACACGACGCCGAATTCCGCGAGATTCTGCGCCCCCGCCGAATCGGGAATCAGCCCGAACGCATGCGGCCCGACGACGATGCCGACCGTCAGGTAGCCGAGCATCGGCGGCAGATTCAGGAAGCGAAAGATCACCACGCCCGCCACCGATGCCAGCAGCAGAAACAGCGTCATTTCGAGCGGGGAAATCATCGGCAAAAACGCATGGGTGAAGCGTCCTCGTTCGTCAGCGGAACCGCGCACGAGAACGCCGTGCGAGATGATTGATTGGGCCGGCAAAAAAGCTGCAAAAAGGCGGCAAAGCAGCTGAAAAAGGGATTGTCGACAGGCCGATGCAGACAGCGGCTCGGCACAGCAGGCCCGGCGCGGCGAACAGGCGCCTTTGCTATACTCCGCGAATGATAGCGAAAATCAATGGCGACAGGGCACTCACGCTTGCTCGCGACGTACTCGACATCGAAGCGGACGCCGTGCGCGCGCTTCGCGACCAGCTCGACGGCAGTTTCGTCGGCGCTGTCGATTTCATCCTGGGTTGCCGTGGACGCGTGGTCGTCTCCGGCATCGGTAAATCCGGCCACGTGGCCCGCAAACTCGCGGCCACGCTGGCAAGCACCGGCACACCCGCGTTCTTCGTGCATCCGGCGGAAGCAAGCCACGGCGACCTCGGCATGGTCACCGCCGACGACGTATTTCTCGCGCTGTCCAATTCGGGCGAAACCGAGGAGCTGATGGCGATCCTGCCGCTCATCAAGCGGATCGGCGCGAAGCTGATCGCGATGACGGGCCGTCCTGGCTCAAGCCTCGCGCAACTCGCGGATGTGCATCTGAATTCCGGCGTCGCGAAGGAAGCCTGTCCGATGAATCTCGCGCCCACCGCCAGCACCACCGCCGCGCTCGCGCTCGGCGATGCGCTCGCGGTCGCGGTGCTCGACGCGCGCGGCTTCGGCCGCGACGACTTCGCGCGCTCGCATCCGGGCGGCGCGCTCGGCCGACGCCTGCTCACCTACGTGCGCGACGTCATGCGCACCGGCGACCAGTTGCCGCAGGTCACCCCCGAGGCAACCGTCAGCGATGCCCTCTTCCAACTGACCGCGAAGCGCATGGGCATGACCTCGGTCGTCGACCGCGAGGGCCGTGTGACGGGCATCTTCACCGACGGCGACCTGCGCCGCGTGCTCGAACGCGACGGCGATTTCCGCCACCTGCCGATCGCCTCGGTGATGACCGCGGGCCCGCGCACGATCGGGCCGGACCATCTCGCGGTCGAAGCCGTGGAACTGATGGAGCGCTATCGTATCAATCAGATGCTGGTCGTCGACGAAACGGGCAAGCTGATCGGCGCGCTCAACATGCACGACCTGTTTTCGAAGAAGGTGATCTGATGGCCGTTGCTCCCCCTACCGCTACCGAACGCGCAAGCCGCGTGAAGCTGATGATTTTCGACGTCGACGGCGTACTGACCGACGGCGGCCTGCTGTTCACGGCGGAAGGCGACACGATGAAAGGCTTCAACTCGATGGACGGCCACGGCATGAAGCTGCTGCGCCAGGCCGGCATCGAAACGGCGCTCATCACCGGGCGCAAGTCCGGCATCGTGGCCGCGCGGGCGAAAGAAATGAACATCGCGCATGTCTACCAGGGCGTGCAGGACAAGCCACAGGCGTTCGCCGACCTGCTGCGGCAAACCGGCCTCACCGCCGAGGACTGCGGCTACATGGGCGACGACTGGGTCGATCTCGCGGTGATGCTGCGCGTCGGCTTCGCGGCCGCGCCGGCCAATTCGCATCCCGAAGTGATCGCGCGCGCCCACTGGGTCAGCGAGGCGCGCGGCGGTTACGGCGCGGCGCGCGAAGTGTGCGACACGCTGCTGCGTGCCCAGCACAAATATGAAGCACTGCTCGCGGCGGCGTGCAGCGGCGAGCAACGGGGCCTCGTGGGATGAACCAGTTTCGCCTGACTTCGCTGATCCCGCTCATCGCGATGGCGGCGCTCGCCGGCATCACGTGGTGGCTGCTGCAAGCCACGTTGCCGCGCAAGACCGACGACGAGGTGCGCCCGAAGGAACACACGCCGGACTACTTCGCCGACAACTTTTCGGTGTCCGAGCTCGACCAGTCAGGCGCGACGCAGTACCGGCTGACCGCGCAGTCGCTGGTCCATTACGAGGACGACGAAATGAGCGACCTCGTCAAGCCGGCGATGCGTGCGTTCCAGCCCGGCAAGCCGATCGTCACCGCGACCGGCGACACGGGCACGGTCAACGCGGATGCGTCGATCGTCAATCTGTACCAGAACGCGCGCATCCTGCGCGCGCCCGGCGGCGGCGATCCGCAGATGCAGGCCGATTCCGAGCATTTCAGGGTCCTCGTCAACGACGATGTGATCGAGACTGAAAAGCCAGTTAAACTTCAGCGCGGCATGTCCGTGATGACTGCCAGCGGCATGAAATACAACAATGTCACCCGGTTTATGCAACTGTTCGGCAATGTAAGAGGCGCAATCGCCGCGTCCGATTCCGGCCACTAAGCCAACGCATACCGGGTAATCCATTCCAGGCGTGACTGCATGAACGAATCGCACCCCCGTTTTGATACCGGCCGTTCGCGCGCGCTGTCCGCGTGCCGCGCCGCACTTGCTGCGCTCGTCGTCGCGCTGCCGCTCGTCGGCTTCGCGCCGCTTGCGCACGCGGACCGCGCCGACAAAGACAAGCCGCTGAACATCGAAGCGGACAACATGACTTACGACGACCTGCGGCAGGTCAGCATCTTCACCGGCCACGTGGTGGCCACCAAAGGGACGATCCTGATCAAGGCCGATCGCGTCGAAGTGTCGCAAGACCCGCAGGGCTACCAATTCGCGACCGGCACCTCGAGCGGCGGCAATCTGTCGTATTTCCGCCAGAAGCGCGAAGGGCTCGACGAATACATCGAGGGTACGGCGATCCGTATCGACTACGACGGCAAGCAGGATCTGACCACGCTGACCACCAACGCGACGGTGCGCCGCCTGCAGAGCATGACGACGCTGCTCGACCAGGTGCACGGTAGCGTGATCACCTACGACGGCCAGAACGACTTCTACACCGCGAAGTCAGGCAAGGACGTCGCAGGTCCGGGCAACCCGACCGGCCGCGTGCGCGCGATGCTGTCGCCGCGCAACGCCGGCGCCGCGCCGCTGACCGGCGCGTCGGCCACGCTCACGCCGTCCAACTCGATCCAGGGAGCGCCGAACCAGTGAGCACCATGAGCAGCACCATCGCGCCCCTCCCCCATCGGAAGCCGGCCGGCACCAGCAGTTCGCTGGTCGTGCGCAATCTGAAGAAGCGCTATGGCTCGCGCACGGTCGTCAAGGACGTGTCGCTCGACGTGAAGAGCGGCGAAGTGGTCGGCCTGCTCGGCCCGAACGGCGCCGGCAAGACCACGTCGTTCTACATGATCGTCGGCCTCGTGCCGCTCGATGCCGGCGAAATCGATCTGGACGGCAAGTCGATCAGCCTGCTGCCCATTCACAAACGCGCATCGCTCGGCCTGTCATATCTGCCGCAGGAAGCGTCGGTGTTCCGTAAGTTGAGCGTCGAGCAGAATATTCGCGCGGTGCTGGAATTGCAGCACGACGAAAACGGCAAGCGCCTCGGCAAAGACGTGATCACGTCACGCACCGAAGCGCTGCTCGACGAGCTTCAGATCGCGCATCTGCGTGAAAATCCGGCGCTGTCGCTGTCGGGCGGCGAGCGTCGTCGGGTTGAAATTGCGCGCGCGCTGGCAACCAATCCGAGCTTCATTCTGCTCGACGAACCGTTCGCCGGCGTCGACCCGATCGCGGTGCTGGAAATCCAGAAAATCGTCAAGTTCTTGAAGCAGCGCAATATCGGCGTCCTGATCACCGACCACAACGTGCGCGAAACGCTAGGTATCTGCGATCACGCGTACATCATCAGCGACGGCAGCGTGCTGGCCGCCGGCGCGCCTAGCGACATCATCGAAAACGAAAGCGTGCGGCGCGTCTATCTGGGCGAGCACTTCCGCATGTAAGCACGTACGGCGTCCCCGGCCAAGCGAGCGCGCGCGGCCGGCCGCGGCGCCATTTTTGCGGCACCCGCACATTCGTTGTCAGGCGGCGCAGGGTGGCGCCGCGCGGCGCGCCAAATTGGGCGTACCCAAAAATTGCGAGTGCCGCAAGGTATCGCGGTCGTGGCAAACTCTCTACAATGAATCTCAACTTGCCATGAAAGCCAGCCTCCAACTCCGCCTATCGCAGCATCTTGCGCTCACGCCGCAACTGCAACAGTCCATCCGGCTGCTTCAGTTGTCGACGCTCGAACTGCAGCAAGAAGTCGCCATGGCGATCTCGCAGAATCCTCTCCTCGAAAACGAAGACGAGTGGATCGCGAGCCCGTTGCGGGTGGCATCCGACGGTTCCGTGATCGCCCAGACACCGGGCTCCTCGACGCCGGCCGATCCGATGGCCGGCAACGGTTCGGCATCGTCCGAGGGCAACGGCGAGCGAGCCGAAAGCGGCGAGCCGCAGGGTGTCGACGAATACAATGGCCTTTCGGGCGACGGCGGCGGCGATACTTCGCAGTGGAACCTGGACGACTACGGCCGCTCCGGCAACGCGTCGGACGACGACGACCTGCCCCCGCTGCAAATCCACGAATCGAGCACGTCGCTGCGCGACCACCTGATGACGCAACTGCGCGTCACCCAGGCGAGCCAGCGCGACCGCGCGCTCATCACGTTCCTGATCGAATCGCTGGACGACGACGGCTATCTCGCCGCCACGCTCGAAGAAGTGCTGGCCGACCTGCCCGAAGAACTTGAAGTCGACGTCGACGAACTGAACGCCGCGCTTGCGCTGCTGCATAGCTTCGACCCATCGGGTGTCGGCGCGCGCTCCGCGTCCGAATGTCTGAAGCTGCAGTTGCTGCGGCTCGAGCCATCGCCCACGCGCACGCTTGCGCTAGACATTGTCAGCCATTACCTGGAACTGCTCGCCGCGCGCGATTTCACGCGGCTGCGCAAGCACCTTAAGGCCAGCGACGACGATCTGCGCGACGCGCATGTGCTGATCCGCTCGCTCGAACCATTTCCGGGCGCGGCCTACGGCAAGGCCGAAGCGGACTATGTGGTGCCCGACATCATGGTGCGCAAAACGGCACAGGGCTGGCTGGCGGAGCTGAATCCCGAGGTAGTGCCGAAGCTGCGGATTAACCATCTATACGCGAATATTCTGCGCAATAACCGCGGCGATCCGGGCAGTGGTTCGTTGCGCCAGCAACTGCAGGAAGCACGCTGGCTGATCAAAAATATCCAGCAGCGTTTCGAGACGATCCTGCGGGTTGCGCAGGCAATTGTCGAGCGTCAAAAGAGCTTTTTTGTGCACGGCGAAATTGCCATGCGCCCCTTGGTTTTGCGGGAAATAGCTGATACGCTGGGCCTACACGAGTCGACTGTCTCGCGTGTGACAACCGGCAAATACATGCTGACCCCATTCGGGACGCTGGAATTCAAGTACTTTTTCGGCTCACACGTTTCGACGGACACCGGCGGCGCGGCCTCCTCCACGGCCATTCGCGCGCTGATCAAACAACTGATAGGAGCGGAAAACCCGAAATCGCCACTTTCAGACAGTCGCATAGCCGAACTGCTGGCGGAACAGGGCTTCGTGGTCGCACGGCGTACCGTTGCGAAATACCGTGAGGCGCTCAAAATCCCGGCAGTCAACCTGCGCAAGTCTCTGTAGCCCGTCGCGTTTTGCAGCGGGCATTTACCGGCCGCTCCGCACCTGGCGGACAGGCCGGCCGCTGCGACCTGCCAGATGTCCGTCACCGGGGGGCGACACAGGCAAGCCGTCAGATCGACCGGACCTTTGTCATTGTGCGGACCAAGCGGCCATTAGCTTGGAGAAGCACTATGAATCTCAAGATCAGTGGACACCACCTCGAAGTAACGCCTGCGTTGCGCGAATACGTGATCACCAAACTGGACAGGGTGCTAAGACATTTCGATCAGGTCATCGACGGCAGTGTGGTCCTCTCGGTCGACAACCATAAGGAAAAGGACAAGCGTCAAAAGGTGGAAATCAACCTCCATCTGAAGGGTAAGGATATCTTCGTCGAGAGTTGTGACAGCGATTTGTACGCTGCAATCGATTTGATGATCGACAAGCTCGACAGGCAGGTGATACGCCACAAGGATCGTCTGCAAGGCCATCAGCACGAAGCGATCAAGTATCAGCCGGCGCCGCAACTGGACGTGCCGCCGCAATAGGAGAAATTAGAGGAAATTCCTCAATTCCCTTGAACTCGTCGAGCCGCCCGCGACCGGGCGGTTTTTCGTTTCAGCGCCCCGGTTCCCGCTCACCGCCGGTGCGTCTCGCCGAGGCCGACCCGAACCATTCCCGCAGAGGTTTGCGCAGCGCGACACGTGCCGCGGCGCAAGCGCTGAAAAACCTGATATGCATAGATGGCGCGCCGCACCATCGGCCGTCACCCTGTTCTATAATGTTCCAGTTACCATCGGGGTCAAGCCAGCTCTGATGAAGTACGGCCGATCGAAATCTAACGCTTTCGCGATCGACTCTGAGCGTCCGTCTTCGCCAGCATCGAACGAATGGAACGTCACTCAACCGCCCCGGTGGGGAGAACTCAGGCCACGTTTTCGCCTGTCAAAATGAATCGTTTAGCCAAATTTCTTCCCCTCGAGAACGTCGTCATCGGACTATCGGTCACCAGCAAGAAACGCGTGTTCGAGCAAGCGGGCCTGATCTTCGAGAACCAGAACGGCATCGCCCGCAGTACCGTCACAGACAATCTTTTTGCGCGAGAACGACTCGGCTCGACCGGGCTCGGCGAAGGCGTCGCGATCCCGCATGGGCGGATCAAGGGCCTCAAGCAGCCGCTCGCCGCATTCGTCAGACTCGCCGAACCGATCCCCTTTGAAGCGCCGGACGGCCAGCCGGTCTCGCTGCTGATCTTCCTGCTCGTCCCCGAACAGGCCACTCAACAGCACCTCGAAATTCTCTCCGAGATCGCGCAATTGCTGTCCGATCGCGACGCCCGCGAGCGGCTGCACACTGAAGAAGAACGCGAATCGTTGCATCGCCTGCTTACTCAGTGGCAACCTTGATGCAACCGCGGCGGTAGTTCATACGCGCCCGCACACGCAGCAAAGACCCGGCAAGCGGCTCACACTGGAGTCACTGACTCATGGATACGTCCAGCATCAACGCCCAAAGCATTTTCGACGACAACGCCGCCATGCTGAAGCTCAGCTGGCTCACGGGGCATGAAGGCTGGGAGCGCGGCTTTTCTTCGGAATCGGTCGCCAATGCCACGTCGAGCGCCGACCTCGTCGGCCACCTGAACCTGATCCACCCCAACCGGATCCAGGTGCTCGGCGACGCTGAAATCGACTACTACAAACGTCAGACCGACGAAGACCGCTCGCGCCACATGGCCGAGTTGATCGCGCTGGAGCCGCCGTTTCTCGTCGTCGCGGGCGGAGTCGCGGCGCCGCCGGAGCTGGTGCTGCGCTGCACGCGCTCGTCGACGCCGCTGTTCACGACGCCGACCTCGGCGGCCGCGGTGATCGATAGTCTGCGTCTTTACATGTCGCGCATTCTCGCGCCGCGCGCGACGCTGCACGGCGTGTTTCTCGACATCCTCGGCATGGGCGTGTTGCTGACCGGCGACTCGGGCCTCGGCAAGAGCGAGCTCGGCCTCGAACTGATCAGCCGAGGCCACGGTCTCGTCGCCGACGACGCTGTCGATTTCGTGCGCCTCGGCCCGGACTTCGTCGAAGGACGCTGTCCGCCGCTGCTGCAGAACCTGCTCGAAGTTCGCGGCCTCGGTCTGCTCGACATCAAGACGATCTTCGGCGAAACGGCGGTGCGCCGCAAAATGAAACTGAAGCTGATCGTGCAACTGGTGCGCCGCCCCGACGGCGAATTCCAGCGGCTGCCGCTGGAAAGCCAGACCGTCGACGTGCTCGGCCTACCGATCAGCAAGGTGACGATTCAAGTGGCCGCCGGCCGCAACCTCGCGGTGCTGGTCGAAGCGGCCGTGCGCAACACGATTCTGCAACTGCGCGGTATCGACACGCTGCGCGATTTCATGGATCGGCAACGTCTCGCCATGCAGGATCCCGATAGCCAGTTTCCCGGCAAGCTGATCTGAAGCCCGCCACAGCGCCATGAAGCGCCCGCAGAAGGCAGGCCGCGGGCACGCGCATGGAGGCCAGATGCTATGATGAAATCTACGCTTTCGACGACTCCATGCGCATAATCCTGATCACCGGTATCTCCGGCTCCGGCAAATCCGTTGCCCTGAACGCGCTCGAAGACGCGGGTTATTACTGCGTCGATAATCTGCCGCCGCGTTTCCTGCAGCAACTCGCCACCTACCTCGCCGCGGACGGCCAGGATCGTCTCGCGGTCGCGATCGACGCGCGCTCCGGTTCGTCGCTCGACGAAATGCCCGCGATGATCCGCGACCTCAAGCGCTCGCACGACGTGCGCGTGCTGTTCCTGAGTGCGAGCACGCAGTCGCTGATTCAACGTTTTTCCGAAACGCGTCGCCGTCATCCGCTGTCCGGCTCGCCCGCGCACGACGCGGACGTTGGCCTGCTCACGTCGCTCGCCGAGGCGATCGAACGCGAGCGCGAACTGGTCGCGGGACTTGCCGAATTCGGCCATCAGATCGATACGAGCAATCTGCGCGCGAACGTGCTGCGCGCATGGGTCAAGCGCTTCATCGAACAGGAGGACGCGGGGCTCGTGCTGATGTTCGAGTCGTTCGGCTTCAAGCGCGGCGTACCGCTCGACGCGGATTTCGTATTCGACGTACGCACGCTGCCGAACCCATACTACGATCATGAATTGAGGCCGCTCACCGGCCTCGACAAACCGGTCATGGATTTTCTCGATGCGCAGCCGGTCGTCCACGAGATGATCGACGACATCGAGAAGTATCTGTCCAAGTGGCTGCCGCATTTCCGCGACGACAATCGCAGCTACCTGACCGTCGCAATCGGTTGCACGGGCGGCCAGCACCGCTCGGTATTCATCGCGGAGACGCTTGCCGCGCGTCTCGCAACATCGGCGAATGTGATTGTGCGGCACCGCGATGCGCCGGTCGACGTCGGCGAATCATCGAAGCTGGTGGCTTAACCGGCCGCATCGCGCGGCCTTAACCCGAAGCGTTGCGCCATGTCCTCTACGCCTACTGTGTACGCCGATTTGCCGCTGTTTCCGCTGCATACGGTGCTATTTCCCGATGGCTTGCTGCCGCTCAAAATCTTCGAAGCGCGCTACCTCGACATGGCGCGCGACTGTCTGCGCGAAAAAACACCGTTCGGCGTTTGCATGCTGAAAAGCGGCGCGGAAGTCGCGCGCGAGGAAGAACCTTCGGTACCCGAAACGATCGGCTGTCTCGCCGAAATCGACGAGTGCGACGTCGATGCATTCGGCATGCTGCTGATTCGCGCGCGCGGCACGACGCGCTTTCGTCTGTTATCGCATCGCGTCGAAGCGAGCGGTCTGCTGGTCGGCATGGCCGAGCCGCTCGCCGATGATCTCCCGCTCGAGGGCAATGAGCTATTGGCCAAATTCGGCGCGTGCGCGGAAGTGCTCGAGCGGATCATCGCAACGATCCGCGAACGCGATCCGGACAGCCTACCGTTCGCCGAGCCGTTCCGGCTCGACGATCCGTCGTGGGTGTCGAACCGTCTCGCCGAGGTGCTGCCAATCGCGTTGCGCGCACGGCAAAAGCTGATGGAATTAACCGATGCCGGCGCGCGCATCGACGTCGTGCATCACTACATGCAACAGCATCAGTTGCTGTGAAATCCTGAAGTCGTGAAGGCTGCCGCGCCGGACCCAAGTCGCCCGCACAGCACCTCCGATCCATTCCGCTAGAGCAACGAACCATGCAGACTGGCGAGCAGCTTGCGCACCGGCGCCGGCACGCCGAACGAATCCAGATCGCTGAGCGCAACCCATGCGGTGTCCGCATCGTTGAGCGCGGCCAGGGCGCCGACACCGCGATCGAACTCCGCAAGCCGCGGTTCGATATCGAGCTTGAAATGCGTGAATACGTGTGAGAACGACGCGAGCGCGGACACTTCGCCGTCGCCGCCGAACGCGCGCGCCCGCTCGGCCAGCGATGCTTCGTCGGCAGCTTCGGGCAGACTCCACAGACCACCCCAGATGCCCGACGGCGGACGCCGCTCGAGCATCACCGCATTGCCGTCGCGCAGCACCAGCATCCACGTACGGCGTGTCGGCACCGCTTTCTTCGGGCGCGCGGTCGGCAATTCACGTTGACGTCCGGTGACGTTGGCAACGCAGTCCGGCGCGAACGGACAGCGTGTGCAATCGGGTTTGCCGCGCACGCACAATGTCGCGCCGAGATCCATCAAGCCCTGCGTGTACCCGCTGACCTCCGCGTTCGACGCATTCGACGGCAGCAGTGATTCCGCGAGCGTCCACATTGCGTTCTCGACTTTCTTCTCGCCCGGAAAGCCTTCGACGCCGAATACGCGCGCGAGCACGCGCTTCACGTTGCCGTCGAGAATCGTCGCGCGCGCGCCGAACGCGAACGACGCGATCGCCGCGGCCGTCGAGCGGCCAATGCCGGGCAACTCGGCGAGCTCATCGACCGACGCGGGAAACGCGCCGCCATGCTGCTCGACGACGACCTGCGCGCAGCGATGCAGATTGCGCGCGCGCGTGTAGTAGCCGAGGCCGGCCCACAGCGCCATCACGTCATCGGACGGCGCGGCGGCGAGCGCGGCGACATCCGGGAAACGCGCGAGAAATTTCGCGTAGTACGGAATCACCGTCGACACCTGGGTCTGCTGCAGCATGATCTCGGACAGCCAGATGCGATACGGATCGCGCGTGTTCTGCCACGGCAGATCGTGGCGGCCGTGCTGGCGCTGCCACGCGATCAGCCGCGCGGAAAACTCGGGCATCGGCGCAAACGCGGGCGTGGAGTCGAACGCGCTGGAGCGCGCGCCGGTCGTTGGGGTCAGGCGGGAAGGCATGGAGAATCTAGCGCTGGCAAGTGGGACAGAAGTACGTGGAGCGTTGCCCCTGCACGATCTGTTTGATTGGCGTTCCACACACGCGGCATGGCAGGCCCGCGCGATCATAGACGAAGTAGTCGAGCTGAAAATAGCCGCTTTCGCCGTCGCTGCCGACGAAATCGCGCAGCGTGCTGCCGCCCTTGTCGATCGCGGCGGCGAGCGTCACGCGCACGGCATCGGCCAGCAGTTCATAACGCACGAGCGACACGCGGCCCGCCGCGGTGGTCGGCCGGATGCCCGCGCGAAACAGACTCTCCGACGCGTAGATATTGCCCACGCCGACCACGATGTCCCCCGCCAGCAGCGCCTGCTTCACCGACACCTTGCGCCCGCGCGTCAACCGATGCATCAGCGCGCCCGAAAAAGCCGGCGAGAAAGGCTCGACGCCAAGGCTCGCGAGCAGCGGATGTTCGAGGATGTCGCCTGCTTCGCGCGGATGCCATAGCACCGCGCCGAAGCGGCGGGGATCACGATAGCGCAGGATAAAGTCGTCGAAGATCCAGTCGACATGATCGTGCTTCGCCGCGGCAGGCGGATGCGGCACATGACGCAGAACGCGCAACGTGCCCGTCATGCCGAGGTGGACGATGAACCACCCAGCGTCGATTTCGAACAGCAAATACTTGCCGCGTCGCTCGACTTTGCGCACCACGTGGCCGCGCAAGGTTTTCGCAAGGTCGGCCGGAATTGGCCAGCGCAGCGCGGCCGTCCGCACGTCGACGCGCTCAACCTTGCGCCCGGACACATACGGTTCGATCCCCCGTCGGGTAACCTCGACTTCTGGCAACTCTGGCATGGCTGATTGGTCTGCTACTTGCGTGAGTGGTTGTGCGCGTATTGTAGCGAGCGCGTTACAATCGACTGAAACATTGAACGGATTTCCATGAACGTGTCCTTCGTGAAGCTGCTATCAAAGCGCCGCGCGCGCGTGTCCAAGGTGCCGCTCGCCGTGTCCGCTCGCCGGATGCTCGGTGCGGCCGCGCTCGGATTGTGGGCGCTGGCCGCCGTGCCCGCGCATGCGCAGGACCCGTCGCCGGATTCCGACGACACGTCGGTCACGATGCCGGACCCGCTGGGTCCGGCAACACCTGAAGACGAAAAGTCGCTGCCCGGCGTACCCCTGTCGAGCCAGATCGTCTTCCAGGTGCTGGCCGCCGAGATCGCGCTGCAGCGCGACCAGCCGGCACCGGCCTATCAGACCTACCTCGCGCTCGCGCGCGACACTCACGACCCGCGCATGGCGCAACGCGCCACCGAAATAGCGCTGGCGGCGCAGAGCCCGTCGGACGCGCTCGCCGCCGCGCAACTGTGGCAACAGTACGCGCCGAGTTCGGAACGCGCCGCCCAGCTCGACGCGTCGCTGCTCGTGCTGTCTGGCAAGCCCGACGATGCGTCGCCGATCCTGTCGCAAGAACTGGCGAAGGTACCCGAGGAAAATCGCGGCAGCGCGATCCTCGCGCTGCAACTGCTGTTGTCGCGCGGCCCGAACCGCGTCGGTGGCCTGCACGTGTTGCAGGACCTGCTGAAGAACGACATGAACCGGCCGGAGGCGCAATTGGCCCTCGCGCGTCAGCAGCTGCTGGCCGACGACGCGCCGGGCGCGCACAAGTCGCTCGAGCAGGCGCTCACGATCAAGCCCGACTATCTGCCGGCGGCGTTGATGCTGTCGCAAATGGGTCCGGAGGAGCGCAAGGAAGGCATCGCGTCGCTCGAAAAGTACGTGCAGCAGAATCCGAAATCGCATGACGCACGGCTCGCGCTGGCGCAGATGTATCTTGCCAGTGACCGTCTCGACGACGCGCAGAAGCAGTTCGAGCTCATGCGCAAGGCAAACCCCAACGACTTGACACCGTTGATGGCGCTCGCGCTGATCAAGATCCAGCAGAAGAATCTCCCCGAAGCGCAGACGTATCTGGTGCAGTACGCGCAGCAGGCCGAGAAGATGCCGGGTGCCGATGCGGGCCAGGCCTACATCTACCTCGCGCAGCTAGCGCTCGAACAGAAGAATGAGGCGGCCGCGAGCGACTGGCTGAACAAGATCTCGCCAGCGAGTCAACAATACCTGGCCGCGCAGATTACCGGCGCGCAACTGCTCGCGAAACAGGGCAAGACCGAGGAGGCGCGCCAGTTGCTCTCCAACTTGCAGACCTCCGATCCGCGTGATGTGGCGCTGATCGCGCGCACCGATGCGGCGATCCTGTTCGACGCGAAGCGCTACCCGGAGGCCGAAGCGCGTCTGCAGCAAGCCACGGCGAACTTTCCCGACGACCCCGACCTCACCTACGACTACGCGATGGCCGCCGAGAAAACCGGCCATTACGACATCATGGAAGCGCAGCTGCGCAAGCTGATCCAGACGCAACCGGACAATCCGCAGGCGTATAACGCGCTCGGCTATTCGCTCGCAGATCGCAACCAGCGCCTGCCAGAGGCGGACAAGCTGGTCGAGAAGGCCTCGGCGCTCGCACCGAACGATGCGTTCATCATGGACAGCGTCGGCTGGGTCAAGTACCGGATGGGTGACACGGCCGATGCGATCAAGCTGCTGCGCAAGGCATACAGCCTCCAGCCGAACGCGGAAATCGGCGCGCACCTCGGCGAAGTGCTGTGGAAGGCCGGCGAGCAGGAACAGGCGCGCGCCGCGTTTCGCGAGGCTCGCAAGCTCGAACCCGACAACGAGACTCTCGTCAAAACGTTGCAACGTCTTCAGGTAAACAACCTTTGATGCGTCTTTCCCGTTTGATTTCTTTTTCCAGGGCGCCGCGCGGCATGGCGGTTGGTTTCGCGGCGGCGGCGGTTGTCGCGCTGGCCGGCTGCGCGTCGGTGAAGCCGCAGGGGCCGTCCACGTCGAACGCCGCCACCGAAGTCACCGCGCAGACGAGCCGCTCGTATCAGGGCCGCTTCGCGATCCAATACAACGATCAGAACGGCCAGCAGCGCAACGCTTACGGCAATTTCTCGTGGCAGGAAACGGGCGACACCGTCACGCTGCAGTTGCGCAATCCGCTTGGCCAGACGCTGGCCATCGTGACTTCGTCGCCGGCTTCGGCCACGCTCGAATTGCCGAACCGCCAGCCGCTCACCGCCGATAACGTGTCGACGCTGATGCAGAACGCGCTCGGCTTCACGCTGCCGGTCGAAGGGTTGCGCTACTGGCTGCAACCGTCGCCGGCGCCGACTTCGCGCGCGAAGACCGAGAAGGATCCGGAGCAACCGTCGCGCCTGAAGCAGATCACCCAGGACGGCTGGACGATCGACTATGTGGCCTATGCCGATGCACCAGCCACCGGCGTGAAGCGCCTCAATCTGAGCCGCTCGGAGCCGCCACTCGACATCAAGCTCGTGCTGGATCAGTGAGTCGTTCTTGCTGGGCCTTTTGTCCCAGCATCCGCTCACGTAACCTTGCTACCCGTTTGGCGCCACCGTGGCGCATGTAGCCTTCACTCATGATCGAAACAACCAATTCGCTGCGCGACTGTCTCGCGCCAGCGAAACTCAATCTCTTCCTGCACATCACTGGCCGTCGGCCGGATGGTTATCACACGCTGCAGACGATCTTCCAGTTGCTTGACTGGGGCGACACGCTGCACTTCACGCGACGCGACGACGGTCTCATCACGCGCCGCACCGAAATCGCCGACGTGCCACCCGAGCATGACCTGACCGTACGCGCCGCGACGTTGCTGAAGGTACATACGGGCTCCCGCGAAGGCGTTGATATCGAAATCGACAAGCGCCTGCCGATGGGCGCGGGCCTCGGCGGCGGCAGTTCCGATGCGGCGACGACGCTGCTCGCGCTCAATCGCCTGTGGAAGCTCGATCTGCCACGTCAGGAGTTGCAGGATCTTGCGTTGAAGCTTGGCGCGGACGTGCCTTTCTTCGTATTTGGAAAAAATGCGTTTGCAGAGGGTGTCGGAGAATCATTAGACGTTGTACAATTGCCGCCGCGTCACTTCCTGGTAGTGACGCCGAGGGTGCAGGTTCCGACTGCGGCGATTTTTTCCGAAAAAGCGTTGACAAGAGATACAAAGCCCCTCAAAATTGCGGACTTTCCTGCAGAACACAGCTGCAACACTGAATGGCCAGAAAGCTTCGGCCGGAATGACATGCAGCAAGTTGTCGTAGGAAAGTACGCGGAAGTAGCGCAAGTGTTGCGGTGGTTTGAAAGCATCGCGCCAGCGCGGATGTCCGGATCGGGTGCCAGCGTTTTTGCAGCGTTCCGTAGCAAAGCTGAAGCAGAAGCGGCGCAAGCCAAACTGCCCGGCGAGTGGAACAGTGCAGTAGCAGCGGGCTTGGATCAGCATCCACTCTTTGCTTTCGCGTCATAAATTTTGCATCGTCGAACGAAACTCCACGTTCGGCGGAGCTCAAAGTTAGTGTAGGGGAGTCGCCAAGCTGGTTAAGGCACCGGATTTTGATTCCGGCATGCAAAGGTTCGAATCCTTTCTCCCCTGCCAAAAATTCTCGTAGTTCGCTGTAGTTCGCATTTCTCCCGCCCCCAGCCTGAAGTAGGTGCACGATGAGCAGCCATGACGGCCTGATGGTTTTTACTGGCAACGCAAATCCCGCGCTTGCACAGGAAGTCGTCAAAAACCTCGGTATTCCCCTCGGCAAAGCAATGGTTAGCCGTTTCTCGGACGGTGAAATCCAAGTCGAGATTCAGGAAAACGTGCGCGGCAAGGATGTCTTCGTCCTGCAATCCACGTGCGCACCGACTAACGACAATCTGATGGAACTGATGATCATGGTCGATGCGCTCAAGCGCGCATCCGCAGGCCGGATCACCGCAGCCATCCCCTACTTCGGTTATGCCCGTCAGGATCGTCGCCCGCGTTCGGCGCGCGTCGCCATCTCGGCTAAGGTCGTGGCGAACATGCTGGAAATCGCCGGCGTCGAGCGGATCATCACGATGGATCTGCACGCCGACCAGATTCAAGGCTTCTTCGACATCCCGGTCGACAACATCTACGCAACGCCCGTGCTGCTCGGGGATCTGCGCAAGCAGAACTACGACAACCTGATGGTAGTTTCGCCGGACGTCGGCGGTGTGGTCCGCGCCCGTGCATTGGCGAAGCAACTCAATTGCGATCTCGCGATCATCGACAAGCGTCGCCCGAAGGCGAACGTCGCTGAAGTGATGAACATCATCGGTGAAGTCGAAGGCCGCACCTGCGTGATCATGGACGACATGGTCGACACGGCTGGCACGCTGTGCAAGGCCGCGCAGGTTCTGAAGGAACGCGGCGCGAAGCAGGTATTCGCGTACGCCACCCACCCGGTTCTGTCGGGCGGCGCGGGTGAGCGTATCGCCGCTTCCGCACTCGACGAACTCGTTGTCACGGACACGATTCCGCTCGGCGAAGAAGCCCGTTCGTGCGCGAAGATCCGTTCGCTGACGAGCGCCGGTTTGCTCGCCGAAACGTTCTCGCGCATCCGCCGCGGCGATTCGGTGATGTCGCTGTTCGCTGAGAGTTAAGCATTTGCGAAGACACCGGGTACCGCTTCATGCGACACGCGGCGTTTTTGCACAATCGGCATGAACGAACGAAGGTTCTTGCCGCTATCCTGGGCCTCAGCCATTACGGCTTCGAGGCCCTGTTTTTACTGCCTGGTCGCGGGCAGTGCATTGGAGATTCAACATGAAAGTAGTCGCTTTCGAGCGTTCCCTGCAAGGTACGGGTGCGAGCCGCCGCCTGCGTAACTCGGGCAAGACCCCGGGTATCGTTTATGGCGCCGGTGCTGACACGCAACTGATCGAACTCGATCACAACGCCCTGTGGCACGCGCTGAAGAAAGAAGTTTTCCACTCGTCGATCCTCGATCTGGAAGTGGCAGACAAGTCGCAACAGGTTCTGCTGCGCGACGTGCAATACCACCCGTTCCGTCAGCTCGTGCTGCACGTGGACTTCCAGCGCGTCGACGCGACGAAGAAGCTGCACACCAAGGTGCCGCTGCACTTCTTGAACCAGGAAACCAACCCGGCAGTGAAGCTGTCGAGCGCGGTGATTTCGCACATCCTCAACGAAATCGAAATCGAGTGCTTGCCGTCGGCACTGCCGGAGTTCATCGAAGTCGACCTCGCGAAGATCGAAGCAGGTCAATCGGTTCACGCGAAGGACATCCCGTTGCCGGCAGGTGTGGCGCTCGTGGCCCACGTCGACGCGGAAAACCCGGTGGTCGCTGCTGCAACGATCCCGGCTGGCGCAATCGCTGAAGACGCTGCTGCTGCTGAAGGTGGCGAAACGCCGGCTGCTTAAGAGCCTTCCGGTTCGAAGCAAGCAATCCTCTCGATCCGTTTCCTATGAAACGGTCGATGTGACCCGCCGAGGTTCGCCCTGGCGGGTTTTTTTTCGGCTTTTCTAGTCCGGTACGTTTCACTTCCTGACTTGGTGGACTCACGCAATCATGATCAAGCTGATCGTCGGGCTCGGCAATCCGGGCGCCGAATACACCGCGACGCGTCACAACGCCGGCTGCTGGCTGGTCGATCAACTCGCGCGCGAGGCCGGCACCGCGCTGCGCGACGAGCGGCGCTTTCACGGCTTTTACGCGAAAGCGCGGTTGCATGGCGAGGAAGTGCATCTGCTCGAGCCGCAAACCTACATGAACCGCTCTGGTCAATCGGTCGTCGCGCTCGCGCAATTCTTCAAGATTCTTCCCGACGAGATCCTCGTCGCGCACGACGAGCTCGACATGCCACCCGGCAGCGTCAAGCTGAAGCTCGGCGGCAGCAGCGGCGGGCATAATGGGCTGAAGGACATCAGCGCGCATCTGTCGTCGCAGCAATACTGGCGGCTGCGGATCGGCATCGGCCATCCGCGCGATCTGATTCCCGAAAGCGCGCGCGCCGGCGCGAAGCCGGACGTCGCGAACTATGTGCTGAAGCCGCCGCGGCGAGAAGAGCAGGAGGTCATCGACGCGTCGATCGAACGCGCGCTCGCGGTGATGCCGCAGATCATCAAGGGCGAGCTCGAACGCGCAATGATGCAACTGCATCGTAACAACAGCTGACGCGCGCCACACTCATCGACACCCGCAATCGGCCCCGCCAGGAGAATCGCTTGAGCCGCTACTGGAGCGACATCGTTCACCATCTGACGCCGTACGTGCCGGGCGAGCAGCCCGCGCTCGCACATCCGGTGAAGCTGAATACCAACGAGAATCCGTATCCGCCGTCGCCGCGCGTGCTAGACGCGATCCGCCGCGAGCTCGGCGACACGGCCGACGCACTGCGCCGCTATCCCGATCCGAGCGCACGCAAGCTGCGCGAAACGGTCGCCGCGTATCACGGCATCCGCGCCGAGCAGGTGTTCGCGGGCAACGGCTCGGACGAGGTACTCGCGCTAACGTTCCAGGCCTTGCTCAAGCACGACGAGCCGCTGCTGTTTCCCGACATCACTTACAGCTTCTATCCGACCTACGCGAAGCTGTTCGAGGTCGACTACCGGACCATCCCCCTCGACGACAGCTTCGCGATCGACGTCGACGACTACACGGTGCCCAACAGCGGCATCCTGTTTCCGAATCCGAACGCGCCGACCGGCCGGCCGCTGCCGCTCGCGGAAATCGAACGCCTCGTCGCGAGCCATCCTGATTCGGTCGTGGTGATTGACGAAGCGTATGTCGACTTCGGCGCCGAGTCGGCGATTGCGCTGATCGCGCGCTATCCGAATCTGCTCGTCGTGCAGACCGTGTCGAAGTCGCGTTCGCTCGCCGGCATGCGCGTCGGCTTTGCGTTCGGCGATCCTGCGTTGATCGATGCGCTCAATCGCGTGAAGGACAGCTTCAATTCGTACCCGCTCGACCGCCTCGCGCAAGTCGCGGCCACCGCCGCCTACGAAGACGACGCGTGGTTTCGCGAATGCTGCGCGAAGGTGATCGCGAGCCGCGAACGGCTTGCGGCGGAATTGACCGCGCTCGGCTTCGAGGTGGTGCCATCGGCGGCGAATCTGCTGTTCGCGCGGCATGGGGGGTACGACGCGGCGACGCTCGCGTCGCGGCTGCGGCAAAAGGAAATCTTCGTGCGGCATTTCAACGCGCCGCGCATCGACCAGCATTTGCGGATCTCGGTCGGCACCGACGCCGAATGCGACATACTGCTCGACGCTTTGCGCGGCATTTTCAGCGGTTACGTCGGATAACGGAAACGCCGCCCCCAAAAGAAAACGGCGAAGGCCCGCAGGCCTTCGCCGTTTTCTTTTGCGCGTCTCCCGCGAACGTCAGGTGCCCTTGGCGGCCTGCAACGCGTGATATTTCGCCATCAAACCTTCGGGCGTTTCCAGGTGGTTCGGGTCACGCGGAATGCACTCGACCGGACACACCTGAACGCATTGCGGCTCGTCGAAATGACCGACGCACTCGGTGCACTTCTTCGGGTCGATCACATAGATTTCCGGGCCCATCGAAATCGCGTCGTTCGGGCACTCGGGCTCGCAGACGTCGCAATTGATGCACTCGTCGGTAATCATCAAGGCCATGCCGCCACCAACTTTGCTAGAGAAAACAACACATTATAGCTTTTTCGCCCCCGCACGGCCGTGCAATCCCACGCCAGGGTCATGGGCGGCTGCGCTTCTCGGTCAGGTAGCCTTCGTCGCAAGCTGGTTGGCGTATGCGCTGTTCAACGCCAACTGGATGCTGAACATGCCATTCGACACGCGGGAATTGCCGGGCTGTTTCGGCAACAAGGCCAGCAGCGCCTTCATCACATACAGAATGATTAGCGCGCCGGCCAGATCACCCACAAACATCGTGAAGAAGCTTTCGAACCAGTTCTTCGTCGTACCGGCCAGCGCGAACCACAGGTGGTGAAACAGCGTATTTGCTCCCGAATAGGCGACAGCCAGAACAAGCAGCCGCTTCGGCGTCAGGTTCGTCAGCGATGCGCGCAGATCGAAATACTCGAGCGCAAACCTGTAGACCAGATACGGTGCCAGTGACCCAAGCAAAGCGCCTGCTATTGCACGCACCGGGTCATGCGGAAACCAGTACAGAAAGTCTGTAATCAGTCCGGCAAGCAGCAGGCCGAGTGCACCATCGAACCCAACCAGCAACGTGCTGAGAAGCCGAACACCAGACGGCAGGAAAATCCAGTTGACGCCTCGCACGAAAGACGTGTGCGTAAACACCTCCTGATTGATCCACAGCGACGCCAGGAACGCGATCAGGGTCCCAGCGATCGACCAAAAATGCAAACGTAAGCTAGACATTGCGGTGAGCCATCCTCGGTTGCTTTTGCCGAATGCATCATAGCGTGCCCGTATGGCGTTCCGCGAGCACAAGCAGCAGGCTTTCGGTCACAGATATCGTGACGCTCACGGAAAAAATTTCTCGAGGCCCTCAAGTTCTGCGCGACGCGACCGAAAACCCATGTATAGCTTTATGCCCGGCTCGACAAGCATGCAGAGCCGCGTCCATATTGATATGCTTTTTATAGCGATGAATCTGAGAGAACAGGCTGGAACGGAACGCGCTATCCGGACGAACCGGTGGCTATCGGCACGCCGACCAGTAGGCCGCCCGCCTGCTGCATGGCTCGCGTGCTATCCCGTCTTTCAAGATGCGTTGCTCGGCTGCGAAACAAGGTTGGGGGCGCTTCCTGACTTCGTCAGGCGCGCTGCTTTGGAAAGGCTGGGTGGCTCCAATTATTCGTGTGTGCCCACTTCAGTACTTGATGAAGTCCGCGCCTCTTACCTGGAACTTCGCAGCACATGCGTCGCAGAAGAAGTACGTCGATACCTGTCTGATACCGAGGACAGTCTGCTGGCGTCACACGAATCGTCGGACGCCCTTGAAACCCTGGCGGCGGGAATGCCGCGGATGCTGGTTCCGCCTGTCGCTCGCCCTCCGTGTCTGCTGAGTTCTGGCAACGGAATGTTTCTCGGGGGCTGGGCGCGGTTTGTTGCGTACTGGTGTCGGAAAGACCCAACGATTCCGCTACTCGCGGTAGATTGGCCGATCCTCTACGAGCACGTAGCGCCCTACAGCCTTCGCCACTTGATCGACGATCCTGGTTTTGCATCGACCGGTTGAATCCGCCTTCGGAAAGCAGCCAATCGTCCTCCAGCGACGGCTCGAGTTGATCACCCGCACGAACCTTGGCAACGCGCGACTTTATCGTTATAGTTTTTGTAACGGCCAAACCTGAGAGAAATGGTTCGCGTGGAACTCGATGTGCGTGAAGACTTCCTGGTCGATCCAGAGCGACAGCGCGAACGCGATGGCCGTGCCCGCGACCGGGAGCACACCCAAACGTAAGCTGGACATGGAGATAAAATAGAGAAGCCCGGTTGTCGCAGGGCATCAAGGTTCGCTTTCCGCGCTCGGGTGAGCGGCGTTTTCGTTGGAGCGATGGTCATGAGCCGCCCTGCTGATATCTATCTTCGATTTCTTCAATTGACCGAAGCACTGCGAGGTCTTCCCGCACTTCCCGCGCTCGATCCGCTCGAAGAAAAGATCCTGGAGTTCGTTGCTCGCATGAGGCAAAAGAACGAACGCCTGTCGGTTCGAGACATGATGGCCCAAAGTGCGCTGGGGTCGCCGGCTACCTTGCATGCCCGTATCACGTCAATGCGCGAAAAGGGCTGGCTCCTGCTCAACGACACCGAAGACGCTCGCCGCAAACAGGTCGAGCTGACGCCCGCGGCCCTCCGGCACTTCGACAAACTTGCCGAGGCGTTCACGAAAGCTGCGAAGGGAAGCTGACATTGTTCTGCTTCGGTTAAGCCGGCACTATCCGGTTAGGAAAAACTCCTCATTCCTCTTGCAATGCCCGTCTAGTTGCTCCGCTCCAGCAATTCCACGTATGCGGCACCTGTCACCCTGTTGAAATCCATCGTACCGTACTGGTGCGCTTCGTCAGTTCATACTCGGCGAATTGGACAAAGGTATATCGATTGCCCACGCCCGTGACGTTTTCCGGATAGGGTTCCGTAGGAACCTGACAAGCCGGCGTGACTATTGATGAACGCCCCGTTTGCGATGAAGAGACAATTCTTGTTCTTCGCATCATCATTGACATCGCAGCTTGCGCGAACCATCGAATACACCGATGCCCGTGCATAACGACAGGATTGACGTTCGCCGCCAATACGGCTCGCCAACATTACTTGGAACAGCCGACCGATGCACCTGGCGCCGATCACCGAGGCCTGGCCGGTCTTGATCCGTCAAAACCGGCATTCGCGCGACTCAGGCTCAGGTCCCCTGAGCGCCGTCCTGCGGATCCAGCGAAGCGACCTTCTCCTTCAGCCATTTTTCGACGGACGGGAACACGAACTTGCTGACGTCGCCGCCCAATTGCGCGATCTCGCGCACGATCGTGCCCGAGATGAACTGATACTGATCGGACGGCGTCATGAACATCGTCTCGACGTCGGGTAGCAGATAACGGTTCATGCCCGCCATCTGGAACTCGTACTCGAAGTCCGACACCGCGCGCAGCCCCCTGACGATCACCCGCGCGTTGTTGGTCCGCACGAAGTCCTTCAGCAGTCCCTTGAAGCTCATCACCTGGACGTTCGGATAGTGGCCAAGCACCTCATGCGCAATCGCGAGGCGCTCCTGGAGAGTGAAAAACGGCTTCTTGGCACGGCTGTCGGCCACACCCACCACCAGCGTGTCGAAAATGCTCGACGCGCGCCGAACGAGGTCTTCGTGACCGCGCGTCAGCGGGTCGAACGTGCCCGGGTACACGGCGACTACCATGAGACTTCTCCTCTCTTCAGACAAAAGGGCACGTCCGGGCGACGCATTTCGCACCGGCGCGGATGACGATAAACCGCCCGGCCCTTTTTTGGAACGCGCATTATTCCTTATTTTCGCGCTGCAGCAAATGAAAGTGCACAGCGCCCGCTTTGCCCTGCCGCACGAGTTCCCAGCCTGACAGTGGCTCGTGAGCGGCCGGTTCGAGCGCCTCGCCTGCCTCGACATAAAGATAGCCGTCGGCGCGCACGAGCGGCACGGACACCGCGAGCGCCTTGCCGAGCAGGTCGGCATCGAACGGCGGATCGAGGAACACTACGTCGAATGAGCCTGGCGCGAGACTCGCCGCAAGACGCAGGCCGTCCGCCTCGGCGATTTCGATCATGCGTGCATCGAGCCGCTGCTGGTTTGCGCGCAACTGGCCGGCAGCGCGCGCATGACGCTCCACCATCAGCACGCGAGCGGCGCCGCGCGACGCGGCCTCGAAGCCGAGCGCCCCACTACCAGCAAACAGATCGAGGCAGTGCTGGCCGTCCAGACGCTGGCCGAGCCAGTTGAACAGCGTTTCGCGGACGCGGTCGGGCGTCGGGCGCAAGCCGTCCAGATCGAGCACGGGCAGCGGCGTGCGTTTCCAGTCGCCGCCGATGATGCGAATGGCATGCGGTTTGCCACTTTTGGACGAAGCGCCAGCGGCGCGTGAAGGTGCTAAACGAGGCATGCAGTATCGTGCAGTTTCAGCTAGGTGATGAACACGCCCGCGGCGTCGATGCGCGCGGGCCGGAGCGCTCACGTTACCACAGGGGTGGCGCGCGTCCAGCCTGGCCGAGCGGCCAATACGACGCGCCGCAGCACGCCTGATAAAATGTGCGGCTGCCAGCGCCCCGCCTTTTCGCATCCCGGCGCTGCCCACCGCTTCGCCGGTCCCGTGCCGGCTGCGCGCATCGGCGCGCTCTCCCATACGTCAGATCATGTTCAGCTTTTTCAAACGATTCAAGGGCTCGAAAGAGTCCGATACCGCCGCAGACGAATCGCTGGCGGCGCAAGACGGCGCGGCACCCGAGGCCGAGGCCGAGGCCGCGCCCGTTGCGCCCGCCGAACCGATCGAGCCTACCGCGCCCCCCGTTTCTGTGGCCACGACGATCATCGAGCCGCAGCCCGAGCCGCCAGACGCTATGCTCGATACCGTTGAAATCGTCCCACCGCCCGTGCAGGACGCCGGCGCGAAGCGCTCGTGGCTCACGCGCCTGAAGAGCGGCCTCGCGAAAACCAGTTCGAACCTGACCGGCATTTTCGTCGGCACGAAGATCGACGAGGACTTGTACGAGGACCTCGAAACCGCGCTGCTGATGTCGGACGCCGGCGTCGAGGCGACCGAATTCCTGCTCGAAGCGCTGCGTGAGAAAGTGCGCAGCGAACGCCTGACGGCCCCCCAGCAGGTCAAAACCGCCTTGCGCACACTGCTCGTCGAATTGCTCAAGCCGCTCGAAAAATCGCTGATGCTCGGCCGCGCGCAGCCGCTCGTGATGATGATCGCCGGCGTCAACGGCGCGGGCAAAACCACGAGCATCGGCAAGCTCGCGAAGCATCTGCAGAGCTTTGACCAATCGGTGCTGCTCGCCGCCGGCGACACGTTCCGCGCCGCCGCGCGCGAGCAACTCGCCGTGTGGGGCCAGCGCAACAACGTGACCGTGGTCGCGCAGGAAAGCGGCGACCCGGCCGCGGTGATCTTCGACGCGGTCGGCGCCGCGCGCGCGCGCAAGATCGACGTGATGATGGCCGACACGGCCGGCCGCCTGCCCACGCAACTGCATCTGATGGAAGAACTGCGCAAGGTGAAGCGCGTGATTGGCAAGGCGCAGGACGGCGCGCCGCACGAAGTGCTGCTCGTGATCGACGCGAACACCGGCCAGAACGCGCTCACACAGGTCAAGGCGTTCGACGACGCGCTCGGGCTCACCGGCCTGATCGTCACCAAGCTCGACGGCACCGCGAAGGGCGGCATCCTCGCGGCGATCGCGCGGCAGCGGCCGATTCCGGTGTATTTCATCGGCGTCGGCGAAAAGGTCGAGGACCTGCAGCCGTTCAGCGCGGAGGAGTTCTCGGACGCGCTACTGGGCGGCTGATCGCGTGATCGTTGCGGCGCTCGCGGCGAACCAAAGGAAAAGGGCACTCCGCGGAGCGCCCTTTTTTCGTTTCAAGCTACCGTCGACGTGTCAGCGATCCCGGGCTCACTCCGCGTCCGGCTGCACGCCCGGCGCCGCGCGCGCGAACGCGTCGAGTTGCATCGCATGATCGTAGATGCGCTGGATCGTCGGAAACTTTGCGGTGTCGACCTTGAAGCGCTGCGCGTTGAATACCTGCGGAATCAGGCACGCGTCGGCGAGTGTCGGTGCGTCGCCGAAACACAGTTTGCCGGTGCGCGCGTCGCCGGCAAGATGCGTCTCCAGCGTCGCGAAGCCCGCGTCGATCCAGTGCCGGTACCACGCGTCCTTCGCGTCGTCGTCGACTCGCAACGTGTGCTTCAGATAGCGCAGCACGCGCAGATTGTTCAGGGGATGAATCTCGCACGCGACCTGCAGCGCCACCGAGCGCACATACGCGCGATCGAGCGGTGCCTTCGGTAGCAGCGGCGGCTCGGGATGCGTCTCCTCGAGATACTCGATGATCGCGAGCGACTGCGGCAGCAAATGACTGCCGTCGGCGAGCGTCGGCACGATGCAGTCGGGGTTGATCTTGCGATACGCGGGCTTCAGCTGCTCGCCGCCTTCGCGCACGAGGTGCACGGGTACGTAGTCGTACGACAGGTTCTTCACGTTCAGCGCGATGCGCACGCGATACGACGCCGAGCTACGGAAATAGCTGTAGAGCTTCATGTTGTCTGCCTCCTCCACCTGCACGCAAGCCGTCTCAGACGACGCGCACGCTGAACTCGCCGAGCCCGTCCACGCCGCCCTTCATCAGGTCACCCTTGACGACCGCGCCGACGCCTTCCGGCGTGCCGGTGAAAATCAGGTCGCCAGGCCGCAGTTCGAACAGCGTCGACAGATACGCGATCGTCTCGGCCACCGACCAGATCAGCTGCGACACATCCGCGCGCTGCTTGTCCTCGCCATTCACCGACAGCCAGATCTCTCCTTTGCCGATGTGACCGACCGCCGAAGCCGGATGGATCGGGCCGAGCGGCGCCGAGTGATCGAAGCCCTTGGCGGTATCCCACGGACGACCCATTTTCTTCGCTTCGCCTTGCAGGTCGCGGCGCGTCATGTCGAGACCGAGCGCGTAGCCGTAGACGTGGTCGAGCGCGCGGTCGACGGGGATGTCTTTGCCGCCCTCGCCGATCGCCGCGACCATTTCCATTTCGAAATGGACGTTCCTGGTCTGCGACGGATACGGGAATTCGCCGGTCGTGCCCGGCGCGACGTACACGATCGCATCGGCCGGCTTCGTGAAGAAGAACGGCGGCTCGCGGTCCGGGTCGTGGCCCATTTCACGCGCGTGCGCCTCGTAGTTGCGCCCCACGCAGTAGATGCGGCGCACCGCGAACTGCTCGCCCGACCCCACGACCGGCACCGCGACCTGCGGTGCGGGTGCAAATACGTAACTCATCCCGTTCTCCGTTTTCCGATGTGCGCCGCCGAGGCGGCGAGAAACATCGAGTGTAACCCGCGGCACGGCGCGGAGGCTTGTCAGGCGGCCCGTCGCGCGCCACTGCGTGCCCGCTTCGTTGCTGTTCGCCCGCTCGCCATAGATGCGATACTCACACCGAACTGTTCCCCGAATGGCGTAGCGAACCGCCAGGCGCGGCACGCCACCCGCCTCTTGCGCACGATGACCGACTCCACCGATACCACTTCTCCCTTCCCCTGGGCCCGATTCATCAAGGAAATCGGCCGCGGCCCGAATGGCGCCCGCGCGCTGACCGCCGACGACACGCGCTCGCTCTACACCGCGATGCTCGACGGCCGCGTCGACGATCTCGAACTCGGCGCGGTGCTGCTCGCGTATCGCGTGAAAGGCGAAACCGCCGACGAACTCGCCGCGATGCTGGCCGCCGTGCATGCGTCGTTCGAGCCGGTGCGGCTGCCGCACGGCGCGTTTCGGCCGGTGTCGATTCCGTCGTACAACGGCGCGCGCAAGCAGCCGAACCTCGTGCCGCTGCTCGCGCTGCTGCTCGCCCGCGAAGGCGTGCCGGTGCTGGTACACGGCGTCACCGAGGATCTGGGTCGGGTGACGAGCGCGGAAATCTTCACACATCTGCGCATCGCCCATGCGCAGTCGCACGCGCAGATCGAAGCTGGACTTGCGGAGCGCCGCGTCGCGTTCGCCTCGATCGACGTCCTGGCGCCCAAGCTCGCGCGCCTGCTCGCGCTGCGCCGGCGCATGGGCGTGCGCAATTCGACGCATACGCTCGTGAAGCTGCTGCAGCCGTTCGCGCCCGCGGGATTGCGGCTCGTGAACTACACGCATCCGCCGTATCGCGACAGTCTCACTCAGCTGTTCGTCACGCATCCCGATGCGGCCGTCGGCGGTGCGCTGCTCGCGCGCGGCACCGAAGGCGAGGCGGTCGCCGATACGCGCCGCCAGGTGCAGGTCGACTGGCTGCATGACGGCATCTGCGAGACGCGGCTGCCGCACGAGCGCTCGTCGCCCGATGCGCCCGAAGTCGAGCTGCCCGAAGCGCGCGACGCGGCGACCACGGCCGCCTGGATCGACGCCGTGCTGCGCGGCGAAGCGCCGGTGCCTGGCGCGCTCGAGCGGCAGGTCGAGCTGATCGTCGATATCGCGAAGACGGCGGCCTGACGGCCGCGGGTTGACAGGCCAACGCACGCCGTCATACATTTGGCCTCATGCGTTCCCTTCCGAACACCCTCCGAATTATCTCCGGCCGCCTGGCGCGGCCCCTATCGCTACACCTGGCGTAAGTCTCGCGTAGCGCCGCGCGCTGGCAGCTCCGGTTGCCGTCGGCGGTCCTGCCCGTAGTTCCCGCAGTTTCGCTTCACCCCCGTCGTAGTTCTCCACAACCTGTCGTCGTTTGCATTCGTCCGTTTACCGCTCGGACGATGCGAGAGGATCACGTGTACGTTGCATAGGCAGCATCCGCAGCGAGCATGCGTGAACAGTCGGCCAACCGCTCGACGTCCCCACCCTCCGCCGACGACACCACGAATGAGGCACCTCTCCATGTTGAGCAATCCCGCTGAAAAGTACCGCCCTTTTCCCGTCGTCCGGCTGACCGGCCGCAAATGGCCGAGTCGCACGGTCGACGCCGCACCCGTCTGGATGAGCACGGACCTGCGCGACGGCAATCAGGCGCTGATCGAACCGATGAACGCTGCGCAGAAACTCGAATACTTCGAGATGCTGGTCGCGATCGGTTTCAAGGAAATCGAAGTGGGCTTTCCGTCGGCGTCGCAGACCGATTTCGACTTCGTGCGCAAGCTGATCGACGAGCGACGCATTCCCGACGACGTCACGATCGAAGTCTTCGTGCCGTCGCGCGCGGAGCTGATCGCACGCACGTTCGACGCGCTCGAAGGCGCGCCGCGCGCGATCGTGCATCTGTACAACGCGATCTGCCCGTCGTTTCGGCGCATCGTGTTCCAGCAGTCGAAGGATGAGATCAAGGCGCTCGCCGTCGAAGGCACGGGCCTCATCAAGGAACACGCGCAGGCGCGGCCGGGCACGCGCTGGACCTTCCAGTACTCGCCCGAGACCTTCAACACGACCGAGCTGCCATTCGCGCGCGAGGTGTGCGACGCGCTCGCGCAAACGTGGCGGCCTACGCGCGATCACAAGATGATCGTCAACCTGCCGGCAAGCGTCGAAGCGGCCACGCCGAACGTGTTCGCCGACCAGATCGAATGGATGCATCGCAATCTCGGTTACCGCGACAGCATCGTGCTGTCGGTGCATCCGCACAACGATCGCGGCACCGCCGTGGCCGCGGCGCAGCTCGCGCTGCTGGCGGGCGCGGATCGCATCGAAGGCTGTCTGTTCGGCAATGGCGAGCGCACCGGCAACGTCGATCTCGTCACAGTCGCGATGAATCTCGACGCGATGGGTATCGACAGCGGTCTGGATTTCTCGGATCTCGCGACGATCCGGCGCGTGGCGGAGCGCTGCACGCGGCTTCCGGTGGCGGCGCGGCATCCGTATGCGGGAGAGGTAGCGATGCGCGGCACGCGCGAGGCGCGCGACGCGGATGCCGATGTAGACGAGCACGGCGCAAACAGCCGCGACAAAGCTGGCGAATGCGCGACCGCGTGAATTCGCGTTGGGCCTCGAGCCTGCTGCAGCGGAGTGCACACCCACATTCCGCTGCCGCTGGAGACGCGCTCACGAGGCGCGCCCGCCCGATGAGAATCTCACTCGAGCGCGCAACGGGTCGCCTGCCACGCGATCAGTCGCCACTGCCCGTCTTCGTGCGTGTGAATCGCGGTATAGGCAATCGGAAACAGGAGCGCGCCGTTGTTCGCCTCCATCTCGATCAGCGCGCGGCCCGTGACGACGTAGGTCTCGCGCCCGGCCGGCAAGACATCCTGCGACTGCACCTCGATTTGCCGATAACGACGGCGCCCCGCGGTGATCCCGTCGATGAACTGCCGCTTCGTCTCGCGCTTGCCATTCGTATGGACGTAGCTCACGTTGTCCGCGAGCAGCGTGTCGAGCGACTGCCCATCGCCATCGACCATCGCGCGAAAACGCTCTCGCTCGAGCCCGCGAATCGCTTCGATCATCTTTGCCGCCATTGCAGAGCCCCTCGAACACCGCGAGCCGCAGGCGGCCACGGTCAGAAGTGATATTGCAAATATAGCTGGCTGAAATTTATACCAGGATTCGGCTCTTTGATACCGCCATTGGAGACATGCTGGAAGCGGTAGCCGGCGACATACTGCTCACGAGCGCCGAACTGCAACCCGACGCCCGCCATCTCGGCGAACTGGAACGAGGTGCCCAACGTGAAGTCGGAAGAAATGCGCGGGCTGGTCAGCAGCCGGACGCCGGCACCCACCTCGATGAATGGCCGCACCGAACCCGACGACCTGATGAAGCGGATTACCGGCGTCACGCCGATCTCGCCGATGTTGTCGTGAACGTTTCCTTCATTGGTGTGCCACCACGCGACATGCGCCTCGCCGAGCAGCGCGAAATGCCAGTCGCCGATCTCCCACCAGGACAGGTTTGGATCCCAGACCACGCCGAGATCGAGCGTCCTGACGTGATGGTCGCCGACGCCGGCGGCCACCTGCACGCCGAACTGCTCAGCTTGGGATGCGCCCGCCGCACCCAGCAGAACGGCAAACGTGCTTTTTAGAGTAAGCCCACGCACCACAAGATTCTGCCTGTTCATCCGCCCCCCATACTGCCGGGTATTAAGCGAGCGCCCCCTTTATTCCAAGCACGAATTCAAGAGCAAGTATTTCCCAGATAATGCCCCATGAACAGCAATTATTCTCTTAAAACGGGACGATATCAGTCAAACATGAGCCTGCAAGCGCTCCTGGCGGTACTTTGTACAGGTCCAACGCGCAAGGCAAATAGAGCGTATGATGGCTATCAGAAGTCAAAACTCAATAGGATTTTCGGGAACTCGGATGCCCCTGCGACCTCTAAGTATTAGCACTCGGTAGATCCGAGTGCTAACATCCATCGCTGGAGTCGTTTACTGAGTACGCTATTGTCTGATTCCAAAGGAGCTTCACACGTGAGCCATGCAATGACCCTTCCGAGTACTTTGAGCCCGTCGTCGGCTAAGGCCGCTCCGGCAGGTGCACTGGCGCTCTCGCATTCCTCGCTGCTGTCCGGTCACCTCGGCAACATCGACGCCTACATCCAGGCGGTCAACCGGATTCCGATGCTGACGCCGGCGGAGGAACGCCAGTTCGCCACCGAATTGCGCGAACACGACAATCTGGAGGCTGCGCGCCGCCTGGTGCTGTCGCACCTGCGACTCGTCGTGTCCATCGCGCGTAACTACCTCGGTTACGGGTTGCCGCACGCCGATCTGATCCAGGAAGGCAACATCGGCCTGATGAAAGCAGTCAAGCGCTTCGATCCCGAGCAAAACGTGCGCCTCGTGTCGTACGCGATGCACTGGATCAAGGCCGAGATCCACGAGTACATCCTGCGCAACTGGCGCATGGTGAAGGTCGCCACCACCAAGGCGCAGCGTAAGCTGTTCTTCAACCTGCGCAGCCACAAGCAGGGGCTTGGCGCGTTCACGCCGGACGAGATCGAAGGTCTCGCGAAGGAGCTGAACGTGAAGCGCGAAGAGGTCGCGGAGATGGAGACGCGTCTGTCGGGCGGCGATATCGCGCTCGAAGGTCAGGTCGAAGACGGCGAGGAGTCGTACGCGCCAATCGCCTATCTGGCCGACTCGCATAGTGAGCCGACTGCCGTGCTGGCTTCGCGTCAGCGCGACCGGCTGCAAAGCGACGGCATCGCAAGCGCGCTCGACGCGCTCGATCCGCGCAGCCGCCGCATCATCGAAGCGCGCTGGCTGAAGGTGGCCGACGATGGCTCGGGCGGCTCCACGTTGCACGAGCTGGCCGACGAGTTCGGTGTGTCGGCCGAACGTATCCGCCAGATCGAAGCCAGCGCGATGAAGAAGATGCGCGGCGCGCTGACCGAATACGCGTAAAGCGTCGAAGCCATGCGCGCGTCAATTGTGTCCCGCCCATGACATAGGTAAAAACGACACGCGTTAATCGGTCGCGCCATTTAGCGACCATCGCGCTCAAGCCCCGCCCTCGCAAGACGGCGGGGCTTTTTCATTCTTTTCGCCCTTTCTTGCGTCCCCGCGGCCGCGCATTCGCGTCGGCCTATCCGCAAGCCGGCCTGTCGAGGCCGGTAAGCGTTTCTTGACGTATCGCAAGTCCGGTAGCAATACTGCACAGACGCGGCAAGTTTCGCGACGTGTTGCCGCATGGCTAAACCTGAGCGCGCGAGGTTCACCTCCTACAATCGGCATGCATTCGCCAGACTGCCTGACGGCCAGGGCGGTCTGGATCCAGCCGGACTCACCGGCGTGAAGTCGTCTTCGACCGATCATGACCATAGCCCTGAATCGCAGCAGCACTGTCCGGTCGCGCTTGCGCGGCCGGTTCACCAGGTGGGTGCGCGGTCCAACGCTGGCGCGCGATATCGCCATCATCCTCGCCATCAAGTTCGTCCTACTGATGGCGCTCAAGTACACATTCTTCAATCATCCACAGGCGCAGCACATGATGCTGCCGCCTGAGCAGGTCGCGCAGGCGCTGCTGTCGGTGCCCGCCCCGCATCCGTCTCGAGGTGATCAACATGCCCGTTAGCGAAGTCGTAGAACTGTCGCGGTTCCAGTTCGCCATCACGGCGCTTTATCACTTTCTGTTCGTGCCGCTCACGCTCGGTCTCGCCTGGCTGCTCGTCATCATGGAATCGGTCTACGTGATGACCGGCAAGCAGATCTACAAGGACATGACGCAGTTCTGGGGCAAGCTGTTTGGCATCAACTTTGCAATGGGCGTCGCGACCGGCCTCACGCTCGAGTTTCAGTTCGGCACCAACTGGGCTTATTACTCGCATTACGTCGGCGACATTTTCGGCGTGCCGCTCGCCGTCGAAGGGCTGATGGCGTTCTTCCTCGAATCGACGTTCGTCGGTCTGTTCTTTTTCGGCTGGAACAGATTGTCAAAAATCCAGCATCTGATCGTCACGTTCTGTGTCGCGCTCGGTTCGAACCTGTCGGCGCTGTGGATTCTGATTGCCAACGGCTGGATGAACAATCCGGTCGGCGCGAAGTTCAACTATCAGACAATGCGCATGGAGCTCGACAGCATCGGCTCGGTGATCTTCAACCCGGTTGCACAGGTCAAGTTCGTGCACACGGTATCAGCTGGATACGTGACCGCGGCGATGTTCGTACTCGGCGTGTCGTCGTGGTATCTGTTGAAGCGCCGCGACACCGAGTTCGCGCTGCGCTCGTTCGCGATCGCCGCCGGCTTCGGCCTCGCGTCGGCGCTGTGCGTGATCGTGCTGGGCGACGAATCCGGCTATCGCACCGGTGAAGTCCAGCAGATCAAGCTCGCCGCGATCGAATCCGAATGGGAGACCGCGCCCGCGCCGGCACCGTTCACGATATTTGGCATCCCCAATCAGAAAGAGCAACGCACCGACTATGCGATCCGTGTGCCGTACGCGCTCGGCATTATCGCGACCCGCTCGCTCGACGAACCCGTGGTCGGCCTGCGCGACCTGATCGCCCAAAACGAAGGTCGCATCAAGGACGGCATGCTCGCCTATTCGGCGTTGCAGCGGTTAAAGGGCGGCGACTCCAGCGACGAGGCGCATGCGGAGTTCGACAAGTACAAGGACGATCTCGGCTACGCCCTGCTGCTCAAGCGGTTCACGCCGAACGTCATCGACGCGACGCCAGACCAGATCGCCGCGGCGGCACGAAGCACGGTTCCGCCGGTGTTGCCGCTGTTCTTCTCGTTCCGCACGATGGTCGGCCTTGGCCTGCTGTTCCTCGCCACCTTCGTGCTCGCCTTCTGGTTCTGCGCGCAGCGCACGTTGCTGCTCGAAAAGCGTCGCTGGTTTCTGCGCTGGGCGGTCATCGCGATTCCGCTGCCGTGGCTCGCCGCCGAGCTCGGCTGGATCGTCGCGGAAATGGGCCGCCAGCCGTGGAGCATCGCGGGCATTCTGCCGACCAACCTGGCCGCGTCGACGCTGACGCCGCGCGATCTGTATCTGAGCATCGGCGGCTTCGTTCTGTTCTACACGGGGCTGTTCGTCATCGAGATCATGCTGATGTTCAAGTACGCACGGCTCGGCCCTTCGTCGCTGCATACGGGCCGCTATCACCACGAGATCGGACAGCCGGTGACGCAGCCACTGTCGAACACGGCCGCATGACGCACCGCTGCACCGCCCCGGAGGAGAAACCCATATGGACTACGCAGTTCTCAGACTGATCTGGTGGGTGTTGATAGGTGTACTGCTGATCGTCTTCGCGCTCACCGACGGCTTCGACATGGGCGCAGCGATCCTGCTGCCGTTCATCGCCAACACTGACTCCGAGCGACGCATCGTCGTGAACACGGTCGGCGCGACGTGGGAAGGCAACCAGGTCTGGCTCGTGACCGCGGCCGCCGCGATGTTCGCCGCGTGGCCGCTCGCCTACGCGGCATCCTTCTCGGGATTCTACTTCGCGATGCTGCTCGTGCTGTTCGCGCTGTTCTTCCGTCCGGTCGGCTTCGACTATCGCGGCAAGCGCGAGGATCCGCGCTGGCGCAACGCGTGGGACTGGGGCCTCTTTATCGGCGGCTTCGTGCCGGCGCTGGTGTTCGGTGTCGCGTTCGGCAATCTGCTGCAAGGCGTGCCGTTCTCGTTCGATACCGATCTGCGCGTCACCTATCACGGCAGCTTCTTCGGCCTGCTCAATCCGTTCGCGCTGCTGACGGGACTCGTCAGCGTGTCGATGCTGGCCGCGCACGGCGCCGCGTTCGTCAAGTGGAAGACCGATGGGGTGGTTCACGAGCGCGCGTCGAAGGCGCTGCGGCTCGCGGCGCTGTGCACGGTGGTGCTGTTTCTCGTCGCGGGCGCGCTCGTCGCGACGATGATCGGCGGCTATCAGATCGTCGACGCGCCGCCGCTCGACGCCGTCTCCAATCCGTTGATGAAGACCGTGATCGGCGCGCCGGGTTTGTGGCTGAACAACTACGCGCTCTACCCGTGGATGGCGATTGCGCCGCTCGCGGGTCTCCTCGGCGGGGTGCTCGCGGTGCTGCTCGCGCGTTCGCGCTTCGAGGCGACGGCGTTTCTGTCGACGTCGTTGATGATCGTCGGCTTGATCTTGACCGCGGGCTTCTCGATGTTCCCGTTCATCATGCCATCGTCACTCGACGGCCGCAGCAGCCTGACCATGTGGGATTCCACGTCGAGCCGCCTGACGCTCGAGATCATGCTGTTCGCCGTCATCGTGTTCCTGCCGATCATCCTGCTCTATACGGGCTGGGTGTATCGCGTGATGCGCGGCAAGGTGACCGCCGCGGCGATCAAGGAAAACCACCATTCGATGTATTGACCGGCACGACGCTTCAACAGAAAACAGGAGTAGGCGATGTGGTATTTCAGCTGGATTCCCGGCGTTGGCGTCGCGCTGGCGTTCGGTGTCGTCAATGTGATGTGGCTCGAATCGCGCGAGGTGGCGCGCTCGGCAAAGCGAGGGACTCGCTAGGCGCCACGCTCTGGTCGTAAACGCGAAAGCGGCACCTTGGGACCAGGTGCCGCTTTTTTATTGGCGTGCTGCGATCGCCGTGCAACTCAACAGCGCTCGACAGCCATCAACCGATCACGCCGGCACCGGCGCCGCGCCCGCGCCGCCGCCTTGCGACGACAGGCGCTCGGCCAGCTTCTGCGCATAGCGCTGCGCGGCCTCGCCGACGACGATATGGAACGTGTCGGTCGACACCCACGCGGTATCGAGCGTCGCGAGGCGCTGACGATCGACCGCCGACGGATCGCGCACGACTACCCGCAGACGCGTCGCCGCGACCGCATCGAGCGACACCACGTTGCCCGCGCCGCCGAGCACGGCGAGCCAGCGCAGCGGATCGGGATCGAGCGGACCGCCTTGCGCGTCATCGGCGTGCCCAGCGTTTCGCGCGACCGGCGCGGCAGCGGTAGCCGCCGCGGCAGCAGCCGGCGCCGATACAGCAGCACCCGCCACCTTCACCGCGTCGCCCTGACCCTGCGCGATCGCCGTACGCATCTCATCGGCGATGATGTCCGCCTCCGGTCCGATGATCACCTGCACGTTGTTCGTGCCGCGCTTGAGCACACCGCGCGCACCGATCGACTTCAGTTCGCTTTCGGAGACCTTGTCCGTATCGACGACAGACAGACGCAGACGCGTCGTGCATGCATCCACGACCGACAGATTCGCCGCGCCACCGAGCGCCGCGATATAGCGCTGTGCACGCGGCACGGCCGCACCAGCCGCCGGCGCGACGAAACCGCCCGCCGCGAACGACTCGACCTGCTCGTCGGCAGCGGCGGGCTCACGGCCCGGCGTCGCCATGTTGAACTTACGGATGAAGAAGCGGAACAGACCGTAGTACACGACCGAGTACACGATGCCGAGCGGAATCGCCCACCAGCCCTTCGTCGACAGACCGAAGTTCAGCACGTAGTCGATGAAGCCCGCCGAGAACGTGAAGCCGAGGTGAATCCCGAGTGCCGAGCAGATCGCGAGCGACAGACCCGTCAGAAGCGCGTGGATCGCATACAGCACCGGCGCGAGGAACATGAAGCTGAACTCGATCGGCTCGGTCACACCGGTCAGGAACGACGTGAGCGCCATCGAGAACAGCAGGCCGAACACCATCGCGCGACGCTCTTTCGGCGCCTCGTGATACATCGCGAGACACGCGGCCGGCAGGCCGAACATCATCACCGGGAAGAAGCCGGTCATGAAGGTGCCCGCGGTCGGATCGCCAGCGAAGAAGCGGTGCAGGTCGCCCGTGACGGGCGCACCGCCCGCCGGCGTGAAGGTGCCGAATACGAACCACGTCAGCGAGTTGAGGATGTGATGCAGGCCCGTGACGAGCAGCAGCCGGTTCAGCACGCCGAACACGAAGGCGCCGAGCGCGCCGGCCGTCGTGAGCCAGTGGCCGGCCACGTCGATCGCGTTCTGCACCGGCTCCCACACATGCCCGAATACGATGCCTAGCACCACGCAGACCACCCCTGTCACGATCGGCACGAAGCGTTTGCCGCCGAAGAACGCCAGGTAGTCGGGCAGCTTGATGTCCTTGTAGCGGTTGTACAGCAGCCCCGCGACGATGCCCGCGATGATCCCCGACAGCACGCCCATGTTGAGCTTGTCGTTGATGTCCTTCATCACCGCGATCTGCACCAGATAGCCGATCGCGCCAGCCAGACCCGCGACGCCGTTGTTGTCTTTCGCGAAGCCGACCGCCACGCCGATCGCGAACAGGAGCGGCAGGTTGTCGAAGATCGCGCCGCCCGCATCGGCGATCATCTTGATGTTGAACACGTCGGGCTGGCCGAGCCGCAGCAACAGGCCGGCCACCGGTAGCACCGCGATCGGCAGCATCAGCGCGCGTCCCAGGCGCTGAATCTTCAGAAACGGATTTCCATCCATCGGTATCTCCAATTTTGTCTCGTAGGGGTAGGTCTTGGTTGAGTGGTGCAGCTATACGGAGAATCGCGCCGCGCGTGAAGGCAGACGTGCTGCCTGGCGCACGGCGTGCGGGTTCTCAAATTCGTTAGTGTTTCAATCGAGGGGCCACGTGGCGCGGCTTGCGGCTCTGACCGCCTGCGCCGAGTCGAGCGCTAGCGCATCGCGGGCGCGCTGGCGACACAGCTGATAGTCGAGCGTGCGCACGCGTGCCTTGATGCCTGGCACGGAGACCGGATCGACCGACAGCTCGGTCACACCGAGGCCCACCAGCAGCGGCATCGCGAGCGGGTCGCCGGCGAGCGCGCCGCACACGCCGACCCATTTGCCGTGCTTCGCGGCACCTTCGACGGTCGCCGCGATCAGGCGCAGCACCGCCGGATGCAGGCCGTCCGCCTGCGCCGCCAGATCGGGCTGGCAGCGGTCCATCGCGAGCGTGTATTGGGTCAGGTCGTTGGTGCCGATCGACAGGAAATCGGCGTGCTGCGCGAGCTGATCGGCGAGCAATGCAGCCGACGGCACTTCGATCATCACGCCAACTTCGACCGGCTCCGATCTACCCGCTTCGCGTGCAAGTTCGTCGATACGCTTGCGGATGCGGATCAGTTCGCCCGCATCGGTGACCATCGGCAGCAGGATGCGCACGGCGCCGACCGGACGCACCGCGAGCAGGCCACGCAACTGGTCGTCGAGCAGATCGGGGCGCACCTGCGCGAGGCGCACGCCGCGCAGGCCGAGCGCGGGGTTCGGCTCGGGCGGCAGCGTCAGATAATCGACTTCCTTGTCCGCGCCGACGTCGAGCGTGCGGATGATCGCGGTGCGGCCGCGCAACGCATCGACGATCGCCTGATAGCTGTGGCGATGCTCGTCCGCGCTCGGCGCGGCCGGGCGGTGGATGAACAGCAGCTCGGTGCGCAGCAGGCCGACCGCGTCCGCGCCGTTGTCGACCGCGGCGTTCGCGTCGTCGAGTGTGGCGATGTTGGCGGCCACTTCGATCGCGCGGCCGTCGGAGGTCGCCGCTGCCTGCTGCGACGTGCGGCGATCCGCTTCGCGCACGTCGGCGAGGCGGGCGCGTTCGCGTCGCGCGCGTTCGACGTCGAGTTCGGTCGGCGCGAATTCGAGCCGGCCGGTGCTCGCGTTCACCACCACCTGAGTGCCCTCGGGTATCGCATGCAACGCGTCGCCGAGCGCGACCAGCGCCGGAATGCCCGCCTGACGCGCGAGAATCGCCGCGTGCGAGGTCGCGCCGCCGCGTGCCATCACGAGCGCGGTCACGCGCGTGCGATCGAGCGACGACAGATCCGACGGCGTGAATTCGTCGGCCGCGAGCACCGCCTCGTCCGGCAGGGTGCGAGCCGCGCTGCTCGTGTAGCCGAGCGCGCGCTGCACGCGCTTTTCGATGTCGCGCAGATCGGCGGCCCGCTCGGCGAGCAGTGCGTCCTCCACATTACTCAGGATGCCTACTTGCGCGCGGATCGCTTCGCGCCACGCAAAACCGGCGCTCTTGCCGAGGCTGATCAGATCGCGCGCGGCGTCGAGCAGTGTCGGATCTTCGAGCAGCACGCGATGCACCGCGAAAATCCCCGCCTCGCCCACCGAGCCGCGTTGCGACGCATCGCGCACGATCGTGTCGAGATCGGCGTCGACGGTCGCGATCGCCTTGTCGAGCAGACGGCTTTCCGCCGCCGACGTGCCGCTCGCCTGCTCCGGCGGCTCGAGATCCGCGTCGTCCCAGCGCACCAGCTTGCCGAGCGCGATGCCCGGCGCGGCGCACACGCCCGCGAGCGTGTTCGGCGCGAGCGGCTCGCCCGCGGCGTGCGCCGCAACGACTGCCGCCGGTGCGGCCGCTGGCCGCGCCGCTTTCTGTTCGCGCTTCGGTTCGACCTCGCCGTGCGCTTCGCGCGTCAGTTCGTCAGCGATTGCATCGACCGCCGCCTGCGCGTGCGGACCGACGCCGAGCAACTCGACGCTAGCGCCTTCGCCAGCACCGAGTCCAAGCAAACCCACCACGCTTTCGATCGGCGCCTTGCGCCCGTCGTAGCGCACCTCGACCCGTGCGTCGAAGCGGCGCGCCGCTTCGCGCGCCCGCGCCGCGGGCCGCGCATGCAGGCCGCCCGCGTGCGTCAGCGTGATCTGCCGGCGCGCTTCGTCCATCACGTGCGCGGCGCTCGCCTCGCGCACCGCGTCGTGGCTGACGCCTTCGCGCGCGCGCAGCACCAGCAGCGTCGTTTCGCCGGCCTTGACATGCCCGTTCGGCGCCCGCTCGATCACCTCGAACGCATCCGAATTCGCAATCGCGATCACCGAGACGAGGCTCGGCGCATTCAGCGCGATCTGATCCAGATCGAACTCGATCAGCACGTCACCGGCGCGCACCGGCGCGCCCTGCTCGACCATCGGCGCAAAACCCTTGCCATTCAGTCCGACGGTGTCGATACCGATATGCAGCAGAATCTGCGCGCCCTCGGTGCTCTCGAGCGTTACCGCGTGGCCGGTGCGCGCGAGATGCGTGACGACGCCGTCGCATGGCGCGACGAGCCGACCCTCGAGCGGATCGACGCCGATGCCGTCGCCGAACATGCCGCCCGAAAACACCGGGTCCGGCACCTTCGCGAGCGGCACGACCGGGCCGGTCAGCGGTGCAAGCAAAACAATGTGATTCTCGGAATGGCTCATCAGGTTGGACTTCTCGACACGTCGCATCGTCATTCTCGTCAGTGAGTTTCGGTGACTTTGTTGAGATGGCGAGGCGCGTCGGGATTGCGCCCGCGCGCGGCGGCAAGATCCGCGGCCATCACGTAAAAGGACAGGATGGCGGCGATCGGATCGAGCGCTGCGTGTGCGGTGGCGACGAGCGGCAGCGAGGCTTGCGTGACGTCATCGGGCGCCGCGAGCAGCACGCGCGCGCCGCGCGCGCTCATGTCGTGCGCGAGTTGCAGCAGACCCGCCTGCTCCGGGCCACGCGGCGCGAACACGAGCAGCGGATAGTCGCGGTCGATCAGCTCCATCGGACCATGACGCACTTCCGCGCTCGAAAACGCTTCGGCCTGGATGCCGGAAGTTTCCTTCAGCTTCAGCGCGGCTTCCTGCGCGATTGCGAGGCCAAGACCGCGGCCAATCACGATCATCCGTTCGATACCGCGCAACTCGTTCACGGCCATCGACCAGTCGAGCCGGCCCGCGCGTTCCAGCGCGTCGGGCAGCGTATTCAGTCCATCGAGCAACTCGGCGTCGTTCTGCCAATGCGCAACCAGCTGCGCGGAGATCGACAGCATGGCGATATAGCTCTTGGTCGCCGCGACGCTCAGCTCGGGACCGGCTACGAGCGGCAGATGCCATTCGCACGCGTCGGCGAGCGGCGAGCTCGGTGCGTTCACGGCGGCGACCGTCAATGCGCCGGCCGCGCGCAACGCGTTCATCGTGCCGACGAGGTCGGGGCTCTTGCCCGATTGCGAAAACGCGAGCGCAAGCTGGTCGCGCACCTGCAGCGGCGCCTGCTGCAGCGTCGCGACCGACATCGGCAGCGACGCGACCGGCACGCCGAGGCGGCTCATCGTCAGGGATGCAAAGTAGCTGGCGGCATGGTCCGAGCTGCCGCGCGCGACGGTCAGCGCGACATGGCGCGGCTGTTGCGCGAGCTTCGCGGCGAGCGCCGCGACGCGCGAGGTGTCCTTGAGCTGCTCGGCTACTGTTGCGGCGGACGCGAGCGCTTCCTTAAGCATATTCGACAATGGCTTCTCCTTCGACGTAGGTCGCGCTCAGCGCCAGCTCGCGGTCGAATACGACCACGTCGGCCCACGCACCGCGCGCGATGCGGCCGCGGTCCTCGATGCCGAGATAGTCGGCGGCGTAGCGTGACAAACGGTGGGATACATCGGCGATCGGCAGGCCGATCGAGACGAGATTGCGCAGCGCCTGATCCATCGTCAGCGTGCTGCCCGCGAGCGTGCCGTCGGCCAGACGTACGCCGCCGAGGCACTTGGTTACGTGCTGGCTGCCGAGGCGGTATTCGCCGTCGGGCATGCCGGTGGCCGACGTGCTGTCCGTCACCACATACAGGCGCGGAATCGCGCGCAGCGCGGTGCGGATCGCCCCCGGATGCACGTGCAGCAGGTCGGGAATGATTTCGGCGTATTCGGCGTGCGCAAGCGCAGCGCCCACGAGGCCAGGGTTGCGGTGATGCAGCGGCGACATCGCGTTGAACAGATGCGTGAAGCCGCACGCGCCGTGCTTGAGCGCGGCGACCGCGTCGTCGTAGGTGCCGAGCGAATGGCCGAGCTGCACGCGTACGCCGCGCGCCGCCATCTCCGAGATGATCTCCATGTGGCCGGCGATCTCGGGCGCCAGCGTGACGACGCGGATCGGCGCGATCGACAGATACCTGAGCACCTCGTCCAACACCGCCGATACCGCCGCGTCGGGCTGCGCGCCGAGCTTGCCGGGGTTGATGTACGGCCCTTCCAGATGCACGCCGAGCACGCGCGCGCAGCCCGGCGTGCGCACCCGCGTGACATTGCCGAGCCCGGCGACGACGTTCATCAGCTCGTCGCGCGGCGCGGTCATGGTCGTTGCGAGCAGGCTCGTGGTGCCGTAGCGCGCATGCGTGCGGGTGATCGTTTCGATCGCGTCGCCAGCTTCCATCACGTCGGCGCCGCCACCGCCATGCACGTGCAGATCGATGAAGCCGGGCAGGATGTACGGTGCGTCGTTCGTCGTCGGATCGACGCGCTCGCCGGACAGCGTCGTGATGCGGCCGTTTTCGTATTCGAGCGTGCCGTGGATCCACCCTTCGGTGGTAAGTATGTTTCCGGTCAGCATGAGTCTCTCTGGTGCGTGATACGTATGCGGCAAATGGCGTCCGCCGGACTTGCGGCCTGCGAGGGCCGCGCAGCTCAGGTGCGCAATTCAGCGACGAAGTCGTAGTAGTCGTCGCGGCAATAGGTGTCGGTCAGCTCGATTGCGCGTTGATCCGCGCAGTAGCCGATCCGGGTGATGACCAGCAGCGCGGTGCGCGGTTCGATGTCCATCAGCGCGGCGATTTCGCTCGACGCGTTGACTGCGCGGAAGTGCTGCAACGCGCGCACGACCGCCGCGCCGCGCTGCTCGAGATAGCTGTACAGCGAGTCGCCGATCACGAGCGGATCAGGCACGATCGCGACCGGCAGCGCCGAATGTTCGACCGCCATCACGATGCCGTCCGCGCGCCGCAGCCGCCGCAGGCTCGTGACGGCCGCGCCGGGTGACAAGCCGAGGCGCAGCAGCTCGTCGCGATTGGCGGCGCGCACGTCGCGTTCGAGCCAGACCGAATCGGGCCGGAAACCGCGCTGCTGCATCTTCTTCGTGAAGCCGGTGAGACGCGACAGCGGATCTTCGACGCGCGGCGTGATGAAGCTGCCCGCGCCGCGCGAGCGCCGGATCAGCCCCTGCTCGACCAGCAGTTCGATCGCCTTGCGCGCGGTGACGCGCGACACGCCGATCGCGTCGGACAGCGTACGCTCGGAAGGCAGCGCCTCGCCGGCCGACCAGACGCCGCAATGGATCGCCGTCGCCAGGTTGCGCGCGAGCTGCAGGTAGAGCGGCGTGACGTTGCGCACGTCAGGCATCAATGCGGACCAGCGAGTTTCCATGGGGCTCCAAGGACGCCGCGAGCAGTACAGCCCGGAAAATTGAGAGCCCATTATATAACCAACATAATACCAGTCAACGGACTGGTTCCATGCCGGTCCGGATCGCCGGAAAGCCTTGCTGAGTGCGGATCACAGCGGTATTCAACGGCTCCGTCGGAGGGATTTGCAGACCAGGGACTTTCCCGTATCGCACGCATTTGACGATACCAGCGAGTCGTTATCGGCTCCTGGTGGTATCAACAGCCCAAATAATCAATACCTATTTAATACCAGTTGGTGTCTCGCCGCGGTGGAGTGGCTTTGTAAATAAGGGTCGTGCCGATATAGTGCGCTGTACCGACCATAAAAAGTCCCGGGGAGCCGCCCTTGACAGATTCCGAGGCGCTGCGGCGCGCTCAGGCCGTCCGCCATTTCAATCGCTTCTATACCCAATGCATCGGTGCCCTGCACGAGCATCTGGCTCGAAGCGAGTTCTCGCTGACGGAAGTGCGCGTGCTGCACGAGCTATCGCGCGCCCGCGCGCAGACCGCGTCGGTGCTCGGGCGCGCGCTCGGGCTCGATAGCGGCTATCTGAGCCGCCTGCTGACCAGTTTCGAGCGACGCGAGCTGATCACGCGCCGTCCATCCGACACCGACGCACGCCAGTCGCTGATCGCGCTCACCGAGCACGGCCACGCGATCTACGCGCCGCTCGACGCCGCCGCCATCCATGAAGCACTCGGCCTGCTCGACAGACTCAGCGCGCTATCGCAGGAGCAGTTGATCGCCGCGATGAAGCTGATCGAGCGCCTGCTCGGCGACAAGCCGAAGCACGAGCTCGTGGTGCTGCGTCAGCCGCGCGCCGGCGAATGTGGCTGGCTCGTGCATCGTCAGGCGCAGTGGTTCGCCGCGCAGTACGGCTGGGATCACACGTTCGAGGGCTTGCTCGCGCGCGTCGTCGCCGAGTACGCGCAGCGCAATGATCCGCTGCGCGAGAAGTGCTGGATCGCCGAACAGGAGGGTCTGGTGGTCGGCTCGGTTTGCCTCGTCGGGGTCTCGACGACGGTCGCGGGCGTGCGCCTGCTGTGGGTCGAACCGGACGTGCGGAAGCTCGGCATCGGCACGCAATTGCTCAGCGAATGCGTGCGCTTCGCGCGGCGCGCGGGCTACACGAAGCTCACGCTGACTACCGCGAGCGCATTGGCGGAGCCACGGCGGCTTTGCGAGCGCGCTGGGTTCGAGTTGGCCGGCAGCGCCGCGCAGTGCCGCTTCGGCCAGGATCTGATAATCGAAAGATGGGAGCTGGAGCTATAAAAAAAAAAAAAAGCACGCGCCTGTACGGCGCGTGCCTTTCCTGATGCCATGCGGCTGCGCTTGCGATCGCGCTGAACGCGTCGCTTAGAACGACGGCACCGTCGAACCCTTGAACTGCGTCTTGATGAACTGGCGCACGTCTTCCGACTGATACGCCGCGACCAGCTTCTTCACCCATGGCTGATCCTTGTCCTTCGCGCGCACGGCGATCAGGTTCGCGTACGGGCTGTGGATGTCTTCGAGCGCGATCGCGTCCTTGGTTGGCTGCAGGCCGGCGGCCAGCGCGAAGTTCGTATTGATGACGGCTGCGTCGACGTCGGCGAGCGAACGCGGCAGTTGCGCGGCGTCGAGCTCGACGAACCTGATCTTCTTCGGATTGTCGACGACATCGAGCGGCGTCGCGTTGTTGCCGCCCGTGGCCGCGCCGTCCTTCAGCTTGATCAGCCCTTGCGCCTGCAGCAACAGCAGCGCGCGATTTTCGTTCGACGGATCGTTCGGCACCGCGACCTTCGCGCCCTGCGGCAGGTCCTTCAACGACTTCAGCTTCTTCGAGTACGCGCCGAGCGGCGAGATGTACGTGAGGCCCGCGTTGACGAGCTTGTAGCCGCGCTGCTTGATCTGGCTATCGAGGTACGGCTGGTGCTGGAAGCTGTTGGCGTCGAGGTCGCCCGCGTCGAGCGCGGCGTTCGGCTGGATGTAGTCGTTGAACTCGACGACCTTCACGTTCAGGCCTTCGCGCTTCGCGACCTTGGTGACGACTTCCCAGATCTGCGCGTCCGGGCCGCCGATCGTGCCGACCTTGATGACCTTGTCGTCGGCGTGCGCGCCGAAGCTGGTCAGGATCGCCGCACCGGCGACGACTGCGGTGAGGGCTTTGAGGATATTTCTGCGCTGCATGTGATTCTCGCTGTTGCGGTTCGACGTTTGAGTCGATGGCTCCGATCGATGTCGGAGTCGGATGAAATGGGCGGCGCTCCGGTTCGTGCTGGCGCGCCGTCGGCCAAGCCCAAAATTGTTTCATATGGGCGGCAAGTTGGGAAATACCCTTACCGCATATGGTTATGCGGAGCGCAAGCGCAATGGCTAGCGCAACGCAAAACCCGCGGCTGACCGATAATCCAGAGCCGTAGCCGCGCTCGGCCCACTCACCCGCCCCTGAGAACGACCATGTACGTGATCAACCTGATCTACACCGCCCCGCTCGATCGTATCGACGACGCGCTCGACGCGCATCGCGCGTTTCTCGCGGAGCAGTTCGACGCGGGCATCTTCGTCGCGGCCGGGCCGAAAGTGCCGCGCGACGGCGGCATCATCCTCGCGGTTCGTATCGAGCGCGACAGGCTGGATCGCATTCTCGCGAGCGATCCGTTCGCCCTGCAACAGCTCGCGCGCTACGAGGTGACGGAGTTCAAGACGACGCGTCTCGCGCCGGGGCTGAATTTGCCGATTCCGGCCTGAGCGCGAGTTGCGAAGAGGGGAGGGATGCGGGGAGGCGTGAGCGGCGCCGCTTTAAAAAGCCGCCTGCGATGCGATGCGCGTCAATCAAGCAGCAGCTTGAGGTCATGCACCCATGGTGTCGCGCCTTGGCCATCGCGCGCGAACAGACGCAGCTTGCCGTCCGTGTCGAACACATAGCTCGCGGCCGTGTGGTCCATCGTGTAGCTGTCGGGCGTCTTGCCCGGGACCTTCGCGTAGTACACGCGGAAGTCTTTCGCGACCTTCGCGAGCTGCTCTTCGCTGGCGGGACGCAAGCCCACGAAGCTCGGATTGAACGCCGGCACGTATTGCGCGAGCAACTGCGGCGTATCGCGCTCGGGGTCGACCGTGACGAACAGCACCTGCACGCGCTTCGCGTCCTCCGGACCGAGTTGCTGTAACGCCTGTGACAGCTCGGCCATCGTCGTCGGGCAGACGTCCGGGCAATGCGTATAGCCGAAGAACAGCACGACGACCTTGCCTTTGTAGTCGGCAAGCGTGCGGATCTTGCCGGACGTGTCGGGCAACGAGAAATCGCTGGCGAATTGCGTATTGCCGGTGATGTCGAGATTCGTAAAAGCCGGCGGCTGCTTGCCGCAACCCGTCACCAGCAGTGTGCCGCCCAGCGTCGCGCCGAGCGCGCAAGCCATCACAGCGGCGCGCGCAATGCGCGCAAAGCGATTGTTGAGCATGGTGTTACGCGCCTATCACGACGCGCGCGTAGTGGTCGATCAGCAGCGCGGCGAACAGCAGCGACAGATAGACGATCGAATAACGGAAGGTTTTGCGCGCGAGCTCGTCCGAATACTCCCGGTAGATCTTCCACGCATAAGCGAGAAACACGGCGCCGAGCAGCACCGCCGACGCGAGATACACGACGCCGCTCATGCCGGAGATGAACGGCATCAGCGTGACCGCGAACAGGATGATCGTGTAGAGAAGGATATGCAGGCGCGTGTACTTTTCGCCGTGCGTGTTCGGCAGCATCGGCAGGCCGGCGTTTTCGTAGTCCTTGCGGCGATACAGCGCGAGCGCCCAGAAATGCGGCGGGGTCCACACGAAGATGATCAGCACGAGGATCCACGCGTCGGCGGGCACGTGGCCCGTTACCGCGGCCCAGCCGAGCGCGGGCGGCATCGCGCCCGACGCGCCGCCGATCACGATGTTCTGCGGCGTGGCTGGCTTCAGCAGCAGCGTATAGATAACCGCATAACCGACGAACGTGGCGAGCGTGAGCCACATGGTCAGCGCATTGGCGAACGTGTACAGCGTCCACATGCCGAGGCCGCCGAGCACGGCCGAGAACAGCAGGATCTGCGGGGTGGTGATTTCGCCGCGCGCGGACGGACGCCACGACGTGCGGCGCATTTTGGCGTCGATCTGCTGCTCGACGAGGCAGTTGATCGCGAACGCGGCGCCGGCCAGCAGCCAGATGCCGACGGTGCCGCCGATCAGTACGGTCCATGGCACCATGCCCGGCGTGGACAGGAACATGCCGATGACCGCGCAGAACACCGCAAGCTGCGTAACACGCGGCTTGGTCAGTGCGAGATATTGGGAGACCCGGCTGCCGGGCGTTTGGGAGAGTGTTGTGCTGTCCATGTGAGTCACGCTGGCGCGGCTTCGCGCGCAGGGAGCGCGGCACGGCCGGGACGGCTATAAGCGACCCGAAAGTTTAACATAACGAGCAGCAGGAGCAGGATCGCGGCCCCGCCGTTATGGGCGACCGCAATCGGTAACGGCCATTGCAGCACGATGTTCGACAAGCCGGTGACGAACTGGATCAGCACCACCAGCAGCACGCCGTTGGCGGGTCGCCGCAGTGACTCGAAGCGGCGCATCTTCAACGCGAACCACACCAGATAGGCGATCACAGCGAACGCGAACGTGCGATGCGTCCAGTGAATCGCGACCAGCGCATCCTGCGTGATCATGTCTCCGTCGCCGGTCATGCCGAGCGCGCGCCACAGGTGGAAGCCGTGCGCGAAGTCCATCGGCGGAATCCATTGGCCGTTGCAGGTCGGGAAGTCGGTGCACGCGAGCACCGCGTAGTTCGTGCTGACCCAGCCACCGAGCGCGATTTGCAGTACCAGCAGCGCGAGACCCGCGAGCGCGGCCACGCGCCAGCGCGCGGCCTCGGGCTCGTAGGCCGGCAGTGGCGTCAAGCGCGCCGCGAGCCAGCCGAGCGTGCCGAGCAGCGCCAGGCCGAGCAGCAGATGCGTGGTCACGATGATCGGCTGCAGCCTCATGGTCACGGTCCACGCGCCGAACACGCCCTGCACGACGATCAGCAGCAGCAGCGAAGTCGGCCACCACGGCGACACATGCAGCGGACGACGCTTGATACGCGCCGTCCAGGCAATGATCGTCTGCGCGATGATCAGCACGCCGATCGCCATCGCGAAGTAGCGATGGATCATTTCGATCCACGCCTTCGTCATGCTGACGGGGCCGCTCGGCATCGCCTGATAGGCCGCGGAGATCGCCGCGTGCGCGATGAACGGCGACGACGTGCCGTAGCAGCCGGGCCAATCCGGGCAGCCGAGGCCCGAATCGGTGAGGCGCGTGAAGCCGCCGAACATCACGAGATCGAGCGTCAGGAAGGTGGTGAGCCAGACCAGCTTGCGGAATTTGTTGTCGTCGGCCTTGACCCACACGTAGGACAACGGCAGCAACGCGATACACAAGCCGATCAGGCCCAGTTGCAATACGAACATCTCATTTACCCAGGTTGCGGCGTCAGCCGATGGTCGACCATTTGAGCAGCTTGGTCAGGTCGCCTTTGATCTTGCTCGGGTTCGCGTCTTTCGGAAAACGCATCATCAGATTGCCGTTCGGATCGACCAGATAGATGTGGTCGGTGATCCGCGTGCCAGTGTCGGCGGGCAGCCACGCGGCGACCTGCGCCGGATCGGCGATCAGCATGTCGGTGTTGGGGTAGGCGGTTTGTATCACGTCCGCGACCTTGTCTGCATCGGTGCGCAGCCACACTTCCATGACGCGCTCGCGTTCCGGGCCCTGAGCTGCGCGGATTTGTCGCATGAAGTAGAGCTTCGTCACGCAGGCTTGGTCGCACGCGCTATTGTCCACCGAGATCATGAGCCAGCGGCCATGCAGCGAGGCGAGCTTCAGCGGCTTGCCGTCCGCGCCGGTGACCATGAGCGAGTCCGGGATCGGCCGTTGCGGCTCGATCAGCGCGCCGTAGTTCGTGCTGCCGCCGGTCGGCTTCACGACGAAGTACATGAAGTACGAGATCGCGATCGGCGCCGCGCAGATCACCGCGAGCAGCAGCAGCACCCAGCGGCCGCGCCGCCACGAGCCCGGGCCGTTCGGTTGGCCGGGCATCGCTTTGGCCGCGGCGGGTTTGCCGCTGGATTTGCCAGCTTCCGGCGAACGGGGAGTTTGAGTCGACACTACAGAACCTCTTTCAATGTTTGGACGGCGGCGAGCCGTGCCTTGCGTTCCTCACGCGCCCGGCGCGTGCTCTTTTTTGCCCGCGCGGCGCGCCGCATACAGACCGAAGGCGAGCGCGGCGGCGGCCATGCCCCACCACTGCAGCATGTAGCCGTAGTTGCGCTCGACGCCGGTGGTCGGTGCGGGCCAGTCGCGCACCAGGCCGTCGGGGGCATCGCCGGTCTGCTGGATCACGAACGATTGCAGCGGCAGCCCGGTCTCCGCGGCGTACGAGCCGACATCGAGATTCTGCCGGATCAGGCGATGCGCGGCCGATCCACCCTCGCCGAGCTCGAACGCGCGCGACGCGTCGGCACGCGCAATCCCTTCGATCTCGACCTCGCCCGGCGGCGTCGTGTACGGCGCGATGGTCTCGCGATTGCTCAGGTTGCGCGGCAGCCAGCCGCGATTGACGAGCACGTAGCCGCCGTCGGCGAGTTTAAAAGGCATCACGACGTAAAAGCCCGGCTGATCGTTATGCGGACGATTATCGAGGTACACGACCTTGTCCGTGACGAAACTGCCGCGCGCTTTCACGCGATGAAACTCGACGTCCTTCAGCGCGAGCGGCGCCGCGCTGACCGGCAACGCGGGCGCGTTCTCGAACTGCGTGATGCGCGCCTCGAGCGCTTCCTTCTGATGCGCGCGATCGCGCTGCCAGAAACCGAGCCGCATCGTCACGACGACGACCAGCAGGATCAGCAGCGCGGGAATCAGGCGAAACTTCATTGCGGGCGCTCCGGCATCGCGCTCAGGGCCGCCGGGAACCTGCGGCAGACGCCCGCTCGCGGTGCGATAATGAATGTCTTGCCACTGCGCTTTCCGGTTTCAGTTGGTTCCATGCACATTATCGTTCCCATCGCCTTTGCTCTCATCATCGCCAGCATGGTGTCGGCGCTGTATTTCATGATGCACGACAAAGGCAAGACCAAGCGGATGGTCTGGTCACTCGCCACGCGGGTGGGCCTGTCGATCTCGCTGTTCCTGTTCATCCTGTTCGCACACTGGATGGGCTGGATTCAGTCGACTGGGATTCCGTACGGGCGCTGACGCTCGCGGATAGGTCGCCGCCGCATCCCTTCAGCGGCAAATTTTCCTCGCCGCCAAACAAAACGCCGCCCTGAGAGGTCGAGGGCGGCGCTGCATTCAGCCTTGCATACTGCTCGTGCGCGCCGCCTGAACGGCGTTGCGCGCACGGATCTGGCCGCATTACAGCCAGTACACGACGACGTACAGCCCGAGCCACACGACGTCGACGAAGTGCCAGTACCAGGCCGCGCCTTCGAACGCGAAGTGATGTTCCGGCGTGAAGTGGCCGCGAATCAGGCGCACCAGCACAACGGAGAGCATCGTGCCGCCGAGGAACACGTGAAAGCCGTGGAAGCCAGTCAGCAGGAAGAACGTCGAACCGTAGATGCCCGAAGCCAGCGTCAGGTTCAGCTCGTTGTACGCGTGGAAGTATTCGAAGCCCTGCAGGAACAGGAAGCTCACGCCCAGCACGATTGTCGCCGCGAGCCACGCAATCGCCTTCTTGCGATGGTTGTCGCGCAGCGCATGGTGCGACACCGTCAGCGTCGCACCCGACGACAGCAGCAGCGCCGTGTTGATGGTCGGCACCGGCCACGGCTGCATCGACTTGTAGGTGCCCACGAGTTCGGCCGGGCCGTTGTTCGGCCACACCGCCGTGAAATCCGGCCAGATCAGTTTGTAGTCGAGGCTGCCGAGTTGATGCAGCGCGATTTCGCGGGCATAGAACAGCGCGCCGAAGAATGCGCCGAAGAACATCACTTCGGAGAATATGAACCAGCTCATGCTCCAGCGGTACGACCGGTCGACGTTCTTGCCGTACATGCCGCCTTCCGACTCGGCGATCGCGTCGCCGAACCAATGCCACAGCGTAAAGAGCAGCCACAGCAGACCGATGAGCACGCCAAGCGGCGCCCAGGTATGGTCGTTGATCCAGGCCGCAAGCGATCCGAGCATGACCAGCAACCCCGTAGCGGCGCTGATCGGATGCCGCGACGGATGCGGTACGAAATAGTACGGGCTCTCGTTTTGACCGCTCATTCTTGATTCTCCACTTCAGTCCAGTTGTTCCGGAATCTCCGGCTGTATCTTCGGCGGCGCGTCGATACCGCACCGCTTCTCTCTAATTCGTGGGCTCTTCTCTGCTGTGCTGTGCCCTGCTACTGCCTCAACCGACCACGAGGTGCACGACCAGAATCAGCACCCCGATCAGAACCGCCGCGCCGATCAGCGCCGCCACGATCACATGCAGCGGGTTCAGTTGCGTCGCGTCCGCCTCGAGATCGCGGCGCTTGCGCACGCCGAAAAACGACCAGAACACCGCGCGCATCGATTGACCGAAACTGCTCTTGCGCGGACTGCCGCCGTTATCGTTCATCTCGCTTCGTTTTCCTTCGTTCGTCCGCGGCTCGCGCCGTCAAATCTGCTTCAGGCCGGCTTCGCGGGAGTGGCTGCCGCGCTGGTCACTGCATCGTTCACTGCATTCGCCTTCGGCGCCGCATCATCCGCGCTAGCCGCCGCCGGCGTGTTCAACTCGAAAAACGTGTACGACAGCGTGATCGTCTTCACGTCCTTCGGCAACTTCGGGTCGACGACGAACACCACCGGCATCCGCTTCGTCTCGTTCGCGTTCAACGTCTGCTGCGTGAAGCAGAAACACTCGATCTTCCTGAAGTACTCGGTCGCCTGCTTCGGCGCGTAGCTCGGAATGGCCTGCGCACGGATAGTGCGCGACTGCTTGTTGCTGACGTCGTACATGACCGTCGTTATTTCGCCCGGATGCACGTCGAGACTGCGCTGCTCCGGCTTGAAACCCAACAGGCCCCGCGCGTTCGCATCGAATTCGATCGAAATCGTGCGGCTCATGTCGACCTGCGTATTCTTCGCCTCGCGCGCTGAAACGTCGCGCTGCACGAGGTTGTTCACGCCGGTGATCTGGCAGATCGCGCGATACATCGGCACCAGCGCGAAACCGAAACCGAACATCATCAACGCGACGACGAACAGCTTGATCAGCATCGAACGGTTGAAAGAGCGGTCGGCCTCGGCCGGCGGTTGCGTCGACATCTGAATCCTCAACAAACCTGCATACGGACTGCGAATGCGGCGTTAGCTGAACCAGCACTGCTTCAGAATCGCGCTCGCGAAAAACACCGCGGCGATCGCGAACATCACCAACCCTATCCGCCTGTTGCCCGCGCGAATCTGCTCCGGCGTACGTCTTTCCTGTGGATTGCGCGTCATGCTCGACTTTCCGAGTACGGTTCTTGACTGGCGAGGCCGCCGCGCGAAGCGCCGGAGTCCGGTGGCGGCATGTCGCGCCGCCGGAACCCGGCACCTCGCCGGGATAGGCTTACTCGACGGTCGGCGGATGCTCGAACGTGTGGAACGGAGCCGGGCTCGGCACGGTCCACTCGAGGCCCGTTGCGCCGTCCCACGGCTTGTCGCCCGCCTCGACGAGCTCACCACCGCCACGGTAGGCCGGCAGCGCCACCGCGAACAGGAAGTACACCTGTGACAGACCAAAGCCGAACGCGCCGATCGAGATCACCTGGTTCCAGTCGGTGAACTGCGCCGGGTAGTCGGCATAACGACGCGGCATGCCAGCGAGACCGACGAAGTGCATCGGCAGGAACGCGAGGTTGAAGAAGAACATCGACGCCCAGAAGTGGATCTTGCCGCGCGTTTCGTTGTACATCCAGCCGGTCCACTTCGGCGACCAGTAGTACCAGCCGGCGAACAGCGCGAACAGCGACCCCGCCACCAGCACGTAGTGGAAGTGCGCGACCACGAAATAAGTGCCGTGATACTGGATGTCGAGCGGCGCCATGGCGAGCATCAGACCCGACAGGCCACCGAACGTGAACACGATCAGGAAGCCGACCGCGAACAGCATCGGCGTTTCGAACGACAGCGAACCGCGCCACATCGTCGCGACCCAGTTGAACACCTTCACGCCGGTCGGCACCGCGATCAGCATCGTCGCGTACATGAAGAACAGCTGCCCCGTGACCGGCATGCCGGTCACGAACATGTGGTGCGCCCAGACCATGAACGACAGGATCGCGATCGATGCCGTTGCGTACACCATCGAGCTATAGCCGAACAGCGGCTTGCGCGAGAACGCCGGGATCACCTGCGAGACGATCCCGAACGCCGGCAAGATCATGATGTACACCTCGGGGTGCCCGAAGAACCAGAAGATGTGCTGGTACATGACCGGGTCGCCGCCGCCTGCCGCATTGAAGAACGACGTGCCGAAGTGACGGTCGAACAGCACCATCGTGATCGCGCCCGCCAGAACTGGCATCACGGCGATCAGCAGGTACGCGGTGATCAGCCAGGTCCAGACGAACATCGGCATCTTCATCAGCGTGAGGCCCGGCGCGCGCATGTTCAGGATCGTCACGACGATGTTGATACCGCCCATGATCGACGACGCACCCATCAGGTGGAGCGCGAAAATCGCGAAGTCCATGCCTGGACCCATCTGCGTGGAGAGCGGCGTGTACAGCGTCCAGCCCGCGGCGGTCGCGCCGCCCGGTGCGAAGAACGAGCCGACCAGCAGCACAGCGGCGACCGGCAGCAGCCAGAAGCTGAAGTTGTTCATCCGCGCGAAAGCCATGTCCGATGCGCCGATCTGCAGCGGCACCATCCAGTTCGCGAAGCCGACGAACGCCGGCATGATCGCGCCGAACACCATGATCAGCCCGTGCATGGTGGTCAACTGGTTGAAGAACTCGGGACGCATGATCTGCAGACCCGGCTCGAACAGCTCGGCACGGATCATCAGCGCCATCACGCCCCCGGACAGGAACATGGTGAACGAGAAGATCAGATACAGCGTACCGATGTCCTTGTGGTTGGTTGCGAACAGCCAACGACGCCAGCCATGCGGCGTTTCGTGGGCATGGTCGCCGTGCACGTGCTCGTGGCCCGCGACTACATCGTGTCCGATGCTAGACATGACAATCTCCTAAAGCGAATTCTGCGGTGCTGACCATGAACACGTCAGGCTGCCGGGCTGATCTGAACGCGCCGGGCTTCCTTCGCGTCGGTGCCGCCGGTGATCGTTTCCGGCTTCTTCAAAATAATATGATCGTCGGCAATGCCGGATGCTTTCAGCGCGTCGCGAACGGCTTCGGCACGACTCTTCGCGAGCTTCGCGTTGACGTCGGCGGAGCCGGTTGCGTCGGTGAAGCCCGACAGCGTGAATTTCGCGTCCGGATGCGCCTTCGCGTAGGCCGCGGCCGCGTCGACCGCCGCTTTCGCGTCGGCCGGCAGCGTGCTCTTGCCGGTCTCGAAGTAGATGCTCGCCGGCAGCGCGGCCTCTGTGTTCGAAGCCGCCGCGCCAGCCTCGTTGCCCGATGCGGCCGATGCGGACGCCGCTTCTGCGCCCGACGCTGCTTGCGCGCCCGATGCCGCAACGGCGCCGCTCGCGGCAGCACCGGCGTTGGCCAGATGATCGCCGCCTTCCGGCAGCTTGCCGTTGCGCGCGTCGGCGACCTGCTTCGGCTGCAGGATGTCGCCCGTGTGGTTGCCCCACGAGTTACGTTCGTACGTGATCACCGCGGCGATTTCGACGTCGTCCAGCGTCGGCGCCCACGAAGGCATCGCGTTCTTGCCCTTCAACACGAGACTCACGTGCTGCCCGATCGGACCGTTGGCGATCTTGCTGCCGTCGAGCGCCGGGAATGCGCCCGCGCCCTTGCCGGTCGGCTGGTGGCAGACCGCGCAGTTCGACGCGTAGACCTTGCCGCCGCGTTCCATCAGCTCGGCCATCGTGTAGGTCTTGTTCGGATCGTCCTGGCCGGCGGCCATTTTCTTCTTCTCCTCGTCGACCCACTTCGCGTAGTCGTCGGCAGACAGCACCTCGACGACGACCGGCATGAACGCGTGTTCCTTGCCGCACAGTTCGGTACAGAAGCCGCGGAACGTACCGGTGCGGTTGGCCTTGAACCACGTGTCGCGCACGAAGCCGGGAATCGCGTCCTGCTTGACGCCGAAGGCCGGCACGTACCAGGAGTGGACCACGTCGTTCGCGGTGGTGATGATGCGGATTTTCTTGTCGACCGGCACCACGAGCGGGTTGTCGACTTCCTGCAGATACAGCGTGGAGATCGGCTCACGGCCCTCGGTTTGCGCGCGCGGCGTGGCGAGCGTGGACAGGAAGCCGATGCCCTCGCCCGGACCCTTCACGTAGTCGTAGCCCCACTTCCACTGGTAGCCGGTGACCTTGATCGTGAGGTCGGCGTTCGAGGTGTCCTTCATCGCGACGACGGCCTTGGTGGCGGGCAGCGCCATCAGCACGACGATGACGAACGGCACGATTGTCCAGATGATTTCGACGGTGGTGCTTTCGTGGAAATTGGCTGCGTTGTGGCCTTTCGATTTGCGGTGCGCGAAGATCGAATAGAACATCACGCCGAACACACCGATGAAGATCACGGTGCACAGTCCCAGCATGAACATGTGGAGGCTGAACAGCTCCTCAGCGATTCTCGTTGCAGGCGGCTGGAGATTGATCGCGTTGACGGCAGGGCCGCCCGGAGCATCGCCCACTGCCAGGGCGGCACCGGCGAAAAGCAGTCCGCTCGTCGCCAGCACGCTCATGAGCGCTCGCTTGATTGTTTTCATAGCTTCCTTACCCAAATTTTCCATTCAAACCCCTCGACCCCGCTGGCAGCGTGTCGCGCCCCCTTGAACGCCGCGCGTCCGGCACCATCTAACAACGTGCCAGCCACATACGTAGTTCGCCTGCGAACTGCGCGCGCCGATTCTGCGCGAGGTGTTGCCCGATCATGATCGTCTGCCCGCGCGAGACCAGCTTGATCTGATCGCGCGGCGTTGCGCCCGGCTCTATCCGCACCCAGCGCGGATTGAATTCGAATTGCGTAATCTGCTCGGCGCTGACCTGCTCGATCACGAGCCGGTTCGGAAACAACCGGATGCGCTCGTAATCGACAGCATGACGCGCATATATTGCAAACGCGATACCTACGGCCAGCAATTCGATTCCGGTGAACGGCAACACCAGCCAGGCGCCGACCAGAACCAGCATGAATGCAATTGCCAACGAAAACAACGCAAGCGACACGTACAGACAGACGAACTGCCGCGGCGATATCGAACAGTTGCGCTTCATGGTCCAGTCCCTGAGGACCGGTTCTGAATCCGCCAGCAGATGATCTGATGCGCCCATCGCTGCCTCCTGCGAATCGTCGAGTCCGGCCTGCCTTCTTTTACTTCCGGATGCATCTCGCGGCCGCCGTTCGAGTCACTGTTTCCAGCATCACTCGCGAGCGCGCCAACCCCTACCGCATCACTTCATTTTGCAGCCCCGCGCCTCGGGCTTGCCACCCCAAATGTGGGAACCTCGGGTGACAAACTGACGCATTATAGGCGTGATCCATAGCATCGACAAGCAAGCCCCAATCGGCCCACAAGCCAGGCGCGACAAGCCTTCGCGCCATTTTGCCCAGCATTTTGCGGCTCTTTTGAAGGGCAAATCCCAGGCATAACGGATGTCCTCTTTACCGCTTTTGCAACACGTCGACCGCACCGTCGGCAAGCAGTTGATGACAGCACCGCAATCTGCTATCCACGCTTGCCCGGACCTCGTCCGATGTCCTCGAGCCGCACGATGCCATGTCCTTCCGCCGTGGTGCGCGGCACGGCTTTCCATGCGTGGCCGTAGATCACCTCGAAGGTCAGCGCGATCGTGCCGTCGGCGCGCCGGCGCGCTTCGAGCGCGGCGAGCAGGGCTTTGTGCAACCGACGCGTGAGCACGCCGTCATGCGCATCGCGCTCGAACGGGTACGCGCCCCAGCGACGCACGTCCGCGAGCAGCGACTCGGGCGACTTATAGGTGATCGTCAGTGTCTCCTGGTCCATCACCGGAATCTCGAAGCCGGCCTCGACGAGCATGTCGCCGAGGTCGTGCATGTCGACGAAGTCGATCACATGCTTGCGAGACCCGACGCCGTGCGCGGCCTCGATCTCGGCGTAGGCACCGCGCAACTCCTTCAGCGTATCGGGGCCGAGCGTGCTGAACATTAGCAGGCCGTTGACCTTCAGCACGCGCTGCCATTCGGGAAAGACCAGATCGGGCCGCGAGTGCCAGTGCAGCGCGAGGTTGGACCAGATGAATTCGAATGCGCCGGACGTGAACGGCAGCGCGGAGAAATCGGTTTGCGCGAAGCGCGGGCCACGCGCGCCGAGCGCCTTGCCGAGCGAGGCGGGAAGAAAGCGCCGCCAACTGGTGTCGCCGGCATCGTGACGCAGCGCGCGGCGGAGCATGCCGTGCGACAGATCAGCGCCGAACACCGGCGCCTCGGGAAAGCGTTCGCGCAATGCGGGGAGGTCTTCGCCCGCGCCGCAACCGGCGTCGAGCACGCTCGAGGGCGCCACCTTGATGTAATCGAGACGCTCGCGCATGCGCTGCGCAATCTCTCGCGGCAGGAACGCAACCTCGTCGAAGGTGGCAGCGCGACGGTCGAAAATACGCCTGAGGCGCCGTGAATCGTAGGCCGGACGGCCAGATTGAGCGGATGTTGGGGACATGTGTGTCGTGCTGGCGTGAGCTCGAAGTATACTCGGTCGTTCCCCTCCATTCAGCGAGAACGGCTTTCACCGGCGCTCACTCGTGCGATTCCAGTCATTTTCTTCGTCGTGTCGAAATCAGGTGGCGCGTTTTGCGCGCGGTCTGCATTCGGCATGGCCGCGGGCCTTGAACGCCGCGCTGCCGAACCTGTGCGCGTTGTGCGGCAATTTGTCGCATAAGACGTTGTGCGACGGTTGCGACGCGGCCTACTGGAACGAGAGCCGGCTGCGCTGCACCGTTTGCGCGGTGCCGTTGCCGGCGTCACGCTGGGTCGCTCAGGCACGGTATCGCTGCGCGGATTGCGTGGCCGAGCCGCCGCCGTTCGACGCGAGCTTCGCGCTCGCCGACTATCGCGCGCCGCTCGATACGCTCGCGGTCGGCCTGAAGTTCCGCGCCCGGCTGATGCTCGCGCGAGACTTCGCGCAACGCCTCGCGCGGCTCGCTGAAGCCAATTGGCACGACGCGGCCGAGCGGCCCGACGTGATCGCGCCAGTGCCGCTCGCCGGTCGCCGTCTGGTCGAGCGCGGCTACAACCAGGCCTGGCAGATCGCGCGGCCGCTCGCCCGGGCGCTCGGCGTGCGCGGCGACCCCACGCTGCTCGAACGAACGCTCGACACCGCGCCGCAATCGCGCCTCGATCTCGATGCGCGCCGGCAGAACGTCGGCCGCGCGTTTCGCGTCGCGCGCCCAGTGCGCGGCCTGCACGTCGGCATCGTCGACGATGTCATGACGAGCGGCGCGACGCTCGAAGCGCTCGCCCATACGCTGAAGGCCGCCGGCGCGCGGCGGGTTACGAACTTCGTCGCGCTGCGCACTCCGAAAAACTAGCTTTTACGTGGTCTTCTTATGTTCAACGTCGTTCTCGTAGAACCCGAAATTCCGCCCAACACCGGCAACGTGATTCGCCTGTGCGCGAACACCGGCGCCCGGCTGCACCTGATCGAGCCGCTCGGCTTCCCTCTCGACGACACCAAGATGCGGCGCGCCGGCCTCGACTATCACGAGTACGCGGAAATGAACGTGCATGCCGATTGGGACGCGTTCATCGCGAAAGAAACGCCCGACGCGTCGCGCATGTTCGCATTTACGACGCGCGGCTCGGGGCGCTTTCACGACCACGCGTTTCAACCGGGCGACTGGTTCGTGTTCGGCGCCGAAACGCGCGGCCTGCCCGGCACGGTGCTCGAGCGCTTTGCGAACGAACAGCGCGTGCGTCTGCCGATGCGTCCCGGCAATCGCAGTCTGAATCTGTCGAATACGGTGGCGATCGTGGTGTTCGAAGCGTGGCGTCAGGCCGGCTTCGAAGGCGGCGCCTGACGGCGTTCGAGCTCGGCCTCGTAGCGTGCGAACATCGCGTCGTCGAAGCACGCGAACGTCACGTGCTTCATGTGTGGTGTGCGCGGCAACGTGTCGAGTACGGTCGCGACCGCGATGCTGACCGCATCGTCGGCGGGGAAACGGTAGATACCGCAGCTGATCGCTGGAAACGCGATGCTCGTGCACTGAGTTTCGCGCGCGACTTCGAGTGAGCGCTGATAGCACGATGCGAGCAGGTCGGCTTCGCCATGCGCGCCGCCACGCCACACTGGACCGACCGCGTGAATAACATGCTTCGCGGGCAGACGATAGCCGGCGGTGATTTTGGCGTCGCCGGTCGCGCAGCCGCCGAGCGTTTCGCATTCGCGCAGCAACTCCTTGCCGGCCGCGCGATGAATCGCGCCATCCACACCGCCGCCACCGAGCAGCGAAGTATTCGCGGCATTGACGATCGCATCGACGGCGAGCGTCGTGATATCGACCACGCGCGCTTCGAGCGTGCACGTGCCAAGACTGAGATTGAAGGTGGGCATGGGAACCTCGCTGACCCGAGTCTCGCTCACGAAGTGGACAACCCGAAGTGGATAACCAGGCGAGGCAGCCGTTCAACGCGAATTTCCGCTAAACGGCTGATAAAAAAGGCTTTATTCCGCCTTCGAATCGCGCCGCAGCAGCGCGCTAACCGCATCGCGCGGCGCCACGCCGTCGAACAGCACCGCGCAGACCGCCTGCGTGATCGGCATTTCGATTGCATGAGCACGTGCGATCGAGAGTACCGCCTGCGCGCAGCGCACGCCTTCGGCCACGTGACCGAGACCGCCGAGGATGTCGTCGAGCGTGCGGCCCGTGGCGAGTTGCAGGCCCACGGTGCGGTTGCGCGACAGATCGCCGGTAGCAGTCAGAATCAGATCACCGAGGCCGGTCAACCCGGTAAAGGTTTCCGCGCGCCCACCGAGCGTCACGCCAAGGCGCGACATTTCGGCGAGGCCGCGGGTGATCAGCGCCGCGCGTGCATTGAGGCCGAGGCCGAGGCCATCGGCGATGCCCGTGGCGATGGCGAGCACGTTTTTCACCGCGCCGCCCACTTCGACGCCGACGACGTCGTCGCCGGTATAGATGCGCATCGCGCCGTGATGGAACGCCGCGACCGTGCGTTCGCGGCACGCCGCCGACGGGCTCGCGATCGTCAACGCAACCGGCAGCCCCTGCCCGACTTCGCGCGCGAAGCTCGGTCCGGACAACACGCCGTTGCTCGCATGCTCGGGCAATTCCGCCGCGACCGCCTGATGCGGCAACAACTGCGAATCCGCTTCGAACCCCTTGCACAGCCACACGATATGCGCGGGCACCTTGCCCGCATCGCGCATCGCGCGCAACAGGCCGCGCAGGCCAGCCACGGGCGTCGCGACCACGCACAGCGCATCGTCGTCGAGCGCGTGATCGAGCGCCACTCCGAGATCCGCTTCAAAGCGAAGCGCGGGCGGCAACGCGACGCCCGCCAGATAGCGGGCGTTTTCATGCGAAGTGGAAAGCTCGGCGATGAGCGCGGACTCGCGCGCCCACAATACCGTGTCGTGCCTTAAGGCCAGATGGCCGGCGAGGGCGGTGCCCCAGGCGCCAGCGCCGAGAACGGCGACTTTCATAGCCGGCACTGCGCGCGGCGCCTTAATGCGTGACGCCTTTTTGCGCCGCGCCGTCCTGCTGGGCCGCGCTCATCTGGGCGAGACGCTGCTCGTACAGCGCCTGGAAGTTGATCTCGGCGAGGTGGATCGGCGGGAAGCCGGCGCGGGTGATCGCATCGGCGATGTTCGAGCGCAGGTACGGGAACAGGATGGTCGGGCAGGCAATGCCGACGAGCGGATCGATCTGCTCGGCAGGAATGTTGCGAATGTCAAAAATGCCGGCCTGTTTCGCTTCGATCAGGAACGCGACCTTGTCCGACACCTTGGCCGTGACCGTGCCCGTCACGAGAATTTCGAACACGGATTCGGCGAGGCGCTCGGCCTTCACGTCGACTTCGACTTCGACCGACGGCATTTCCTGCTCGAGGAAGATACCCGGCGAATTCGGCTGCTCGAGCGACATGTCCTTCAGATAGATGCGCTGGATGTTGAAGAACGGCTGGTTATTCTCGTCGGACATGATGGTGATTCCTGATAGGTGTGCGTGGCGGCGGCCGATGCACGCATGGGCCGCCAGATTATTGCGCCGGCTCGCCGGCTCCACGAGGAGCGCGTGCGCCGGCTTATCGAGTGGTCCGCCCGTTCGCGCGGCGCGAAACGCGCGAACTCAGGCTGCTTCGAGCAGCGGCGTCAGACCGCCCGCGCGATCGAGCGCGGAAAGGTCATCATAGCCGCCCACATGCGTCTCGCCGATGAACACCTGCGGCACCGTGCGACGACCGGTCCGGGTCATCATCTCCTCACGACGGCCCGGGTCCTTGTCGATCAGTACTTTCTCAACGTGCTCGACGCCGCGCGACTTTAAAAGACGTTCGGCCATCTGGCAATACGGGCACACCTGGGTGCTGTACATGATCACTTTGTTCACTTGGCTGCTCCTTGTTTCACAACCGGCATACCGGCTTTCTGCCAGGCGTCGACGCCGCCCTCGAGAACATGGACTTCCGCGTATCCCGCTTCCTGCACGATACGCGCGGCCTTGTTCGACTGCTGGCCGGTCTGGCACACCAGCAGCACCGGGTTGCTCTTGTTCTTCGCGAGTTGCGTGACTTTCGCCTGCAACTCTGCGAATTCGAAATGCCGTGCCAAGGGCAGGTGCCCCTTGGCGTAATCGGCGGACGGCCGCAGATCGATGACCGCCGCGTTGCGCCGGTTGATCAGTTGGGTGGCTTCAGCGGCCGACAGGCCGCCACGTCCACGCCGACTGATGGTCGGCCACAGCAGCAACCCACCAGAGATAAGGACGATTGCGATCAGGACAAGGTTTGTGTATTCGGTGAAAAACTTCACGGAAGATCCGCCGGAAAGAGAGAAATCGAAAAGGTCAACCCGAGCATTATAAAATAACCGTTCGACGCGATGGCGATGCGCCGCCCGAGGCGCCGCACAGAGCGAGACCGCTTCCTCACTACCGACCGGCAACTCTCATGTACAAACTCGTTCTCATCCGCCACGGCGAATCGACTTGGAACAAGGAAAACCGCTTCACCGGCTGGGTCGACGTCGACCTCACCGAGCAGGGCAACCTCGAGGCGCAGCAGGCGGGCGGGCTGCTCAAGGAATCGGGCTATACGTTCGACATCGCCTACACGTCGGTGCTCAAGCGCGCGATCCGCACGCTGTGGCATGTGCAGGACCAGATGGATCTGATGTACCTGCCCGTCGTGCATTCGTGGCGCCTGAACGAACGCCACTACGGCGCGCTGTCGGGTCTGAACAAGGCCGAAACCGCCGCGAAGTTCGGCGACGAGCAGGTGCTGGTCTGGCGCCGCAGCTACGACACGCCGCCGCCCGCGCTCGAGCCCACCGACGAGCGCGCGCCGTACACCGATCCGCGCTACGCCAGGGTGCCGCGCGAGCAGCTGCCGCTGACCGAGTGCCTGAAAGACACGGTCGCGCGCGTGTTGCCGCTGTGGAACGAGTCGATTGCGCCGGCCATCAAGTCGGGGCGCAGCATCCTGATCGCCGCGCACGGCAACTCGATCCGCGCGCTGGTCAAGTATCTCGACAACATCTCGGACAGCGACATCGTCGGCCTCAACATCCCGAACGGCGTGCCGCTCGTCTATGAACTCGACGAGAACCTGAAGCCGATCAAGCACTACTATCTCGGCGACCAGGACGCGATCGCCAAGGCGCAAGCCGCGGTCGCGAGCCAGGGCAAGGCGGGCTGATCCGGCATTTCCGGGCGCGGCCCCACGCCACGAAAACGCGCGGGGCCGCACGCAGACAACCGGGCCGACAAGAAATTCTGTATTGCGCCCGGCGGGCAGATTCAGAGGCCCGCTGCAGGGTTCACCGTAGCGGCGAGCGCATCCGCTGGCCTTGCGCGGCAACGCTCAGTTCCGACCCGCCGAGTGCCATGTCGTACGGCTCGCCATCCGCGGCTCGGGTCGCAAGAACCAGGACCTTCCCGTACTGTCGAAGCACGATTGCCTGCACCGCGCCCTGAGCAGGCGGGTGTGCAGTTATACTTGTCCGTCCAATCTTTATCGACGCTGCCACGCGCTTCCGACCGCAACAGACTCTATGCGAAAGAACCTGAAAAATATCGGCCTGATTGCCGCGGGCCTTGCTACCGGTGTCTTTGCCACCCTGCAATACTCCGCCTCGGCCCAGCAACCCGCTAGCGCTGCGGTCGCCCCGCTGCCGCTAGACCAGCTCAGGCTTTTCGCCGAAGTGTTCGGGCAGATCAAGCACGAATACGTCGAACCGGTCGACGACAAGAAGCTGCTCACCGCCGCGATCAAGGGCATGGTGTCCAGCCTCGACCCGCACTCGTCGTACCTCGACAAGACCGACTACGAAGAGCTGCAGGAGCAGACCAAGGGCCGCTTCGCGGGCCTCGGCATCGAAATTTCGTCGGAAGACGGCCTGATCAAGGTAATTTCGCCAATCGAAGACACGCCCGCGTTCCGCGCCGGCATCCGTCCTGGCGACCTGATCACGCGCATCAACGACAAGCCCGTGCGCGGCATGACGCTCGACCAGGCGGTCAAGCAGATGCGCGGCGACCCGGGCACCAAGGTCACGCTGACCATCTTCCGCAAGACCGACGACCGCACGTTCCCGCTCACCGTCACGCGGGCGATCATCAAGGTGCAGTCGGTGAAGGGCAAGATCGTCGCGCCGGGCTTCGCGTACGTGCGCATCACGAGCTTCCAGGAACGCACCACGCCCGACCTCGCGGCCAAGCTGCAGGATCTCGCGCGCCAGGAGCCGAACCTGAAGGGCCTCATCCTCGACCTGCGCAACAACGGCGGCGGTCTGCTGCAAAGCGCGGTTGGCGTCGCGGGCGCGTTCCTGCCGCCGAATTCGGTGGTGGTGTCGACCAACGGTCAGATTCCGGATTCGAAGCAGATCTATCGCGACACCTACGATAACTACCGTCTGCAATCGTTCGACAGCGATCCGCTCAAGGACGTCCCGGCCATCTTCAAGACCGTGCCGATGATCGTGCTGACCAACGCGTACTCGGCGTCGGCGTCGGAAATCGTCGCGGGCGCACTGCAGGATCAGCACCGCGCGCTGATTCTCGGCAAGACCACGTTCGGCAAGGGTTCGGTGCAAACCGTGCGCCCCCTGACGGCCGACACCGCACTGCGCCTGACCACCGCGTATTACTACACGCCGAGCGGCCGTTCGATCCAGAACAAGGGCATCCGCCCCGACCTTCCGGTCGACCAATACGCGGACGGCGATCCGGACGACGCGCTCGTGACCCGCGAAGTCGACTACTCGAATCACCTCGCGAACACGCAGGACCCGAACGAGAAGAAGGAAGCGGAGCAGCGCGAGCAGGAGCGCATGGAGCAACTGCGTCAGCTCGAAGAGCAGAACGACAAGAAGACGCCGGAACAGCGCCAGAAGGAGCGCGAACGCAAGCCGGTCGAGTTCGGTTCGGCCGACGACTTCATGCTGCAACAGGCGGTCGACAAACTCGAAGGCAAGCCGGTTCAGGAATCGAAGTCGTTGATGGAACGCCGTCTCGCGCAGAACAAGCCGGGCACGTCGGCCTCCGCGCCGGTCGCGGTGAAGCCGACGCAACCGGTGCCGGGCGCATCGGGACCGGCGCCGGCTTCGGCACCGGCTCCCGCTGGCAAGTAAGCTGACCAACAGGCAGCGAACCCCGCGCGTGTCTTCGCAGCACGATAGTCTGCGAAGACACGCCGCAACAGTTTCAGCAAAAGCCGCCGCCTAACCGGTGGCGCATCACGGCAAGCCGCAACCGCCACCCTCCCCGCGCGATTAAAATAACAGCCACGAATGCGCGCCGCGGCCCCTCGGCCTGCCTCTCCTTGCGCGACACAGCGACATAGCGACACACCCCACGCGCCCCGCCATGAATGACGATCAACTCCTTCGCTACTCCCGCCACATCCTCGTCGATGAAATCGGCATCGAGGCGCAGCAGCGTTTTATCGACGCCCACGCGATCATCGTCGGCGCGGGCGGGCTCGGTTCGCCAGCCGCGCTGTATCTCGCGGCGGCGGGCGTCGGCCGTCTGACGCTCGTCGATGCCGATACCGTCGACCTGACTAATCTACAACGACAGATCCTGCACGTGAGCGCGTCGGTTGGACGTAGGAAGGTCGAGTCCGGGCGCGACACGCTCGCGCGGATCAATCCCGAGGTCGTCGTCAACGCGGTGGCCGAGCGCGTCGACGATGCGTGGCTCGACCGCGAGGTGCCGCACGCGAGTGTCGTGCTCGATTGCACCGACAACTTCGCGACGCGTCACGCGATCAACCGCGCGTGCGTCAAGCATCGCGTGCCGCTCGTGTCGGGCGCGGCGCTGCGCTTCGACGGCCAGATCAGCACTTTCGATTTCCGCGATGAAGCGTCGCCGTGCTACGCGTGCGTGTTTCCCGAAGACCAGCCGTTCGAAGAAGTCGCATGCTCGACGATGGGCGTGTTCGCGCCGACGGTCGGCATCATCGGTTCGATGCAGGCTGCCGAAGCGCTGAAGGTGATCGGCGCAATCGGCACGCCGCTCGTGGGCCGCCTGACGATGCTCGATTCGCTGCGGATGGAATGGAACACGATGCGCATCGGACGTCAGCCGGATTGTCCGGTGTGCGGCCACGCGCACGGGTCTTGAGGCGGTTCTGCACTGCCCGTTCGCGTGACGCCGAAATAGCAGAACGCCGCACATGTGCGGCGTTTTTTCGTTCAACGAGGCACGACGATGCGCGTCAGATTCAAACCAGCGCGACCCGCTTGAGCGCCGCTTGCACCTCCTCCGGCTCGAACGAAGCCAGCACGTCGGCAACGGGCTTTTCGAGCGTCTTCAGATGCGAGCGCAACACCTCCTGCTTGACCTCGAGGAGTTGGCTCGGATGCATCGAAAACTCGGTCAGACCCATGCCGAGCAGCAGACGCGTCAACGTCGGATCGCCCGCCATCTCACCGCACACCGACACGGGCACGCCCGCGCGCTTCGCCTCGCGCAGCGTGAACGCGATCAGATGCAGCACGGCCGGATGCAGCGGGTCGTACAGATGCGCGACCGCGTTGTCCGCGCGATCGATCGCGAGCGTGTACTGAATCAGATCGTTGGTGCCGATCGACAGGAAATCGAGCCGCTTCAGAAACAGCGGCAACGCGATCGCGGCGGCCGGGATCTCGATCATCGCGCCCACCTGCACGTTCGGATCGTAAGCGATACCCGCGTCGTCGAGTTGACGCTTCGCTTCGCGGATCAGATCGAGCGTCTGGTCGATTTCCTGCGCGTGCGCGAGCATCGGGATCAGGATCTTCACCCTGCCGAACGCCGACGCGCGCAGGATCGCGCGCAACTGCGTGAGGAACATCTGCGGCTCGGACAGGCTCCAGCGAATCGCGCGCAAACCGAGCGCCGGATTCGCGGCGGTCTCGTAGCCGTCGCCGCCCATCGAATCGAGCGGCTTGTCGGCGCCGACGTCGATCGTGCGGATCGTGACCGGCAAGCCGTTCATCAGTTCGACCGCGCGACGATACGCGCTGAACTGCGCCTCCTCTTCGGGCATCCGGTGCTTGTGATTCATGAACAGAAACTCGGTGCGGAACAGACCCACGCCGGTCGCGCCCGATTCGACCGCCGCGCGCGCGTCGTCCGGCAACTCGATGTTCGCGCACAGTTCGATGCGCGTGCCGCACAGCGTTTGCGTCGGCGAGAACTTGAGCCGTTGCAGCTTGCGCTGCTCGAGCTCCTTCTCGCTTTGCCGGTACGAGTATTCCTCGAGCACGATCGGCGCGGGATCGACGATCACGATGCCGTGGTCGCCATCGACGATGATCAGATCGTCCTGGCGGATCAGCGCGCTCGCATGCTGCACGCCGACCGCGGCCGGAATGCCGAGGCTGCGCGCGACGATCGCGGTGTGCGACGTGCGTCCGCCCAGATCGGTGACGAAGCCCTGGAACGTCTGCGTCTTGAACTGCATCATGTCGGCCGGCGCGATGTCGTGCGCGACCACGATCATCTCGTCGCAAGCGCCATGCACGTTGCCGACGATGCCCGGCGCGCCCGCGAGCGCCTTCAGCACGCGCTCGACGACCTGCTCGATATCGGCCTTGCGCTCGCGCAGGTATTCGTCTTCGATAGTGTCGAAATGGCGCGACAGTCTTTCGAGCTGCTCGGTCAGCGCCCATTCCACGTTGTAGCGGCGCGTGCGGATCAGGTCGATGGTTTCCTGAACGAGCATGACGTCGTTCAGGATCATCGTGTGAACGTCGATGAACGCGCCCATTTCGCTCGGGGCATCCGCGGCAAGATCGGCGCGCAATACGTTGAGTTCTTCATGCACGCGTTGCTGAGCCGCGCGAAAACGCCCGACCTCCCCTTCGATCTGGGGCGGTTCGATCAGATAGTGGTCTACGTCGAGTGCTGCCGGGGCGATCAGATAGGCCCGCCCGATGGCGATACCGCGTGACACGGGAATTCCATGCAGCGTGAATGACACGCGCACCTCCTCTAGTTGTGTAATGCCGCGGCAAACCGCTGCAATGCTCTCAGACTGTACTGGGCATTATAAATTCCGCGCCTTTTTGAAGTGTGTCGGCGGTGTGTGCAGCGCAGCACGGATTATCGCAATGAGGTGCCCTCGTACCCGGCGAAGCTTCGCTTTATACACGTCGCGCAAAACATATGGTTTAAACATTGAAAACGCATGTCGTCTTACGCACTCTTCCCGATGGCTTTCGCGCCGCTTCTAGATCCCTTTAATGTCGATTAACGGCGCGCCTCTTCTGATATTCAGATGCCGGCGGCGAAAAAAAACCGCGGACTGAGCCGCGGCATTTTCGGGTTTGTCGAACGCAAAGCGCGCGGCTTTATTGACCTTCGCCAAATTTATCGGCGATCAGTTTCAAGAGCGCGTCCATCGCGTCCTGTTCGTCGGTGCCTTCCGTTTCGATCAGCACGGTACTGCCGATGCCCGCGGCCAGCATCATCACGCCCATGATGCTCTTCGCGTTGATACGACGGCCATTGCGGCTCATCCAGATTTCCGCCTGGTAGTTGCCCGCGAGTTGCGTCAACTTGGCCGACGCGCGCGCGTGCAGCCCCAGCTTGTTCACAATTGTCGTTTCCTGTTGCAGCATGTGATGGTCCGAAGCGCGGGTGAATGAAATGATGAAAAGTGTTACTGCAAAGCGGCTTCAATGCGATCGGCACCGTTGTGAAACCGCTTGAATCCGTCGAAGCTTGCCTGCGAACCAGCCCGGCTTACAGGCCGGTCGCGTCCGTTTTTTGCGTCAGATCGGCGTCGGCCGGCAAAGCGGGAACACAGTCGGCGGCCGCCGCGTCAGGCGGCAGCGCCGGCAGGCACTCGGCAGCGCACGCTGGCGGCGTGACCGGTGTCGGCATCGCCGGTCCGATCGCGTGCACGCCCTTGGTCGCGCCGGCGAGCGCCTTGTCGACGAGCGTGTCGAGCGGCGTCGCGCGATAGCAGACCGCGCGCACCAGCATCGGCAGATTGACGCCGCACAGCACACGCACGTCCGGCACGGTGGCGAGCCGGCCCGCGATGTTGGCCGGCGTCGCGCCGAACATGTCGGTCAGCACGAGCGCGCCGTTCTCTTCCTTCAGCCGCACGACTTCCGAATTCGCGAACGCGACGACCTGCGCAGGATCGCAATCCGGCGACACGTCGATCACGCCGATACGCGCCGGCAAACCGCCATAGATGTGGGAAATGCAATCGCGCAACGCGGTGGCGAATGGAGCGTGCGCAATGATCAGAATGCCTGCCATGTCAGCCTTACTGCAAAAGAACGGCCCCAAACCGTGGACCGGGACTCGAGCCCGGTTCGCCATCGCCCCGGACCGGCCGTGGGTCGCGAGGGCGGGAATGCATCGTCGGGCGAGCGGGCATTGTAGCAGCCTCATTTTCGCGCCAATCCCGACGCCACGCCTGATGGGGATTTACTACACAGATTGGGGGTGCAGCCGGGCAATCAAGGCCGCTGCGTCGGCGCGCCACGCGAGCGCCACGCGTCAGCCGACCGCGCGCTCCAGCGCGTCGACGAACATCGCGGCGACGTCGAAGCCGGTCTGGTCCATGATCTCGCGGAAACACGTCGGGCTCGTGACGTTGACTTCGGTGAGCCAGTCGCCGATCGCATCGAGTCCGACCAGCAGCAGGCCGCGCGCCGCCAGCACCGGCGCGAGCGTATCGGCGATCTTGCGATCCTGCTCGCTGAGCGGCCGCGCGACGCCCAGTCCGCCGGCCGCCAGATTGCCGCGCACCTCATTTCCCTGAGGAATGCGCGCGAGCGAGTACGGCACCGCTTCGCCGCCGATCAGCAGGATGCGCTTGTCACCTTCCTTGATCTCGGGGATGAATTTCTGCGCCATCACCGAGCGCGCGCCGTCGTGGCTCAGCATTTCGACGATCGAGCCGAGGTTCATGCCGTCCGCCTTCACGCGGAATACGCCCATGCCGCCCATGCCGTCGAGCGGCTTCACGATCACGTCGCCGTGCTGTTCGTGGAACGCGCGCAGACGCGCCGGGTCGCGAGTGACCAGCGTCGGCGCGACGAACTGCGCGAACTCGCCGATTGCGAGCTTCTCCGAATGATCGCGGATCGCCTGCGGTTTGTTGAAGATGCGTGCGCCGCCACGCTCGGCCAGTTCGAGCAGCCAGGTCGACGTCACGTATTCCATGTCGAACGGCGGGTCCTTGCGCATCACGACCGCGCCGAAGCTCGCGAGCGCGCGCGGCGTGGCGGCATCGGCGGCAAACCAGACATCACGATGCAGATCCGTGGTGTCGCCGACGATCACAATGCGCTGCACGTTCGCCTCGACATCGCCGCCCGTCCACGCCAGATGCTTCGGCTCGCAGGTGTACACCGTGTGACCGCGCCGCGCCGCTTCGGCCATCATCGCGTAGGTCGTGTCTTTGTAGATCTTGAAATGGCTGAGCGGATCGGCGATGAAAAGAATGTCCATGAAAGTCCCGGTGCGCCCTGAGGGGCGTGACATTGTTCGTCAATATAGTCTTTGAAGACGGCGATGGCGGCACGCATGCCGCCATCCTGCCGCGCGAGGCGGCTTAGACCTGGATCGCTTCAGGATCGGTCTTTTCGAGTTCGACCGATGCGGCCAGCAACCCGAGCCGCGCCACGACGCCATACATATAGAAGCGGTTCGGCGGCGCCGCGCCGGGCTTTGCGTGCGCATCGGGCAGCGCCGTGTGTTCGAAGCCGAGCGGCACGAAGTGCATGCCCGGCGCGTTCAGGTTCTGGTCGCGCTCGCGGCTGCCGTGCACGCGATAGAAGCCGCCCACCACATAGCGGTCGATCATGTAGACGACCGGCTCGGCGACTTCCTCGCCGATGCGCTCGAACGTGTAGACGCCTTCCTGCACGATCACGTCGTGCACTTCGAGGCCGTCTTTGGTCGCGGCCATGCGCGTGCGTTCGCGCTTCGTCAGCGCGGCGACTTCCGACGCGTCGTGCACGGTCATCACGCCCATGCCGTAGGTGCCCGCATCGGACTTGATCACGACATACGGTTTTTCGGAGATGCCGTACTCGCGATACTTGCGCGCGATCTTCTTCAGCACGCCGTCGATCGCATCGGCAAGGGCTTCCTCGCCGGTGCGCTGCTGGAAGTCGACGCCCTCGACGTGCGCGAAATACGGATTGATCATCCACGGATCGATCTCGACCATCTTCGCGAACTTCTTCGCGACGTCGTCATAGCACGAGAAATGCGTCGACTTGCGACGCACCGCCCAGCCCGCATGCAGCGGCGGCAGCAGGTACTGCTCGTGCAGGTTTTCGAGCACGGGCGGAATACCGCCGGACAGATCGTTGTTCAGCAGGATCGAGCACGGGTCGAAGTTCTTCAGACCAAGGCGCCGCTGCGAGCGCTCGAGCGGTTCGAGCACCAGCTTCTGGCCGTCCGACAGCGCGATCGTGACCGGGCCGTTGATGGTTTCGTCGAGCGTGCCGAAGCGTACGTTCAGACCCGCCTGGCGCATGATCGACGCAAGCCGGGCGACGTTCTCGAGGTAGAACGCATTGCGGGTGTGACGCTCGGGAATGACGAGCAGATTCTTCGCGTCCGGGCAGATCTTTTCGATCGAGGCCATCGCGGCCTGCACCGCGAGCGGCAGCACTTCCTGCGGCAGATTGTTGAACGCGCCGGGAAACAGATTGGTGTCGACCGGCGCGAGCTTGAAGCCCGCGTTACGCAGATCGACGGAACAGTAGAACGGTGGCGTGTGCTCCTGCCATTCGAGCCGGAACCAGCGTTCGATAGCGGGCGTGGCGTCGAGGATCTTCCGCTCGAGGTCGAGCAGCGGGCCGTTTAACGCCGTAACTAGGTGCGGAACCATTGATCACTCGCAGACTGGAGAAAAAAGATTGTAGAGCAAATGCTTTGTCCATTTGGGGACGGTTTCTCCATTCGCAAGCAGACTCGAATGCATTCTCCCTGTCTCGATGATAGGCGCGGAAAATCACCGTTCGCAACCCGATCAGCAAGAAAAAAGCCCGCCATGAAGGCGGGCGAAATTGCTGCGCTTGCTTAACCATTTTTTCTTACTGACGGGCCCGGGAGCGCGGGCCCAACCGGGAAAGATTCTCCGTTATTCGACTTTCTCGCCGTGCAGGCTCACGTCGAGGCCTTCGCGCTCCTGCTCTTCGGTCACGCGGATGCCCATTACCAGGTCGATGATCTTCAGCAGCACGAAGCTCACCACGCCGCTGTAGATCAGCGTCGTCAGCACGCCCTTCGCCTGCAGGATCACGCTGCCGTCCGAGCCGCCGATGTCCTTGACCGCGAACACGCCGGTCAGCAGCGCACCGATGATCCCGCCGATGCAGTGCACGCCGAACGCGTCGAGCGAATCGTCGTACCCGAACTTGTGCTTGAGCCACGTGGCCGCCCAGAAGCAGACCACACCCGCGACGATACCGATCACGAGCGCGCCGACCGTGCCGACGAAGCCCGACGCCGGCGTAATCGCCACCAGACCCGCGACCGCGCCCGACACGATACCGAGCACCGACGGCTTACCCTTGGCTGCCCATTCGGCGAACATCCACGCGAGCGCCGCCGCGGCGGTCGCCACCTGCGTCGCGAACATCGCGAAGCCGGCACGGCCATCCGCTGCCACGGCCGAACCCGCGTTGAAGCCGAACCAGCCGACCCACAGCATCGCGCCACCGATCAGCGTGAGCGTCAGGTTGTGCGGCGCCATCGCTTCCTTGCCATAGCCGACGCGCTTGCCGAGCACCAGACAGCAGACCAGGCCCGCGATACCGGCGTTGATGTGCACCACCGTGCCGCCCGCGAAGTCGAGGATGCCCGCGCTAGCCAGCCAGCCGCTCGGCTCCCACACCATGTGCGCGATCGGCGAGTAGACGATGATCGACCACAGCGTCATGAACACCAGCATCGCCGAGAACTTCATGCGATCCGCGAACGCACCGGTGATCAGCGCCGGCGTGATGATCGCGAAGGTCATCTGGTAGACGAAGTAGACCGTCTCGGGGATCGTCGGCGCGAGATGGCTGACGGTCAGCGTCGTGGCCTTGTCGCCCTTGATGTAGTTCATGCCCGTCATGAACACGCGCGAGAAGCCGCCGATGAACGAGCTGCCCGGCGTGAACGCGAGGCTGTAGCCGACCACGGTCCAGACGATCGTCACGACACAGGTGATCGCGAAGCTTTGCATCAGCGTCGCGAGCACGTTCTTCTTGCGGACCATGCCGCCGTAGAACAGCGCGAGACCCGGGATCGTCATGAACAGCACCAGCGCGGTGGAGGTCAGCATCCACGCGGTGTCGCCGGAGTTGATCTTCGATGAATCGACCGAGAACGGTGCGGTCGGGGTGGCCGGTGCGGCCGCGGCGGCGGCCGATGCATCGGCGGCGGCCGGTGCGCTTGCGGCCGGCGCGGCGGACGCATCGGCGGCGGGAGCCGAGGCCGCCGGGGCAGCGGCTGCGGCGGAGGCGTCCGGTGCGGGCGCGCTCGCCGTCGTATCGGGAGCGGAGGCGGCTGCGGGAGCGGACGCATCGTCCGCGAGGGCGGTGCCGACACCGCCCGCGAGCAGCGAGCCGGCCATCAGCAGGGACATCATTAGTTTGCGCATCTTGGTTTTCCTCTTGTCGCTATCCGTGTCGCTATGTTCTGGTCTTTTACAGTGCGTCCGCGCCGGTCTCGCCGGTGCGGATTCGAACCACCTGCTCGATCGGCGTGACGAAGATCTTGCCGTCGCCGATCTTGCCGGTACGCGCGGCGCGCTCGAGCGCCTCGATCGCCTGATCGACGATGTCGTCGGATACCGCCGCTTCGATCTTCACCTTCGGCAGAAAGTCGACGACGTATTCGGCGCCCCGATACAGCTCGGTGTGGCCCTTCTGCCGTCCGAAGCCTTTGACTTCGGTCACCGTGATGCCCGACACGCCGATCGCCGACAGGGCTTCGCGCGCTTCATCCAGCTTGAACGGCTTGATGATTGCGGTAATGAGTTTCATGAAATCCTCGCTAGTTGTTGCTGATCCGTTATGCCCCGTGGCGTATCCGTGACGGCGGTCTCCTGCGCTACCGGGAAAAGCGCCCTGGCAGTGCGCGCGCGGGGCAGTAACAGCAACTCCTATGCCATGTTGTGTCGGAGCGCGCCTCGCGCGCGTGGCGCAGCGCGCCCGAGCGGCCTTGTCCGAACGGCCAGCGGCACGGCGGGCGGTGGCGCGGCGGGGGGATCGTTGCTAGAGTGTTCGAACGTTCTGAACGCGAGGGCGCGCACCAAACACGCTCACGCGGCCGCGGCAACCAATACGTCGCGCGCACCAGGATCGCCCGTTCGCCGTAACGGGGCACGGGCGCAATGAAACATGCACTTTTTTTGTGCACCAAGGGGAACACGATGAAACAACCGAACGACGTTTTTAACGACTTCCAGGCTCGCGTCAGCGATCTGTTCAAGAATTCGCCGGCCAAGGATGTCGAACGCAACGTCAAGGCAATGCTGTCGCAGGGCTTCTCGAAGCTCGATCTGGTCACGCACGAGGAATTCGATACGCAGACCCAGGTGCTCGTGCGTACGCGCGCGCGCCTCGAAGAACTCGAGCGCCGCGTCGCCGAGCTCGAGCAGAAATTGCCGCTCACGCAGACGCCGTAAGCGCTGCTCGCAGCCTTCGCGCTGCGCAGTGCCGCCCATCACAGGCAAGCGGGCCGTGACGTCATCAGCGTTTTAGGGGATTTGCGCGCGATGTGAGCGCGCCGTCCGACGGGAGAGAATATGTCGCTTGCCGTGGTGCGCAGCCGCGCGCCGGCTGCTGGCCGTGCGCCCGAAGTGACCGTCGAGGTTCACCTCGCCAATGGACTGCCGTCCTTTTCGATCGTCGGCCTGCCCGACCTGGAAGTGCGCGAGAGCCGTGAACGCGTGCGCGCGGCGCTGCAGAACTGCGGTTTCGATTTTCCAGTCCGCCGCATCACCGTCAACCTCGCGCCCGCCGATCTACCGAAAGAGTCCGGTCGTTTCGATCTGCCGATCGCGCTCGGCATCCTCGCCGCCAGCGGGCAGATTCCCGCCGAATCGCTGCTCCATCGCGAGTTTGCCGGCGAGCTGTCGCTGACCGGCGCGCTGCGGCCGATGCGCGGCGCGTTCGCGATGGCCTGCGGCACCGCGCGCGGCGCTCTGGCGAACGCCGGCGACGCCGACGCTTCATCTGAAGCGCGTTCTGCGTTGCCCGCCCTCCTCGATCAACTAGCCGCACCGGCCTTCCATACCCCACAGCTTTACCTGCCGGCCGCAAGCGCGGCGGAAGCGGCGCTCGTGCCCGGCGTCGACGTGTTCGGCGCCGCCGATCTGCCGTCGCTATGCGCGCATCTCGCAGGCTCGCCGGACGCGCGTCTTAGTCCTGTCGCCGCGCCCGAGCTCAACGAGCACGCGGCTGCCCCGGCGCCGGACATGGCCGACGTGATTGGCCAGCGCGCCGCTCGGCGCGCCCTCGAAGTCGCGGCGGCCGGCGGCCATCACGTGCTGCTGATCGGACCGCCCGGCGCCGGCAAGTCGATGCTCGCGGCACGCCTGCCCAGCTTGCTGCCGCCCATGACCGACGACGAAGCGCTCGCCTCCGCCGCGCTACTGTCCGCGAGCCGCATCGGCTTCAAGCCGTCGCAGTGGCGCCAGCGGCCGTTTCGCGCGCCGCACCATTCGTCGAGCGCGGCGGCGCTGGTCGGCGGACGCAATCCGCCGCAACCTGGCGAGATCACGCTCGCGCATCTGGGCGTGCTCTTTCTGGACGAGCTTCCCGAATTCGATCGCGTGGTGCTCGAAACGCTGCGCGAGCCGCTCGAAGCTGGCCGCATCACGATCTCGCGCGCCGCCTGGCAAGCGGATTTCCCCGCCGCCTGCCAACTGATCGCCGCAATGAACCCGTGCCCGTGCGGCTGGCGCGGCGATCCGGGCGGGCGCTGCCGCTGTACGCCTGAAGTTGCGGCGCGCTATTTGCGTAAATTGTCGGGACCGCTGCTCGACCGCATCGACATCCAGCTCGAAATTCCTGCACTGACCGCCACCGAACTCGCGGCACGCGCCGCCACCACCGGCGAAGCAAGCGTGGCGATCGCACAGCGCGTGAGCGCTGCGCGCGAGCGGCAACTGGCCCGGCAAGGCAAGACCAACCGCGAGCTGGACGGACGCGAAGTCGACGATGTATGCCGCCCGGACGCAGCGGGCGAGGCGCTGCTGCGCGAAGCCGGCGAGCGCTTTGGCTGGTCGGCGCGGGCGTACTACCGGGTGTTGAAGGTCGCGCGCACCGTCGCGGACCTGGCTGGCGCGGCGATGCCGAGCGCCGCGCAGGTCGCCGAGGCAATCCAATACCGCCGCGCTTTTGGCTCGTTATGAGGAGAAAAAACGACTGTCAAGACTTGACTTATTCACACATGCGCGATCCTGTTAGATTTGGATACAACTCAAAAGCGCGCAGACGAGCATCTCGCCAAGCCATTGATTTTATTGTATTTTTTTAAATTCCCTACGCCTGTGGATTTTGCCGGAAGGCCCGCCTGATGGGCTTTTGCGGCCATTGAGGCCGACTTCTCAACAGAGTTATCCACAGGCTGTGCGCGTAACTCAAAAATCTCAACGTAAACCGGCAATTAGCGTACAAACCTGCGAAGGAACTTTCACTGCGTTCGGCACTCAGAGGTGCGCCCGACCGGCCAAAAATACCGCATTCAGTACAGCTGGAACGACGAAAAAAACTGGTCGACCTGGTCTTGCGGCAGCGGTTGATCGGCGATGATCGCCGCCTGGTACACGTGCCGGCCGCGCGCGACGAGCCGCGCATACACCGTGCGCGTCTCGTGTTTGGCGCCCGCCGCGCCGCTCACCATCATTTCCAGCCCCGGTATCTTGCCGCCCGCCGCCAGCGGGATTTGCGCTGGGTGAGCATCGGGCGTCGCGCCGACATTGCGCGCCAGTCCCGCGCGCAGGAAATCGAGTGCGGCACGCTGGGTCGCGTCGCTGTCGTCGGGCAGCATCACGGTGCCGACCGCAAAGACTGCATCGCCCGCTTCGGCGGTCTGCATTGCCATCTGCATCGGTGTGCCGCCGATCTGCACCGCGCGCTGATCGTTGTCCGGCTTGGCTGGGAAGTCGACCGTGTAGCCCTTGTCGTTGTTCATCACGGTGCGCCAGTCGAAGGTCGGTGAGCAGGCGCTGAGCGCGACGCCGAGCGCCAACGCGGCCGTCGCCACGCCGATCACGGTTCGAGCGTGACCGGATCGCGTGAATGCGCGGAGAAATAGGCCCGCCGGTTGGAAGACGCCCGCACGGCGGGCGGACAATCGGCTGAGCAACGGAAAACGGCAAGAAACGCGGGCAACTAAAGAGCAGACGCGAAGAACGGTTCGGAGCATGGGACGGAAGATCGGGCTTCTCGGAGCGTAAAGCGCCATTATCCGCTGATCGACTGCCGGGCCGACGCGCGGAGCGCAGTCGTCCCGCCATTTCGGCGCAGCCGAACCCATTGGAGCTAGAATAGAAGAGTTGTTCAGTACCGGCCCGCGGGCCACCACACCGCCCCATTGTTCCGCGCCGCGCGCGACTCACGAGGTTCCGTCCATGAGTTCCAATTCACCGACCGCCGTCCGGCGCACGAACCCGCTTCGCTATCTGATTGCGGTGGCCATGGCCATTGCGCTCGCCGTCGCCGGTTACTTCGCGTTTGCCGGCCAGCAGCGCGTACCCGATGCGACCTTCACGCTGCTATCGGGACAGAAGCTGACGACAGCGGACCTCAAAGGCAAGGTTTATCTGGTCAACTTCTGGGCAACGAGTTGCGACACCTGCGTGAAGGAAATGCCGCAGATGGTCGAGACCTATAACCGCTTCAAGGGCCAGGGCCTCGAATTCGTCGCGGTGGCAATGAACTACGACGCGCCGATGTACGTGACCAATTACACGCAAACGCGTCAGCTGCCGTTCAAGGTCGCGATGGACGACGGCTCGGCCGCCAAGCAGTTCGGCAACGTGCAGCTCACGCCGACCACCTTCGTCGTCGATAAAGACGGCAAGATCCTGAAGCGCTATGTCGGCGAGCCGCAGTTCGCGGAACTCGACCAGTTGCTCGCGAAAGCGCTGAAGGCTGGCGCGGCTTAAGCCGGCGCAAGCAGATCCCCACGCGCCGGCGCAACCTCCCGCCGCCGGCGTCCGCCTCCTCACCGCTCCCCTTCCCCTTTGGCCGCAAGGCCATATCGCTTGATCTTCTCGTAGAGCGTCGCCTTGCCGAGCTGCAGCCGGTCCGCCGCGACCGCGACCACGCCGCCCGCCTGCTCCAACGCCTCGGCGATCATCGCGCGCTCGAACTGCTCGACACGCTCCTTCAGCGGATGGGTGGCACCGCCGTCTTCGCCGAACGACAGCACCGGTTCGTCGGCGATGCCGAGCACGAAGCGGTCGGCGGCATTACGCAGCTCGCGCACGTTGCCCGGCCAGTCTCGCTGCATCAGACTCGCACGTTGGCGATCGGTGAGCATCGGCGCCGGCCGCTGATAACGGACGGCAGCATCGAGCAGGAAATGCTCGAACAGCGGCACGATGTCCTCGCGACGCTCGCTCAAAGGCGGCAGCGCGATCGTCACCACGTTGAGCCGGTACAGCAGATCGCGCCGGAACGAGCCATCCGCGACGTGCTCGGCCATGTCGCCTTTTGCAGCCGCGACCACGCGACAATTGACGCGAATCGGCTGATTCGAGCCGAGCCGTTCCAGCACGCCGTCCTGCAGCACGCGCAGCAGCTTGACCTGCAGCGCGAGCGGCATGCTCTCGATCTCGTCGAGAAACAGCGTGCCGCCCGACGCATGTTCGAGCTTGCCGATCCGCCGTTTGGCCGCGCCGGTGAACGCGCCCGGCTCGTAGCCGAACATCTCCGATTCGAACATCGGCTCGGGCAGCGCGCCGCAGTTCACCGCGATGAACGGCTTGTCACGCCGCGGCGACAGCTCGTGCAGGCTGCGCGCGATCAGTTCCTTGCCCGCGCCGGTATCACCGTTGATCAGGACGGACGCATCGGTCGGCGCGACGTTGGCGATCAGCCGCCGCACCTGCTCGATCGCCGGACTGCGGCCGATGATGCGCGGCGCGACCGCGTTCTGCCCGGCCAGCTCACGGCGCAGCGCGAGGTTTTCGAGCACGAGCTTGCGGCGCTCCAGCGCGCGCCGCACGGTTTCGATCAGCCGCTCGGATGCGAACGGCTTTTCGATGAAGTCGTAGGCGCCGTCGCGCATCGCCTGCACGGCCATCGAGATCTCGCCGTGGCCGGTGACCAGAATCACCGGCACGTCGGGCGCGCGCTCGTGGCACTGCGCGAGCAGGTCGAGACCGCTCGCGCCGGGCAGCCGGATATCGCTGACGATCACGCCGGAGAAGTCCGCGCTGATCAGCTTCGCCGCGGCCTCGACCGACGCATGGCCGACCACGTCGAAGCCCGCCAGTTGCAGGCTCTGCACGCTCGCGCGGCGCACCAGTTCGTCGTCTTCGATATACAGCACTTGCAGGCCGTCGTTCATTGCGTGTTCCGGGTGATGCTTCGGGGTGAAATCAGGAGCCCGCGGTCAGCGAATCGTGCGAGGGGCTGGTCTGCACACGCGCGCGACGCAGCGTCAACACGAATGATGCGCCACCGTGCGGCGCGTTGCGCGCGACGAGCGAGCCGCCGCAATCGCGCGCGATCGACGATGAAATCGCGAGGCCAAGGCCGAGCCCTTGGCCCATTTCCTTCGTCGTGAAAAACGGTTCGAACAGGTGCGGCAACACGTCGTCGGGAATGCCGGGGCCGTTGTCGCCGACCGCGATCGACAGGGTCGCGACGCCGGCCTCCACCTCGACCGTGATATGCGGCGGGTTCATGCCGGCGGTTGCGTCGAGCGCGTTGCCGAGCAGGTTGATCAGCACCTGTTCGAGCCGCAGATCGTCGCAATTCGCGACCAGCTCCGGATGATCGTCGGCGAGATTCAGCGGCGTGCGCGCGCCGCCTGCCGCAGCGGCGGCGTCGCTGTCGGTGTCGGCCGCGGTATCGATCAGCACGAACTCGAGTTCGACGCCCTGCAGGCGCTTTTGCAGCAACGCGACGACGTTGCGCAGGGCCCGCACGATCGACGCGCGCGCGCTGCGCGGCCGCGCGCGGCCGACGAACAGCTTCAGCTGGTTCGTGATCTTGCCCATGCGCTCGGTGAGCGCCGCGATCGCTTCGAGATTCTCGCGCGCCGATGCCTGATCGCCGCGTTCGAGCAGCACGCGCGTGTTATCGGAAAAACTGCGCAGCGCGGCGAGCGGCTGGTTCAGCTCGTGCGTGATGCCGGCCGCCATCTGACCGAGCGCGGCCAGCTTGCTTGCCTGGATCAGTTCGTCTTGCGCGGCGCGCAGTTCCTGCTCGGCGCGTGTACGCTCGGCGACTTCCTTGTGCAACTGCTCGTTCGCCTCGGACAGATCGGCGGTGCGCTCGGCGACGCGCTGGTTCAGCTCGGCATAGGCCTTCTGCAGCAGCGCGCGGCTGCGCATCATTTCGCGCACACGCGCGCGCCGCATGCGCCAGTAGAACGCGAGCAGCACCAGCGACACATAGCCGAAGCCGGTGACGATGGTCGCCTTGCGCGCGTCGGCATCGACCGGATCGACCGGCGACATCGTGATCAGATGCCAGTCCGGCTCGCCCATGGCGTGACGCGACGCGAGGAAGCGCGGCGCGGAGCGGCCGCCGCCGATGCGCAGGATCTGCGCATTGCCTTCGAGCATGCGCTCGACCGTCACCGGTAGCGGCTCGATCGGCTGCTGCGCGTACTGGCGAGCCTGGTAGATCGAATCGGCGATCAGGCCGGGCAGCGGCCGAATCGTGTGGTACTTCCATGCCGGCACCGACGACAGGAAGATCACGCCATGATCGTCGGTGACGACGAGCGGCTCGGACGCGTCCACGCCCTGAAACCATTCGAGATCGAGCTTGACGACCGCCACACCGACGATCTTGCCGTCGCGCCGCACCGGCTGCGAGATGTAGTAGCCGGGCGCCTGCGAAATCGTGCCGATGCCGAAGAAGCGGCCGACGCCGCCTTTCATTGCATCGACGAAATACGGCCGGAACAGATAGCCCGCGCCGACGAAGCTGCCCGGCCCGCGCCAGTTGCTGGCGGCGATGCAGTACCCGTCGAGCGAAATGATGTAGGTGACCGTCGCGCGCGCGTGGCGGTTCAGGTCTTCGAGATAGAGATTCGCGCGCTTGACGTTGGCGGGATTCGGATCGATCAGTACGTCCTGCACGATCGGATGCTCGGCGAGCAGATACGGCAGCGATTCGTAGCGTTCGAGCGTGCTCTTGAGCGCGCTCGCGGTGCGCTCGGCGCGCACGGCGGCGTTGCGCCGCAGCGTGTCGACACCGCTTTTCCACGCAAGGCTGTAGGTGAGCCAGCATGCCGCCGCGAGCCCGGCCGCGAGCGCAAAGAGAATCAGCAGGCGGCGGGTCACGTTGGCAAAGTCCGATCGATGTGCATCGGACATTGTGGCATAGGGCGGCAAGGCGTCGCCGCCAGACGCGTCGCGGGCTGGGCCGCGACTTTTGCCGGCGGTCTCGCCGGCAGACGCCTCGAAAGGACGCGCGGACGCCGGTTTCATGCTTAAGCGTCCGCGCTGGTCACGACAGGGTTGGCGAGGCGCGACTCAAACGCCGGCCGGCTCTTTGACCGCCACCTCGCCGCGCAGCACCTTGTTCAGCTTGTTGCGATCGAGCTCCTTTTCCCAGGCCGACACGACGACCGTCGCGACACCGTTGCCGACGATGTTCGTCAGCGCGCGGCACTCGCTCATGAACCGGTCGATGCCAAGGATCAGCACCATGCCCGACAGCGGAATCGTCGGCACCACGGCCAGCGTCGCCGCGAGCGTGATGAAGCCCGCGCCGGTCACGCCGCTCGCACCCTTCGAGGTCAGCATCGTCACCGCGAGCAGCGTCAGCTGCTGGCCCCACGTGAGGTCGGTGTTGGTCGCCTGAGCGATGAACAGCACCGCCATCGTCATGTAGATGTTGGTGCCGTCGAGGTTGAACGAGTAGCCGGTCGGCACCACGAGGCCCACCACCGAGCGCGAGCAGCCGAGCTTTTCGAGTTTCAGCATCAGCTGCGGCAGCGCGGCTTCGGACGAGCTCGTGCCGAGCACGATCAGCATCTCTTCCTTGATGTATGCGACGAAACGCAGGATGTTGAAGCCCACCGCCCGCGCGATCGCGCCGAGCACGACCACCACGAACACGATCGAGGTCAGATAGAACGTGCCGACCAGCTTGAGCATCGGCAGCAGCGAGCCGATGCCGTACTTGCCGATCGTGAAGGCCATCGCGCCGAACGCGCCGATCGGCGCGAGCTTCGTGATGATGCGCACCGTGCCGAACAGGATGTGCGAGAGCCCTTCGATGAAGTTGGTCACCGGCTTGCCCTTCTCACCGGCCGTCGCGAGCACGGCGCCGAACAGCAGCGCGATCAGCAGGATCTGCAGGATCTCACCCTGCGCGAACGCCGACAACAGCGTGTCCGGAATGATGTGCATGAAGAAGTCGACCGTCGACTGGCCGTGCGCCTTCGCGGCATACGACGCAACCGCGCGGCCGTCGAGCGAGGCCGGATCGACGTTGAAGCCGGCGCCGGGTCGCAGCAGGTGCGTGGCGGCGAGGCCGAGCAGCAGCGCGAAGGTCGAGACGATTTCGAAGTACAACAGCGCCTTGCCGCCGACGCGTCCAACCTTCTTCATGTCCTCCATGCCGGCGATGCCCGTCACGACCGTGCAGAAGATGATCGGCCCGATCACCATCTTGATCAGCTTGATGAAGCCATCGCCGAGCGGCTTCATGTCAACGGCGAGGTTCGGGTAGAAATGCCCGAGTACGATGCCGACGATGATCGCCACGATCACCTGGACGTACAGCACTTTATGGATAGGTTTCTTCACGATGGTTCCTGCGAGGGATATGAGCTGATGACCCGCCGCGAGGCGCGACACGCGAACGAAACGTCGTCGCGCGGGCGCACGTTAGCGGACCGCTGCAAAGACGACGAATTCAGAAATACCGGGAAGGGAAATCGGACATTTTGTCTCCTTGCTTTTTTGTCGGGCCGTGGCGGCCACGCGCTTTCTTTCGCAAGGTCGATGCCAGTTTGATTTCAGACTGGAAGCCTTGATTTTTATGGGTTTTCCGGCACAGCTCGGCGCGCGCCGTCCGGGTTTCCGGAAATCCGGACGAGCGCTGTCGGGGAATCCGGAATTCGGTGCGCGCGCGTTTGCGGGGAAACCCGCAGGGGTTTGTGCGGAGCTTGCGAGCGCAACGTCACGTCAACAGATCGATCCGGTCCGTGCAGATCATGTCGACGCCCCATTCTTCGAGCAACTGCGCGCGCGCCGGATCGTTCACCGTGTAGGCGAGCACGCGCAGCCCGGCCGCGCGGATCTGCGCGACCAGCGGTTTGCTCAGATAGCGGTGACTCGCGTGCAGCGAGACGCAGTCGAGTTCGCGCACGATGCGCAGCCAGTCCGCCGGCACCCGCTCGAACAGCATGCCGCGCGGCAGCGACGGCGCGGCATCGCGCGCGGCGGCGAGCGCGTCGAACGAAAACGACGACACCAGCGGCGGCGTCTGCCCTTGCCAAAGCTCGAGCGCGCCCTGGGCGACCAGTGCGCCGGTGATGACTTCGCGGCCCGGACACGGCTTGATCTCGATGTTCGCCGCGATGCCGTCGCGCGCGCAACGCTCGGCCGCGTCGGCCAGCGTCGGCAGCCGCGTGCCGGTGAACTGCGCGCCGCGCCACGCGCCGGCATCCAGAGCGGCGAGTTGCTGCCATGTGTGCGTGGCCGCCGGCCCGTGGCCGTTGGTCGTGCGATCGAGCGTGTCGTCGTGCAACAGGAACAGCGCGTTGTCGGCGGACAGCTTCGCGTCGAATTCGACCATGCGATAGCCGTAGCGCACGCAGGCGTCGAAACCGGCCAAGGTGTTTTCCGGCGCAAGCGTACCGCCGCAGCGGTGCGCGATCAGCCGCGGATAAGGCCATTGTGCGGAGGTCCCGCGATCCATCGGGGTTGCCACGTGTCGTTTCCTTGCTGATAGAAGAGCGGTCTATGAAAAAAGCCCGCACATCGGCGGGCTTTTCGTTTCTGCGGGCGTGAAGCGAGGCAACAGCGGCGAGGCGCGAGCGCGTCAGATCACGCCGGCTCCATGCGCCTGCACGTCGGCGTGATAGCTCGAACGAACCATCGCGCCCACCGCGGCGTGCGTGAAGCCCATCTTGTACGCCTCTTCCTCGTACATCTTGAAGGTGTCCGGATGCACGTAAGCGCGGACCGGCAGATGGTGCTCCGACGGCTGCAGGTACTGGCCGATCGTCAGCATGTCGACGTCGTGCTCGCGCAGATCGCGCATCACTTGCAGGATTTCCCCTTCGGTTTCGCCGAGGCCGACCATCAGGCCGGACTTGGTCGCGACGTGCGGATGCAGCGCCTTGAAGTCCTTCAGCAGCTTCAGCGAATGCGCGTAATCCGACCCCGGGCGCGCCTCCTTGTACAGACGCGGCACCGTTTCGAGGTTGTGGTTCATCACGTCGGGCGGCGCCGCATTCAGGATGCCGAGCGCGCGGTCGAGGCGGCCACGGAAGTCCGGCGTCAGGATTTCGATACGCGTTTGCGGCGACAGCTCGCGCGTCTGACGGATACATTCGACGAAGTGCGCCGCGCCACCGTCGCGCAGATCATCACGGTCGACGCTGGTGATCACGACATACTTCAACTTCAGCGCAGCGATGGTGCGCGCGAGGTTGGCCGGTTCGTCGGCGTCGAGCGGATCGGGACGGCCGTGGCCGACGTCGCAGAACGGGCAGCGACGCGTGCACTTGTCGCCCATGATCATGAAGGTCGCGGTGCCCTTGCCGAAACATTCGCCGATGTTCGGGCAGCTCGCCTCTTCACACACCGTGTGAAGATTGTGCTCGCGCAGGATCTGCTTGATCTCGTAGAAGCGCGAATTGCCGGTGGCCGCCTTCACGCGGATCCAGTCCGGCTTCTTCAGCTTTTCGATCGGAACGACCTTGATCGGGATGCGCGCGGTCTTGGCTTGCGCTTTCTGCTTCGCGGTGGCGTCGTAGGCGGCGGGGGCCGGCACGCCTTCGGGCGCGGGGGTGGCTGCTGCGGAATTCGCGGTTACGTCAGTCATTCGTTCGATCCAGTCAGGCGGTGAGCGCACCGGCCTGCGGTTGGGCGACGGCCGCGGGATTGCCGTCGAGGTTTGCGGTGAGACTTGCTGCGAGGGTACGGGCCACGTCGTCCCAGCCGGCGGCGATGCCGAGCGTCGCCATGTCGACTGTTTCGAGCCCCGCGTAGCCGCATGGATTGATCGCGAGAAACGGCCGCAGGTCCATGTTCACGTTCAGACTCACGCCGTGATAGCTGCAGCCGTTGCGGATTTTCAGGCCAAGCGCCGCGATCTTGGCGCCGGCATGGAGCCCGGCGTCGGGCCCAGGCGCCACGTAGATGCCGGGGGCGCCCGCCTTGCGTTCTCCGGCGAGATTATACGCCGCGAGGGTGTCGATCACGGCCTGCTCGATCCGGGTGACCAGCTCGCGCACCATCAGCTTGCGCCGGCGCAGGTCGAGCAGCAGATAGGCGACCACCTGGCCGGGCCCGTGATACGTGATCTGCCCGCCGCGGTCGACCTTGACGAGCGGAATGTTGCTGTCTGCCGCGAGCAGGTGCGCCGGATTGCCGGCCTGGCCGAGCGTGAAGACGGGTGGATGTTCGACGAGCCAGATTTCGTCGGCGGTGTCGGCGGTGCGGGCGTCGGTGAAGGCGCGCATCGCGTCGAAACTGGCTTCGTAGGGTTCGCGGCCGAGCCAGCGCAGCATGAGCGGCTCGATGGCAGGTAGCGGAGACGGAGAGACCGGGGTGGCGCACATGATTCCGGGAGTTTACCGAAATCTCGGAAACCGCGCCCGCGGCCACCGGGAACCTGCACAGCCGGGGCCGGTACGCTGCCGGCTCCGTCGTCACGTGCGGCTTTTGCGCCGCGCCACCGTCAAACGGTGTGCCAGCCGCCGCGCACGCGCATCATCCAGCGCTCGCCGATGCGAGCGAGCCAGTTCAGCGCGCGCTCGTCGCAGCGCGTCGGCACCGAGAACGTAACCTTCGCGAACGTGGCGCCCTCGGCGCTGAGCCAGAGCCGCTCGCCGCGCCGCAGATGCAGCGTCTGCCCAGGCTGCAGCCAGTAGTCCTTCGTGTCGTCGCTGCGCGTGACCCACACTGCGCCGCCATGCACGCGCAACTTCGTGCTGCGCGCGACCTTCAGCGGCAGCGTGTCGCCAGTGCGGATTTCATATGCAATACTAGAGGAAATTTCTCGCATGAGGCCCTCGCCAAAAATCGTTTCATGACTAGAATCCTATGTGCAGCAAGGACTTGGGCAAAACGATCAATTTTCACGTCTATGTGAGAAATATTGCGATGGACCTGCGTCAACTCCCCGCCCTGAACGCGATCAAGGCGTTCGAAGCCGCCGCCCGCCACGAAAGCTTTTCGCGCGCCGCCGACGAATTGTTCGTCACGCACGGCGCGGTCAGCCACCAGATCCGCGCGCTCGAGGCCGAGCTCGGCGTGTCGCTGTTCGCGCGCGACGGCAAGCGCGTGCGCCTCACCGAAACCGGCCGTCGCTACGCCACCCAGGTGCGCGCCGCGTTGATGGAGCTCGCCGACGCGACTCGCGCGATCCGTGCCGGCGACCGCGAGCGGCGCCTCGTGATATCGATGCTGTCGTCGTTCGCGGCCCGCTGGGTGACGCCGCGCATCGGCAGCTTTATCGAGGCAAATCCGCAGTGGGATCTCGAATTGCTGACCACCAATGCGCTGACGGACTTCGCGCGCGACGACGTCGACGTCGCGATCCGTTTCGGCTTCGGCAAATATCCGGGGCTGCACGCCGAGCTGCTGCTCGACGAGATTTTCTTCCCCGCCTGCTCGCCCAACTTCAACGGCGGCAAGCTGCCGCAAACCCCGGCCGATCTCGCCAAAGTCCCGCTGCTGCGCTCCGACGACGAGCTATGGCGCCCATGGTTCGACGCCGCCGGCCTCACCGACTGGCCGGAGCCGAAGCGCGGCGTGCTGTATCAGGATTCGTCGAATCTGTTGCAGGCGGCCGTCGACGGCCAGGGGGTCGCGCTGACGCGCCGCTCGCTCGCGATGCACGAAATCGCGGCGGGCCGGCTCGTGCGGCTCTTTGATGTGGATGGGCCGAGCCCGTGGCAATACTATTTGGTCTGCCTGCCGCAGACGCTGGGGACCGCGCGGGTCAAGGCGTTTCGCGACTGGTTGTTCGACGAGGTGGCGCGCTTCAGGCTGCTGTTCGATCTCGCCTGCGAGGCGGGTCCCGCGGCGAGCGCGCGCCTGGCGGCGCAGGGAGTGACGGCGGACGCGTTGCGCGTCGCGCCGTAAGGTGAAAAACCGCGCGGTGTTACAGCACGACCTTGACCATCGGATGGCCGGTCAGCGCGCGATAGATGTCGTCGAGATGCGCGCGGCTCGTCGCCCGCACGTGGACGGTCAGCCCCGTGTAGGTGCCGCTGCTCGACGGCCGCGTCTCGACGCGCGACGCATCGACCTCGCTATCGAACACGCGCACCACTTCGACGATCGTCGCGGCAAACTCGGGGTGCGATTTGCCCATGATCTTGATCGGGAAATCGCAGGGGAATTCAAACAGTGAGTCGTTCTCGGAATTCATTCTCTACTCCTTCTTCCGCCGCGGCGGCTTCAGCCGCCTTGGCTCGCTGATACGCCGCATACAGCTGCGCAAACACCGCGCCCGGGCGGCCCGCGCCGACCGGCGCGCCATCGAGCCGCGTGACCGGCAGCACTTCCTTGGTCGCCGAGCTGACGATGATTTCATCGGCCGCGCGCACTTCAGCTTCGGTGATGTCGCGCGCTTCGAAGCGGATACCGCATTCGGCCGTCAGCTCCTCGATGAGCCCATAGCGGATCCCTTCGAGAATCCTGTTGCTGCGCGGCGGCGCGGCCAGCACGCCATCCTTCACGATCCACACGTTCGACGACGACCCTTCGGTCAGCAAACCATCGCGGAACTGCAGCGTCTCGAAGGCGTCGTTTTCGGCCGCGTATTGCGCCATCAGCACGTTGCCGAGCAGCGACACCGACTTGATGTCGCAATTGAGCCAGCGACGATCCTCGGCGCTCACGCACGGGACACCGCTTGCGCGCTGCGCGGCGGCGGGCAGGTTCAGCGCGGTGACCATCACGAACACGGTCGGCTTCACGCAGGCCGGAAATGCGTGAGCGCGCTTCGCCACGCCACGCGTGACCTGGATGTATGCGATCGCGTCCTGATCGGCACGCAAGCCGCCGTCCGTTTCGTTGGCCTCGGCCACGCGTCCGATCAGCTCGCGCCAGCCAGCGTCGTCGAGCGGATTGGCGATGCCGATCTTGCCGACCGAGCGCGCGAGACGCGCCAGATGCTGCTTCAGACGAAACGCGGTGCGCCGTCCGCTCGCGTGCGCGTACAACGGCGCCACTTCGTAAATGCCGTCGCCGAAAATGAAGCCGCGGTCGAGCACCGGCACGCGCGCTTCGGACAACGGCACCAGTTCGCCGTTCAGATGAACGATCGGGTCCGGCGAAACCTCGGAGACAACGGTCATTGCGACGTAGCCCTTACTTTTTCTTGTTGAACATCAGCATCAGCGAATCCCACACGCGGCCCACCACACCGGCTTGCTGCACAGGCTGCAGCGCGACCACCGGGAATTGCGCGAGCACCTTGCCGTCGGCGACGAGCTTGGCGGTGCCGATCTGCTGGCCGTTGGCGATCGGCGCGACGAGCGGATCGTTGAGTTCGATCTGCGGCTTCGCCTTGTCGGCGGCGCCCTTCGGCAGCGTGATGTACTGGTCGCTTTTCACGCCGACCTGCACGCTGTCCTGCGAACCCTTGTAGACGCGCGGCGTGGCCACGACCTGGTTCGCCTTGTACAGACGCGTCGTGTCGTAGGCGGTGTAGCCGTAGTTCAGCATCTTCAGGCTGTCCTGCACGCGGTCGTGCTCCTTGGTCTCGCCCATCATCACCGAGACGAGACGGCGCGACGCGTCGGTCGTGCCGGGCAGCGGACGCTTCGCGCTCGCGATCAGGCAGTAGCCGGCCGCTTGCGTGTGACCGGTCTTCAGACCGTCGACGGTCGGGTCGATCCACAGCAGACGGTTGCGGTTCGGCTGCTTGATCTTGTTGTACGTGAATTCCTTGACCGAGAAGATGTTGTAGTACTCGGGATAGTCGCGAATCAGGCGGGCCGACAGGATCGCGAGATCGCCCGCCGTGGTGTAGTGCTGCGGGTCGGGCATGCCGTTCACGTCGGCGAAATGCGTGTGCGTCATGCCGAGCTTTTGCGCCTCCTTGTTCATCATGTCGACGAACTGCGCCTCGCTGCCGCCCACCAGTTCGGCGAGCGCAATTGCCGCATCGTTGCCCGACTGCACGATCATGCCGTACACGAGGTCGTGCACGGTCACCGGCTTGAGCGCCTCGATGAACATGCGCGATTCGTCGTTGCGCACGCGCCGCACGGCTTCGCTCGGCTCGATGCTCTGATCCATCGTGATCTTCTTCGTGTCGAGCGCCTCGAACACGAGATACGCGGTCATCAGCTTGGTCAACGACGCCGGCTCGACGCGCTCGTCGGCATTGGCGGACGCGAGCACCTGGTTGCTGGTCGCGTCGACGAGCACCCACGAGCGCGCGTTGACGCCCGGCGGCGGCACCTGCGCGAACGCGGTGCTGGCGACGAGCGTGGCCGGCAGCACGAGGCCGACGGCGATGGCGCGATTGAGCGAAGCGGGAACGAAAGAAGCGAGTGACGGGAATGCCGTGCGGCCAGAGGAGGAGAAACGCATAGGGTCGATTCGTGCAGAAAAATTCGTTGCGCGACAGCGCGCGGAGTTGGGGGAGCCGGTCGGCGGGGCATCTGGCCGTAAAACGGCGGGCGCCCGTTGGACTGATGGCGACGCAATCGGTTCGCGAGCGCAGCGCTGCGCACCCGGCCGCGCCCTCCCGCGAAATGATTCCGCGGCGCGCGATTCTGCCGGCTGGGCGGCGCTGTGCCCAAAAAAAGAGCGCCCATTATACGCGCGCTACCTGGTCAGCTTCGCGCGCGTGTCGTCGATTTGCACACGTTTGCGCGCACCTGTCCCCCGCAAAATGCGCGTCGCGCGTTTTCAGCGCCAGGCGTCGACGATGATCCGCTTCAGGATGTGAAGCTTGCGATGCAGAAAGTGCTCGGCGCCCGGAATCACGACGACCGGCAGTTCCTGCGGCCGCGCCCAGTCGAACACGGACTGGACGGGAACGGTCTCGTCGACTTCGCCGTGGATCACGAGTGTGCTTTCGGGCACGGGTGCGACGTCCCAGCGGCTCGCCGCGGTACCGACGAACACGATGCGCTCGATTTCCCGGCCTTCATCGCGCAGCTTCGCCGCGACGTGCGACAGCACCACGGTGCCGAACGAAAAGCCCGCCAATACGAGCGGCAGATCGCCGTAGTCCGGATCGGAGCGCATGTGCTCGAGCACCGCGCGCAGATCGTCGCGCTCGCCGACGCCCGCGTCGTGCTCGCCCTGGGTCTGGCCGACGCCGCGGAAATTCGACCGGTAAGTGACGTAGTTCAGCTGCACGAGCGTGCGCGCGAGGGTCTGCGCGACCTTGTTGTCCATCGTGCCGCCAAACAGCGGATGCGGATGCGCGACGAGCGCGATGCCGCGTGGCGCGGCGCCTTTTTCGCGCACGCCGTCGGGCAGGTCCAGCGCGACCTCGATCTTGCCGACCGGGCCGTCGATCAGATACTTCTTCGTGTTGACGTTCATCGGGATGGATCGTTTTGTGGTTCGCGTTATTGATCGATCTTCAGACGCTCGACGATCTTGCCGTTCGCAAGATGCGATTCGACGATCTCGTCGATGTCGCTCTCGTCGACGTAGGTGTACCAGACCGCCTCGGGATACACGACGAGCGTCGGGCCCAGTTCGCAGCGATCGAGGCAGCCGGCCTTGTTGATGCGCACCTGGCCGGGCCCGGCCAGGCCGAGTTGCTTCACGCGTTGTTTCGCGTATTCCTGCATCGCCTGTGCGTTGCAGTTCGCGCAGCTCGGACGCTCGGCGCCGGGGTCGCGTTGATTCAGACAGAAGAAAACGTGGTGCTTGTAGAAGGAATCCATGATGTTCGGGAGGCGAGCCTGAAAGGAAGTGCAATGGCGGTGCGGACGATTATAGCGACCGGGCTGTGCGGGCGTCGGGACCTGGCGGCCGGCGCGCAAGCACGTCACGCCCGCCTCGCGCGCCGCTTGAGCCACGCCCGCTCGACCGCGAACGCGAGCCACACCAGCGCCGCATAGGGCCATATCCATGCGAGCCAGCGCGCGAGCCCGTTGAAATGCAGATAGCGTCCCTGCCGCCAGTCGGCGAGCACGGCGTCGAAATACGGGTTCACCGGCAGCAGATTGACGAACACGAGTGCGACGACCAGCGCGACCCCGGCGAGCGTCGCACGCAACCGCCGCCGCAGCGGCAGCGCGACGAGCGCCGCGACGGTGCCGCACACGAGTCCGATTAGCGCGCCGGGCGTCGCCCAGTCGAACGCGAGGCCCGATTGCGATTGCAGGAACGTCGCGCCGGCCTTCACGCACAAGGTCGCGAGGATGAACACGAACAGCAGGCGCACGCGTGGCGCATCACGGCGCGCCGGCAGCGATGCAAGCGCGAGCGCCGCGAACAGGTTTAGCGCCGTGATCAGCGCTTCCCATGTGTCGTCGTCCAGCCACGCGGCGGCCGCCGCCGGCCATGCGCCGACATGCCACGCGGACGGCGTCCACGCGAGCAGCGCGTCCTGGGTGGCCGGATCGACGCTCAGCCACAGCGCGCGCGGCCAGTTGCCGAGACCGAACAGACGCGGCGACGGATACATCGTCGCAAACGGCCACGCGGCGACGAGGCACGCGAGCGTCGCATGGCCGCGCTCGAACCACAGCAACCGCAAACGCCTGAGCAGGCCGCGGTCGAGCAGCGCGCCGGTCAACGGCGACATCACCGCCGCGCCGACGAGCGCGCCCAGCGTGTTGGCGGCGAGATCGAGATTGGAGGCGACGCGTGTCGGCAGATAGGTCTGCACGGCTTCCATCGTGCCTGACAGCAGACCGCCCAACACGAACGCGAGCGCGACGGCCAGCGTGCCGCGCCAACGCGGGTACACCGCGAGCACCACCAGCGCGCCGAACGGCATATAGCCGAGCACGTTGGTGACGACGTCGAACGCCGTTAGGTACTGCGGCATCGGATCGAACAGATAGGCGAACGGCGCGATGCCGAGCGAGCGCCAGCCCGAGAACGGATACCACGACCCGTAGACGATCAGCGCCGTGTAAAGCAGCAGCGCCTGACGGGCCAGCGTCGACGGGCGGCGCAGCCAGGGGCGTTCGCTCATGCAGCGCTCCGTTGCGTGCGCTGCCCGCCCGTCATTGCGCGGCGACCAGCGCCTGCGAGCCGAGCCACGTGGTGATCTGCGCGACGAGGTCGTCGCTGGCCGCGGCGAGCGCCCGCGCGCCGCCGGCCGCATCCGCCGAATGCGCGGGCGCGTGCGCGACGAAGGTCTGCTGGCCGATCACCTTGCCGCCCTGCATCAGCGTCGCGCGCGCGGTGATCGCGCCGTGGCTGTCCGTCTGGCTGTCGAACACCTGCTCGAACTCGGTCAGATCGACCCGCAGCACCGGCGCGGTCACGCCGTCCGCGCCCGTCAGCACGGTGCCGCGCTCGCTCAGCGCGTTGCGCAGGCGCTGCGTCAGCAGTTGCGACGGCATCATCGTCCAGTGGCTGTTGGCGTAGGCGGCCGTCTGCTGCGCGTCGGCGTAGCTCAGCCGATAAGTCATCCGGTCGGATTCGAGCACGGACGGCGCGCTGACCTCCAGCACCTTGACGGCCGGCAGCCGGCTCGCCGCGGCGGCCTGCGGCGGTGGTCCGAAGTCGTAGCGGACATCCGACACCACCGCGGACGTGCCCGCGCAGCCCGCCGCCAGCACGCCGAACGCAAGCAGCGCCGCGAGCGCGGCGCGCGCGGCGCGCGCGGACAACAGTCGGTGAATCGAGCGTGACATGGGCATTTTCCTCTGTTCTAGCCTGCGGATTTAGTGAGCTGCGGGCGCGGTAGCGGCGGGCCACGCGAAGCCGGCCTCGCCCGGACCCGGCGCCGGGCGCGGCGCGCCAAACAGCACGCTGCGCGGATTGGTGTTGAAGGTGTCGGCGGCGCGGTCGATCGATTGCGCCGCCGCGCGCACGTCCTCGGTCAGCGAATTGACGCGCGGCAGCGTCTCGTAGCCGACCCGCGCGGACAGGTCCTGCAGCGACATGTTCATCTGCGCGAGCGCATCGCCCGCCTGCTGCGCGGCCGTGCCGACCTTGTTCAGATTGCGCTCGAGGGGCCCGTCCGGACGGTTCAGGCCCGTGATCATCTGGTTGGTCGACGCGAGCGTGCGGTTCAGCTGGTCGATCGTGCCGGGCAGCTTGCTGGCGACCGGCGCCATCTCACGAGTCAGCGTCGCGACGCCCGAGGCCGCCTGCGCGATGCTCGCCGCCGTGTCGTGCAGTTGCGCGACCATTTCCGGCGACAGCATGTCGTTCACGTTGTCGGTGACTTTTTCGAGCTTGCGCAGCAGCACCTCGCCGCGTCGCTGCAACTGGTCGAACAGACCCGGGCGCATCGGCAATTGCGCGACCTTTTGGGCCGACGACGGCAGCGGCGTCAGATCGCGCCCGGTATCGTCGAGCTGGATGAACGCGATGCCGGTCACGCCCTGCAAGCCGAGGCTGCCGAACGTCGAATGCGTGATCGGCGCGTGCTCGTCGACCATGATGCGGATCAGGATCTGCCCCGGATGTGTCGGATCGAACTTGATCGACTGCACACGGCCGACGTCGAGCCCGCGAAAGCGCACCGCCGCGTCCGCAAAGAGGCCGTTCACGCTGGTGCGCGCGATCAGGTCGTACGGCACCCGCACGGTGCGGTCGACGTTGAACAGATACGCCGCCAGCGCGATCGCCGCCGTCAGCACGACCGTGAAGAGCCCGGCCCAGAACGCATGCGCTTTGTTTTCCATTGTCAGTTTCCCTGGTTCATAGCGGCCTGGTTCATGGCGGCCGGCCTCACAGCGGCAACTCGGACGACGCCGGCTCGAGCGCCGCCTGCGGCAGCTTCGCGCGGCGCTCGGGCGGCAGCGCCTGCAGCGCGCGGCGCCCGCGCAGGCCGAGGAAATATTCGTGGATGAACGGATGGTCGACGCCCGCGGCCTCCTCGACCGGGGCGTTGACGAGCACTTTGCGATCGGCCAGCACGGCCACGCGTGTCGACAGTGCGACCATCGTATCGAGATCGTGCGTGATCATCACGACCGTCAGACCGAGCGCGCGATGCAGCCCCGAGATCAGCTCGACGAATTCGTCGGACGCCTCCGGGTCGAGGCCGGCGGTCGGTTCGTCGAGGAACAGCAGTTCGGGTTCGAGCGCGATCGCGCGCGCGATGCCGACCCGCTTGATCATGCCGCCCGACAGCGCCGATGGCATCTTCGACGCGTGCTTGCACGGCAGCCCGACCATTTCGAGCTTCAGCATCACGATGTCGCGCAGCAGGTCTTCGGGCACCTTGCCGAGCTCGCGCACCGGTTGCGCGACGTTGTCGAACACCGACAGCGACGAGAACAGCGCGCCGCGCTGGAACAGCATGCCGGAGCGGCTGCGCATCAGCAGCGCGGTGTCGGGCGAGATCGTTGCGAGGTCTTCGCCGAACAGCTTGATCGTGCCCCTCGACGGGCGCTCGAGGCCGAGAATCTGCCGCACCAGCGTGGTTTTGCCCGAGCCCGAGCCGCCGACGATCGACACTATCTCGCCGCGCCGCACGTCGAGGCTCAGATGCTGATGCACGATGTTGCGGCCGTAGCGCTTGGTGATGTCGATCACCTCGATCACCGGCTCGGCGATCGACGGTACGGGTTGGCCGCGTACGGCTTCGGTGAGTGGCGCGATCATCCTAGCCCCACGTTCTGAAAGAGGATCGCGAACACCGCGTCCGCGAGAATCACGATGGTGATCGACGTGACCACCGAGGTCGTCGTGCCTTCGCCGAGACTCTGCGAATTGGCTTTGATACGGAAGCCGAAATGACAGCCGGCGATCGCGATCAGCATGCCGAATACCGCGCCCTTGCCAAGCCCGATCCACAGGTTCGCGATCGGCACGACGTTCGGCAGCTGGCGCGCGAAGAAGCTCATGTCGATGCCGAGCACGAGCTTCGCGGCGAGCGCGCCGCCCGTCAACGAGATCACGTTGGTCCACATCACGAGCAGCGGCATCGCGACGGCCAGTGCGATCACGCGCGGCAGGATCAGCCGCAGGCCATGCGGGATGCCCATTACGCGCATCGCGTCGAGCTCCTCGGTCACGCGCATCACGCCGATCTGCGCGGTGATCGCCGAGCCCGAGCGGCCCGCCACCAGAATCGCCGACAGCACCGGGCCGAGTTCGCGAATCACCGCGAGGCCGAGAATATTGACGATGAACTGGTTCGCGCCAAACATACGCAATTGCTGTGCCGACAGATAGCTCAACACGATGCCGATCAGGAACGCGACCAGCGCGGTGATCGGCAGCGCGCGAGCGCCGGCGTTGTAGATATTCGCGGAGATTTCGGTCCACGGCGTGAGTTTCGGCTTGCGCGCGATCGCGAGCAGATCGAGCACGAAGCGCCCGAGCATCGCGACGCCGCCCTGCAGGTGCTCGACGAACGAGAAGAGCCCGAGGCCGAGACGCGTAAAGGGATCGAGGCGCGTGACCGGCTCGGCGCTCTCGCGCACCGTGTCGAGCAGCGCGATGCGCTCGAAGATGTCGCGCTGCGTGTCCGTGAGCGCGGTGCCCGGCGGCATCTTGCGGCCCCACACGCGCCACAGCGCCTGGCCGCCGACGTGGTCCATCCTGTCGACGCGCGACAGGTCCCACTCGCCGATGCCCTGCGCGCCGGTCAGCGAACGCAGTTGCGGAATCACGTGCCCGGTGTCGCGATCGCGCGCGAGCGCGAGCGCCGTCCACTGGCCCGAGAGACGGACGATCTTGCCTTGGCTGCCGGCCGCGACTTCAAGGCCGGGCGGAGTGTCATTGTTCAAGGATCGCGTGAATCTGGTTATCGGATTAGCGGCCATTGTAACGAAGGCTCGGCCGCCGGTCCGCACTGATGCACATCGATCGGCGTCGCCGTTCACCGCTGCGCATTCGAGTCCCGGGCGGGTTCGCTGTGGCTACAATATGGGACATGAATACCTCCAAGAATCCCGCCTCCCCGTCCGCAGCGACAAGCGCGGCACCAGCCTCGTCGTCGGCTTCGACCGACTGGCGCATCGATCGCGAACGCGCGGTCAAGCTGTTCGGCGCGCATGCGCATGACTGGCCGATCGAAATCGTCGAAGAAACCGGCTCGACCAACGCCGACTTGATGACCCACGTGAAAGCCCTGCCGCGCCGCGCGAACGCGCTGCCGCGGCCGATCGTGCGCGTCGCGTATCTGCAGACCGCCGGGCGCGGCCGCCGTGGGCGGCCGTGGTACGCGGAGCCCGGCAACGCGCTGCTGTTTTCGGTCGCGTGCGTCTTGCCGCGACCGCTCGAAGGGCTCGGGGGCTTGAGTCTCGCGGTGGGCGTCGCGCTCGTCGACGGGCTGCGCTCGCTACCGGTCGCGGGTCCCGGACAGATCGCGCTGAAGTGGCCGAACGACGTGCTGCTCGAAGGCGACAAGCTCGCCGGCATCCTGATCGAAACCGCGTGGAGCACCGACGACGCGAGCGCGGTCGTGATCGGCATCGGCACCAACGTGAAAGGCGCCGACGAACTCGCGGCGAAGGTGGGCGCGCTGAACGCCGAGGTACCGCCGCAGGCGCTCGGCACCGTGCCGACCGCGTTGCAACGCGCGCTGCCGAACGCGAATCTGACCGATACGCTGGCAGCCGAATTGAACGCGCTCGAACCGATGCTGCAGCGCTTCGGCGCCGAAGGCTTCGCGCCGTTCCAGCCGCGCTGGAACGCGGTGCATGCTTACGCGGGCCGCGACGTCGTGCTGCTCGAACAAGGCCAGGAGCTCGCGCGCGGCGTGGCGGCGGGCGTTGACGAGCGTGGCCAGTTGCTGCTCGATACGGCTGAGGGCCGCCAGAGCATCGCGACCGGCGACGTGTCGCTGCGCCTCGCCCACGGTGTCGCATGAGGCAGCGCGCGCCATATCTGCTGATCGACGCGGGCAATAGCCGGATCAAGTGGGCGCTGGTGCAGCCCGATGGGACGCAGTTGGCGAGCGGCGCGCTCGCGCATGACGACCTTGCCGGGCCACGCGCGCGGTCAGGTGCGCAACCCGCTTGGACTGACTGGCCGGCGCCATGCGGCGCGTGGCTCTCCAACGTCGCGGGCGCGGAGGTCGCGACGCACATCGCGGCGCTCGTCGACGCGCACTGGCCGCGACTGCCGCTCGCGACGATCCGCGCAAGTGCTCGTCGATGCGGCGTGACCAATTGCTACACGACACCGGACTCGCTCGGCAGCGACCGCTGGGCCGGCATGATCGGCGCGCACGCGACCTTTCCCGGCGAGCATCTGCTGCTCGCGACCTTCGGGACCGCGACGACGCTCGAGGCCTTGCGCGCCGATGGCGCGTTTATCGGCGGATTGATTGCGCCGGGCTGGACGCTGATGATGCGCTCGCTCGGTGAGCACACCGCGCAACTGCCGACGCTCGACGCCGCGCGCGCGCGCGGTCTGCTCGACTCCGCCGATACCACCGGCGCGGTCCGTCGCGGGCCGTTCTTCGCAACGGATACGCCGCGCTCGCTGTCGGCGGGCTGCACGCTGGCGCAGGCCGGATTGATCGAGCGGATGTGGCGGGACCTGCAGGATGAGTGGCAGGTGCCGGTGCGTCTCGTGGTCAGCGGCGGCGCCGCCGACGAAGTGGCGAGTACCCTGAAAGTGCCGCATACTCGCCACGATTCGCTGGTGCTGTCAGGGCTTGCGCTGATCGCAGCCGAGGATACGGCGCGGCAAAGCGGCTGATTGCCTGCCGTGGCTAGCGTTCGATTCACGACCGGGTGGCGCGTGATGTACGTGTAGAACGTGCGCCTGAGTTGCGCGCAATTCGCCGCCCATTTTCCGAACCCGAGTCTTTCCCGCACGCCCCAGGCTCAACTTCTTTCTGAATTGGAAACACCCACAATGCTTCGCTGGCCGATCGCCATTCTGATTGTTGTCAACGTGCTGGCTTTCGTCGCGCTGCTTGGCGCCTTCGGCCCCACACCCACCGCCAGCGGACGCGAGCCGAATCATCTGAATCGCCAGATTCATCCGGACTGGCTGAAGGTGCGGCCGGTCAGCGCCGCCGATGCGGTCGACCAGGCGGTGGTCGGCGGACCCGCGCCGCAGGCGCCGATTTCGACATCGGAGTTGCCGCAGTAATCAGGTGAGCGACGCGATCGGTTAGAAGTTCAGCAGTGCGCCGCGCGTTTTGCGGTAACGGGCGGCATCAATCCTGCGTCCGCACCTTCTTCAACAGCGCGGTCGTCGAGCGATCGTGCTCGAACGCAATCGCGAGCGCCTTGCCGCCCCAACCGCGCACGAGCGCCGATTCGGGCAGCGCGTCCATGTCGTAGTCGCCGCCCTTCACGAGCACGTCCGGGCGCAGCGCGGAAATTAGCTCGACCGGCGTCTTCTCGCCGAAGCCCACCACGTAATCGACGCTTTCCAGCGCCGCTAGCAAGGCCATGCGGTCGGCCTCGTTGTTGATCGGCCGGTCGTCGCCTTTGCCGAGCATCCGCACCGACGCGTCGCTATTGACACCAACGATCAGGCACGCGCCCAGCGCCTTTGCGTCGGCCAGATAGGTAACGTGACCACGATGCAGGATATCGAACACGCCGTTCGTAAACACGACGGGCGCGCGCAGCGAAGGACGAAGCTTCACCAGGGCATCGCGCGTCAGAATCTTGCGTTCAAAGATGGCGGTCATCGCACGGTCACAGAGTTGGGGAATTAGGGAGTTGGGGCGTGACGGGAACAGGAATGCCAGGTGCCGTCACGATACACGGTGGACGGCCCGAAGCAAAACGGTCCGGCAAGCTCGCGCTTGCCGGACCGCCGTTTGATACGGTGCTGAAACGCCTGAGTCGTTACGCCGGCTGCTGCTGCGCCGGGTTTTGTTCAGCGGCTTGCAGACGCGCGACCACTTCCTTGCGATAACGGTTCAGTTCCTGCGCTGTGTTGAACGTGCGTTCGAACAGCAGCGACAGGTTGTGCAGAATGCGCTCGATGACCTTCTTTTCCCAGCCGTCGTCGAAACGGATCTGCTCGTCGAGCCAGCGCTCGAGCCATTCCGGATCCGGCAGACGCGACTGGATCGTGTCGCGCGGGAACAGCGCCTGGTTCACGTGCAGGTTGGTGGGGTGCAGCGGCTTTTCGGTGCGACGCGCCGACGCCATCAGCACGCCGATCTTCGCGAACGCGGCACGCGCGATGTCGCCGGTTTGCGCCATCGCCTTCTTCATGTAGCGCAGATACGCGCCGCCGTGGCGCGCTTCGTCGCGCGAGATAGTTTCGTAGATGTGCTTGATGACTGGCTCGGTATGCCATTCGGCGGCGCGGCGATACCAGTGATTCAGGCGGATTTCGCCGCAGAAGTGCAACATCAGCGTTTCGAGCGGCGGTGCGGGATCGAACTCGAAGCGCACTGCGTGCAGTTCCTCTTCGGTCGGGACCAGTTCCGGCTTGAAGCGGCGCAGGTATTCCATCAGCACCAGCGAGTGCTTCTGCTCCTCGAAGAACCACACGCTCATGAATGCGGAGAAATCGCTGTCGTGATGATTGTCACGCAGAAACATTTCCGTGGCGGGCAACGCCGACCATTCCGTGATCGCGTTCATCTTGATCGTCGCGGCTTGCTCGTCGGTCAACAGCGATGCATCGAATTTGTCCCAGGGAATGTCCTTCTCCATGTCCCATCGAACGGATTCGAGCGATTTATAAAGTTCCGGATAAAGCATGGTGTTCATAGTCCCACCCCTGTTCTGCACATACTGTGTGTGTCTGTTGCTGCTACGTGTAGCCGTTTTTACCTACGACGAACGGACGCGCCGTTTATCGGCCAAGCATTCAATTTTACGCGTTAATCAGCCGCCCAGAAGCATCGGGCAGCAAAGAAGTCCGGGCTTTTGTATTGGCGCCTGAAGCGTGAATCAGGCGCCGTGGCCAACCGTGGGAGGGATACCCTTTGCCTGAGGTCGAGCCAGTCTGGGTCTGGCAACCGCACCGTCCCGCCCCGTACCGGTAGCGCCGGCGGCGACTGACGCGAGGGCGGCGGGATTGGTTGTTTTCGGCGCACGCCCCAAAGCCAGATCAAGCTTACACAATGATAGCACGCGCCTCCCACGAAACCCGTGACAGAAGCGGCGCGAGCGCACGGTGGTATTGACTTCTCTCAATAAAGTCGGCGATTCGCGCGGGCGGAAACCGCCGGCGCTGGAATAGGGAAAAACGCAGCCGATCAGTGGCCTTCATCAACGGCCACTGATTCCCGGCGCGCCGTCCGGCTCACGTCGACTTTTTCGGCGTTGCCGCGCTCGTTCCGGCCGCGCGTTTGGCCGACGGCGCGGCGCGCTTCGCCGCCGGCCGTTTGACGGCGGGCTTCGCGTTTTGCGCGGCGGCGCCCGACGCATCGGCGCCCGACGCATCGGCGCCCGACGCATCCGCGGCCTTCGACGGTTCCGGCTTGCCCTGCGTGCCCCCGCCCGCCGCGGCGACCGCGACGGACGGCTGCGTCATCGCGAACTGCGCGATCTGGTTGAACTGCGATTGCAGCAGATTCCACCACGCGGACGCATCGAAGCCGGGCGCCGCGGGCGCTTCCTCTTCGTCGCTGTCGGCCTGCGTGGCGCTTTCGGGCGTGGGCTCGGCCGGCTTCGTCCAACTCGGCGCCCGGGCGGGGCTCGGGGCGGTGTTCGGCGCGTCACTCGCGGCGGCACCCGACGCAGCAGCCGCCGCCTGCGACATCGACGATTGCGCGAACGCGCCGAACGCGCGCAGCGTCGCGAGCGTCGCACGTTGCACTTCGAGCGCCTGGATCGCCGACTGCAGCATGCTCAGGTTCAGCTTCAGCCATTGCTCGACCGCGCGCATGTCGGTGATGCGCTTGTCGAGTTCCTCGACGCTCGTGAGCGGCGCCATCATGTCGGACATCATCGACAGCGACGGACTCGTGCCCCCACCCGGCTGCGCGCCCGTCATGGCGGCGCCGAACGGCGACAGCCGAATCATGCTCCACATGCGATCGAGCATTTCAGCGGGCGGAAAACCGGGGAAGCCGGGAAAGGGCGGCGCGGAGCCAGTGGTGTCGGTCATGGTTGTCGCCTCGGTGCTGGATGATAGGTGGAGCGCGCGATGCCGCGCGCGTCGATTCGATCATACCGTGTGGGGTATGACATCACGATCGTTGGTCGTTACGTGGACCGCCCGCGCCAAAATCGGGCGCGCGCCGCTCGCGCAACGAGCTCAGGCCCTCGCGCACGTCGGGCCCCGCGAAGCCCATGAATTCCAGCGCGAGCGACGTATCGAACGCCGGGCCCGCCGTGCGCAGCCAGTTGTTCAACGCGTACTTGGTCCAACGGATGGCGGTCTGCGAACCGTCGGCCAGCTTGCGCGCGACTTCGAACGCCTTCGGCAGCAGATCGCTTTCGTCGACGGCCAGTGACACGAGCCCGATGCGCTCCGCCTCCTCGCCGCTCACCGGCTCGCACAGCAGCAGGTAGTACTTCGCCTTCGCCATGCCGCACAGGAGCGGCCAGACGATCGCCGCATGATCGCCCGCGGCGACGCCGAGGCGCGTGTGTCCGTCGATGATGCGGGCCGTCTTCGCCGCGATCGAGATATCGGCGAGCAGCCCCGCGACGAGCCCCGCGCCGACCGCCGGCCCGTGCATCGCCGACACGATCGGCTTGCCGCAGTTGATCACGTTGTAGACGAGATCGCGCGCTTCGCGCCACACACGCGTGCGCACCTCGAAATCGTTCGCCATGTCCTCGACGAGCTGCAGATCGCCGCCGGCCGAAAAGCCTTTACCCTCGCCGCGAATGATCGCGACGCGCGTATCGGGATCGCGATCGATATCGCGCCAGATTTCCGCGAGCTCGTAATGCATGCGTGCGTTCGCGGTCGCGAGGCCGCTTTTATTCGCGCCCTCGCCGCTCATCACGACTTCGAGCACGCCATGCGGATGACGCTGCAAACGCAGCGACTGGTAGTGCGCGTAGTACGCGTCGTTCGGTTGCGATGGCTGAGGCATGGTGAGCAGTCCGGAGGAGATTCGTTCAGTCGCGGACGCAACGGCGCGCCCCGTTCAATGCGGCTGATAAAGCCACTTGCCATTGGTGATTTCGACCATCACGCGGGCGCGCTGATCGAGCCCGAGATGATCGGCCGCGCTCATGTTGACGACGCCATTGGTGTCCGCGAGACCGCGTGTTCCTTCGAGCGCGTCGCGCAGCGCGCGGCGAAACGGCGGCGTGCCGGGCGCGCCGGCTTTCAGCGCGAGCGGAATCGCATGCTCGAGCAACGCGCCCGCGTCCGACGTGTACGAACCGAATGCCGACACGCTGCCCGCCCCGTGCTGCGCCTCGAAGCGCGCGATGTAATCGAGGGCGAGACGCCTGGCCGGATGATCGGCTGGCAATTGCGCGGCGACCAGCACCGGGCTCGCGGGCAGGAAGGTGCCGTTGCAATCGGCGCCGCACACGCGCAGGAAGTCGTTATTGCCGACGCCGTGGTTGTGATAGATGACGCCTTTGTAGCCGCGCTCGCGCAGCGTTTTCGGCGGCAGCGCGGCAGGCGTGCCGGCCGCGCCGACCACTACCGCGTCGGGGTGGGTCGCGAGAATCTTCAGCACCTGGCCGGTCACGCTCGGATCGGTGCGATTGAAACGTTGACGCAAGCCACGCGCGCTCGTGCGCGCTTCAACGGGCGACGCGCAAGCGCGCCGACGTTCAGCTGTGGAGAAGTCCAATCGCGGCATGCTGTCTCCTCACGTCGGGGTTTTCGTTGTGATGTTTGCCGCAGTGTAGCCGCGCGCGCAAGTGGCGGCATCGGGCGAAACCCTTTCGCGCGTGCCGCCCGCGTCACAGCATTGCCGCGTGAGCGCCGCGCTTCATTCGAGCGGCGCGATGCTCTGCTCGATCGCGCCGAAAATCGACTTGCCCGCATCGTCGAACATTTCGATCCTCACGGTGTCGCCGTATTTCATGAACTCCGTTTGCGGCGCGCCGTGCTCGATCGTTTCGAGGCAGCGCTTCTCGGCGATACAGCAGTAGCCGCGTTTCGCGTCCTTGTTCGACACCGTGCCCGAACCGACGATGGCACCAGCACGCAGATTGCGCGTTTTCGCGGCATGCGCGATCAGCTGACCGAAGTGAAACACCATATCGGTGCCCGCGTCGGGCTGGCCGACCTTCCTGCCGTTCCAGTGGACGATCATCGGCCGATGCACGCGGCCTTCGCGCCAGTGTTCGCCGAGCTCGTCGGGCGTCACGGCGACCGGCGCGAATGAGGTGGCCGGCTTGCTCTGAAAAAAGCCGAAGCCCTTCGCGAGTTCGGCGGGGATCAGGTTGCGTAGCGACACGTCGTTGACGAGCATGACCAGCCGCACGCCGCGCAGGGCCTGCTCGGGCGTCGCGCCCATCCGCACATCGCCGGTGACGACCGCGACTTCGGCCTCGAAGTCGATGCCGTACTCTTCCGATGCGCACGCCACGTCGTCGCGCGGGCCGATGAAATCGTCGCTACCGCCCTGGTACATCAGCGGGTCGGTCCAGAATTCTGGCGGCATTTGCGCGCCGCGCGCGCGCCGCACGAGCTCGACGTGGTTCACGTACGACGAGCCGTCGGCCCACTGGAACGCGCGCGGCAGCGGCGCCATGCACTCTTTGGCGTCGAATGAAAAGCTGTTGCGCGCACGGCCCTGGTTCAGCGCATCGTAAAGGTCATGCAGTTGCGGCGCGTAGAAGGCCCAGTCGTCGAGCACGCGCTGCAGCGTGGGCGCGATCGCGTCGGCGATGGCCGCCGTGTGCAGGTCGCGGGACACGACGATCAGTTGACCGTCGCGCGTGCCGTCCTTCAGCGAGGCAAGTTTCATAGAGCTGTGAACCGTGTATTAGTGACGATGGAAGGAATGTATTCTACGATGGTGAATCGGCGCGGCCCAATATCTGCGTGTTCGTCGTCGTGTCACCGTAGCCGTCTCCATTACGATCACCGAACGCGCTGCCCGCGCCTTTTGCACATGTCCGCCAACGCCCGCTCCGGCACGATCCGCACCCGCACCGACCCCGCGTCCGCCGACGATCTGCTCGATCCCGCCCATGCAACCGACGCCACCGGCGCCGATGACGAACCCGGCGAACCCGGCGAACCCGGCGAAGAAAAACTGCGCTCGGGCATCCAGTCGATCGAGGTCGGTTTCAGGCTGCTCGACGTGCTGACCCACGAGCCGCGCGCGATGATGCTGCGCGATCTCGCGCAGCGCGCGGGCATGAGTCCGGCGAAGGCGCATCGCTATCTGGTCAGCTTTCTGCGTCTCGGCGTGGTCGCGCAGGACCCGCTGTCGGGCCGCTACGAACTCGGCGGCTTCGCTTTGCAGCTGGGGCTCGCGCGGCTTGCTCGCGTCGACGGTGTGAAGCTCGCGCGCATCGCGCTCGCCGAGCTGCGCGACCGGCTCGATCTGACCGTCGGCATCGCGGTGTGGGGCAATCAGGGACCGACGATGGTTCACTGGATGGAGTCGAGCTACCCGGCCAAGGCGTCGCTGAAGCTCGGCGACGTGATGCCCTTGCTCAGTTCGGCGACCGGTCTGCTGTTCGCCGCCTACCTGCCGTCCGGCAAGACCGCCGCGATGCTCGAGCGCGAGCTGGCCGACTCGCGGCGCTCGTCGTATAGCGGCGCGCCACGCACCCGCGAAGAGGTCGACAAGGTGCTCGCCGAGGTGCGCGAGCACGAGGCTGCGCGCGTCGAAGGCATGCTGCTGCCGACGATCCACGCGTTTTCGTTGCCGGTGTTCGATTCGACCGGCGAACTCGCGCTCGGTCTCGTCGCGCTCGGCCATGAAGGCGCGTTCGATATCCGCTGGGGCGGCGAGATCGATACCGCGCTGCGCGAATGCGCGCGCAAGCTGTCGTACGAACTCGGCTATAGCGCGACCCCGCGTGGTGACAACGGTTGATACGCACCGTATCCTTTCACGCTCTCACCGATTCAAACGCCGATGGATTTTGCTTCCGCCAACCGCCGTCATGATCGCCTGCCCGCTTTTGGTAGCGGGCCGGGACGCGGCGCGCGCGCGTGGCGCTGGATCGCCGTCCTCGCGGCCGTCGCGGTTGTGCACTGGATCGCGGCGCAATGGTTCGAGCGCAATCGCGTGGATCTGAATCCGGCGAATCGCGAGCATGTGCCGGTGCAGGTCGTGCTGCTGACGCCCGAAAGGGTCGAGCGTCAACCCGCGCCACCGCCCGCCGTGCCGGCACCGCATCCGCCCTCGCCAGCACGCAAGCCCGCGGCGAGGCCGCCGCGCGAGCAGCATGTGATGACCGCGTTGCAACCGGCCAAACCGAACGAGCCCGCGGCCACGCCGGCATCGGAGGTGGCGGCTAGCGCGCCACCCGCCACCGCGAACGCGAATCCATCGGCCCATGCGAATGCCCGTGGCGCCGTCGCGAGCGCCCCTGCCGCGGCCAGCGCGCCGCAAGCGTCGCAGGGCGTGAAGTTTTCGGTACCGCCGTCGGCCGAACTCGACTACGACACGTTCTACAACGGCGTGCGCAACGCGCCCGGCACGATCCATTGGGCGAGCGACGGGCAGGGCTACGAAATGGTCGTATCAGTGCCGCTGCCGTTCGTCGGTCCGTTCGTGTTTTCGAGCCACGGCGGCATCGATGCCTTTGGCCTCGCGCCGGCGCAGTACAGCGAAAAGCGTGGCCGTCGCGCCGAAGACATCGCGATCTTCAATCGCAACGACAAGAAGGTTGGCTTTACGCGCACGCCCGCCTCGTTGCCGTTGCCCGACGGCGCACAGGATCGCTTCAGTGTCGTGATGCAGCTCGCGAGCCTCGTGCGCGGCGATCCTGACGCCTATAAGCCTGGCGTGACGCGACAGTTTTTCGTCGTCGATACCGATAGCGGCGAGAATTGGCCGATCGAGACGATCGGCGACGAAACGATCCGCGCCGCGCAAGGCTATCTGGAGACGCGTCACTTCAAACGTCTGCCGCGGCACGATGGCGACCAGCGCCGCGTCGACGTGTGGCTCGCCCCGTCCCTTGGCTGGCTGCCGGCGCGCATCCTGCAGACGGAGCCGAACGGTACCCAGTTCGAACTGGTGTGGCGCGGCAAGCTGAATGTCGATGGCACGTCGCCGGATGACCGCGGCAATGGTGGCGCGCCGGCCACGCCTGCTGCACCCGCAGCCCCCGCTGCCACGGGCCCTGCAACGCCGGCGCCAGCTCCGGCCGACGCATCGGCAGTAACACCCGAGGCCGCCCCAGCTGCACCGGTCGATTCGACCGCTCCGACCATCATCAAACCGTGACAGGTTTCGTGACAGAGTGTCACGAGCAAATCCGCACGAGATCGGCGAAACTTCCTTTGCAACGCTGACTCGCACGTCAATGGAGCCCCGTTCGCGCGAACGAGGCGACCCACCGCGCTTTTTCACTGCGTTTCCTTCAAAGGAGTCCGCATGCAAGTGAACATCAACGGTATCGACACACGCTACGTGCTGAGCAACGAAGGCGGCGGCCCGTGGCTCACGTTCATCCATCAGTTGGGCGGCGATCTTTCCATCTGGGATCAGATGGCAGGCTATTTCCGCGACGATTACACGGTGCTGCGCTACGACGTGCGCGGCCACGGCCACAGCGCGGTTGCGCGCGAGCCGTTCGCCATGCGCGATCTGGCCGACGATCTCGCCAAACTGCTCGATGCCCTCGGCGCGCGGACGACGCACCTGGTCGGCCTGTCGCTCGGCGGCATGATTGCGCAGCAGTTCGCGCTCGACCATCCATCGCGAATCGACACGCTGACGATTGCCGACAGCACCGGCGGCACTCCGCCCGAGAACCGTGAGTTGTGGAATCAGCGCGCCCACACCGCGCGCAGCGACGGCATGGAGGCGCTGTTACCGTCGACGATCGCGCGTTGGCTCACGCCCGACTTTCAGGCCGCCCATCCCGAAGCGGTCGAGCCGATCCGTGAGACATTTGCGCGCACCTCGCCGGAAGGTTTTGCGATGGCCTGCGAGGCACTGCGCGATTTCGACCTTCGCGGCCAGCACGGCGCAATCCGCTCGCCGACGCTGACGGTGGCCGGACGTCACGACACTGGCACGCCCCCTGCTGCTACGCAGGCAATAGCGGAGGCGATCGAGGGCGCCCGCTTCGAGTTGCTGGACGCCGCGCATCTCGCGCCAATCGAGCAATCACAGCGTTTTGCCGCCTTGCTTGAATCGTTTCTGGAGCGGCGAGTCTAACCGTCAGGTCCGGAGTTTTTACTTGCGTCGTCCGGACCCACCCCTTGAATTCCATCCCACATGCTCCACCTACGGTGCAGAAAAGGGCAGGAGCCCAACGGAAATAAGGAGTGTCGCCATGCAAATGATCTATAACAGCCCTAACTACTGTGTCGTCGAGTTTCCTCCGCAGGAAGGTCTGCTTGCCATGAAGTCGGGCGGCTATGAGATTGTCGACAAGAACATGCAGCGCGAAATCTACATCGACGGGGCAATGGCGGCGCGTTTTCGCGAGCATGTGCAAAAGCTGATCGAAGGCGAGCCGACGCTCGACGAGGTTGATGAATTCCTCGGTCAATTCGACAGTCTGATGCATCAACCGGTGGTCCTGCATTGACCGGAGGTGTTCAGCTGGCGCTCTGGCGACATCGATCGACCGCACCGCGCGGCTTTGCCGGCGGGTTCCATCAAGCGGTCGGCGGCAGCGAAACGGCCCGGCAGGCTTTGGCTTGCCGGGCCGTTTTTTATTGCATCGTTTGTTAGCGCGTTTCTGAATTCCCGGCGCGGCGCGTTCGTATCGGTCGATTTTGCCGGCCGCGCCTCGCAGTCTCCTCCGCGGCGGGCGTATCCGCCCGGCTGCGGCTACAATGACAGGTTTTCCGCCAACGCCGGCGCAAGCCCTCGTCCGCCATGACCCAGCCTGCTCAATCCATCACGCCAGTCCGTTCGGAGCCCGCCTACACCCGCGGCGCAGCGCTGCCCGCGCTGCTGAACTCGCGCATCCTGATTCTGGACGGCGCGATGGGCACGATGATCCAGCGCTACAAGCTCGACGAAGCCAGCTATCGCGGCGAGCGCTTCAAGGACTACGCGCGCGACATCAAGGGCAACAACGAACTGCTGTCGATCACCCAGCCGCAGATCATCGCCGAGATTCACGAGCAGTATCTCGCGGCGGGCTCGGATATCATCGAGACCAACACGTTCGGCGCGACCACGGTCGCGCAGGCCGACTACGGCATGGAATCGCTCGCCGTCGAGATGAACATCGAATCGGCGAAGCTCGCGCGCGCCGCGTGCGACAAATACACAACGCCGGACAAGCCGCGCTTCGTCGCCGGCGCGATCGGCCCGACGCCGAAAACCGCCAGCATTTCGCCGGACGTCAACGATCCGGGCGCGCGCAACGTGACCTTCGACGAACTGCGCGCCGCGTACTACGAGCAGGCGAAAGCGCTGCTCGACGGCGGCGCGGACCTGTTCCTCGTCGAAACGATCTTCGACACGCTGAATGCGAAGGCCGCACTGTTCGCGCTCGACGAGCTGTTCGAAAACACCGGCGAGCGTCTGCCGATCATGATCTCGGGCACCGTCACCGATGCGTCGGGCCGCATTCTGTCGGGCCAGACCGTCGAGGCCTTCTGGAACTCGTTGCGTCACGCGAAGCCGCTCACGTTCGGCCTGAACTGCGCGCTCGGCGCGGCGCTGATGCGTCCGTACATCGCCGAGCTCGCGAAGCTGTGCGACACCTACGTGTCGTGCTATCCGAACGCCGGCCTGCCGAACCCGATGAGCGACACCGGCTTCGACGAATTGCCCGCGGATACCTCTGGCCTGCTGAAGGAATTCGCCGAAGCGGGGCTCGTGAACATCGCGGGCGGCTGCTGCGGCACGACGCCCGAGCACATCGCGGCGATCGCGAAGGCGCTCGCCGAGCTGAAGCCGCGCAAGTGGCCGAGCCAGTATCGCGACGCGGCCTGAGCCCGCCTGAAACACTTCGCCCCGACGCCCTGCACGTCCTGCACGTCCTTTAACGCACGCACCCGACTCGCACACACGCCATGACCGATCACACCATGCGCCTTGCCGGCCTCGAGCCGTTCAACGTCACGTCCGGGACGCTCTTCATCAACGTTGGCGAACGCACCAATGTGACCGGCTCGAAAGCGTTCGCGCGAATGATCCTGAACAATCAGTTCGACGAAGCATTGGCCGTCGCGCGCCACCAGGTCGAGAACGGCGCGCAGGTAATCGACATCAACATGGACGAGGCGATGCTCGATTCGAAAGCGGCAATGGTCCGCTTCATGAATCTGATCGCGTCGGAGCCGGACATCGCGCGCGTGCCGATCATGATCGACTCGTCGAAGTGGGACGTGATCGAGGCGGGTCTCAAGTGCGTGCAGGGCAAGGCGATCGTCAACTCGATCTCGCTGAAGGAAGGCAAGGAAGCGTTCGTTCATCATGCGAAGCTGATTCGCCGCTATGGCGCGGCTGCGGTCGTGATGGCGTTCGACGAACAGGGCCAGGCCGATACGTTCCAGCGCAAGACCGGGATTTGCAAGCGCTCGTACGACGTGCTCGTTAACGAAGTCGGCTTTCCGCCCGAGGACATCATCTTCGATCCGAACATCTTTGCGATCGCGACCGGCATCGAGGAACACAACAACTATGCGGTCGACTTCATCGAGGCGACCCGCTGGATCAAGCAGAACCTGCCGTACGCGAAGGTGAGCGGCGGTGTGTCGAACGTGTCGTTCTCGTTCCGCGGCAACGATCCGGTGCGCGAGGCGATTCACACCGTGTTCCTCTATCACGCGATCCAGGCGGGGATGGACATGGGCATCGTCAACGCGGGCCAGCTCGGCGTGTATGCCGAACTCGATCCCGAACTGCGCGAGCTCGTCGAAGACGTCGTGCTGAATCGCCGTCAAGACGGCACCGACCGCCTGCTCGAAATCGCCGACAAGTTCAAAAGCGGCGGCGCGAAGAAGGAAGAGAACCTCGAGTGGCGCAAGCAGCCGGTCGAGAAGCGTCTCGCGCATGCGCTCGTGAGCGGCATCACCACGTTCATCGTCGAAGACACCGAGGAAGTGCGCGCGAAGATCGCCGCTGCAGGCGGCCGTCCGATCAACGTGATCGAAGGCCCGCTGATGGACGGCATGAACATCGTCGGCGACCTGTTCGGCCAGGGCAAGATGTTCCTGCCGCAGGTCGTGAAGTCGGCGCGCGTAATGAAGCAGGCGGTCGCGCATCTGATCCCGTTCATCGAGGAAGAAAAGCGCCAGCTCGCGGCGGCCGGCGGCGACGTGCGCGCCAAGGGCAAGATCGTCATCGCGACCGTGAAGGGCGACGTGCACGACATCGGCAAGAACATCGTGTCGGTCGTGCTCCAGTGCAACAACTTCGAAGTGGTCAACATGGGCGTGATGGTCCCGTGCAGCGAGATCCTCGCGAAGGCGAAGGTCGAGGGCGCGGACATCATCGGGCTGTCGGGCCTGATTACGCCGAGTCTCGAAGAAATGGCCTACGTCGCATCGGAAATGCAGCGCGACGACTACTTCCGCGTCAAGAAGATTCCGCTCCTGATCGGCGGCGCGACGACCTCGCGTGTGCACACGGCGGTGAAGATCTCTCCGCACTACGACGGGCCGGTGGTCTACGTCCCGGACGCGTCGCGCTCGGTATCGGTCGCCTCGAGCCTGCTGTCCGACGAGGGCGCCGCGAAGTACATCGACGAACTGAACGCCGACTACAACCGCATCCGCGATCAGCATGCGAACAAAAAAGCACAGCCGATGGTCACGCTCGCGCAAGCGCGCGCCAATAAGACGAAGATCGACTGGGCAGGCTATCGTCCGGTCAAGCCGAAGTTCATCGGCCGGCGCGTGTTCAAGAACTTCGATCTGAACGAGCTCGCGAACTATATCGACTGGGGTCCGTTCTTCCAGACGTGGGATCTCGCCGGCCCATATCCGGCGATTCTCAATGACGAGATCGTCGGCGAATCGGCGCGGCGCGTGTTCTCCGACGGCAAGTCGATGCTCGCGCGCCTGATTCAGGGCCGCTGGCTGCAGGCCAACGGCGTGATCACGCTGTTGCCGGCCAACACGGTGAACGACGACGACATCGAAATCTACACGGACGAATCGCGCACCGAAGTCGCGCTGACGTGGCGCAATCTGCGTCAACAGAGCGTGCGGCCGGTGGTCGACGGGGTGATGCGACCGAACCGCTCGCTGGCCGACTTCATCGCGCCGAAGGACTCGGGCGTCGCCGACTACATCGGCATGTTCGCGGTGACGGCGGGTCTTGGCGTCGACGTGAAGGAGAGGCAGTTCGAGAAGGATCTCGACGACTACAGCGCGATCATGCTGAAGGCGCTCGCGGACCGGCTCGCCGAAGCATTCGCCGAAGCGTTGCACGCGCGCGTGCGGCGCGACCTGTGGGGCTACGCGAACAGCGAAAACCTCTCCAGCGACGAGCTGATCGCCGAAAAATACCGAGGCATCCGCCCGGCGCCAGGCTATCCGGCCTGCCCCGACCACCTCGTCAAGCGCGACATGTTCGACGTGCTGCGGGCGAACGAAATCAACATGAGCGTGACCGAATCGCTGGCGATGCTGCCGGCGGCGAGCGTGTCGGGCTTCTACCTCGCGCATCCGGACAGCACCTATTTCTCGGTCGGCAAGATCGGCGCGGATCAGCTCGACGACTACGCGCAGCGGATGTCGCTCACGAAAGCGGACGCCGAGCGCGCGTTGGCGCCGTTGCTTTGAGCGTGAAGCGATACGTGGCCGGGCCGTGCGGCCCGAGCCGCGCGTGCGCGACTATATTGAGTCCGAAAGACAGAATATTTGGCGCCACGGCAATTTCGGCTTTGTAGACTGAGTCGGCTTTCATCGCGTCAGGCGCGAGCACAACGCGCCGGCTCACCGAGATTGCAACCGTCAACGGAGAAAAATCGTATGAAGAAGCTGACACTGTTATTGACCGCTGTTTCGCTGGCCGCGGGCGCTTCCGTGGCGCTCGCACAACCCGCCGCGCCGGGCGGATCGAGCGCGGTCAGTTCCTACTCGCCCCCCACCGAGGCGCATGTCAAAAAGGCGAAGAAGCAAAAGATGAAGAAAGGCGCGGCAGCCTCGGCGGCCCCCGCGAGCCAGTGAGCGGCGAGGCCGACAAGCCCTCTGATCGGGATAGGGGCAGGCCTCGCGGCCCGGCCCCTCCCACACCACCGTGCGTACGGGTCCGTACACGGCGGTTCGGATCGGTTAATCGACTATGGCCTTAGTGATGGAAGCCCCAGCGAGCGAAGGTAACGGTTTGACAGGGCGATGCCCAGCGCGGGACTGCAACTCAGCCGCCACGCATCGTGTGGCGAACCGACCGTCTGGGCAGCAAGGTTTCGGCTGACGCCGCGTACTGTCAGCTCCCGGAATCTTGTGCGGCCCCGTTTCCACTGCTTCCAGAAGAAGCAGCGGATGCGGCGGCGTATCCATTCATCCAGGCGTTGCAGAACGCTGGGCGTTTCGCAGAAACCGAAGTAGCCCCGCCACCCTGCCAGATAACGTTTCAGCGCGCCGATCATCTGGTCGACGCTGACCCCGCGCGTGCGTTGAGTCAATTCCCGGATGCGCTCCTTGAGGCGGGACAGCGCCTTGGGCGCAATACGCCGTTTGACCTTGTCCCGATCCGAGAAGGTGAACCCCAGAAACTTCCGCGTGTGTGGCCGTGCGACCGCGCTCTTGGTCTCGTTGACCGTCAGCTTCAGCCTGCCGGCGAGGAAGGCCTTCAGCCCCGCCATCACACGCTGGCCCGCGCGTTCGCTGCGTACGTAGACGTTACAGTCGTCAGCGTACCTCGCGAAACGCAGCCCGCGTCGCTCAAGCTCCCGGTCAAGATCGTCGAGCATCAGATTGGATAATAGCGGGGACAGGGGACCACCCTGGGGTGTGCCCTCGTCCGTCGCACCAACCAGCCCGTGCTCCATCACACCCGCCGTCAGGAAGGAGCGGACCAGCTTCAGCATTCGCTTGTCGCTGACTCGCTTTGCCACCCGACTCATCAGGATGTCGTGGCTCACGCGATCGAAGAATTTCTCCAGATCCAGATCTACAACCCATCGGTACCCCGACTGGATGTAGCTTTGCGCCTGCGCCACGGCCTGATGTGCCGAGCGGCCCGGACGGAAGCCGTAGCTGGACTCCGAGAACGTCGGGTCCCACTGCCTTTGCAACACCTGCAAGACCGCCTGCTGGACGAATCGATCAAGCGCAGAGGGGATGCCGAGCTTGCGCACGCCACCACCATCCGGCTTGGGTATCTCGACCCGTCTCACAGGTTGAGGCTTGTATGTGCCGTTCAGCAGCGTGGCCCGTATCGACGGCCAATGCTCCCGCAGGTACGCCGGTAATGCCTGAACGGTCATCCCGTCCACGCCCGGTGCGCCCTTGTTCGCTTTCACACGCTTCAACGCCTGCTTCAGGTTCCCCCTTTCGCAGACTTCTTCCATCAGTCGGTCATATGCCGACGGGCTTTCAGACTCGGGGTTCGCCGCCGTAGGTTCAGCCCCTCCACCAGCAGCCATCGGGGCTTCACCCCTGCTTCCGCTGTCGAGGACGCGATGCGTTTTCTGCTGCTCTCCCATGTCGAGTTCTCCGGCTTACTCGCCGCTCCTTTCCGTTCGGGCCTTCAGGCGTCGCCGCCCTAATATGCCCTCTGCTGACTCCTGCACGGTGGTCAACGGCCCTTGCGAGCCGCTCAGTCCTGATTCCAGGACGCCATGCAGGCCTCCCGAGGTAAGCGCAACCGCCTTCACCACACACCTGCCAGATCTACCACCCCAGCCCTTGATGGCTATGGACTTCGCAATCAATTGCTTGCTCGTCCGGCTAGGTAGGCCTCGCATCTGGTTTCTGTTCGTCAGGTCATGGCTTTGCTACACGCTTCCTTCAGACCCCGCCTCACGACGACGCCCTTGCGTTTCGCTAGTCCTTCACCACCATCAGGTTGGACAGGGGACTCACACCCCCAAGCTGTTGCGCATGCTCGGCGCACAATGACAAAGAGCCCGCGTCAAGCGGGCTCCTTTCTTTGAGTGCACCCCAAAAGCGCTTATGAAGGCCTTCCGAGACCAGGCCGCGGCGCTCGGGACCCAGCAGAAATCAAAGCCCCCAGACGATATCCGCGTTTTCCTTCTGCGCCGCGCGCAGCATGTCGAGGAACGGATACGCGCGCTGCGCGAGTCCGGGCGGAATCTCGTGACGATCGCGGCCGTCTTCGCCCTCGTGGAAATGGCCCTCGTGCTCGGCGCGCTCCTGCTTGTCGGAGGTGATCGCCGCTTCGAGCTTCTCGATGGCCGGGCCCAGTTCGTCGTGAGTAATGACGCCCCGCTGCCCAAGGCGTTTGCCGACAATGCCAACCAGATACTGCGCCAGATTCTCCAGCATCATCACGTCCGGGCAGGCGTGGCACTTGAAAGTAATCAGCATGACTGTTCCCTTTTTCGTTATGTCGGGTTAATGCATGAGCGTCCCAAGGGCGGCAACAGCGCGCGCCTGACGTGGCGCCGGCAAGGCGCCGCGGCCCCAGCCCCTCGTGGGCAACTCATTGAACATATTAGCACCTGCTAAAATCCGTCTGAACGGAAAAGCGCGCCGCCCAGCGCCACGTATGGCAAGGCTCGACGAGCATCGCGCACGGGTACCAAGCGGGGGCGTCGAACCATCGGCCGCGATCCGCATGCCGCGCGAGCCTGCGTGCCGGCGGGCCGCCGAGCGGAGTCCACCGGGTTGCGCTGCTTGCGTCTCGTCGCATCGCCTGGGGGACACTCTGCCGGCGGCGCAGCTATCGGCGCCGCAAAGCGCTGCCGCGTTCAACGCTTGCGACACCGGCCTCGGCCGGCGCCTCTTCCGCCTTACCGGATTGCCTCACTGGACTCGCAACAAGCATGCTGCCCGCACACAAACACACACTCGAAACACTGCTCGCCGAGACGGTGAAGCAGGTCGCGACTGCGACCCAAGGCGCGACGGAAGCCGCCTTCGTCTCGCCCGCCATCGCGCTGGAGCGCCCGAAAGTCGCCGCGCACGGCGACGTCGCGTGCAACGTCGCGATGCAGCTCGCCAAGCCGCTGCGCGCCAATCCGCGCCAGCTCGCGCAACAGATCGTCGATGCGCTGCTCGTCAATCCGCAGGCCAAAGGCCTGATCGACACCGCCGAAGTGGCGGGCCCCGGCTTCATCAACCTGCGGCTCACGGCCGCAGCCAAGCAAGGCGTGATCGCCGCCGTGTTCGCCGAGAAGGACGCGTACGGCCGCTCACGGCGCGACGCCGGCAAGCACGTGCTGATCGAGTTCGTGTCGGCCAACCCCACCGGCCCCCTGCACGTCGGCCACGGCCGCCAGGCCGCGCTCGGCGACGCGCTCGCGAACGTGCTCGCGTCGCAGGGCTGGGACGTGCACCGCGAGTTCTACTACAACGACGCCGGCGTGCAGATCCACACGCTCGCCCTGTCGACCCAGGCACGCGCACGCGGCTTCGCCCCCGGCGACGAAGGCTGGCCCGCGTCGGCCTATAACGGCGAGTACATCGCCGATATCGCGAAAGACTATCTGAACGGCATCACGGTCGAGGCGAGCGACGGCGAGCCCGTCACCGGCGCGCGCGACGTCGAGGACCTCGAGGCGATCCGCCGCTTCGCGGTCACGTATCTGCGTCGCGAGCAGGACATGGACCTGCAGGCGTTTGGCGTGAAGTTCGACCAGTACTACCTGGAGTCGTCGCTGTACACGGAAGGCCGCGTCGAGAAAACGGTCGACGCGCTGATCGCCGCGGGCAAGACCTACGAGCAGGAAGGTGCGCTGTGGCTGCGCACCACCGACGACGGCGACGACAAAGACCGCGTGATGCGCAAGACCGACGGCACCTACACGTACTTCGTGCCGGACGTTGCCTATCACGTCGCGAAGTGGGAGCGCGGCTTCACCAAGGTCATCAACGTGCAGGGCTCGGATCACCACGGCACGATTGCGCGCGTGCGCGCAGGTCTGCAGGGTCTCGGCATCGGCATTCCGAAGGGCTACCCCGACTACATCCTGCACAAGATGGTCACGGTCATGCGCAACGGCGAAGAGGTGAAGATCTCGAAGCGCGCGGGCAGCTACGTGACGGTGCGCGACCTGATCGAATGGTCGGGCGGCGCGACGCCGGGCTCGGAAGCGGCCGTCGATCTGATCGACGAGGAAACCATTCGCCGCGGCCGCGACGCGGTGCGCTTTTTCCTGATCTCGCGCAAGGCGGACACCGAGTTCGTGTTCGACATCGACCTCGCGCTGAAGCAGAACGACGAGAATCCGGTGCACTATGTGCAGTATGCGCACGCGCGCATCTGCTCGGTGATCGCCGAGTGCAACGCGCGCTACGGCCTCGACGAGAACGCGCTCGCGAGCGTGGATCTCGCGCCGCTCACGAGCGAGCGCTCGATGGCGCTGCTCAACAAGCTCGCCGAATTCCCGGACATGCTGCAGCACGCCGCCGACGAACTCGCGCCGCACGCGGTCGCCTTCTACCTGCGCGAACTCGCCGGCGAATTTCACTCGTTCTACAATGACCGTGCCGAGCGCGTGCTGGTCGACGATGCGGCCGAACGCAACGCTCGCGTCGCGCTGCTCGCGGCCACGCGCCAGGTGCTGGCCAACGGTCTCGCGACGATCGGCGTCTCCGCTCCCGTCAAGATGTAACTCCTCCAGCGTAATATGCGCGCGGCCGTCGTTATAATCGGCGGCCGTTCCTGGATTCTTTTTGCAGGTGATTCGTACGATGGCAAAACCACGCCGCACAACAAAGCAATCGAAGCAAACCGGGGGCACTTTTCTCGGCATCGTGCTGGGCCTGATCGTCGGCCTGGCGATCGCGGTAGTGGTGGCGCTGTATATCACCCGTGCACCTACGCCGTTCGTGTCGAAGGTCGCGCCGCCAGCGGCGACCGACAACGGTGCGAGCCAGCCGCAATACGATCCGAACCGTCCGCTGCAAGGCAAGACGCCGGGCCAGCCGGTGCCGCAGGCCGCGCAACCGGCTCCGCCGAACACCGCGCCGGGCCAGACCAACGCCCAGACCCAGTCGGGCATGCTCGAAGAACCGCAGATCGTCGAAGTGCCGCCGTCGGGCGGCAACGCGAATAACAACGGCACGGCGGTCGCGCCGAATCCCGCGCAGGAGAACGGCACCGGCGGCATCGTCGCGCCGGCGCCGGCGAAGAAGCCGCAGACCTCGAGCGCGCCGGCCGCCACGGCGGCAGGCTCCGCGCCTAAGAGCGCGACCACGGTCGCCAACGCCAAGCCGGGCTCGGCTGCCGCTCCGGCACCGGGCGAGGCGAACACCGGCTATTTCCTGCAGGTCGGCGCGTACAAGACCGCCGCCGATGCCGAACAGCAACGCGCGCGCCTCGCGTTCCAGGGCTTCGAATCGAAGGTCACGCAGCGCGATGCCGGCGGCGTCACGTACTACCGCGTGCGCATCGGGCCGTTCTCGAAGTTCGAGGACATGAATTCGAGCCGTCAGCGTCTGTCGGACGCGGGTGTCGATACCGCGGTGATCCGCTTCACCAAACAATAAATAAACGGTAATGCCGGCTCGCACCGTGCGTCGAACTATCCGCGCGGCGCGCGGGTCACAAGCACGATGGCCGCTTCGACCTGTATTGTGGCGGGCGGCCACACCGAATCCGACCAGCGGCGACGGGCCTTTCGCATGGCGTCGCCGCGCTACCGCCTTATCTGGGTCTACACAACATGAAAAAGCTGCTGAGCATCCTGTTTCTCTCGCTGGGCCTGATCGGGGCCAGCGCGCATGCGTCGCCGACCGCGCCGGTTGCCGGCAAGGACTACACCGTGCTGGCCTCGCCGCAACCGACCGACGTGCCGGCCGGCAAGATCGAAGTCATCGAATTCTTCTGGTACGGCTGCCCGCATTGCAATGAATTCGACCCGTTCCTCGAAGCCTGGGTCAAGAAGCAGGGCCCGGACGTCGTGTTCCGCCGCGTGCCGGTCGCCTTCCGCGACGACTTCATCCCGCACTCGAAGATGTACCACGCGCTCGACGCGCTCGGCGTCGCGAACGAACTGACGCCGAAGGTGTTCAACGAAATCCATGTCAACAAGAACTATCTGCTGACGCCGGAAGACCAGAGCAAATACCTCGCGACGCTCGGCGTCGATCCGAAGAAGTACATGGAAGCGTACAACTCGTTCTCGACGCAAAGCGCGTTGCAGAAGGACAAGAAGCTGCTCGACGACTACAAGATCGACGGCGTGCCGACGCTCGCGGTGCAGGGCAAGTATGAAACCGGCCCGGCCGCGACCGGCACCCTGCCGGGCACGATCCAGGTGCTCGACTACCTCGTCTCGCAAGTCCGCGCCAAGAAGATGTAATCACGAGGCGCCGGTATGAGTTCTCCGCTGAAGGTTTTCATTACCGGCGCTTCGAGCGGCATCGGCCTTGCGCTCGCCGGCGAATACGCACGGCGCGGCGCGATTCTCGGCCTCGTCGCCCGCCGCGGCGACGCGCTCGCCGCGTTCCAGCGGTCCCATCCCCAGAACACCGTCTCGATCTATGCAATCGACGTGCGCGACGCGGAAGCGCTCGCCGATGCGGCCGCGCGCTTCATCGCCGCGCACGGCCTGCCGGACGTCGTGATCGCCAACGCCGGCATCAGCCGCGGCGCGCTGACGGGTCACGGCGATCTGCGCACGTTCCGCGAGGTGATGGACATCAATTACTTCGGCATGGTGGCGACGTTCGAGCCATTTGCCGCCGCGATGGCCGCATCGAAGCGCGGCACGCTGGTCGGCATTGCGAGCGTCGCGGGCGTGCGCGGCTTGCCCGGTTCGGGCGCGTACAGCGCGTCGAAGTCGGCGGCCCTGAAGTATCTCGAGGCGTTGCGCGTCGAGATGCGGCCGTTCGGCGTCGGGGTCGTCACGATCGCGCCCGGCTATATCCGCACGCCGATGACCGAGCACAATCCGTACAACATGCCGTTCCTGATGGACCCGGACCGTTTCGCGGCGAAGGTCGCGCGGGCGGTCGAACGGCAGACGTCGTTCGGGGTGTTTCCGTGGCAGATGCGCGTGGCCGCGATGCTGCTGCATGTGCTGCCGCGCTGGCTCTACGACCGCGTGTTCGAACGCGCGCCGCGCAAGCCGCGCGCCGCCACCGAGTAAGCCATGCAGTCACGTGCGGTCGATGCAGCCGGCGTCGCGCACGAATCCGCGGGCACCGACGCGCGCATCGTGTCGCTGGTGCCGAGCCTCACCGAAACGCTTTTCGCGCTCGGCCTCGAACGGCAGATCGTCGGGCGCACCGGCTTTTGCGTTCATCCGCGCGACAAGGTCCGGGCGGTGCCGAAGGTCGGCGGCACGAAGGCCGTCAAACTGGACGCGATCCGCGCGCTGCGCCCCACCCATCTGATCGTCAATGTCGACGAGAACGAACGCGACACCGTCGAGCAACTGCGCGCGTTCGTGCCGCACATCGTCGTCACCCATCCGCAGACGCCGCACGACAACCTCGCGCTGTTCGCGCTGCTCGGCGCGATCTTCGGGCGTGAAGAAGAAGCGCGGCGCTTGAGCGACTCGCTCGAAGCGCGTCTGCGCGAAGCCGGCGCTCACGCCTTCGCCGCGCAGAGCGTGCTGTACCTGATCTGGCGCGAACCGTGGATGAGCGTCGCACGCGACACCTACATCGCCGCGATGCTGCGCCTCGTGAACTGGCATACGCTGCCCGACGTGCGCGGCGGCAGCGCGGGCGCCGCGCGTTACCCCACGCTCGACTTCGACGACGCGCCGTGGCTCGCGCAGGTCGAGCGCGTGCTGCTGTCGAGCGAGCCGTACCGCTTCACGGCCGCGCATCGCGATGCGCTCGCGCGCGATCCGCGTCTCACCGGCAAGCGCATCGATCTGATCGATGGGGAAATGACGTCGTGGTACGGCGTGCGCGCAATAAGTGGCATCGGCTACCTGCTGCGTCAGGCCGCCGCAGCCTGAGGCGGCGGCATGGTCGCGCCGCCCCCATATGGATATGTCGATTAAATTGTTGTCGCCAAAATGGCGCTTCGATAAGCTTTCGCGAAGGCGCGCCGCCGGCTAGGCCTCGAAGGCCGGCCCCCAGGCCTCGGGCCGGGATCGCCCGACCTGTACGACGGCGCCGGGAACGTATCACAATCGTGGCGACGCGCGCGCCGGGACCGCTGACCTGCCCGCTCACGCATCGCCGCCATAAACACAACCAGACGCACTGCCTGACTGCGCTCGTTACCGGAGATCCTATGCGCTTCAAACTGCTCGCAGCCGCCATCCTGCTCACTGCGCCCGCGCTCGTGCTCGCCAAACCGTTGACCGTCTGTACCGAATCGAGCCCTGACGGCTTCGACGTCGTGCAGTTCAATTCGCTCGTCACGACGAATGCATCGGCCGACGTGATCTTCAACTCGCTGGTGTCGTTCGACGAAGCCGCGAAGAAGGTCGTGCCCGCGCTCGCCGACAAGTGGGAAGTGAGCCCCGACGGCCTGACGTACACGTTCCACCTGCGCCCCAACGTGCAGTTCCAAACCACCGACTACTTCAAGCCCACCCGCGCGCTCAATGCCGACGACGTGATCTTCACGTTCGACCGTATGCTCAACGACAGCAATCCGTGGCACAAGGTGGCGGGCGCGAGCGGCTTCCCGCATGCGCAATCGATGGGGCTGCCGAAGCTGATCAAGTCGATTACCAAGGTCGACGACAACACGGTCAAGTTCGAGCTGAACGAGCCGAACGCGACGTTCCTGTCGATCCTGACGATGGGCTTCGCGTCGATCTATTCGGCCGAGTACGCGGACCAGTTGCTGAAGGCCGGCAAGCAGGTCGATCTGAATGCAAAGCCGATCGGCACCGGCCCGTTCGTGCTGAAAAGCTATACGAAAGACGCGGTGATCCGTTATGACGCGAACCCGACCTACTGGGGACCGAAGCCGAAGATCGAGCGCCTGATCTACGCGATCACGCCGGACGCGACCGTGCGCGCGCAGAAGGTGAAGGCTGGCGAATGCCAGATCGCGCTGTCGCCGAAGCCGCAGGATCTCGCCGACGCAAAGAACGACAAGTCGCTCGCGATCGTGCAGACGCCCGCGTTCATGACGGCCTTCGTCGCGCTGAACACGCAGCAGAAGCCACTTGAAAACCAGAAGGTGCGCGCCGCGCTGAACATGGCGTTCGACCGCACGACATATCTGAAGACCGTGTTCGACAACACCGCGACGCCGGCCGTGAACCCGTTTCCGCCGAATACGTGGAGCTACAACCACTCGATCAAGGGCTGGCCGTACGACCCGGCGAAGGCGAAGAAGCTGCTCGCCGACGCGGGCTATCCGAACGGTTTTGAAACGACGATCTGGGTGCGTCCGAATGGCAGCGTGCTCAATCCCAATCCGAAGGCCGGTGCCGAACTGCTGCAGGCCGACTTCGCGAAGATCGGCGTGAAGGCGGACGTAAAGGTGATCGAATGGGGCGAGCTGATCAAGGAGGCGAAGCAGGGTCAGCATGACACGCTGTTCATGGGCTGGGCCGGCGACAACGGCGATCCGGACAATTATCTGTCGCCGCTCTTCAGTTGCAACGCGGTGAAGTCGGGCATCAACTTCGCGCGCTTCTGCGATCAGGACCTCGACAAGCTGATCGCCGAGGGCAGAGCGACGTCCGATATCGCCAAGCGCACGAAAGCGTATGAAGCCGCGCAGCAGATCATCCACGACGAAGCGCTGTGGATTCCGCTCGGCTATCCGACCGCTGCCGCGATCACGCGCACGAACGTGAGCGGGTATCACGTGAGTCCGTTTGGACGGCAGAATTTCGGGGCGGTGGTGGTGCAGTGATTTTGCGCTGCGGTTAGCGCAGGCGGCCCTGCAAGAAAGCCTGGTTTTTGAACCGGGCTTTTTTTATTCAACGCGCGAATTGGCTGGTTGCATCTGACACTGCGTAACCTTTTTTCGACGTGATCTCGGGCCTTCGCTCGCCAGACCGATTCCTAATGCAATTTTCCTCAGGCAAGAAGCTGATAATTGCTTGCAAAGTAGCCGCCCACACTTTGACAGAAGGAATGGTTATGGCAATGCAAGCTCCAACGAGGACAGGTTTTGAACGGTGGCAGGATGGCGTTAGCAAGGCTGTAAGCGATGCCAAATGGAATTCCTGGGACTGCGAGATCCAGATGGCAGTCCTTGAGTACAACCGCCATCTTCACGGCACTTCCGGGTACGTGCCCTTGGACTGGCAGCTTATCAAGGCGATGTTGTGGGTCGAAACAGGTGCCCACGATCCTCAGTGGAACGCCAAGCCGATGCGAATTGGGGTTGCAGGCGATCCTGGATTAGCATCGCTGCTTTCAGGTAATGAAGGCGGCGATTTGATTGTGCCGCCAGCCTGGATAGGACGGCTGACAATGGCCTCAGTCAGAACGATACCGGCGTATAACATCCGCGCTGGTATTGGTTATTTGCTGATGCGCATGGCACATTTTAAGTACCGAAGCGTACTTCGTGCTGACCCTAAGGTTTACGAAATCGCCGTCAGGCTAGGAGACAGCCTCGACAAGATGGCGAAGGCTCAGGGCACGACGATCGACACGTTAAAAGAGCTGAATCCCACCGCCACCGTTCTGCGACCCGGACAAGTGTTGAAGTACCGGAAGGCTTCAGCTCAAAAGGCTATTACGAGCTGGCGCCCCTTCTCCGCGGCATTGATAGCGGAGCGTTATAACGGAGGCGGTGACCTCAACTACGCCAGAAAGCTTGATTACACTTTGTCAATGGTGCGTAAAGGAAAGGTGGCCCTATGCGCGCGATAAAGCTGATCTGTTTAGGCATGGCCGTCTGCCTGCCAACGTTGGTCCTTGCGGCCTCAACTGCTCTCGTTGCAAGCGAGCGGGCTTTACGCGAAGAATGCAGTGCATTCTCGCAAGCGGGAATGCGGGACTGTCTGGCAGAAAAAGCAGAGGCCAGTCAGAAGGCCCTCAGACGAGCCGAGGAGAAGATGGCTCGCACCCTCTCCAAATGGGATGAAGACAACAAGTACGTGAACCAGGCCAAGGCAAGACTCGTCGCATCAAACAGCAAATTCGCTAAGTACCGCGAGACTCAATGCCAGTTCGCAGCTTCGCTAAGCGGTGGTGGAGCCGGCAGTGCACGCGAAGTGCGCAGTTTGGCTTGCGTTGCGGAACTCAACAACCGGCGTGCCCAGCAACTTCGCGACGCTGCATCTGACTTGCCGTTGAAATAGTTCGAATGAACACACCCAGCACCGTTGCGCCGCTGAGTGCGCTCATATAGCGCATCGAATCGAAAAGATCACGCCGCCGCAAACCGAATCACCCCATCCGCATCCTGCGTCCGCTTCAAATCCCCTGCTCGCCACAGCAGATGCAAATGCGCGAGCGCCTCACCCATCGCGAATGTCATCTGATGGATATCGAGCTGGCGCTTGAACATCAACGGCACGATATCGGCGGCGCTGCGCGGCTTTTCCGCACATGCTTCGCGCACTTCGGCGAGCCGCGCGTCGTGATGCTCGCGCAGTTGCTGAATGCGCGTGCGCACGCCGCGAAACGGCTTGCCATGCGACGGCAGCACGAGCGTGTCTTCAGGCATCGTCTCGTAGCGGCCGAGCGACTCCAGATACAGTTCGAGCGGCGAACCCTCAGGCTCGATATCGAACACCGACACGTTGGTCGAAATGCGCGGCAGCACCATGTCGCCGGAAATCAGCGTGCCGGTTTGCGCGCAGTGCAGCGCACAGTGTTCCGGCGAATGGCCGAAGCCCGTCACCACGCGCCACGTCCTACCGCCAATCCTCACGTCCTCGGCTTCGCGCAAACGGCGGTATTGCCTCGGAATCGCCGGCACGAGGCTCGCGTAGTAGCTATTGCGATTGCGCAGTTTCTCGAGCGATTCGGCGTCGGTCAGACCGTGCCGCGCGAAGTGCCGCGCCGCGGCCTCGCCACCCGCGTTCGAGCCGTCGCCGGTCGCCATCACGCGCGCCTGCATGTATTCGCCAAGCGTCATCCACAGTCGCGCGTCCCAACGCTTTTTATCGCCACCGCCGCACACCCAATGCGCGAGGCCGATGTGATCCGGATGGCAATGCGTGACGATCACGCGCAGCACCGGCAGGCCGTCGAGCACCGATTCGAACACGCTCTCCCAATTCGCCTTGATCGTGTCCGACGTGATGCCGCAATCGACCACGGTCCAGCCTTGCTGGCCATCGATCTCATCGCGCAGCAGCCACAGGTTGATATGGTCGAGCGCGAATGGCAGCGGCATGCGCAGCCAAAGCACGCCGGGCGCGACTTCCATCGTGCGGCCCGCGTCGGGCATCGTGTCGTTGAAGGGGTATTCGAGCTGGTGTTCGAGTGAATTCATGGGGACTGTCTTCCTCCAACGACCCTCCGGCATGGCGAGGTGTGCGATGCCGGTCGGCCGGGTTGTGGTTGCTTTCCGCTCAGGTTGACGATAACGTAAACGTCGATTCTATCGTCCAATCCGGTTTTGTGCCGACCAAGCGGCCACGAGATGTCCCGATGAATACGCAATACACGATCACCGAGCTCGCGCGCGAATTCGACGTCACGCCACGCGCGATCCGTTTCTACGAAGACCAGGGTTTACTCTCACCGAGCCGCGAGGGTTCGAGCGGCTTGCGGCGCGTCTATTCGGGCCGCGACCGCACCCGTCTGAAGCTCACCTTGCGCGGCAAACGGCTTGGCTTCACGCTGTCGGAGATCCGTGACCTGCTCGACGTCTACGAATCGCCGACCGATACCGTACCGCAGTTGCACGCGTTCCTCGCGACGGTCGCGCGTCATCGCGAAGTGCTCGAACGTCAGCGAGAAGATCTCGACGCGACGCTCGAAGATCTCGCGCAGTATGAAGCGCAGGCGCGCGCGCTGCTCGATGGCGCGAGGCACGACGCGAAGCCTGCCTGAAGCGGCCTGACTCTGACCGGCGTTTGCGGAGCGCGCGTGATGAATCACTTCCCCAAGCTGTTATCGTCGCAAATCGGTTTCGACGTCGCGCAGACGATGCTCGATGGGTTCGACCGTCACTACCGGATCTTTCGCGACGCGGCGATCCACGCGAAGACGCTGTTCGAAGCCGGCGACTGGCACGGCCTGCAAAAGCTCGCGCGCGACCGCATCACGTCGTACGACGATCGCGTGCAGGAATGCGTGCAGTTGCTCGAAGACGAGTACGACGCGGAGAACATCGACAGCGAAGTGTGGCAGCAGATCAAGCTGCACTACATCGGCCTCCTGACCACGCACCGTCAGCCGGAATGCGCGGAAACCTTCTTTAATTCGGTTTCCTGCAAGATTCTGCATCGCTCGTACTTCAACAACGATTTCATTTTCGTGCGCCCGGCGATCTCGACCGAATACATCGAGAACGACGAACCGGCCGCGAAGCCGACGTATCGCGCGTATTACCCCGGTACTGATGGACTTGCCGCAACGCTCGAACGGGTCGTCACGAACTTCCAGCTCGATCCGCCGTTCGAGGATCTGACGCGCGACGTCGCCTGCGTGATGCAGTCGATTCGCGAAGCGTTCGGCGTGTTCGACGAGGCGCCGAACTTCCAGATTCACGTGTTGTCGTCGCTGTTTTATCGCAACAAGGGCGCGTATATCGTCGGGCGCATCATCAACGGCGAGGCGCTGCTGCCGTTCGCGGTGCCGCTGCGTCACGTGAAACCGGGCGTGCTCGCGCTCGACACCGTGCTGCTCAAGCGCGAGCAGTTGCTGATCATCTTCAGCTTCTCGCACTCGTATTTTCTGGTCGATATGGAAGTGCCGTCCGCGTATGTCGAGTTTCTGCGCACGATCATGCCGGGCAAGCCGAAGGCGGAAATCTATACATCGGTGGGTCTGCAGAAGCAGGGCAAGAATCTGTTCTATCGCGATCTGCTGCATCACCTGAAGCATTCGAGCGACCGCTTCATCGTCGCGCCCGGCATCAAGGGGCTCGTGATGCTGGTGTTCACGTTGCCGTCGTTCCCCTACGTGTTCAAGCTGATCAAGGACAACTTTCCGCCGCCGAAGGAAACCACGCGCGCGCAGATCCAGCAGAAGTATCTGCTCGTCAAACGTCATGACCGGCTCGGCCGGATGGCCGACACGCTCGAATATTCGAGCGTCGCGCTGCCGCTCGCGCGGCTCGACGAAACGCTGTTGCGCGAACTCGAAAAGGAAGTGCCGTCGCTGCTCGAGTACGACGGCGACAACCTCGTGATTCGCCATCTGTACCTCGAGCGACGCATGGTGCCGCTCAATCTGTTCCTGCAGAACGGTAACGACGACGACGTCGAGCGCGGCATCAAGGAATACGGCGACGCGGTGAAGGAGCTGATCCAGGCGAACATCTTCCCGGGCGACTTGCTGTACAAGAACTTCGGCGTCACGCGACACGGCCGCGTCGTGTTCTACGACTACGACGAGATCGAATACCTGACCGACTGCAACGTGCGTGCGGTGCCGGCGCCGCGCAACGAGGAAGACGAAATGTCGGACGAGCCGTGGTACGCGGTAGGCCCGCACGATATTTTCCCGGAGACGTACGGCACGTTCCTGCTCGGCGATCCACGCGTGCGGCGCTCGTTCATGCGGCATCACGCGGATCTCTTCGAGCCCGAGCTGTGGCAGCGATACAAGGATTTTCTGTTGAAGGGCGATCTGCCCGATTTTTTCCCGTACGACCCGAGCGTGCGCTTTTGCGTGCGTTATCCGGAGCGGTTCGCCGAAGCAGCCGATGCGCAGGCGAACGAGCCAAATGTGCGCGTGGCTTGATGAATCCCACGAGGGTTCGCATCAGGCAACGCGCGGCGGTAGCCATCCAAGCTATGACCAAGGAGCTCGAACATGAGTGACGCAAACCACAGTGGTATCAACGCCGATCCAATCGTAATCGTCAGCGCGGCGCGCACGCCGATGGCCGGCTTTCAGGGCGACTTCGCGTCGCTGAGCGCGCCGCAACTCGGCGCGGTCGCGATCAAGGCGGCCGTAGAACGAGCGGGTCTGAAGCCCGAGCAGATCGACGAAGCGGTGATCGGTTGCGTGCTGCCCGCCGGCCTCGGCCAGGCGCCCGCGCGCCAGGCCGCGCTCGGCGCGGGTCTGCCGCTGGCCACCGGCTGCACGACGGTCAACAAGATGTGCGGCTCCGGCATGCGCGCGGCGATGTTCGCGCACGACATGCTGGCCGCCGGCTCGCTCGACGTGATCGTCGCGGGCGGCATGGAGAGCATGACGAACGCGCCGTATCTGCTGCCGAAGGCGCGCGGCGGCATGCGCATGGGCCACGGCCAGGTGCTCGACCACATGTTCTACGACGGCCTCGAAGACGCCTACGACAAAGGCCGTCTGATGGGCGCGTTCGCCGAGGAATGCGCGGCGTCGTTCGACTTCACGCGCGAGGCGCAGGACGCGTTCGCGGTCGAGTCGCTGAACCGCGCGAAGCGCGCGAACGAGGACGGCTCGTTCGACTGGGAAATCGCGCCAGTCACCGTAGCGGGCCGAAAGGGTGACGTCACGATCGCGCGCGACGAGCAGCCGTTCAAGGCCAACCTCGACAAGATCCCCACGCTGAAGCCCGCGTTCAGCAAGACCGGCACCGTGACGGCGGCGAACTCGTCGTCGATCTCGGACGGCGCGGCCGCGCTCGTGATGATGCGCGAGTCGACCGCGAAACGGCTCGGCGTGGCGCCGCTCGCACGCGTCGTCGGTCATTCGACGTTCGCGCAGGCGCCCGCGAAGTTCACCACCGCGCCGGTCGGCGCGATCCGCAAGCTGCTCGGAAAGAACGGTTGGCGCGCCGGCGACGTCGATCTGTACGAGATCAACGAAGCGTTCGCGGTCGTCACGATGGCCGCGATGAAAGAGCACGATTTACCGCACAACAAGGTCAACGTGAACGGCGGCGCGTGCGCGTTAGGCCATCCGATCGGCGCCTCGGGCGCGCGCATTCTCGTCACGCTGATCGGCGCGCTGAAGAATCGCGGTCTGAAGCGCGGTGTCGCGACGCTGTGTATCGGCGGCGGCGAGGCGACCGCGATGGGTGTCGAACTGATCTGATGCATCCACAAAATCTTCGAGGAATACGATGAAAACAGTGTTGATCGTCGGTGCATCGCGTGGCATCGGCCAGGAATTCGTCCGGCAGTACAGGCAGAGCGGCTGGCGCGTGCTCGCGACCGCGCGCGACGGCGCCGCGCTCGATGCGCTCAGCGAACTCGGCGCTGAAACCTTCGCGCTCGACGTCACCGCGCCCGAAGACATCGCGGCGCTCGGCTGGAAGCTCGACGGCGAACGGCTCGATGCCGCAATCCTGGTGTCGGGCGTGTACGGTCCGCGCACCGAAGGCATCGAAACGATCACCGCCGAGGACTTCGATCACGTAATGCACACGAACGTGCGCGGCCCGATGCAGCTGCTGCCAATCCTGCTGCCGCTCGTCGAGGAAACGGACGGCGTGCTCGCGGTGATTTCGAGTCGCATGGGCAGCATCGCCGATGCAAGCGGCACGACCGGCTGGCTATATCGCGCGAGCAAGGCGGCGCTGAACGCCGTGCTGAAGCTCGCGTCGCTCGACACGCAGCGCGCGACCTGCGTGTCGCTGCATCCCGGCTGGGTGCGCACCGACATGGGCGGCGCGCAGGCCGCGCTCGATCCCGCGCGCAGCGTGGCGGGCATGCGCGAGGTGCTGGCGCAGGCGGCGGCATCGCGCGACGCGTTCCACGGCCGCTTCTTTCAGCACGACGGCACGCAGCTCGACTGGTAGACAACTACGTTGCATGGGACCGGAGACACGCTCATGGTGCTTGATCAGGATCACCTGATGGTGCGCGACGCGCTGCGCACCTTCGTGCGCGAAGAAATCACGCCGTACGCGGCGCAATGGGACCGCGAGCGCACCTTTCCGCACGACGTGCACCGGCAGCTCGCCGAGCTCGGTGCTTATGGCGTGCTGGTGCCCGAAGCGTATGGCGGCGCGGGCATGGACGCGCTCGCGCTCGCGTTGATCCTCGAAGAAATCGCGGCCGGCGACGGCGGCACGTCGACCGCGATCTCGGTGAACAACTGCCCCGTGTGCAGCATCCTGCTCACTTATGGCAACGACGCGCAGAAGCGCGACTGGCTCACGCCGCTCGCGCGCGGCGAGATGCTCGGCGCGTTCTGCCTGACCGAGCCGCAAGCGGGCTCGGATGCGTCGGCGCTGCGCACCACCGCGACACGCGACGGCGACGCGTACGTGCTGAATGGCGTCAAACAGTTCATCACGAGCGGCAAGAACGGCGACGTCGCGATCGTGATGGCCGTCACCGACAAGGCCGCTGGCAAGCGCGGCATCAGCGCGTTCATCGTGCCCACCGGCACGCCGGGCTACGTGGTGGCGCGGGTCGAAGACAAGCTCGGCCAGCATTCGTCGGATACCGCGCAAATCGTATTCGAGGCGTGCCGCGTGCCGGCCGCGAACCTGATCGGCGCGGAAGGCGAAGGCTACCGGATCGCGTTGTCGGGTCTCGAAGGCGGGCGCATCGGTATCGCCGCGCAAAGCGTCGGCATGGCACGCGCCGCGTTCGAGGCGGCGCTGACTTACGCAAAAGAACGCGAGAGCTTCGGCGCGCCGCTGTTCTCGCACCAGGCGGTGCAGTTTCGCCTTGCCGACATGGCGACCCAACTCGAAGCCGCGCGTCAATTGATCTGGCACGCGGCATCGCTGAAGGACGCGGGCCAGCCGTGTCTGACCGAAGCCGCGATGGCAAAACTGTTCGCCTCCGAAGCGGCCGAGCGCATCTGCTCGGCCGCCTTGCAGACTCACGGCGGCTACGGTTATCTGAGCGACTTCCCGGTCGAGCGGATTTACCGCGACGTGCGCGTGTGCCAGATCTACGAAGGCACGAGCGACATCCAGAAGATCCTGATCGCTCGCGCGCTCAACTGAAATTTCAATGAACAAGCCATTGTTGTCACTGCAAAGACCGGTCGACTGTCCGTGCGGCGGCGCCGCGCCCGACGCACGCGGGGGCACCGCGACCAAAGCCCCGCGTTTCGCGCAATGCTGCGGCCGCTATATCGACGGCGGCGAAGCGGCGCCGCGCGCGCTCGAACTGATGCGCTCGCGCTATAGCGCGTACGTGCTCGGTGCAACCGACTACCTGCGCGCGACGTGGGACCCCAGCACCTGCCCCGCCGATCTCGACGTCGATCCCACCGCGCCCGACGCGCCCCGTTGGCTCGGACTGCAGATCAAAGGCTTCGCCGAAAGCGATGCCGATCACGCGACCGTCGAATTCATCGCCCGCTACAAAGTGGGAGGACGTGCTTATCGGTTGCATGAATCGAGTCGATTCGTGCGCGGCGATGATGGCCGCTGGCGTTATGTCGATGGCGACGTCAATGAGTAAATGAAGAGCACGCGACGATTAAGTAATCGCTGCATTACGCGCCGAAGCTTTCTCGTGTCTTTCACTTGCCCTCCACAAACTTTATAAAGGCCTTTGCATAGGCCTTTTTTCGTTCCTTTCTCGCGGGCTTCTTCGTTGGCCTCGCACCACAGCACTGACACGACCTTTACTCGCCGCTTCCCGCCACATGTCCCCGGCCCTTGCCCGGCAAGGCTTTGAAGCCTCGTTCGCACATGCAGCAATTTTTTCGTCACGGGTTCTCCTTGATTGCACAAAACAAAATTGTCGTGCCAGGATGAGTCCGTAGTTTCATGACGTCACATTGCGAGAGCGGGTCATACCGGCTCCGCAACATGCAAAGGAAGGCTGACCGGCCGCTGATCGAACGCGAGCCGCGCGGACTCCGACAGCATCAAGTGACGTTCATCCTCGACGCGTGGGGTCGCGTCGGCCGTTGGGTTCATCCCGTGCGATCTCGATTTGCGTGCGTGCGCTTCCCGCAACGTTCGCGAGTGAGTCTGTTTGTGTCGAAATCGCGAACGAAAGCTGAATGTCAGCCGCGTTTTGCGCAACCGGACAGCACGGAGTTCAGGACACGTCTTTAAAGCAGGTGCGTCAATGGTGTTGAGCAAGGTTCTGACGAAGTGTGCGGCGATCTGCGCCGCGGCCACGTGTGCTGTCACGATCGCGCATGCCGATCCGCTCGCCTACTCGTCCCTTTCCGCACACGACGCGACGCCGTCGAGCGACATCCAGGGACCGCTGTCGCGCGCCCGCGTGCCGCGCCTCGCGCTGGACGACGACGTCTACCTGCCCACCGCTCACCTGAACGAAAGGATCATCCGCGTACCGGTCGACGCCGCCGGCACGGTCACGCTTGAAACCACGATCTACAAGCCGGACGGCCCCGGCCCGTTCCCGATGATCGTCTTCAACCACGGCAAGATTCCGGGCGACCCGCGCACGCAGGAACGCAGCGACCCGCTGCCGTTCGCGCGCGAATTCGTGCGCCGCGGTTACGTCGTCGTCGCGCCGAACCGCCAGGGCTTCGGTCACTCGGACGGCGTGTACGAGCAGGACGGCTGCGACGTCGAGCGCAACGGCCTTGGCCAGGCCGGCGACGTCGCAGCGACGATCGATTACATGTCGAAGCAACCTTATGTCGACGCGACGCATATCGCGGTGGCCGGCACCTCGCATGGCGGTCTTGCGACGATCGCATACGGGACCGAAGCGGCGCCCGGCGTGCGCGCGCTGATCAATTTCTCGGGCGGCCTGCGCCAGGACGCCTGCGAAGACTGGCAAGGCAATCTGACGCGCGCATTCGGCGCGTACGGCGAAAAGACTGCGGTGCCGTCGCTGTGGCTCTATGGCGATAACGATTCGGTGTGGAACGCGCCGCTCGTCGCGGGCATGTACGCCGCGTACGGCGCACACGGCGCCAGCGCGAAGATGGTCGACTTCGGCCACTACAAGAACGACGCGCATCGGCTGGTCGGCGACCGCGACGGCGTGCACGTATGGTGGCCGGCCGTCGAAGCGTTCCTCGCGCGCGCCGGTATGCCGACTGCCGTGCAGTATCACGTCGCCGATCCGGCCGCGCCGAAGGCAACCGGATTCGCCGCGCTCGACGCGGTCGACTCGGTGCCGTACCTCGACAACGAGGGCCGCAATGGCTATCGCAACTTCCTGCATCAGTATCCGAGCCGCGCGTTCGCGGTGTCGGATTCGGGCGCGTGGTCGTGGGCCGAGGGCGGCGACGATCCGATGTCGGTGGCGGTGACGAATTGCCAGAAGCAGAGCTCCGATCCGTGCCGGTTGTATGCGGTCGATAACGCGGTCGTGTGGGGCAATCAGAACTCGCAGACGGCGGATGCAAGCGATGCCGATGCCAATGGGCGCAAAGCGATTGCGAGCCGGGAGTGAAGTACGAATAGAGCCGTGAATCGAGGCGTGAATCGCGCCTGATTCTGATGTGCCGCAAGCCCGCCGTATTGGCGGGCTTTTTCTTGTGCGCTCAGTTCCCCCGCAAAAAACACCTCGTCACCCCAAATTCTGGCCAGTAACAGCCCATTACTTTGACGTCGCTATCTCCGTCGATTGGCGAGCTTCCCTCACGAACTCGAACGAGCTGCATCGAACGATGCTAAACCTCGACGCCACCGCGAAAAACGAGCATTTCGAGGTTGATGCGCGCGACCAAATAAACCGCTAATCTCGACCCCGCGCACTCGCCGAGGCTTGCGTGCGTGGCAAAAAAGCACCCTGGAGTACCTCTTTGGAAAAGTCAGCAGTCCCCCCGGTCGCCCCTGAAGATTGGGTCGCCCGCAGCCTGCGCGCGGTGTGGCATCCGTGCACGCAGATGAAGCACCACGAACGTCTGCCGCTGATCCCCGTCGCGCGCGGTCAAGGCGCGTGGCTGTACGATCGCGCCGGTCATCGCTATCTCGACGCGATCAGTTCGTGGTGGGTCAATCTGTTCGGTCATGCGAACCCGCGCATCAACGCGGCGCTGAAAGATCAGCTCGATACGCTCGAACACGCGATGCTCGCTGGCTGCACGCACGAGCCCGCCGTCGAACTCGCGGAACGTCTGCACGCGTTGACCGGCAACACGCTCGGCCACGCGTTCTTCGCGTCGGATGGCGCGTCGGCGGTCGAGATCGCGCTGAAGATGAGCTTTCACAGCTGGCGCAACCGGGGCTACGCCGACAAGCAGGAATTCGTCTGCATCGCCAACAGCTATCACGGCGAGACGATCGGCGCGCTCGGCGTGACCGACGTCGCGCTGTTCAAGGACGCGTACGACCCGCTGATTCGTCACGCCCACGTCGTCGCCTCGCCCGATGCACGGCTCGCGCAAGCGGGCGAAACCGCCGCCGACGTCGCGCGCCGCGCGCTCGACCATGTGCGCGCGCTGTTCGAAGCGCGCGCGAACCGCATCGCCGCACTGATCGTCGAGCCGCTCGTGCAATGCGCGGCCGGCATGGCGATGCACGACGCGTCGTACGTCGCCGGATTGCGCGCGTTGTGCGACCGGTACGGCGTGCATCTGATCGCCGACGAAATCGCAGTCGGCTGCGGCCGCACCGGCACGTTCTTCGCGTGCGAACAGGCGGGCGTGTGGCCGGACTTCCTGTGTCTGTCCAAAGGCATCAGCGGCGGCTATCTGCCGCTGTCGATCGTGCTGTCGCGCGACGAGATCTTCGCGGCCTTCTATCACGACGACACCGCGCGCGGCTTCCTGCACTCGCACTCGTACACCGGCAATCCGCTCGCGTGCCGCGCCGCGCTCGCGACGCTCGATCTGTTCACGAGCGACGACGTGCTCGCCGCCAACGCACGCAAATCGGCGACCCTCGCGGCCGCGCTCGCGCCGCTCGTCGAGCACGCGCAGGTGCGCAATCTGCGTCAGCGCGGCACGATCTTCGCGTTCGACGCAATGATCGACGATCCTCAGCAAGCCAAAACGTTCTCGCGCCGCTTCTTCGAAAACGCGCTGCAACGCGAGCTGTTGTTGCGCCCGATCGGCACCACCGTGTACCTGATGCCGCCGTACATCCTCGACGACGAAGAACTCGCGCTGCTCGCCACGCGCACGCGCGACACCTTCGACGCCACGCTCGCGGAGACCCGCTGATGCATCTGCTCGACACACTCGCCGAAGGCCTGAAGGAAATCGACGCGCGCGGCCTGCGCCGACGCCGACGCACCACCGACACACCATGCGCCGCGCACATGACGGTCGACGGCCGTGAAATCATCGGCTTCGCGAGCAACGACTATCTGGGCCTTGCCGCGCATCCGCAATTGATCGACGCGATCGCCGAAGGCGCGCGCCTGTATGGCGCGGGCAGCGGCGGCTCGCATCTGCTCGGCGGTCATTCGCGTGCGCATGCGCAACTCGAAGACGATCTCGCCGAATTTGCCGGCGGCTTTCTCGACGACGCCCGCGCGTTGTATTTCAGCACCGGCTATATGGCGAATCTCGCGACGCTGACCGCGCTCGCGGGCCGCGGCACGACGCTGTTCTCCGATGCGCTCAATCACGCTTCGCTGATCGACGGCGCGCGGCTATCGCGCGCGGACGTGCAGATCTATCCGCACTGCGACGTGGATGCATTGAGCGCGATGCTCGAAGCGTCGGAGGCGGACGTCAAGGTGATCGTGTCCGACACGGTGTTCAGCATGGACGGCGACATCGCGCCGCTGCCGCGTTTGCTCGAACTCGCCGAGCGGCACGGCGCGTGGCTGATCGTCGACGATGCGCACGGCTTCGGCGTGCTCGGTCCGCAAGGCCGTGGCGCGATCGCGCAGGCCGCGCTGCGCTCGCCGCATCTGATCTCGATCGGCACGCTCGGCAAGGCGGCGGGTGTCTCCGGCGCGTTCGTCGTCGCGCATGCGACCGTGATCGAATGGCTCGTGCAGCGCGCGCGTCCGTATATCTTCACGACCGCGTCGGTGCCGGCGGCCGCGCATGCGGTGTCGGCGAGTCTGCGCATCATCGGTGGCGTGGAGGGCGATGCGCGCCGCGCGCATCTCCAGCAACTGATCGAACGCACGCGCGCGATGCTGAAGGCGACGCCGTGGCTACCCGTCGATTCACATACGGCCGTGCAACCGCTGATCATCGGCGCGAACGATGCGACGCTCGACATCGCCGCGTCCCTCGATCGCGCGGGGCTGTGGGTGCCCGCGATCCGTCCGCCGACCGTGCCGACCGGCACGTCGCGCCTGCGCATCTCGCTGTCGGCCGCGCACTCCCATGCGGATCTCGACCGGCTCGAGGCCGGCCTGCAACAGGTCGGAGCGCGCGCGGCATGAGCAACATGATTAACGATGACGGCGCGCTGTCGCTGTTCGTCACCGGCACCGATACGGAAATCGGCAAGACCTTCGTGTCGTCGGCGCTATTGCGCGGCTTCGTGCGCGAAGGCCTGCAGGCAGCAGCGATGAAGCCGATCGCGGCGGGCGCGTTCGAAGTGAACGGCGTGCTGCACAACGAGGACGCGGATCAGCTCGATGCCGCGTCGAGCGTGCTGCTGCCGCCCGCCATGCGCACGCCGTATCTGCTAAGGGAACCGGCCGCGCCGCACATCGCGGCGGCGCTGGAAAACGTCTCGTTCGATCTCGAGCACATCGCCGCGTGCCATCGCGAGGCGTTGAAGCTCGCCGAGGTGGTCGTTGTCGAAGGTGTCGGCGGCTTTCGTGTGCCGTTGACCGCGACGCAGGACACCGCCGATCTCGCCGTCGCGCTGAAGCTGCCGGTGGTGCTGGTGGTCGGCATGCGGCTGGGCTGCATCAGCCACGCGCTGCTGACTGCCGAAGCGATCGCCGCGCGCGGTCTAACGCTCGCGGGCTGGGTCGCGAATCGCATCGACCCGGACATGACCTTTCCCGACGAAAACATCGCGTCGATTCGCGCGCATTTCGCGCAAGCGTACGACGCGCCGTTGCTCGGCGTCGTGCCGCATATCAGCCCGCCGTCGCTGGAGCTTGCAGCGCAACAGCTCGACATTCGACGGCTTCTGCAAACGCTGCGCCAATTGCGCGCGGCATAGCGCTGCCCCGCAGCGCCGAACCCAAATTCATCCGTTTACGAGGATCGATCACATGACACAACTGAATATCGCAGCGGGCACCACCGAACCGAGCGCCGCCAACAGCAATCCGACCACAGCCGCCACTGAAGCGAAGCCGCTCGCGCGCTGGCGCGTCGCCGATATCGTCGCGTTGTACGAACTGCCGTTCAACGACCTGCTGTTTCGCGCGCAGCAAACGCATCGCGAGCATTTCGACGCCAATGCGGTGCAACTGTCGACGCTGCTGTCGATCAAGACCGGCGGCTGCGAAGAGGATTGCGCATACTGTCCGCAATCGGTGCATCACGACACGGGTCTCGCGGCCGACAAGCTGATGCCGGTCGACGAAGTGCTGGCCGCCGCGCAGGTCGCAAAGCAGAACGGCGCAACGCGCTTCTGCATGGGCGCCGCGTGGCGCAATCCGAAGGACCGCCACCTGGAGCCGATCAAGGACATGATCCGCGGCGTGAAGGCGATGGGCCTCGAAACCTGCGTGACGCTCGGCATGCTCGAACCGCACCAGGCGCAAGCGCTGCGCGATGCGGGCCTTGACTACTACAACCACAATCTCGATACGTCGCCGGAGTTCTACGGCCAGATCATTTCGACGCGCACGTACCAGGATCGCCTCGACACGCTCGAACGCGTGCGCGACGCGGGCATCAACGTGTGCTGCGGCGGCATCGTCGGTATGGGCGAATCGCGCCGCGAACGCGCGGGGCTGATCGCGCAGCTCGCGAACATGGAGCCGTATCCGGAATCGGTGCCGATCAACAATCTGGTGCAGGTGCAAGGCACGCCGCTGAGCGGGACCGAAGCGATCGATCCGTTCGAATTCGTGCGCACGATCGCGATTGCGCGCATCACGATGCCGCGCGCGATGGTACGTCTATCGGCCGGACGCGAGCAGATGGATGAGGCGTTGCAGGCAATGTGCTTCCTCGCAGGCGCGAATTCGATTTTCTACGGCGATCAGTTGCTGACCACGAGCAACCCGCAGGCGGAAGCGGATCGCAAGCTGCTCGCGCGCCTGGGGATTCGCGCTGAGGCTGCGCAGCAGATGCCGGTCGAGCAGAGCGAGTGCGAGCATGGGTGTGCGCATGGGAATGGGGATCACGGCGTGGCGAATTGAGTCGCGGAACCGCTGAGCCGCATGCGCTGCGTGCACGAACTAATGGTCTGCGTCGCCGCATAGTGGCGAAATTCACCCCGAAAGTTGGACGTTGATCCAATCTTCGGGGTGTTTTTCATGGCGAAGCTTTGATCAGCAATTCAAGAAACCTAATCAATATACAAATTGCGTCAAATTAGGAATTGTCGCAATCGATCGGGTGCATGAAAGCATGTGCGTGCCTCGCTGCGCAAGGAATCCAGGCAATCATTGTCCCGCCCGGTCGCGCATCGATGAACCAGGTTTTTGTGCTTTCGTTATCGGGCAAACGAAGAAATGCACGGGTACGCGCGAACTCGACGCCCACCACGGCATGCATCTCGAAGCGCACGTGCGTGCGCAAACGCGCGCGATTTGCGTCGAAAAAGTAGAATGAAGCCTGTTCATACCGGGAGGAGACCCGATCCCGCACGCGTCGTCCGATTGCCGTCGCGCGCTCCGGGTCCGTCCCGCTCACGCCCACATCGACGCCGACGCACTCCGCACCGCATGAAAATACTCTTCTACGCACCGCACACCGAAGCCGCCGCGTGGCTGCACGACTTTGCGCGCGCTCTGCCCGCCGCCGAGCTGCGCGAATGGAAGCCCGGCGACACCGGCCCAGCCGATTTCGCGGTGGTCTGGCGTCCGCCGCGCGAGATGCTGGCCGGACGCAATACGCTGCGCGCGATCTTCAATCTCGGCGCTGGCGTCGATGCGATTCTCGCGCTCGAACGCGCGCATCCGGGCACGTTGCCGCCCGAGGTGCCGTTGATTCGCCTCGAAGATACCGGCATGGGCTCGCAGATGGCCGAGTACGTGACGCATGCGGTGCTGCGCTATCTGCGCCGCTTCGACGAATATCAGGTGCTGCAAGGCGAGCGCCGCTGGAAAGTGCTCGAGCCGCATCCGCGCGCAACGTTCACGGTGGCTGTGCTCGGGCTCGGCGTGCTCGGCACGCAGGTCGCGCAAACGCTCGCTTCGTTCGGCCTGCCGGTGCGCGGCTTTACTCGCGGCGAGAAGCAGATCGATGGCATCGCGACGTTCGCCGGCGACGCGCAATTCGATAGCTTCCTCGACGGCGCGAAGGTGCTCGTCAATCTGCTGCCGCATACACCCGACACGGAAAGCGTGCTGAATGCGCGAGTCTTCGCGAAGCTCGCGCGCGGCGCATATCTGATCAACGTCGCGCGCGGCGCGCATCTCGTCGAAGCGGATCTGCTCGCTGCGCTCGCGAGCGGCCAGCTCGCCGCCGCGACGCTCGACGTGTTCCGCGAGGAACCGCTGCCCGCCGATCATCCTTTCTGGCGCGAGCCGCGCGTCACGATCACGCCGCACACGTCGGCGCTGACGTTGCGCGAGGACAGCGTCGCGCAGGTCGCGGACAAGATCGGCGCGATGATGCGCGGCGAGCAGGTGAGCGGCGCAGTGCAACTGGAACGCGGCTACTGAGTGAAACCTGCGCCCGCACGCGTCGCAGGCGTGCGGGCTGACTTGAATTGCAGCAACGCGGCAGCACCCATCCCGGATGGGACAGCGATCAAACCGCATCGGATCGGAGACACATCATGGCCTTACCGAAGCAAGTGAAAATCGTCGAAGTGGGTCCGCGCGACGGGCTGCAGAACGAGAAGGAATTCGTGCCGACCGCGACCAAGATCGAGCTGATCAACCGTCTGTCGGCGGCGGGCTTCCGCAACGTCGAAGCAGCGTCGTTCGTGTCGCCGAAATGGGTGCCGCAGATGGCCGACGGCGCCGACGTGATGGCCGGCATCGAACGCCGCGACGGCACGATTTACTCGGTGCTGACGCCGAACCTGCGCGGTTTCGAAGGCGCGCTCGCCGCGCACGCCGACGAGATCGTCATCTTCGGCGCGGCGAGCGAGGCGTTCTCGCAGAAGAACATCAACTGCAGCATCGCGCAGAGCATCGAGCGATTCGCGCCAGTCGCCGCGGCGGCGAAACAACATAAGCTGCGGATTCGCGGCAGCGTGTCATGCGCGCTCGGCTGTCCGTACCAGGGCGAAGTGCCGGTTGCGTCGGTCGTCGACGTCGTCAAGCGCTTCGCGGCGCTCGGCTGCGACGAGATCGATATCGCCGACACGATCGGCGTCGGCACGCCGAAGCGCACCCGCGAAGTGTTCGAGGCCGTGACCGAAGCGTTTCCGCGCGAGCATCTGTCGGGACACTTCCACGACACCTATGGCCAGGCGCTCGCGAACATCTACGCGGCGCTGCTCGAAGGCGTCGAGATTTTTCATGCATCGGTCGCGGGGCTCGGCGGCTGTCCGTATGCGAAGGGCGCGACCGGCAACGTCGCGACCGAAGACGTGCTGTATCTGATGAACGGCCTCGGCATCGAGACCGGTATCGACCTCGCGCAAGTGGTCGGAATCGGTGACTTCATTTCGAACGCGATCGGCCGGTCCAACGTGTCGCGCGCCGGTAAAGCGCTGCTCGCGAAGGCGGGCAGCGAAGCAAACACCTGCGTATAACCGCAGCATCCATTTTCATTCAGGGTCCCAAACAATGAACGACCTCGCGTCCTTCGACTCCGACGATTTCGCCGCGCTGCCCGACTCGGCACGCCGCGTCGCGCTGCTGCTGCGCGAACGCGGTCACGCGGGGCGAATCGTGATGCTGCCGGAAACCGGCAAGACTTCCGCCGAAGCGGCCGCCGGACTCGGCTGCTCGGTCGCGCAGATCGCGAAGTCGATCCTGTTCCGGCGCCGCGAAGACGACGCGCCGGTGCTCGTGATCGCGAGCGGCGCGAATCGTGTCGACGAAAAGAAAGTGGCCGCGCAGGTCGGCGAGATCGGCCGCGCGGACGCGAAGTTCGTGCGCGAAAAAACCGGCTATGCGATCGGTGGCGTGTGCCCGGTCGGTCACGCGACCGAGCCGGTCACGTTGATCGATGCGGATCTGCTCGAGCTGGAGAGCCTGTGGGCGGCCGCCGGTCATCCGCACGCGGTGTTCAATCTGACGGCGCAGGAGCTGATCTCGCTCACAGGCGCGCCGGTCGTCGATGTCGCGTTGCGCGAGCCGGCCTGAACACGATGGCGAGCGGCAACGATTACGACGACACGGACGACGGCGGTTGCGTGCCGTCGCCGTGCATCAGCGTGTGCAGGATGGATGCATCGACCGGCTGGTGCGAAGGATGCCTGCGCACGATCGACGAAATCGCCAGCTGGTCGACGCTCGACAACGACGCGAAGCGCGCGGTGTGGGACGCGATCGAAGTGCGCCACGCGACGTTAATGGCGCTGCGCACGACATCGACGACGAAGGAGAAGCAATGAACGCCGCGCCGCGCATCGTGACGCCCGGTGAGACGTTCAGTTCGACGCTCGAGTTGTCGGTGGATTCGATCAAATCGTTCGCGACGCTCGTCGTCGATCTGAACCCGTTGCATCACGATGAAGCGTATGCCGCGCAAAGCCGCTTTGGAGGCTTGATCGCGTCGGGCACGCAACCCACCGCGTATTTCATGGCGCTGCTCGCCACGCATTTCTCTACTTACGCGCAACCGCTCGGCCTCGAATTCGATATCAAGCTGAAGAAGGCAGTGCAGGCGCACGACACGCTGACGATCACGTGGCGTGTGCGCGACGCTCACTGGAAGCCGAGCCTGAACGGCGATCTGACCTATCTCGAAGGTTCGGTGGTCAATCAGCGCGGCGAGCTGATGTTGACGGGAACCTCGACGATCCTCGTGATGCCGAAGCCCGACGCAGTCGCAAACGCGCACGCGAGCACGGCCACGCCATGATCGCGCTGCCCGCATCGATCCGGGTTTTCGAACGCGGCTGGCTGTCGTCGAACAACGTGCTGCTCGTCGACGACACATGCGCCGCGCTGGTCGATACCGGCTATGCGACGCACGCATCGCAAACGGTCGCGCTGGTACGCAATGCGTTGCGCACGCGGTCGCTCGATCTGATCGTCAACACGCACCTGCATTCGGATCATTGCGGCGGCAACGCACTGTTGCAGGCAACGTGGCCGTGCCGCACGCTGATTCCGTCATCCGAAGCCGATGCCGTGCGCGGCTGGGACGAAACTCGCCTCAGCTTTCGCGCGACTGGTCAAACCTGCGAGCGCTTCGGCTTCACCGGCACGCTGGCACCCGGCGCACGTTTGCGGCTGGGCGCACTCGACTGGCAGGTGCTCGGCGCGCCGGGCCACGATCCGCATTCGCTGATGCTCTATTGCGCGGACGAACGCTTGCTGATCAGCGCGGATGCGCTGTGGGAAAACGGCTTCGGTGTGATCTTTCCAGAACTCGAAGGCGAAAGCGGCTTCGCCGAGCAGCAAGCCGTGCTCGACCTGATCGCAACGCTCGACGTGCGCGTCGTCGTCCCAGGCCACGGCGCGCCGTTCACGCAGGTCGAAGCGGCGCTCGAACGCGCGATGTCGCGCGTCGCCTGGTTGCGCGCCGATCCCGCGCGCAACGCAAGGAACGCGCTGAAGGTGCTGATCGTATTCAAGCTGCTCGAAGTCCGCGAGATGAGCGTGGACACGCTTTTGCGCATGCTCGACGACGCGGCCGTGATGCGCACCGCCGCCTCGATGCTGAAGCCGCGCGGCGAATGGCCCGCGTTGCTGAAGGGAATGGTCGGGGAGCTCGCGGCGAACGATGGACCGCTCGAAGTGGACGGCACGCGCATTCTCGCGCGGCATTGAACTGTGATGTGACCGGTTCGACCGGCGCGGTGGAAAAGCGCACCGGAACGCAAAACCGTGCTGCCAAAAAGAAAACCGCTCGACGAAGCGAGCGGCGGAACATCTGTTGGACGTGATCAGCGTCGCTGTCGATGATACGCGTGTGGGTTTTTGCATCGCATCGGTGATTTCCCTACAGAAATTTGACGCCACGTTTTACGAATGCATACATGATCTGTCATCAAACGGCGTTAGGCGCTTGAACGCTTGCGCGTTGTTCCGGGATCCGTAGCAATATCCGATTGAATGTCGAATCGGCATCACGTGGACGATAAGCGCTTTCTCTGCGGCACGATCCGCCACCCGAGATTGACGCCCGCCGCCGCCAGCAGAATCAGCGCGGCGCCGAGCACCTGAATCCATGCGAGCGTCTGTCCGAACGCAAGCCGGTCGACGATGATCGCGACCACCGGATAGATGAACGACAACGCGCCCGTCATCGACGTCGGCAGCTTCTGGATCGCGCCATACAGCAGCACGTACATGAGACCGGTATGGACGACGCCGAGCACGATCAGTTCGAGCCACTGCGCGCCGTTTGCCGGCAACGCGTCGAAGCGTACGAACGGCGCGAGCAACAGCACGCCGAGCGATACCTGAATCAGCACGAGCAGATGCGGCGGCGTGCCCTTCAGCCGCTTCGTGATGATCGACGACACCGCGTACATCGCCGCCGCGCCGACCGCATAGGCGACGCCGACCAGATACTGCCCCGGCACCGCGAGCACGGCCGGCTCGACCTTCACGACGAACACGAGCCCGACGAACGCGACCACGAGCCACGCGATCGTCGATGCGCTGATGCGCTCGCGAAACACCAGCGCGCCGAGCCCGACCAACATGAACGGCTGCGTGTTGTAGACGGCCGTCGCCATTGAGATCGACGCGCGTGAATACGCGGCGAACAGCAATACCCAGTTCACGACGATCGCCGCGCCGCCGAGCAACGCGAGGCCGAGCATCTTCCACGAAAACAGCTCGCGGCGGAACAGGCCGAGTACGGCGCACACGAGCGCGAGCGTCGCGCCGCCGAAAATGCAGCGGAAAAACACCACGTTGAAGGGGCTTTGCTGCGAAGACACGACGAGCCAGCCGATCGTGCCCGACATCAGCATCGCGACGCTCATCTCCGCCGCGCCACGGCGGATGTCGCTGGGCGAACTGCTCGAGGTCGTGACGGAAGCCTTGTTTGAAGCCATGATTCGATCCCGGATTGTGACTGCATAACTGGCAGTGTAATTAATCCACCCGCGCGAATACATGGCTAAACTTAAGCGTTACCGCATTTGCACCTCATAAACGAAGGCCATCATGAGCAAACGCCTTGCATCGATCACGCCGGTCGCACTCGACGACACCGACCGCGCACTGCTCGCCGCGCTCGCGCAGGACGCGCGCCAGCCGGTCAGCGAACTCGCGCGCGTCGTCGGCTTATCGGCGCCCAGCACGGCCGAACGCGTGCGGCGGCTCGAAGCGCAGGGCGTGATCGAGCGCTTCACCGTGCAGATCGATCCGCGCGCGCTCGGCTTCACGCTGCAGGCGGTAGTGCGCGTGAAGCCGCTGCCCGGGCAGCTGCATCTGGTGGAGGAAGTGATCCGGCGCATTCCGGAGTTCGTCGAATGCGACAAGGTGACCAGCGACGACTGTTTCATCTGCCGCCTGTACCTGCATTCGATCGAGCAGCTCGACGAGATCCTGTCGAAAGTGACCGAGCGCGCGGAGACCAGCACGGCGATCGTCAAGTCGACGCCGGTCGCGCGACGGCTGCCGCCGCTCGGCTAACGAAGGTCGAGCGCAGGTCAAACGAAGGTCGCGCGAAGCGGCCCGATGCTTATCGTTCGACCGCCTCGAAAAACGACAGCATCTCGGCGACCAGTTCGTCCGGCGCTTCCTCGGGCAGATAGTGCCCGCACGATAGCGCTCGGCCGCTCACGTCGCGCGCGACATGCCGCCATTCGTCGAGCGCATCGAAGCATTTTTCGATCACGCCCTTGTCGCCCCACAGCACCCGCAGCGGACAGCCGATCTTGTTGCCGCGCTCGATATCGGCGCGATCATGTTCGAGGTCGATGCTCGCCGACGCGCGATAGTCCTCGCACATCGCGTGCACCGCACCCGGTTGCGCGAGCGCCGCCCGATACGCGTCGAGCGCAGTGGGATCGAACGGAGCGAGACCCGCGTGACGTCCGCCCATCACCGCGTCGACATAGGCAGCCGGATTTGCGCCGATCAACGTTTCGGGCAGCGGCTCGGGCTGGATCAGGAAGAACCAGTGGAAGTAGTGCGTTGCGAACGCGCGGTCGGTGGCTTCATACATCGCGAGTGTCGGCGCGATATCGAGCAGCATCAAACGCTCGACCGCGTCGGCGTGATCGAGCGCCATCCGGTGCGCGACGCGCGCGCCGCGATCGTGCGCACAGACGAGGAAGCGCTCGAAGCCGAAGTGGCGCATCACCGCGACCTGGTCGGCGGCCATCACGCGTTTCGAATACGGTGCGTGCGCGGCATCGCTCGGCGGTTTGCCCGACGCGCCATAGCCGCGCAGATCGGTTGCGATCACCGTGAAGTGCTGCGCGAGCGGCGCGGCGCAGCGTTCCCAGATCAGATGCGATTGCGGATGGCCGTGCAGCAGAAGCAGAGGCGGCCCGGCGCCGCCCTTCACTCCGAAAATGTCGACATCGCCCACGGCGACGCGAAAAGACGTGAAATTTTCGAAGGCCATGACGTCTCGTTGATCGTTTGAGGTCCGTGCATTGTAGAAGGCCAACAGGTCCGTGCGAGGTGGGATATCCCACGCAGACATGGAACCTGAATACTCCTTCGAACCGTTCCAAACGGGCCTACCGCGCGCGGGTCGCCCGCATCGCCTATAATCGAACGACCGTTCTTAAATGTTTGGCGCGACTTCGACATGCCGGTTTCGTTCGATTGCCACACGCATTCGCCGGTCAACACGCCGCAAGCCGTGTCGCTAAACTCATTCATCTATTCGCCGGCGCACGTCGCACCGGTTGGCCCAACCTGGAGACTCGCACCATGGCATTGCCCGCCGTTCTGCAAAACCTCGCGCTGCCCGTCGTCGCTTCGCCGATGTTCATCGTCAGCTATCCCGAACTCGTGCTGGCGCAGTGCAAGGCCGGTATCGTCGGCTCGTTCCCTGCCCTCAACGCGCGCCCGGCCGAACTGCTCGACGAATGGCTGACGCAGATCCAGGCGCAACTCGCCGGGCACAAAGCCGCGAACCCGGATGCGGTGATCGGCCCGATCGCGGTCAATCAGATCGTTCACCAGTCGAATGCGCGGCTCGAGCACGACGTGCGCGTCTGCGTCGAGCACAAGGTGCCGATCTTCATCACCAGCCTGCGCGCGCCGGCACGCGAGATCGTCGATGCGGTGCATAGCTACGGCGGCATCGTGCTGCACGACGTGATCAATCTGCGTCATGCGCAGAAAGCGCTGGAAGCCGGCGTCGACGGGCTGATTCTGGTCGCATCCGGCGCGGGCGGCCACGCGGGCACCACCTCGCCGTTCGCGCTGGTCGGCGAGGTGCGGCGCATTTTCGACGGCCCGATCGTGCTGTCGGGCTCGATCGCGAACGGCGGCTCGATTCTCGCCGCGCAGGCGATGGGCGCGGACCTCGCGTACATGGGCACGCGCTTCATCGCCACCAAAGAAGCGCACGCGGTCGACAGCTACAAGCAGGCGATCATCAACGCGAAGGCGTCGGACATCATCTACACGAATCTGTTCACCGGCGTGCACGGCAACTACATCCGCGAGAGCATTACGAACGCGGGGCTCGATCCCGACGCGCTGCCCGAATCGGACAAGACCAGGATGAACTTCGGCGGCGACAAGACGAAGGCGTGGAAGGACATCTGGGGCGCGGGCCAGGGCGTCGGCCTGATGGACGACGTGCCGGACGTCGCCGAGCTCGTGCGGCGTCTGAAGAAGGAATACAACGACGCGAAGGCGCGGCTCGGCATCGCGCGCTGAGGTGAAGAACGGAGCGGGCCGGGGCGCCCGCTCGCGGCCTACATATTCCGCCGATACTGCCCGCCCACCTCGAACAGCGCGTGGGTGATCTGCCCGAGCGAACACACGCGCACCACGTCCATCAGCACCGCGAACACGTTGCCGTCGTCGATCACCGCGCGCTTGAGGCGTTCGAGCGCCTCGGGCGCGGCGTCGAGGTGGCGCGCCTGGAAGTCGCGCAACCGCCGCAGCTGACTCTGCTTCTCCGCGTCGGTGGAACGCGCGAGCACCAGCGGCCGCGGCGCTTCATGCGGATGCGCGCTCAGGAACGTATTGACGCCGACGATCGGATACGAACCGTCATGCTTGCGATGCTCGTACAGCATCGACTCGTCCTGAATCCGTCCGCGCTGATAGCCGGTTTCCATCGCGCCGAGCACGCCGCCGCGCTCTGTCAGCCGCTCGAATTCGGCGAGCACAGCCTCCTCGACCAGGTCGGTCAACTCGTCGATCACGAAACTGCCCTGATTCGGATTCTGGTTCTTCGCGAGCCCCCATTCGCGATTGATGATCAGCTGGATCGCAACTGCGCGGCGCACCGATTCCTCGGTCGGCGTCGTGATCGCTTCGTCGAACGCATTGGTGTGCAGCGAGTTGCAGTTGTCGTAGATCGCGATCAGCGCCTGCAGCGTCGTGCGGATGTCGTTGAAATCGATCTCCTGCGCGTGCAGGCTGCGGCCCGACGTCTGCACGTGATACTTGAGCTTCTGACTACGCTCGTTCGCGCCATAGCGCTCGCGCATCGCGACCGCCCAGATGCGTCGCGCGACGCGGCCGAGCACCGTGTACTCCGGATCCATGCCGTTCGAGAAGAAGAACGACAGATTCGGCGCGAAGTCGTCGATCGACATGCCGCGTGCGAGATACGCCTCGACGTAGGTGAAGCCGTTCGCGAGCGTGTACGCGAGCTGCGAGATGGGGTTCGCGCCGGCCTCGGCGATGTGATAGCCGGAAATCGACACCGAATAGAAATTGCGCACCCCGTGTTCGACGAAATACGCCTGAATGTCACCCATCACCTTCAGGCTGAATTCGGTCGAGAAGATGCAGGTGTTCTGCCCCTGGTCTTCTTTCAGGATGTCGGCCTGCACGGTGCCGCGCACGTTTTCGAGCGCGGCGCGGCGCGTTGCGGCGAGTTCGGCTTCGGTCAACGGGCGGCCTTGCTGTTGCTCGCCCAGCGCGATCTGCTGGTCGATCGCGACGTTGAAGAACATCGCGAGGATCGTCGGCGCGGGGCCGTTGATCGTCATCGAGACCGACGTATCCGGCGAGCACAGATCGAAGCCGTCATACAGCGTCTTCATGTCGTCGAGCGTGGCGACCGACACACCCGAATTGCCGACCTTGCCGTAGATGTCCGGGCGCTCGTGCGGCTCCTCACCGTACAGCGTCACCGAGTCGAACGCGGTGGATAGCCGTTTGGCCGGCATGCCTTCCGACAGCAGCCTGAAGCGACGATTCGTGCGCTGCGGATCGCCCTCGCCCGCGAACATGCGCGTCGGGTCCTCGTTCTCGCGACGAAACGGAAACACGCCAGCGGTGAATGGGAAATAGCCGGGCAGATTGTCGAGCATCAGCCAGCGCAGGATCTCGCCGTGATCGACGAATTTCGGCAGCGACACTTTGCGGATTTCGGAGCCGGACAGGGTCGTGACCGTCAGCGCGGTGCGGATTTCGCGCTTGCGGATGCGCACCACATGTTCGTCGCCCGCATAGGCGGCCACCGTTTGCGGCCACGCGTCGAGCAGCTTGCGTTCGCGCTCGCCGAGCGCGGCGCCGCGTTGGTCGATCAGCGCATCGAGCGACGCTGCGTCGCTGCCCGCCTCGCCGAGCATGCGGCGCGTCTCGACGATCTGCCAGCGTTCCCGCGCGATTTGCGCCTGCGCGTCGGCGCGCGCTCGATAGCCGCGTACCGTCTGCGCGATGTCGGCCAGATAGCGCACGCGCGCGGGCGGCACGATTGCATGCAGGTTGCTCGAAAAGCGCAGGCCTTCGGCCGCGCCGAGCCGTGCGCCGCCCTCGCGCAGGCCGTGCGTGCGCAGCGCATTAGCGATGCGCCGGTACAGCGCGCTCACGCCGTCGTCGTTGAAGCGCGACGCGATCGTGCCGAACACCGGCATCGCGTCGGGCGATGTCGCGAAGTCCCCGCGATTGCGCTGCACCTGCTTCGCGACGTCGCGCAGCGCATCCTGCGCACCCTTGCGATCGAATTTGTTGATCGCGACGAAGCTCGCGAAGTCGAGCATATCGATCTTCTCGAGCTGGCTCGCGGCGCCGAACTCCGGCGTCATCACGTACAGCGATTCGTCGACGAACGGCACGATCGCCGCATCGCCCTGACCGATCCCCGACGTCTCGACGACGATCAGATCGAAGCCCGCCACCTTGCACAGCATCAGCGCGGCGGGTAGCGAATCGGAGAGTTCGGTCGATGCCTCGCGCGTCGCCATCGAGCGCATATAAATGCGGGCGCCGTCGCCCCAATCGCCGATCGCATTCATGCGGATGCGGTCGCCGAGCAGGGCGCCGCCGGATTTTCGGCGCGACGGATCGATCGCGAGCACGGCGATGTTCAGCGAGTCGCCGTAGTCGAGCCGGAAACGGCGGATCAGCTCGTCGGTCAGCGACGACTTGCCCGCGCCGCCGGTGCCGGTGATGCCGAGCACCGGGATGCGTGGCGCTTGCGCGAGCGTCGCTAGCTGGTCGCGCGCGGCGGCGTCGACGCTGTTCGCTTCGAACGCGCTGATCAGTTGCGCGAGGCGGCGGAAGATCGGCGCGGCGGGATCGGCGGGGTGCGAGCCAGCAGCAATGCCAGCGTGCGGAGCATGGGCCTCACCGCAACGCGGCAACGGCCGCGCGGCCAGTTCGGCGAGCCATTCGCGCACCGGCGTCGGCCGCGCCGCGTCGGCCGCGCGCGCCCCTTCGACGCAGCGCGCGATCATGTCGTCGATCATGCCTTGCAGACCGAGCCGCTGACCGTCGTGCGGCGAGTAGATTTTTTCGACACCGTCGCGTTCGAGCGCGGCAATTTCCTCGGGGACGATCACGCCCCCGCCGCCGCCGAACACCTTGATGCGCTCGCCGCCGCTTGCACGCAGCAAATCCACCAGGTAGCGGAAGTATTCGTTGTGGCCGCCCTGATAGCTCGACACGGCGACACCGTCGGCGTCCTCGTTGAGCGCGGCGGTCGCGACTTCGGCGACTGAGCGGTTGTGGCCGAGGTGGATCACCTCGACGCCGCTTGCCTGCAGGATGCGCCGCATGATGTTGATCGACGCGTCGTGGCCGTCGAACAGTGCGGCGGCGGTGACGAAGCGCAGGCGCCGGCCCGCGGGCAGTTCGTGGCTGCCGGCACGCTGCGGCGTGGACAGATCGGTCATGTCTCCCCCAGATCATTTAACTGATGGGTGTTCACAATCAGTATATAGAAACGGGGTAACACGGCGCCGGGGCGCGGGGCGGGCGATTGGCGACGTATGCCCGGTGCTTCGCGAAACGCTACCGCACCGCCAACGCCTTGATTTGGTCGAGCGACGGCCACAGCGATTCGTTTGCGAACCGCGCCGCCAGAAAATCGACGAATGAGCGCACCTTGGCCGATAGATGCCGCCGGCTCGTGTAGACGACGTGGATCGGCAGCTCCCGCGGCGGCACCTGGTCGACGAGCAGCGGCACGAGCCGCCCTTCGGCGAGATCGCTGCCGATCACCTCGGTGCCCAGCATCGCGATGCCCGCGCCATGTAGCACGACCACGCGCTGCGCCTCGAGCTGATTGACGATCAGGTTGCCCGACAGGCGCACACGCGAGCCCGCGTCGCCGGTCGCGACTTCGAGCGCCGATACGCCCGCGTACTGCAGATAGTTGTGGCGCGCGAGATCGGCGACGCTCTTCGGCGTGCCATGCTTGCGCAGATAGGCGGGCGATGCGCACAGCACCAGATGCGCGGTCGCGATCTGCCGCGCGATCAGCGACGACGACTTGAGCCCGCCCGGCGACGCGCGGATCGCGACGTCGAAGCCCTCGTCGATCAGCTCGACGACGCGGTCGGACAGTGTCATATCGACGGTGACCTGCGGATACTGCGCGGCGTAGTCCGCGACCGCGGCCATCACGTGATTCAGGCCGAACGCCGACAGCGACGACACCCGCAGCCGCCCGTGCGGCACGACGCTTGCCGCGCCGACCGCCTGGCCGGCTTCGTCGAGCTCGGTGAGCGCCTGACTCAGCCGCTCGTAGTACTCGCGGCCTGCCTCGGTCGGCGCGACGCGGCGCGTGGTGCGGTTCAGGAGCCGCGCGCCGAGCTGCTGCTCCAGATGCATCACGTGCTTGCTCGCCATCGCCGCCGACATCTCCATCTTCTCCGCCGCGCCGACGAAACTGCCGGCTTCGACCACATGGCGAAACACTTTCATGCTGACGAGGGTGTCCATCTCAGTCGCTCGCTTCAGGAATCAATCGACGTCATTTTGCCGGGTTTATCAAAAGGACGGCAGCAAACGCTCATATTCGGCAGCGCCCGAAATCGACAAAGCCCGCGTTCCGGGCGGAACGCGGGCTTTGCGGTGACACCGTGGGCCGAGCTCAGAACTTCGCGCGCAACCCCGCGCCATATGTATTGCCGCTCGACTGACCGGTGATGTGGTCATACAGGTACGCGGCATAGACATCGGTGCGCTTGGACAGCGGATAGTCGTAGCCGACCGCCGCCGTCTGGCGCGTCTGGTTCGAACCGCCGCCGTTACGCGAATACGCATACGAAGCCATCACCGAGCCAGGCCCGAACGGCACCGTGACGCCGCCCTGTCCCGTGTTGACGTGCCAGCTCGTGACCTGCTGGTCGTTGTACGTGTACATGTACTGGCCGTACAGCTTGACGAACTTCAGGTCGTACGACACGCCCGCCTGCGCGACGCTCTGGCTGCGCAGACCCGGCACGCCCGACGTTTCGAAACTGCCGAGGTCGCCCGGCACGTTGTTGAAGTTCACGTACTGGTACACCGCGGTCGCCGCGAACGGGCCGTGGAAGTACAGCACCTGGCCGCTCCACTTCTTCGCGCCGTTCTGGGTCGTGTTGCCGAGCGCGTACATCGCGGTCGCTGAAAGGCCGTTGAAGTTCGGCGACGTATACGACACCGCATTGTTCCAGCCCGAGTCGCCGGTCACGCCCTGGTCGGTCGTGTAGGTCGGGAAGGTGCCGAGGCCGAGGTACACGTGATAGACCATCGGCGAGAACCAGTACGAATCGACGAACGGGTTGAACAGGATCGTCGACACGAACAGCGGCGTCGTCAGGCGGCCGGCGGTCACCGTGCCGTACGGCGATTCGATGCCGACGTACGCGTTGCGCGAGAACGTCGTGTCGCCGGTGAAGCGGCCGTACTCGCCGGTTTGCGCGCGGAAGAAGCCTTCGATAGTGAAGATCGCCTTGTAGCCGTTGCCCAGATCCTCGGTCCCCTTGAAGCCCCAGTACGACGTCGACATGCCGCCGCCCGACACGACCACCGCGGTCTTGCCGCCCGGAAACTTCTGCGAGCCGACCCATTCGTCGACCTGGCCGTAGAGCTGCACGCTCGATTGCGCGAACGCCGACGACGCGCTCGCCAGCGCGACGACGCATGCGGTGGCCTTGAGAGTAGTCTTCAGCGCGCTGCTGAGGCTTGTGTTCATGGGTTCTCCAATCTTTGTCAAAAGGGTGTGGCTGTGCGAAAGGGGGCGCTCGCGCGAAACGTCGTTGTTATCCGTTCGATCGTCGAGTCAATCTGGGCGGGTCCCATCTTTGCGGACCATTTTTATAAACAAAAATATCGCTGCTTATTGCGGGTATATCGGTCTGATTAGTTTGGTCGGTTATCGGCTTGATATGACGCTTCAGAGCGGACTGGCGCCGCCCCTTGGACGCAATGCGGCATGCGGCGAACGGCGCGCCACAGCGTGCTTGAACGCCTTAAATGACGGGCCGATGGCGCGACGCGGCAGAATGCCAAGATTTGACGCTGACCGGTAATTCGATGCCGGGTGTTTTCAAAAAAGTGTGGCGTCGAAACGTCAGATTCGGGGCTACGGCGCAGAGGAAGGCGCGCGAAGCCGCGCGAGGGATCGCGGGAAGGATCTGGAAGACGGGTTTCGGGACTGCGGTTGGGGCGGTGCGGTGGTTTGCGAAATCGCGCTCAGCTAATTCCGGTACGGTGAACCGCCCGGCTGACGCGGATCGTCGGCTGGGCGTTGCATCGGGCGCGCTGCGCCCCGCTCTTCGTTGTAGCGGGCGACGTCGGCGCGGATCGAGCCGTTGCGCATCGGCATGTTGGACGGGGGATGCGGCACCGGACGCGACTCCGCGCTGACCGGCGTGATCGCGCCCGCATAACCGGACGGATCGCCGACACGGCGCATGCCGGACTCGTAGCTGCCGAAGCCATAACCGAAATTGGCGTCCGCGATATTCGGGTTGCCGCGCTGCGCGCGTGCGTCACGAGAAGCCATCGCATTGCGCGAGCCGCGCGGAGCAGGTGCGCCGCGCGCACCGGCATAACGGCCGTCGCCACGCATCTCCATGCGCGGCGCGCGCCCGGCAGTGTCGCGCGAATAAGCGCCGCCCGCGGCGGCACCGCCGCCATGCGGCCCACCCGGCTCCTTCGCATAGGCGAACGAGCACAGCACGGCGATGACCGCGCCCCACGCCCAGTGCCTCGTTCTCGACAACCCGTCCACCTGTGACTCTCACGCCCGAAGACTTGCCTGAAATCCACCGTTCGAGCTGCGATGGACCTGTTGCGGGAGGAGAAAAGCGCCGCGTTCCTGTCGCGGCGCAGGGCATCCCTGCGGCCTTTGAACGAGTAATTTATGGTCGGGGGCAAAGGGTGTCGAGCCAAAAAGTGTTAGGTCTCGTCGGTGGATGTAACACCCTGTTACTGCGGCCTTTTTCCGCGCCGGAGCCCTCGTGCGGACGCGCCTCGGCGGCTTGCTGGCCGGCGTTTTCGCCTGGCCCGCGCGGGTGCCGTTTGTTGCAAATAAACGCCGCTTGCAACGTCAATGGTTAAACGGTTTGTCGCGAGAAAGCACCTCGCCAATACTGAGACCTGGCACGTCGCACGAATGGGCTCGGACTGATTGGGGAGTCAATGCGCAAACTTCATTAATCGATTCGGCAAATGAATTTGCATTTTCAATCGGCTTTCGACAACAATAGCCGCTTTCCATTGGCATGGACCACGCCTGACAGACCCGTCCCATGCTTACACCGCGTCATTGAATCGAGATTGCGACATGGCCCGCCCGAAATTCCTGCCCGATAACTTCACCCTGTGCCTCGTCGGCACCGTGATCCTCGCCAGCTTCCTGCCCGTTCATGGGCAGGCCGCCGTGGGGTTCAACTGGGTGACGAACATCGCGGTCGGCCTGCTGTTCTTCCTGCACGGCGCCAAGCTGTCACGCGAGGCGATCATTGCGGGCGCGACGCACTGGCGCCTTCACCTCGTGGTGCTGCTGAGCACGTTCGCGCTGTTTCCGCTGCTCGGCCTCGCGCTTAAACCGGTCCTTTCGCCGCTGGTCACGCCGTCGCTCTACGCCGGCGTCCTCTTCCTCTGCACGCTGCCGTCGACGGTCCAGTCGTCGATCGCGTTCACGTCCATTGCCAAGGGCAACGTGCCGGCCGCGGTATGCAGCGCGTCCGCCTCGAGCCTGCTCGGCATCTTCTTCACTCCAGCACTCGTCAGCGTCATCGTGACGAATCAGGCCGCGAGCGGCGGTGCGTCGCCGTGGCATACGATCGGCAACATCGTGCTGCAACTGCTCGTGCCGTTCGTTGCCGGCCAGCTGCTGCGCCCGCTGATCGGCAAGTGGATCGAGAAGAATCGCGGCGTGCTGAAGTTCGTCGACCAGGGCTCGATCCTGCTCGTCGTCTACGGTGCGTTCAGCGAGGCCGTCACCGAAGGCCTGTGGCACACGATTCCGCTGTCGGCGCTCGGCGGCCTCGTCGTGGTGAGCGCCGTGCTGCTCGCGCTCGCGCTGGCCGTGACGATCTTCGCGAGCAAGCGGCTCGGCTTCAGCCGCGCGGACCAGATCACCATCATCTTCTGCGGCTCGAAGAAGAGCCTCGCCGCCGGCGTGCCGATGGCCAAGGTGATCTTCGCGTCGCATGCGGTCGGCGCCGTGGTGCTGCCGCTGATGCTGTTCCACCAGATCCAGCTGATGGTCTGCGCCGCGCTCGCGCAACGCTGGGGCGCCCGCGACCTCAGCGGCGAGAGCAATGCCGCGGCGCGGCGACCCGCCGCCGCCGTCGCGCGCCGTTGAAAACACACGCAATGCAAACAGGACATTCATAAGCGCCCTCCCTGAGCGTCGTTTTGATCGTGTGAAGCAAGCCGCCTTCGGGCGGCTTTTCTTTTGGCTCTTCACTGGCCTTTGTCGTTATTTCACGCGCAAACGCTCTCGCTGTCGCCTCGGCCGGATGGCATAGGACGATTCTCGGACCGTCTCGAAAACAGCGGCCCGCCTACTGTTTAGTCTGTTTTACTAAACATCTTAATTTCCAACAAGTCCATAAAATACGGGTATTTACTGGTGTCATGCTGGCGTTTTGCGGGCGGCTTTAGCTGCGTTTTACTATACAATCGCCCGACCTGAACCCGTGCTGCCTCGCCTCGCGCGGCAGCTTCATTCGATGGCTACAACCATCCGCGACGTCGCCCGCGCGGCCAGCGTTTCGATCGGCACCGTGTCGCGCGCGCTCAAGAATCAGCCGGGCCTTTCCGAGGCCACGCGCGAACGCGTCGTCGAAGCGGCGCGCCAGCTCGGCTACGACTCGGCGCAACTGCGTCCGCGCATCCGCCGGCTAACTTTCCTGCTGCATCGTCAGCACAACAACTTCGCCGCGAGCCCGTTCTTCTCGCACGTGCTGCACGGTGTCGAAGACGCGTGCCGCGAGCGCGGCATCGTGCCGTCGGTGCTGACTGCCGGGCCGACCGAGGACGTGATTCACCAGATGCGCCTGCACGCGCCCGACGCCGTCGCGATCGCCGGCTTCGTCGAGCCCGAAACGCTCGCCACGCTGGTCGCGATGCAACGCCCGCTGGTGCTGATCGATCTATGGTCGCCGGGCTTGCGCTCGGTCAATCTCGACAACGCCGGCGGCGCCACGCTCGCAATGCGCCATCTGTTCGCGCAGCAGCGCAAGCGCGTCGCGTTCATCGGCGGCTCGCTCGCGCACTTCAGCATCGCCGAGCGCGCGCTCGGCTACCGGCGCGCATTCTTCGAAGCGGGGCTGCTGTTCGATCCGTCGCTCGAAGTGAACATCGACGCCGGGCTCGATCCCGACACCGGCGCCGCGCGCGCGATGCAGCGCCTGCTCGACGCGCCGGGCCCGCGCCCCGACGCCGTATTCGCGTTCAACGACGCCGCCGCGCTTGCCGCGCTGCGCGTGTGTCTCGCGCGCGGCTTCAGCGTGCCCGACGACATCGCGATCATCGGTTTCGACGACATCCCCGCCGCCGCCCACGCTACCCCGCCGCTATCGACGATCGCGGTCGACAAGGAAGCGCTCGGCCGACGCGGCGTCGAACTGCTGCTCGAAGACTCGCCCGCCGAACTCGAAGTCCGCTTGCCCGTTCAACTCGTTGCCCGTGCCAGTACTTTGGTGAAAACGCCATGACGCTAACCGATCCGCTTCAACTTTCCAGCGACGCCGCGAAGGCGCCGCCGTTCGCCAGCTTCCGCAAGCGCGAGTTTCTGCTCACGCACATCGAGGACACGCTGCGCTTCTATGCGCCGAACGTGCTCGACCCGAGCGGCGGCTTCTACCACTTCTTGCGCGACGACGGTTCGATCTACAACCGCACCACGCGCCACCTGGTCAGCAGTTGCCGCTACGTGTTCAACTACGCGATGGCGTACCGGCAGTTCGGCGACCCGAAGCACCTCGAATACACGCGCCACGGCCTGCGCTTTCTGCGCGACGCGCACTGGGACTCGCAGCACGAGGGCTACGACTGGGAAATCGAATGGCGCGACGGCAAACAGCGCACGCTCGACGCGACGCGCCACTGCTACGGCCTCGCGTTCGTGCTGCTCGCGTACTCGCACGCGGCGATGGCCGGCATCGAGGAAGCGAAGCCGATGATCGGCGCGACCTTCGAGCTGATGGAGCACCGCTTCTGGGACGCCGCCGCCGGCCTCTATGCCGACGACGCGTCGGCCGACTGGCATGTCAGCACGTATCGCGGGCAGAACGCGAACATGCATACCACCGAGGCGCTGCTCGCCGCGCACGAAGCGACCGGTCATCTGGTGTATCTCGATCGCGCCGAGCGCGTGGCGTCGAATATCACGCTGCGCCAGGCGAAGCTGTCGCAAGGGCTCGTGTGGGAGCACTTTCACGCGGACTGGTCGGTCGACTGGCATTACAACGAGGAAGACAGCTCGAACATCTTCCGTCCGTGGGGCTTCCAGCCCGGTCATCAGACCGAATGGGCGAAGCTGCTGCTGATTCTCGAACGCTTCCGTCCGCTGCCGTGGCTGCTGCCGCGCGCGATCGAACTGTTCGACGCCGCGATGACGCACGCGTGGGACGAAGACCACGGCGGCCTCTATTACGGCTTCGGCCCCGACGGCACCGTGTGCGATCACGACAAGTACTTCTGGGTGCAGGCCGAAACGTTCGCGACCGCCGCGCTGCTCGGCAAGCGCACCGGCAACGAGCGCTTCTGGGACTGGTACGACGAGATCTGGCGCTATAGCTGGACGCACTTCGTGGACCACAAGTACGGCGCCTGGTATCGCATCCTCACCTGCGACAACCGCAAGTACAGCGACGAAAAGAGCCCGGCCGGCAAGACCGACTATCACACGATGGGCGCGTGCTACGAAGTGCTCGCCCATGCGCTCGGCGAAAACGCTGCGGCTGAATCAGCCGCTCCCGCCGCAGCGGCTTCCGCGGAGAAAGCACAATGAGCGCGACGACCAACCTCCCCGTTTTCGTATCCGCCGGCGACATCCTGACCGATCTCGTGCGCACCGGCGCATCGCACTGGCTGTCGCGTCCGGGCGGCGCGGGCTGGAACGCCGCGCGCTGCGTCGCGCGGCTCGGCCTGCCGACCGCGTGCGCGGGCTCGCTCGGCGTCGATAACTTTTCCGACGAGCTGTGGGACGCGAGCGTCGCGGCCGGCCTCGACATGCGCTTCCTGCAGCGCGTCGAGCGTCCGCCGCTGCTCGCGATCGTGCATCAGACGCATCCGCCCGCGTACTTCTTCATGGGCGAGAACGGCGCCGACCTCGCGTTCGAGCCGGCGAAGCTGCCCGCCGGTTGGATGAACGCGGTGAAGTGGGCGCACTTCGGCTGCATCAGCCTCGTGCGTCAGCCGCTCGGCGACACACTGGCGCAACTCGCCGCCGAGTTGCGTTCGCACGGCGTGAAGATCAGCTTCGATCCGAACTATCGCAACCTGATGGAGCACGGCTACGAGCCGACGCTGCGCAAGATGGCGGCGCTCGCGGATCTGATCAAGGTATCGGACGAAGACCTGCGCATGATCTTCAAGACCAGCGACGAAGCCGCCGCGCTCGCGCAGTTGCGCGCGATGAATCCCGCCGCCACCGTGCTCGTCACGCGCGGCCCCGAAGCGGCGATGCTGCTTGACGGCGCCGCGGTGATCGAGGCGAAGCCGCCGCGCGTCGAAGTGGTCGATACGGTCGGCGCGGGCGATGCGTCGATCGGCGGTCTGCTGTTCAGCCTGATGAGCGCGCCGCAACGCGGGTGGCCCGAGCATCTCGCGTTCGCGCTCGCGGCCGGCGCGGCGGCTTGCGGCCACGCCGGCGCGCATGCGCCGACGCTCGACGAGGTGGTCGCGCTGCTATAAAACGCGGCGCTGTAATTCTGCTGCCCTGGGGCGCGCGTAGCGTAACGGATGAGCACGTCGCGCGGTCCGAAGCTGCCCCGGGCGGGAACCGATCCCGCCACGCCGTGCTAGGATGAAAACATCGAAACCTTTGCGAAAAGGAGCGAGGCCATGGAGGACGTCACCTACACCAAAGGGCTCTACACGGCCACCGCGTCGATAAGAGAAGTCGCACATGACGCCTGGCAAGGTGTCGTCACCCTCGCGCGCGACGAAGGCGAACCCAGCGCCGATCAGGAAACCACGCTCTACGAAGTCGACTCGACGTCGTCGACGCCGGGAGAAGCGCTCGAAGAAGCCAAAGCGCTCGCACATCGTATCCTCGGGGAAATCGAACTGTAGGCCGAACCAAGGGGCAGCGCGTCGCGCGTCCTCGCGCATCGGCGCGCCGCTGCCGGATCGGCCGGCTGGAGGCGATCATGGCTGAACAGCTGTTCCAATACGGCGTGTATTCGATTCACGTTCGTCCGCTCGAACTCAGTGGCGCGCGCTGGGACGCGGAATACGAAATCCGTCATCGCGAGAAGGCCGTCAAGGCGTGGACCACGGTCGGCGGCGACGCGGGTTATGCCGAGCAGGCCGAAGCGGTGGAAAGTGCGCATCGGCAGGCGGTCGACGATATCGAGCATGGCGCGGGAATTCCGAAGCCGCACGTGTTTCCGTGACGGCGAGTGGGTGGGTGTGGCGCGCGGCTGCGCCCGACCCGCACGCCGCGCGTGATGCGACCTGACCCAGCCTGAATTCCGGGACGCGCCCGGAAGCATTTCAACGACGGCATCGCGCAACCTCGCACCCTGGCGATACATCGCGCCGCGCTGCCTTCGCACCGCGCGGAAACTCGCGCAGCGCGCCATGCTACGCTGTCCACGTCTTCATTCCCACGAGCGCGTGATGGCAAGCGAACCGTCAGACCGTTTTTCCACGCTCGGCGACACCGACGCGAGGCGCCGCGCGCACGGCAGTCGCGAAATGCGTCTCGACGATCGCGTGGTGATCGCGCACGGCATGCCGACGCCGCTGTGGCAAGACCTGTATCACCGCGCGCTCGGCGTGCGCTGGCCGGGGTTCTTCGTGTCGCTCGCGCTGCTGTTCCTGCTGCTCAACATCGTGTTCGCCACGCTCTACATGCTCGGCGACGCTCCGATCGCGAATCAGTTTCCGAAGGGCTTCGGCGGTGCGTTCTTCTTTAGCGTCGAAACCCTCGCGACGGTCGGCTACGGCGACATGCATCCGCAAACCGTCTACGCGCACTGGATCGCGACGCTCGAAATCTTCATCGGCATGTCGAGCATCGCGTTGGCGACCGGACTGATCTTCGCGCGCTTTTCGCGGCCGCACGCGAAGATCATGTTCGCGCGCTACGCGGTGATCCGGCCGATCGACGGCCGCATGACGTTGATGGTGCGCTCGGCCAACGCGCGTCAGAACGTGATCGCCGAGGCACGCGCGCGGCTGCGCATCATGCGTCTGGAGACCTCGATCGAAGGCTTTACGCTGCGCAAGCTCTACGACCTCGCGCTGGTGCGCGACCAGCACCCGGTCTTCAAGCTCGGCTGGACGCTGATGCACATCATCGACGAAGCGAGCCCGCTGTTCGGCGAAAACGCCGAATCGTTGAAAGGCCGCGACGTTTCGCTGCTGCTCACGCTCGAAGGCATCGACGAATCGACGTCGCAAACCATGCAGGCGCGCCACATGTGGACCTGCGACCAGATCGTCTGGCAGCACCGGTTCGTCGACATCATGAGTGAGCGCGACGGCGTGAGCCACATCGACTACGCGCACTTCGACGAAATCGTGCCGCTCGATGCGGCACCGCTCCAACCGGACATCGCGGCGAACACGGCGCAATAGCAATAGCCATCGTCCCATTCGCCGCCTCACGATACCCTAGGGCATACCCGAAGCGCGCCGCCGCGTGGCAAATCCGGCTCAAAAGCGGGCCGAAACGCGCGACTCGTCGCGCCCATTCGCGCACGCCCGATTAAAGAAGAAATAATTCACTCTCACGAGCGCTAAAAAATAGAGTCTCTTTCGCTGCGCGGCATCCGTGACCCCACCGCCCGCGCGCGAAGCCAGAACATTGGAGACTCCCCCATGACCGCTCGCCTGCCCATCGACGGCACGCCCGCACTCGCCGACTACAAGCTTTCCGACAATCTCACCGCGACGCGCGGCCGGATCTTTCTGACCGGCACGCAGGCGCTCGTGCGCCTCGCGCTGATGCAGCGCACGCTCGACAAGACCCGCAACCTGAACACGGCCGGTTTCATCAGCGGCTATCGCGGCTCGCCGCTCGGCATGGTCGATCAGCAGTTGTGGAAGGCGAAAAAACTGCTCGCCGCGAGCGACATCCGCTTTCTGCCCGCGATCAACGAAGAACTCGGCGGCACCGCCGTGCTCGGCACGCAGCGCGTCGAAGCCGATCCCGAGCGCACCGTCGATGGCGTATTCGCGATGTGGTACGGCAAAGGCCCGGGCGTCGACCGCGCGGGCGATGCCTTGAAGCACGGCAACGCGTACGGCTCGTCGCCGCACGGCGGCGTGCTGGTGGTCGCGGGCGACGATCACGGCTGCGTGTCGTCGTCGATGCCGCATCAGAGCGACTTCGCGTTGATCGGCTGGCACATGCCGGTCGTGAATCCGTCGAACATCGCGGACATGCTCGAATTCGGCCTGTATGGCTGGGCATTGTCGCGCTTCTCCGGCGCGTGGGTCGGCTACAAGGCCATTTCGGAGACCGTCGAATCGGGCTCGACCGTCGATCTCGACGCGCTGCAAACCGAATGGACACCGCCACCGGAATTCGAAGCACCAGCCGGCGGTCTGCACAACCGCTGGCCCGATCTGCCGAGCCTGACGATCGAAGCGCGTCTGCATGCGAAGCTCGACGCGGTGCGCCAGTTTGCGCGCATGAACAGCATCGACAAATGGATCGCGCCGAGCCCGCACGCCAATGTCGGCATCGTCACCTGCGGCAAGGCGCATCTCGATCTGATGGAAACGCTGCGCCGGCTCGATCTGACGGTCGCCGATCTCGACGCGGCCGGCGTGCGCATCTACAAGGTCGGGCTGTCGTTTCCGCTGGAGATGACGCGCATCGACGCGTTCGTGTCGGGTCTGTCCGAAGTGCTCGTGATCGAAGAGAAAGGCCCGGTCATCGAGCAACAGGTCAAGGACTATCTGTACAACCGCACACACGGCACACGGCCGGTCGTGATCGGCAAGCACGCCGAAGATGGCACGTTGCTGCTGTCGTCGCTCGGCGAATTGCGGCCGTCGCGCATTCTCCCGGTGTTCGCGAACTGGCTCGCGAAGCACAAGCCGGCGCTCGATCGCCGTGAACGCGTCGTCGATCTGGTCGCGCCGCAGATCCTGTCGAATGCGGCGGACAGCGTGAAGCGCACGCCGTACTTCTGCTCCGGCTGCCCGCACAACACGTCGACGAAAGTGCCGGACGGCTCGATCGCGCAGGCGGGCATCGGCTGTCATTTCATGGCGTCGTGGATGGAGCGCGACACGACCGGGCTGATTCAGATGGGCGGCGAAGGCGTCGACTGGGCCGCGCATTCGATGTTCACGAAAACCCGCCACGTATTCCAGAATCTCGGCGACGGCACCTACTTTCACTCCGGCATTCTCGCGATCCGCCAGGCGGTCGCCGCGAACGCGACGATCACCTACAAGATCCTCTACAACGACGCGGTCGCGATGACGGGCGGCCAGCCGGTCGACGGCAGCATCTCGGTGCCGCAGATCGCGCGGCAGGTCGAAGCCGAGGGCGTGTCGCGCTTCGTCGTGGTCAGCGACGAGCCGGAGAAATACGACGGCCATCACGGCCAGTTTCCGCAGGGCACGACGTTTCACCATCGCAGCGAGATGGACGCGGTGCAGCGCGAGTTACGCGACACCGACGGCGTGACCGTGCTGATCTACGACCAGACCTGCGCGGCCGAAAAACGCCGGCGCCGCAAGAAGGGCGAATTCCCCGACCCGAACAAACGGCTCTTCATCAACGAAGAAGTCTGCGAAGGCTGCGGCGATTGCGGCGTGCAGTCGAACTGTTTGTCGGTGGAACCGGTGGAAACCGCGCTCGGTCGCAAGCGCCGCATCGATCAGTCGTCGTGCAACAAGGACTACTCGTGCGTGAACGGCTTTTGCCCGAGCTTCGTCACCATCGAAGGCGGTACGCTGAAAAAAGCCGCGGGCGACGCGTTCGATCCGCAGGCGCTCGCCACGCACGTCAACGCGTTGCCGATTCCCGCGATGCAACTCGATGCCGCGCCGTACGACATCCTCATCACGGGTGTCGGCGGCACCGGCGTCGTGACGGTCGGCGCCTTGATCAGCATGGCCGCGCACCTCGAAGGCAAGAGCGCGTCGGTGCTCGACTTCATGGGCTTCGCGCAGAAGGGCGGCGCGGTGCTGTCGTTCGTGCGCTTTGCCGCCCGCGACGAATGGCTGAACCAGGTCCGCATCGACACGCAGCAGGCCGACGTGCTGCTCGCCTGTGACATGGTCGTCGGCGCGAGTGCCGATGCACTGCAGACGGTGCGACATGGCCGCACGCGCATCGTCGTCAACACGCATGCGATTCCGAACGCGAGCTTCGTGCAGAACCCGGATGCGACGCTGCATGCCGACGCGCTGATTGACAAGATGCGTCACGCGGCCGGCGAAGAGCGTATGTCGACTTGCGACGCGCAAGCGCTCGCAACGCGTTTTCTCGGCGATACGATCGGCGCGAACATTCTGATGCTCGGTTTCGCGTGGCAACTCGGTCTCGTGCCGGTGTCGTTCGCCGCGATGATGCGCGCGATCGAACTGAACAACGTCGCCGTGCAGATGAACCAGCTCGCGTTCTCGATCGGGCGCATGGCCGCGGCTGATCCCGCCGCGCTCGAATCGCTGTGGCAGTCGCGTCATGCACCGAAGCCGAGCGTGCGGGTCGATACGCTCGACGAGCTGATCGCCCATCGCGAAGCACGGCTGCTCGCGTATGGCGGCGCGGCTTATGTGAAGCGGTATCGCTCGCTCGTCGATGCGGCACGGCGCGCGGAAACCGCCGTCGATGCGGCGAGCGAGCGCGTGACGCGCGCGGTCGCGAGCACGTTCTACCGGCTGCTCGCGGTAAAGGATGAATACGAAGTTGCGCGTCTGCATACGGATGCCGCTTTCCGCGATGCGCTCGAAGCGCAGTTCGAGGGCGTCGCCGGCAAGGACTTCACGATCCGCTTCAACCTCGCGCCGCCGACGCTCACGCGTGCGCAGCCCGGCGCCGTGCCGACGAAGAAAACCTATGGTCAGTGGATGTGGCCCGTGCTCGGCCTGCTCGCGAAATGGCGCGGTCTGCGTGGCTCTGCGCTCGATCCGTTCGGCCGCACGCTCGAGCGCAAGATGGAGCGCGAGCTCGCGAGCGATTACGAAACCACGCTGCAACGTGCGCTAGCGAAACTCGACGCGAGCCATTTCGACGACGTCGCGAAACTCGCTGAACTGCATGCGCGCGTGCGCGGGTATGGGCACGTGAAGCTGGCGAATCTGGCGGGGGTCAAGCGTGGTGAGCGTGACCTCGCCGCGCGCCTCGGCATCGATGCGGCGACGGGTGTCGCGGTGAAGAAGTCGCTCGAGGAGATGAAGGGCGCCGGACAGTTGCGCGGCATTCCGGTGGTGGTCGCGAAGTAAGTGGTTCGTTGCGCTGCTCACCGTTGCATTGCGTCGAGCAGCGCCCTCACCTGCATCACCTTCGCCGGATCGACCGGCGCGAGTCCGTTGCCGTTCACGCGCACGCCGGAGCCGAAATGCACGGCCTCGACGTGCGTTTTGCTTACGAACTCCGCGACCGCATCGACCGTCAAGCCGGCACCGGCGAGCACCGTGCAATGCGAACCGGCAGCCTGCCGCAGCAGTTCGCCGATCGTCGCTTGCGCCCGCAGCACCGACGGCTGTCCGCCCGACGTCAGCACATTCGTCACCGCCTCGAAACCGAGCAATACGTCGAGCGCTTCGCGCAGATCGCGCGCCTCGTCGAACGCGCGATGGAACGTGATCGCGAGTCCATCGGCAGCTTCGCACGCGCGCGCGAGACCTTCGCGGTCGATCGCCCGCTCCGCATCGAGCATGCCGATCACGATGCCGTTCGCGCCGGCCGCCTTGACGGCCCGGATGTCGCGCAGCATCACCGCGTAGTCGTCGGCGTCGTAGACGAACGCGCGGCTATGCGGCCGCACGATCACGTTCACGGGTACGCCGGCTGCCCGGACGCCGAGCGCTGAAACCACCGCCTCGATCAACCCCACACTCGGCGTCAATCCGCCCTCGCCCATCGCGGTCACGAGTTCGAGACGGTCGGCACCGGCCTGCGCGGCAGCGCGCGCATCGGCGACGGTCGTGGCAATCACTTCGAGCAGCACGGACATGAGCGCAACCTGGTGTCGTTGAAAACGACATCATGTCAGATGCGCGCGTCGCGTTCGTCTTCGACCCAGTCGATATCGCCGCACAGCACGCAAGTCTCGCTGCCGACGCGCGTCGCCACCGACAGCGTCACGCACGGCAACGCCTCGTTGATCGACAGATATGGCCGCGTCACGTGCACCCGCTCCGGCGCATTGATCGCGACGCTGAAGTACGGCCGACGCAGCCAGTTCGCGCCCTGCGCGTCGGCGAGCGGCAGAAAGCGCGTTTCGTGCGCCGCGCGATCGGCGCGCAGCACGACGTTGCGGCCGGCCTGGCGCCCCTTCGCGTCGAGCAGAAAACAGCGCGCCACGTGATCGAGCGCGAGGAAATTCCAGCACACCTCGTCGAGCGGCTCACCGGCGGCGAGACGCTCCGCGGCGCGCTCGAACGCGCGCAGATACGGGGCGAGCCGACTCGCGCTGCGCCGCTCGCGTGCCTCGGCCTGCTCACGATAACGCTCGGTGACTTCGCCGATGCAAACCGCCGCGTGGATCGGATCGGCAACACCCGGATTCGGCCGGCCAAAGAAAAAGCCCTGCACGAAGTCGGCATTGCAGGCGAGCGCCATCTGCGCTTCGTGCTCGGTTTCGATGCCCTCGATCAGCACGAGCTTGCCCGCTTCATGCAGCATCGCCACGAGCCCCGGCAGGATCGTCGCCATGTCGGCGCGATGCGCGGCATGCGACAGCATGACGCGGTCGAGCTTCACGATGTCGGGATTCAGTTGCCAGATCCGCTCGATGTTCGAATGGCCGGCGCCGAAATCATCGAGCGCGATCAGGAAGCCGCGCTCGCGAAACTCGCGCACCGCGTCGGCAAGTCGATCGAGATCTTCGGCGCTCTGCTCGAGCACTTCGAGCACGACGCGCCGTGGCGACAGATCGAGCCGCCGCAGATTGGCGAGCAAAGCGGCCGCGAGATACGGGTCGGTCAGCACGCCCGGGTGCACGTTCAGGAACAACCATTCGCGCTCGGCGCCGAGCACCTTGAAGTTCTCCAGATGCAGCGTCTGCGCCAGCCGGTCGACCTGCAGCGCGTCGCCGAGGCGCGCGGCCTCGCCGAACACATCGAGCGGCGACACCGCGCGATCGAGCGCGTCGTGCGCGCGCAGCAAGCCCTCATAGCCGACCGCGCGCAGGTGCGACAGACTGAAAATCGGCTGGAACACGCTGGTAAGCGTCAGTTCGCCGTGCTGCACCGAATAGCGTTGAAGGCCCGAGCTCACCTCGACCTCGAAGCCGTGCGGCACGCTCGCCGCCCTGTCCTGTTGCGCAATCGTCATGCAATCCTCTCACGCGAGAGCCGGCCGGTCCGAACGCGACCGGCAACGAGCTCTCAAAATGTGCGTCATCGTTACCGGTTAAGCAAGGTCCATGCGCACGCTGGCGCACACTGCGCTATAACTCGCTCGAAAGATTGCACCGGCGACAGCGCTCGTGCGCCGCCAGTGGGCGTCGCACGCACCGTTGCGGTGCACGGATTCGCAGGCCACGTCGCGGCGAAGCTCGCGGCAACTGCGCGCGCCGCCGGGCTACACTCGACCCTGCGCATCGCGCCCTCTCCCGGGACAACCCTGCATCCCCCGAAACACACGATGGAAATTGTCTTTACCGTCCTGATCCTGCTACTCGCCGTCGCCGCGTCCGGCATGCTGACCCGCGCGCTGCCGTTCAAGCTGCCGCTGCCGCTCGTGCAGATCGCGATCGGCGCGATGCTCGCGTGGCCGCGCCTCGAATTGCACGTCGCGTTCGATCCGGAAATCTTCATGCTGCTGTTCATTCCGCCGCTGCTGTTCGCGGACGGCTGGCGCATCCCGAAGCGCGAGTTCTTCATGGCGCGCCGCGCGATCCTGATGCTCGCGCTAGGCCTCGTGTTCATGACGGTGCTGGTGGTCGGTCACTTCGTGCACGCGCTGGTGCCGCAGATCTCGCTGCCGGTCGCATTCGCCCTCGCCGCCGTGTTGTCGCCGACCGACGCGGTCGCGCTGTCCGGCATCGCCGGCAAGGGCAAGATTCCGGTCCAGTTGATGCATATCCTCGAAGGCGAGGCGCTGATGAACGACGCGTCAGGCCTCGTCGCGCTGAAGTTCGCGATCGCCGCCGCGCTGACCGGCGCGTTCTCGCTGCGTGAAGCGTCGGTGAGCTTCGTGATCATCGCGGTGGGCGGCCTCGCGGTCGGCGCGGCGGTGAGCGCGGTGTTCAGCTTCGTGTCCGCGCGCTTCCTGAATCTCACCGAAGAAGGCGATCCCGCGCCGGGCGTCGTGATGACCCTGCTGATCCCGTTCGCCGCCTATCTGACCGCCGAGCGCTTCGAGCTGTCGGGCGTTCTCGCCGCGGTCTCCGCCGGCATGATGATGAACTACGCGAGCATCACGGAAAAATGGCAGGTCGCCTCGCGCGTGCGGGCCTCGAGCACGTGGACGATGATCGAGTTCGTGTTCAACGGCATGGTGTTCATCATGCTCGGCCTGCAGTTTCCGCACATCCTCGGCCGCGCGCTGCTCGACGCGCACGAAACCAACGACGCGCAGGTCGCGCTGCTGATCGGCTATATCGTTGCGGTGGCGCTCGCGCTGTACGCGATGCGCTTCGCGTGGGTGTGGCTGCTGCGCTGGTTCGCGAGCCGCGGCGCGACGAAGCACGGCGTCGCGAACGCAGTGCCCGGGTTGCGCATGGTGTCGGTGACGACGGTGGCCGGCGTGCGCGGCGCGGTGACGCTCGCGGGCGTGCTGTCGCTGCCGGAGGTGCTGCCGAACGGCACGCCGCTGCCGGGACGCGATCTCGCGATCTTCATCGCGTCGGGGGTGATCCTGGTGTCGCTGCTGGTGGCGGTGGTCGCGTTGCCGCTGCTGCTGCGCGGCTGGCGGCGCGGCAAGGACCCGCATGCCGCAGAGGAAGCACTCGCGCGTACGCTCGCCGCGCAGTCGGCGATTCGCGCGGTCGATCATCTGCACGACACGGAATGCGCGGACCTCGAGGAATCGGCTCAGGCGTATGCGACCGATGTAACCGCGCGGGTGATGGACCTGTACCGGCGCCGGCTCGCGACGCTCGACGACGAACAGGCGCCACGCGAACTCGCGCGCCGTGCCGATGCCCTCGAATTCCGCATGAAGCTCGCGGCGATGCGCGCCGAGCGCAAGACGCTGCTCGACCTGCGCGACACCCAGCGCATCAACGACGAGACGCTGTACAAGCTGATGCGCGAGGTGGATCTGTCGGAGACGGCGCTGACCGCGCGCAAAAGGTAGGAGGTGGCTGCCGCATTGGCATCGGCACCGGCGCTTGACATGCCAGTGCCGATAAAAGACGCTCAGGCCACCGGCCCTTGCGTCGGCTTTCTTCTCAGCAGCGCGTACAGGATGATCGCGCCGAACGTCGCGGTGCCGATGCCGCCGAGCCCGAAGCCGCCGAGCTTCAGAGAGAAGTCGCCGGCGCCGAGCACGAGGGTGACGGCCGCGACGATCAGATTGCGGTTGTCGGAGAAGTCGACCTTGTTGACGACCCAGATGCGCGCGCCCGTCACCGCGATCAGCCCGAATACGACGATCGACACACCGCCCAGCACCGGTCCCGGAATCGTCTGGATCACCGCGCCGAACTTCGGCGAGAAGCCGAGCACGAGCGCGATCAACGCGGCGATCACGAACACCAGCGTCGAATAGATCTTCGTGACCGCCATCACGCCGATGTTCTCCGCGTACGTGGTCACGCCGGTACCGCCCGCGAAGCCGGACACGATCGTCGCGAGCGCATCGCCGAGAAACGCGCGGCCGATATAGCGGTCGAGGTTCTGGCCCGTCATCGCGCTGACGGCCTTGATGTGGCCGAGGTTTTCGGCGACGAGGATCACCGCGATCGGCGCGAGCAGCGTCATCGCGTGCGGGTCGAACACCGGCGACATGAAGTGCGGCATGCCGAACCACGCGGCGTTCGCGACGATCGAGAAATCGATCGGCTTGCCCATGCCGAGGCCGTTCGTGACGATCGCGTAAATGACGTAGGCAAGCAGCAGGCCGACCAGGATCAGCAAACGCTGGAGCATGCCGCGCGTGAACACCGCGACTGCGCCGACGCACAGCACCGTGACGAGCGCCATCCACGACTCGAAATTGCTGCCGCTCACGCCATGCACGGCGATCGGCGCGAGGTTCAGACCGATCACGCAGACGATCGCGCCGGTCACGACCGGCGGCATCAGCGTTTCGATCCAGCCCGTGCCGACCGCCGCCACGATCAGACCGATCACCCCGTACGCGACGCCGCACGCGATGATGCCGCCCAACGCGACCGCAATATTCGGGTTCGCGCCGTGTCCGCCGTAGCCGGTCACCGCGATCACGAGGCCGATGAACGCAAAGCTCGAACCGAGATAGCTCGGCACGCGCCCGCCGACGAGCACGAAGAACAGCAGCGTGCCGATCCCCGACATGAAGATGGCCAGGTTCGGATCGAAGCCCATCAGCAGCGGCGCGAGCACGGTCGAGCCGAACATCGCGACGACGTGCTGGACGCCCATCGCGAACATCTGCGGCCACCCGAGCCGTTCGTCGATGCCGACGATGCCGCCTTCGGCGCCGGCAGGCTGGCGGCGCCAGCGGGGAAAATAGGATGCGGCCATCGCGGGGATTCTCCTCAGGGTCGGCGTGGTGTGTGCCGATCACACGCTGCGGCGTGGGTCCGGCAAAAGTTACGCGCGAGTTTACGGAGAGCAATAAGGGCTGGCAAGCGGGCCGACAAGTGGCTCGGGAAACGAGCCCTGGAAGCGCGTCAATTCGCGCGGCGCGGGTCGGGGTCCGGCGTCACCGCGGCGCCGTCGCGTGCGGAGTGGTCCGTCGGCGCGCCGTACAGCATCACCCGATTGCGGCCGGCATCCTTCGCGCGATACAGCGCTTCGTCGGCGGCGTCGACGAGCGCGCGGCTCGTCGCGAGCGCCGCGCCCTGCGCGGTCGCAGCGCCTGCGCTCACCGTCAGCACGTGATGCGTGCTGGCCACATGGCGGCATTGCAGCGCCTGCACCGCCGCGCGCATCTGCTCGGCGATCCGCTGCGCGCCCGTCGCGTCGGTGTCCGGCAGCAGCACCGCGAACTCCTCGCCGCCGAAGCGCGCGGCCGTATCGCCCGGACGTCGCACGTTCTGCGCGATACAGCGCGCGACGCCGATCAGCGCTTCGTCGCCGGCCGAATGGCCGTACAGGTCGTTGAAGCCCTTGAAGTTGTCGACATCGATCAGTAGCAGCGACAGCGGCCGGCCGGTGCGCTGCGCGCGTCGCCATTCGTCGTTCACGTGCTCCTCGAAGGCGCGGCGGTTGTTCAGGCCGGTCAGCCCGTCCGTGCGCGCCAGTTCGCGCAACTCTTCCTCGGCCGCGCGGCGCAGACGCAACTGGCGTGAGAACAGGATCGCGAGCGCGATGATCGTCACGTCGAGCGCGCCGATCAGCGTGCCGATGATCCATGCGCGCCGCCGCCACTCGACGTAGATGTCGCGCGTCGAGAGCGCGACGTCGAGGATCAGCGGAAAGCCGTCGATATGGCGGAACGCATACCAGCGCTCGACGCGATCGATCGCCGCCGTGCCGAAGAAGTCGCCGCTCGGCCGCTTGATGAAGCGCGAGAAGTTGGCCGTGCCGGTCAGGTTGATGCCGATCGTTTTCGAATCGTAAGGACGGCGCATCAACATCGTGCCGTCGCTGAGCATCAATGCCATCGAGCCGCTCGGCCCGAGCTTCATGCCGTCGAACAGCCGATGGAAATACGTGAGGCGCAGCGTGCCGACCACCACGCCGCTGAAGCTGCCGTCCGGCCTCGAGATGCGCCGGCTCAGCGCGATGCGCAGGTCATCGTCGGTGCCGCTCGGGCTGAACGGATGGCTGATGTACAGGCCGACGTCGGGCGAAGCGCGCTGCGCCTTGAAGTAGTCGCGGTCCGCATGGTTACTTGCGCGCGGCGGCCACGCGCGCGAATCGAAGCGCACGTTGCCGTTCTCGTCGAGCACGAATACCGAGCCCATGTCCTTTGCGCTGATCGAGCCGTCGAACAGCACCATCTGGCGGATCTCCGGCGGCAGATCGAGCACGCCCGGCTGCTTCAGTCCGTCGATCGCCGCGCGCAGCGACAGGTCGTAGATCTCGAGATTGCGCGACACGTCGCGCTGGACCAGCAGGGATATGTTGGCGACGGAGTCCTGCGCGCGCCGCAACGCATCTTCGCGCATCTGTGCGAGCAGCGACACGGCGATCGCGAGGATCGCGCCAGCCAGCAAGACACTGATCGCAATCACGTTGTTCGGTCGGCGCGTCACCATGCGTTTTTGGTTCTGACATGCGCTGAACGTCGCGCGTGAAGAAGCGGCCGCGTCTCGGCAATCACCGTCAAAAACGCGACCTACGAAAACGTGAGCGTAGCAGACATGGCGCGCAGGCAAACGTTTGCGTAGCCGGGTGTTTGCCCGCATGCACCGGAACGGCACGCCAGAAGTCCCGTCCGGCGGGGGTTGCGCCCGATCGCCAGATTATCCAGGCGCGGTCCAATTATTCGGATAGCAAATGCGAATTGGCTGGATAGTTGGCCTCGCCACTTGGGTATTCAATCGAGCCTGTCACGTTCAAACGATTGGACACAAGGAGAGAGAGACATCATGAGCGAGAAGCGCAGCGCCTCGGAATGGCGCGAATTCGTCAGCGGCTGTCTGGACTTCCGCCCCGCGGAAGGCGTGTACCGGATTGCCCGCGAAATGTTCACGGAGCCCGAGCTGTTCTCGCTCGAGATGGAGCACATCTTCGAGAAGGCCTGGATCTATGCGTGCCACGAAAGCGAGATCCCCAACAAGGACGATTTCCTGACGATGCGCGCGGGCCGCCAGCCGCTGATCATCTCGCGCGACGGCGCCGGCAACCTGAACGCGATGATCAACGCGTGCCAGCACCGCGGTGCGACGCTCACGCGTATGACCAAGGGCAACCAGTCGACCTTCACGTGCCCGTTCCATGCATGGTGCTACAAGAACGACGGCCGGCTCGTGAAGGTGAAGGCGCCGGGCGAATACTGCGACGACTTCGACAAGTCGGTGCGCGGCCTGAAGAAAGCGCGCATCGCGAGCTACAAGGGCTTCGTGTTCGTGAGCCTCGACGTCGACGGCATCGACACGCTCGAAGACTATCTCGGCGACGCGCGCATCTTCTTCGACATGATGGTCGCGCAGTCGCCGACCGGCGAGCTCGAAGTGCTGCCCGGCAAGTCGACCTACACGTTCGACGGCAACTGGAAGCTGCAGAACGAGAACGGTCTCGACGGCTATCACGTGAGCACCGTGCACTACAACTACGTAGCGACCGTGCAGCACCGCATCGAGGCGAATGCGAAGAAAGGGGATAACCCCGGCGGCACGCTCGACTACAGCAAGCTCGGCGCCGGCGACAGCGAAACCGACGACGGCTGGTTCGCATTCAGGAATGGCCACAGCGTGCTGTTCAGCGACATGCCGAATCCGCAAGTGCGTCCCGGCTACGAGAGCGTGATGCCGCGGCTCGTCGAAGCCTATGGCCACGACAAGGCCGAATGGATGATGCACCGGCTGCGCAATCTGAATGTCTACCCGAGCCTGTTCTTCATGGACCAGATCAGCTCGCAGCTGCGCATCGTGCGGCCGCTCGCGTGGAACAAGACCGAGGTCATCAGCCAGTGCATCGGCGTGAAGGGCGAGTCGGCGAAGGATCGCGAGAACCGCATCCGTCAGTTCGAAGACTTCTTCAACGTGTCCGGCATGGGCACGCCCGACGATCTCGTCGAGTTCCGCGAACAGCAGCGCGGCTTCCAGGCGCGCCTCGAACGCTGGAGCGACATCTCGCGCGGGCATCACAAGTGGGCCAGCGGCGCGACCGCGAACACCACGCTGCTCGGCATCGAGCCGAATCTGACCGGCACCGAGCTGACCCACGAAGGGATTTACGTGAACCAGCACGGCACCTGGCGCGACACGATCCTCAAGGGTCTCGACAAACCCATCGAATCGCAGGGAGAGCAGGCATGAGCCAACTCCAACACTCCGTCGAGCAGTTTCTGTATCTGAAGGCCGATCTGTGCGACAAGCAGCAATGGGACGAATATGTCGACCTGTTCGATCCGCAGAGCGTGTTCCATGTGCCGCAGTGGGATTCCGAGCACGTGTACACGACCGATCCGAAACAGGGCATGTCGCTGATTTACTACTCGGATCGCGCCGGTCTCGAAGACCGCGTGTTTCGGCTGCGCACCGGCAAGTCGGCCGCGTCGACACCGCTGCCGCGCACGATGCATCAGATCAGTAACGTGCGACTGAGCGAGCGCGAAGATTCGAGCGTCGAAGCGAACGTGAACTGGTCGACGCTGTACACGCGTCACGGCTCGACCGACTACTTCTACGGCCGCGCGGTGTACGACCTGCAAGCGTCGGGCGATAGCTGGAAGATCAAGCGCAAGCACGTGCTGCTGCTGAACGACCACATCAACGCGGTGCTGGATTTCTACCATCTGTGAGCCGGGAGCACGACGATGAAACATAAGGTCGCGTTGAGCTTTGCCGATGGCAAAACCGCGTTCTTCGATCTGAGCCCGAACGAGCTGCTGCTCGACGCGGCGCTGAAGAACGGCGTGAACATTCCGCTCGACTGCCGCGAAGGCGTGTGCGGCACCTGCCAGGGGCGCTGCGAATCGGGCGACTACACGCTCGATTACGTCGACGAGGAAACGCTCAGCGAAGAGGACCTCGCGCAGCGCAAGATCCTCTCGTGCCAGACGCGCGTGAAGTCGGATGCGTCGTTCTATTTCGACTTCGACTCGACGCTGTGCGAAGGCGCCGGCACGAGCACCGTGTGCGCGAGCGTGGTCGGCGTCGAGCTGGTGTCGGCGACGACCGCGATTCTGCGTGTCGATGCGAGCGCGCATGAGCGTCAGCTCGATTTTCTGCCGGGCCAGTATGCGCGCGTGAAGGTGCCCGGCACCGAAGAATGGCGTTCGTACTCGTTCGCGAATCATCCGAACGCGCGCAACGAGTTGCAATTCCTGATCCGTCTGTTGCCCGACGGCATGATGAGCAACTATCTGCGCGAACGTTGCAAGGCCGGTGATACGGTCGAGTTCGAGGCGCCGCTCGGCGCGTTCTATCTGCGCCAGGTCGAGCGTCCGCTCGTGATGGTGGCGGGCGGCACGGGACTCTCCGCCTTCCTCGGCATGCTCGACGACTTCTCGGCGAAACGCAATGTCGCGCATCCGGTGCATCTGTACTACGGCGTCACGAATGCAGCCGATCTGTGCGAGACCGGGCGCATCAACGGCTACAAGGCGAGCATCGAAGGATTCGCGGTCGAGACGGTCGTGATGAATCCGGCGCCGGAATGGTCGGGCAAGACCGGGCTGATTCCCGAGCATTTCGACCGATCGTTTTTCGAATCGAATGGCTTCGACATGTACGTGTGCGGACCACCGCCGATGGTCGAAGCGATCAAGACCTGGCTCACCGAACAGGGTATTCAGGATTACCGGCTGTTTTACGAGAAGTTCGGCGAAAGCAACGCGCGATAGGACGTTCTAACGCCGCGCCGCGCGCTTCAGCGTCTCGGATGGCGACTCGCCGAACAATGCCTTGTACTCGGTCGAGAAACGGCCGAGATGCGACATCCCCCAGCCCAGCGCCACCGACGAGATATTGCGCACCGAGCGGTCGTCGAGAATATCGCGCCGCGCCGATTCGAGCCGGTAGCGTTTCAGATACGCGATCGGCGTGCCGCCGAAATATTGACGGAAGCCGTCGAACAGCTTGAAGCGCGACACACCCGACGCGCGCTCGATGTCTTCGAGCGTGATCGGCTCGCGCGCGTTGTCGTGAATGAACTGGCGCGCGCGGGTCAGATAATGCGGTGGCGTCGGCGCGGTCGCGTTGGTTAGCTGTTCCGAATAGTTATGCGGCTGTGACAGCAGCAGCCCCTTCAGCAACGTCAGTTCGAACTCGCTGGACATGTAAAGCTGCCCCAGCGACGGTCCCGAGCGCTCCATCTCGCCGGCCAGGAACTTGACCATGCGCCACCACGATGCCTGATCGCCGGCGGCCGCATCCATGTCGGGCTGGAACACGAGCGGCGCTTCGACGGGGCGTTGCAGCATCGTCTGCAGCACCTGTTGGAGCGCGGAGCGCGGAATCGCGACGTGCAGCTTGCGGCAATTGCCGGTGATCGCGAGATCCTGCGATTCCTGCGGACTGACGATCAGACCGCAATCCTGATCCGACAACCACCTCTTGCCGTGTGCTGCGAGCTCCTGTTGACCGACCATCGGCAGGCTCACGCTGTAGCAGTTCAGCGGACTGCTCTCGCTCACCGCGACCGTCACGTCGGTGCCGTATTCGACGTAGCCTATCGTCGTCGCCATCGAACGAAGTACGGTGCCGGACTGGTGGAAGCGCAAGCGCTCTGGATGACTGACCTGGAGGCCGTGGGGGCCGCAGATGGATGCCATCCAGTTGCGGGCGCCGTCTAGGTCGCTCAATGCAGCGCGGAGATCGCGGTTGCCGGAGTCCGGAGTTGACATACGTGGAGACGAGCTATTGGGGTGCGTGCCCCGAGGGGAGACAGTCCATCTGGGCGCAGAACGGGGGACATAAGGGGATTGGCTAAGCCTACCTCAACCGTGACCGGTCCGGGTGGATGAATAAAACATTGTCCTCCGGTAAAGCACCGCTGTGCTGGCATGGAGAATTGCTGCCAAATGGAAAAGAGACCGAAATTCAAACGAAAGGCGATGCATTCATCACGCATTTTAAATACGCGTAAAACCGTGCAGGCTTCTGTTTCATCGGTCATTGCGTCGTAAGTTGCGCAGAAGGGCGGCGCGGTGGCCGGCCCGAGGTCGTCAACACGACGCAGCGCATCAGCGACAGCGCGACGAAGATCGCGGACATCACGGCGATCATCGAGGCGTTGCGTTTCAGACCAACATTCTCGCGCTGAACGCGGTCGTCGAAACGGCGCGCCCGTGAGCAAGGACGCAGCTTCGCGGTGGCCGCAAGCGAGGTGCGCAGCCTTGCGAAACGTTCGTCGAGCACGGCCAAGGAGATCAAGGACCCGATCGCGACGTCGGTCGGCCGGATCTGCGACGGCTCGGCGCTCGCTGGCGAAGCGGGGAGGACGATGAACGAGGTCAGCGCCTCTTCAAACGAAGATTGTAGGGAGTGCCTAGCAAGCCCGGGGCAACTCACTCCGCTTCCTCCGCAAATTCCTCGTATTTGTCCAGCACTTCCTGCTTGAGATATTCCAAAGTGGGGTTAGCGGCCAGGTCCTGCACCTTCTCATATGGTAGGTAGCTGCAAAGCGCTGACAATGGCCCCTGCGGGAAAATCGAGAACGCCGGCCGCATCAGCTCCTGAAACACCTTTTTGCGCCGTTCTTCCGGCGCCACGATGTGCAGCCTCGTGTGGAAGTTGGGCTGCAGCGCCAGCAGGTCCGCCATGCGTAAGATCCCTGAGTAGACCGCGGTTGTGTGCTCGACTTCAAAGGCACGCACGATGGTCTTCTTTTGTAGCCAGAGAACATCAATCTGTTCGACCGTCTTGATGGCCGGTTCGGAAAGCTGCGTGTAGGGGAGGGCCGCCAACAGCTCGTGGTTACCCATCTCTGAAAGAACAGCTTCCTTGTCAGCCTTCGGTATCCAGACCTCAAATCCCATGGCGATCCCAATGTCGGCGAGCAACGCCTGCATCTTGTGGGAAGTTCGGACCTGCGGCGGGAGATTTGCAAGGTCTGGTATGTCGCATGGTTTCGGAGTAAGCGTCTCAGGCTGAGGAGCTTCGGCCTCTTGCTCATCAAGGGGAATCTGCACCGCCACAAGCTTTCCCACGGCATTAATCATCTTCAGGCTGCGGTGCTTTTCCCAAGTCTCGTCAGCGATATCATCAGGAGTCGGATGCTGGGACTGGTGAGAAAGTAGCTCCTCCACTTTCTGACCGTCGGGTTCCCGTAATCGAACGCCACTGCTACGCAGGATGGCATTCCACCCGCCGGCCCCGGGCGTTACGTCCTTCGTGAAGGATAGGGCGGCCCAAACGTCGGAACGCTTAATGGGTAGAAGTGCGCCTTTCTTCAACCAGACGATCGGCTTCACGGGGAATTGCAGCGTGTACTCGCTGAGGATTTCGCTGCTCGGCGCCGCCTCCGCCATCGGCCCCATGACCTCTAATATGCCTACCCAGCAGGACAGCCCCTTAAGGTAGCAAAGAATTTTGTCGCCGGGTTTGATTTTGGTAACCCAAGCCTTGCGGTTGGGGTGGAAACCTGCAGTATTCTTGGGGGTATTTGAAAAGCCCTCGAATGTATCTACCGAGAAAATATCAACGAAGTAGGTCATTGGATTATGGGTGGGGTTCGGGCAAGGTCAAGTGACGGACGCAGTAACGCTGGATAAATATACTAACTATACTAACGGCTACAGTTGAGGCAGCGATTAAGAATCGCACCGAATTTCGTGGACGCTTATGGGTGTCTGCAACAGAAGGTCGATCAGTCGCTCGGAGTCGGTTACGCGGAAGACTCCTCATTGGCCGAACCCGGAATGTCATGGTGGCAGACCACCGTTGCAGCGCCGCGCCAAGCAAAGTCTAGTCTTCGAAAAGACCAAGGTAGTCGGTACTCACCCGCTCATAACTCGACGCAGACAGCCATGCGCGGCCGCCCGTGACACTGGCGTTCGTGTAGCCCCACACCGCTACTCTGTGTGCGGTAATGCCATCACTCGCCATGCCCGCTAACGCGCCGATTTCATCCAGCTCGCCAGCTCGGGTCATGAGTGTTTCAAGCCAACGTTCGAGGTGAGGCTTAGCAGCAAGCGTGTCCGATTTACTGCGATTGCAGGTCAGGTGCGCGAGCACAAATTGTGAGCTTGGTCCCTTGGATACAGCGAAAATGGGACAAAGTGATCGACGTCGGCCTCGGTAACTCCCCGCCCACAGTAGAAGCAATGAGGGCCGTCCAGCTTACGCAAGTGTGCACCAACGATGGTCAGTGACTGACGCGAGGCGCAAAAGAGCTAAAGTCGAATCTGGTGTACGGGGGAGTTGAGGCGGGAAGTTGAAGGCGGTGGAGGTTTCAGCTGAGAATCTGATTGTCGAAGTCGGAAACCAGCAAACAACAAACCATCCACCATGAGCAAGGATACGGAAAAAGCAGTTGTCGGTCTATTGGGCGCCGGCCTGGGGCTGGACGATTTGGTTCGTCAAGGGGCACGGCAAGTGATTCAACAAGCGATTGAAGCGGAGCTGGCAGAGCTGATGGAGCGGTTCGCGAACGTCAAGACCATGCATGGACAGCGCGCGGTGGTCCGCAACGGCTACTTGCCGGAACGCGATGTGTTGACGGCGGCCGGGCCGATTCAGGTGAAGGTACCGAAGGTGCGTGATCGATCAGGATTCGGCGTGAAGTTCAACTCGACGATCGTGCCGCCGTACGTGAGGAAGTCGCCCCGCGTAAGCGCAGCCCTGCCGTGGCTGTATCTGAAGGGTATTTCGACGGGCGACATGGGCGAAGCGTTAAAGGTGCTCGTGGGCGATGACGCCAAGGGCTTGTCGGCCAACGTGGTGAGTCGGCTGAAGGCGCAATGGGCTGAAGATCATGCGGCCTGGAGCAAGCGGGACTTGTCGGAATCACACTATGTGTACTGGTGGGTGGACGGCATTCACACCGGGCTGCGCAGCGAGAACTCGGACGGTCAATGCTTGCTCGTGATCATCGGCGTGAGGCCGGATGGGAGCAAAGAGCGCGTGGCGATCGGCGATGGGTATCGCGAGACGAAAGCATCGTGGCTGGAACTGTTGCTCGACCTGAAAAAGCGCGGTCTGAAGGCGGGTCCACGGCTGGCGGTCGGCGACGGCGCGATGGGCTTCTGGGCGGCGCTGGAGGAAGTGTTTCCGACAACGCGTGGTCAGCGCTGTTGGTTTCACAAGATGGGCAACGTGCTCAACGCGCTGCCCAAGTCGCAGCAGGCGCGCGCGAAGGCCGACATGCAATCGATCTGGATGGCCGCGACGCGTGCCGAAGCCCATGCCGCGTTCGATCGTTTCGTGTCGATCTATGCGGCCAAATATCCGAAGGCGGCGGAGACGCTGAAGAAGGACCGAGAGAGCTTGCTGGCCTTCTACGAGTTCCCCGCCGAACATTGGCAGCATCTGCGTACCACCAACGCGATTGAATCGACGTTCGCGACGGTGCGCCACCGTACGACACGTACGCGTAACTGCGTGTCGCGACCTACCTTCCTCGGCCTGGCATTCAAGCTGATTGAGGAAGCCGAGAAAACTTGGCGCCGTATCAACGGCCCGGAAAAGATCAAGCTGTTGCTCGAGGGTGTGGCCTTCAAGGACGGCGAACCGGTGCAAGACGATCGACCGGTTCAGCAGAAACTCGCCGCTTGAAATCGACCGCCATCAAAATGTTCATACACCACTCTTGACGTTAGCTCGGCGCAAAACAGGAAGTCCGCCAAGTCGTCCGCGTCACCGAGGATGGCGTGGTTACGCCGATTAGCCTTAATATGCTCGACCCAGCGGGTGCGCGACATTTGCTGCAACAGTGTATAAAAGCGGCGAAGGGAGTAAGCGACGCCGTGCCTCAGCGTGATTCCCCCGCGTGTGGATCGCACATAAAGGAACGGATCGGTGACGCCGCCGAAGTTTTGGAGGTGTTTCTCAATGCAAAACAATTTATGGTGGGAGGAGGAGGATCGAACCCCCGACCTTCGCATTGCGAATGCGAACAAGTCGACGTTTATCGACATGGATCTTCGTTGATTTAGTTCGATAAGTGTTTGTATTTTAATGATTCTTATCATGCCACCATCTCATTGATATTGATCAGCATACCTTCATTGCCGCATAATCTGGTTACATGGCGGTTACATGGAATCGGCGGCTTACGAACGAGGAGGCTAGGTGGCGAAGGTAAACTTCACTGCGGCTCGGGTAGAGGCGCATCGCTGCGAACAGGGTAAGTCGCAGTCGTTTCTCTGGGACAGCAAGACTCCAGGACTCGGCTTGCGCGCCACAGCTGGTGGGGCCAAGGCTTACATTTTTCAGGGGAAGATCCATGGCTCGACCGTGCGGATTACGATCGGCGATTCGAGAAGCTGGACAATCGACCAGGCTCAGGAGCGAGCGCGTAGTCTCCAGACGGTTATTGATGGTGGTGTTGATCCGCGCGAAAAAGAGGCAGAGCAGAAGGCCGCGCACGAAGCTCGGCAGGCAGCGAAGCGGCGTCAGGACGTAACTGTAGGCGAAGCGTGGGGGCATTACTTGGAGCATCTGCGGACAAAGATCTCGCCCAAAACGAAAAAGCCGCGGTCGGAGAGGTACATCCTTGACCATATCAACCTCTCATCGCCCGGCGGAGGTATTGCAAAGCGCGGCGGGAAAGAGAAAGTGCGTGGACCTCTGGCTCCCCTCATGCCGCGCAGGTTGAACGAGATCACGGCAACATCCATGTCCGAGTGGCTTGAGGCCGAAATACCCCGGGGACCAACGAATGCCGGCCATGCCTTCGGTCTATTCAAGGCCTTCATTCGGTGGTGCGACACTCACGATATGTACTCGGGCGTCATCCCCCAAGACGCTTATGCTTCGCCCAAGGTTAAGGGCATTCTCCCTCGAAGTACCGCGAAGGACGACTGCCTACAACGCGAACAGCTATCTGTTTGGTTTGGCGCGGTACGTGGCATCGCCAATCCAGTCATCAGCGCATACCTTCAAGGGCTTCTGATCACCGGAGCCCGTCGGGAGGAGCTAGCCGCATTGCGCTGGGAAGACGTGGACTTTCGGTGGCGGAGCCTGACGATGAACGACAAAGTGGAAGGTACCGGCGGTCGCACTATTCCGCTCACTCCGTACTTAGCGAGCCTGTTGTTATACCTTCAACGGCTGAACGAAACCCCTCCCAACAAACGCCAAACTGCGCGTCTCACACAAAGGAACGAGAGGTGGGAACCGTCGGAGTGGGTGTTCGCCAGCAAGACCGCGTCGGATGGGAAGATTGCCGAACCGCGTCATGCGCATAACCGTGCATTAGCGCCGACCGGTTTGCCGCACCTCTCGCTTCATGGCCTGCGTCGATCATTCGGCACGCTGTCGGAGTGGGTTGAGGTTCCCGTGGGCGTTGTCGCCCAAATCCAAGGGCATAAGCCGTCCGCAATTGCTGAGAAACACTATCGGCGTCGCCCTCTTGATCTGCTACGCATGTGGCATCACAAGATTGAAGTGTGGATGCTCGAGCAGGCAAATATCAAGTTTGAGCCCTGAAGAAGGGCACGGTTCGCCTCTTCAGCCACTGTTTCTGGTGTCAAGCCCCTCGGATGCGGGACCACCTAGCATGCGTTTTATTCTCTGCTACCCGTGCCATAAAAGCGGAGGATCGAACTCCCGACCGCAGTGCTGGCGCAACCATCCGCCGAACTGGGAAGGAAGATGCTCCCAAAAGTGCCCCCAACGCTCCTTTCCTGCCTATTTATCCCACGGATACACCTCAAGCTTAAAGCCGACTGGCGCTTTTTTCGAAATCCGCTTCTGATAGGGCGATATGAATATCGTGGCCAACTTCTCTCCATCAGGATGAGATATTTCATACGCGTCGACTGGATGGGCACTCACATCCGCAGAGACAGAGCCAAGACGATGGTAGCCGACTTTCACTCCGTCCAAAGTACGTAGACGACCAAGATACGCGGTGCTGCCAAACGTCGTATGGCAAGGGATCGGATTGGCAGCGGACATGCCGAACACTCCTCGTCCGTTCGGCATTTCGTCGGCATCGACTCCATCCTCGCACATACGACTCATCAGCTCAAACAGCTCTTTTTGCTGACGAAATGTCGGGTTATCGTTGAGTTCGTCCCATGCAGTTTTCGGCTTTTTCTTCCCAAATATATTCAGAAGCCCCATAGTCCCCTCCTAAATCATCGAAAATTTTCTATTATTCTGCACACGAACTCTTATATAGTTGAATTCATTGGAGTATTTATAGTCAATGCGACAAAACGAACTGGCTAGAAGTCAATTCTTGCTCGCCGCTCCAGCGGTACGCTACGAGCGGACCACCTTTACCAGCGCTGTAATCGACGCACGCAACCGTGGACGATAGAATCTCGGGCTCGCCAGTCATCCAATAGTGTCCCACGAACACCGGCTTATCACCGGCGTAGCCGATTCTCGCATCCTCGGGAATGTCTGTATCTGGCAGTTGTGGTTCGCTCTCAGGAGAGACCAGAGCGGCAAGACGATAGGTTTTCGCAGCCTCATTCCACCAGCGAGTACGAGCCTCGCGCCGTGTATGTCCCGACTTGTCTTTAAAGGAGCAGCCAGGCGGAAGCTCGACTTCAATGCCTTTGAGCAAAGTTTCGACGAGGTGATATTCCCTTGTGCCTTTGCGACTGGCCTTGACCATCATGTCTTCGTCGAGCAGGCGGCCCGGCTTCAAGTGTGACTCAAGCTCGGCCATAAACTCCGGATGCCAGCAAGCATGAATTACCCGTAACTCGGGCAAGTCGAGCCAGAGCGGTAGAGAAAGGAACCAGTCGATGATGTCTGCGTGAAGGTCCGGCTTGTGCTCGATTTCAGCCAGAAACGCTGCATGCTGATGCCGATTTTTCTCGCCTACCTCGCCCTTGCGAGGTCGCAGATACTCGTCGTCCTGGTCGGGGTCACGCAAATACCAGGCAATAGCGTTGAATTCGTGGTTCCCCATTGTCGCAAGAGCGCTGCCTTCCTCAACCATCGGGCGAACAATATCGAGCACCTCAAGCTGATGTGGACCTCGGTCGATGAAGTCTCCGACAAAAATGGCCATTCGCTCAGGGTGTCGCATCACCCCCTCTTGATTTGCGTAGCCCAATCGTGCTAGAAGCGCCCGAAGTTTGCCCGCCTGCCCGTGAACGTCCCCGATTATGTCGTAGCCCATAGTTGCTCCATCAAGCTTGCTTTTCTGCCAAGCATTTTTAAAGTCAAAGTACCAGAAACTTTGCGCCGAATTCTTTCGCTATTGTTCCACTTTCTTTGCCTCAACCGCACCCCAACGCATGCGCCGATCCGTAAATCAAACACTTGCGCGCGACTGCGGTGAGTTTTTTTCGAGTCGAAACAGGCTGCGGGTGCACTAACTGTACCCTTTGCCCGATTTTTCCCGGAACGGAAAATCGGGGCCAAGCGAAACACCAACCTTTCGCATGGCGTCTCCGGAATGGCTGTGCCCCCACCTGGCTCAGAGACGATGGCAGTCGCGTGATACATACCCGTCCAAGGTAAACGCGCCAAGACGTTCCAGCCGTTGCTATGTCTGCCCTCAACGCGACCAGCCAGCCATCGCGAAGCGATCGAGCTCGCCGCGCTTGGTCGGGTGCTTGGAAAGCAAATCGATCAGATCGCCCCCTTCGATCAACGTCACATTCAGCAGCGACGCTTGCTGTCGGGCCGATTGGTTGAACCGGCGATTGGTGGCAGCGAAGAGCTCGAACTCGACGCCCGGATATCTCGCCGAATATGCCGCCGATCCGGCCGAGATATCCTTGACGGCCTCCCAGCCCATATCCTTGCCCTCGACGCCAGAGCTTTTGCATTGGATGAGAGCGCCGCGATTGCCATCGATGGCCACGATGTCCACGCCGCCATCACCCGTCTTGGGCGTCTTGATCGTTCGCGAGTAGCCCTGCTTGCTCCACAACAGCGCGCAGAAGGCCTCAAAAGCATCCGGCCCTAGGGAACCGACATCGGCTGCGTCGAAAGGCTCTTCGCTAAATGGTGAGCCGCCGCCCGGCGCTTGGATGTCGGCAAAATCCGATGGCGTCACATCGCCAGACCCATTGAGCATGTCGTGGGACAACGCGCGTTTACGTTCAAGCAGGAGGTCGAGCTTCTCGTCGAAAGTCCCGAAATCGCCGCCGACCACGACCGGGTAGTAAACATGCACGTCCTTTCGCTGCCCAATACGATATGCGCGGTCGGTGGCTTGGTCCTCCTTGGCCGGGTTCCATGTGCGGGTGTAGTGAATGACGTGGTTGGCGGCTTGGATGTTAACGCCGAAGCCGACTGCGAGTGGGGAAAGGATGATCACGCCGAACCCCGGAGCGTCCTGATATGCCGTAATGCGAGCTTGACGGCTGTTGGCGGAGCCGGATTCGGTCGAGGTATCCCCGTTGATTACGTCAGGCACAAAGCCGAACACCTCGGATATGGCCCGTTGGATGACCCGCTGCAAGTCCCGAAACTCGCAGAAGACAATGACCTTGTCGCCAGATCTCGACGCCTCAATTTCTTTGAGCCGCCCAAGCATCCAGTGCATCTTGGGCGAAGCCTTCCTAGTGACCTCGACGGATTCGTCGGTAGTGGCGATGTGGCCCGGAGGCCGCGGATCTGAGCAAAGGCGGCGCAGGTATTGCAGAAGCCCCAACGGCGATTGCAGGCCACTGCCCTGCCCTTGCCCGCGCGACTTGAACTGGGCCACCGCATCCGCATAGAGAGCCCGCTGGCGTGCGGACAGCGGGAGCTTACGGCAGCCCTCATGCACGAGCTTCCTAGGCAAGTCCTTGGCAACCTCCGCCTTGGTGCGACGCAGTTTCTGCGGCTCGATGAGAACGCGTAGCTCCTCGATGCGTTCTCTCTCGTCTTCGGTCTCCGCCTCAATGGGTCTGCGGTATTTGCTGCCGAAATCCTTCAAAGAGCCAAGCAAGCCCGGTTGCACGAAGTCGAACAGGCACCATAGGTCAGCGAGTGTGTTCTCGACGGGCGTGCCGGTACACGCGATCTTGAGCCTGGCGTTCTGCTTCTTGGCCGCCCGCGTCACCATCGCGTTGGGGTTCTTGATCTTCTGAGCCTCATCGCAAACCACCACCGACCACTTCTGAGCGGCTAGGGAGAACTCCAAGTCGCGCAGGGTCTCGTATGTCGTCAGTACAACCTTGGCCGACCCCAGCCAGCCTGGAGCGAGGAGCTTGGGCGAACCCGGTTCAATCAGCCCGTCATCAAGCGCGGACTTCGGCGCGCGCTTGGCCGCGAGGTTTGAGCCATAGAGCATGAGAACATCCATCGCCCCCTCAGCGAAGAACTTCTCGATCTCAGCTTTCCAGTTGTCCAGCAACGAAACGGGCGCGATGACCAAAAATGGATCGACGCGAGGCTCAGCCTCGATCAGTGAGGCCATGAAGGCCAACAACTGGATGGTCTTGCCAAGGCCCATGTCATCGGCCAAGAGCGCACCGCGGCATGCTGACGGTGAATGCCGCCACATCTTTTGCAGCCAAGCCAAGCCCTCCCGCTGATGGTCTTTGAGCTCGATCCCGAGACGCAGGCTCGATGGCATCGCAGGCGGCGCCTTGTCCGCCGACAGCTCTCCACGTCGCTCTTCGTAGTCGAGCCCATCCACGTTGGGCTTGACCACCAAGCCCGTGCGCTCGACCGCATTGCGACCCGATTTGTCCTTGCCGGGATCGTAATTTCCGCCTTTGACTTCTTCCCTGACCTTGCCCAAGGTTTCGAGAGCCTCTTTAGCCCAGCCAATCGGCACAGGCTTTGGGCAACCAGGGAATGAGAAAGTCTGTCGACTCTCCTGCTCGGCCTGCTCGATCTCCTTACGGAACTTGTCCAAGTCACGCCCATCGAGCGGTATTGCCACCGCCTCGCCCTTGGGGTCAGTGAACCACAGGCCAAGGTCGATATTCTCCGGCACCCAACCGTCGTCGTCGCTCTTCTTAGCGATGAAGGGCGAGTAGTAGGGCTTCTCGACGCCGAAGCCTTCGATGCGCTCGGAATACAGCAGCAGATCGAAGATGTCCGACGTTTTGATCTTGCGCGGCTGGGCGAGCCTGTCTAACGCGGAGCGCAGCTTCTCGGCTTGATCCGGGGAGTCACCCAGGATTTCGAGATCGAAGCCCTTCCAATGGCAGCACTGCGCGCCAGCGGCAATGCGCCCCGCTATTTTGGCGACGAACGATTCGAGCTCGGAGGCGGACTCGAACTTGGACTCCTCTGCCACCACCTTGCCCTCAAAGACCTCCTCAACGAGCAAGCCCACCTCGCACGGATAGCCGGACTGGTCTTCGACGACGCGCGCGGAGAACCTTGCGAAAACGATGCCGGCATCCTCACGCGCGCGCTCGAACTGATCCGGGTCGATCATGGCTGCAGCCGAGGGGCCAAGCGTCGCGAACGGGTTACGCAGGAACGCTTCCGCGCGGGCGCCGGCCACCCGTCGCCCTGGCATGCGCCGAATCTCTGACAAAACCGTGCGCGCGTCCTCAGACAGCAGGACGTGGACCAAGCCCGAGCCATCGGGTATCTCGTAGCGATCCGGGACTCCTTCGAATCGATCGAAAATCTCCAACCATCGGCTCGGAGCACCGTCAAATCCGGGCATGATCTCCACCATATCTTGGGCCCCCTCGCCGCCCTTGCGCATTTGGACGTCAATCCGCTCAGGGGTCAGCACGACGGTCTTGGCAAGGAAATCGGCAAGATCGGCCTTGGCGTCAATGGCGTACCGCCTGATTCGAGCCCAATCGCGCTTGTTGTCTTCGGGGCTGCGCCTTTCGGCCGAATTGGAGCGCATCTCGACGATGGCCTGGACGGCGCGCCATGCTGACTCGGAGAGCAGCGATTGCTTGTCGTCTGCTGAGAGAATCGCCCCCTGGATGTCCACGTCTCCCCCCGGCTCCGCGCCGGACGCATCGCGCCAGCCCTGGATGGAGATGGCGAAGTTCGCATCCGAGAGTCCGCCCCGGCTGGACAGCGCCGGCCGCCAGCCCCGCTTCGGAGGCAGCTTCAACAGATGAAGCGAAGCAGAGTGGCCTTCCGCGGCTTCAAGCTGGTAATAGGACTCCCAGTCTATCGACGCGCCGGACGGCCCCGCCTTGACGTAGCCTTCCTCGTCCAATTGCCGAAGCCACAGCACTAGTTCCGAATCCGCGCCGAATGCACCGGGCCGATCGAGCCACGCGTCAACGGCAGGATTGGGGGCGAATGCTAGGCCGTCGCGCCCCCAAGATACATCGACCTCCGACGCGGAGCGGCCTTCGGATGGGCCTTCCCCGCCCTTCGAACCGAACAATCGGATCATCTCCTCACTCCTTGATCCAGCCGCGACCGCGCCGCAGCAACATGCCCAACGCCGAAAGCTGGCGTGCTACACCAACCAGCACTTCATCCGGTCCAATCCTAAGCGAGCCTCCCTTGGCCCTGTTATCCACCACGATGACATCGCGGCCTTGCAGGAGTTTCTCGAGATCCGGCACGCATACCGGCCGCTCCTTCGGCGCTACACCCAATCGCGGCAATAGCTCATCGTCGAACTTCTGCTCCCAGCTCCTGAGTGCGACGGGTGCATCCCGGTGGCTCTGCTTCCATTCGTGTCGCTCAGGCTTGAGCTGGCCGAGCGCTACATAGTCCTTCGCCTTGCCCGAGGTCAGCGCCCTGGACACGGCCGGCGGCAAAGCGTCCCACCTCAGCAAATAGAACGCGTGACCTGTGGCGCCGAACTCGATAGCGACGTGAGCACCGATCCTCATCACGAACGCGTTGTTATCCCCCGACGCACCTTCAAGGTCCAAGAGCCGCCCCTTCGCCCGCTCGCGAAACTCTTTGAACAGCCGATCGCTTCGGTATTGCGCTGCAGGACCAAGGGCGAACCACATATCGTCGACGAAGGGCGCAAAGCGGAGCCAATAGACGAGACGCCGGGTGTCGCCGGCATCCTCGGCGCCCAGCAGCTCGAAGAAGTCCTGGATGAGCCGGCCTTTGAGCCAGCCGAAGACCATCTCCCGCGCTCGCCTGTCCGGCTGCTTGGCTGAGTCCACAACGTGCGCATCCCAACTCGCTCGACGCAACCAAGGGTTGCCAATGACGCCGACGGCTGCGTCGCGCAATCCTGGGTGCTCAGGCGTGGCAGAGCAGCGTGCGTATCGAGAGACCAGCAACGCGACGCAGCGAATGCGAAGCCTCTCGCGGACCTTCACTCCAGCCTCGCCCATTGCGATGCGCAGCAGGTCAGGCAAGGCCGCCTTGAATCGACCGTCGTCGAACTTCTCCGCCGCCTCGATCTGAGCGAAGACAGCCGCCTCCATCACCCAGGAATCGCGATCGATGGCCAGGCTGTCCATAGCCTCTTCAAGCGAGGATGCGTCACCGCGCATCAAGTCGGCGACGAACTTGTCGCAGGGGCGCGCGGTCAGGAGCTCCGAATGGCGGCCCAAGGCTTCGAACCAAGGCGGAGCATGCTCCAAGGCGGCGGCCAGCTGCTTCCGCTGGCTTTGCAGCCAAGTTCGAAGCATCGTCCAGCCCGTCACAGCCTTTGGGTCAAGCTTGGACGCGCCAAGCGGAAAAGAGAAGTAGGAGGCGAGCAAGGCTTGGAAGCAGCGCAGCTTGCGATGGATTGCCGTCTGCTCTTCTACTTGTCTGCCAACCTCCTCGCGCAACCTGCCCTCGACGAGGATGCACCAGCCATTGGCGTCCATGGCGGAGACCCCAAGGCAAACGTATTTGAGTTCACGAAAACTCTTGGCACGGCCAAGCCGTCTGAAGTCTTCGATCGATGCCCAAATAGTTCGACTGTCCGCCTTTATCGCCGCTCCGCCGTGATCGCTGATCACGCGCTCCTTCGCACGCTCCATCGATCGCGCGTCCGACCATAGGTCGGGGTTTTTCGCCGCTTGCGAAAACGAGTGTGCCAAGCCGGAGCGGAGCAATGCAAGCGCGTCGTTCATCGCAGGTCATTCGGACAGGACTTGCCCGGGTCGAGCGGAATGTCTGGCGTCGGTTCGGCGGGCGAGCCGAAATCGCGGAACTCTAACCTGATCTCGACCCGTCGCATTCGTGCCGGACCATCGTTTGATGCAGTGTTAAAGGACGAGCCGCCGACCAAGAAGAGCGTCTGAATCTGCTTTCGATCAGCCTCGGAGAGCGCGTCCGGTACTTGCGTATTCAGCAGCGCGCACAAGACGCGCTGAGATCGCAGGTAGCTCAAATTGAGATTGTAGAGGTAGTTACCAGTGCGACTAGCGAATCCTTCGACCACCACGCGTTTGAGCCAGGTCTCGCAGCTCTTCGCACGAGCCACTTTCAGTACTTCAGGAACGAAGTTGCGAATGAATCGCTCGTCGGCGGTCCTTTCAAACGAGTGCTGCTGATCGGCGAAGAGTACGACTGTGCCAAAGTCGATCGAGTTGCCGTGCACCGTCACGCCTTTGAACTCCGGCCGCTTGGTGACATCTTCAACTTCGGTCAGGCATTGGGCGATGGTCTTCTTGCGTAGCTCGATGGTGTCGTCGATGACCTTCTGCTTCTGGGTAATGGCGATCAACGCGATAGCCATCGAGACGAGGAACAACACCATAAGCGCCGACATCAGGTCGGAGAAAGAGATCCAGAAAGGCTTCTCCCCTTCGTCCCTCGCATTGCGCCGCTTGGATGATTTCGGGCCGAACATCGCTTATCACCTACGCGCAGCCGGGATCTCGTCGACCACGTCGCCCAAATTCTTGATTGCACCGGACAGGAGGTTGACGGCGTTCGATAGCTCGGACTGGAACTTGCGATTGCCCTCACCCAATGTCTTGTCGATATTGTCGCGGAAGGACTCGTGCGCACCGACTAAAACTTCGGTGACGCCCTTGAGGTAGTCCTCCGACTGCTGCTGGGCCACAGCGAGCTCGCGGGCAGCAGCCTGGATCTTGCCGATGAGCTCCGAGGTCATCGTGGCATCCTTCTTGGCCGACTCGAAGGTCTGCCGCAGTTCCGCGACCATCGTGGCGAACGTGTCGCGCGTGCGAGCGTAGTCGGCGAAGATGCCCTTGGCGTTGTCTGTGGCCGTCGAGAGCTGGGCAGAGGCCGTCTTAATCGACTCGGTGGCCGCAGTGGCCGAGCGCATCGTCTCGGAAACGCCTGAGCCAGCTTTGGCGAAGTCGCTGGCGGCGACGTAGAGGGTTTCCGCACCCGAACTGAGGCTGGCCATCGCCCGATCTGTTGCACCGGCCAAGGCAGACACGGAGTTCTGCAAAGACTTGTTGGTCTCCATGGACTGCGCGAGCAGTTGCTCGACCTGTCCTGAGAGCGAGTTAATCGCCTGGCCAGTGGACTCCTCGAACCGCTGGGCGCGTTGGCCTTGCGACTCGGCCGCTTCCTCAGCCTGCTTTCGCAATGTCTCGACTACGCCCGCGACCTGAGTCCCGACCGCGGCTAGCGCCTCGCGCAACTTCTCGCCTGTCTCGGATTGAGATTGCGCAACCATTAAGCGAATCTGCTCGACGAACTCGCCCATCCGAGCGTTCATTGCCGCCTGCCGGGCGTCCATCGCATCGAGTGCCTGCGCGAGCTTCTCACCCATGGAGTCCACAGTGTTGGTGCCCGCGGCGTCTATGCTCGCGGCGAGTTGCCCGAATTGAAGGGCCGTGGCCTGCATAGATTCGCTGGCCTTTTGCAGCAGATCGCTCATGCCGCGCATCTGGCCGCCAAACATCTCCTGCATTTGCGCGGAAAAGCTCGCCAACACGTCGGTCAGCAGCTTGTTGACGGCTTCCCCTTGGCTCCCGCTGACCTTCTGGACAGCCTCCGTCATCGCGGCCATGGGAATGGCCAATGATTCGGAAATGACCTTGGCCACGTCGACGGACATCTGGCCGGTCTGCTGGGCTTGGGCCGAGATCTGCCGCTCGGTCAACGTCGTCAGGATCTCCTTAAGATCGACAACCAGCGAGTCGCGCAACTGCTGAGCTTGGGTCGCCGCGTCTTGGGACGACTTGGCGAGCTGTTGCAGATATTCCTCCCCCGCCCCGCCCCTGAACAACCCATCGATCAGCTCCCGAATTTCCTCGACCTGCCCGTAGCAGGCCGTGACGATCGTCTTCTCGACCCAGGTGATCAGCATGGCCAAGCCGATCGCGGATGCGGAGACATAGAAGGCATGCCCCACCGAGCGCACAAGCCCTTGAAGTTGAACCTGTGCCGCCGCCGGATCCACGCTCACATCGAAATGCACAAGGCCCTTGATGAGGCCAGCGAAGGTTCCGATGATCCCCAAGCCCGTAAGCACCCCGGGAAGATGCTTGAAGAAGTCCGTCTTCAAGCGACTGTCGACGATCGCTTGGTCGGTGAAGAACGTTTCGGCCAGCGCCGTCGAGCGCCAGCACCTGATGCGCTGCTGCCCCAGCTCGTCCTCGTCGCCAAGCTGCTTGTGGAGCGTCTTGGCGTATTCATTCCACAGGTTAGACAAGGCATCAGACTTCATCGCCTTGGCCTCGACCGCGGAGAGTTCGACGAGCTCCCCCTTTTTCTCGGCGCGAATCGAGCGCAAGGCCGCGATGGCCTTAGCAAGATCGCTTCTCAGCTTGAACGAGCGGATGACAAATCTGAACAGGAAATCCAGCGACAGCCACGCCAGGACCAGCGCGACCAATCCGATGTGCCAATACTCCGATGCGAGCTCACCCAAATTCACGCCAGGCATTTGTTCTTTTTCCCCATCCAATTCTTGGTTAATTCAACTCGACGGTTCCGGCTCACGAGTTGCCGCCCTATTTTTGTGTTAGATCCTGCAAGAACTCCGATTCAGGTTTTACGGCGGAAACATGCAACTGATCGCGGGCGCGGGTGCAGGCTACATACAGCAGTTGACGCTCGGTGTTGTAGATTTCGGTCAACTCGGCATCATCCGAAGCAAGGTCGATGCGGGCCTGAGAGGGGATGATTTCATCGTCACAGGCCATAACTGCCACCACGCGGAATTCCATACCCTTGGCCAAATGCATCGTGGTGATGCTGACGAAGCCCTCCTCGGTCGCCATATCCTTACCGAGCACGCGAGCGATCAGGCCAGCGGCGGCAATGGCGGCCAGCGCACGCGGAAACTCGTCCTCCGAGCGGACGAAGACACCGATTTCATGCGGCAGCACGCCGCTGATGCTGGATTGCTTCAACCATTGCCCGACAGCCTGGCTTTCCAAACCAGAGCTATCAAAACTGCGGATGACTGGCACGGGCCCGTTGAAAATGGAAATGGTGCCCTTGCGGCTTTCCACGTTGCCGTCGACGTCGGATACTTCCGGGCCAAGCAGCAAGTCGGCCTGCGAACGAATCTGGTGCGATGTGCGGTAGTTGATGTTCAGCGTGCGTGAACGACCGCGTATATCCACGCCTAGCAACTTCCACGAGAACGGCTGCTGGAAGATGCGCTGGCCCAGATCCCCGGCGAAGAACAGCGCATTGGGCCTGTCGTCGCCGATAGAAGCAAGAAAGCGTAGTTGTTGCACGCCAATGTCCTGAGCCTCATCGACGACGATGTAGTCAAACACCGGATTCTTGCGTTTGAGCATGGCCCCAGCCAGCTTGTCGAACATCTCGGCCTTGGTGATCTTGCCGGCCTGCCGCAATTGCACCTTCACCTTGGCAAACACCTGCCAGTACAACGCGCGCTGCGCTTCCGGAAGGCGGGTCTTGCGACCTAGCCGTTTGGCATCGCGGTACGCCTCCCAGTTTTCTACCTGCCAGGTGTCCACCACATCGTCCCATTCGGACAGCATGAAGGAGGCGTTGGCTTTCAGTCCATCAACGTTCTTGGCAGCAGACTTCAGCAGCGACGAAATCTCCTCCCGGCTGGCGAATACTGGCTTACCAAATTCCGCAGAATATAGCTTGATCCCGATAGCATCCATCGAGGCCACCTCGAGGCGCTCCGCCAACTTCGGCGTGTTGTAGGCCAGCCGGAACAGGTTGGATCGCAACACGTTGGCCAAGTTGTCCGAGAAAGTGGAAAGCAGGATGCGGGCATCCTCGTCCTTGCGAGCGAGTTGCACCGCGCGGTGCAGAGCCACCACGGTCTTGCCGGTGCCCGCCGAGCCGGACACACGCGCCGCACCACTGTAATCGCGTTCGACCATCTGCCGCTGTGCAGGATGCAGGAACACCGTCCACTTTTCCCACGGAAATTCCAGCGCACGCTGCAACTCCTCCACGTCGGACATCACACGGAAGCGACGCTGCGCGTCCGGGTGCTGGAACGGATCGGTTCCCTTGCTCACTACTGCCGGCAGCGCAGGCGTGCCGCCAGTGGCCAATTCGAGCAAGGCTTCAGCCGCTTCGCTGGGCAAATGGCCCGAGATTTCCAGCAACGAATCCTCGTCGGTGGCTTTCACGTCGGCTAGCCATTCGGTCGGCACACCGTAAGCCAGCAGTTGTTCGTCGCTGTATTTCGCGAACAACTTCGGTTTCTGCTTCGCAGATTTGGCGTCCTCGACGAACTTCGGAACGAGGATTTCCTCGACGCGCTCACGGATTTCGACGAGCTGCGCGGCGCCAGTGGTGGGATGCACTTCCAGCTTGCGGCGCTCGGCCCATTCGTAGGCTTTGTCGTGATGGCCGACATAGCACAACAGCAGGCTGCCAGCGGTCTTGTGCACGATCAGTCGAATGTCGCGACTGACGCGCACTGACCAAAAATTCGGGTCCTTGGCCTTGTCCAGCTTATGGAAGCTCATGCCGTTGCCGGCAGGGTCAACCTGCAAATCGAACGCAGTAGTCTTGGCCGCCTTCTGCTCGTCGCCGGTCAGGCGAGCGAGGCTGGCGGTGAAGGTGTCGGCGATGCGAAATTCCATATAGTCACTCAGTCTGGAAGCGTGGAGCTGGATACTGGCATCAGATCGCTCCGTTGGTCAGCTCACCTTGAACACTTTCATCACCTCATCGCCGAGGTGGTTGATGACCTTCACCGCGAAGCGGCCGGTGCTGGGCTTGGGGAACGGGCGCGAAGTGTCGCTGTGCAGGGTCGCCCAAGCGTCGGCATCGATTTCGGCCTTGAGGGTGTTTTTCAGCGCCTTGTACGGGTCGTTCGCGCCGAGGAAGTACGCGTGGCGGACGAAGAACGATTCCTCGTTGTAGTCGGTGTCCAGGAACCAGCAGGCGATGTCGTCCGGGTCGTCACTGCGAACTTCGCCAGTGCTAGGGTCGAACACGTCAACGCCGCGGATTTTCACCACCAGCTCCTCACCGGCGGGCAATTCGATGATGTCACTCTTGCCGTCGTACCTGCGGATACTGTTGCCCTTCGTGTCCAGCACATCGACGTCCGGCTCACCGAAGATCACAAACAGGTTGCCCTTGCCGGTGTTCTTCAGGTCTTCGGCCATGTGCAGGTCGGCGTTCATCCGCGCTTTCAGCACGTTGATGCGGCCCAGCTTGCTGAATTCGCTGGCCGGCGCGTCATAGTTGAAGGCGCAGGCAATCAACACGTCGAACCCGGCGTCGCCGGCTTCACGCGCGGCGTCCACCAAGTCCGCACGGGACACGGTGCCGAATTCCGGGCCGACGAAGATGCCGGCGCGTTTAGGTTTGTCGCCCTCCAGATATGTGCCGACGGCCACCACGTAGCCTTCGCCGGGCCACGGTTCCAACGCGGAAAACTCGATCTTGTCGTCTTTGTTCTTCTGCTGTACACCCGCTGCCTTGAGGTTGAACAGGATCATCGAGGTAAAATCCTGGCCGAAATCGGCACGATCTTCGGCCGCGCTGTCGATCAGCTCGTCGGCTTCGTCCACGCCAAGCACACGGTGCGGGCTAAGCGATTCGACGGTGAAGGGACCTGCCACACGCACGCGCTTTTTGTCCTCGTACGGTTTGTCGTAGAGAAACTCAAAATCGGCCTTGGCGGCAATGGAAGCGTCAACCTCCCTCTGTCTTGCGATGCGTTGCTGCCACCAGTCGGCGTGCAGCTTTGTGGCCGCGGCGCTCCACCTGGCATCGGCTTCGCGCGGAATTTCCCATTCCTGCCATTCCTTGCCGAGAGCTTTGTTCAGCTGCTCGCGCAGCGGTTCCAGCACAGTCTGGAACTTGTCCCAGATGACGTCGATCTCGGCGTTGTTGGCGATGGCTTTGAGGGTGATGTGCGGCACGCGCTCATATACGAAACCGTGCGTAATGTTGCCGTAGGTCTGTTGGGAGGACGGAACGCTTCGGGTGATTTCGGCCTCTTTGAACTGGCCTTCGGGGCTGTCGGCGAGCAGGTAGAATGGGTAGCGCGCGCCCATGATGCGGGCGCGGGCGAGCGCCAGCGCGACGCGCGAGGTGTCGATGGTGATCCAGCGGCGGCCCCATTGTTCAGCGACATAGGCGGTGGTTCCGGAGCCGCAGGTTGGGTCTAGCACTATGTCACCGGGGTCTGTGGCCATCAACATGCAACGTTCGACAATTCGCTCGAAGGTTTGAACTACGTAAATCTTTTCGGTCTTTCCAGCAACGTCTTCCCAAAGATTGCCGAGCGGGGTAACTGAAAAATCATCGTGGCACCTGACATAGCTAAGCTGACGCCCCGTCGAATAAATGCGACTGGCTCGTGCTAGCCGTGTTAGCCCCTCAGGAGTTGACGACCAAGTCCGTCCTGCACCTGCAAGATACGGAATACCCTGAAATGAAAACGGCCATCGCTCGTGCTCTTTGGCTGGTCGATTTGAAGTAAGTGGATCAATGCGTGCGTACTTCGCAGAAGTAGGAATGTCATTGTCTCGATTCCATGACCCAACAGCTCCATCTTCATATCGTATATTTCCGTATCGTTCACCTGTCCCCTTCCCTTCACCTACTCGCATTGGCAAGTAAGGCTGCCTGAACTTGGCACCCGATTTATTCTTTGCATACCAAATTACGTAATCAGTCACGGTTGACAGAAGATTTGCAGTTTGTCCGCCGGTCTTTTTCAAGGTAATTTGTGAAACGAAATTACCATCGCCAAACACCTCGTCCATCACCGACCTTAAGCGGTGCACATTCTCATCTCCGATCTGCACAAACACCGATCCTGAGTCAGCGAGTAAGTCCCGCGCCACCATCAATCGGTCGCGCATATACGTCAGGTACGAATTGATGCCATCGCGCCATGTGTCCCGGAACGCCTTCACCTGCTCTGGCTCGCGCGTAATGTGTGCCGCATTACCGTCCTTCACGTCGCGGCTGGCCGTCGTGCTCCACTGAAAGTTCGAGTTGAACTTGATGCCATACGGCGGATCGAAATAGATGCACTGCACCTTGCCACGCAAGCCTTCTCGTTCCGCTAGCGACGCCATCACCTGCAAACTGTCGCCCAGGACCACTCGGTTCTGCCAATGCCCCTCGTGTTGGTAGAACTCCGTCGAATCCGCGCCCTCAGGCAGACCGTTGAAGTCGCCGAACAAATCGCCCATCGCCGACGGTGCGGTGGCCTCGCTGACCCGGCGCAGGTCATCGATCAGCACCTTGGGCTTGACCTTCTCCTGGATGTAGAGCGGCGGCGCGTTGACCACTAGGTCAGACCAGTCCTGCTGATCCTTGCCACGCCAGACGAATTGCGGGTCGAGGTCATGGTTGCGTTGCTCCTTCTCGTCGTCCAGCCCCTTGCCACCGCGCGGGTACGTCACCCTCACCGGTGCCTGCTCATGGTGCAGCATCACCGACTGGTGCTCCACGGTAGGGATGTTCTTGCGTTTGGCCTCGTTGTGGACAAGGTCTTCGATTACTTTGGAGGCTTGCGTGGCAGGTGTCTTGGCCATGTGTCTGTTGCTCAGTTATCCAGCGCGTCGGGGCTTCTTCTAGAGATCTTTTGTCTGCGGCTACAAGGCGGCGCGCTACCTTCCTTATGTCTTCGGCTGCCAGCAGGTTTTCGGGTTAGGTGCTATGACTCAACAGGGGCTTCCGTCGCTGCAAACAGCATCTTCTCGAACTCCGCCCGCACCTTGTCGGCAAAGTCTTCCTGCATTTCATAAACGTCACCGAATTCGGCAAAGGCCCAACGGCCATGCAAGCCCAGGTGGTTCACTCCCGGAATCCAGTAGGTGTCCATCGTCGACTTCTTCTCTTTCGCGTCCTCGCGCCGATAGCCCTTGATCTCCACGATCAGGTTTAGCGGGTCGCCTGGGCCGTGCCCATCATCTACCTTGACGACGAAATCCGGGATGTAGGTGCGGTTTTGCGAACCAAAGCGATAAGGCACTTCCAGACCCAGGTTGTGGTTCTTGGTATAGGCGATCACCTTCGGGTGCAATTCGGCCACGCGGCAGAATTCGGCTTCCCAGCCGCTATCCAGGATCACCCAGTTGATCTGGTTCTTCGGCGGCGGGCCAAGAGTTTCCCAGCGGGTTTCACGTGAGGTGTTGAAGCGCACATGCGCGGTGCTGCCGGTCGGGTTGAACGGATCGAGGATGGCCTTAACTTGGCGACCCTTGGCCAGCTCTCGGGAGGTGATACCTTTGGTGATTCGTTCGCAGGCCATGTCTGCCAGTTCGCGATACATCAGTTGGGCCGGATAAGTACCACCCTTGCATTCCAGGCAGGTATCCAGCCATTGGCGAGTAATGCGTTTGAGCTGGCCAAACAGATTGATCGGCGCATCCTGGCCGGGTTCGCGCCAGTGCTGGAACAGCAGGTGCTTGGTCAGCTCCATCAGCAGCGTGGACTGACGCACGTCGCCAAGGTGCTTGAGGTTCATGTCCACCGCTTCGCCGATGATACCGGCGTTCCTTGTCTCTGAGGGACCGACCAGATCGGGCGTCAGGGTCAAAGTGTGATCGTCGTTAAATTCCGCTTCCAACTGGTCTTCCGGCAACTCGACGCGGTAACCCTGCACACGCGGGAATTCGATTTCCAGCGCGTCACGTTCCGGGCGCAGCGCCTTGACCACAATGGTTTCGCGCGGCCTGGGCGGCGGCGGGATCACCGGCTTGGCAGTGAAATCGAACGGGATGCCGAACACGTCGGCGTATTCCACGTCAAACAGGTCATGTTCGTTCAATTCATAGGACTGGCGGCGCAGCGCACGACCGATCACCTGCTCGCATAGCAACTGGGTACCGAAGGCACGCACGCCGAGAATGTGGGTGACGGTATTGGTATCCCAGCCTTCGGTGAGCATGGACACCGACACCACGCAGCGGATGGATTCGCCCAGGCGGCCTTCCTTGCCGACTGTATTCATCACTTCCCGCAGCAAGTCTTGGTCAGTGATGGACTCGGCGCGTGTACGGTCGCCGGTGCGCTCGATGATTTCTCGACGGAAGCGTTCGATTTCATCGCTGGCCAACCCACGGAAGTTATCATCCAGTGCTTCCCCGGATTCGAGTTGCTCGCTGTCGATCAGCAAGGTATTCGGACGCCCGAACGGATTGCCGTGTTCATCGAAGTTGCGAAACAGTTCCAGGCGGCCAGCCTGATAACTGGTACTACCGTCGGCGTTCTGGCGCTCGAAGCCGGAAATGTAGTCGAACACCAGTTTCGACGTAGCAGTGTTGTTGCACACCACGATGAAGCACGGTGGCACCTTGATGCCAGCCTGCTTCCATGCTTCGTAGGTCTTGACGTAGTGGCCGTACAAGGCTTCCAGCGCGGTCTGCAATTCCACGGGAATGGCAAGCGGATCGAGCTGGGCATTCTTGCCGCGGCCCTTCTTCGGCATCTTCTTGCCGATGTGCTTCCACAACTCGCGGTAGATGGGCATTTCCGCGCCGGGAATGTTGTCCGCCACCGGCACGCGCGGCAACTTGACGATGCCGCATTCGATGGCGTCCATTAGCGAGAAATCGCTCATCGTCCACGGGAACAGCGTGCCTTCGGCATACCCTGAGCCGGCAAGGAAGAACGGCGTAGCCGACAGGTCGATCACCAATTGCAGGCCGAGCTTCCGGTTCACCGCTTCCAGGCCGGAAATCCACAGTCGTGCCGCTTTGTTGTTTTCTTCGGCTTCGGCCTTGTCCTCGGTAGCGATGTCTTCGTCACTTTCCTCTGCTGGCTTTTCGCGGTAGCAGTGGTGCGCCTCGTCATTGATGGCGAGGATGCTCTTCATCCCCATCAGTTCAGGCATGACCCGCTGGAGCATCTGGCCTTCGGTTTCCTCGGTGTCCAGCTCCATGCCGGTACGGCCCTGCAGCAAGCGACGGCCGCCCTTGGACAGTTCTACGCGTTCGCGCAGCTTGAAAGCATGGTAGTTAGTAATGACGATCTTGGCCTTGTCCAGATCGGGCAGCATATCGCGCGGCACAATCTCGCGGTTGGCGTAATAGCTATCCGGGTCGTTGGGCAGCAGAACACGCAGACGGTCGCGGATGGTAAGACCCGGCGCGACGAGCAGAAAGCCACGGGTAAACTTCCTGCTCTGCGGATGGCGCACGGCGTTGACGGTTTGCCAGGCGATCAGCATAGCCATCACGGTGGTTTTGCCCGCGCCGGTGGCCAGCTTCAGGGCCAATCGCATCAAGTCGGGGTTGGCTTTTTTCAGATGGTCGAGAAAACGTTCGCCATTCTTGCTCAGTTGTGGGGCGACTTCGGTCAGCCAGATCGCGGTCTCGGCTGCCTCGACTTGACAGAAGAATGGGCGTACGCCGGCAAACTTGTGGTTACGCCAATGCTCCAGCAGGCGGGCGGTTTCTGGTGTCACCCTCCATTGCGATGGCTGTAGCTTTCGCCACGCATCTACTTCCTGGCGGACGGCGTTGATGACGGCGGTATGGTCGTAAGCCTGCTCACCGGTAGACAGGCCCTTGCCTTCGTCGAAGACCAAGCTGGTTTGAACGCCCTTGGCCTTGCGCGGCTTGGGAATCGGGGTGATGAAGTCCGCACGGCGACGGCTGTCGATAATCTGCTGGGTTGGCTGGCCGGCGGTATCTAGTTCCCAGTGTCGGGCTGGATACGCGTAAGGAGAATTGAGAATGGGTTGCTCGAAAAACTGGTCGCTCATTTTTCTTTGACACCTTGATCCAACACGGTAAGCCCTTTGTCACGGCCAAGATTTTGGTCCATGTATTATTTTCCCACTAACTTACTCACAGGCTGCTGTTGAGTATATCCCGGCGCAAGCACTGCATTCGTTACGCCATACAGCGCCAGGTGATCCCGCAACCATAGTCGGTACTCGGGTCCATGCAAACTGTGATCAGGCGAACAATCGACACCCCACTTGCGCAACACGTACCCGGCCGTCGCAGCACGCAGTCTTACCTTGAGCATGCCATCACGCATGCCGTAATCCATCTCCGTAATCTTAGGGTGTGGCTGACCTGGATGCGGAACCAGCTCCAGCTCGACGATTCGGGACCATTGGATATCTTGGTCGGGCTGCTCATGCGGCCCAATCACGGTATCGTGCAAGATCGTTACATCCTGGATGCGCGTCAGCACAAAATCGCGGAAGTCACCTGACTTACGGTCATAGGCTCGGGCATGCCATCGCAAACCGGTATCCAACAGTGCAAACGGCGCAATCTCACGCTCGCTCCGGCCCGTACCGAGCGAGTGATACTTGATACGCAGAACTTGATGCTGCTTCATGGCCCGGGTAATCGTCGCCAGGATCGGCAAAGCTGGCTGGCCAAGACGGGCCGGGATTTCGCAATCGACACCTGCTCTAGAGTTGATCGGCTCTCCGTCTCCAAAACCCTCTGACAACCAGGTCAGGATGCGTTCGGGTGAGAAATGAAACATGGGCTCGAACTCAGGCCCCATGACATACAGCTTGCCCCGGCTGTCGTATTCGAGGTTACCCGGTGCCAGTTCGCGGTAGAGGCTCAAGTCACGGGTAGCCGCCGCTGTTTGTACGCCAAAACGGTCCACCAGGTCCTGACGACGCATGTCCCCCACAAACCAGAGCTTCTGCTCAATGTAGGCCAGGCGGTCGCGTTGCGCGTGACTGAGGGCTTGGAGACGCTCAGAGGACATAGAAGCGATCTGTCTGATTGGCACGTACGATCTTACCGTCTTATGGCCATCATAGGACGCCCACCGACGAATCAAAAAAATATTTGATCGCGATCATTTTGATGAATATCATACATCATATCGATCTTTTCAGGGGCAGGCGCTTCATGTGGCTCATCACGACTTCCGGATTCTTTAGCATCGTCCAAAAGCCTGAAGACAAAGATCGCGGCACACTGACAGTCCGGGCGCGAGTACGGAATGACCTGAAGGCGTTAAAGCAATCCTACATCCCCAACCTTGGGCCGATCCAGGTCAGCGACAACACTGACTACCGCTACCGTGCAATCGCCACGAAAAGCGAAGTCGCTAACGCAATGTGTCGCGCGATCTCGGAACTCAACTACTCCAACTTCAAGTCTCGAGTAGAGCAGTTGCAGGGAGGCATGCGGGCCAAGCTCTATCACGAGGTCTGGCAGGCGCTGTTCGCGCTTCAGTCCGACCCGGCTTTCGACCCGCCCGAGCCCAAGGCCGACAGCTATGGCGGAGTAGTCATGAGCGGTGGCGGCAAGGTGTTGCTACGCGCTCCAGCCAACCAGCATGGAGGCTACGCCTGGACCTTCGCCAAAACCGCAGCCGCTCCCGGCGACGTACCGGAAAAAGCCGCGATGGTCGCCGTATACCAGAAAACGGGCTACATGGGTCGGATTCGCGCCGAAATTCCTGGCCTCTTCAAGGGTGACGACAGCCTGTCCCGCTACTTCCTGATGGAAGTCGACTACCGGGCAAGTGAGCCCAACTGGCAAACCTCAGGCGTACGCTGGGCAAAGCTTGACGAGGCTAGAGACCTGATTCGCCTCTCGCCCAACGAAGATGGTCGCAATCGCGATTTGGCTATTCTCGATGAAGCCGAAGCCACACTGAAAACCATTCCATACCGTGAGCATCTGAGCGTGCAGGCCGAGGACTGGAACGATCTGCAAGTCATGCCCGAGAGAAACATCGTGTTGCATCCACGACTGTGGTACAGCCACGAGGACATGACCGCGATCCGGCGCGGCTTCTACCCGACGGTGATGGAACAAAAGTGGTTCTTGATTTTCACCGGCGAGCGTCTGCGCATGCATCGTAGCTGGACGGGTAACCTGATCTTTGATGTCGGGTTCACGTTCGACCCGCAGGGTGGAGCCTATGTCAGCGGCGTCATCGTCAATCGGGACCCGGAGCAGTATCAATGCACTGACAATGACGAAGATCTGTCCTTGATGAAAAATGTGATTCAAGGTCACCTGCTGGAGCCACTGGACGCACCCGTCGTCGATGGCTTCGTACTGGCATTGCAGGAAGCTTCGAAGCCCAATTATCTGGGCTCTCCTAAAGTTGTCGGAGACCTTGTCGCAAGCCTCCTCAACGCTGTCGTTCGCGACTTCAACACCGAGGAGGCGGGAATCATTGAAGATGTACCTCCTGAGAACAGTCGGGGAGCCACAGTACAGAAGGTTGTGGCCGCACTATCAGGAATGGACAGCGCCTACACCACGATGCCGAGCTGGCACGATACGACAGAACTGGGGCTGAACATCATGAAATACATCGCCCCCAAGGTCTCCTTCAATGGCTTCGAAAGCCTGTTTGAACTTGTGTCCGAGACAGCCAAGCTTGTCATGGCCAAAGCATTTGAATTGCTGATGGCCTATCGCGAGGACCCGCGAGCCACGTGGGACGAGCATGGACAGGCACAGCTAGCTACCCTGCACCAGTATGTGACGGCCGTGATGCTTGGAACAAACACCGTGGCGTACGGCGAAAAGACGTTGGACGATATACATTGGGAGGCGGCGTGACGAGCCCGTCAAGCACGTTAGGCCGATGCTACGTCTGCAACAGCTATGTTCAGCCACGCTTTTTCAGTTTCCACACCTTTTTCCAAGAGCCGCGATTCCTACCAGCTCATCCGAGCTCTTGGCCGTGTCGAGATCGTCTTCGTCGACGGCGTGTTTACCTCAGTTGGCCAACGCCTGCACAAGGTACTCCAGGAAGTCACCGGCTCAATGCTCGGTGAGATCGTCGATGCAAGATAAGACAGGCAAAGGCGCACGCTGAAATCGCACGCGGCGACTTTGACGTCGCTATGTCAATGCGGTCTTCTTGAGTACGTGAAGCGCAACACGCAAGGATGAGAGCACCTCCGAGCCCGAACCCGTCGATCGTGCGAGATCGCTGCGGTGGTGATTTAATTGACAGGGGTTTAAGCGGCGTGTTTTAATCGCAGCACATTTTGAATTGGGTCGACGCCCAAGCCAACCTGCCTTCCCGGGCAAGGTGGATCGCGAAAGCGGATGTGGCTCCTGAAGGGGCAACCAAGCGGGCAACGCGTCGACCCTCCTTTATCGGAGGGTTTTTGTTTTATAGCTCAGAAATTCCGCGCGATACGATCCAGGCCTATCTGGAGACTCACTATCACGTGCGGGGCGGCGCCCCCACCACGTTGAAGATCGGCGAAACCAACGCAACGTTGGCCGATCTTCACCGGGCAGCCGGCGTCGAATCCAGCGCATTCATTACCGCCTGCAACACGTTCAGCGACGAGCAACCTCCTGAGGTCAACGTCGCGCGCCAGCAAGAACTTGCGCGCGTGCTCGCGCATCGTGGACTGACCTACATCGATGGCATTGGCGAGCATCCGACCAACGGATGGGGCGGCGAAGCCAGCTTCCTCGCGCTCGGCCTGGCATTGGACGATGCGATTCAACTCGGCAAGCAGCATGGCCAAAACGCGATCGTCTGGTCAGATGTCGATGCGGTGCCGCAACTGATTCTCTTGAGATAAATCGACCAGACGCAACATGGCGTCTGAACGACGGTTGGTCCGCCGGGAATCGGACCGGGGGGATTTGATCCAGCTTGCTGCCCCCGACATCTCGTCGAATGCGGCTAAACGGGAGAAAAAGTTATGTCTATATACAACGGTCTGTTTTCGTCGGAGTCGGTGTCGGAAGGCCACCCCGACAAGCTCGCCGATCGCATCTCCGATCGGATCCTTGACGCGTTCCTCGCCAGAGACCCGCACGCGCGCGTCGCCTGCGAGACGCTGCTCGCTGACCAATGCGTAATCGTCGCGGGCGAGTTCAAGACGAAGCACATCGACGACTTCTACGCGGTGCGGGAAAAGGCGTCGTCCATCGTACGTGATGTGCTGCGCGAGACGGGATACCGTGACGCGGCCACCGGCGTCTCGCCCGACCAATGCGAGATCCAGATCCGCTTCAACGGCCAGTCGCAAGACATCAGCCGTGGAGTCGACCGCGCGGACGGCGTACTGGGAGCCGGCGACCAGGGACTGATGTTCGGCTACGCGACCGATGAGACGCCCGAGTTGATGCCTGCACCGATCGTCTACGCGCACCGGCTCGTTCGCCGTCAGGCCGAACTGCGAAAGACGGGCACGTTGCCATGGCTGCAGCCCGACGCAAAATCGCAGGTGACGTTCCGCTACGTCGACGGACGCCCGGTCGTCATCGAGGCGGTGGTTCTTTCGACGCAGCACGACGACGTCATCGATCTCGATGATCTCCGGGATGCTGTCCGGCAGTACATCATCGAGCCGGTGATTCCCGAAGCGTTGCGTTCGGATTCGCTGCGCACGCTGATCAACCCGACGGGACGTTTCGTGACCGGTGGCCCGAAGGGCGATGCCGGGCTCACCGGCCGCAAGATCATCGTCGATACGTACGGAGGCGCGGCACCGCATGGCGGCGGCGCTTTCTCGGGCAAGGATCCATCGAAAGTGGATCGGTCGGCTGCCTACATGGCCCGCTTCCTCGCGCGCCAGGTCGTGTCGCGCGGCTGGGCCAGACGCGCGCTGGTGCAGCTCGCCTATGCGATCGGCGTCGCGGAGCCGGTCAGCTTCGTCGTCGAAACCTACGGAACGGCCACGGACTCGCGACGCGACATCGCCGCCCGGCTGGCGCAAGAGTTCGACCTTCGGCCGCAAGGGATCATCGATACGCTGGACCTGTTACAGCCGATCTACTACCCGACCGCCGCGTATGGGCATTTCGGGCGCGACGACTTGAACCTGCCGTGGGAGGCGGTGCGCTGACGCGCGCGGGTCGAGCTTCACGTTCACGATCCATCACGCAATCGAAAGCGCCGGTGGACCAGATGGAGTCCATCTGCGCACCGACGAGGAGAACAAATATGACCGTTCAAAACACCTTTGCCGCGCTCGCCCGGCAATACCCATTCAACGCCGCGCTCGGCGGCCTCGTGGGCCTGCTGGCCGGCGATGCCATCGGCGTGTGTTATGAGTTTCAACCGCCGGAACGGCTGCCCGTGCGCGAACGGATCGACATGACGCCGCCGGCGGGCTTCAATCGCTCGCATCAGGGTGTGCCGGTCGGCACATGGTCCGACGACGGTGCCCAGGCGCTTTGTCTGCTCGCGAGCCTGATCGAGCGCGATCGCTTTTCGCTGAACGACTTCGCGGACCGGCTCGTGCGATGGATGCACGACGGCTACATGGCCGTCGACGGCCACGTGTTCGATATCGGCAGTCAGACTGCGGACGCGCTGCACAACCTCTCCGATGGCGTACCGCCTCGCGAGTCCGGTGGTGCGACGGAGTCGGACAACGGCAACGGTTCGCTGATGCGTGTGTTGCCGCTGGCGCTATGGCACACCGGACCCGATGAAAATCTTGTTCACGCCGCCCATCTGCAATCGCTGCCGACTCACGCTCACGCGCGATCGCAGGTCGCGTGCGCGTTCTATTGCTTGGTGGCGAGGGGCTATCTGCGTAAATTCCACGAGCCTTGGTCGTGGGCCGGACAACGGCTGCAATCCATTTACGAAGCGTGGCCCGATCGGCAGTCAGCGCGACCGCTGCTCGCCGAACTCGCCGTACTGCGAGCCTTTCCGAAGACCGATCGCCCGCGCGGCTCAGGCTACGTGATCGACACAATCTGGTCGGCAAAGCGGGCCCTGGAAGAATCCTCTTTCGAAGAAGTCATTCGGACGGCGGTTCTGTTCGGTCACGATACGGACACAACTGCCGCAGTGGCGGGTGGGCTTGCTGGCATTCGGTTTGGCCTTGCCGGCATTCCTGAGCGCTGGCTCGCAGGGCTGCGCGGATTTGAACTCGTGGCACCATTGCTCGCGCCGCTTGTGCGTGATGCGTCGGATAGCTTAAGTCCATAAAACTAACGCTCACTCGTGAGAGACCAACATGATCAACTCACTGCAGGAAATTAGAGACAAACTGGATCAACAATGCCAGCCGAGGCTCGATAAAACCGCCTTGCACGAGATCGAGCAGCTTACCCGGAATCAAAACATCGGCTTCATCACCTCGTACCGATCTGATAGCGCAATCGACGAAAACCTCCGCAGACGCCGAGCGCTTCAGGCCGATATCTCTATCGGTGGCTACGGCTTTCGACGCATCGATAGCAGATTTATCGATTCACTGCACCCGCACCAATCCAAAGTAGTAGTCGACTGCGCATACATGGTGATTGGCAGGAAAGGCGACGATTCCGACCGGCTGAAAAACTTTCTGAAAAAGCTATCAGCAGAGTATCAGCAGGAATACGTTGCCTGGAAACCACAGGATGCAACAGACGCGCTATTCGTCCGGATTGCACTGGGCGAAGAGGCGCGGCGCGCGTTCGAAGATGCCTCATCCCTCGGTACCTTTCGTGCAGCTGCGGCCGGCGAATATCATGCCGCATTGCTTCGGCACAAGGGTTTGATCTTCGAGTCTGGCGGATTAGTCGAAACAGTGGGTGTGGGATTCTTTGGGTCCTATGGCAAATACCTGCGCGCTAAACGGATTTATGATGCGCAGTTTACTGATGACCGCAACAAGATCGAGTCTTAAGGCGATCGCACGCCACCCACTGTTTGCGTCCGACAGCAGAAGAACACTTGGGGCTGCGTTGCCAGCCGCTTCAATAGAAGATTGAAAAAAATCTGAACCACATATCACCGCCCCGAGCACGGGCAGCAGCCTGCCCTCTCCGCCCGCGCAATCCCGTGCCGGCGAACATCCTCGGGAGCCGTGATGCCCACCTACCCTTCCCCTTTTGAATTTTTGATCGTCTTCGCTGTTGTCTTTGGTGCCGGCGTGCTCACGTCGGTCGGCCTACGCCAATACGCCAACAGGATCCGACGGGAGGAGAGCGCTCATGCATGACCCCCGCTTCTCTTCTCACCCTCTCGATCCGTATGACCCGGACGATATCTACCCGCACGAACACGACGATGACGAGGCGTTTGAGCAAGGTTTCGTCTCGCCGCACCCACGGCCGAACCACACCCGAGCCAATTCCCAACCAGGCTCGATCCCGCCGTGCCCGAAATGCCAGTCCGATTGTGTCGATGCTCGCCATCGCGCGCGCAAGACTGGCGGAGCCGTTGGTGCAATCGCCGGAACAGCCAGCGGTGTCGCGTTCGCCCTGTCCGGTGCGGAAACCGGCGCAGCAGTTGGCGTCCTCGCCGGACCTGCAGATGCGGTGTGCGGTGCCATCGCGGGTGCCGTGATCGCCGGCCTCATCGGCGGCACGGCTGGCTGCGCAACCGGCTCCGTGTTCGGCGAAGTGATCGACGACAAGGTACTCGATAACTTCCGTTGTCACGCCTGCGGACACACATTTAGTCGCCACAAAGCATCTACCTGATCCGTAGTTTTTCTCTTCAGCAGTTCCCCTTCCACCTTTCTCTCTCATCCGCTCGGCCGCGTTCCGGGCTTTATGTCGTTTACGGAGGTTTCCAATGCATCTCGTCAACACGATGGCCTATCGAGGTGAAATCCCTTGGCACGGCCTAGGTAACCCATTATCCGCACGTCAGCCAATCGAAGTCTGGGCTCGCGAGGCCGGCATGGATTGGCAGATCGAATCCGCCGACGTCCGCTTCGTCGCCAGCAACGGCAATCTCGGCTCGATCCATGTATTTCCCGAACAGCGCGTACTTTATAGATCGGACACCAAGGCTCCGCTGTCGGTCGTCTCGTCCCGGTATCAGGTCGTTCAGCCCAGAGAAATCCTCGAGTTCTACCGCGATCTCACCGAGGTCGGCGGCTTCGAACTGGAAACAGCCGGCGTACTGAAGGACGGCAAGAAATTGTGGGCGCTGGCGCGTACCGGCCAGTCCGTGTCACTCAAGGGCAAGGACATGGTCAACGGCTATCTGCTGCTCGCCACCGCATGCGACGGTACGCTGGCGACCACGGCACAGTTCACGAGTATTCGGGTGGTCTGCAACAACACGTTGCAGATCGCGCTGGGCGACTCAGCAGGAGCCGTCAAGGTCGGCCATCGCTCGCAGTTTGACGCTGCTGCCGTAAAACGCCAGCTCGGCATCGCAATTTCTAGCTGGGACAGCTTCATGGCACGCACGAAGGCACTCACCGAACGCAAGGTCAGCGATGCCGTCGCCGCGAAGTTCTTCCAGCGCGTGCTCACGTACGCGACCGGCGGGCCGAACATGCCGATACCGGCGACGAACGATCGCGCGATCAAGGCGGTGCAATCGCTGTACGCCGGCAAGGGGATGGGTGCCACGCTCGCTTCGGCATCCGGCACGGCCTGGGGTCTCGTGAACAGCGTCACGGAATTCGTCGATCACCAGCGCCGTGCCCGCAGCGAGGATCATCGGCGCGATGCCGCATGGTTCGGTGCAGGAGCCACGCTGAAGCAGCGCGCGTTCGACGAGGCGATGAAACTGATCGCCTGACCATGTTTTCAACGTCATAGCAGCCCGGCCGGGATTGTCCCGCCGGGCTTTTTTCACATCTGGAGGAAGTGCAATGTCTCATGCTCAACCGGCTGGAGGTGGTGCCAGGAACCGTCCGGCTCTGCGGCTCGTGGAAACGAAATCCCTCTCGCGCGAGGACTGGCTGGAGGTGAGGAAAAACGGTATCGGTGGGTCTGATGCAGCCGCTGCCGTAGGGTTGAATCCGTATATGAGTCCGCTCGAACTTTGGCTCATCAAAACTGGCCGCGATGCAAATCTACCGCGCCCCGATCCTCAGGATACGAGCGAACCGATTTACTGGGGATCCCTGCTCGAACCTATCGTCGCCGCGTCCTACACCAAGCAGACCGGCAACAATGTCAGGCGCGTCAATGCGGTACTGCAGTCTCCAACTGTTCCCTTCATGCTCGCCAATGTCGATCGGGAAGTCGTAGGGTGTCGCGACGTGCAATTGCTTGAATGCAAGACAGCTGGCGAATTCGGCGCACGGCTCTGGCGTGACAGCGTGCCCGAGTACGTGCAGTTGCAGGTCCAACACCAGCTCGCGGTCACCAGCAAGCAGGCTGCCGATGTTGCCGTGTTGATCTGCGGACAGCGACTCGAAGTGCACAGGATCGTTCGTGACGATGCATTGATCGCGCGGCTGATCGAACTCGAAGCAGCGTTCTGGCAATTCGTGGAGACCGACGCGCCGCCTCCGGCCGACGGTTCCGATTCAGCGGATCGTGCGCTGCGCTGCCTGTATCCCGGGGCCGGTGGCACGGTCGATTTCACGGACGATCGCAGGCTGTCGACGACGTTTGCCGACCTGGTGGCTGTACGAGCCGAGATCGAGACTCGCCAGCAGGTCGAGGCGAAGCTGAAGCAGACCATTCAGCAGGCGATGGGCGAAGCGGACCGGGCGCAGTTCGAGACGGGTTCCGTTTCCTACAAACGCAGCAAGGACGGCAAGGGCGTCGATCTCAAACGCCTGCTCGCCGATCACCCACATCTCGACGCGCGATACGTCATCACGAAAGCTGGCTCCCGCCGGTTTCTCGTGAATACCTGATTCTGCACTGTTCCTGCTGTTCCCCTCCTTCGCTTCATCCCACTGTTTATGTATACAGGAGAGACCATGCTCAAAGGCCTGGCTATCACCCCGCCCGTGATCGGGCGGATTTCCATCGGTCGCGTTGTCGAGAAGAACGGCAAGCGGCTGCCCGAGAAAGACGACCAGTTCACGATAACAACCCAGGTACAGAATCGCGATGGTTGGCTGCTGCATCCTGCCGATGCCGAGTTGCGCAAGGCAAACACCGGCAAGCTGCGCTCGATCCCCGTGCGGTTCCTCTTCAATGACCCTGACCTCAATTTGCGGGCGGAGTATTCGTGCTTCGACCGCGAGACCGGGCGGCCTGTCTGCGTCGGCAACGGCGAGACCTGCCGCCGTGCCGGTGACACCGGCATCGAGGAACTGCCGTGCCCATCCCCGGACGGCTGCGCGTTCGCTCAGGGCGGCGCCTGCAAGCCCTACGGCCGTCTAAACGTGCTGATCGGCGAGGATGACGAACTCGGATCGTTTATCTTCAGAACGACGTCGTACAACAGCATACGCACGCTCGCTGCGCGGCTGCATTACTTCAGCGCGGTATCGGGCAACCTGCTCGCGTGCCTACCGCTGGAGCTGAAGCTGCGGGGAAAGTCGACCACGCAGAGCTATCGAAGTGCGATCTACTACGTGGATCTAGGCGTGCGGTCGGGCAGAACGCTCGAAGCGACGATTACCGAAGCGCACGAGCTGGATGCACGTCGCAAAGCGTCGGGTTTCGATCAGGCTGCGCTCGATGCGGCTGCGCGTGCAGGCTTCGGTAATGGCGCGTTCGAGGACAGTATCGAGGAAAGCGCGGCAGTGACGGAAGAGTTCTATCCACCTGAATCCGGTAGCGAGAACTGTCAGGGTGACAGTAATGCCGAATCCGACGAGCCGCCCGCTTCCGGCCTGAGAGGCAAGCTCGAACAGCGCGCGGCGTTACTCGGCGAGAAGGCTACATGATCCGCATTCGTCCGGCTCTGCTTCTGGCAGTCGTGTCGACGGGAACAGCCGTCTGCATGTCGGTACTCGCTGGCTGGCAACGCGGCGGGTGGCTTGCCGAACAGCTGGTTTGGGTAGCGATCAGCGTCGTGCTGGTGACTGGTGCACATCTGTTGCCCGCACTGTGCCGGTCGGCTCCATTCTCCGGGCGCCTAGTCGGCTTCATGCTGTGGCTGGGGTGTATGGCTGCGGCCTCATACGGGCATGCGACTTTCTTCCTGCTGTCGCAGTCTCATGCGGGGGAGCTTCGCGTGTCAGCTGTCCCGATCGTCGGTATCCCAGCTCACCGGGAACTGACGGCCGTGATGGCGGATCGGGCATCGGTCACGGCGGAACTGGAACGAGCGGATGCGCGGCATTGCATTCGTGACTGTCAGACATTACATGCTCGTCGAGAGTCACTAGCCGCCCGGCTCAACGCGCTTGACGCCGAAGCTGCTGATGTCCGCCGGTATCAGGGCATTGAGGACAGTAACGCGGGGAGTCTCGCGACCGCCCGTGACGATCCAGTCACGACACGACTCGCAACGCTTTGCGGAATCGCGGATACCAAGCTCGATCTGTTCGCAGGCCTCGCGTTCGCGGCTGTTCTCGAAGGCACGGCCTGCCTGCTCTGGTGGGTCACACTGATTCCTCAGGTTCCGGAGTCATCTGCTACGGATCGTCACGGGGTGGCGCACGACGTGACTATCGAGACGGCTCCGGTGACGACGCTCGCCCGGTCGCCAACGGCTGTCCAGTCAACCGTTCCGCCAGTCGCACCACCGACCGTCCGGCTCCCCGAATCCGACATCGCAAGGCTGCGGCGCGACATCGAATCACGGGCAGTCAAATTCACCGTCGCCGGCATCCGTCAGCACCTTGGCTGCTCTCAGGCAAAGGCTTCTGCCTTGCGCCGCCAGCTCGCCGACCTCACGGCATAAGCCGGGCGCATCCCGCGCCCGATTTCTTTTCCAACATCCACGCGAACACGCCGTCCCGTTCTTCCGGAGGCCCGTGCTCGCCCCTTATCTGGAGCAATCCATGCACGAAACGGCATTCATTCATCTGCCGCCGCATCCCGGTCCCGTGACAAAAGGACTCGGCGTCGTGGCCGGTATCACGGCTATCAGCTTCGCCGCAGCCTGGGCTTTCGAGCAGCACCGCCAGCGCGAGCTGATCCGCGTCCTCGCCTCGATGCCCGGTGCTGCAAGCATTCTGCCTGCGCTGCACACCAACGCCGAGATGCTGCTCGCCGCGCTCGGCAGACCCATCCCGCCGGCACCCGACAACGACAAGCCTTAAGACCACCAACCTCCCATAGCCGGCGACCGTCGTCGGCTCTTACTTACTCATTTCCCACGCGCACGCATCCGGCTCGTTCCGGAGGGGCGTGCTCGTCCATTTTCAGGATCTGTCACATGAACCAGCCAACACGTCTCAAACCGTTGTTTCATCCGGGCAAGTTGCTCATCACGCCCGCTGCGCTTGCCGCATTGCGCGAGAACGGCGTTCCTGTCATCAGCATCATGCTGCGTCACATTGCTGGCGACTGGGGCATTGTTTCCGGCGACGACAAGGCGCAGAACGATCTGTCGATCGCTGCCGGCCTGCGGCTGCTGTCCATCTACCGCCTGCCGGACCGCACGCGAATTCTCGTGATCACGGAATGGGATCGCCTGAACACCATGATCGAGAGATTCGATGAAGTCGTGGTCGGTAGCGAGGCACCGCGTACTTCTACGTCCGGTCGCGGCCATCCCAAGTGGCCGGCCCCCGACTACGTGGAGGGAATCTGACCATGAGCCGGCATACGAAGAACGGCGCGCGGCTTCCGATGGGCAAACCTGCCATCACACCCGCGGCGCAAGCCGCGCTCGATGCAGCTGGGATTCCTTCCGTTCTGCTGCTGGCAAGGCATATTCACGGGGACTGGGGTGATCTGCCCGTAGAAGACCTGGCGGCGAACGAACTGGCTGTACTGACCGGCAAGCGTCTGCTGTCGAGCTACGCGCTGCCAGCTGGCGGGAAAGTGTGGATCATCACCGAGGCGGACCGCTCGGCGACGACGATCCTGCTGCCCGACGATTACTGACACGATGACGGTAAAAGCGTACCAGCAGGCTTGCCAGAATCCATGCTCGTCTTGTCTAAGCGCAAGCGCCTTCGGGCGCTCGCTCACTCCAGTGCCATTTTTTTGCAGCTACACTGATAACTTCGTCCCATCCGGCGCAGTGCATACCCGGTAGCGCGAGCGAAAACGTGTCAAAAGGGGCACGCCACGGTCAAGGTGGGCGCATTGAACCGCTGAAGCACGGCCTTTCCTGGCGGTCGCAGATCGGAAACAAGGGCCGATCCGGGCCGTGATGGGAACGCCCGCTGCCAAAACGAGGAAGGGATAGTCGTTCGGCTATTCTGTGATCCGAACGCCCGTCTCACTCTGCCTAAGATACATTCCGTCCGGGAACCTCCCCGGCCGCGTCATCGACCTTGGTCTCTTGGCCGCCCGACAATTCGGGGCAGTTTCTTTCCGCTCATGGGACAGGAAATGTCCCAACCTGCATTGATAATCGACCTGCAGAGCACCCGCGTCTGGGTGGAATGATGCGACTACAACCGTTTGAAAACGGCTAGATCGATAGCGGATCGTGCTTCGAAATGTTGTCGCGTCGTCTAGTGCTAAAGTTTTTGCGCTCATTGCCGTACAACACGCATCGCTGATGGCGCGCGCGAACATAGATGACATGTGGACTGCAAGCAGTTTCGAAGAAACACTGACGCTTCCCGTCAGTTTCATTCTGTTTGCCGATGCGGCTACGTCGCTGCGTTGGCCATGAGTTGATCGGCCAGCGAACTGTCTTAACTTGAATAACGATTTGTCACGGGAGGCGTATTGAGCAGCGTTGGATGGATTGATTTCTCTTCGACCGATCGCGAACGGGTGAACGGCGTACTTGCGCTGTTGAGTGACGCGGGCACGCTCGATGAACTTGGTATTGGTCAGTTGCGTGACGCTTTCTCAGATAGTCTTTTCCCAGGTTTCTCGACAGTTCAGACGCGGGCGAAATACTTCATCACAGTGCCGCAGATTTTCGCCGACTATTGGGCGCTGACGCCGAAGGAGCGGCGCCGTCGCTCGCTGGAGTCTTATCTGAAAGAATCGGAAGACCATCTGGCCGAACGACTGGTGCACAACCACGAGACGGATGAGAGGGAACAACACGAACCGTTTCCGGTCGGCATCATCGGCAGAGAACGGGTCGGCAAGGGAGGAGCCTCGCGGCGGCCGTCGTCGGCGTACTGGACCGGCCTGCGGAAGTTCGGCCTCGTCGATACCGAACGGTCGATCGCCGAATTCTGCCGCAACGCAAGCGAGCAGCAAACGGCCGACCGTCTGCTGCGCGACGATGCCGAGATCGACAGCGGTGAAGACGACGATGTGATGAGGCGCCGGCGCCTCGTTGCCACCGTGCCGCGCCGCAACCATGACTGGCACGAAGACATTCGGATCGAGCTGACGCGCGCGGAAGCCAAACTGCTCTACAGCAAACTCAGTTACGCTGAAGCGCTAAAGCACAGCGTCCCCGCTCAACTGATCAACACGGATCTGTTTCACGACGGCACATTGCTCGGCGCCAAAAATTTCGAAGCGCTCAGCCACGCCCTTCAAGCGTTGCCGCAAGTGTCTGAAATCTGCCGTGCGACCGCGCGCAATGCAGCCCGCTTCAGCAAGGCATTTCTCGGGGCGCATCTGCGATTCAACTATCTGATCGCGGACAAGCTCGAACAGACTGAGCGCGCAGAAGAACTGAGTCAGGAATTCGACGAATGGCGCGCCGAAGCAATAGCCGACGATCTCTTCAATGCAAAGGCCCTCGACGAATGGTTATCCCCGTCCATCGCGTTGCAGGTTGGCGTCAGTACCAACACGCGCCGCTTCATCCGCCGTTGGCACGAATCCATGAGCGCTGACAACACGCCGACGCAACAACTCGACGCCCTGGTGCGCGAACAAGCGAACGCCAACAAGGGCAACCGCTCGCTTTTACAACGCTCGCTGCCCGCGGACACGGGCTGGGTTGGCATCTATACGCTGCAATATCGCTGGCCGCAGGCAAGGCAGATCCTCACCGACATACGGGAGGGGCTCGCATGCTGAATCCCGCATCCAGTCGCTGCGACTACGGTCACCTGCTGCGGCCTCCCCCGCCTGACGAGACCGGCGGTGTCACGTATGAGCTCGACGCGGCAATCGCGACAACCTATTCGCTCGACCTCAACGCGCTGCTGGTGTTGCCCGTGTCGCTGGTGCTCGGCAACACGCTCGAAGGTGATCTCGCCGGCGAGAAAATTGCGCTGCTCGACGCGATCAGCCAACTGGCCGGCAGGCTGAAGGTGTTCTATCAGCGCGGCAACATCCACGTGCCGCCGGAGTTTAACCGGCTCTTCGGTCTGCTGGAGCCCATGCTCGCTCCAATCGTGCCGACCGCTCAGGACAGCGAGCGCAGCGCGGCATTTTCGTCGTTTCATCCTAAGCTGTGGCTGCTGCGCTACGTCCGAAAAGACCGGCGCGGATCGACTACACCCGACCCGGAGCACAGATACAGGCTGCTCGTCATGAGCCGCAACCTGACGTTCGACCGCAGTTGGGATTTGACGGCGAGCCTCGACGGCCAACCGTCGGCCGAGTCGGCGCGCAGCGACGAAGCGCTTGCGTGGTTCGTCGAATCGCTGCAACCGCATGCACCGGGCTTCGAGCCGCTGAAATCGATGATCCGCGATCTCCGGCGCATGCAGTGGCAGCCACCGAAGCCGTTTCGCGACCCGCGCATGTTGCCTGGCGGCGGCGCGCACATCGCACACGCTGACGATCGCTTCGGCGCTCCGCTGAACTTCGGCGATACGAAGGACGAGCTGCTTGTCATGTCGCCGTTTCTCGATGCATCGGAGAAGAAGGCTCTCGACTGGCTTGGCAGCGATGTGAAAGGCCGGCGCGTGCTGCTGAGCCGTAGCGACTCGCTGGATGCGCTCGGGCAGCAGGCGCTCTCGGGCTGGGACTGCTACGCGCTGAACGATCGCATTGTCGATGGCGAGGAGCAGCGCGAGGAGGAATACGCGCTCAGCCAGAATCTTCATGCGAAGCTGATCGTAAGCCACAGCGGACAGACCGCGCACTGGCACCTCGGTTCGGCGAACGCGACGATTGCCGCGCTGGGCGAATCGCTTGCGGACACGCCACGCAACACCGAATTCATGTTGCGGCTGAGCGGCGCCGACGCGAAGGTCGGCATTGACGTGCTGTTGCGGCAATGGACCGGCGATGAAGGCAACCACTTCGCGGTGCTGCATACGTTCACGCCGCTCGACGTCAGCGAACAGGGGTTGGACCGGCATAAGCTGCGCATGCTTGCGCACCGCTTGATCGCCGCCAACTGGAAGCTCGACGCGCGCGCGGACCAGACCGGCCGCTATCGTCTCGTGCTGGCGACGAACTTCGCGCTGTCTGACGTTCCGGACGGCTTGCACGTGAATGTAGGCCTGCTGAGCCGGTTGGGCGTCTGGAAGCCGCTGTTGAGCGGCGTCGAATGGAACGATCTCGCGCTGACGCAGCTGAGCGCGCTCGTGCCGCTACAAATCTGCGGGCAGGACGGCGAGGTCAAGGAATCATTGGTCATCCAGGCGCGTCTTGTCCTGCCGGCTGGCGTCAATCGCGAGGATGCAGTGGTGCGCGAACTTGTTGACACGCCTGAGAAGTTCCTCAACTACGTGCGCATGCTGCTGGACCCGTCGCCCGACAAACGCCGGGTGTTGCGAGCCGAGCGTCACGGCAACGATGTCTCCGACATGTTCGGCTTCGACGGCAGCGACGCGCTGTTCGAACAGTTGATGTCGGCGGCGGCGCGTAATCCCGAGCATCTGGAGCGCGTCGGCCAGCTCGTCAAGCGGCTGGACAAGCTGAAGATGGTTGTGCCGGAAGTCTTTTTCGATCTTTGGCGCCACTTCGCGCCTCTCGCAAGGAATGGCCGATGAGCAGCAAACGGGAATTGATCGCAGCCTCTTTCGCCAAGCTCACCGATTTCCAGCGGGCGACGGTCGATGCGGTAATGCAACGCTTCGACCAGGCGCAGCAGAACCGCTTGCTGGTGGCCGACGAGGTCGGCCTCGGCAAGACGGTGGTTGCGCGCGGTGTGATCGCCAGGATGTTGCTGCGCCATCTGACGATGCACGGGGACGAGCCCGCGAGGCCGCTGCGCGTGACTTACATCTGCTCAAATCAGACGCTTGCCAACGAAAACCGCCGGAAGCTCGCCATCTTCCCAGACAAGGAAGCGGCCACCTACGTGCAGGCGCCAACCTTCTGGCGGCTCGCCGAACTCGGCGTCGCGCGCGATCACGATGCTCGCGGCAAGCTGATCGAGGTGTGTACGCTCACGCCGGCGACGTCGTTCGGAGTGAAGCGCCGAGGCAAGGGCAATGCCAGGGAACGCTACATCATTTTCCGTGCGCTGGCCGAGCATCCGCAGCTCCGCGGCTCGGACCTCGGCGCGCTGGAGGATTTCTTCCGGCAGGACGTGGGCGATTCGTGGAGGCCCAATGACGACGGTTGGCCGCGCAAGGGCGGCATCGTGCGCAGCGTGCTCGACGCGTTTCATGCGTCGTTGAGCGATGCAGCACCGCTAACGCACGACGATTTCGCCGAGCTCAACAAGGCGCACGTGCCGCACGGCGACTGGTTCGAACTACTGCGCGGCTGCACGATGCTGTATGCGCGCAACAAAGCAGCTTGTCCACAGGCATTCAACCGCATCCTCACCGAGTTACGTCTGCGGTTCATGCACGCGTGCGCGGGCAATCTCGAAGCCGATCTGTTCATCCTCGACGAGTTTCAGCGTTTCAAGGAACTGCTCGGCCGCAACGACGACAGTGAAGACGGCATCATCGCCCATAAGGTGTTCGACGAGACACGCGAGGGCGCCGGCAAGATCCTGCTCCTGTCGGCCACGCCGTATAAGGCGCTCACCCATATCGACGACGAGGAAGATGCGCACGCCGAGCAGCTCCAGCACCTGCTGCGTTTCATCGCGAGCGGCGAAACGGCACCATGGGAAAGGTACACGAAGGCGCGCGAAGCACTGCTCAAGGAGATCCTGCTCCTGCGCGATCCCTCGGTCCGGGCCGCCGACCTGGATGGGCAGCCGAAGCATGCTGTCGAGTCCGCGTTGCGCCCTTACATATGCCGGACCGAACGCGCATCGATCGGGAGCGGTGTAGAGAACGTAATGCACGCGAGGCATCTGCCGTGCAGCTCGACGTTCACTCGCACCGAGATCGACGCGTTCGTTGCATTCGACAAGGTTGGTCAGGTTCTGCGCGACGCCCAGCCCACTATCCATCACTTGCCGTTAATGGAGTTCCATAAATCGGCGCCTTGGCCGCTGTCGTTTCTTGGCGATTACAAGCTGCGCACGCACATCGAGTCGCACAGAAGCTTTCCTGAAGTGAAAGCCGCGCTGAGCCAGGCCAAAGCGGCATGGATCCCGCGCGACAAGCTGGACGCCTATGCAGTCAAGCTGGAAAAAGACGCGCCGCACGCTAGGTTGCGCGAAGTGACAAAAGCAGTGTTCGAAAACGGCGCCGAAATGCTGCTGTGGATTCCTCCGAGCCGACCTTACTACAACCACGAAGGATCGTTCGCCGCCAATGCACAGTTCACGAAAACGCTGCTGTTCTCAAGCTTGCAACTTGCGCCGCGAGCGCTGAGCGGCCTCATTTCCTATGAGGCCGAACGTCGTTTGCTGCGCGCTGCGGGAGACAATGCCAAGTATTTCGACGATCGACCGGCCGGTGACATCATCCGCTTCGACAACCCGAAGACGCTCGCGCCCTGGGGCTTCGTCTATCCGTCGAGGACGCTCTGCGATCTCGCGCCGGTGCGCGACGAGGCATCGGGCAAGAGTTCGGAGACGCTCGTCACGGAAATGGAAAATCTCCTGACGGACGGTTTGAAACGACTGCGATGCTTCGCCGGATCCGCGCCGCGTCATCCCGATCTATGGTACGCGCTCGCGCCGCTCCTGCTCGACTGGACCGACTCCACCGGAGCAGATGCCGGCGGCCATGTACTGTCGCCCCGCGCCGCGTGCGAGCAGTGGCTCGATGACTTCCGGTGTAATGCGGGCCAGTCGGCAGACGCATCCGGCCGGCGCGACGTGATCGACATCTTGCGTGGGCAGCTCGACGAGCCGGCGCTCGATCTCGGCCCGATGCCCGACGATCTGCCCATCTTTCTTGCGAAACTGGCAATCGCCGGACCTGCCGTGAGTGTGCTGACCAGCCTCGAGCGCATATGGGGCAAGGGTAACCGCGAGTTGGCACGGCGCGCGGGCGTCGGCGCAATCGACTTCGTTCAGGTGTTTAACAACCCGGAAGGACGGCGCATCCTGAAGAAGAGCCGACGCGACCGGCAAATTCCGTTCTGGATGGCCGCGCTGGATTACTGCGTGAGCGGCAATCTTCAGGCGATGTTCGACGAATACCTGCATCTGCTCCACTCGAGTGGTCTCGACGCGGCTGAAGCGATGGCCCGGCTCAACGAAACAACACGTTTGCGCGCGGGCAGCGTGACGGCGCAGGTCCAGCGCACCAATGGCGCCGCAGTCCGGTTCCGCTGTTACTACGCGGTTTCGATCAGCAATCAGCGCAGCACCGACCAGCAGGCTGTCGAGCGGATAAGCAACGTGCGCGATGCATTTAACTCGCCGTTCTGGCCGTTCATGCTGAACTCCACGTCGATTGGCCAGGAGGGGCTGGACTTCCACTGGTATTGCTCGCGCGTTGTCCACTGGAATCTGCCATCGAATCCAATCGATCTGGAGCAGCGCGAAGGCCGCGTGAACCGCTACAAGTCGCTGGTGGTGCGTCGCCGCGTCGCCGAGTACATCGGCAATACGCCGGTTGGTGCGGATGGCGGCGATGTGTGGGCCGCATGGTTCGAGCATGCGAAATCCGCGCGCCGCCTCGCGGTAAACGCACGCTCAAGCGACCTAGTACCGTACTGGCACATGCCAGTCGGGCAGGCTCGCATCGAGCGTTTCGTACCGTACTTGCCGATGAGCCGCGAAGCCACGCGTCTCGACGAATTACTGAAAATCCTCTCGCTGTACCGGCTCGCGTTCGGCCAGCCGCGTCAACAGGAACTGCTCGAAAATCTGTTGTGCCGCGAATTCGACGCAGCGGAAATTGCCGAGATCCAGCGCAAGCTGATGATCGACCTCGCGCCACTGAACTACCTCCATGCGGCCTCCGATCCGATCGAGATTCCTGCCGACGACACTGCGATCATGGTGACCAAGCCGTTCTCCGCGCGTGAGGACGATGCGAACGTGACGTTCGAGATCAATCCATTCGCGTCGCACGACGATCAGTTGCCAGGTGCGGAGAAATAAAGCTCGACGCGCCCTGGTCGAGACGCGGTTGGCGCACGCGGTCACGTTCTTAGTGAAACGTGGCGCTCGCTGGTTTCGGTGTGTGAATGTCAGGCATGCACGGTACCTGCCGTTGCCCCCTGACCTTGCGACTAGTTGCAACGGGTCGAGCAGCGACATCCGCCTGAGGCGGGTAGCCGGCCAAGAGTAATTCCTCGTGGATTCGTCAGGACAGCCGCTTGAACGACGGCTTCTGTTCCGTCACGTGCCCGACGACCGGTACGCTCAACTTGGCTGTAGAAGCCGGTCGTGCCACGCCAGGAATTAGACGGTTACAACCGCGACAACCCATGGCCCGAGGACTTTTGTGCGGGTCTCGGACGTTTTAAATCGCGTACCACCGCCGGGAAGATTGTGCTGCGGAGAAGCTAATTAGGGCCGACTCTGATGTGAGGTTGCGTTGCACAAATAGTAGTACGTCGAATAGGCGGCCATGCTGACCTTTCAGCATGGGATAGCTGCTGTTCTCAATGGCCTTGTTGAGGATGGGGAGCGTACGAGAAATACAATCACCGATATAAAAAGGCAAGACGCAAATTTTCTTGGCGTCCGGGCAGTCTTGAACCGGTAGGAGATAGCGCGTCCTATTAACGCCGGACACGCCAGCGACGGCCAAGCCGCCCCTCACCTGACTATCGTACGCGGGCATCAACCCGGTAATCAGCAGCAATGCTTTCATGGGATAGGTTACATTCGTGTTACCCACCAGCAAGCCGGCCGCTAGTTCATTCAGGCTTTCAATCAGGCAATCATCAAACTCATCGACGGTCTCGAATGGGGAGTCGACCCTGAGGCTTCGTGTGCCATTGGCCACGGATAGAAACTCAAAGCTATTCGCCAGATTCGTCAGTTTCTGGTGGATCGTCGGATTGCATAGCGCCTCTGTTGCAGAATCGACTGGGCGACAAGCCGGTGCGCCACGCTTACCTGCGCCCCAGCTTTCCAACACCTTTATGAGAGCGAGTGCCAACCGGCTTGCGGACACGGTAGATGGTGGCTCCGAAAGATAGTCTACTGCCTCGGTACGGACCGTGAAGTAATCCACATGGTACGCCGCGTTGAAACCATTGATCGCCGCTGTGAGAGCTGCCGCGTCATCGGTAACACTAAAAGACATCTCGTTGCTCCGTCTGAATTGTGTCGGCCGTGTTGAGTAAACGACCGAAGTGCCCTGAGGTTCCGGTTCTGGTCCCCGCCCATGCATCCAAATAGCGCGCACGGCATGTCATTCGCAATATCGGCAGGCGGAGGTCGGGGCTTGAGTCCTAGCCCGTGTGATGTGCACCCGTTCAAGCAGTGTGATGCGTGGGCACTGTCCTTGTCTGCGTACCGCGCACCGGATTATTCACTGAAATTGAGCCAAACGATGTCCCAATGGCGGCTGCATCGGTTCCGCCGCAAAACCGCCGACAATCAGGACACTACTTGACCCATTCAAGCTGGATGCTTCTACCGATCCCACAAGGAGGTGGCAACGAATGGACACCACGGATATCCGCCGCGCAGGAGAATTGATTGCTGGCGCCGACACGCTTATCGTCGCCGCAGGCGCTGGCATGAGCGTCGATTCCGGATTTCCGGACTTTCGTGGATCGCGCGGCATCTGGACGACGCTGCTTCCGACAGGCACACGCAAGCACGATCTGGACGCATTCACGCAAGGGCGATGTTTTGCGGCAAGCCCGCTGAACGCATGGCTCTTCTATGGACAAGCACTGGCGGTGTGCAGAGGGACGGCGCCGCATCCTGGATATCGTTTGCTGCTCGATTGGGCGCGCTCGAAGCGGCACGGCGGGTTTGTCTACACGAGCAACGTCGACGGTCAATTTCCGGCGGCGGCGGGATTCGCGCCAGCGCGCATCGTCGAATGCCACGGATCAATACATCACTTCCAGTGCGCCCGTCCATGTTCACCGCACATCTGGCCGGCGCCTCACGCAGGCACGCCGATTCGCGCCGCGCGAGCAGCCCACTCGGGAAGACTTGCCGCGCTACGCGCGTTGCGGCGGACTAGCGCGCCCAAACTTCCTGCTGTTCTCGGACCCCGCGTGGGTCGCGGCACGCACGAATGCGCAGCGCCTGAGAATGGAGGTCTGGCAAGCACGCGCCGCGAATCCGGTCGTGATTGAGATAGGCGCGGGTCTCGCCCTCCCCGGCGTCCGCATGTTCGCATGTTCGCATGTTCGCATGTTCGCATGTTCGCATGTTCGCAGAGAGCTTGCGGCTGCCTCTGATCCGCATCAACGCACATGAAGCGCAAGCAAACGCAGCCGCCACCGTTGCCCTGCAGGGAACGGCGCTCGACATGCTTCGAAGCATCGACCGGGAACTTGCCCGACACGCCGTGCTCCCAACCCATAACGAATGCGAGTCCGCTACACTCGTGCGCGCCCCATCGTAGAAAGCATACAAATGACTATCGAGGAACTTCTGCTCACCCGGCTTCCCTACGTCAACGACACCGAAGAAGGGTCCATTTCATCATCGGACGGGATTTCTTTCGGCGATATTTACGCGTTCATCTGCGACCGAATGGACCCGCCCCCAAGCCGCCGAACCGTTCGCCGCGTACTCAGTTCGATGACCGGATATGTCGATCACGTGGGTCACACGCGCGGCCCCCGCTGGTTCAAGGTGCAGGGAACTGTCATGTTGCGTAGCGGTGAACGCATGAACGTGAACCTTGCGATCGCCTTGTGCGCACTCAAGCGTGTCGCAGCACAGCACCTGCCGGCCGCCGTATTCGCCGAGCTTGCGCCGAAGTCCGCCGAGGCGCGCGCCACCCTTGAGCTCGACGGGAACAACGAGCTTGCAGTGAGCGGGCGATCGTGGAGTAACAAGGTGACGAGAATCGTGGGGACTCAGCCGCTCGTCTTTCCGTCGCTTGACGTTGAGGTGTATCGAAACGTCACCGACGCGTTGCTACGCAACCGCAAACTGTCGTTCAAGTACGAGAATTCCGACTGCACGGCAAGAGTTGATAGAACTTACAAAGACCATTCGCCCCTGGGAATGATCGATCGAGCCGGCGTCTTCGATCTGATCACACGTGAACCGGCGCAGGGCACAACGCGCATGTTCCGCGTCGACAGGATACGGGAAGCAACCGGGCTCACGTCTGCTGCCGTGCCGTGCGAGGGATTCGATCTCGAATCGTTCGCAACAAAGATGATGCACTTTCTGCCCGAACCGGAAATCGAATTGAGGTTGCGAATTCATGTAACCGACGGAGACATACCGCGAACCGCCGCCCAGCACATTCTCAATGAGTTCAAACTGCACAAAGACCAGCCTATTGATTGGAACGAGGACGGCAAGTCGTTCGTCCTCACGGCAACCGTCTCGCCCTCGGTCATGTTGCGGCAGTTCCTGCGCAGTCAAAGCGATTCGATCGAAGTCCTGTCGCCCGCAGGCATGAGGGCGAAATTCGCGGCGCGCGTCCGCAGAATGGACGACCGATACGCACAGGAGCCTTGCGAGAATTGAGGCAGTACCGACCCCGAGTTTGGCGTTAACCACCACCAGCCAAGCTCCTCACTGACCTAGAGCCTGACATGCCATCTTTGATCGAACACATCGACGCAATTGCGCGCGCAAAAAAGCGTGACGTCCTGTTTCTCACCTTCACGCGCAATGGCAAACGCGATTCGAGCCGCTACGAGCAGAACGAAAGCCGCATTCAGATTCTGCAATGGCTCGACGCAATGGGCATCCACTGGGAGCCTTGTGGCGAAATCGCTTCAGAGTATCGATTCGCATCTTACGACGGTGCGGTTTATATCGACGTACCGTTCGATGTCGACAATCCGGACTATCTAAAACTCGCCGCGTTCCTTGAATATCCCGACGGAACAATGCGGTTTGCGGATACGCAGTTCTTCGCCCTCAGCCTCAAGATCGCCATGAAAAACGCCCATCACGACGAACCGGGGTTCTGGGATCGCGTCGCCGATAACTTTTGATGCGCGCACGCCATTAGTCCGAGACGAAGTTCCCAACGATTCTGCTCGCCCAGCTCGCTTCAAAGCGTGTGATTCCAGCAGCGTTCTGTCGGCGTCCACAACAGAGAGTAAAACCATCCTCGCTGAGCGTTGCGTTTGAAAGCCGGATACCGACGCCGGCCCTGTTGGTGTTCAGGATGCCGCCAGACCGTTGGGCGGTGGCCAAACACGACATGGTGCATTGACCCATCAAAGCGCTGGTGACGGCAGGAAGGGTGAGGGTCGGGACGCTGCACCGTCAACGGGAGGGACTCAAGTAGCGAGTCCCCCGCTGCAAGCCTCAGTTGCTGCTTGAGTTAAGCTGATCGAGCCGCTCTTCCACGCGCCGCAGCAATTCCTTCTTTGGGCGAAGAAGACTTTCCAATGCCAGCGGCAAACACGTATGCCTCGCATAGTCGAAAAATTCGGCACCACGCAGGCCGTTCTTGACCGCCTGCTGTTTGCACGGCTCAGCCAGAACCTGCAACGTCGGATTGTTGAGATTCGTGTTAGCGGGCGACAGCAGGTAGTTTCGCAGGCTGGTTCTTTCCTGCGTGAGCACTTGAATCTCCAGCCCGCGCGCGCGTCGATCGATAAAGGCACGCCCACCGCCTGCACATTCCGCCGCACCCGACTGCTGCTGATCGCACCGCACGCTGTCGTCGTAGGCAAGGCGTGCGGCACGACGGAGAAGATCCGCCTTGCAGTACATATCGCTTAGCTCGCCGCAATCGGTATCGCCGGTGTTCGCAATGATGAAGTCGCGAATGGTTGCGGTTGCCGACGATCGCGTCGGTCCAGCTACCGAGGCTGGCACCGCGGCAGGTGTGGCGTCGCTCGCCGGCGAGCTTGCTTCCGGCGCCGGCTGCTCGACAGCCGCCGGTGCCACGCTGGCAACGGGCGGAGCGCTGGCCTCGGCCTGTACCGGCACCGGTGCGGCTTCGGCTCGCGGCGTTTGAGACGATGGTGCCGTCGTCGCTGCGTCGCTACCTGCCGGCTGAGCTGGCTGCGCTTGCTGAACTTCCGACGCAACAGAGTCAGCCTTTGGACTCGAATCGCCCGGGGCCTTGATGGCGAAGTACACACAAAGCGCCACGAACAGCACAAGCAACAGCAGTGCAAATTTGACGGGCCACCAGATCCATCGAAACCGGTTTTTGCCGCCACCCGGCTTGCGCGGCGCCGAAAAGCCAGGCGCGTCATTGCGTGCAGCCGCCGCACTTTCGAGCGAAGCGACCGAGGTGACATCGCCTTGCAGCACCGCCCCGCCGGTCTGCAGATACTTCTTTCTCAGCTCAGCGTCCACCGCTTACTCTCCCATCGCCAGAAGTTCGCGAGCGGTGGTCACGTCCAGAGGCGGCAGCTCCCAACCCTGCAGTCCGGTTGCCAACGCGTCGATCGAGTTGATCGAGCTTTGAACCAGCGTGGTCGTCGCCACGATGTTCAGCATGTCGATGCGGCCGCGCATGTTGTCGCGGATCGCCTTCAGATCGTTGATGAAACCCTTGATGTTGCCGGCCTTGCCGATTTGACCGTCGATGCGATCCATGATCTCGCTCCACTTCTGGATGACCTTCTCGCGGAACATTTCCCGCTGCGCGATTTCATCCTGCGTCATCTTGCGGATCACCTCGCTAACGCCGCTCAGCTGGCGCCCCAGTTCGGCGTCGTCAACACGTCCCTTCTCGATGTCCGCCATCACTTCCTGGCGAATATGCTTTAGGTCTTCCACGCCAGCAAGCCCAAACGAAGACAGGTAATCGATGACGAACGACGACAACTCATACATGATGATCGCGTTCTTCAAATACAGCTTCGTTTTTTCAACGCGCTTTGCGTCGTTATCGGCGTTACCCAGCAGATTGATTTCCTCGATGACCGCCGTGTTCGCTCGCTTGAAAATTTCCACAATGGCGGAGAGTGTCGAGTACGACAGGTTGATACTCTTCTGCGCCGAGGCCAGATTCGCAAGGCGCTGCCGGTCGTAGGCCTGCAGCGCCTCGCCGGCCCGCTTCATCGCTTCATCGACCGACTTGATCTTTTGCTCTTCGATAAAGTAGGCCGTTGCGGCAATGATCTTGCGGATGTTTTCCGAACGCTCGCGAATAGCGGTTTTGACCGTCTGATGAACGTCGCGGTTAGCAAGAAGCGACGAAGAAAAGAGATCGATATTGCGGAGCGCCACTTTCTGACCCAGTTCGACAGCTTCGCCGGCCTGATCCTCCAGCTCGCCCTTGATCAGCAACGCTCCTTCATTCAGGTATTTGTCTCGCAGAGAAACCGTAGCGTTTTCCATTCCTTGTTTTTCCTTTCTATCTGCAGGGTCGAAGTCGCGCACGATAAGCTCCCACACGACGTGTCTACAGTTCGTTAACGGATTTGCTGCAGGAAACTTGAGCGCCCAATTGTTTGCGCAAACCGCATTGCTGCGGCGTACAGACGCAAAATGTCTCGATGCTTGTCTATAGTCCCTCCAGGATTGGACGCTCGGCGCCAGTCCGGGCAGTTCCTTAAAACGCTGGAGATCGTGGCCATGCCGACCAACAACTCGCCGCTCGAAAGTCTCGCTGCATTCTCGATCGCCTTCGTGGCTGGCGTCGTATCGACGCTCGCAGTAGAAATGTAAATTGCAAAAGTGCGGTGTGGTACCGCTAACAGCGCTTCCCGCGTAGCCCGACCTCGCCGCGAGCCGCGCTAATGCCACTTCCTGCCTCGCCCACACGAATAACCTGCCACGCATGCGGCTAGCGGGTCCGCTCGACACGGCGTCATCGCTGCTCGACCGGCTTTGGCTTGCGTTAACGAGTCGTCACTGCATGAAGCCATGACGCGCATCGTTCTGCTACGTCGATGCACTTCTTGCCCGGCGGCATGACGCCCAGAGTTCGAGGTCCCCTTTCTCAAGAACCCTCTTGTCCGGGCCGATAAACCAGCAATGCACACACCGCGACTCAGTCAAATGCGCAAAGAACAGCCGAACCTGATTTACATCGTCAAGCCAGAGGAAGTTCCGTCGCCACCCAAATCGTCCGAAAGCTACCCGAACTTCACAATCCTTGGCGCTTCCGACTTGAAAGCCGCAGCGGCGAGCGCCATCGCAACCGACGTGATCAAACCGACGTTGACCGGCATTGGATTGCGAATAGCAACCATGTTCGCGACGCGTGCCGCTCTGGCCGTCGTGCCCGGCGGCCTGCCAATTTCGGTCCTGGTCGCCGTGGCCACGTACAGCCCGGCAATCATGCAGTTCTTCACGAAAGGCAAGGACGAAATACCGAAGGACCTGCAGAAGGAGCTCGAAAAGCAAGGCACGGAGGACGTCGAGGCATTCATGCGGGAGCACGCCTGGTCGCTCAAGATGGTTGAGGAAGCCGACCTGATCTTCCCCCCTGGCCATCCGCAAATCGGCATGCTCTATCGCCGGCATCCGCTCGCGGGAGTCAAGAGCACCAACAAGCTGCGCGTGTACATCCCGGCCGAACGCTATGATGAGATCCTTCTCGAAGAACGCGAGGCGGAACTGCTGCGGCTTCTGGTGCATCTCGGCGCAACGCAGATCTCGATCACGAAGAAGCGGCGCACCACAAACTTGTCGAAGCTCAGTGCCACGTTGTCCGCGTCCGTTCCTGCTGCCAATGGGGAAATCGCCGCAGACGGAACGACGAAGAAAACGACGGACGACAACCAAACGCGCGTATTCGAACTGGCCGGAAAGACGTGGCACCACGGGGAAGCCGTGGACCGATCCAGCTTTGCCTGGGCGAGCTTCGAACCATCGTGGGACGCGCTCATCGTTGCACGGGAAATCGGCGGCTGCACGCAAGCCGACCTAGAGGTCCGGGAGATCACGACGTTTTCATCCGACCGAAGCGTCACCGCCCAGATCGCAGCCAATGTCGCGAAAGCGAATGCGGGCGTCGCGAATAGCAGCACTTCCGAAGAAGAAAACATCTACCTGATCCGGGCGCAATTCAGTCGCCCCATATCGCGCGCGGAGGAACTCAAGCTGGCGACTGCTGGCGCAGCGGGCTGATACTCACGGGGGACCGGTAGCGCCCGTCGGCTTCCGTCCCGCGGCCTGCTCGCATCAGGCCGGCAAATCGCACTGCCGCACGCCTGGCAGTCGCGGCCCCTCGTCACGCGAACCTACACTTGCCGGACCATCGGCCAATCCGGCGTGCCGGCCCGCCCCGTGACGCGACGAACATTCGTGCCCTGATCCTGCTCGCAAACGATTCCAAACCTTATCGACCGGCGCGTTAAGACGCGCCAGTTACGCTGCGCGCGTAGCGTAGCTCCATCCGCCCCCTTCAATACGCCTAGTCAATCCGGCGCGCAAGCGCCCTACTCCGCAGTACGCCAGATCATCGCCGCCAGAAGATTTCCCGTTCCTGCGAGACGGTAGTGCTCGTCGCGCGTCTGGTTCGTGCGCGGATCATAGTCGCCAACGCGATGAAACCGTGCGTCGCGCGCCACCTGCTTACCCGTCGAATCCGTTTCGATGCTTCCGATAACGCGAAAGTGATCGTCGCGCAAATATTGGAGTGCCATCTGATATGCCTCGCAAGATTGTGGTGATTGCGCCAGCGCTTCTTATAGCCAGCGACCGGCCCCTGACGCGAAGCCAGTATGGGCACGTATCGGGACAAAGCGTGTCCCATGCGTTCGAAGATCGACGCCGTCTGCCTGAACGCGTCAGGACACAGTCTGTCCCAACCCTCTCTCATCATTGCTTCATCGCCGCTACAAAGGGGAGCGCATGACCGCTTCGCCATATGGCCACCGACGTCTTGCCGACTTGTCCGTTAGCGAACTCGTGGATATTCGAATGCTCAACAACGGTCTTTCAAAGGCCGAATATTGGATTCGCTGCAACGCCGCGCGACTACGCGACGAACCGGTTGTCGAGCGAGCCGCGAAAGTCGGCGAACATGCGTCACATGACGCAGACCTTCGCGTTGAAGTCTGTTGCGCCCTGCGCGAGTGCGATCCGCACTTCGACCGTGATAGCCACAACATCGTTGCGAGGCTCGATGGCCGCGCCATCCTGAAGGCGGACGCGGCCAACCATTTCGACACAGGGAACGACCTTCACGATCAGACGTCCCGTTCGATGCCGGACATGCGTCTGTGCCACCTGTTCCGCGCTCTTTACGAACACGGCGCTCAACGCAACTGGGACGTTCTGGTTCGAATCGGCGAGATCTCCGTCGAGATGTCGCATGGTCATCGACTGATGGATCGTCGCGAAGCGTCATGCCGGCAATGACAACTAATCCTGCAAAGACCAAGGCAACGTCAGGGCGTAGCATCAGCCCGTACACGACTCGCAACCTTGATGCCGCGATCTCGCATCTCGAGCGAGTCATGGCCAACGATAACGCCCTCGCGATTTTCGCGCCGACGTATTGGCGTTCGCGTATTCAGCAGGTCGAGGCAACGCCTGGTGTCATGCCCGCGCAACTCCGCCGGCTGCACACGCTGAGGAAACGACTCGATCGCGCCACGCAGGCAGCCGACGAACCGCGTCAAACATCACGACATAATCAATTGAAAGGAGATCTCCATGCCGCCCACCTCGGCTGAGCCATCGATCCATCGACGCTTCTTCGTGCACGCCTTGCGAATCGAACATATCGTTCATATCGATGCATCGCTCTGTGACGACATTTTTTTTGGCCCAGCTCGCGACCTGCTACAGAATGATTTCGATGAAGTGCGCGAAGCGTTGGTAGCAGGCGGATTGAATTTCCGCCATATCGAACAGGCCGCCACGTTCGACGACCTTGAGCATTGGCTCGCGAAGGTCGTGTGGAAGCTCGAAATCGGTTTTCTCGTACAGGCACGGCAACCGTATTTCATCGTCGACAGTCACGATCACTTCGGCTACTCGTGGGAACTCAGCCGCACGCGCTGGTTCTTCGCTCGCCAGTATGCCTATGCGCTCAACCAGATCAGTGCCTGGGGCGCACGCAATCACAATGAGGCACGCACACGGCTTGAGCGCGCACCGTGCTGATCTGGTTTGCCCGCGCGCAAGGCATCGCGACCGGCATCGGGACACGAAATGTCCTGATGTACGCTCATACTCGATACGTCTGAATTGCTGGAGATCCCAACCCGCCCATGACGCATCGTTTTCTCCTCCCGGAGTCCTCACCTGATCGAATCAGCAACGTGGAACCTGTCGTCGAACTCTGGTCGCTGCGGTTCCTTGTGAACCTGGAATTGCACCGATACTTGATCAAGCCGAGCGGCTGGGCCAGCGATCTGATCTCCCAGGCGCTCGCGCTGCCGGACCTGCGACTGCCCGGCGCGCCGCGCGCCCTCACCGTGGAATTCGACATCGAGGAAGACGATGCGCCCGAGGCCACCGATCGCCTGTTCGACACGCAGTCCGCGCGCACGCTCCTGCAGGAACGCCTCGCCGCAGTCGAAACCAATCCGTTGGCTGCGAACGCGCCGGCGATCGTTGCGCAGAACATTGGCAAGCTCCAGGCGCTGGTCGGCCTCACGGACGTCGAGTCGCGCATCCTGATGTTCGCGGTGCTCGTGCATACCGATCGAGTTCTCGACAAGCTGAGCGACTGGATCGGCGAACTGACGTCGGCCGGCCTTTATTACGCATTGGGTGCCGTGCTCGGCGTCGACGAACAGGCGGTGCGCCGCGCGCTTTCGCCTCAAGGCACGCTCGCGCGCTCGGGTCTGCTGAACGTCGATCGCAAGCAGCGCTGGACGCTCGCGACGAAACTCGACCTGCTTTCCAGCGAATTCGCCGATCGCATCGTGTCGGACGCGGTCGATACGCTCGATCTCCTGCGCGGGCTGGTCACGCTCGCCTCGCCGCCCACGCTGACGCTCAACGATTTCTCTCACGTGGAGCAACAGGTCAGCTTGATTTGCGCCTGGCTCAAACGCGCCTCGCTGACGCAGCGGCGCGGCGTGAACATTCTCGTGCATGGCGCGCCGGGCACTGGCAAGACGGAGTTGACGCGCGTGCTGGCTCGCGCGATGCAATTGAGCCTTTATGAAGTCACGGGCGAGAACGCCAACGGCGACGCTGTGCCCGGCGCGCAGCGCCTGCGCGCATTTCGTGCGTCGCAGGCTTTTTTTGCCGAGCGTCGCGCGTTGATGGTGCTCGATGAAGCCGAGGACGTCTTCACCAGTGGCGAGCCGGGCGAGCGTAGCGTTGCGCAGGCGCACAAGGCCTGGCTCAATCGCGCGCTAGAAGAAAACCCCGTGCCGACGCTCTGGCTCTCGAATTCTGTCGGGGGCATCGATCCCGCGTTCGTACGCCGCTTCGACCTGGTGCTGAACCTGCCCGTGCCGCCGGCGCGCGTACGCACTCGCATCATTTCCCGAGCCTGCGAGAACCGTGTGCCTGAGGCCAGCCTGCATCGTTTGTCGGCGCATCCGGCGCTCACGCCCGGCGTGGTCGCGCGCGCCGCCCAGGTGCTGCATCACGTCGCCGACGACTGGACCCCGCAAAGCTTCGGCGACGCGCTCGAGCGGATCATCAATGACACGCTGGAAGCGCAGGGCCATGCGCCGCTCGCACTCCACGGCGTGCCCCAGGTCATGGGAGGCTTCGACCCGCGCCTTGTGAGCGTCGACGTCGATCTCGCCGTGCTCGCGCAAAACATCGCGAGCACGCGCTCGGCGCGCCTCTGCCTGTACGGTCCGCCGGGCACCGGCAAGACCGCGTTTGGGACGTGGCTCGCGCAAGAGATCCAATGCCCGCTGTTGCTGCGCCGCGCCTCCGACATGATTTCGCCCTACGTCGGCGAAACCGAGCAGAACATTGCGCGCGTGTTTCGCGAAGCCGCGCGCGAACGCGCGCTCCTGCTGATCGACGAGGCCGACAGCTTCCTGCGCGAGCGCGCCACGAGCCAGCACAGCTGGGAGGTCACGGCCGTCAACGAAATGCTCACGCAGATCGAGTACTTCGACGGCGTGCTCGTCATGTCGACCAACCTGTTCGATTCGCTCGACGAAGCCGCGTTGCGCCGCTTTGACGCCAAGCTGCGTTTCGGCTATCTGAAGCGCACGCAGGCGGCGACGTTCTTCGCGCAACGCTGCGAGGCGCTCGGGTTCGCAGCGCCGGATGCCGCGATCGATCGCGTACTTTCGCGCCTCGCCGCGCTGACGCCGGGCGATTTCGCGGCCGTGATCCGGCGCCACCGGTTCCACCCGTTGAAAAGCGCGCTCGAGTTTGCCGAGGCACTCGAAAGCGAATGCAGTTTCCGCCAGCGAGGATCGGCACCGATCGGCTTTCTGCGCTGACGTGCTGCTAAAGAAAGCGGCCTTTGTGCCGATAGCCATGAGACGGTGTCATGCCGTTCGCCGCCCGCAAGCTGTCGTAGCCCGCGCCACGATCCACGATTCCGGAAGACCACAACAACGCCATGCGCGATTTCGCTGATATCAAAAGTCTCCTCGATGTGCTGCATGATCCGCTCGCCGTCGGGCTGCGAGCACGCTGGAAATCGTTCAACCCGTTCCGCGTCCTCAAGGTAGAAAAGCGCGAACTGCGCCATACGACGACGTTGGCATGGTTGCTCGATCCCCGCGAGAATCACGGCCTGGGCGACCATTTCCTGCGCGGGTTCCTGAAGAGCGTGTGCGAATCGGCCAGCGATCACACCACGCTGCTGCGCTACGAAACCGACAACGACGCCATCGTCCGCGTGCATTCCGAGCTGCAGATGCAGAAGGTGTTGGGCGACCGCATCATTCCCGACTTCGACGACGATCGATATTCCGACGTGCCCGCGAATGCCGACAGCGAGCGCGGCAAGCGCCGCATCGACGTGCTCGTGGAAGGGCAAGGTTGGGCCGTCGCGATCGAAGCGAAAATCGGTGCCACCGAAGGCGAGGGACAACTCGACGCCTATCGCGCGCCGCTACAACTGTGGGCGCAACGAACCGGCCGCGAGTTGCTGCTCGTCTACCTGACGATCGACGAGCAAGATATCAAAGGCGACGACTGGATCAACGCGCAATGGAGCAAGGCGGTTGCGCAGCCGCTTCGCACGGTGCTCACGGCATCGGGAGAATCAGCGCAACTGGGTGACCAGCAGCACGCGTTCCTCGCAAGCTACCTCGACATCCTCAGCGACGTCGCCGACGATGCCGATGGCTTCGTCAACTGCGCGCTCTCCGAGCTCGCCAGCCACCACACCACGGCGCTGCGGTGCCTCAAGGAAGCGATCAAGGCGTCGAGCCAGAATGCGCCGCATCCGGCGGACTGGATCGTGCTCTACGAGCGCAACAAGCGCTTGCTCGACCCGCTGCTTGAGTATGTCGATCTGGGTTTCGAGGCGCGGGCCGAGATGATCGACAAGGCGCTCAGTACGCCCGGCCTCCGCAAGGTCAAGAGTGACAACTCGTACGTGCGCTTCATCGTCACGGACTGGGCGCAGCGCTTTCCGCGCATCTTCGAGCCGTCGGATGTGCAGTTGCCGCGTGTGCTGTACGAAATTCGCAACGACTCGAAGCAGCCGCACAAGGTCTTCGTCGCCCTGCAGATCTGGCTGCTCGATGGCAACGTGTACAAAGACGAGGTGTATCTCGAGGAACGCAACTTGATGGTACGCGACATTCAGAAGAATGGTCGCGTCGACGAATTCCCGCGACTGTTCGCACGGCGCAAGCCCAAGGAACAATTAAACAAGAAGGTGCAGACGCTCGTGAGCGCCGCCATCGCGTGCGACATCGAAGCGTCCGACGCGGCGCACTTCGCCGAGAAGCTGAATGAGTTCGTCTCCAGAACGTCGAAGCAGGTCGAGAAATACCTCGGCCGCTTCGGAGAAGGAGACGAGCTTGCCGCGGCCTGACAAGCCCGCAACGCGCTGACCTCGAGGGGCGAGACCAGCGCCAGCACATCCCGATAGAGAGGAAAGCCGTCATGGCCCGCAACACACTAGTAGTACAGGATCATCTCGCCGCGCGCGCGAGCCGTCTCGCGGCGGCGCGCCGTCAACAGCACGGCTTGCAGGTCATGACCGTCGACCAACTTGCGGCGCGGCTTGCTGGCGGCTTCACGCGGCCCATCGACGTCGAGACCCTGCGTGGCGCGCTCAAGGCGGCGCTGCCAACGACGCCGATTGGCGAGCTCGAAGGCATCAAGTCGCTGCCCGGCATGATCGACGCCGCTGCCGGGACCCTGCAAAGGGCCTGGCGCGCTGGCATCGACCTCGCGGCGCGCGCCGCTGACCATCCACGCCTCGATGCCGTCGCGAGGCTCGAGGCGGCCGTGCTTGCGCAACTGCCGCCGGGCATGATGCGCCCCGCGGATCTCGTTGCAGCGGCCGTGCGTCGTATCGCTCACGCGCCGGCTGTCCTCGGGCGAGTGGAAATCGCCGGGCTGACCGATCTCGATCCGTGCTGGCGACCGATGCTTTTCGCGCTGGCGCAGCACGTCGAGCTGCAATGGTCTGCCGGGCCGCGCGCGATGCCGAAGTGGCTCGACGCAGGCGCTGTCGCCGTGTCGCGGACCGCGTGCGCGACGCCCACGGTAACGGCCGTGAGCGCCGCGACGCCTTACCACGAAGCGATCGAAGCGATGCGCTGGGCGCGCTCACTGCTTGCGTCCGGGCAAGCCGTCCCCTCGGAAATCGCGATCGCGAGCGCGTCCACGACCGACTACGACGACTTTCTTCTGACCTTGAGCGCCGACGCCAATCTCGATCTGCATTTCGTCCATGGCATCCGCAGCGTCGCGACCCGCGACGGGCAAGCCGCCGCGGCGTTGGCGCAGATCGTCGTGCGCGGCCTTTCGCAGTCGCGCCTGCGTCGCCTCGCATCGCTATGCCGGGATTCGGCGCTGTTCGAAGCTTTGCCGAAAGGCTGGATGCGAATCATGCCGCCCGACGCACCGCTTTCTTCGCTGCACGCATGGGAGCGGTTGCTCGGCCGCCTGAGCGCCGAAGACTGGCCTGACGGCCACGATCACGGCGCGGCCATGCGTGCGCTTGTCGAGCGCCTCACGGGCGGCCCGGACGCCGCGCCCGAAATCGGCGAGGCCATGTTGAGGGGCCGCGCGCTCGCGATCTGGCGCTCGGCGCTGCTCGCCGGCCCGGCCACGTCAATCGACATCACGCTGGAAAGCTCGAGGCAAAGCGATGAGCACGAGCCATGCGTGAGCGTTGCGTGGATGCCCGCCAGCGCGCTCTCGGGCTCGCCGCGCCGCTTCGTGCGGCTGCTCGGCCTCAGCGCCTCGCGTTGGCCACGCTGCGATGCCGAGGACGCGCTGGTTCCCGAACACATCATTCCGGCCGCCGAATTCAATCCGCTGCCCGTGAGCGCCGCAGATCGCCTGGACTTCGAGACCATTCTGGCAACAACAGCCAGTGAAGTCGTGCTGTCGCGCGCGCGCCGCAACGGTGACGGGCGTCAGCTGGGGCGCAGTCCCCTGCTGAACGCATACGGCGCGGAGACATTTCTCGGCCGCTATGCCGCCCCCGTCCACGCCTTCTCCGAAACGGACCGGCTCATGGGCCGACCGGCGGAATTTCGCGCCTTGCCGCAAGCGGCCAGCGCACGCGCGTGCTGGAACGACTGGCAGCGCGCCGAGATCACCGCACACATGACGGCCTCGTGCGCGCCGACCACCCACTCGTACTCGCAATCCTCACGCGTACCCAGTCGGCTAGTTCGCTGCGGCGCCTGTTGCGCAATCCGCTCGGTTATCTGTGGCTCTATGCGTTCGGCTGGCGTGAACAGGAAAGCGACGCCGAACCGCTCATGCTCGATGCGCTCAGCGTCGGCAACCTAGTTCACGAAGTGCTCGATCTCGCGCTGCGCGATCTCGAGCGTGCGAACGGCGTCGCGAAGTCCGATGCCGAAACGATCGCGGCGGCCGTGGAGCGTGCGGCGACGACCGTCGCCGCCCAATGGGAAAGTGAGTGCGCGTTGCCGCCGGGCGTCATCTGGCGCCGGACGCTCGACGACACGCGCTCGATGGCACGCGTCGCGCTGGGTTGGCACGACGACACGCTGCCCGGCGCGCGCGCCTGGGGCGAAGTGCCGTTCGGCGGCTCCGAGCCCAAATCGGACGCCGATCTCCCGTGGGATGCACAAGCAACCGTCTCGATCCCCGACACGGGATTCAACATCGCCGGATATATTGACCGGCTCGACGTTGCCGGCGACGGCACGCGCGCGCGCGTGCGTGACTACAAGAGCGGGCAGACGCCGAAAGAGACCATTCAGGTCGACGGCGGCCGCGAGTTGCAGCGCTGCCTCTATGCGTTCGCAGTCAAGGTACTCCTCGGCGACGACGTATCGATCAGCGCCTCGCTGTTCTATCTGCGCGATGCCAAAAACCTCGTGCTCGAGAACGCGGACGCCGTACTCGACGAAATCGCCGGCCACCTCAAAGCCGCACGTGAGAGCTTCGCCGCAGGCGCGGCGTTGCCCGGCCCCGACGCCAGCTCGAACACCGACGACCTCGCATTCGCCCTGCCCGCGAATGCGAGCGCAACATATTGCAAGCGCAAGACGCCGGCCGCTATCGAGCGGCTCGGCGAGTTCACCGCGGTCTGGGAGGCCGAATGATGCACGGCAAGACAAAAGCTCTCAACGACGACAACGCGCGCCGCACCGCGATTTGCGTGCATGACCGGTCGATACTCGTCGAAGCCGGCGCGGGGTCCGGAAAGACTGCCGTCATGGCGGGGCGCATCGCGCTCATGCTGGCCGAAGGCGTCGCGCCGCGTTCGATCGCGGCGGTCACGTTCACCGAGCTCGCCGCCAGCGAACTCGTTTCGCGGGTGCGGGATTTCGTTGCCGAGCTCTCGGCGGCCCGCATCAGCGCCGAGCTGAAAATCGCGCTGCCAAACGGCTTGTCGCCATCACAACGGGCGAATCTCGCGGCATCGTCGGCTGCCATCGACGAGATCACCTGCTCGACGATCCACGGGTTCTGCCAGCGCCTGATCAAGCCGTATCCCGTGGAAGCGGATCTCGATCCCGGCGCGCGCGTGATGGATCGTAACCAGGCCGATCTCGTGTTCGACGAGATCGTCGACGGCTGGTTGCGCGAGCGGCTTGGCGGCACGCAGGCTGGCGTGCTCGCCGAGTTGGTGCTGCACAAGCCTGCCGAGGCGGTGGCGCTCGTCCGGAAGATCGCCGGAAGCCTGCGGCGCCGACGCACGCTTCGCGCGCCCAACGTCGCGGCGCTCCACGGCCCCTTTCAGGCATTCCAGCAAGCGACGGCGACCTTCGGCGCCTTCGCACACGGCACGCCAGCAATGGAACCGGAAACGGCGCGCATCGTGGATCACCTGAAAGAACTGGCGGCTACGCTGTCAGCAGGCCCCGGTCCGGCGACGCCCGCGGGCCTCGTCCGCCTTCTCACGACGCGTCTCCACTCGGACATTCGCACGAAGACGGGCGAATTCCGTGTTTATCGTTACAAAGGCAAGTGGGTCGCGGCTGCGAGAGCGCAAGGCTTAAGCAAAGCAGAAGGCGAACAGCTCAACGACGACGCGACCGATCGCTACGAGGCCTGCAGCGAAACGTGGACGGCACTGCTTCGGGCTGCTGCGAGTCACGTGCTGGTGTCGCTCGTCGACGAGGCAAGAGAGATCCTCGCACGCTATCGCGACTACAAGCGTACCGCCGCGCTGCTCGATTTCGACGACCTGATCTTCGCCGCGCGCGACCTGCTGCGCGATCACGATGACGTCCGCCGCGCGCTCGGCGCGCGCTTCGCCCATGTGCTCGTCGACGAGTTCCAGGACACTGACCCGCTCCAGACCGAGATTTTCTGGCGTTTGTGCGGCGACCCGGCAGACGGGCACTTAAACGCGGACTGGACGCAATTCCGCATCCGTCCCGGCGCGCTGTTCCTCGTCGGCGACCCGAAGCAGGCGATCTACCGCTTTCGCGGCGCCGACGTCGGCGCCTACGTTCAGGCCCGCGACGCGTTTCGCGCACAGGACCCGCAGAGCCTGCTGTCGATTTCGACCAATTTCCGCTCATGTGCGCCCATCCTTGCCTACGTGAACGAGCGCTTTGAAGATGTGCTCTCGAGCGACGGGCAACCAGGCTTCACCGCGCTCGACGCATTCCACGGCGACCGCGCGGCGAGCAAGCGTGCGTGGCGGCGCTCGACATCGCCGTGGCAGACGCAAGCGGCGCAGCCGACACCACGCAGCAACGCGATGCGGAAGCCGAAGCCGTCGCGGATTTGTGCGCGCGCTTCGTCGGCAACGGGACCGTCCTCGATCGCCGCACGGGCGAAACACGTCCGTGCAGGCCGGGCGACATCGCCTTGCTCGCGCCGACGGGCAGCGACCTTTGGCGCTACGAAGAGGCACTGGAGCGCCGCGGCATCCCGGTCGCGACACAGGCCGGCAAGGGCCTCTTTCGCCGTCAGGAGATTCACGACCTGATCGCGCTCACGCGCGTCCTCGCCGACCGCAAGGACACGCTGGCGCTCGGCGCGCTTTTGCGCGGGCCGCTCGTCGGCCTCACGGACGAGGCGTTGCTCGATATCGTGTGGACGCTCCCGCGCGCCGCCGACGCGCCCGACCGCATCGCGCGACTCGACCTCGGCGTGGACGCCGAAGCCATCACGCATCCGCTTGCACGCAAAGTCATCGAGGCACTCCAGGCGCTCGAGCGTCGCAGCCACCACACGACGCCGCACGATCTGCTTTCGCAGGCGATCGACGTCATGCGCGTGCGGCATATTCTGCGCGGCCGTCACGGACGCGAGTCCGAGCGCGCGCTCGTCAACGTCGATCTGTATCTGGGGCTGTCCGCCAGCTATGCGGTACGCGGCTTGCGGGCATTCGCCGAAGCGATGACGCTCGCCTGGCAGGACGAGGCCAAAGCGGTCGAAGGCCAGGCGGACGCTCAGGAAGAAGCGGTCACGCTGCTCACCATGCACGCGTCGAAGGGTCTCGAGTGGCCGGTCGTCATTCCGGTCAACACGATGACCGGCGTGATGGCCGCCGACAGCGCGATCACGGAGCGCCAGACCGAAACGTTCTACTGTCCGATTCTCGGCGTCGCGCCGCTAGGCTACGAGGCAGCTCGCGAAGCCGAGCAGAACGAGCTCGCCCGCGAGCGAACCCGGCTCTGGTACGTCGCTGCGACTCGCGCCCGCGAACTGCTCGTCCTGCCGCGCCTCGACGCGGCAGCACCCAAGAACTCCTGGATCGGGCTGCTCGATCTGGCGATCAGCGCGCTGCCGGCGCTCGACGTCACGCATCTGGCGGCGGCCACGGGCGCAGCCGTCGTCGAGCCGGAGAACGCGCAGACGCGCGACGCGTTCGCCGCCGAGGCAAGGGCCATCGCAGAACGGCAGCACAAGCTGACGTGGTTGGCGCCAAGCCGTGACGAGAGTACGTCCGGGCCGGTGCTGCAAGCTGCGCCCCAGGAAGAATCAATGGGGATCGAAGCTTCGCTCGACGCCAGCTTGGCCAGCACGGTCCAAGGGAGCCGCGAGCGCGGACTCATCCTGCACAAGCTCTTCGAGGAAGTGCTGACTGGAGAGACAACTGACGATGCAGCGGCGCTCATCATGCGCGCGAAGGAGCTCATCGATGTGTTTCAGCACCCCCAACGAAGCGGCGCCGGGAATGCCATGTCTGCCCACGAGCTCGCTGATTGCGTCGCTCGGACATTAGCATTGCCCGAGATCGCCCCACTGAGGGCGGCGCTCGTTCCGGAGTTCCCTGTTTATCGCGCTCAGGAGGACGACGGCAAGGAAACGGCAACGGCCGGCATCGCCGATGCCGTCACGCTAGATGCCGATGGACGCCCCGCCGTCGTGATTGACTGGAAAAGCGATGTGCGGCCAGATGTGAAGACCGTGGAGCACTATCGCGCGCAGGTTCGCGCCTATCTCGACGTGACCGGCGCCGAGCGCGGTCTAATCGTGTTCGTGACGACAGGCGCAATAGTCGCCGTCGAGCCAACGATGACCGGCGCCGCAGCCGCGTAAGCCTGCCCCGGCGCGCGGCGACAGATCATATTGCCGTGCGCCGGGCCTGGGCGCAGTCCCGACCCGCGATCGATCAGGCGTCGACGACAGCCACCTGGAACGCATCCTCAGGCCGATGCCCTTTGACAAGCGCCTTGAGGATTTCTTCCTTAATGTGATTGTCGAGACGGTTCGGGTAGAGCGGCTTCTCGCTTGCCGCGTCCGCATGCCAGTGAGCCATGAATTCGGTTTCAGCGTCCTCCCGTGAGCGTTTGACGAGCTTCGGCGGCCTTTGTGCGGCGGTGCGCCACTCGTTGACGTGCATCGCCCAGTCCTGCTCGCAGCTTTCCCAGTCGAATTTCGCGACACGTTCTTTTTCTTCTTCCCAATTGGCCTTGTAGCCCCGACCAGGCTGGCCGCTCGCATTGACCGCAAGGCATGCGAGATTCGGCAATTCGTGCTTGGCACAGAACATCTCGATCATCAGAAGCCGCTTGCCGATCGAGAGCGGAATCGCGCTCTGCACAAGTTCGTCATCCGGAAAGTCACGCTTGGCGCGCTCGACCAGTTCGCCATAACGGATCGTCGCGCCCGCGCTGTCGCGCGCGAGCTCGAGCAGATAGCGATAGTAGATTTCGCCGAGGCGAACGTCGTAAGCCGAAATTTTCATCAATTCTGGAACCTTCCTAATACCTTCGATTGTCTTCCGGCGTGTGCATCGCGATCAGCGTCTTGTCCGGCTGTGCGTATGCGCGGAAAGCACTGCGCGACGTGCCGCCTACTTGCCGTACATTTCGTAAAGCCGCGCTGCTTCCGCCGCGAGTTCGGCGCGCAGGCTCGCTGGCGCGAGCACTTCCACGTTCGGGCCGAACGAGCGCAGCCACCATCGCAGACGCTGACTCAACATTACCGTGCCCTGCACGTAGAGCGCATCGCCCTTGCGCGAGTCCTTCTGGTCCGCGGACATCGGCGCTTCGAGTAGATGGTCGCCCGCGCTATCGGTGAACTTCAGTTTGAGGAGCACTTCTTTTTCGACCATGAAATCGAAACGGCGCTGCTGCTTCACATATTGATCGAGCGAGAAGGTCGCGGGATAGGAAAATGCCTCGGGCAGCGCCTTGGCTTGCGAGAGCCGATCCATGCGGTACATCGTCGGCTCCCGTTTGCCCTCGGTGCCGCCAATGAGATAAACGAGACCTCCGACTTCCACAAGACCGAATGGCAGAATGACCTTCGGCGTCTCGTTATCGACGTTGTGGCGAGGCCGATAGACCACATCGAGCTTGCGCTCTTCGAAGAGCGCCTTCGAAACGACAGCAAATAACTCGCGGTCAATCACCGGATACCTCAGGGCGAAGCCACCGCTTTCTACAGCGACCTTGCTGGTCCATCGGGAATAGTGCTGCTCATTCGGGCTGTTGGGGCGTTGCAAGCGCGTTTCTGCGACCTCGAACATAGAGGACAACGCGTCGGCCACGAGGCTAGGAATCTGTCGCGACGAGAAGCGCCGCAAGGTCTGGAGCGCGAGCGCTTCGTCGAACGTCATCATCGCGCCCGCGCGCGCCGCCATGCCGCTCGCACCGGCCTTTCTGCGCCACTCGAGCGCGTTGCCGCGCTCCTGCATCTCAACAAGCCCGGTTGTCGCAAGCCGTGTGAGATGGCGATTGATCGTCCTGACCGTGACGGGTTCAAGCGCATCCTGCACGACGCGCTGATGGATCTCTGGCGTACTGAGGTAGTTGCCCTGCGTTGCCCCATCGGGCAAGACACGCATGATTTCACGATCGAGTTCTGACATGGGATAGCGCTGGCAAGGTGAGAGTCCGTCGTCGCGTTATCGGCAATTTGGACTTAATCTTGAATTACTCGCGGACTGCGCCATCCGCCCAACGCTCAAGGCCGTTCCGATTCCGTCAGAGTTTCGAACGGGTAGCCTCGTTACCCGAGGCGCTTCGCCCCCTCAGCGGCAATGGCTTGCGTGCCCTGTCACCTCGCGGAAGAGCTAAAGCGCAGCATCAATGGCAATCAACGTTTCAAGCGCCCCACCCAGTATGCCGAGGCCTATTGCCGGGTTAATCTGCGGTTCGCGACTGTTGATGCGTACAACACGAGGTCCGTGACGCTCACTGAACCGACGGATACGGCGCGCGTCAAGCAAGTTGTCGCCTCACTCATGCAGCCAGAGGCTGTTTATTTGCGCTGATCGACGCCATCTCGACGACTGAGTCGCGTTCGGGGTTAAGCGTCACGGCACCAACCGGTGTCCAGTTGCGCGTGTGGCGCGACCAGCGGGCCGGATTGCGCTCGCGGGCCCTCTCGTACAGTGCATGCCGAGCGGCGAGAAGCGCACGATCGTCACCGGCGTGACGCTGCGCAGGCGTCACGTAGCGGATGCCACTATGACGATGCTCGAAGTTGTACCACTGCACGAAGCCGGCAGCCCAGGTGCGAGCAGCGTTCAGGTCCTCGAAGCCTGTGACCGGAAACTCCGGCCGGTACTTCGCGGTTCGGAACAGCGCCTCGGCATAGGCGTTGTCGTCGCTGACCCGGGGGCGCGAGTACGACGGCTTGATGCCCAGCCAGTGCAGCATCGCCAGCACGGTAGTGGCCTTCAGCGTCGCCCCGTTATCGCCGTGCAGCACCGGCCGGGCCTCAAGGGCGGCAATGCCTTCGGAGAGCGCCGTACGACGTACGAGATGAGCAGCGTGTTCGGCCGCGTCGCTGTCGTGCACCTCCCAGCCGACAATCTTGCGGCTGTACAGGTCCAGAATCAGGTACAGGTGGAACCATCGCCCTGTGACCGTTGCCGGCAAATAGGTCATGTCCCAGCACCACACCTGGCGCGGCGCGGTTGCAACGTGCGTGGTCGGCGGCCGGCCGCTCGAAGGAGTTCTGGCACGGCCACGGCGCCTCATCTGCCCATGCTCGCGCAGCACGCGCGCAAAGGTCGATTCGCTGGCGATGTACACGCCTTCGTCAGCCAGCATCGGCACGATGCGCGCCGGTGGCATGTCGGCAAAGCGCGGCTCGCTGGCTACGCGCAGCACGTTTTCCCGCTCCTCCGGGCTCAAGGTGTGCGCGGGCAGCAGGCGCATCGCGCCGGGCCTGGCGTCGCCAGTGACGAGCCCTTGATTGGCCTTCCAGCGCTGCAGGGTACGCACGTCGATCCCGGCCACCTCGCAGGCCAGGCGCAACCGTGCGCCAGCCAGTCTTGCCGAATCGATTTCCCGGGCCAGGAGCTGGCGATCTTCGAGGCCGATCATTCGTCCTCGCCCTTGTCCGTGTTGAAGATCGCCCCGAGTTTTTTTGAAAGAACCAGCAATGCGGCTGCCTCGGCCAGTGCTTTCTCCTTGCGCCGCAGTTCGCGTTCCAGTTCCTTGATGCGACGCTGGTCCTGCTTCGTTTGCTGTGGACTCGCACGGGCCTCTTCGGGCTCGGCCAGCGCCTGCGTGGCCGCTTGCCGCCACTGCGCCAGTTCCTGCGGATACACGCCATGCTCGCGGCACCACGCATTGCGGGCCGTCTCGTCCATCGCTGCCGTGCTCAACACCGCTTCGAAACGCGCGGCCGCTGTCCAGGCCCGCTCGCGAGCGGGCCTGGACAGCGCATCACTGCGCCAGCGCTCCAGCGTCTGCGCGCCCACACCGATCTCTCGCGCAACCTCTTCCACTGATGCGCTCTCCGGCGGCAGCAACCGCGCCACTGCTCTGTCCTTGAATGTCTTTCCGTAACGCGCCAACTTGTTCTCTCTTTATCGCCCCCAGATTCCAATTTTATCCAGGCGACAACCATTGTGACGCGGGGGGGATAGTCGGTAGCGCCGTTCCAGCACCGATCTCGATCACCGCGGGACGTTTGACCTGGCTCAACCACATCTGCAAACGCCTTATCTGACGTTCTGTACGCTCTTCCAGCCACGCATGGTCCCAGAACATCAGGATGTTGGGACGCGCGAGGACACCACACCGTGTGCAACGCGGCAATTGGCCGATCATTCGACAGGCTTGCTCGTCAACCGCGGGGTCGAATCCGGTTGCCGGCCAGATGTCCACACAGCACGGCGTCGCGCACTGGAAATGGTGGATCGATCCATGACATTCCGCGACGAAGCGTTCCGAAAAGCCTGCCTTCTGGAATTGACCATCGACGTTGCTCGTATAAACGAACGCCCCGTGTGGCATGCGCGCCGCCCAACGCTTAAGTATCGCGAATCCGCCGTGCGGCTCGACTTCGCGATAGCGCGCCAGGCGGTGGCCATAGAAGCCCCAGGCAAGCAGGGGGTCGTCCCGGAATGCATCCGGATTCGCCATGGATTGAAAGCCGCGCTGCAGCGCCCCCAACGCTGGATAGGCGCGCCACAACCCCTCGTTGCCACGATAGTCAGGAAGGCCCGAATCGACGCCCATTCCTGCGCCCGCGGTAATCAAGAGCGCGTCGGCGTTGCGAATCCATTCGGCTGCGCGTGCAATTGCGTGCGCCTGTGCTTCCATAAATTCTTCCTGTGGCATGTGTGCTCCGGCCGTAGTTCGGCGCGCGGCGTGATAGTCAATCCCTGCCGCGGGAAAGACTATAAGTCGAGGTAAGGACATTTCTTGTCCCGACTGAACTCAGCCTGCTATACCACTCGCGAAAGCCCCGCTTGCACGCCCCATTAGCGAAGATACTCCGCCAATCCAGCTCTAGTCGCCAGTCTGTGGCATCGAGGCAGCGGTTGTCCCATTCGCGGCGCAAACTGCTCGCTCCAATGCAACGAGAACTCACTAATTGCAATGGCAAAGCAGGGCTAGGTGTACAGGCCTGTCTTGATACAGAGCGCAACGAGCGCACGGCTCGCCAAAGCGCCGCGTTGCATCGCATCGAGGTTATCGGGATACGACGCATCTCTCGCAAAGACGCGGCTGAAACCGTTGCCAGCGCCGGACGGGACGCTCGCATGGACGGGAGCACTCCTGTCCGAGGTTGTGCAGACTGCCGCTTCGAGTGAAGGAATCAAATGACAAAAATTGCGGGCACGCTGGAATTCGTCAACGTAAAGTACATACGGACGTCGCGATATCGACGGCGAGGACAAACAGAAAGTCACCGCGCGCCCCGCTACAAGGTGCGATACCGAGTGCAGGGGCAACCACCCCGGGTAGCGATGGTCGAGCCGAAAATCTCCCACCTCATCGTCTCGCGCATTCGCGAAAGCCAGCCAGGAGACCGAGTTGAGGTCGCGCTAACAACCGACGAACAAAACATCGTCGAATGGACAAACCAGACACAAGACACGCTCTGGGAGGACTTCAGCGGGACATTCGGAGAAAGCGATGACACATCTAGTCCCTAACCGGGCGGACATTCCGCACTCCAACATCCGGCCAGCGGCACTTTGGCGCCGCATGCCACCTGTTATCGACCGCATTGCACACCGCCTCCAACCGATCGATATCAGGCGTCAAGCGACGCTCTCAGCTCAGCCTTCAAATCCTCCATATGCCGCTGCTTCACGCCGAGATCGCTCCACGCAGACGGATGGCAGGTGAACGCCAGAATCCAGGGTGAGAACGATACGCCCGCAGACGCTTTGCACGCAAAGCTTCGTGGGATGGCGACCCGCACTGCGGCGTGCGGCACTGAGTGCTTAAGCCGACGCGGACGCGTAGCCAGCAGGAGAACTGTTTCGCGTCAGTTCGCGGCTAACGGTGGTCGGCGAGCGCCCGAGTATCCGGGCGATGGCCCGGATACTCGAACCCTGCAGGTGCAGGCTTGCAATGGTCAGACGCACTTCCGGTTGAAGCTGCCGGCACTAGGTTCTTTTGTGCATTGCAACACCTTATACGAGACAGGTGATGCATTTCAGATTTGAGGCCGTCATCTATAGTCGCGTAACGAATGCCCGACATTGCGTGAAGTTGTCGTCTGCAGAACATGTATGATTGACTTATCGTTGGTTTTGCGTGCTTGTTCTAAATCATCTGGAGGTTAGACTGAATGACATCAGCGGTAGAGAAGCCTGAAGGCAGAGAGTTGCTCGTGAAGATTTTCTCTGTCGGCGACCCGCGCCCACTCGAGCACTTTCTTTCCGACCCGAACGTTATGCTGCATGAGGTCACGGTAACGGGAAAATTTTCCTCGTCAAAGGATTTCGAGGTTTGCCTGATTTACGAGATCGACTCAAAAAAGACCACCAACAATAAGTTTCGTCAAGTCGTCGCGGGTCCGGGGAGTACTCGAGTGGGAATAATTTCTTCCGTAGTAAATCGTGCGAGCGTTGAGCGTTTCTTTATAACTTCTTTCGTTACTCAAGAAGGATTTCGGTATGTGCTCTTCTGGGATGAATCCGATTCCTAGGAGTTGGTCGGAGTTGAGATAAGGCGTAAGTCGGGACACCGCGTTGTGGTTGAGTTCGCGGCGGTTGGCGGACTAAGCTCGGCTGTAAAGGCGAATCGGAATGTATTTGGAAGTGCACCGGAAGCCGATTGGGTGATGGGAACCCGCAAAGCACCTCCGCTTATTGGGTCTACACAGTAGCATCGAGGTGGTTTCGTATCTCTTGCCCAAAGTGCTCTCGCAATACTGACCGGCTGGGATGAAGCTCGCCCCGCTTGACTGCGCTGCAACGCAGTGGTGTGCTGTCGACGGAACGATTCGCCCCGACGAACACCACCTCGGCTAGGCTCATTCGTCGCTTACAACGAAGTCGTCAACGATCTCGATTGCGCCTGTTGCTCGAACGGCATCGTCTGCCACTGCGATGCTCGAAGAGGAAGTAACACGTCGCCGTCCCTGCTTCAGCTTCTTTGGCAGCCGTCCCGTGCCGAACGTATGCACGTTCTCGTGCCCGCTTGATCATCAAGTGCTGCCCTGCCTTCGCGTGACAGAAACCGCCGACGCTTCGGGCAAACCGGGAACTTGAAGCACCTCGTGACACTCGGCATCGAGAACGTCAAGCTCCAGACGACGCACCCCTGCCCCCGGTGTATGACTGATGCCGAAGATACGATCCACGAGCAGTAGGAGCACATCCCGCTCCCTTGATCAGCAGGGAGCGTTCAGCCTTTACGTTGTCCGCACCTTCAGCCTCATTCGCTGTCGCTCAGGCCCACCCAATCGTTTCTTCTTTTTCTTCATCATGCCCATCGTCAATAGCCTCGACTTGATCTTGGGCTTCGCTCTCACACGCTGCTCATCTTTCGCGAAATACCACGTCACGTATCTGGTGAGCTTTCTGAGCTTGACCTGGTCACTGCCCCTGATTTTGCCGACTACCCACTTATCGGCTTTTTCCAGCTCATCCCGGTTTGGATTGATGTGGCAGTTGTGCACATAGCCACGTCTCCCCGTAATCGCCTTCCAGTACGCCTCGATTTTCTTGACGAGATACTTCACGCTCTGCACCTTCTGACCATCAAAGAAAAATATGCAATGAAAGTGAAGCGGACCATCGTCGGACCTCTCCATCTTCGTGACGTATCCGATCATGTTCTCGAATACATCCTTACCCGCGCCTCGCTGATTCGCGAAGAAGTTCGCTCGATCCTGGAACGCTACTTCCGCATCGATCCTCGCCCTGTTCTCTGCCAGTCGATCCCCATCAAGTTGCGCGTCACGCGTGGCTGACCAGGCTGTCGCATCACCAATTTCCCACGCTTTTCTCACCATCGTTGCCTGTCCGTCTAGCGCGAATTGCATATAGCCCATATCGACACGCACACCCAGAATCTTCGAGAACTTGCTTAGCTTCGCGATGGTCTGCCGAATCGATTTCTTCTCGCCCTTGATCACGGCCTTCCAGTCGGCCATCCTCTTCTTCGTATTCTTCACCACCGCCTGGCGCCGCAGATAATCAACGAAGTCATTGAATATCTCTGCCTCACACATGCCATCCACCAGGTGCCATGCCGGTTTCTGGAATACGCAATGACCTATCGTCGGATGTGATCGAAAGCACTCGAAGAACAATTCAAAATCCGGGCTATATGTCTGATGCTCCCAGTGCAAGCTCATGAGGTGATGAAGGCACTTGTAGTAGCTTGCCAGCGGAGATGTTTCCGTTACCTTTCTGCGATTGCGCTTGCATTCGACATGAAATGGCACTCCCTTCGAATACAGGACGAAGTCCATGAACTTTCTCAGCCGTTTCGAGAGCCATCCGAAGTCACCTGTTTTCCAGGTACGGTCTTCTTCTGTCCGGTGAGAGATTTCAACACCGGGTTGCTGCATGACCTCTTCGAACGAGAGATCCAAGATATCCGGTTTCTTTTCTGCGAGTTGTGCGCCCATGGCTTCCTCTACGTTGTATCTACATGACGATTACCTCTGCAGGTAAATATTTCCCTACGCTGAAGCAAGGGATCCTTGCATCACGGAGAGTGACGCTTGAATCCCGTAATCACCTGTGTATGGATAGATGCTTATAAAAAAACATAATTGCATGCTCTTATAGAAAACTGATCAATAAAACAACTAAACAAATGATCTCACTGTATAACCTTGGCGCCATCTCGTGAAAACAGGGTATAAATCGTGGAATTCGATCTCGAACACTGAAATATTCACCATATGATGGATCAGAGTTATCCCGAGATTTTTCATGATTGAAAAGACGACGAATCATGCCGTGTCAAGCTGATTTGTCGGTAGCTCACACCGTACATCTCGGTGTGCCGGGCATCGTATTCGTTGACATCGATCGTTACAGATCGATTCTTCTGAGTTACGGCCGATTTCGTCCGGCAGGATGATGCAAACAAGATTGTTTCATCATCTGCATGCTCAAATACGACGTGTCGTGATGCCTGCCGGGCAGACACATTGCACATACGAACAGGAGCTTTGCGCCCCTCTCGCACGGCACGTATCGTATCGGATCGATACAGCGAAGAACACGAAAATGTTGGACGGTCCAGAATAAATGCGGCAGGCTCTGCCTGCCGGTCACGAAGACGGCGCCCGCCCCAAAAACAAGCGCAAGCTGCGCCACAAGGCGAAAAATCGGTGCTACAGGTCTACATGTAGCACCGTAGCACCGATTCGAGCACGCCCCGGTCACCGCGGAGGAAGCGAGGTCCCGCCCAGCGTACTGACGGCACTGGCACCGATGCCGAAGTGGTTCGTGCTTAACCAGATGAACTTGCGCGAGCCGTAACCGCCCTGAGCAATCACGCCTTCGACCTCAAGATAGTCCAGCGCGGCATCGACGCGCTTTTTATCGTGACGGAATTCACGACCGCCCCAGCAATACTGACGCACGATGCGCGTACTCACGTGCATCTGGCCGGTATTCTGATGGTAATCGCGCAACCACGCTTTCATCTGCACTGCATCCTGCTGCACGACCGGGATATACATCGAACCGAAGATTTGGATGTACTGTTCCGTAAACCACTTGCACATGCGAATAGCACGTCGCATGTTTTCGAGCGATACATCAAGCGGATGCTCGTTCTCCGTCACTTCATAAATCAGCGCGATGCGCGCGATGTTCTCCGCACACTTGGCGATGTAGTTCTCGATCGGCTCGTAGCAGCCACCCGCACGTACCGACTGCGCCAACCACTCGAACGCGGCGATCCACTGCCGCTTGGCATCTGCGCTCATTGGCACAGGCTTTCGGCTGACATCGCCTGCGCTCAACTTCTCCCCCAGGCGCGTCAGCAGACGCTCAGACCAGCTCCAGTAATGCTCACGTGCTGCCGTTGAAACACCCTGCTTGCCGGCGATACCACGTCGATCCGGTTTAGGCGAGTGTGACACCAGGCAGCGAGCAAGGAAACCGAGTTCGTCTGCATCCTGCCCCTTGCCCTCGACGAATCGACGGAATGGACGGGACTGCAACGCAGCAACAAGTGTCAGGCATATACCGGTGATTCTGGTGTTGCCCGTCGTTTTCAGGTTGCTACGAAAATCCGAGCCGTCCCAACCGCTATTGATCAGGTCGAGTGCAGAGGTGAGCGGCCCACTGGTAAAACGGCTCGCTTCATCGAAGTACAGACCTGCTACCGGTCCGTGCTCTGCCATCCCGAAGAACAAGCCTTGCCATGTAGCATGAGCATACAGCAGTTGCAACGGCTTCTTCTTGCCCGGCTCACGAGCCATAATCAGTTCATGCTGAAGACTCCGGCGCTTGCGACGAAGTGGACGGTTCCACTCCTTCTTGAGCTGCTTTTCGCAAACATCGAGTCGGATCGCCCAGATCCGGTGCTCGCTTTTCGAGGCGTTATCGCTCTTCGCCAGCTCTGCCGCCTGCTTTCGCTCGAACGTGAGAATCGGCTTTTCGAGCTCCTTTCTGATGGTCGACTTGAACGCACTCGTCTCCGCCAACGGAATGGTCAGCAACGCGCACGGACCGGGTGCGCAGTTCGGCCTCACCTGATCGTACAGACCTTGCACAGACAGCGCGAGATTGCCGAGCACCGTGGTCTTGATCATTGGAGCAACGTCATCGCTCGTCGTGTCGCCAAGTTCATTGACAAGCGCCGCCATCATCGGCGGCATGTCACTCGGCGACATGCCTGGTTCCGCGAAATCATCGAGCCCCCAGCCTTCCTTATTGACTGGAGCAGCATCAGCCGCGCGAAATATGTCTCGAGGCGGATCGCTCCACCTCGACGTAAATCGTTTATTGCCGTATTGATACATGGATTGAATATGGAAATGGCACCACATGGGTGCCGTGATTGAAGAGTATTCCGCTGCATAGACGACATATGGCCGATGCTGTGATTGCCACACCGATCGATGCTGTCACGTTTAATTGGAGTCGCTGCCTAACGTACGCGATTTGCACTCGGCGTCGTACCAACGCTCGAACGTTCCGCGCACGATATCCACGCCGAGATCCTTCAGCACGCGCAGGATTTCCGCGACAGACGCGCCGCTTTCTTTGGCATACTTGACGTCGTCAAAGAGTTCGTGAAAACGAGCGCGCGTCTCAGCCATTGGATCAGGTTTCAGACTGCGCAGCTTGTGACGATCAACATCGTTATAAAACTTGGATGCCGGCTGCAGGCCGTTCGGTGACTGGCTCATTAGGCGGCCTCCAGCATCGACCGCACGTCGGCCGCGCGAAAGAACCAGCGACGTCCAAAGCGGCGCGGCTTCAGGCCGTGATACGAGCCCTTCGTCGAGATCGCCTTGCGGATAGTTTGCGGCTCGCAGCGCAGATAGGTGGCGGTCTCTTCAACCGTCCAGTTCGGAAGCGTCAGGAATGCCGGCTGCTGCTCGACATGCTTCTGATACGGAGTAGCGTGCGTCGTTTGGCTAAAGCATTGCTGCATGATGGAACCCTCCAACTTGTAGCCATTTGAGTACCCACCGTGGTGGGGCTGGCTACTCGCCAACACTGGGTTGGGCGAGCAGTTGGAGGGAGGATCATTTACGGTAAGAGGTCCGGCCGCTTTACCGTAAGTATCCTCGTTGACTGGCGCTGATTTGCTACGAGGACTACCGTAAATTTAGGACGATCAGGCAACAATGTACCGTAAGCATCCGGAGTTAGCCTGCGACGCCAGGTGAGAAATTCACCAGCGATGGGACGTGAGGGGCCGGGGCAAGCTCATTCCCCATACTTGACCCGGCTAGCAAGCTCTGCACGCTCACTTGCTATCCATCGATCATTCCATTCTGCCATTCCCGGGCACGCGAACACGTTATCCAACGTTTCAAGCGAGACTTTCACAATTGTCCGCTCGGATGTTCTTGTACCGTCGTGTAGGACCTTTTTATTTTTGACGCGTCCGTCGCCAAGAGCCAATGCCCAGGCCACCACAAAGGGATGCCAATGCACCGTTGAATGCGGTGCAGCGCCGGGATTGATTCTCGCTTCATGTAACCAACGATAAGACTTCGAGTCCCCGAGCATTTTTTTCAAGTCTGTCCGACTCCATCCGATTCGACCACCGAACGCGTCCGCGACGACATCCGAAGTTAGGGGCGCTGGAGGATCGTTCATCTTCATCAATCGCTCCAGGAAGAAGGGGGGCGATTTGCGTGTAGGTCTTGAATTGCCTTGGGGTACGGCTTCTTCGACCGTTTGCACCTTCGGAAACGAAACTTCAGATACATTGCGATCTGCTGAGGGACGATCAAGAGAAGCGATTCTCTTCGAGTCCGAAAACCATGTGTTTGCTTCGGCATCAATTGTTGGAACGCCCCAAGTACGGTCGCCAATGCCATAGGCCTGCGCTGTCCGCTGCATGTTCTGCGCGCGAAGAATCCATTCGGGTTTGAACCCTGGTACCGCGATTCGTGTACGTTCAAGAAACGCATCAACCTCGTGGATGTTGCGGTATTTGCACCACGACAGAAAATCCCGAGGCCGAGCCAGGTCGCCGCCGCCAATTTGGCTGCGCCACAATGCGAGTATCCGTAGTGCCGGGGGGATCCTGGGATCGGCAATCTTAAGGCCCTGGCATTGAGCTTCATCGAGCGGCCCCTCGTTAGTCCGCGGGTCTATCCCACAGACTAGAAGTGCTCCGGCGAGTATCGGCCAGTATTCCTCTTTAAGAAGTGTCTCGATTTCTTCGTCTTTGATACCCGTCACGACCATGGCCATAAACACCCCGTGAAACTAGTTTTCCTTCAACTATGCCGGTCCATCAATCAGAATTTCGACAGCCTGATTCAAAAGTAATACGGCGGTGCCTGGGCTTTCTGGCCAGTAACTGTCAGCCCCGATGAGAACTGCTAGGACCGCACCCACCGCTACCAAGTTTTGTGCGAGATGGACCAGATGTAATGCGCTCGGGCCTCGTATCGCCGACATCCAATTCCGCGCAGTCCGCTCGCTTGCGCCGGTGACGCGTGCCAGCTTCTTCGCAGTGTTTCTCGAATCCCCACTTCCTGTTTCAGCGCAACTGCGATAGCAAACGCGTATTCGCTGTCAGCGATCCTTTTCAGCTCGCCCGGCGACTCTTTGCGTGTTTCCCGCAACATCTTTCCGCCCCCGAAAGTATATTGTTTCCGACCTAAATATGAATGGCAACGGGGTGCGCGGAACTTGAAGAGCAACGGTTTCCAGAGAAGCGGGCACGCGGTGATCCGACGGGTGCGGAAAAATCGTGCGGTAGATGCCGGCGGCATGGAACCTGCTGCTGCCTTCGGCCAGAGCGCCGGCCCGGGTCATGTCCTTGCCATGCGTTTTGGGGTGGCATGCTGCGGGTGATCGTAGTGGTAATGGCGCTCGCTCCAGAGCAGTTGGCGGCTCTCGAGATACTCATCCCGAGCCTCGCCGGACGTGACGTCGCGTCACCATTGCGGGAGAAGAGCCCTGACATCGCAACGTCCACGTAGTTCGAAAGAACCCGCAACCCCTCGCGCAGCATAGGGCTTTCTGGGCTCCTCTCCCGAGAAGTTCGTTGACAGCCGAGTCTCTCGGATTCAGCTTTAGGGCGCCGGCCACTTGCTCGCATCGCCGAAAATCTCTGCCCCCTACGCCAAGGGAGGTGCCCATGCGGCTTACCGATCCGGAAGTTCGCCGGGCTGCACCACGAACGAAGACGTATCGTATCTCGGACGGTCGCGGAATGTATGTTGAGATCACAACCACAGGGGGAAAGTACTGGCGCCTCAAATACCGTTTTCTCGGCCGCGAGAAGCGGCTGGCGCTTGGCGTCTACCCTGACGTCACACTCGCCCATGCTCGCCGCAAACGCGACGAGGCGCGTGCGATGTTGGCAGATGGTGTTGACCCGGGACAGGCTAAGAAAGAGAAGAAGCGCTTGGCCCGGCTCAACGCGGCGGCAACCTTCGAGGCGGTTGCGCTGGAGTGGTTCGAGAGACAGGCTCCAGGTTGGGCGTCCAGCCATTCCGAGAAGATCATGGGACGCCTGAAGAAGGACTTGTTCCCGTGGCTTGGCTTCCGGCCCATTGCGGACATCACTCCACCGGAAGTATTCGAAGTGCTGCGTCGGGCCGAGTCGCGAGGGGCTCACGATACCGCGCATCGGCTCCATCAGAATTGCGGGCAGGTCTTCCGCTACGCCGTTGCGACCGGGCGCGCCACCCGCGATGTCAGCGCCGACCTACGCGGCGCGCTGCGACCGAATCGGCATACTCGTTTCGCCTCGATCACGGATCCCGTAGAGGTCGGCGAGATGCTCCACGCCTTTGATGGCTTTTCGGGCACCCCTGTCGTACACGCTGCCCTGCGGTTAGCGCCGTTGTTGTTCGTGCGGCCCGGCGAGCTGAGGCAGGCCGAATGGGCGGAAATCGACCTCGAGCAGGGCCAATGGCGCTATACCGTTTCAAAGACGAAGACTGAGCATCTGGTGCCGCTTGCCACGCAGGCAGTTGAAGTTTTGAGGGAGTTGCAGGCGCTCACCGGCCAGTGGCGCTACGTATTCCCGGGCCGCGATCGCAGAAAACCGATGAGCGCTGCGGCTATCAATGCCGCGCTTCAACGACTCGGTTACGACACGAAAACGGAGATCACCGGCCATGGTTTTCGCGCAATGGCGCGCACGATTCTGCATGAGCGTCTCCGCTTCCCTGCCGACGTCATCGAGCACCAACTGGCCCACAGCGTACCCGGTGCGCTTGGTAACGCCTTCAACCGCACCCGCTTTATCGAGGATCGGATCGCGATGATGCAGGCTTGGGCAGATTACTTGGATCGGCTTAAACTGGGTCGAATACAGGGCCGAAGCGGCCGAGAAACATTTGAGGCGTGCGAATTTTTGCGTCACGAGGTGACAGCAATTGGCGGTGACGATGCCATGAGCACGCTACCTGTCACCGCGCGGGGCCGCGTGACGTTCTCGAAGGAGGTATTGCAGCGCCTGAGCATCGAACCCGGCGGGAAGGTGGAGCTGCACCTGCTGCCGAATGGCCGCGCCGAGTTGAGGGCCGCACACACGAAGAGCGCCTTCCAGGAGCTGCGGGGCATCCTGAAGAGCAGGACAAACGGCGCTCGATTGAGCATTCGGCAAATCAACGAAGCGACGGCCGAAGCCGGCCTTGCATCGCCGGACAACGACAACAAGCGTGACGACAGCGCGCCTGACCCGCGCGAACCGTAAGCGGTCCCACAGCTCTACCCGGCAGGGCGATCTATATGGATTGGCGTGTACCAAATCCGGTTACATGGCGGTTACATGAGCCGCAGAAACAGAAAAGGGTTACAGGAAAATTACCTGTAACCCTTTGATTTTCTTGGTGGAGAGGAAGGGGATCGAACCCTCGACCTTCGCATTGCGAACGCGACGCTCTCCCAGCTGAGCTACCCCCCCAACACAAAAATAATTCTAGCACAGCCATTTTCCCTTTTGCCAAGCCTCCAGCCCCGGGAAAACCTCATCTGGACGGCGCGCCCGCGAGCACCCAGTCGACCACCGCGCGGATGTCCGCATCGCTCATTGATTGATGGGCCGGCATCGGAATCATGCCCCATACGCCGGAGCCGCCGTCCTTCACCTTGCGCGCGAGTTTGGCCGGCGCCTGCGCGTCGCCCTTGTACTTCGCGGCGATTTGCTGGAACGACGGACCGACCAGTTTGCGATCGACCGCGTGACAGCCCATGCACGCATTCGCGGCGGCGACCTGCTGGCCGCGCGGCACCTCGGCCGCGCGAGCAACCGACGTCATCGCGCCCGCCGTCGCTCCGACCACCAACGCGAACACGACACCCGCACGCCTCATACCGCGCATCAAGGCACCGCCTTCGGATTACCCGGTCGCACCGACGTCGACGAGTTGACCGGCGCAGGCGCCTGCTGATCGAGCGGCCGCGCGCTCACCGACGAATCGGGAATCGCGCCGACCGTCGGCTCGCTGACCTCGGGCTGCGAGGCGGCCACCGGCGCCGTCGCACCGGCGGCAGCAGCAGCTTCGGCTTCCTGCGGCTGGATGTACTGGAACACCTTGACCACCTCCACGACGCCCGGCACGCGGCTCGTGACGTCGGCGCCGATATTGCCCTCATTCATCGTGACGAGGCCCATCAGATAGACGTTGCCGCGCTCGGCCACGACCTTGAAATTGTTCGCCGAAATGTTCTTCTCGGCGATCAGAGCGGTCTTCACGCGCGTTTCGAGGTAGGTGTCGTTGGTGCGCGACGAGAACGAGCTCGCCGGCGCGATCGCCAGTTCATTGACGATCGTATTCACGTTGTTCATGTTCCGCACGATGCTCTCGGCACGCTGCTTCGACGCCTCGCCCGCGACCTCGCCGGTCAGCAGCACGCGGCGGTTGAACACCGTGACGTTGACGTGCGCGGAGTCCGGCAGATTCTGGCTGATCTGCGACAGCGCCTTCACCTGAATCTCGCGATCCTCGGTCTGCGCGCCGAGCGTGCGGCGGTCGGTCGCCATCAGCGCGCCGCCGCCCGCCGCGGCCCCGACGGCGAGAAAGCAGCCTTGCAGCGTGGCCGACAGGCCCGCCGCGAACCCGACCACGAGCACGGTTCTCACCAGTGTCTTCTTGATGCGGAAAACGCTCATCAACTAGCTCTCCTTCGAAATCAGTCTCAGTCTTCGCCGAGCAACATGGCATCGATGCCGTCGCACAGGCAATGGATGGTCAGCAGGTGCACTTCCTGGATGCGCGCCGTGCGGTCGGACGGCACGCACACGTGGATGTCGGTGTCGCTCAGCACTTGCTGCGCGCGTCCGCCGCCCTTGCCGGTCAGCGCAACGACGATCATTTCGCGCTCATGCGCGGCTTCGATCGCGGCCAGCACGTTCGCGGAATTGCCGGATGTAGTGATCGCGAGCAACACGTCGCCGGGCTGACCGAGCGCCCAGACCTGTCTCGCGTAGATCTGTTCGAACGAATAGTCATTGGCGATCGCGGTGAGCACGGAGGTGTCGGTGCTGAGTGCAATGGCCGGCAGACCTGGCCGCTCGCGCTCGAAGCGGCCGATCAGCTCGGCCGCGAAATGCTGCGCGTCGGCGGCCGAACCGCCGTTGCCGCACGCGAGGATGCGATTGCCGTTGGCGAGCGCGGCGAACATCGTGTCGATCGCGGCGGCGATCGGCATCGACAGGGTTTCGAGGGCTTCGAGTTTGACTGCCGCGCTGTCGCGGAAGTGTTGTTGGATGCGTTCGACTGACATCGAGTCTCTATCTTCTACCGCGAATGGACCGCACTGCGCGGCCGTGTTGTGAAGTCATACTGCCAGGCTGTGGCCGCCGATGAGTTCGCGCGGCACGCGAGCGCAAGTTTATCGCACTCACGCGCGTTGTCTGCGCTGTCGGTCAGACTTCGTCGGCGCGAAACGCATCGCGCAACCACACCAGCCTGCCGCTCTCGAACGCGACGACGTCGAAACGGCACGCGGGTTCGTCGCGCGGGCCGCGGGTCGTCGTGGCGCGCGTCGCGAGATAGTGCCGCGCCGCTCGCACGATGCGCTGTCTCTTCTGCCAACCGATGCTCGCAGCCGCACCGCCATAATGCAGCTGCGCACGCGCGCGAACTTCGACGAACACCAGCGCGCCGTCACGATCACTCATCACGAGGTCGATCTCGCCGCCCCGACAGGTGACGTTGCGCGCCACGAAGCGCAGACGCTGGCGCTGCAAATATTCTCGCGCGCGTGCTTCGAAAGCCGCGCCGACGGATTTGGACTGGTGAGCGCAGGAAAAGTTGTGGGCGGTTTTTGGACCGGCGTTTATGGGCATCTTTTGCGCAGTCTTCGGCACGGCCTGCTCGCGCAAGCCCACATGGCACAATGTCGGCCTCGTTCCGTCTGTTTGTGTCTTCCGTGTCATGACTCCTCTCTCCGAACTCGCGCAAGGGCAGCAGTACCCCGCCGCCGCGCTGTATGTGGTGGCCACGCCGATCGGCAACATCGCCGACATCACGCTGCGCGCGCTGCACGTGCTCGGACTCGCGGACCGCATCGCCGCCGAGGACACCCGCAACACCGGTCAGCTGCTCGCGCGCTACGGCATCTCGAAGCCGCTCGTCGCCGTGCATCAGCACAACGAGCGCACCGCCGCGCAGCGCGTGATCGAGTATCTGCAGGCCGGCGAGCGCGTGGCCTACGTGTCCGACGCGGGCACGCCGGGCATCTCGGACCCCGGCGCCAAGCTCGTCGATGCCGTGCGCGAGGCCGGCTTCGTGGTGGTCCCGCTGCCCGGCGCGAGTGCGCTCGCCACCGCGCTCAGCGCGACCGGCGACTGGGTCGCGACGTTCTCGTTCCTCGGCTTCCTCCCCCCGAAGCCGAGGGCGCGCGCCGCCGCCTTGCAAGCGCTCGCGCAACATCCTCACGCGATGGTGTTCTACGAAGCGCCGCACCGGATCGTCGAGACGGTCCAGGCGCTCGCCGATGCGTTCGGCGGCACACGCCGTCTGCTGATCGCGCGGGAACTGACGAAGTTACACGAAGCCCTGCACCAGGGCACCCTGGCCGAAGGGCCAACGTGGCTCGCTGCCGACGCGAACCGGCAGCGTGGCGAATTCGTGCTGGTGGTCGAAGGCGCGGCGCCCGAAGCGGCCGGCGAGCACGATCACGACGCGCTGCTCGGCATCCTGCTGGAAGAATTGACGGTGAGCAGCGCGGCGAAGGTCGCGGCGGCGCTCACGGGCGCATCGCGCAACGTGTTGTACGCGCGCGCGCTGGCGCTGAAGGAAGACAAGCCCGAAACGTGAGGGTCGAGCCCGGCGGGTAAAAGGCTGACGGCAACAGAAAAGGGCCGCATGTCGCGGCCCTTCGATTTTCTGCAGACGGTTGGTTCAGCCGACGCGGCATCATCGCCACGTAACGTCACATCACTTGTTCGAATCCGAGTTCGACGCGAGCGTCTCGTTCAACTCGGCGCGCGCTTCCTGCTGCGTGAGCCCTTCGATCTTGACCCGCGCGGTGCCGGTGTGGCGCATGTCGAGCATGGCGGCGGCCGCCATCGACAGGTCGATCACGCGGCCGCGGGCGTATGGGCCGCGGTCGTTGATCCGTACGATCACCGAGCGCGAATTGGCCGGATTGGTCACGCGCACGTACGAGCCGAGCGGCAGCGTGCGATGCGCGGCCGTCATGGCATGCATGTCGTAACGCTCGCCATTGGCGGTGCGGCGGCCGTGGAAGAAGCGTCCGTACCATGACGCGCGTCCGATCTGATGGAAGTCCGCGACGTCGACGCCGTCGTCGGTGAGCGGCTGCGCGTCAGCCAGCGGCGACGCGGGCGCGTTCGACGCGCTCGGGCTCGAGGCCGGCGCGCTACCGAACGATTGCGGTCCGAAAGAGCTCAGGTGCATGTTCTTTGTACTTTGCGGCGTGTCGTTCGCGGACGTATCGGGCGCGCCCGGAGGCGTGGCACAGCCGGCCAGTACAAAAAAGGCAAAAAGAGTCCCTACACCACGGGTTAGCCGAGTTTTCATAAGACGTGCAATCACATTGTCGAGCCGCGTCACCCGCAAACTGCTGGGTATGTTGCTTGCGGCTCCGGCGGTAGGGACGACAACGCGCCGCGCGAAAATGCGCAGTACGTCAAAGCCCGGATACGGCTCACTCAGCCGCTACCGCACGGTTAATTTTCACGTCTGGCGCAACCTGTCCCCGGCAGCCTGACCAGACCCCACATGCCGCCAACTGAACGTGGCAATGACACGTTCTTGCGCGCGCAACTCAGCGCGCAGGAACGGCGGCGTAGGCCCCACCCAGCGTCACGGAGATTAATTCCGTAGCAGGCGCGCGGCGCCTGGCTGGGCAAGACGTGTGCATCGAACGCATCGATACTGATGGCCGTCGGTATTCCGACAGCCCTTACTTGAACGGCGAGCGGCATTCCCTTTTTGTGGGAACGCATCGCCTTGTGGCAGCACAATTCCTAGTGCATGGAGTCCATTATACCCAAAACTTTTTTTTGGGATGGTGAGCTGCTCAAAAACTTGATCAATCTTCACATTTATCGCAAAAATGGACATACGAAAGTCCGAGACGGGCCGTGAGCCGGCCCCGTCGCATGGGCGGCGGAGGCTGTCGCGAGGCCCGGTACAATCAACGTTTTCCCAGCGCGTCGTCCAGCCATGAAAGTCACCCTGATCCCCGTCACGCCGTTCCAGCAGAACTGCTCGCTGCTCGTTTGCGAGGCCACCGGGCACGCTGCCGTCGTCGATCCGGGCGGCGACCTCGACATGATCCAGCGCGAGATCGCGCGGCAGAACGTGACCGTCGAAAAGGTCTTGCTGACCCATGGCCACATCGATCACTGCGCCGGCGCGAAGACACTCGCCAGCCACTACGGCGTGCCGATCGAAGGTCCGCATCCCGACGAACGCTTCTGGCTCGACAAGTTGCCGGACCAGAGCACGCGCTTCGGCTTCCCGGCCGCCGACGCCTTCGAGCCGGACCGCTGGCTACAAGACGGCGACACCGTGCATTTCGGCGACGAAACCCTCGAGGTCTACCACTGCCCCGGCCACACGCCGGGCCACGTGGTCTTCTTCAGCCGCGCGCACCGGCTTGCACTAGTTGGCGACGTGCTGTTCGCCGGCTCGATCGGCCGCACGGATTTCCCGCGTGGCAATCATGCGGACCTGATCCGCTCGATCCGCGACAAACTCTGGCCGCTCGGCGACGACGTCACGTTCGTGCCCGGCCACGGCCCGACCTCGACGTTCGGCGCCGAGCGCCGCACGAATCCCTACGTCGCCGACGGAGTGGGCGCATGAGCAGCGAAATCTATGTGAGTACCGACGTCGAAGCGGACGGCCCGATCCCCGGCCCGCATTCGATGCTGAGCTTCGCATCCGCCGCATACACCGAAGACAAGCAGCTGATCGCGACGTTCTCGGCGAATCTCGAACTGCTCGAAGGCGCAGCGCCGCATCCGGTTCAGGAAGCGTGGTGGAAGACCCAGCCGGAAGCATGGGCGGCCTGCCGCCAGGACTTGCAGAAACCCGAGGCCGCCCTGACCGCCTATGTCGAATGGGTCGAGGCGCTGCCGGGCAAGCCGGTGTTCGTCGCGATGCCCGCCGGCTTCGACTTCACCTATATGTTCTGGTACATGATGCGCTTCGTCGGCCGCTGCCCGTTTTCGTGGTCGGCGCTCGACATCAAGACGCTCGCGTTCGCGATGACCGGCCTGCCGTACCGCAAGAACATCAAGCCGCGCTTTCCGAAGCACTGGTTCGACGAGCATCCGCACACGCACGTCGCGCTCGACGACGCGATCGAGCAGGGTGCCCTCTTTTGCAACATGCTGAAGGACCTGCGCGCGCGTCAGCCCGAGCTGCCGGGGGATGGCAAGGATGATGGGGACGGCTCAGGGCAAAACGCCGCTCCCGACCCGGTAAATTAGGCAATCTCGCTCGCGAGAGCCGTTTTACATTGCGTTTCGTTTTCGCGCCCTCTACCATGCGTTGATACGGCGACGCTAACGGAGGCGCAGTTGACACTCGATACGTTCTCACAGAAGATCCTGCGCCTACTGCAGCTCGACGCACGTCGTTCCGTGCAGGAAATCTCCGACCAGGTCGGGCTGTCGAGCACGCCGTGCTGGCGGCGCATCAAGGACATGGAACAGTCGGGCGTGATCCAGCGCTACACGGCGCTGCTCGATCGCGAAAAACTCGGCTTGCATGTGTGCGCGCTCGCGCATATCCATCTGACGCGCCACACCGAAGGCGGCGTCGAGCAGTTCGAGCGGGAAATCGCCACCTGCCCCGAAGTGACCGAGTGCTACAGCACGACCGGTGAATCCGATTACATCCTGAAGATCGTCGCGCCGGACATCAAGGCGTACGACAGCTTCCTGCACGAACGCATTTTCAAGATTCCAGCCGTCGCGCAGGTGCGGACGAGCGTCGTGCTGCGCGAAATCAAGTTCGATACGCAGTTGCCGTTGTGACGCATGCCGCCGCCGCGGGCGGCATGAAGGTTCGCGGCATCGGGTGTCCGAAACTCATCGGACTCAGGCGGCGTTGTGAGGCTCCGTGGCGATTGACCGACCGCCGGGGGCGACGCCGGTCTTGAGTTCCGCCACCGAACCGCCTTGCGCGGCCGAGATATCCCGTTGCAGCAGCACGTCTAGCTTGCGCGCGCCGAGACGACGCTTGAGCGCCTCCAGATCGACGCGCCCAAGCGACTGCGCCTCGCTTTCCAGCAGACGCGCGGCCTCTGGGCCGTCCGCAGCGCGCCCTTCAACGGACGCCGCCGCCGGTAACACCACCTCCACGTCGAGCCCGGTGCTCAGGTAGTGCAGATTTATCCCAGCGGCCTGCAAGCCCCAGGCCGCCAGCGCCGCGTCGACCTCGGCGGTCACGCGCTCCCGCGGCGGCAGATCGACCGGTGGATGCGCGAGCGCATCGTTTTCCGGATCGACGTGGATCAGCGCGTCGAGCACGCGCTTGTCGGTCAGCACACGCAGCCGCGCCGACTCCGCGATGTAATGCCCTTCCGATACCGAAATCATCGGATCGACCAGAATGTGCGCGTCGACGAGCGCGAAATCGCCCATCTTGCGCGTACGCATTTCGTGCACGTCACGCACGCCGGGGGTGGACATCAGCAATGCGCGCATGTCGGCCGCGGCGGTTTCGTCGAGCGCGCGGTCCGACAGATCCTGCAGCGCGTCCCAACCGAAGGTCCAGCCCATGCGCGCGACCATGAAACCGACGATGGCCGCCGCGATCGGGTCGAGCAACCGCAAGCCGGCGAGACTGCCGATCACGCCGATCCCCACCACCAGCGACGACGCCGCGTCCGAGCGCGCGTGCCATGCGTTCGCGATCAGCATCGCGGAACGCACGCGCTTCGCCTCGCGCAGCATGTAGCGAAACAGCGCTTCCTTGCAGACCAGCACGAGCGCCGCGACCGCGAGCGCGCTCATGTGCACGGCGGGAATATTTTGCAGGTCGGCGAGCCGCGTACCGGCGCGCCACAACATGCCGACGCCGACCGAGATCAGCAGCGCGCCGAGAAATAACGACGCCACCGTCTCATAACGGCTATGCCCGTAATTGTGATCCGCGTCGGGCTTGGCCCCGCTGTGCCGATTGGCAATCAGCACGACAAAATCGGAAATAAGATCGGCAAGCGAATGGACACCGTCGGCAACTAGCGCCTGCGAGTGCGCGATCGTGCCGATGGCGATTTGCAGCGTCATCAACACGCTATTGAGCGCAATACTCGCAAAAGTACTTTTGCGCGCAACGCGTTGTTTCTCGGTGGTTTGGGCGATCGCGGCGGACTGCATGCTGAAGTGGCGGAAATGTCAATTATCGTTATTGTAGCCGCCGCGAATCGCGCGCGCAGGGAAAAGCGGAAAAAAACCTTTTTAAATCAATCGCTTATCTAAACGAAAAGCATTCGCGTTCCAGTTGCCTGAAGCGCATGCGACAAAAAACTCGGCGCCGCAAATGACGAAAACCGCGCCCTGAACGGTGCGCGGCTTTTTCAGATTCTGCAGCAGGCTATAAAACGCGGTGGATCGCCGCTATTCGTACTACGTGCGGCCAACCCTCACTGCCCGCCTGATCGTGATTACTTCTGGATCAGAAACTTTTCGCGATCAAGACCCGCAATCCAGCGCGGCGGCTTGCCGCGACCGGACCACGTGCTGCCGCTTTCCGGATCGCGATATTTAGGCGCGACGCCTGCGCGCGGCCGGCTCGCTTTAGCGCCTTTCGGTGCGCGGCCGCCGCCGAGTTCGCTCAGCGAAATGCCGTAATCCGCCATCTTCTGCTTGATTTCATTCAAGACTTCCGCGTATTCGCGCGACTTCGCTTCTTCAATCTGCTTTTCGAGCTTCTCGCGCTGTGCGAGCAGTTCCTTGTAAGAAGACATAGGTTTCCCTTGTGGTATGGATAAATGACCGCCGGTCTTTTGCCGACTCGCCTTTGAAGGTTTCATGCCTCGGAATTTGACGGCGAGATTAACACAAAATAGAAAGGCTGGATAAGCAACCGGAAAAAATTAATTTAAATTCGTTTCAAAAAGTTTCCTGCGCTGCTTTTGGGTCGGACTACGGCCTTTCTAATCGCTGATTTCGCATGTCGCTAAAAAAGTCCACTCATCTGCATATTTACACGATTTAACTATCAAGAAATGAGACTTGAGCGGTCCATTGCACATCGAACATTTCACGGCATGAAAGCTTTGGCTTGGATAAGCCGCGCACTATTGAGACAAAGATCAGACCCGTTCGTCGCGACTGGCGCACGCGCGCTTTCTCGATAAACGATAAATACTTAATCCGCATTCCGCTCGATGCAGACTTCGAGCGCGGCGTGCAATGTCCCGGTATCGGACCGGGCGCCATCGAATGCGAAACGGTGGCGCACGCCGTTGCGTTTCAGATCGGCGCCATAACGGTCGACACCCAGCAATTCGACGCCGCCCGTGCCACTCAGCCGGTGACCGAATTCCGCGATCAGCGCGTCCTCCTCGCTGACTGCAAGCGGCGGCAGCGGATCGAGTTCGGCGCCATTGAGCCAGCCCATCGCGCCAAAGCCGCCGATGTAGCGCAGCCGCTCGACCTCCATGATCCAGAACGTGAAATCGCCCAGAATCAGGTAGCGCTCCGCGTCCGGGTGATAGCGCAGGTAGCGCCGCGCCAGTTCCGGGCTCGAGCCGACCGGCTCGAAGCGGCCAAGCAGCGTGACGCGCTGGCCGCCCAGCACGTCGCCGTCGGGTGCGTCGACGGCCAGAAAACCGGCGCGCGGATCGGCGTGCAGGTTGTGCGTGTGCTCCGCGAGCCGGCTCACGAGGATCGTCGGACGATGCCGCGCGTCCGGCGCGAACGGCAGCACCGACGGATACGGAAAGCCCTCGGGCTGGCGAGCGTGCGTGGCGAGCGTGCCGACCGCGGCCGTGTGCAGCAGATGCAGCGGAGCGTGAGCCGGAATGTTCAACTGAGCGTTCCTCGTTGAATTAGGAATGAACGGAAAGCGGTGAGCGGCAGAAAAGCCGCCGCGCACGGCAATCCAAAAACCAACTGCGGCGTGCCATGGCATGACAGCCGGCAATACCGCCAGGTTGCATCCCCCAGCCTATCAATCGTATGCGCCCGATCCCACGGCTCCAAGCATTCGCCACCACGCTTCGATAGAATCGAAGATCCGCTTTCAATGCGCTTTCTCGCGCACTTCGCCTCGAGACCTCCGTGCCCGATCACCAAGCCTCCGAATTCGCCGTCCTGCCCGCCGCGCATCGCAATCTGTCCGTCACCGCACGGCAACGCGCACGCGTTGCCACGATGGCGGTATTTTTCATCGCCGGCATGATGTACGCCTCGTGGGGCGTGCACGTGCCGACGGTGCGCGACCGCTTCCATCTGAATCCGGCGATGCTGTCGTTTGCGTTGTTCGCGGTGGCGGGCGGATCGATCGGCGCGATGGTGACCAATGCGTCGTGGATCGCGCGGGTCGGCACGCGCCGCGCCTGCCTGACTGGCGGCCTCGCGATGGCCGCCTGCGCCGCGCTGATCCTCGTCGTGCCGGCGTACTGGATCGTGCTGATCGTGCTGGCCGTCTTCGGCGCGGGCATGGCCACGCTCGACGTCGCGATGAACGCCGAAGCGAGCGCCGTCGAAAAGGCGCTCGGCAAGCCGATCATGTCGTCGCTGCATGGGATGTTCAGCCTTGGCGGCATGTTCGGCGCGGCGGTGGGCGGGGCGCTGCTGTCGCGCGGCATGGCGCCGGCTGTGCATCTCGCGCTCGCCGCGGCGGCCAGCGCGCTCGTGCTGGTGCTCGCGTGCCCGTCGGTGCTGCCGCACGTGCCGCACGCCGAGCATCCCGATGCCGCGACGCCGCGCGCGAGCCGCTGGCGCTCGCCGGCGTTGTGGGCGCTCGGCACGATGGCGCTGGTCGCGCTGATCGCCGAAGGCGCGATGTACGACTGGGCCACGGTCTATATGCGCGATGTCGTGCTCTCCACGCCCGCGCTCGCCAGCGCCGCCTACGCGGCGTTTTCCGGCGGCATGGCGGCAGCGCGTTTTGCCGGCGACGCGGTGCGCGCCCGCTTCGGCGCGCCGCAACTCGTGATGATCAGTGCGGCGCTCGCCTGCGCCGGGATGGTCGACGCGCTGCTGCTGCCGAATCCGGTGGCCGCGCTCGCCGGCTTTGCGCTGATCGGCTTGGGCCTCGCGAACATGATGCCGGTGCTGTTCGCCGCGGCCGCGAGCGTGAAGGGCATCCACGCGGCCGAGGGGCTCGCGCACGTCGCGGGGCTGGCCTATTTCGGGTTGCTGCTCGGACCGGTGATCATCGGTGCGGTCGCGCAGGTGACCAATCTGACGATCGGGCTGTCGGTCGTCGCCGTGTGCGCCGCGATGATCGCGCTCGTCGGGCCGAAGGTGCTGCGGCGTTTGAAGATCTGACGCAAACGCAACGCCAAAAAGAAGAGGCACGCAAGCCTGACGGCCCACGTGCCTCTTTGGCGGCAAATCGAAGTGCGGCCCGACGCCGCCTTCGACCACACCGAATTTACATCTTCACGACGTCGAGCAGCGTCTTCTTGCCTTGCTTGTAGTTGTACAGCGAGATCACGCCGTGCTGCAGGTCGCCCTTCGAGTCGAACGTCGTTTCGCCGATCACGCCCTTGTAGTCGGTCGTCGGCATCGCTGCCAGGATCTTCGCCGGATCGGTCGAGTTAGCGCGCTTCATCGCGTCGACGATGATGTACACCGCGTCATACGTGAACGGCGCGTAAATCTGGATCGGCTGGCCGAAGCGCTTCTCGTACTTCGTTTCGAACGCCTTGCCGCCCGCCATCTTTTCGAGCGCCATGCCGGCTTCCGAGCAGACGATGTTGTCGGTTGCGTCGCCGGCCAGGTCCGACAGCTTGTCGGTACACACGCCGTCACCTGCCAGCACCTTCGCGCGCAGGCCGAGCTGCTTCGCCTGCTTGGCGAACGGGCCGCCGGTCGCGTCCATGCCGCCGTACATGATCGCGTCGGGATTTTCACCCTTGATCTTCGTCAGAATCGCGCGGAAGTCGACAGCCTTGTCGTTCGTCGCGTCGTGCGACACGACGTTCATACCGAGCGACTTCGCCGTCTTCTCGAATTCGTTCGCGAGACCCTGGCCGTAAGCGGTCGAGTCGTCGACGATCGCGACGCTCTTCACCTTCATGCCCTTCGCCGCGTAGTTCGCGAGTGCCGGGCCTTGCTGAGCATCGGTCGCGACGACACGGTAGGTCGTCTTGAAGCCTTGCTGCGTGTAGGCCGGGTTCGTTGCCGACGGCGAGATCTGCACGATGCCCGCATCGCTATAGATCTTCGATGCCGGGATCGAGGTGCCCGAGTTCAGGTGGCCGACCACGGCGACGACCTTGTCGTCGACGAGCTTCTGCGCAACCTGCGTGGCCGTGCGGGGGTCGGCCGCGTCGTCCTGCGCGTCGAGTTGCAGCGTGATCTTCTGGCCGCCGATCGTCAGACCCTTCGCGTTGATTTCCTCAATGGCGAGGCGCGCGCCGTTTTCGTTGTCTTTACCCAGGTGAGCGATACCGCCAGTCAACGGCGCGACGTGACCGATCTTCACGACCGTGTCGGCCGCGGCCGATGTTGCCAATGTCGCGAACAGCACCGCCGCAGCGCTGATCGGCAACAGCTTTTGAATCTTGATGTTCATGTAAGTCTCCAGTTTCGGTCAAAACAACGTAATCGCCCTGTGCCCCGCTTCCCCTACTCGTGTCGCTCAGTCCCGTGGACGACCACGCCGGTTGCATCGTTCATGCACTTGGCCAGTACGTTTACCGGACTGTTTGTGACAGTTGGCAAACCGTACTTGCGCGCAAGTGTAGGCCATCAAATTAATTTGGGGGAATTTTTTGAGAAAGTGGGAACAACACTAATAGCGCAGTTCCCGGGCGAACCGCTCGTGGCTTGGGCGAGCGGACCGGAAAGCCCCAGCCCATGCGGGTTTCCGCTAATTAGGAAGTTTCTCCGCGGGCGCGGATTTAGCCATTTTCCGGCTTCTGTCACATATGATTCGAAGTGTTTTTCAACTCAAAAATGTGGCGTGCCGCACAGGATTGTGAGTGCGGTAAAAAACTTGAATCAGCCTTAAATCGGCCATGCAATCAACGCAAGAACGCGGCGATTCGCACGGAGGCCGCCTGCCATTCCTGCTCGAGCTGCGCCATCAGTTCGATCGCGCCGATTGCTTCGGCGCGCGTGTGGCCAAGCGGCGCACCCTGCCCCGCCCACAACGACAGGTAATCGCCGTTCTGCGCACGCGCCGCGTTTTGCCGCAGCTCCTGCGTCAACGCGTTTTGCACCGGATACGGCGCGATGCTGTCCGCCGAGTCGCGCAAACGTTGTATCAACGGATTGCGGATACCGCGCGCGTGGCGGCCCGTGATCGCGCGCGTCACCGTGGTCGAGGTATCTGCCATGCCGCGCACGCGGGTTTTCCATACCTCGGGGATCGCGCTCTCGCGGGTGGTCAGAAACGCGGTGCCCATCACCGCGGCTTGCGCGCCGAGCGCGAGTGCCTCGACGATGCCGCGACCGTCCATGATGCCGCCGGCCGCGAGCACCGGCAGCCCGGTCGCGTCGACCAGTTGCGGCACGAGCGCCATCGTGCCGACCAGCGCATCTTCGAATGCGCCGATGAACGTGCCGCGATGCGCGCCCGCCTCCGCGCCTTGCGCGGCGACGGCATCGGCGCCCGCATCGCGCCACGCGATGCCTTCTTCAACATGCGTCGCAGTCCCAACTACATAGCTGCCGCTCGCGTGCAAACGCTCGACGTCGTCCGCTGCTAGCAGTCCGAACGTAAAGCCGGCGACCGGCACCCGCAATTCGATCAGCGTTTCCAGTTGCGCGCGAAAGTCAGGCGCATAGCGTGCGAGCGGCTGTCCCGGCGGCAAGCCGAGATCGGCGCGCAGCGGATCGATTGCGTCGAGCGCGCGGCGCACGGTGGCTTCATCGGGCGAGACCGGATCGAGCACGAACAGATTCACGCCGAACGGGCGATCGGTCAGCGCGCGAATCGCCGCGACCTCGCTCGCGATCTTCTCGGGCGCGAGCGCCGCCCCCGCGAGAAAACCAAGTCCGCCCGCATTGGATACCGCCGCGACGAGCGCCGGCGTCGTCGCGCCGCCGGCCATCGGCGCCTGCACGACGGGTACCCGCATCTGCAAGTGCTCGGCGAGCGGCGTCACGAAACTGCCTTCATTCATGTTCGTTTCCTTCCGGCGCAAAGCCGTCGATGTGCTGATTCATGCGCTCGCCAACATGTTCGCGAGATGCGCTGACACGCGCGAGCCATCACGCGCTGACTTTACCGACACGCGCCATCGCGGAGAAATGAATTATCGAGATCGTTTCAATCGCCTGACGAGAATCGAAGCACGCCGCATCACCCGCGAGGCCCCGTCCCGCCTCCCTGCAAGGCGATTCTTTTGATGGCAAACTAACCGCCCGTTGCAGGGCCTCGTGGCCTTGAGCGTTTCGTACACACCGACCTCGCGCGGTGGTCGCGCGAGTCAATGGAGAACAGCATGAGCACGACTTCCCGATGGATCGACATCCCCGCCGGCAACGACAGTTTCGGCGGCTACCTCGCGCTGCCGAAGGGCGGCAAGGGACCGGCCGTCATCATCATTCAGGAAATCTTCGGCGTGAACGGCCATATCCGCTCGGTCGCGGATCAGTACGCGCAGGACGGCTATGTCGCGCTCGCCCCGGACGTGTTCTGGCGCGTGCAGCCGCGCGTCGAATTGACGTATGACGGCAAGGATCGCGAAAAGGGCATCGAGCTGATGCAGAAAACCAAGGTCGACGACGCGGTCGCCGACCTCGGCGCCGCCGCGGCCGCCTTGCGCGCGCTGCCGGAAGTGACCGGCAAGATCGCGGCGATCGGCTACTGCTTCGGCGGCCGTCTCGCCTATCTGGCCGCGGCGGCCGGTTCGGTCGACGCCGCTGTCGCCTACTACGGCGGCGGCATCCATAACCATCTCGACAAAGCCGCGAACATCAAGGTGCCGATGCAGTTCCACTACGGCGAGCTCGACGCGCATATTCTGCCGTCGGACATCGGCCAGATTCAGGAGCGCTTCGCGGGTCGCGCCGACGTGCAATTCAACATCTACCCGAACGCCGACCACGGTTTCAACTGCTCGGAGCGTGCGTCGTACAACCAGCACGCGTCGGCATTGGCGCATGGCCGCACGCTGACGTTCCTCGGCGAGCGGATGTAATCCGCGGTTCCGGCATTCAGTCGGCCCCGCCGCGTTGCGCATGTGATCGCAAGCTCGCGCATTTGAAGTGCGCACTCGAATTCACATGAGTCACGTCGGCGCTCAACTCGGGTACTCTGTGCAAGACGGCGTGTCGGCCGACACGCCGTCTTTTCACATGTGCGACGCCCGAGCGGGGCAACGCGATGCCGAGCGAAACGCCCCAGTCGCGCGTGCATGGCCGGCCACGAATTCGACGCAGCATGCCAACCGACCGCGAGGGCTCAATCGACGTGCAATCAGACTATCTCGCTCATGACGCCATCGGCCTCGCCGAACTCGTGCGCACGCGCCAGGTCAGCGCGCGCGAATTGATCGACGTCGCGATCTCGCGCACCGAGGCCGTCAATCCCGCGATCAACGCGGTCGTTCTGAAGGACTACGATGCGGCCCGCCAACGTGCGTCGCGCGAAGACGCGAATCGCGCGAATACCGTCGACGGCGCGAACGGAACGGACAACTCCGCCGCCCACGCCGCGCTCGCCGGCGTGCCGTTCCTGATCAAGGATCTCGGCGCGCCCGTTGCGGGACTGCCCATGGCAATGGGCAGCCGACACTACCGGCACTTCATTCCGACTCAGGATGCGCCGGTCGTCGCGCTCGCGAAAGCGGCGGGTTTGAATATCTTCGCGAAGACCAGCACGTCCGAGCTCGGCCAGATGCCTTATACGGAGCCCGAACTATTTGGCGCGTGCCGTAATCCGTGGAATATCGATCACACGCCGGGCGGTTCGAGCGGCGGCGCGGCGGCAGCGGTCGCTGCCGGCATCGTACCGCTCGCGCATGCGTCGGACGGCGGCGGCTCGATCCGGATTCCGGCGTCGTGCTGCGGACTGTTCGGCCTGAAACCCTCGCGCGGTCGCGTGCCGCGCGCGGCGCAGGCCAGCGCCGGCGAACTCGGCATCGATCACGCCGTGTCGCGCAGCGTGCGCGACAGCGCGTTGCTGCTCGATCTGCTGGCCGGCAACGCCGAGCGGCCGAGCGGCGCGCCCGGCACCTTTCTCGGCGCGACGCGCGAGCCGTGCAAACCGCTGACGATCGCCTACGTGACCGAGCCGATGCTCGCGCCGTCGTTATCGGCCGATGCGCGCGCCGCGCTCGACGACGCCGCGCAACTCGCGAGCTCACTCGGCCATCGTCTGGAGCCGGTGTCGCTCGGCGTCGATTTCGCGGCGGTCCGTCATGCGTTCCTGACGCTGTGGTCGGTGACCGCCGAGGACCTCGTGCTGAACGCGGAGCGCATCACCGGCCACAAGCCAACGCGCGGCGAGTTCGAAATTTCGACATGGGCGATGGCGCACGTCGGCCGCAAGCTCGGCGAGCAGGGCTTGCCGGCCGCGCTCGACGAACAGCGCCGCATCACTGCGCGTCTGACCGACCTGCTGAACCGCTACGACGTGCTGTTGTGCGCGACGCTCGCGTCCGCTCCGATCAAGATCGGCGAGATGCGACCAAGCTCGGTCGAGCGCATGCAGATGCGCGCGATCACCACGATGCCGCTAGAACGATTGATGAAGAAACTGCTGTTCGAAGCGTCGAACAAGGCATTCGCGTGGGCCGGATGCACGGAGCTGTTCAACCTGAGCGGCCAGCCGGCGATGTCGGTGCCTTTGTACTGGAATTCGCGCGGGCTGCCGATCGGCGTGCAGTTCGCGGCGCGTACCGGCGGCGAGGCGACTCTGTTCAGACTCGCCGCGCAACTCGAGGCGGCGCGGCCGTGGTTCGACAGGCGGCCGCCATTGATGAATGCGCGCCGCTAATAGTCCAGCGGCCCGCTGCAATGAAGCTTTGAAAAACCGGCCCGGCTTGCGCCGCGCAGGCTTGATCAGGCCTTCTTGTTATAGGCGCTGCACCATCCCGTGGCCGCGACCTGCTTGCCCGCGAACATCGGGCAGAGGCCGTAGGCATCGCCCGCCTTGCCCTGGAAGAAGCTGCAGTTGCTGCATTGCTCGCCAGGCGCGTATTTGGCGAATTTCGCCTTGTCGACCTTGCTCGCGTCCGCCTTGTAGCCAAGCGCCTGCGCGGTCGGATCGGTTTCGGAGACTTTCGGCGCGTCGGCGAACGCCTGGCGCGACAGCGCGAACGTCGATGCCACACCGATGCTGGCGATCAAAAACGTACGACGGGAAGAACTCATGGGGACTCACTCCATTTATATGGGAATCAACGCCGTTCTGATGACAGCGTTCGCCAAGCATAGCAACGTAGCCGTCGCCCGTGATATTCCAAATGCTAAAGATAAGCGGAGCGGTACGGTCCAAACGCAGCCTCAAGGCCGCCCGCTCAGCTCGCAGACCCGCTGCGCAATCGCAAGCGATGCCGTCAACCCCGGCGACTCGATGCCGAACAGATTGACGAGCCCGCGCACGCCATGCGCGGCCGGCCCCTGGATCATGAAGTCCGCGGCGGGCTCGCCCGGGCCGGACAACTTCGGACGAATACCGGCGTACGCCGGCTGCAACGCGCCATCGGGCAAGGCCGGCCAGTACGCGCGAATCGCCGCATAAAACGACTCCGCGCGACGCGGATCGACGTCGTAATTGATCGCATCGACCCATTCGACGTCGGGGCCGAAGCGCACCTGGCCGCCCAGGTCGAGCGTCAGATGCACGCCGAGGCCGGCTTCGTTCGGCATCGGATAGATCAGGCGGCTGAACGGCGCGCGCCCCGAGATGCTGAAGTAATTGCCGCGCGCCAGGTAGAGCGGCGGCACGTGGCGCGAGTCGAGTCCGCGAATCTTGCGCGCGAGTGCGTTCGCATGCAGACCCGCGCTGTTGATCACGCAGGCAGCGCTGATCGTGGTGGGCGCCGCACCGCCGACCGCGATGGTGAAACGGCCGTTGTGAGCCTCGATCGCCTCGACCGGCGCATGGAACGCGTACACGGCGCCGTCGCGCTCGGCATCGCCTTGCAGCGCGAGCATGTACTGATGACTATCGACGATCCCCGTCTGCGGCGAAAACACTGCCTCCACGCATTCGAGCGCCGGTTCGAGCGCCTGCGCCTGATCGCCGGTGACGCGCAGCAGATCGAGCACGCCGTTGTCGCGCCCTTTGGCCATGATGCTTTCGAGCTGCGGAATCTGGTTGCGCGACGTGGCGACGAGCAGCTTGCCGCAGCGCGAATGCGGCACGTTGCGCTCGGCGCAATAGTCATACAGCATTTCGCGGCCGCGCACGCACAGCGTGGCCTTCAGCGATCCGCGCGGATAGTAGATGCCCGCGTGAATCACTTCGCTGTTGCGTGAACTCGTGCCCACGCCGATGGCGTCGGCGGCCTCCAGCACGATCACCTCGCGCCCGCGCGCCGCCAGCGCGCGCGCCGTCGCGAGGCCGATCACGCCGGCGCCGATCACTACACATTCGATCTGATCCATATCCGTTGACGCGGCGCATTGGGCCGCGCGCTGCCTCGTTCAGCCGATGGAAGGAAGACAAGTACGGCACCTCGCCGCCGCGTTCCGTTTGTTGTCGAACGCATCTGTCCGCTGGTCTGCTTATGTCTTTTTATCACCGCCACGGAAAAGTGTACGACTCGGTACAGACAGAAGTGACAAACGTTCGTGCGCGCCGACCAGGCGATGGCGGCGCAAGCTGGCTCGATTCTGCGCTCCACATCGAAAATAGCAATAATTGCCGCGGCATTCACCACGCAGGCTGTCCAAATTTGCCGAGACAGCTCCCCAAATTCCAGAGAAGCGGGGTTTGGGTGCAAAAAACCGACCGAAAACCTCAAAAACCGATCGGTTTTCGCCGGTTTCCGTAATCGAGGCGGATATCGGCGGGCTCGATCTGGTCGCGTCCCGCGATGCGCGCCGCGCCGAAGCCGTTCAGGATCGCGCGGCGCATCTCGCGCGGCGACGCCCGCTTCAGCGCATCGAGCGTCGCTTCGCCAAGCGTCCCCGGAAAGCGCAGGCCCCAGTTGTGCGCGCCGCGGATCTCGTCGTAGATCGACTGCGCGATGCGTCGCGCGCCGGCGTGGTCCGGCGGCGAGATCTCGTAGACGTTCATGCGGTTCAGGATCGGCTCGGGGATCGCGCGTTCGTCGTTGGCGGTCGCGATCCAGATCACGTTGCCCGCGTTGATCGGTATCTCGGCGAACTCGTCGATGAAGCTCTGGGCGGTGTCGTGTTCGAGTAGCGCGTACAACGCGCCGAGCGGATCGTATTGCGAATCGCCGCTCGCCTTGTCGATTTCGTCGACGGCGATCACCGGGTTCGCGTAGCTGCCGTTCACGAGTGCATCGAACACCTTGCCCGGCTTCGCGTTCTTCCATTGCGACGAGGCGCCCGACAGAATCCAGCCCGCCGTCAGCGAACTCATCGCGACGTATTGGTACGCGGTGCCGAGCAGGCGCGCGAGCTGCTTCGCGAAATGCGTCTTGCCGATGCCGGGCTCGCCGAGCAACAGGATCGGCATCAGTTCGAGCCGGTCCTCGGTTTCGAGGCACAGCGCGACCTGCTTGCGGATGTCGTCGAGCGGGGCGGAAAAATTGGGCAGCGCGCCGATCAGATCGTCGATCGACGGCATCCGGTTCGGCTTCACGCAGAATCGCAGATTGCCGGTTTTCAGCATCTTTTCGTAGGTCGCGCGCAGCGCCTCGTTCGCGCCCTCGCCGAGACCGTTCAGCGCGCTTTCGACCTCGTCGAGGTCATACACCCGGCTGAACGAGGCCACCGCGATTTCCTGTTTGACCATTGCTGTCGTCATCGCTCACCCCGTCTGGCTGATTCTGCAGCGGCGGCGCCTTGTGAGCGCCGGTTCGAGTCCAGTGTAGCGAGGACACAAACGCGTGCAAGCCAGCAGTCATGTGGCTCTGCTGCTAACGATCGCTGGCATCCCATCCTCATCTGGAATGGAGTGTTGCTGAACCGGCCCTCGTCGACCGTGTCAGAAATCGTTGCGGCCATCGGGGGTAAGATGGCTCTCTAATTGCGACGAGGCACCCACGCAAGCGACGCGTAAGCGGAGATCCTTTTTATGTGGAAAACCAGTATCGTGGCCATGCTGCTTGGCGCTTCGTTGCTCGCCCACGCGCAACAACAGCCAGCGCAGCAGGTCGTGCAATGGCAGCTGCAGGTGGTGAAAGATGGCCAGCAGATCGATTCGTTCGACGGCACCACGACCGTCGGCCAGGCGCGCACGGATACGCATCACCAGGTCGTGCAACACGAGGTCGGCTGCAAGGACCAGCCGGCCGGCAGCATCGATCTGTCACGCACGATCACGGTGTCGCCGCTGCGCGTCGATCCCGAGGGCGTGATGTTTTCGATCGACACGCAGGAAACGCTCGAGGACGACAATGCGCGGCGCACCGACATCGGCTGCAAGCTGCCGCCGCAGCCGCGCCAGGTGAGCGCGAGCCACCCGGGTCTCGTGGTGCCGCCGGATCAATGGGCGAGCTGGACGATCGTCGATCACAATCCGAACCTCGTGTACCGCGTGCATGCGAACGTCGTGAGCAACGGTGCGAACGGCAACGGCACGAACGGCGGCATGAGCGGCAATGGCGCCGCGACCGGCAGCAGCAATCCGAACTGACAGGAACCGCGCGCCTTACCGACGCGCTCAAACAGAACACGTGGATAACGCGGCATGCGAAACCCAGAAGAACTGATCCGCGAGAGCCTCGCTCCGAACGATTTCGTCGCGGTGAGCTGGAACCTGCACAAGGGCCGCACACCGCTCGGTTTTCAGGCCTGGCAGGCGATGCAGCGCTGGGTTCAATCGACCCACGCGGACGCATACTTCCTGCAGGAAGCGATGGCGCGGCGTATGCCGTCACCGGTATTGGCGAGCAGTTTCGGCACGCCGATGGGCGATCCACTGACCGACGTATGGCACTGTCAGGCAACCGAAATCGCGCGCGCGCTCGAACTCGAAGTCGCGCTCGGCCCGAACGTGTTCAAGCCGTCATGGCGGCACGGCAATGCGATCCTGTCGCCGCATCCGCTCGATCTCGGCGGCCGCTGGGACATCTCCGCGCACCGCTTCGAAAAGCGCGGCCTGCTGGTCGCGCGTGCGACGTTCGGCGGACGACTCGTCACGTTGCTCTGTGCGCATCTCGCGCTGACGCGTCCGGCGCGGTTGCGGCAGATGGACTGGATCGCGCACTGGATCGCGAAGGAAGCCCCCGACGGTCCGCTCGTGCTGGCCGGCGATTTCAACGATTGGCGCAACGATTCAGTGCCGCTCTTTCGCGAGCATGGCTTGCAGGAAGTCGCGACGCTGCTCGGCGAACCGGCGCGCACGTTCCCGGCGTTCTCGCCGGCGCTGTCGCTCGACAAGATGTTCGTGCGCGACATGCAGCCGGTCGAATGGATCCAGCCAACGCAGGAGACCGCGTGGCTGTCCGATCATTTGCCGTATATGGCGAAGTTGCGGCTGGAGTGAGCGCTTCTGTTGGTTGAGCTTTCGCCAACGGAAAGCGCGTCCCCCCTCACTCGCGATGCGGCGTCCAGCTGAACGCCGCTTCGATCTCCTCCCCCGGCTGCAATACGCAGCCACCGACGTGTTCTTGTGTACCAACCGCGTTGAAGCAATCGGTCGTATTCGTGACCGGTTCCACGCATAGCTGCGGATCGTTGACCGGCGCGAACACGACCAGGTGATCGAACGGCGCGTCGGCACGCATCGTCAGATTGCGGCGCTCGTCGGGCCACGCGATCGTCGCCACGCGCGACCAATTCGAAAAGTTGTTGTCGAGATCGAACGCATCGGGCGACATGCCCGCGCGCAAGGCGTCGACGGCCGGATGCGGGCCGAGATGCGTCGGCAGCACGTCGGTGTCCGCGTGCCACATCGCCTGCACGTCGGCATGGATGCGCGTCGACGCGGTGCGCGGATAGTACGGATGATGGCCCATGCCGAACGGCATCGGCCGGCCGGCGAGATTCCGCGCGGACATCGTGATGTGGAGCGCGCCACCGCGCAACTCGATACGCTGCCGCGCGCGATAGCGAAACGGCCAGTCGCCAGTCGCGCTCGCATCCGGTTCGTGCTCGAAGTGCAAGTCCACCGCGCTTTCGCTGCGCGCGCCGACGCACCACGGATTCCGCCACGCGTTGCCATGCAGCGCGTGGGCGAAACGCGGGTCGTTGCCGGCGAGATCGATCGTCGCGCCGTCGAACGCGAAGCGCGCATCGCGAATCCGGTTGCAGTATGGGAACAGCGGAAAGCTCGCCATGCGCAGCGGATCGCGCGCTTCGAACGCTTCCGGCAGCGCCGGCCGCAGCCAGTGCAACGGACCTTCCGGCGTGACTTCGTAGAACGCCGCGAGCGCGCCGCCAACGTCCGGCGCGAGCACCGCTCGCAACGCACCGGCCGACAACGTGACGAGGCGCGCGGCGATCACGGGATCGTCGAGCCATGAGCGTCGAGTCGCCGAACGAGTCACGTCATGTGCCTCGCGCGGCCGGGCAGGATTCAGGGAAACGTCGCGCATGGTCAGACGAGGCGAAACCGCGAGCGGAAAGCGGCATCAACGTGCATTCATATCTCCTTTGACGTGCCGCGCACCCCGCGGCCGGCGGACCACCTCAGTCCGCCCCGAGCGAGAATCGCACGACACCGCACCATTGGTCAATATTATTAGTAATAAATTCGTTCAAAAAGGGCCGGTAACGGGCCGTACGCTCCGTTCCAAAATGGCGGGTTAGCGCGCGTTGCCGCGCGCATATTATTAGTGGTACCGTCAGCAGCATGATGCCGCTGGCATTCCCCCGCTTCAGCGCCGCCTCCGCGCGGCCCGCACGATGAAAAAATCGACTCAACGCCGTCCCACCATGACCGACATCGCCAAGCTCACCGGCGTGTCGCAATCCACCGTTTCGCTCGTGCTCAACAACGCGGCCGGCGCGAAATTCTCCGATGCGACCCGCAACAAGGTGCTGAAGGCCGCGCACGACCTCGGCTACCGGCTGTCGCTGCGCGCGCCCGTAGCGGCATCGAGCGACGAGCGCAACCTGATCGTCTATCTGGCCGACGAAATCTCGACGAGCCCGCACCCGGTCGTCAACATCGACGGCGCGCGCGACGCCGCGTACGCGAGCGGCAAGATGCTCGCGGTCTACTCGACGCACGGCAACGCCGACATCGAAAAACAGGTACTCGACACGGTCCTCACCAATCCGCACGTGTTCGGTGTGATCTACGCGACCGTCTACACGCGCAAGGTCGCGCCGCCGACCGCGCTGTCGCAGGTGCCGACCGTGCTGCTGAACTGCTACACCGGCGACAGCACGTTCTCGTCCGTGGTGCCAGCCGAGGTCGCGGGCGGCCATCTGGCGACCGAGTACCTGCTGCAGGCCGGCCATCGGCGCATCGGCTACATCAACGGCGAGCCGTGGCAGGACGCCGCGAAAGACCGCCTGAAGGGCTACCGCACCGCGCTCGCGACCGCCGATCTGCCTTTCGCGGCCGAACTCGTGCGCGACGGCGACTGGAGCCCCGGCCTCGGCTTCGAGCTGACGCTGTCGCTGATGCGCGAGGCCAATCCGCCCACCGCGATCTTCTGCGCCAACGACCTGACCGCGATCGGCGCGATCGAGGCGCTCAAGCAGCTCGGCCTGCGCGTGCCCGAGGACGTGTCGGTGCTCGGCTACGACGACCAGGAAATCGCGCGCCACACGCATCCGCCGCTGTCGACGGTGGTGCTGCCCAACTACGAACTCGGCCGCTGGGCCGTCGAAACGCTGCTGCAGGAAGAGCACAACCGCGCAGCCGGCGCGCCGGTGCGCCATCGCACGGTCAAGCTCGACGGACCGCTGGTGGAACGCACCTCGGTCAGGGTAATTACCGAGGCAAAACCGGCGATAACTAATATTATTAGCGATTGACCAATAATAATTTTGAGTGGAATAATCGGCACGTCAGGTCGGGAAGACAGCGCGCCGGTGGGTCATAGCCAATCGCGCGCTCGCCGGCGAACCAACGTCGGCCCCCCCGGCTGGACAGAGGCAATCCCGAGCAGCACGAAAAGCAAATAAACCGTCACCGGTTACTGGAGGAAGACATGGCGGCAAATGGTGGCGCTTGCGCGCGCGGTGTCGTCGGACGCGAAGATGGTGATCATGGACGAATCGACGTCGTCGCTCGACGAGCGCGAAGTCGAACTGCTGTTCACCGTCGTGCGCAAGCTGCGCGACGACGGCCGCGCGGTGATTTTCGTCTCGCACCGGCTCGACGAGCTGTACGCGCTGTGCGATCGCGTGACCGTGATGCGCGACGGCCAGACGGTCGTGCAAAGCACGATGGCCGAGATGGACAAGCTGCAGCTCGTCACGACGATGCTCGATTTCCGCACGCCCAAGCAGGCGCGCGAAGCGGGCATCAGCACGATCTACCGGGAGATCAACCTGGTGCCGTTCCGCGAATCTGAGCGTCGCCGCGGGCGCGAGGGTTCAGTCGCGATGACGATTGCCGGCGTGCTGCTGCTCGGGCTCGTGTTCAATCTGCTGAACTTCGAGAACGGGCTCGGGTTCATCAGTCTGTCCGCGTACTGGCAATCGGTGATTCGCGGCGTGTTCCTGCTACTCGTGATCGTGCTGCAGGCGCGCGTGTTGAAACAGCGCGGAAAAAAGCGGGTGCCGGCGGTGTGAGCAAGCGGCACCTGCGAATTGGCGTCATCAATTCCATCGGACAGAATTTCCTTACTTGGCCGAGGCTTGCCGCCACAATCGCCGCCCCCGACCCATCTCTGTGTACCGATAGACTCGCCGCGAAACCGTGTGACCGTGACGCGTCCCCGACGCGTCACGACGTCCCCGATCGTCGTCCCGGTTTCCTTATTGACTGTCGGTGCGCAACGTCCAGACGGTCGCCGTATTCGTGGCGTCGTCTACCGCGGTGAACTGCAAGTGGCGCTTGCTATCGAGGCCGAGTGCGAGGCCGAACGCGAGGCCAAACGCGGAGCCCGGCGCAGGGTCGACCGACATTTGAGCGACGAATTGTCCGTCGACGGTGAACTCGACGATTTCGCTAGGACGTTTCGGGTCGGGCGCGCGACGCACGCGGCGCGATGCGCGTGCCCGTATCACCAACCCGTCGAAGCCAGTGTATGAACCGAATGCAGATATCGCACGAGAAGCCTCCATTTGACACCTCCTACTCGCATGGGCGGCCGCAGCCGCCAGGACGAGTCGCGCACCCACCGCGCTGCCTGGCTTAGCGCGACTCGCCTCCTGCGTAAACGAGGCAACGTCGGGCGTATTCCCCAAAAAATCACGGCGCGCAAACGATAGTCGAAAGCGAGGCGATCTCGATGGCGCCGGCAGGGTTCCGCCCCATTTGCCAGTTTTATCAGCAGGGTCAATGCTGCAGCGCACGCCGCCTTTCGGTATCATCTTGAAAATGTTGCCCTTGCGGCGCGTCGCTTTCGCGCCTGCCGGGCAACCAATGGCAGCCGCCCTTCGCGGCGTTCGCCGAATCGCCGTACCCCGCTGAAGCACGGCCGCACTCACGCCAACGTACTTCGCGGCGCCAGCAAGCCGGCGCCGCCGCTTCCCGGTTTAGCAACCCGCTTTACCACGCTCGACCGCCGCGCCGCGGCCCCGCCCCGGCGGGCACGGTAAAATGACGGATTGCGCGGGAGTCCCGACCACGGGTCAGCGCAGCATCGCCCCTTGCCGTGCCGGCCGGCTCAGACGACTGGCCGCCTTTGTTTTCGCACTATCCAAGAAGCCATGAGCAACCTGAATTCACAAACCGTCCTGAGCGTCCATCACTGGACCGATACGCTTTTCAGCTTCACCTGCACGCGCGATCCGTCGTTCCGTTTCGAAAACGGCCAGTTCACGATGGTGGGCCTGCAGGTCGAGGGCAAGCCGCTGCTGCGCGCATACAGCCTCGCCAGTGCGAACTACGAAGAACATCTCGAATTCCTCAGCATCAAGGTGCAGGACGGCCCGCTCACATCGCGACTGCAGCACCTGAAGGTCGGCGACGAAGTGCTGATCGGCAAGAAGCCGGTCGGCACGCTGGTGGCCGACAACCTGCTGCCGGGCAAGACGCTGTGGCTGTTGTCCACCGGCACGGGCCTCGCGCCGTTCATGTCGATCATCAAGGATCCGGACATTTACGACCGCTACGAGCGCGTGGTCCTCACGCATACCTGCCGTTTCGTCGACGAACTCGCGTACAAGGAATACATCACCGAGCACCTGCCGGCGCATGAACACCTCGGCGAGTTCGTACAGGAAAAGCTGCTGTACTACCCGACCGTCACGCGCGAAGCGTTCCAGAACCGCGGCCGCATCACCGAGCTGATCGAAACCGAAAAGCTGTTCGCCGACCTCGGCGTGCCGGGTTTCTCGCTCGAGGACGACCGCGTCATGCTGTGCGGAAGCCCGCACATGCTGCGCGACACGCGCAAGCTGCTCGAAGACGCGGGCTTCAAGGAAGGCAGCAACAACGAGCCGGGCCATTACGTGGTCGAAAAGGCCTTCGTCGGCTAAGCCGGCCGGCATTCTTCTTCGCGGCCCGCGCGCCGCGAATTCCGAAAAAAAAGGAGCCTCCGGGCTCCTTTTTTTGTTGCTCCGTTACAAATCGGAGCGCGTTGCGTCACCTTCGCTGTCAGAATTCCTCTGACAGCACGAGTCCGCGGTAAACATCATGTAATCTCTGAAGACTCTGCGCTAAGCCTTGGTACGACTGCTTTTTTAATCTTTTTGAGATATCATCGCGCCGCGAGATCAGACGAATTCATGCACCGATCGTCGTCAATCCGAGTTGTTACTGAATGTAAATTTCGTTACGTTGGGCCATCGTGTTTCGTCCGACGCGAAACCTCGTGATTCGCGAGCTTTGATTCCGTCTGCGCGTGCCCGCTTCGCCGTCCACTCCGCCTCCTGAGAGGGAAATTCATGGATACGTCGACTGCCGTCCCGTTCAACGCTGCGCTGGCTTCGTCTGCGCAGCGTGATGGCTTCGACATGCCATCGCTCGCCGCGCGCGAGATCGAGCGGCTGCGCGCGCGGGTACGCGAGCTGTCGGCCGAATTGGTCGACGCGCAGGAAAGCGTGCGCCGTCACGTCGCGCGCGAGCTGCACGACGGCGTCGGCGCCGAGCTGACTGCGACGCGCTTCGCGCTCGCCGGCATCGAAACCTGGCTGCCCGCCGACGCGCCGCCGCAATGCGCGGCCGCGCTCGCGGTCGCGAATCGTTCGCTCGACGCCGTGCAGGCGGCAAATCGCGACGCCATCGCGCAACTGCACGCGCCGTCGTTCGAGACAGGCCTCGCCGGCGCGCTGCAGTGCTGGGCCCGCGACTTCTCCATGCGCACCGGCTTGCGCATCACCTTCACCTGCAGCGTCGACGCGCGGCTCGCGCGCCTGCCCGCCGATGCCGCGCTCGCCGTGTTCCGCGTCGCGCAGGAAGCGCTGAACAACATCGCGAAGCACGCGCGCGCGACCTGCGCCGACCTGCGCGTCGAAACCGGTGCGCGTCATCTGAGGCTCCTCGTTAGCGACGATGGCATCGGCCTGCCGCGCGGCGCGCGCGAACGCGGTGGCCAGAAAAAAAACGGCGGTCATTTCGGCCTCGCCGGCATGCAGGCGCGCTGCGCCGCATTCGACGGCACGCTGCGAATCAGCGCGAGGCGCACGAGCGTCGGTCGTGGCGAGGACAGCGGCGCTGGCAACAACGGCGCCACCACCCCGCGCGGCACCCTGATCCAGGCCCGCTTCGCGTGGCACGCGCTGCTCGCGGCCGCCCCAACGCCGCGCGCCGCCCGGCGCGCGCTGCAATCGTGAGCCCGCGACCATGAGCCTGCGCATCCTGATCGTCGAAGATCACGCGGTGGTCCGCCAGGGCGTTCGCCATCTGCTGCTCGATCGCGGCGTCGCGCGCGAGGTCGCCGAGGCGCAAAGCGGCTCCGAAGCGCTCGACCTGGTCGTCCACCAGAGCTTCGACGTCGTGCTGCTCGACATTTCGCTGCCCGACATGAATGGCGTCGAGGTGCTCAAGCGTCTGAAGCGCAAGGCGCCGCGCGTCGCGGTGCTGATGTTCTCGATGTACCGCGAGGACCAGTACGCGGTGCGCGCGCTCAAAGCCGGCGCGTCCGGCTATCTGTCGAAGACGGTCGATGCCGCGCAGATGATCGGCGCGATCCAGCAGGTCGCGGCGGGCCGCAAGTACGTGAGCCCCGAGATGGCCGAGGCGCTCGCCGACTACGTGTCGTTCGACGGCGAGCAGTTGCCGCACGAAAAGCTGTCCGATCGGGAGTACCAGACGCTGTGCATGCTCGCGTCCGGCAAACGTCTCACCGATATCGCGGCCGCGCTGTCGCTGTCGGTGAAGACCGTCAGCGTGTACCGCACGCGGCTGCTCGACAAGATGAAGCTGCGCAACAACGCCGAGTTGACCTTTTATGTAATGAGTAACCGCCTGGTCGATCTGAATCCCGCGATGGCGGGCTAGCCCAGCAGGCGCCGCCAGCCGTGCCTGCGGCGTTGCGCCGCTGTCGTCCGATCGTGGCGCCGGCGCAATCGGAGAGATTCCATCCTCATCAATTGACTTTTCAATAAATAGCTTCACCGCCGCCCCGCTTCCGGCTCCGCAAGACCTCCTCGAAATCACCTCCTGGCGGGAGTTTCCGCCCATCGCCTTGGCCCAGAAAGCGCCGCGCGAACCAGCCCGGCGACACGCATCCGCTAGAATCGCGGGTTTTTCCGACATTCGGCGCGCAACACGCGTGCACCACTGGAGACCCACGCCAATGTCCCTGTTTCGCAAAAAGAGCGTCGAGCACATGCTTGCGGCGAGCGCTCAGACCGCCGGCCTGAAAAAGGCGCTGGGCGCGCTCGACCTGACTTTCCTCGGCGTCGGCGCCATCATCGGCACCGGCATCTTCGTGCTGACCGGCACGGGCGCCTTACAGGCGGGTCCCGCGCTGATGATCTCGTTCCTGATCGCGGCGATCGCCTGCGGCTTCGCCGCGCTCGCCTACGCTGAATTCGCATCGACGATTCCGGTCGCCGGTTCGATCTACACGTACTCGTATGCGACGCTCGGCGAGCTGGCCGCGTGGATCATCGGCTGGGACCTGATGCTCGAGTACGGGCTCGCGACCTCGGCGGTGTCGGTCGGCTGGTCCGGCTATCTGCAGTCGTTGCTGTCGGGCTTCGGCGTATCGCTGCCGATGGCGCTGAGCGCAGCCCCCGGCGCCGTGCCCGGACACGAAACGCTGTTCAACCTGCCCGCCTTCCTCGTGATGATGGCGATCACCACGCTGCTGTCGCTCGGCGTGCGCGAATCCGCGCGTATCAACAACATCATGGTTGCGATCAAGGTCGTCGTCGTGCTGCTCGTGATCGGCGTCGGCGTGTTTCACGTCACGCCGGCCAACTGGCACCCGTTCATGCCTCACGGCTGGAGCGGCGTGTTCGGCGCGGCCGCGGTGATGTTCTTCGCGTTCATCGGCTTCGACTCGGTGTCGTCGGCGGCCGAAGAAGTGAAGAATCCGAAGCGCGACCTCCCGATCGGCATCATCGCGTCGCTCGGCGTGTGCGCGGTGCTGTATGTGGCCGTGGCCGCGGTCGTCACCGGCATCGTGCCGTCCGGGAAGTTCATGGGCATTTCGCACCCGGTGTCGTACGCGCTGCAACTCGCGGGGCAGAACTGGGTCGCCGGCTTCATCGACCTCGGCGCCGTGCTCGGCATGCTGACCGTGATTCTCGTGATGGCCTACGGTCAGACGCGGGTGATCTTCGCGATGTCGCGCGACGGCCTGCTGCCCGCGAAGCTGTCGAAAGTGCATCCGCGTTTCGCGACGCCGTTCTTCACGACGTGGCTCGTCGGCATCTTCTTCGGCCTGATCGGCGCGCTGGTGCCGCTCAATGTGTTGGCTGAGCTGATCAATATCGGTACGCTCGCGGCGTTCTCGATGGTATCGATCGCGGTGCTCGTGCTGCGCAAGACGCACCCAGAGCTGCCGCGCGCGTTCCGTTGCCCTGGCGTGCCTGTCGTGCCGGTGCTCGCGGTCGCATCGTGCCTGTTCCTGATGCTGAACCTGCAAGGCATCACGTGGGGCGCGTTCGTGATCTGGCTGCTGATCGGCATGGTTATCTATTTCGGCTACTCGCGCCGTCATTCGAAACTGGCAAAGTAAAGCGCCGTTCCGATGAAGCCACGCCAATGAGCTGAATGCTCGCGAGCGTGGCCTCGCTTTCCGCCGATCTATCGATGCGCCCCGTCATGCTCCGCAGACGGGGCGCTTGTCTTTGCGGCGTCCCATTCCGTGGCCGCCGTGTTCTCTTCGTGCGCTCGCGCGCGCCGAACACACTTCCCCTCATAGCGCGCCCGCGCGATTTGTGCTTTACTTTTCGGCAGATTTGTAAAACCCGTAGCACCCTCATCGGACTTGGCGAATCGAAGTCAGCACGCAGTCGAAGCAAAGCAGGGGCAATAACAATCACAGGTCCGGTCTCACCCACAGCAACTATCTTGCATGGGATCGTGGTCTGCGCCGAGGCAGGGATCGATACGCCGAAGCGCTCGCTCCGATCAATATAGGAGACAGCTTCATGGCGATCAGCATCAGTCTGACGGTCAATGGCGCGCCCGTGAGCGCCTCAGTCGACCCTGGCACCCTGCTTGTCCAGTTCCTGCGCGATCAACTCCGTCTGACCGGCACCCATGTCGGCTGCGATACGGCGCAATGCGGCGCCTGCACCGTGCATCTGAACGGCCGCGCGATCAAGTCCTGCAACATCCTCGCCGTGCAAGCCGATGGCGCGGAAGTCACGACCATCGAAGGGCTCGCGCACAACGGCGCGCTGCATCCGATGCAGGCCGCGTTCAAACACTGCCACGGTCTGCAATGCGGCTTCTGCACGCCGGGCATGGTGATGAACGCGGTGTCGCTGGTGCAGCGTCAACCCGATCTGACCGGCGACGAGGTGCGCGAGCAGCTCGACGGCAACCTGTGCCGCTGTACGGGCTATCACAACATCGTCAAGGCCGTGCTCGAAGGCGCCGCGGGTATGAAGTCCGCCGCATCGAGCGCATCTGCCGGCGCGAATGCCGCCGGCGCCACCGCCGCCTGAGGAGCCGTCGATGAACGCACCCGATACACAGAGCCTGATTGGCGCCGCCGTCGAACGCAAGGAAGACTATCGCTTCCTGACCGGCAAAGGCCAGTACACCGACGACATCGTGCTGCCGCAGCAAACCTACGCGGTGTTCCTGCGCTCGCCGCACGCGCACGCGAAGATCAGAAGCATCGACACGAGCGCGGCCAAACAGTCGCCGGGCGTGATCGCGATCTTCACCGGCGCGGATCTCGCCGCCGACAACGTCGGCGGACTGCCGTGCGGCTGGCTGATCCATAGCACCGACGGCAAGCCGATGAACGAGCCGCCGCATCCGGTGATCGCGCATACGAAAGCACGGCACGTGGGCGATCAGGTCGCGCTCGTGATCGCTGAATCGATCAAGGCGGCGAAAGATGCGGCCGAACTGATCGAAGTCGATTACGAAGAACTGCCGGCCGTCGTCGATACCGCGCATGCGGCCGACCCGGGTCAAGCGGCCGTGCACGACGAAGTGCCCGACAACGTCTGCTACAACTGGGGCCACGGCGACAAGGCCGCGACCGATGCCGCGTTCGCGAAGGCCGCACACGTGACCACGCTCGATATCGTCAACAACCGCCTCGTGCCGAACGCGATCGAACCGCGCGCGGTCAACGCGAACTATTCGGCGCAGGACGAGAGCTACACGCTGTACGTCGCGAATCAGAACCCGCACGTCGAGCGGCTGCTGATGGCCGCGTTCGTGCTGTCGCTGCCGGAATCGAAGCTGCGCGTGATCGCGCCGGACGTCGGCGGCGGCTTCGGCTCGAAGATCTTCCTGTACGCCGAAGACGTCGCGCTCACCTGGGCGTCGAAGAAGATCGGCCGGCCGGTCAAATGGACCGCCGAGCGCTCCGAGGCGTTCCTTTCCGATGCGCACGGCCGCGATCACGTGACCAAAGCCGAGCTTGCGCTGGACGCCGACGGCAAGTTCCTCGCCATGCGCGTGCATACGATCGCTAACATGGGCGCGTATCTGTCGACGTTCGCGTCGAGCGTGCCGACGATCCTGTACGCGACGCTGCTCGCCGGGCAATACGCGACGCCCGCGATCTACGCCGAAGTGAAGGCCGTCTTCACCAACACCGTTCCGGTCGATGCGTATCGCGGCGCGGGCCGGCCGGAAGCGACGTTCGTCGTCGAGCGCCTGGTGGAAGCCGCGGCGCGCGAGATGAAACTCGACCCCGCGGAAATCCGCCGCCGCAATTTCATCACGCAATTCCCGTACGCGACGCCGGTCGGCCTCACCTACGACACCGGCGACTACAACGCGATCCTCGCGCGCGCGCTCACGCTCGCGGACGTCGAGGGCTTCGCCGCACGCCGGCAGGAATCCGAAAAGAACGGCAAGCGCCGCGGCCTCGGCTATTCGTGCTACATCGAGGCATGCGGTCTCGCGCCGTCGAACATCGCGGGCGCGCTCGGCGCGCGCGCGGGCCTGTTCGAAGTCGGCCAGATCCGCGTACATCCGACCGGCTCGGTCACCGTGTTCACGGGCTCGCACAGTCACGGCCAGGGGCATGAAACGACCTTCGCGCAAGTCGTCGCGGACCGCCTCGGCATTCCGCTCGAAAGCGTCGAGATCGTGCACGGCGACACCGGCCGCATCGCGTTCGGCATGGGCACGTATGGTTCGCGTTCGATCGCGGTCGGCGGCTCGGCCATCTCGAAGGCGCTCGACAAGATCGAAGCAAAGGCGAAGAAGATCGCCGCGCATCTGCTCGAAGCGTCGGCTGAAGACATCGAGTTCAGGAACGGTGTGTTCCGCGTCGCGGGCACCGACCGCACCAAGGCGTTCGCGGAGATCTCGCTCGCCGCGTACGTGCCGCACAACTATCCGCTCGACGTGCTCGAACCGGGGCTCGAAGAAAGCGCGTTCTACGATCCGACCAACTTCACGTATCCGTCGGGTGCGTATATCTGCGAGATCGAAGTCGATCCGGACACCGGCGTCTCCCGCATCCAGCAGTTCACCGCGGTCGACGATTTTGGCAACGTGATCAATCCGATGATCGTCGAAGGTCAGGTGCATGGCGGGCTCGGGCAAGGCATCGGCCAGGCGATGCTCGAGCGCTGCGTGTACGACAACGACAGCGGCCAGTTGCTGTCCGGCTCTTACATGGACTACGCGATGCCGCATGCGTCCGACCTGCCCGACTTCACGGTCGAAACGTCGAAGGGCACGCCGTGCACGCACAATCCGCTCGGCGTCAAAGGCTGCGGCGAAGCGGGCGCGATCGGCTCACCGCCGGCCGTGATCAACGCGATCATCGACGCGCTCGCGCCGCTTGGCGTGACCAATCTGCAGATGCCGGCCACGCCGCATCGCGTCTGGTCCGCGATTCAAGCGGCGAAGCAAGCCTGACCCAACGATCCTGAGCGGAGCATTCGACATGTATTCATTCGAGTATCAACGCGCGACGGATCCGCAAGCGGCCGCCGCAGCCCTCACCGCCGACAGCGACGCGAAGTTCCTCGCCGGCGGCCAGAGCCTTCTGCCGACGATGCGCCTGCGTCTCGCGCAGCCGTCGCAACTGATCGACGTGACGCGCATTCCCGCGCTCAGGACGATCACCGTCGACGCCAGCACGGTGACGATCGGCGCAGCCGTCTGTCACGCGGACGTCGCCGAACACGCGGACGTGCGGCGCGTGTTGCCCGCGCTCGCGGAGCTGGCCGCGAATATCGGCGATCGCCAGGTACGCGCGCTCGGCACGATCGGCGGCTCGCTCGCGAACAACGACCCGGCCGCGTGCTACCCGGCGGCGGCGATGGGCCTCGATGCGACGATCGTCACGGACCGGCGGCGCATCGCTTCGGCCGACTTCTTCGTCGGCATGTACGAGACCGCGCTCGCGCCCGACGAGCTGATCGTCGCCGTCGAGTTTCCGGTGCCCGAGCGTGCCGCATACGAGAAATTCCGCAATCCGGCCTCGCACTTTGCGCTGGTCGGCGTGTTCGTCGCGAAGGTCGCGAGCGGCGTGCGCGTCGCGGTAACGGGGGCGGCGTCATCGGTGTTTCGCGTGGCCGAGCTCGAAAGCGCGCTGTCGACGAACTTCACGCCCGAGGCGGCACGTGCAGTGAGCGTGTCGCCAGACGAGCTGAACGACGACATGCACGCGAGCGCCGCGTATCGCGCGCATCTGATTCCGGTGCTCGCCGCGCGCGCGGTCACGAAGGCAAATGCCTAGCGATCCTCGCTAGGCGCCCCGGCTTGCCGCGCCTTCACCACGGCGCGCGCAAGCCGGCTTCGTTCACTTCGCGAGCCGGCGCGACAGTTCGACGCCGGGCTCGCGGCCATTGCGTTCTTCACTCGCGCCACGCTTTGCCATGGCCGTCGCGCAGATTCAGGACCACCATGCAGCCGGCTTCGATCGACGACACCCTCGCCCAACTCGCCGCCCAACGCTATTTCGCGAGCCGCGAGCTCGCGACCGCACTGTATCTCGCGCTGCGCATGGAGCGGCCGTTGTTCGTCGAAGGCGAGCCGGGTGTCGGCAAAACCGAGCTCGCGAAAGCCGCGGCGGGCATGCTCGGCACCACGCTGCTGCGGCTGCAATGCTATGAAGGCCTCGACACCGCGAGCGCGCTTTACGAATGGGACTACCCGCGCCAGATCATGGCGCTGCGGCTTGCCGAAGCGAGCGGCGAGCGCCCCGACAACGACACGCTATATCGTGGCGAATTCCTGCTGAAGCGTCCGCTTCTGCAGGCGTTGATGCCCGACGAAAACCATCCCGGCGCGCGGCGCGTGCTGCTGATCGACGAAATCGACCGCGCCGACGAACCGTTCGAGGCATTCCTGCTCGAACTCCTGTCCGACTTCCAGGTATCGATTCCCGAATACGGCACCGTGCGCGCGACGCAGCCGCCGCTCGTCATCATGACGTCGAACCGCACGCGCGAAGTTCACGACGCGTTGAAGCGCCGCTGTCTGTATCAATGGATCGGCTATCCCGACCGCGATCGCGAACTGGAGATCGTCGCCGCGCGCGCGCCGCAAACGTCGGCGCAATTGCAGCGGCGCGCGGTCGACTTCGTGCATCGGCTGCGCGGCATGGATCTGTTCAAGGCGCCCGGCATCGCCGAGACGATCGACTGGTGCCGCGCGCTCGAAGCGCTGTCGGTCACGGAGCTCGATCCGCAATCGGTGCAGAACACGCTCGGCGTGCTGCTCAAGTATCAGGACGATCTCGCGCGTGTGGATGCCGCGCAGATCGCGCAGTGTCTGTCCGGGTGAGGGCCGTTGGCATGACGAACGGAACCGGCTCGGGCAGGCTCGACGACACGAACCAGCACACTGCGCCCACGCTCGCGCGCAACGTCGTCCATTTCGTGCGCGTGCTGCGCGGCGCTGGCTTGCCGATGTCGCCCGCACAAGCAGTCGACGCACTCGCCGCGTTGCAGTGGATCGACCTCGGCCGCCGCGACGACGTGCACGCCGCGCTTGCCGCGCTGCTCGTCACCGCGCCCGACGAACGCGAACTCTTCAATGCCGCGTTCGATCTGTTCTGGCGCGACCCCGATTGGGAAGGCAAGCTGCGCGCGCTGCTGCTGCCGAAAGTGCGCGACGGGCTGCCGCCGCCCAAGCGCAACAACCGTCTCGCCGATGCGCTCGCGGTGCGCATGCCACCGTCGCCGCATCTGCATGCGCCGCAGGAAACCGAGCAGCACGAGTTGCATGCGCAGTTGACGTTCAGCGCCGAAGAGCGGCTGCGTCATCGCGATTTCGACACGCTGAACGCCGACGAATGGCGCACGCTGCGGCATCTGATTCGCGGCCAGCGGCTGCCGCTCGCAACCGAATCGACGCGGCGCCTGAAGGCGGCATCGCACGGCACGCATGCGGACTTGCGCGCGAGCGCGCGGCATGCGGTGCGCGCCGGTGGCGACTGGACCGTGTGGAAGTATCGCGCGAGGGTCGAGCGCAAGCCGCCGCTCGTGCTGCTGCTCGACATTTCCGGCTCGATGAGCAACTACTCGCGCGCGGTGCTCTACTTTTGCCACGCGTTGTTGCAGTCGCGCGAACGTCTGCAAGTGTTTCTTTTCGGCACGCGGCTCACGAACGCGACGCGCGCATTGCGCGAACGCGATCCGGACGTCGCGATCGCGACGCTCAGCGATCAGGTGGTCGACTGGTCGGGCGGCACGCGCATCGGCGCGGCGCTCGCCGAGTTCAACCGACGCTGGGCGCGCCGCGTGCTCACAGGTCGTGCGACGGTGCTGCTCGTCACCGACGGTCTCGATCACGAAGCGATCGACGTGCTCGATACCGAAATGGCGCGGCTCGCACGCTTCGCGCATCGCATCGTGTGGCTCAATCCGCTGCTGCGGTTCAGCGGCTTTACTCCGAAGGCGCGCGGCGTGCAGGCGATCCTGCCGTATGTCGACGCGCATCGTCCGGTTCATAATCTAGACAGTCTCGCAGCGTTCGGCCACGATCTCGCGCAACTGACGCGCGCGCCTCGCCACGCCGTCGCCGCGACGACACTCGCAGGAGCAACGTCATGGAATTGAGCGAAACTCATACGCTGCCGGTCGCGCAGCAGCAAACGTGGGACGCGTTGAACGACACCGAGATTCTGCGCGCTTGCATCCCCGGCTGCGAAAGTATCGACCCGGAGGGCGAAAACGCGTACCTGGTCACGCTGAGCGCGGCGGTCGGCCCGGTCAAGGCGCGCTTCAAGGGGCGCATGCAATTGACCGATATCGACGCGCCGAACACCTACACCATTGTGTTCGAAGGCCAGGGCGGCGCCGCGGGTTTTGCCAAGGGCAACACGCATGTCACGCTCGAAGCCGACGGCGATGCCGCGACGAAGCTCTCCTACACCGCCAATGCGCAGGTCGGCGGCAAGCTCGCGCAGATCGGCTCGCGGCTCGTCGACGGTGCGGCGCGCAAGATTGCGGGGGAGTTTTTCAAGCGCTTGAGCGCCCAGCTCTCGGGAGACAATAGCGCTCATGAAACAGCGGAAGGCGACGCCCCGGTGCATACCGAAACCGGAGCCGAAGCCGCATCCGCCTCCGAGCAAACGGAATCGAACGAGGCCGCGGACGGCGAGTCCGGTGGCGAGGCAAAGAAAGGGAAGAAATCATGGACAGCGTGGATCTCGAAGTTCTGAAAACCAGCGCCCGCTGGCTGGCGGACGGACATCGCGCGCTCCTCGTGACGGTCGTGAAGACGTGGGGCTCGTCGCCGCGTCCCGAGGGCGCGATGCTCGCGGTGCGCGACGACGGACTCGTGGTGGGCTCGGTGTCGGGCGGCTGCATCGAAGACGATCTGATCGATCGCGTGCGGCAACGGGGCATCGAGCAGACACATCCGGAGGCGGTGAAGTACGGCATCACGGCCGAGGAAGCGCATCGCTTCGGCCTGCCGTGCGGCGGCACGATCCAGCTCGTGCTCGAACCGTTGACGCGGCAAAGCGGCATCGCCGAGCTGTGTCACGCGGTCGAAAATGGCCGGCTCGTCGCGCGCGAACTCGACATGACGACGGGCGCGGTGCGGCTCGACAACGCGCAGGCGACCGACGGCGTGCATTTCGACGGTGAGCGTCTGTCGACGATCCACGGCCCGCGCTACCGGATGCTAGTGATCGGCGCCGGGCAGTTGTCTCGCTACCTGTGCCATATCGCGGTGGGGCTCGATTATCAGGTGACGGTCTGCGATCCGCGCGAGGAATACACCGAGGAATGGGACGTGCCGGGCACGAAGATCGTACGCACGATGCCGGACGATACCGTGATCGACATGAAGCTCGACGAGCGCTGCGCAGTGATCGCGCTCACGCACGATCCGAAGCTCGACGATCTCGCGCTGATGGAAGCATTGAAGACGCCGGCGTTTTATGTCGGCGCGCTCGGCTCGCGCAGGAACAATCACGCGCGACGCGAGCGCCTGAAGGAGTTCGATCTGAACGAAGCCGAACTGGCCCGCTTGCATGGACCTGTCGGCATTTATATCGGCAGCAGGACGCCGCCCGAGATCGCGGTGTCGATTCTGGCGGAGGTGACGGCGGCGAAAAATGGCGTGTCGCTGCCGACGCTATTGCAGGTCGAAGGCGCGAAGGCCGCGCGGGAGATTGCGGCGTCGGGTGGCGCCGCTTACAGCGTGTAGCCCGTCGACATCACGCAATTAAGTACTTTGCTCAATGTCGACAGGCGGCGGGCTCGCCGTGCATATCCGGCGAACCCTCTTTCGATCGCTTCCAAACGCGCGCCAGCCGCTTGACATCCGCGCGGCGCGAAACGACGCTAGCTGGCGATCCCGTCAACGTCGTCGTCCGGATACCCGCCGTCATGCGACTCTGCCTCGTGGTCCTTGCCTCCGCCGGCTGGCTGGCCGGCGTTCACGCCGCGAGCGCGAGCGCGCCGCTCAACCTGGACGATCCCTACACCAACGAAGGCGAGACGCAGACCTTCACCGTCAACACTGACGGCTCGTATGCGAAGCTCGATTCGATGACGCTGCGCGTGAACAACGAAGCCGGCGTCGAGCGGGTCGCTCAGCAATACGTCTGGTTCAACCGCAACATGGCCGACGTGCTGATCCTCGAGGCCTACACGGTCACCGCCGACGGCAAAAAAGCGTCACGACGTTGCGCCCGAGCAGATCCGCGACGTCCAGGAAGTCCGCTCGTTCGACGCGCCGATGTTCCAGGACATCCAGGAAAAGGTGATCGTGTTCCCCGCGGTCAAACCCGGCGCGCGTGTGCATCTGACGTACCGCAAGACGCAGCGTCAGCCGATAGTGCCGGGCGAATTCAGCGACTTCACGCCGCCCGAACTCGCGCCGACCCGCAACTTCCGCCTGATCTACGACCTGCCCGCCGACAAGCCGCTGTATGCGGACGCGCGCGGCTTCAGCGCAGTGACACCGGTCACGCGCGACGGCCGCACGCGTTACGAATTCCGCTATGACAAGGCACACTTCGACCGGCTCGAACGCGGCTCGGTCGCGTACGTGTCGTACGGTGATCGGCTGATGGTGTCGACCTTCCCGAGCTATGCCGCGTTCGCCGCCTCCTATCGCAGCTCCGCGGCCGACCCGGGCGCGCACGACGTCGCGATCACCCAGTTCGCGCAGCAGCTGAGCGCGCACGATCACACCCCACACGACAAAGCCAAAACGCTGTACGACTGGGTTCGTCGCAATATCCGCTATGTCGCGATCTACGTCGGACGTGGCGCCGTCGTGCCGCACAGCGCGAGCGCGATTCTCGCGAACCGCTATGGCGACTGCAAGGACCACGTCGCGCTCTACGGCGCGCTGCTCGACGCGGTCGGCGTGCGCAACGAGCCGGCGTTGATCAGCAGCGGCACGATCTACACGCTGCCGAGCGTCCCGGGCTATGGCGTCATCAATCATGCGATCACGTGGCTACCCGATTTGCAGATGTACGCGGATTCGACCGCGTCGAACGTCGAATTCGGTTTTCTGCCTTCGTCCGACATGGACCGTCCTACCGTGCTGATCGGCGACGGCGTGCTCGCGCAAACGCCGGCCACCGCGCAGATGTCGCGCAGCACCGATCTCGCGATCAAGATCGAACCGGATGGCTCGGCGAGCTTCACGTATCGGCTGCAGGATGCCGGGCCGTACGCCGAGCAGGCCCGCGCGCGGCTGCGCACGCAAACGCCCGCGCAACGCGAGGAATCGATTCAGGCCGAGTTACGCAACGCGAATCTGCGCGGCACCGCGACGCTGACGACGAGCGACCTCAGCGCGGCCGACGGCCCGCTCACGCTGACGATGAAAGGCACGCTCGAGAGTCTCGTGGTGACCGGCATGACGGCCTCGATTCCGGCCTTGACGAGCCTCGGCGGCGGCGTCGAAGCCGACACGCGCTACTGGCTCGGCGAACGCAAGCGCACGCAGCCGTTCGTGTGCCACAACCTCGCGATCCACGAACGCGCGCGCATCGAACTGCCGGCCAATTTCCGCGTGCTCGACATGCCGGAGGCGCAACGCACGCAGGACCGCTTCGTCGATTTCACGTCGCAGTACGCGTTCGACCCGCGCAGCAACGTGGTCACGATGACGCGCGACGGCGCCACCCATTTCGACAGCGACGTCTGCACGCCCGACGATTTCACGCGCATGCGTCCCGCGATCGAAGCGATTGGGCGGGACGTGCGCGCGGAGGTAATCGTCAGATCGACGTTGGTGGAGTCGTCGAATGTGGCGTCGCAGGCGCCTTGACCGTCAAGACGTCAAACCGGCCACAACGGCCCTTCCTGCATCGCGCCGATCTGCTCGCGCATCTCGAGGATGCGATCTTCCCAGTAGCGCTGCGTGTTGAACCACGGAAACGCGGCTGGAAACGCCGGATCGTTCCAGCGGCGCGCGAGCCATGCCTGATAGTGAATCAGCCGCAACGTGCGCAGCGCTTCGATCAGATACAGCTCGCGCGGCTCGAATTCGCAGAAATCCTCGTAACCGGCGAGCAGATCGGCCAGCGCGCGCGACGCCTCCGCACGCTCGCCCGGCAGCAGCAGCCACAGATCCTGAATCGCGGGCCCCATGCGGCTGTCGTCGAAATCGACGAAATGCGGGCCCGCGTCGGTCCACAGCACGTTGCTCGGATGACAGTCGCCGTGCAGACGCAGCCTGCGAATCTCGCCAGCCCGCTCGAACGCACGCGCGACGCCTTCGAGCGCGAGATTCACGACGGTTTCCCACGCGGTGCGCAGATCGTCGGGAACGAAACGGTGCGCGAGCAGGAAGTCGCGCGGCTCGTAGCCGAACGTGTCGATGTTTAGCGTGGGACGTTCTACGTAGTCCTCGGTCTGCCCGATCGCATGAATGCGTCCGATGAAACGCCCCAGCCATTCCAGCGTGTCGCGCCGGTCGAGATCCGGCGCGCGACCGCCGCGTCGCTCGAAGACCGAGAAGCGGAAGCCGTCGAAGCTGTGCAGCGTGCGGCCATCGAGCACGCGCGCGGGCACGGCTGGGATCTCGCGCGCGGCGAGTTCGGCAACGAACGCGTGCTCTTCGAGAATCCCCGCGTCGCTCCAGCGCTCGGGACGATAGAACTTCGCGACCACGGGCGGACCGTCTTCGACGCCGACCTGATACACGCGATTTTCATAGCTGTTGAGCGGCAGCAGACGGCCGTCGGTACGCACGCCGGTCGTTGCGAGCACGCCGTCGATCGCGTCGAGCACGGTTTCCGGCGTGAGCCGCGCGAATGGCACGGCGCCATCGGCGCCGGCCTCGGGATAGGAATTGTCGGGAATGGTGTCGTTCATGCCCCGCATTGTGCGCCGCGCCGCGGGTAAAGACGAGGGCGACGACTCACAATGCGTGGGTGGCATCGCTAGAAATACGGGCTGATTTGGGACGCGCCGTGAATCGACGCGCGCATCGGCCCACGGCGATGCTGGCGAGCCGAGCTCACCTTACAGCATCACTACAGCCCGCACCTGCGGGTCACACAACGGCAATGAGCAACCGGTAAGCCTCTCGTTCAATGCGTCTGCGCGCCGGCCGGACGTATCAGGTCGCCGGTATCGATCAGATCTTCCAGGAAAAAGGGTTCGGTATTGAGTTGCTGCGAGGCGCCGGGCTCGCCGGCGTACCATGCCACCATCGCCATGTCGCCAAGAATGCGCATGACGATTCCGCGCGCGCCTTGCGGCACGGCGATATGTACCGATCGGACAATGGAACCGACTTCCATGATAATTCCCCGCTTCCCTTAGCCGGCTTTATGATTTCACGCCGGTCGAGGTGATGATAAAAACGCCGCTTCGCATTTGACGTTGCGTGCGCACTTAATCTGTCGCGCGCATGGCGCGTAAGAGGTTCGAGTCATTGTTCCCGCTTTGCGGGGCTTTGGGAAGGCGAATAGAAGGCTTTCACCCGTCGTTTCGCCCTATTCCCATTACGCTGAGCACGGCCGATTATCTCGGCGTCAGACGTCGTAATGCAGACCATCATAAACCCTGCGGGGGGAGACATCAAAAACGTGCATTGCCGGAACGATCTGCCAGATGCGGGCGCCGCGCGGCTTCGCACCTGCCTTCGCGCCGAGGTGCGCGCCTGCGTTTCGGATCCGCGCGGCGCGCTCGCCGCTCATTTCATTCGTCTGCGCTAGTCATGTGGATCGTTCGTCTCGCGCTACGGCGCCCCTATACGTTCGTCGTGCTGGCGCTGCTGTTGCTGATCGTCGGACCGTTGACCATTCTGCGCACGCCCACCGACATCTTTCCGAACATCGATATTCCGGTGCTCTCGGTCATCTGGTCGTATAACGGCCTGCCCGCCGACGAAATGGAGCGGCGCATCGCGCTGAACTACGAGCGCGGCTTGTCGGTGGCGGTCAACGATATCGAACACACGGAATGTCCACGCTCGATATCGTCGACCGCATCAAGACGATGATGCCGACGCTGCGCAATCTGGTGCCGCCGTCGCTGAATATCGATCCCGTCGCCGACCAATCGCTGTTCGTGCGTGCATCCGTGCAGGGCGTATTGCGTGAAGCGCTGATCGCCGCGTGCCTGACGGGCCTGATGATTCTGCTGTTCCTCGGCAACTGGCGCGCGACGCTGATCATCGCGGTATCGATTCCGTTGTCGATGATCACGTCGATGATCACGTCGATCATCGCGTTGTCCGCGCTCGGTCAGACGATCAACATCATGACGCTCGGCGGCCTCGCGCTCGCGGTCGGGATTCTCGTCGACGATGCGACCGTCGCGATCGAAAACATCAGCCATCAGCTCGAACAGGGCAAGACGCTGGAACAGGCGATTCTCGACGGCGCGCATCAGATCGCGATTCCGACGCTGGTGTCGACGCTGGCGATCTGTATCGTGTTCGTGCCGATGTTTCTGCTCACCGGTGTCGCGCACTATCTGTTCATTCCGCTTGCCGAAGCGGTGGTGTTCGCGATGCTCGCGTCGTACTTCTTCTCGCGTACGCTCGTGCCGACGCTCGCGAAGTATCTGCTGCGCTATCAGCACAAGCCCGCGGATTTACATCACACACCGGTGCAAACGCGCAATCCGTTGATGCGCATGCACTACGCGTTCGAGCGCGGTTTCTCGCGTTTGCGCGAGCGCTACCGCGTATTTCTTGAAGCGCGTGTCGCGCGACCGGGACTGTTCGTCACGCTGTTTCTCGCGTGCCGACTCGGACATCCTGATCACGCTGAACCCTGATCATCATCCGAGTGCCGGGCGACGACGCGCTCGTGCATCCGTCGACGGCGACTTCGGGGCGACGCGGGCGCCGGCGCCGGGCAGTGAAGCCGGGGCGCACGGCTAGCGCCGGGAGACAGGCGCGCGACATGTTGCGGATGGAGCGCTGCGGGTCACCATTGGCACGCCGCGTTGCCCGCGACGCCGGCTTGAAACGCGTTTTCAGCGTATCCTTAACACTTTTGCGCGTTTCCGTGTGACCCAAGGAGTTTTGTTGTGACCCTGCCGCCGCCATCCCAGCGGACCGCATCTGCCGTTCCCTCCCGCGGCGCAGCTTCAGCTGCTTGCGCAAGCACCACCACCGTGTCGGACATCCCTTATCTCGAACGCGGCTCGCGCGCGTACTGGCGTGCCAGCCTCGCGCTGCTGTTCGCCGGCTACGCGACGTTCTCGTTGCTCTACTGCGTGCAGCCGCTGCTGCCGTCGTTCTCCGAAGCGTTCAACGTAACGCCGGCGCAAAGCAGTCTGTCGTTGTCACTATCCACTGCTGCGCTCGCGCTCGCGATCTTCGTCGCCGGTTTCGTCTCCGAGGGTTGGAGCCGGCACAAGTTGATGACGCTGTCGCTGACGGTGTCGTCGGTGCTGACGATTGGCGTATCGGTCGCGCCGCACTGGCACCAGCTGCTCGTGCTGCGTACGCTCGAAGGGCTCGCGCTCGGCGGCGTGCCGGCCGTCGCGATGGCTTATCTCGCCGAGGAAGTGCATCCCGACGGCCTCGGCCTCGCAATGGGCCTGTACGTCGGCGGCACGGCGATCGGCGGCATGGCCGGGCGGGTCATCACCGGCGTGGTCGCGGATCTGTTTTCGTGGCGCATCGCGATCGGCACGATCGGCGTGCTCGGCCTGCTGTCGATGCTCGCGTTCCGCGCGCTGCTGCCACCGTCGCGCCATTTCGTGCCGCGCCGCGGGCTCGGCTTCGCGCATCACCGCACGCTGCTGTTGCGCCAGTTCACGCGACCGGGTCTGCCGCTGCTGTTCCTGCTCGGCTTCGTGCTGATGGGCAGCTTCGTCACGCTGTACAACTACATCGGCTACCGGCTGCTCGCGCCGCCGTATCGGTTGAATCAGACGGAGATCGGCGCGATTTTCATCGTCTATCTGGTTGGCGTGGTCGCGTCGCCATGGTCCGGGCGCATGGCCGACACGTTCGGCCGCGCGCGCGTGCTGATCGGGAGCCTGCTGCTGATGGTGTTCGGCCTCGCGCTGACAATGCTGCATCCGCTCGCGGCGATCGCGACCGGTATCGCCTGCGTGACGTTCGGGTTCTTTGCCGGGCATTCGGTCGCGAGCGGCTGGGTCGGGCGTCTGGCGAAAGACGCGAAAGGCCAGGCCGCTGCGCTGTATCTGCTCGCGTACTACATCGGCTCGAGCCTGGTCGGTTCGTATGGCGGCCATGTGTGGGCCGGTCATGGCTGGAACGGCGTCGTCGGGCTAGTCGGTGCGCTGCTCGTGATCGGCTTGATCGCGGCGAGCCGCCTGCGCGGGCGCGAATAGCCCGGCGTATCGGTCGCGTTGCGCGGTGCAGGCACCGCGAGCCGGCCGCAATCAGCCAACCCGCATGGATCGGCGGCAAAACGAAAGGCTTGCGTAAGCGAACGTTTGATATTTTCCGCCGCGTTTTGTTGCGCCGCGCCAATCGCCGCGGGCCGCGCCGCGCCTGGGTTCAGCAGCTTACGAATAAGCGCCGACGCGCCGGCTTGCGCCGTCGCGCCGCTCCATCGGTCTCCTATACTCGATTCGTGCAATGGCGCGGCATGATTTCGAAGCCGCGGCCTCTGCCGGAACGACATAGCAACCAACCATCCCGCAGGGGAGGAGACGAAGATGACCTACTTTACGATCGGCGATTTCATCCTGGTCATTCCGATGGCATTGGCGGGCGCGCTATTCGTCGGCGCGCTGCCCTGCAAGACCGAGTTGCGACACAACGGGCTGCGTGTGCTGGGCGCGCTGATCGGTGTGATGTGCGCGGTGGCGCTGGTCGAGGGTCTGCCGGCGCTCGTGTAGCGGCGCGGCGAAATACCTGCAGAAAAGCCGCACGCTGAGCGTGCGGCTTCGTTTTGCCCTTGCGTCCGTCCGCCTGTTGTGCGGACGGCTCCTCACGCGATCAGATCGCCTGATCGGTCGACGGCTTTTCCCACAGATTGATCCCGCCTTCGGTCGCATAGCGATCGATTTCAGCGAGTTCGTCGGCCGAGAATGCGAGCTTCTTCAGCGCGCCGACGTTCTCGCGCACCTGCTCCGCGCGGCTCGCGCCGATCAGCACCGAGCTCACGCGTGGATCGCGCAACGCCCACGCGAGCGCCATCTGCGCGAGGCTCTGACCACGGCGCTGCGCAATGTCGTTGAGCTTCCGCACGTGCTCGATGTTCCGCGGGCTCAGATGCTCGTCTTTCAGCGAACCGCCGCCCGGCTTGTTGACGCGCGCATCTTCCGGCACGCCGTTCAGGTACTTGCCGGTCAACAATCCCTGCGCGAGCGGCGTGAACGCGATCGTGCCCGCGCCGACTTCATCGAGCGTATCGAGCAGGTCGTGTTCGATCCAGCGGTTCAGCATGTTGTACGACGGCTGATGGATCAGCAGCGGCACCTTGTATTCGGCGAGCAGCTTCGCCATTTCGCGCGTCTTCGCCGACGAGTACGACGAGATGCCGATGTACAGCGCCTTGCCCTGCTGCACCGCGCTCGCGAGCGCGCCCGCGGTTTCCTCGAGCGGTGTATGCGCGTCGAAGCGATGCGAATAGAAGATGTCGACGTAATCGAGGCCCATGCGCTTCAGGCTCTGATCGAGACTCGCGAGCACATATTTGCGCGAGCCACCGCCCTGGCCGTACGGACCGGGCCACATATCCCAACCGGCCTTCGACGAAATCAGCAACTCATCGCGATACGGTTTGAAATCGTCCTTGAACAGACGGCCGAAGTTGGTTTCCGCGCTGCCGTACGGCGGCCCGTAGTTGTTCGCCAGATCGAAGTGCGTGATGCCGAGGTCGAAGGCCGTGCGCAGAATGTCACGCTGCGTCGAGATCGGCGTGGTGTCGCCGAAGTTGTGCCACAGGCCGAGCGACAGCGCCGGCAGTTTGAGACCCGACTTGCCGCAGACGCGGTATTGCATGTCCGAATAGCGTTCTGAAGCTGCTTCGTAAGCCATTGCTAGTGTCCTTGTCGATGAGATCGCCCGAGGATGGCGGGCGTGAGGATTCGCGCGTTGCGGGAGGCGTGCTGCTGGGGAGATTTGTTGTTGTGGTGTCGCCGCGGTGCGGCCAGACCGCTATGTTAGCCAATCGACGCGGCGCTTGCAGCGCAACCAGTATGCGGGATGGACGAGCACGCACGGCTCACCTACACTCTGGCCGGTTCAGGTTGATGGGAGGTGCAGATGACGAAAGCGATTTCGATCGCGCTGATTGTCGGCGGTATCGTGCTGCTGTATTTCGGCGGGCAGGCATTCAATTCGGTGAGCAGCGACGTGTCGCGCTTCTTTACCGGCTCGCCGAGCAACAAGGCGATCGTGCTGATCGTCGCGGGCGTGGTGGCGACACTCGCCGGGCTGACGGGAATCGCGATGTCGGGGCGCAAGCGCTGAGCGTCGGCGCGAGGCCCGCGACCAAAATAATCTAGAACGCGATCTCGGGCTTCGCGGCCGAGCGCGTGCCGGGCAGGGGCACATTGCTTGCGCCGTGATAGGTGAACACCAGCGAGAACTTCACCTGGTCGCTCAGATTCTTGCCGGCCGAGTGCAGCGTGTTGCAGTGAAAGAACGCCACGTCGCCAGTCTTCAGCTCGGGCGACACCGCCGTGCGGATCGCGGCCTCGTTCTCGGCGAGATCCGCGCGGAAAAACTTCGCTTCGTCGAAGCGGTCCGATGTGAACGCGGCGCCGTGCGATTGCGGCACGAACCACAGCGCGCCGTTATCGACGGTTTCCGGGCCGACCGCGAGCCACACCGACACCAGATCGTCGCGCTCGAACGACCAGTAGCGCACGTCGCGATGCCAGCCGGTCAGGCTGCCGTACGCGGGGTGCTTGGTCATCATGCAGTTGTGATGCGCGCGCGACAGACGCGGCTCCTCGCCAAAATACAGCTCCATCCAGCCACGGATTTCGGACGCGGTCGCCCATTGCGCGAACGCGGGGTGACGACCGTACGCGTCGAGCAGGCGCCGCACCGTATGTCCGCCCGGAGCATCCTTCGATGACGGCGCGCCCGGATACTGCAAATCCGCTTCGAATTCGATCGGCGCCGCCGCTTCCTGCAGCTGCCGCTGCGCGATCCGCTTCAGCTCGTCGCAACGCTCGGGCGACACGAGTCCTGGCACGACGACAAAACCCTGCTCCCGCAACGTTTGAATCTGCTCTTTCTTCGAATGGAGTGACATGGCGTTCCGTTACCGTCGACTGACTGATGTTCGATTGTAAAACGGGCGCGATCGGGATGCGTTGGTTCACCGCGAGAGGCTCCTGCGTCCTGCTGATCTTTTGCGCCGGTCGCCTTCGCTTTTCGCGGCGCGCCAATGCACCGGTTTCAGGCGCGCGGCGCGCCCGCACCGCACATTCGCTGGGCAAACGCGCACGCAAATCGCCCGTAAGGGGTGACAGCAAACCGGCATCCGCGACGATTCGATCCGCGGAGAAATCTGGTTCGCGCAGGGTATTAACCGACTTTCTGACGTCACGATTCCCGTGTAGCCTGCTCGCATGTCGATCGTCGCTTACGCAGTTTTCTGTTGTGCGCAGGCCGCCAGGGCCCGTGCCGTCGGTTTCTCCGCGTTGTACCTTCGCTGCGCTGTGCGCCGTGTTTCGCGTCGCAATCTCCCGCGCCACGACCCGCAACGAATTTCCCGCTTTCAGGCCGTTCATCGCAACCCCGTCATTGGCACATATGGTGCTGTTTGTCCGTGCACATCCGGTGCACGCGCCGACGTGCGGTTCATTGCCTAAATGTGAAGCCATGCATACTCTTTTGAGCACCCGTCTTACCCGCGCCGCGCTGAAAGCGGCGCGTCCCGCGCGCCGCCATATGATGCGGGCGCTGCGCCATCATGCCGCGCGCACCCGCGCGCTCGGCGAGCAGTGGCGCGACGCGAAGGCCGTCGACGGCTTTCGCACCTGGTTCCATACGTTCTTCTCGGCGCTACGCCAGCAGAGCGGCACGCGCCGTCTGTCGCTGCGCACGCTGCTGCGCAAACCGACACCGTTGCGCCTCGCGGTCGCGAAACGCGCGCCGGCGGTGCGCACGCCTGCGAGCCGCCGACCGCGTCGCCTGTCGGCGAGCAGCGGCGGGTGGTTCGCGTTTGCGTTTGCGTTTGCGAGCCGGTGAGATTGCTGGGCCGGGGAGTTGCAGTTGCGCGTTGAGTGGCTAGACCGCTGATCTGCCGACCGGCTGGCCGTTCACCGCTGGGCCGACTTCGAGCACCGCAAGACTTCGAGCACCGCAAGACTTCGAGCGCGCCGCCTCGACGACGTGCTTCGCGCGGCGGCATCGCTACGCCATCAATGGACAAAGAAAAACCCCGCCGGCTCACGTCGGCGGGGTTTGTTTGCTTTCAAGCGGCGATCGGCTCGCCCTTATTCGGCAAGCGCCGCGACCGGCTCAGTGCCTGCCGCTTCGGCGAGTGCGAGCGCCTTGTCGGTGGCTTCCCACGTGAATTCCGGCTCTTCGCGGCCGAAATGACCATACGCCGCGCTCTTCTCGTAGACCGGGCGCAGCAGGTCGAGCATCTGGATGATGCCCTTCGGACGCAGGTCGAAATGCTGACGCACGAGTTCCGTGATCGTCGCATCCGACACGCGGCCGCTGCCGAACGTGTTGACCATCACCGAGGTCGGCTGGGCGACGCCGATCGCGTACGACACCTGAATCAGGCAGCGCGATGCGAGGCCCGCGGCCACGATGTTCTTGGCGACGTAACGGCCGGCGTACGCTGCCGAGCGGTCCACCTTCGACGGATCCTTGCCCGAGAATGCGCCGCCGCCGTGCGGTGCCGCGCCGCCGTACGTATCGACGATGATCTTGCGGCCCGTCAGACCGCAATCGCCCTGCGGACCGCCGATCACGAAACGACCGGTCGGGTTCACGAGGAACTTGATGTCACCCTTGATCAGTTCGGCCGGCAGCGTCGGCTTGATCACTTCCTCGATCACCGCTTCGCGCAGCGTGTCGAGCGCGATGTCCGGCGAATGCTGGGTGGACAGTACGACGGTGTCGATCGAATGCGGCTTGCCGTCGACGTAGCGCACGGTGACCTGCGACTTGGCATCCGGACGCAGCCAGGGCAGACGGCCGTCGCGGCGCAGATTCGCCTGACGCTCGACGAGGCGGTGCGACAGGTGGATCGGCAGCGGCATCAGTTCCGGCGTTTCCTCGCACGCGTAACCGAACATCAGGCCCTGGTCGCCCGCGCCTTGATCGAGGTTGTTGTCGTGCGCGCGGTCCACGCCCTGGGCGATGTCCGGCGACTGCTTGTCGTAGGCGACGAGCACCGCGCAGCCGCGGTAGTCGATGCCGTAGTCGGTGTTGTCGTAGCCGATGCGCTTGATCGTGTTGCGCGCGATCTGGATGTAGTCGACGTTCGCGGTGGTGGTGATTTCACCGGCCAGCACGACGAGACCCGTGTTGCACAGCGTTTCGGCCGCGACACGCGAGTACTTGTCTTGAGCGAGGATGGCGTCGAGGATCGCGTCCGAGATCTGGTCCGCGACTTTGTCGGGATGGCCTTCGGAAACGGATTCGGAAGTGAAGAGATAGTCGTTTGCCACGTTGCAGACTCCTGTTAGTGGTTACGGTTGCGTTCCACGTAGCCGACTTCGGGAGTCTGAAGCGGCGACGCTTTAGCGGATTACCTGACCGATGGACGCATAACCCATGAAAACCCATGGACCGCACCCGCCGGCTTCGCCCCGCAAGTTGTCTATTAACTCGGCGAAGCCCTTATTATAGCGACTTCCTTTGAATGTCACAGAGTCGAAACGAGTGCGGTATCACGTCAATTTTTCCGCTTTCCACAATTTCGCCCCCTGCGGCGCCGCGCGCCTGGAGGCTGCATGCTGAGCCGCTACGGCGCGAAGCTCGCGATCGGGCTGCTCAAACTCTTTGCGCTGTTGCCTTACGGATTGGTCGCCCGTCTCGGTGACGGGCTCGGCTGGCTGCTCTACCAGATCCCGAGCCGTCGCAAGCGCATCGTTCATACGAATCTGAAGCTGTGCTTCCCCGACTGGAGCGACGAGCGCCGCGAGGACGTCGCGCAAAAGCACTTCCGTCATGCGATCCGCAGCTATCTCGAGCGCAGCGTGCAGTGGTTCGGCCCGGCGAAGAAGCTCGACAAGCTGATCCAGCTCGACAGCGCGATCGACCTGACGGATCCGAACCTGCCGCCCACATTGTTTCTCGGCTTTCATTTTGTCGGCATCGAGGCCGGTTCGATCTTTCTGAACTACTCGCTGAAGCGCCAGTGCGGCTCGCTCTATCAGCCGATGTCGAATCAGGAGTTCGAGGAAGCCGCGAAAGCAGCGCGCGCGCGTTTCGGCGCGGACATGGCGAGCCGCGCAGACAGCGCGCGCGTCGTGCTGCGCTGGCTGCGCGAACGCAAACCGGTGATGCTCGGCGCGGACATGGACTACGGCGCGCGCAATTCGACGTTCGTGCCGTTCTTCGGCGTCCCGACCTGCACGCTGACCGCAGTCGGCCGTCTCGCCAAGGTCGGGCACGCACAGGTCGTACCGTTCATCGGCGAGGTGCTGCCGAACTACAAGGGTTACCGGCTCAAGGTCTTCAAACCTTGGGACGACTATCCGACCGGCGACGATGACGCTGATGCGCGACGCATGAACGAGTTTCTCGAAGAGCAGATTCCGCTGATGCCCGAGCAGTATTACTGGGTGCACAAGCGGTTCAAGACACGCCCGCCGGGGGTGCCGGGGGTGTATTGAAGGTGGGGCTGGGCTCCTTGCCAGCCGTACCGTTTCCGATGTGCCAACGTGTATCATCTGCTATTGGCCGGGCACGGCTCCAATGGGCGATTCGCCCAACGACCGGTGAGGCCGGGATTTTCGGCTCCGCCCGCACGCGCGAAGCCCTACGCAGCAACGGATACACGGAAAACGTGAAGCTCAAATTCACCAAAATGCACGGCGCGGGCAACGACTTCGTCGTACTCGACGGCTATACCCAACCGGTTGATCTAACCACGGCGCAGGTGCGCGCGTTGGCGAACCGCCATTTCGGCGTCGGCGCCGACCAGTTGCTGCTGGTCGAAAAGCCGACCGTCGAAGGCGTCGATTTCAGATATCGCATCTTCAATTGCGACGGCGGCGAGGTCGAACACTGCGGCAACGGCGCGCGCTGCTTCGTCAAGTTCGTGCGCGAGCGCGGTCTCACCGACCAACGCAGCGTGCGCGTGCAGGTCCAGAAAGGCACGATCACGCTGACGATGCAGGACAACGGCGAAGTGATCGTCGACATGGGCACGCCCGTGTTCGATCCCGAACTCGTGCCGTTCGCGACCAAGGGTCTGCAAGGCCGCCGCGAAGGCGAGGATACGCTCTGGCCGCTCGACGTGAACGGCACGACGCGCTGGATGTCGGTGGTGTCGATGGGCAATCCGCACGCCGTGCAGGTCGTCGACGATGCCGAGGTGTTCCCGGTGCTCGCCGAAGGTCCGGCCATCGAGCGGCACACGCGCTTCCCGCAGCGGGTCAACGCGGCCTTCATGCAGATCGTCAACCGCAACGAGGTCAGGCTGCGCGTCTATGAACGCGGCGCAGGCGAAACGCTCGCGTGCGGCACCGGCGCGTGCGCGGCGGTCGCGGCCGGTATACGGCGCGGGCTGCTGGATTCGCCGGTGCTCGTACATACGCACGGCGGCGATCTGACCATCACGTGGGACAGCGCGCACCCAGGCGCGCCGCTGCTGATGGCCGGCCCCGCAGCCACCGTCTTCGAAGGGGAGATCGAGTTGGCCGAAGAGGCGTCGAGCGCCTCGTCGGACTCGACGCAGCACAATCCGTCCAGCCCGGCCGACATGGCGCCCTCCGTCTAACTCATTGACCGACGCGCCGCCGTGAGGCGGCCGTCCCGTAGTCCTCTAGCCGAAACCATGAACGATCGCGAAGTCGCCGAATACCTGCTCGCCAATCCCGAATTCTTCGTCGAACACGCGGAAACGCTCGCGACGATCCGGCTCGCGAACCCGCACGGCAAAGCCGCGGTGTCGCTGCAGGAGCGGCAGATGGAGATGCTGCGCGACAAGAACAAGCATCTGGAGCGGCGTCTTGCCGAACTGCTGCGCTACGGTCACGAGAACGACAGCATCGCGTCGAAATTCAACCGCTGGACCATCCGTGTGATGGCCGAGCGCGATCCCTACGCGCTGCCGCGCACGATCGCCGGCGGTCTGCGCGACATCTTCGACGTGCCGCAAGCGGCTCTGCGCGTGTGGGACGTCGCCGAGCCGTATGCGCAAGCGGACTTCGCGCGCCACGTCAGCGAGGAAGTGCGGATTTTCGCGGGCAGCCTGAGCACGCCGTACTGCGGCGCAAACACCGGCTTCGAGGCCGCGCAATGGCTCGCGCAAGCTGCGGTCGCGTCCCACGGGACGACCAACCCGGCGGCAAGCGCGACAACGAGCGCGACCGACGACCTCGGCGTCGCGTCGAACGGGACGGCGCAGAGCACCGAATCGATCGCGCTGCTTGCGCTGCGCGACCCCGAAGGTGTCGAAGACGCGCCGACGTTCGGCCTGCTCGTGATGGGCTCATCCGACCCGCGGCGCTTCCACGAAGGCATGGCCACCGATTTCCTCACGCAGATCGGCGCGCTCGCGAGCGCCGCGCTGAGCCGGCTGCTGCCGCGCTGAGCCGCGCCACGCAACGTCACCGCGTACCGTGACCGCCGCCGACCCGATCGCCGCCTACCTGTCGCATCTCGAGCACGAGCGGCGGCTGTCGGCGCACACCCTGCGCGGCTACACGCATGAGCTCGCGGAACTGAAGCAGCTCGCCAAAGGCCGAGCGCTCGAAAGCCTCACCGCCGTCGACATCCGCGGCGCCGTCGCGCGCGCGCATGCGGGCGGTCTCACCGCGCGGTCGATCGGCCATCGGCTGTCGGCATGGCGGGCGTTTTATCGCTGGCTCGCGGGCCACGTCGAGTTGCCGGCCAATCCGGTCGCCGCGGTGCGCGCGCCGAAGCAGGCGAAAATGCTGCCGAAGGCGCTTTCCGTCGACGACACCGCGCGCCTGATGGACAGCCCGCCCGCCGACTCGCCCGAAGGCCTGCGCGATCACGCGATGCTCGAGCTGTTCTACTCGTCGGGCCTGCGCCTCGCCGAACTGGTCGGCCTCGACGTGCGTTTCGCCGACGTCGACGGCTATCGCTCGGCCGGCTGGCTGAAACTCGATTCCGGCGAAGTCGAAGTGCTCGGCAAAGGCAACCGGCGGCGCGTCGTGCCGGTGGGCAGCAAGGCGGTCGCGGCGCTGAACGCATGGCTCGCGGTGCGCGAACCGATGGTCCGCCACGATCCGCATCCGCTGTTCCTGTCGGCGCGCGGCAACCGGCTGTCGCCGAACGTCGTGCGCGAGCGCGTGAAGCGCGCGGCGCTCGCCGCCGGCATTCCGGCCAACGTGCATCCGCACGTGCTGCGCCATTCGTTCGCGACCCACGTGCTGCAGTCGAGCGGCGACCTGCGCGCCGTGCAGGAGCTGCTCGGCCACGCGAGCATCACCGCGACGCAGGTTTATACGGGCCTCGATTTCCAGCACCTCGCCCACGTCTACGACAGCGCGCATCCTCGCGCAAAGAAACGCAACTGATCACGCGACTGACGCCGCGCGCCACGACGCGCCGCCTTCGCTTGCACTTTACCTACACCTGATGAATACCGTTACGCTCAAACCGTCGAAAGAAAAATCGCTGCTGCGCCGCCATCCGTGGGTTTATGCCAATGCGATCGAGCACGTCGACGGCCGCCCCGCGCCCGGCGCGACCGTGCTCGTGCGCGCGCACGATGGCCGCTTTCTCGCCCGCGCCGCCTACAGCCCGCACTCGCAGATCCGCGCGCGCGTCTGGAGCTTCGACGAAGCCGAGCCGATCGATCACGCGTTCTTCAAGCGCCGCGTGCAGCGCGCGTTCGCGCATCGTCAGGCGATGGTGCGCGACACCGGCGCCGTGCGGCTGATCTTCGGCGAGGCGGACGGTCTGCCGGGCCTGATCGTCGATTACTACGTCGCCGAGGACGCGGATCAGCGCAGCCAGATCGTCTGTCAGTTCATGGCGGCCGGCGTCGAAGCGTGGAAGGACGCGATCGTCGCGGCGCTGGTCGGCGCGACCGGCTGCCCGAACGTCTACGAGCGCTCGGACGTGTCGATCCGTCAGAAGGAAGGGCTCGAGCAGATCACCGGCGTGCTCGCGGGCGAGCCGCCTTCCGAGAAGCTGATCGCGAGCGAAAACGGCGTGCGCTATCACGTCGACGTGCGCAACGGCCACAAGACCGGCTTCTATGTCGACCAGCGCGATAACCGCCTGCTCGTGCAGCAGTTCGCGAAAGATCGCGACGTGCTGAACTGCTTCTGCTACACCGGCGGCTTTTCGCTCGCGGCGCTCAGGGGTGGCGCAAAGCGCGTGGTGTCGGTCGATTCGTCGGGTGAAGCGCTCGCGCTCGCGCAGCAGAACGTCGCGGCCAACGGCTTCGACGCCGACCGCGCGACCTGGCTCGACGCCGACGCGTTCAAGACATTGCGGCGCCTCTACAACGAAGGCGAACGCTTCGATCTGATCGTGCTCGATCCGCCGAAATTCGCGCCATCGCGCGAGCACGTGGACCGCGCCTCGCGCGCGTACAAGGACATCAATCTGACGGGCCTGAAGCTGCTGCGCCCGGGCGGTTTGCTGTTCACGTACTCGTGCTCGGGCGCGATCGATCCCGAGCTGTTCCAGAAGATCGTGTCGGGCGCGGCCGCCGACGCACGCGTCGACGCACGCATCCTGAAGCGCCTTGGCGCGGGCGTCGATCATCCGCTGCTCACTGCGTTCCCCGAAGGCGAGTATCTGAAGGGGCTGCTGTTGCAAATCGCCTGATCGCCCTTATTTTCCCGGTGATTGCGCGTGGCGGCGGCGGCAGCGGCAGCGGCCCGCCTCCGCGCAGGCGGCCATCAGCCGGCCGCAGCGCGGCCGCCCCTGCGCCCGCCTGGCAAATATGTTTCAATGACCGGCTGGACGGGGCTCGCGCCATCTGGCTGCGGCGGCCCGCCTAACGCATCTGGCTAGCCTTGCGCGCTAGCGTCCGATCACGCACCGTTTCACGACTTACAGGCGACCCACATGATTCCAGTCACCATCCTGACCGGCTTTCTCGGCAGCGGCAAAACCACCCTGCTCAAGCGCATCCTGAACGAAAAGCACGGCATGAAGATCGCCGTCATCGAGAACGAGTTCGGCGAAGAGAACATCGACAACGAGATCCTCGTGCAGGACACGAGCGAGCAGATCATCCAGATGAGCAACGGCTGCATCTGCTGCACGATTCGCGGCGACCTGTCGCGCGTGCTCAACGATCTGGCCGCGAAGAAGCAGGCGGGCGAAGTGGACTTCGACCGCGTCGTGATCGAAACCACCGGCCTCGCGAATCCGGGCCCGGTCGCGCAAACCTTCTTCATGGACGACCAGATCGCGAGCGAATTCCTGCTCGACGCGATCATCACGCTGGTCGACGCGAAGCATGCGAACCATCAGCTCGACGAGCACGAAGTGGTGCAGCGCCAGGTCGGTTTCGCGGACGCGGCTGTTCATCACGAAGGCCGATCTGGTCGACGAGCGGCACGTGGGCGATCTGCGCCACCGTCTGCTGCACATGAACCCGAAGGCGGCGATCAAGGTCGTCAATTTCGGCGAGGCGGACATCAAGGAAATTTTCGATCTGCGCGGCTTCAACCTGAACTCGAAGCTCGAAATCGATCCGGACTTCCTGAGTGAAGACGAACACGCGCATAGCCACGCGCACGCGCACGACGAGCACGGCCACACGCAAGGCGACCATGACCACGATCACGATCACGCCAATTGCGATCATGACCATGACCATTGCGATCACGAAGGCCATGATCACGGACATCACCACCATGCGCATCACGACGACAAGATCAAGTCGTTCGTGTACCGCAGCGATCGTCCGTTCGATCCGAACAAGCTCGAAGACTTCCTCGGCGGCATCCTGCAGATCTATGGCGAGCACCTGCTGCGCTACAAGGGCGTGCTGTACATGAAGGGCGTCGATCGCAAGGTCGTGTTCCAGGGCGTGCATCAAATGATGGGCAGCGACCTCGCCGCGAAATGGCAACCGGCCGAGAAGAAGACCAACAAGATGGTGTTCATCGGCATCGAACTGCCGCGCGATCTGATCACCGACGGTCTCGACGCCTGCCTCGCCTGAGCGGGCGCAGCGCCGTCGCGCAAGCAAGCCTCGGAGCAAGCCCACGACACGCCGCGCGCAGCGCGGCATGCGCCGTGCTACGTCTAGTGCGGTGAGACGCCCGCCGCCGACTGCGCGGGCATGAATCCTCTGCTGAAACTGCGACGCCGCGGCGCCGAGGCCTTTCGAATCCAGGCCATATGAAAAACGCGTGAAAACCCTGCTGTATTAAAGCGCGCACGACCATCGCTTTTTGGCTTTCTGCGCGTTATATTTTCGGGATATCGCAGCGCCGCAGGCCGGCTTTCAGCAGTTGCGGTGCCGTATTGTGATTCAGTTACAATACGTGCCCACTGGAGAATGACAACGAATTGCCCGGTCGCGCGTATCCCGCGACGGGCCTGAAACGGCGCCGGAAAATCTTGTCCGGAGACACGCCGAAAACGCCGGCGGGCATGGCCTGAAAGGGCACGCGCTCGTCGGCGAGCGATGCCTCAGGAGCATGTGTGAATCGGTTTCCAGAGGAGTTCGGCCCCGCAGCGGCGTAGCTAGCAACGCCCGGTGTGTGGGCGCCAGGCGCTTCGGCGTCACGACAGTCCAACGTTCGTGGCCACCCTGCGCTGCGCGTCCGCGCGACGCGTTTGCGGGCAATACGAAAGTGCGGGCCCTATGAGTTTTGCCTCACATTGAAGAAGTAAGCCAGATGACGACGAAACGACTCTTGACCGAAGCCGAAATCCTGAAGATGAGCGACAAGGATTACATGAATGCGGATCAGCTCGCCTTCTTCAAGAACAGGCTCGAACAGTTGCAGGCGGACATTCTCCGCAATGCCGGCCAGACGACCGAGAACCTGCGCGAAACGGTCATCGTGCCGGACCCGGCCGATCGCGCCACGATCGAGGAAGAGCATGCGCTCGAACTGCGCACGCGCGACCGCGAACGCAAGCTGCTGAAGAAGGTGCAGCAATCGATCGCGCGAATCGAGGCGGGCGACTATGGCTGGTGCGAGGAAACCGGCGAGCCGATCGGCATTCCGCGTCTGCTCGCGCGGCCCACGGCTACGCTGTCGCTCGAAGCCCAGGAGCGCCGGGAACTGCGCCAGAAGCTGTTCGGCGACTGATTATCTGCGGCGCGGCTTCGGCTTAGCGCCCTGAAAACGCTGCTTCGTCGAGAGGCGCACGGTGAACCGTGCGCCTTTTCTTTTTGCGCGACATCCGCGCATGCTCCGCCATCCGTCCCGCCCCGCCGTCCCTTCCCGCCTCGTTTCTCAGGCTCCCTGAGCGGATTTTCAGTTTTTCGTCCTATGCCTTCCGGCGGATCTTGATATGACCGCGCGCGCCCTAAAATAGATCGGACATGCGCTCACGAGCGCGCCAGCCGGCGCGCCGTCCGCTGACTGGATTCATGCGGTAGCGCACAGCGCTGCCGCGTTCTACCCGTTTTGCAAAGAGGAACGCATATGGAGCAATTTCACGGCACGACGATCGTTTCCGTGCGCCGCGGCAACAAGGTGGCGCTCGGCGGCGACGGCCAGGTCACGCTCGGCAACATCGTCATGAAAGGCGGCGCGAAGAAGGTCCGGCGCATCTACAACGGCAAGGTGCTGGTCGGCTTCGCCGGCGGCACGGCGGATGCCTTCTCGCTGCTCGACCGCTTCGAGGCGAAGCTGGAAAAACATCAGGGCAATCTGACGCGCGCGGCCGTGGAGCTCGCGAAAGACTGGCGCACCGACCGCATGCTGCGTCGTCTCGAGGCGATGCTGATCGCCGCGGACGCGACCACCACGCTCGTCATCACCGGCAACGGCGACGTGCTCGATCCCGAAGGCGGCATCTGTGCGATCGGCTCGGGCGGTGCGTACGCGCAGGCGGCCGCGAAGGCGCTTGCCGACAACACCGAGCTGTCGCCGCGCGACATCGTGGAGAAGTCGCTGGAAATCGCCGGCGACATGTGCATTTACACGAACCATAACCGCGTCATTGAGACGATCGAGTAAGGACCCATCGATGAGCACCATGACCCCCGCCGAGATCGTCTCCGAACTCGACAAACACATCATCGGCCAAGGCCGCGCGAAGAAGGCCGTGGCGGTCGCGCTGCGCAACCGCTGGCGCCGTCAGCAGGTCGACGAACCGCTGCGCCAGGAAATCACGCCGAAGAACATCCTGATGATCGGACCGACCGGCGTCGGCAAGACCGAAATCGCGCGGCGTCTCGCGAAGCTCGCGGACGCGCCGTTCATCAAGATCGAAGCGACCAAATTCACCGAAGTCGGCTACGTGGGCCGCGACGTCGACAGTATCGTGCGCGACCTGATCGAAATTTCGGTCAAGCAGACCCGCGAAACCGAAATGCGCAAAGTGCGGACCAAGGCCGGCGATCTGGCCGAAGACCGCATCCTCGACATCCTGCTGCCAACCGCACGGCCGGTCGGCTTCGGTTCGAGCTCGAGCTCGACCGATACCGCCGATGAAGGCAGCACGACGCGTCAAACGTTCCGCAAGCGCCTGCGCGAAGGCCAGCTCGACGACAAGGAAATCGAGCTCGACGTCGAGCAGCCGCAGGTCGGCATGGACATCATGGGGCCGCCGGGCATGGAAGACATGACCGAGCAGATCCGCTCGATGTTCGCCAACATCGGCGGCGGCAAGAAGATGCGCCGCAAGATGAAGGTCAAGGAAGCGCTGAAGGTGCTCACCGACGAAGAAGCCGGCAAGATGCTGAACGACGAAGAGGTGAAGAGCAAGGCGGTGCAGAACGTCGAGCAGAACGGCATCGTGTTCCTCGACGAAATCGACAAGATCGCGTCGCGCAACGAAGCGGGCGGCGGTGAAGTGTCCCGTCAGGGTGTCCAGCGCGATCTGCTGCCGCTCGTCGAAGGCACGACGATCAACACCAAGTACGGCATGGTGAAGACCGATCACATCCTGTTCATCGCGAGCGGCGCGTTTCATCTCGCGAAGCCGAGCGATCTGATTCCCGAGCTGCAGGGACGCTTCCCGATTCGCGTCGAGCTCGATTCGCTGTCGGTCAACGACTTCGAATCGATCCTCGTGTCGACGGACGCGAGCCTCGTCAAGCAATACCAGGCCCTGCTCGCGACCGAAGACGTGCACCTCGAATTCGCCGACGACGGCATCCGCCGTCTCGCCGAGATCGCGTACTCGGTCAACGAGAAGACCGAGAACATCGGCGCGCGGCGTCTTTATACGGTGATTGAAAAACTGCTCGAAGAAGTGTCGTTCTCGGCCGGCAATCATTCGGGCCATGCAGTGCAGATCGACGCGGCGTATGTCGATAGCGCGTTGAACGAAATCGCCGAAGACGAGGATCTGTCGCGCTACGTGCTTTGACATGCGCGGTGGCAGCGCGAAGCGCTGATGCATGAAAAACGGGCTGCCTTCGCATAGGCAGCCCGTTTTGTTTTGTGCCGCCCTTCCCGCGGCGGCGCCTCGAACAGCCAACGCCGCGCCAGAAGATCGCCGCCTACTGCTTCACCGGCCGCTTCGCCAACTTGCGCTGCAACGTGCGCCGATGCATGTTCAACGCGCGCGCGGTCGCCGAGATATTGCCGTTGTGTTCTGCGAGCACACGCTGGATATGCTCCCATTCGAGCCGCGCCACCGACAGCGGCTGCGGATGCTCGATCGCCTCCTCGGCCTGCAACGCGCTCGCCTCGCTTTGCAGCGCCGACAGGATCGTCTCGACGTTGGCGGGCTTTGCGAGATAGTTGTCGGCGCCGTCCTTGACCGCCTGCACCGCGGTGGCGATGCTCGCGTAGCCGGTCAGCACGAGCATGCGCGCATCGGGCTGCAGATCGCGTAACGGCGCGACGAGCGTCAGGCCGGAGTCGTTACCGAGATGCAGGTCCACGGTGATCTCGCTGAACTTCTGCTGATTCGCGAGCCGGATCGCCTCGTCCGCGTTGTGTGCTTCGGTCACCGTGTAGCCGCGCCGCGTCAAGCCGCGCGCGAGGATGCCGGAGAACACTTCGTCGTCGTCGATCACCAGAAAATTCTTCTCGCTCATGCCTGTTTCTCCGTGTTGGATGGCGCGGCGCCATGTGGGCTCGCTCCGGAAATCTTGCGCGCGGCGAGCGGTAGTCGCAGCACCGCACGCGTGCCGCGCGGCCGTCCGCCGTTGGCGTCGGTCAGCTCGATCGATCCCTTCAGACGCGCCGCCGCCGAAAACGCCAGATACAGGCCGACGCCGTGACCGCCCTGCGTGCTCTCCACCGGCATCGCGCCGAGCGAGCCGCGCAGCGCGGCCGGAATGCCCGGACCGTGGTCGCACACTTCGAACACGATCTGGTCGCCGCGTGGCGCGAGCACGCAGGACAGCGTCACGTGATCGCGGCTCGCGCGCGCGGCGTTGTCGAGCAGGATCGTCAGTATCTGGCTGACGGCCACCGTGTCGTTGAGACCGACATCGGCGGGCGGTGTGCCAAGCCGCTCGAACTTCACGTGAGGATGGCGCAGGCGCCATTGCCCGGCAAATGATTCGAGCCATTCGTCGACCGGCTGGCGGTTCGTCGTGGTCGTTGCGCGGCTGCGCAACCGCGCGAGCGCCGACGTGCACAACATCATCTGCTGCTCGAGCAGCTCGAGATCGGCGCGGTAGGGGGCGAGTCCCGCGTCGGTCCGCGCCGCGTCGCGCAATTCTTCGGACAACATCGCGATTGTAGACAGAGGGGTGCCGATTTCGTGGGCCACGGTGGCCGCCTGCACGCCGAGCGCGACCGCCCGTTCGTCGTGGAGCAAGCGCTGCTGCGCTTCTCCAAGCGCTGCGTCACGTAGCCGCAGCGCTCGGGACATGCGCGCGACGAACCACGCAATCAGCCCCACGCTGACCATGAAGTTGACCCACATGCCCGAGCGGTAGTAGTCGAACAGGTTGGCGGGATTCTCGAGATTGAGCGGCACGGAATCGAAACTGAGCATCGCGTAGCAGGCGACCGCGAACGCCGCGAGCCAGGCCATCAGATACCACGGCAGCACGGCCGCCGCGATCGCAAGCGATGGCAGGTACAGCGACACGAACGGGTTGGTGGTGCCGCCGGACAGGAACAGCAGCGCCGACAACGCCCCGAGATCGACCCAGATCTGCCCGAACAGCTCGAGGTTGGACTCGGGACGCTGCTGCGACACGCGCCACCACGTGAGCGCGTTGAACAGCACTTCGAGCCCGATCACGAGCAGCATCGCCGGCAACGGCAGATTGGCGCCGATGAAGATCTGCACGAACGCGATCGTCAGCAGCTGACCGATGATCGCGAGGCTGCGCAGCCAGAACAGATGACCGAGATTGACGCGGCCGGTGTTGGTTATACGGTGCATGACCCTAGTCTACCCGTTACGCCGCCGCGGCCCGAGCCAGTGGCGCTGCGGCAGATGAAGCCCGTTGCTTCGCCGCCGCGGCCAAACTGCACCCGCTCGACGACGCCCGCCATTATTGCCCCACTCGACCCGGGAAACGCCGTCGCACAATTCCGCGCCGGCTACACGCTGCGGATGGCCAGCCGGCACGCCGACGCGATCGCCGCGGATCGGCAGCCGCGGTTCGGCGAATGGGAGCCGGCGCTGGAAGCGATTGTGCGCGATCTGCGGGCGCGGGTGGCGCAGCATCGCCGCGCGTCGGCGGTTTCTGATCGGCCCCGGGGCAAATCCGACCATCACGGCCGCTCATGCTCACTCGCCTCGTGTGTCGCCTGTGCAATCTCCGCGGCCAGACACTCCGGGCATAGACATCGGCCGCCTGGCTTTAACCGCTCGACCGGTAGCGGCGGCAGCGCGCGGCACCAGCAGTTGGACGGCTCAGTCTGCATGCCGCAGTCGAAAGCATTGCCGCAGCGCGGACAGCGTGCGCTGCGTTCGGAGCGGGGGGAAGACGATTTCATCGCAGATCGGCGCTCAGGGCCGGGGACATTGATCAAGCCATGATGCCATGACTGACACGCTCAGGTGCAGTCGTCCGTTCGGCCAATGCACAGCCGTCACGCAAGTGCGTTACGCTTGCTGTTCGCCACCCCCGCGGCGCGTCATGGTGCGGTACGCCAAGCCTGCACCGCCCGTCGCTCGCGCCGCGGCCGAAAACCCTGTTGCAGCGCGCCAGTCCTGTACAATTCGCGCTGTTTCAACTGTTCCGTGCCCGAGCCTGCCGCCATGTCCGAGCTTCCCGACCTCTCGCAGATTGCGCCCACCCTGAAAGCCGAAATTCTGGCCGAGGCGCTGCCTTACATCCGTCAGTATCACGGTAAGACCGTGGTCATCAAATACGGCGGCAACGCCATGACCGAAGAGCGTCTGAAGCAGGGCTTCGCGCGCGACGTGATTCTGCTGAAGCTGGTCGGCATCAACCCGGTCATCGTGCACGGCGGCGGTCCGCAAATCGACCAGGCGCTTAAGAAAATCGGCAAACAGGGCACGTTCATCCAGGGCATGCGCGTCACCGACGAAGAGACGATGGAAGTCGTCGAATGGGTGCTCGGGGGCGAGGTGCAGCAGGACATCGTGATGCTGATCAACCACTTCGGCGGCCACGCGGTCGGCCTGACCGGCAAGGATGGCGGCCTGATCCACGCGCGCAAGATGCTGATGCCGGATCGCGAAACTCCGGGCCAGTACGTCGACATCGGTCAGGTCGGCGAAGTCGAGTCGATCAACCCGGCGGTCGTGAAGGCGTTGCAGGACGACGCGTTCATTCCGGTCATCTCGCCGATCGGCTTCGGCGAAGACGGCCTGTCGTACAACATCAACGCGGATCTCGTCGCGGGCAAGCTGGCGGTCGTGCTGAACGCCGAAAAGCTCGTCATGATGACCAACATCCCCGGCGTGATGGACAAGGAAGGCAATCTGCTGACCGACCTGTCGGCGCGCGAAATCGACGGTCTGTTCGAAGACGGCACGATCTCCGGCGGCATGCTGCCGAAGATCTCGTCCGCGCTCGATGCGGCGAAGAGCGGCGTGCGCTCGGTGCACATCATCGACGGCCGCATCGAGCACTCGGTGCTGCTCGAAATTCTGACCGAACAGCCGTTCGGCACAATGATCCGCTCGCATTGATCGTTGCGGCATCCCCGGCACAGGGGTTGCGTCCGAGCGGCGCGACGCCTGTGCCCCACCTCGCGGCCGGCAGTCCATGCGCGCCCCCGAGCGTTGATGTTGATGTGGCAATCTCTGCGCATCCGCAGCATGAAACACCCGTCAGCGGCTGAAGAAGTTCACCATGCGCACCCACACTTCGCGGCGCCGCCGTCCTGACCTCGCAGGCGGCAAGCCCGTCTGGCTGTTCGATCTCGACAACACGCTGCACCGCGCGTCGCATGCCATTTTCCCCGCGATCAATCGCGGCATGACCCAGTACATCATCGACGCGCTGCAAGTCGACATCGACGAAGCCAACCGTCTGCGCACCGGCTACACGCTGCGCTACGGCGCAGCACTGCTCGGTCTCACGCGCCACCATCCGCTCGACGCGCACGACTTCCTGAAGGTCGTGCACACGTTCCCCGACCTCTGCTCGATGATCCGTCACGAGCGCGGCGTCGCGCGTCTGATCGCGGCGCTGCCGGGCCGCAAGATCGTGCTGACCAACGCGCCCGAAACCTACGCGCGCGCAGTGCTCGCCGAGTTGCGCATCGAGCGGCTATTCGAGCGCGTGATCGCGATCGAGCACATGCGCGATCGCCGCCAATGGCGCGCGAAGCCCGATCACGCGATGCTGCGCCGCGCGATGCGCGACGCGCACGTGTCGCTGAAAGACGCGATCCTCGTCGAGGACACGCGTTCGCACCTGAAAAACTATCGACGGCTCGGCATCCGCACCGTGTGGATCACCGGGCACCTGCCGCGCAAGCCGCACGCGGACGGTGTACCGACGCGCCTGCCGGGCACCGGCCGGCCGCATTATGTCGACCGCAGCATTCGTTCGCTAAAATCGCTACGACTGGGCACGCGCTCGGTTCGATGGAAGGGACGCAAGCCGGGACAGTAGGGACGAAAGCCGCCAACGACATCAGCCGGGGGACCACAGCCATGCAGCCGATCGACAAGCCTGACGAAACCTCAGCCGCAGCCTCCCCCGCGGCGCCGGCCGCCACACGCTCGCCGCGTCCGAAGCCGGGCGAGCGTCGCGTGCACATCCTGCAGACGCTTGCCAGCATGCTCGAGGCGCCGAAGCGCGAGAAGATCACCACGGCCGCGCTCGCCGCCCGGCTCGGTGTGTCGGAAGCCGCGCTGTATCGCCATTTCGCCAGCAAGGCGCAGATGTTCGAAGGGCTGATCGAGTTCATCGAGCAGACGCTGTTCGGCCTCATCAACCAGATCACCAATCACGAAAACAACGGCGTGCTGCAGGCGCGCGCGATCGCGCTGATGCTGCTCAACTTTCCCGCGAAAAATCCCGGCATGACGCGCGTGCTGACCTGCGAGGCACTGATCGGCGAGCACGAGCGACTCACCGAGCGCGTGAACCAGATGCTCGAACGGGTCGAGGCATCGCTGAAGCAGTGCTTGCGGCTCGCGCAGACCGAAGCGCTTGCCCGTGCGGATAACGACGTCACAGGCAACGCCGGCCCGCAGACCGCACCGCAATCCACTGCGTTGCCTGCCGACTACGATCCCGCCATTCGCGCGAGCCTGGTGGTGAGCTACGTGATCGGCCGCTGGCATCGCTATGTGCGCAGCGGTTTCGCGCGGCCGCCCGCCGAACACGCGGACGAGCAACTGCTGCTGATTCTTCAGTAGTCCGCGAGGACTCGCCCCCTTCGCGCGGCATCGCCCGTGCCGCTGCCGCGCGGAATTTTCCGCTATACTTTGCGCCTGATGTTGCCGCGGCCTTCCGATGCATAACGGGCCGCGCCAAGGCATCCCGATACACGTTGCACCCGGTTTCACACCCTTTCACGCGCCGATTTGCTGACTCGATTGCGGGCGCGCGAACCCTTGGCCCCAGGCCCGCGGTTCACTATAAATGCGGCTAAAGAGGTCGTCAGCTGCGCACACCGTCCTTCTCTTCGTGCTTCGCCGACGCCGTTTAGCCGCCCTGTTGACTCAATGGCGGAATGAATGGAATCCATCGGCATCGTCGCTCCCCAAAAAATGCATTTCACCGAGCCGCTGCCATTGCGCAACGGCAGCTCGCTCGCAGGCTACGACCTGATGGTCGAGACCTACGGCACGCTCAATGCCGCGCGCAGCAATGCGGTGCTCGTGTGCCACGCGCTGAACGCATCGCATCACGTGGCGGGCGTGTACGCCGACGATCCGAAAGACATCGGCTGGTGGGACAACATGGTCGGCCCGGGCAAGCCGCTCGATACCGACAGGTTTTTCGTGATCGGCGTGAACAACCTCGGCTCGTGCTTCGGCTCGACCGGGCCGATGAGCATCGACCCCGCGACCGGCAAGCCGTATGGCGCGACCTTTCCGGTCGTCACCGTCGAAGACTGGGTCAACGCTCAGGCGCGCGTCGCCGACGCCTTGGCCATCACGCGCTTCGCCGCCGTGATGGGCGGCAGTCTCGGCGGCATGCAGGCGCTCGCGTGGAGCATGATGTATCCGGAGCGGGTCGCGCATTGCATCGTGGTCGCATCGACGCCGAAACTGTCCGCGCAGAACATCGCGTTCAACGAGGTCGCACGCTCGGCGATCCTGTCAGACCCCGACTTCCACGGCGGCAACTACTACGCGCACGGAGTGAAGCCGAAGCGCGGCCTGCGCGTCGCGCGAATGATCGGCCACATCACGTATCTGTCGGACGACGACATGGCCGAAAAATTCGGCCGCTCGCTGCGTCGCGCGGAAGGCGCGCTCGATGACTACAACTTCAGCTTCGACGTCGAATTCGAAGTGGAATCGTATCTGCGCTATCAGGGCGACAAGTTCGCCGACTACTTCGACGCGAACACCTACCTGCTGATCACGCGCGCGCTCGACTACTTCGATCCGGCCAAGGCCTTCGACGGCGATCTGACCGCCGCGCTAGCGCACACCACCGCGAAGTATCTGATCGCGAGCTTCTCGACCGACTGGCGTTTCGCGCCGGCACGCTCGCGCGAACTGGTGAAGGCGCTGCTCGACCACAAGCGCACGGTCACCTATGCGGAGATCGACGCGCCGCACGGCCACGACGCCTTCCTGCTCGACGATGCGCGCTATCACAACCTGCTGCGCGCCTACTACGAACGCATTGCAAACGAGGTCAACGCATGAACCAGCGAGCACTTGATTACCTGGCATTGCGCCCCGACTTCCGCGCGATCGCCCGCTGGGTCGAACCGCGCGCGACCGTGCTCGATCTCGGCTGCGCGGACGGCTCGTTGCTGTCGCTGCTGAACGAAGAACTGGACGTGCAGGGCTACGGCATCGAGATCAACGACGCCGGCGTGCTCGCCGCGACGCAGAAGGGCGTCAACGTGATCCAGCAGAATCTCGAAGACGGCCTGCGCCTGTTCGAAGACGGCAGCTTCGATTTCGCGGTGCTGTCGCAGACGCTGCAGACGATTCATCAGACCGCGGCGATCCTGCGCGAGACGGTGCGCGTCGGCAAGCAATGCATCGTGTCGTTTCCGAATTTCGGCTATTGGGCGCATCGGCTGTCGGTGTTGCAGGGGCGTATGCCGGTGTCGAAGTCGCTGCCTTATCAATGGCACAACACGCCGAACGTGCGTGTGCTGACGATCAAGGACTTCGAAGCCCTCGCGCCCGAAGTCGGCATCGAGATTCTCGATCGCGTCGTGCTGCATGACGGACAGGTGGTGCGTTGGGGCGTGAACTGGCGTGGTAGTCTTGCGGTCTATCGCGTCAAGAAAAGCTAACGTCACTTATCCACATGTCGAACCCGCCGCACGAGGCGCCCGCACTTACCGCTCACGAAGAACATCCCGGCTGGCGCGCGTTTTTGAATACGCGCATGCTGATTTGCGTCTTTCTCGGCTTCACGTCGGGATTGCCGCTGTTTACGCTCGTCTACCTCGTGCAGGCGTGGCTGCGCTCGGAAGGCGTCAATCTGAAGGAAATCGGCCTCTTCGCGCTGATCCAGTTTCCGTACACCTGGAAATTCGTCTGGGCACCGCTGATGGACCGCTACGTACCGCGCGTGCCCGCCTGGCGGCCCGGCAGACGGCGCGGCTGGATGCTCGTCACGCAATTGCTCGTGGCCGGCGCGATGGCGACGCTCGGTTTCGTGTCGCCACGCGAATCGATCTGGACCGTCGCCGCGCTGACCGCTCTGGTCGCGTTCTTCGGCGCGAGCTCCGACATCGTGATCGACGCGTACCGGCGTGAATTGCTCAGCGACACGGAGCAGGGCCTCGGCAACGCGGTGCACGTGAACGCGTACAAGATCGCGGCGCTCGTGCCCGGTTCGCTCGCGCTGATTTTGTCCGATCATCTGCCGTGGAGCACCGTCTTCATCGTGACGGCCGCGTTCATGCTGCCGGGCGTTCTGATGACGCTGGTCGTGCGCGAGCCCGAGGTGCACGGCGAACCGCCGAAGAATCTGCGCGAGGCGATCGTCGAGCCGTTCAGGGAATTCATTCAGCGCGACGGCTGGCGCACTGCCCTTTTCGTGCTCGGCTTCATCTTCCTGTACAAGCTCGGCGATACGATGGCGACCACGCTGTCCACGTCGTTCTTCCTCGACATCGGCTTTTCGCGCACGCAGATCGGCGTGATCGCCAAGACCACGGCGTTCGGCGCGAGTCTCGCGGGCGGCATCGTCGGCGGGATCTGGCTGATGAAGATCGGCATCGGCCGCGGCTTGTGGATCTTCGGTTTGCTGCAGATGGTGTCGACGCTCGGCTTCGCGTGGCTCGCGCATCTCGGCCCGGACTCGCCCGGACTTGCCGCGATTTACAACATTGCCGTCGCACTGAGCCAGGGGACGACGAAGCTGCTGTCGTTCGTCGGCATCGACTGGAGCGTGCAGCTCGATCCACGCTCGGTCGCGCTCGCGCTCGTGTACGGCTTCGAGACCTTCGCCACCGGTCTCACGATGGCCGCGTTCACCGCGTATATCGCGAGCACCACCGATCCGCGCTACACCGCGACGCAGTTCGCGCTGTTCACGAGCCTCGCGTCGGTGCCGCGCACGCTCGCGTCGGCGGCGAGCGGCTATGTGGTCGCGCGGATGGGCTGGTTTGACTACTTCGTCCTCTGCACCGCGCTCGCGGTGCCCGGCATGCTGCTGCTGGTGCGTATCGCGCCGTGGAGGGACCGGTCGTGAAGGTATCGATTCCGACCCGCGCGCGCCGCACCACACTCAGCGCCGTAAGCGTCCTCGGTTGCGCGAGCGTCGCGCTGGCGATGCCGGCGGGCGCCTATGCGGCCGGCACGCCGGCGACTGGCGCCAGCCCGGTGAGCGGCGCGCAAGCGCCCGCGCCGGCCGCCGCCGCCGCGACCACCAGCGGTGCGACGCCCAACCCAGCCCCGATGCCTGCGGCCAGGTCCGCGACCAGCGGCACCAGCGCCGCGGACAACGCGACTTCGGCTGCAGGCGGCAACAGCGGCAACAGCGGCAACAACAGCGCCGGCGGTGCCAATCCTGGCGCGAATAACAGCACCGGTGCCAACGCCGGTGCCCCGGGCACGCCCAGCGCTAGCGGTAGCGCTCCGGGCGCCGCTACCTCCGGCTCCGCGCCGCAGCCCGCGCACGCCCCCGCCACCGCCAAAGCGCCCGCCGCGGCATCGGCCCCCGCGGCCGTCCCGCCGCCCTACTACGTGAGCCCGCAACTGCGCTACGGTGGCTACATGGTGTTCCGCAACCTGATCCCGTCGTCGATGCTCGAGGCGCAGGCCGCCGAGGAGTTCAACCAGATCGTCTACGGCGCCAGCCACGCGAACCGCCTGTACGGCGAGACGGACGCGCGCGTGACGCGCGTGCGCTCGATCATCGACCGGATGATTCCGTACTCGTTGAAATGGAACGAGCGAGCCAAGCTCTGGAAGTGGGAAGTCGCGGTGGTGCGCTCGACCGACATCCGCATGTACTGCCTGCCGGGCGGCAAGATCGTCGTCTATAGCGGGATTCTCGATCGCGTCCGCCTGAACGACGACGAGGTCGGCATGCTGATCGGCCATGAGATCGCGCATGCGTTGCGCGAGCACGCGCGCATGCGGCTCGGTCAGTTGCAGGCGAGCCAGCTCGATTCGTCCGGCACGATTCCGCAACTGTTCGGCCTCGCCGATCTGGGCATGGCGCCGCTCGGCATCGGTTCGCGTCTGCTGGAAATGAAGTACGAGAGCACCGACGAAACCGAAGCCGACGTGATTGGCAGCGATATCGCGTCGCGCGCCGGCTTCGATCCGCGCGCGGCGGTCACGCTGTGGGATAAGCTCGCGCAGGCGACGCGCGGCAGTCGCAAGCAGGGCTTCATCTACGTGCATCCGTACACGCCGGCGCGCCGCGACGACATCATCAAGCGGCTGCCGGACATGCTGCCGCTGTACGCGAAGGCAATCGGCAAGAGCGTCGACGAGTTGCCCGATTATGCAGGCATCGGTCGGCCGACCCGCAAGCCTGCGCGCGACTGATACCCCGGTTCTACGACTGCCGGCGGGCCACGGCGCTGCACGCGTCGCGGCCGGTGGGCTTACTTTTTGACCTTATGGTCGTAGTCGACGGTCAGCGGCGCATGGTCGCTGAACTTGATGTCGCGGAACACGTCGGTGCGCTTCGCCTTGCTTGCGACGCCCGGCGTCGCGATCTGGTAATCGATCCGCCACCCGACGTTCTTCGCATACGCCTGACCGCGATTGCTCCACCACGTGTACTGCTCGGGCCGCTGATCGAGCGTGCGGAACACATCCACATAACCGACTTCGTCGAACAGTTTGTCGAGCCATGCGCGCTCTTCGGGCAGGCAGCCCGAATTCTTCTGGTTGCTCTTCCAGTTCTTGATGTCGATTTCCTTGTGCACGATGTTCACGTCGCCGCACACGATGACCTCGCGCTCCTTCGCCAGTTCGGCGAGATGCGGCATGAACTCGTCCATGAAACGGAACTTGGCCTGCTGGCGCTCGTCGCCGCTCGACCCCGACGGCACATACACCGAGACCACCGACAGCTTGCCGAAACGCAGCTCGACATAGCGCCCTTCCGGGTCGAACTCCTCGCTGCCGAAGCCGATGACCACTTCGTCCGGCTCATGACGCGTATAGACGCCCGCGCCGCTATAACCCTTTTTTACCGCATGCTGGAAATAGCCGGTGAAATCATGCGGCGCCATGAACTCCGGCGTCATGTCGTCCTGCGAGCATTTGATTTCCTGCACGCAAAGCACGTCGGCGCCCTGTTCGCCGAACCAGTCGAAAAAGCCCTTCTTCGCCGCCGAGCGGATGCCGTTGAGGTTGGCGGTAATCAGACGCAACATGTCTTTCCTCTTTTGTTCGATTCGTTTCTGAAGCCAAGGGGCAAGGCCGCGTTCACTCGACCTTGACGCCCTTCAGCGATTCCTTGGCCGGCGGATATTCGAGCTTCAGCGCGTCGAGCGTGCGCAGCAGCAGTTCGGCGACCATCACGTTGCGATGCGTCTTCGACTCGGCCGGAATCACGTACCACGGCGCGTATTCCGTCGACGTCGCGGCCAGTGTGTCGCGATACGCGGACTGATACGCGTCCCACTGCTTGCGCGCTTCGAGATCCGACACGTCGAATTTCCAGTGCTTCAGCGGATCGTCGATGCGCTCCTGCAAACGCACACGCTGCTCGTCCCTTGAAATGTGCAGCATGCACTTGAGAATCGTCGCGCCGCTGTCGGCGAGCATCTCCTCGAACTGACGGATGTGGCGGCACCGCTGCTGGAACGCCGCGGCGTCGAGCGCGCCCAGCACGGTCGGCACGAGCAGGTCTTCGTAGTGACTGCGGTTGAAGATCGTCAGCTCGCCGGCCGCGGGTGCCTGCGAATGCACGCGCCACAGGAAGTCGTGCGCGAGTTCGACGGGCGTCGGCGCCTTGAACGGCACGATGCGCAAGCCGAGCGGATCGACTTCGTGAAATACCGCGCGGATCGTGCCGTCCTTGCCGCTCGTGTCCATGCCTTGCAGCACTAGCAGAACGCGGCGCTTGCGCTGCGCGTGCAGCCGCTCCTGCAGGTTGTCGAGCAGCAGGCCTACTTCCGACAGACGCGCGCGGTCCGCGTCTTTCGAGCCGCTCGAAAACGGCTTCGCCTTCGGGTCGAAATGCTCGAGCGAGAAGTGGTTTTTTTTCTTGCCGTCGTCGAAATACGGCACGCGGAAATCGTCGAGATCGGGTTGCTTTGTCATGCATACACTCCAAGGTCTACGCTTACCTACGCTTAACCGGCTGAAGCGGGTCCGCAAAATAAAACGGGCCGTTGCCCTGCTTCGATCCGGCAACGGCCCGTGGTGACTCGGGCGCGATCACGCCCGGCCCGCGGCACTTCAACTCAGGACAACTTCTTCTTGAGCAATTCATTGACCTGAGCAGGGTTGGCCTTACCCTTGGTTGCTTTCATCGCCTGGCCGATCAGCGCGTTGAACGCCTTTTCCTTGCCGGCGCGATATTCGTCGACCGACTTCTGGTTCGCGGCGAGCACTTCGTCGATGATCGCTTCGAGCGCGCCGGTGTCCGAAATCTGCTTCAACCCTTTCGCCTCGATGATGCGATCGGCGGCGGCTTCGTCGGTGGCCTTCTCTTCCCAGATCGCGAGGAAGATTTCCTTCGCGATCTTGTTCGAGATCGTACCGTCGGCAATACGTTGCAGAACCAGCGCCAGCTGCGCGGCCGAGACCGGGCACGCGGCAATGTCGAGGCCTTCGCGATTGAGCTGCGACGACACTTCACCCATCACCCAGTTCGCCGCGACCTTCGCGTTGGCCGCACCGAACTTGGCGACCACCGCTTCGTAGTAAGCGGCCGTCGCCTTGCTCGAGGTCAGCACGTTCGCGTCGTACGGCGTGAGTCCGTACTGCGACACGAAGCGCCGCTGGATCGCTTCCGGCAGTTCCGGCATCTCGCTCTTCACGCGCTCGACCCACGCGGCGTCGATCACGAGCGGCATCAGGTCGGGGTCGGGGAAATAGCGGTAGTCGTGCGCGTCTTCCTTGCTGCGCATCGAACGCGTCTCGCGCTTGTCCGGATCGTACAGACGCGTTTCCTGCACCACCGTGCCGCCGTCTTCGATCAGCTCGATCTGGCGACGCACTTCGTACTGGATCGCTTCTTCGAGGAAGCGGAACGAGTTCAGGTTCTTGGTCTCGGTGCGCGTGCCGAATTCCTTCTGGCCGACCGGACGCACCGACACGTTCGCGTCGCAGCGGAACGAGCCTTCCTGCATGTTGCCGTCGCAGATGCCGAGCCACACGACGAGCGTGTGCAGCGACTTCGCATAGGCAACGGCCTCGGCCGCGCTGCGCATTTCCGGCTCGGTGACGATTTCGAGCAGCGGCGTGCCGGCGCGATTCAGGTCGATGCCGGTCATGCCCGCGAAGTCTTCGTGCAGCGATTTGCCCGCGTCTTCCTCGAGGTGGGCGCGCGTCAGGTTGATGGTTTTCTCGTACGCTTCCTTGCCCGCCTTTTCATTGGCCGGTACCTGGATCGTCACCTGACCGCCCTGCACGACGGGAATTTCGTACTGGCTGATCTGGTAGCCCTTCGGCAGGTCGGGGTAGAAATAATTCTTGCGCGCGAAGATGCTGCGCGGCGCCACCGTTGCGCCGATCGCGAGGCCGAACTGAATGGCGCGTTCGACCGCGCCGCGGTTCATCACCGGCAGCGTGCCCGGCAGGGCCAGATCGACGGGGCTGGCCTGCGTGTTCGGCGCGGCGCCGAATTGGGTCGCGGTGCCCGAGAAGATTTTCGAATGCGTCGACAACTGCGTGTGGGTCTCCAGACCGATCACGACTTCCCATTGTTTGGTCATGGTGCTCACACTCCTGCCGGTGCCTGACGGTGCCAGTCGGTCGCGCGCTGGAACGCGTCGGCCACCTGCAGCATCCGGGCTTCGTTGAAATAGTTGCCGATGATCTGCAGACCGACCGGACGCTGCGCGTTCGCGCCCGCGCCGAAACCGCACGGCACGCTCATGCCCGGCAGGCCGGCGAGGCTCACCGACAGCGTATAGATGTCGGCCAGATACATCTGCACCGGATCGTCGCCCTTCGCGCCGATGTCCCACGCCACCGACGGCGCGACCGGTCCCATGATCACGTCGCACTGCTTGAACGCTTGCTGGAAGTCCTGCGCGATGATGCGGCGGATCTTCTGCGCCTGCAGGTAGTACGCGTCGTAGTAGCCGTGCGACAGCACGTAGGTGCCGACCAGAATGCGGCGCTTCACTTCCGGGCCGAAGCCTTCGGCACGCGACTTCTTGTACATGTCGAGCAGATCGCGGTACTCGGCCGCGCGATGGCCAAAGCGCACGCCATCGAAACGCGACAGGTTCGACGATGCTTCGGCCGGCGCGATCACGTAGTAGACCGGGATCGACAGTTCGGTCTTCGGCAGCGACACCTCGACGAGCGTCGCGCCGAGCGCTTCGTACTGCTTCAAGGCGGCGTCGATCGACGCGCGCACGTCGTCGGCGAGACCGGGGCCGAAATACTCCTTCGGCAGGCCGATGCGCAGACCGGCGAGCGGCTTGTCCGTGCCGTCGTCCTGCCACGACTTGCCGAGATAGCGCGTGTAGTCCTCGCGCTCGTGCGAGAGGCTCGTCGAATCGCGCTCGTCGAAGCTGGCCATCGCGTTGAGCAGCGTCGCGCAGTCCGCGGCGCTTTGCGCCATCGGGCCGCCCTGGTCGAGCGACGACGCGAACGCGATCATGCCGTAGCGCGACACCCGGCCGTACGTCGGCTTGATGCCGGTGATGCCCGAGAACGACGCCGGCTGGCGGATCGAGCCGCCGGTGTCGGTGCCGGTCGCGGCGGGCGCGAGACGCGCGGCCACGGCGGCAGCCGAGCCGCCCGACGAACCGCCCGGCACGGCCTTGCGGTCCCACGGATTCTGCACGGCGCCGAAATACGAATTCTCGTTGGACGAACCCATCGCGAACTCGTCCATGTTGGTCTTGCCCACGCACACCATGCCGGCGTTCTGCAGACGCGCGACCACGGTCGCGTCGAACGGGCTTTCGTAGTTCGCGAGCATCTTCGAGCCGGCCGTGGAGCGCCAGCCCTTCGTGACGAACACGTCCTTGTGCGCAATCGGCAGGCCGACCAGCGGGCCCGCATGGCCGGTGTGCAGCAGCGCGTCGGCGGCTTTCGCCTGCGCGAGCGTCAGTTCCGGATCGACCTGAATGAACGCGTTCAGGCTATTGGCCGCGTCGATCCGCTTCAGGTACAGCTGCGCCAGTTCGACTGCGGAGCATTCCTTGGCCGCGAGCGCAGCGCGCAGTTCGCTCAAACTTTTTTCATGCATTGCGTTTTATCCTGGAAAGCGCGGCAGCGTGGTCACGCCGCCGTGGAGGCGTTCGGTTGCCCGTCGGCAGACCGGTCCGGCAAGGTTCGCGGCGAGGACGCGCGTCTGGACCACGGAGGCTCGCGCCGACGCCAGACCCGGGGTCTGCCCGGCGGGTCTTATTCGATCACCTTCGGCACGAGGTACAGGCCGTCCTGAACGGCCGGCGCGGGGCGCTGGAAAGCCTCGCGCTCGACCGTCTCCGTGACGGCGTCGTCACGCAGACGCAGCGCGACGTCTTCGATCTGCTCGATCGGGTGGGCAAGCGGCGCGATGCCGGTGGTATCGACCGCCTGCATCTGCTCGACGAGGCCGAAAAAATCATTGAGCTGGGCACGCGTGTGCTCGGCGTCGGCATCGGCCAGTTCGAGTCGCGCGAGATGCGCGATGCGTTTTACATCGGTCAGGGTCAGAGCCATGCAGTCACCGGAAAGGGTGGAATGTCACAACAGTTAAAAAGTCGCGTTGTAACAGCGGGTTACGACAAGATAGGACAATCCGGAAAAAGGAGCCGCAATGACAAAATGTGCGCTCCGTTTCCTTCAAAACATCCAAAATTATAAGGTATCATTACGCGTTCGACCCAAACCCGGACCGACTTACCAAGGCCTTACGGACAATTCCAAGAACGTCCGGCGCTTTCCGCCCTGGCTTTGCAACGGCCTCCGGTAGACTCCCCCGCGGCTTCAAGTTCATGTGGCGTCGCTACCGCCCGGTTGAAGCTGTTATTTTTCCGCTGCCGCCCTACGCATACGGTGCGAGGCCCGGCCCCCAGCGAGACAGGATTTTGAATGTTCGGTTTTTTGCGCAGCTACTTCTCCAACGATCTGGCGATTGACCTCGGCACCGCCAACACCCTTATCTACATGCGCGGCAAGGGCATCGTTCTTGACGAACCGTCGGTCGTGTCGATCCGCCAGGAAGGCGGCCCCAACGGCAAGAAGACCATTCAGGCAGTCGGCAAGGAAGCCAAGCAGATGCTCGGCAAGGTGCCGGGCAACATCGAGGCGATCCGCCCGATGAAAGACGGCGTGATCGCCGACTTCACCGTCACCGAGCAGATGATCAAGCAGTTCATCAAGACTGCTCACGAATCGCGCATGTTCTCGCCGTCACCTCGCATCATCATCTGCGTGCCGTGCGGTTCGACCCAGGTCGAGCGTCGCGCGATCAAGGAAGCCGCGCACGGCGCGGGCGCCTCGCAGGTGTATCTGATCGAAGAGCCGATGGCTGCCGCGATCGGCGCGGGCCTGCCGGTGTCGGAAGCAACGGGTTCGATGGTCGTCGACATCGGCGGCGGCACGACAGAAGTCGGCGTGATCTCGCTCGGCGGCATCGTGTACAAGGGCTCGGTGCGCGTCGGCGGCGACAAGTTCGACGAAGCGATCGTCAACTACATCCGCCGCAACTACGGCATGCTGATCGGCGAACAGACCGCCGAAGCCATCAAGAAGGAAATCGGCTCCGCGTTCCCGGGCTCCGAAGTCAAGGAAATGGAAGTGAAGGGCCGCAATCTGTCGGAAGGCATTCCGCGCAGCTTCACGATCTCCAGCAACGAAATCCTCGAAGCGCTGACCGATCCGCTGAACCAGATCGTGTCGTCGGTGAAGATCGCACTGGAACAGACGCCGCCGGAACTCGGCGCGGACATCGCCGAGCGCGGCATGATGCTGACCGGCGGTGGCGCGCTGCTGCGCGACCTCGATCGCCTGCTCGCCGAAGAAACCGGCCTGCCGGTGCTCGTCGCCGAAGACCCGCTGACCTGCGTCGTGCGCGGCTCGGGCATGGCGCTCGAACGCATGGACAAGCTCGGCAGCATCTTCTCGTACGAGTAAGCGAGCCTTCCTCCCATGTCAGTAGCGCGGATCTGGCACACGGCCCCTTGCGGGCCGCTTTGTCGTTGGCTGGGCCGACCAGCCTCCGCTCGCTGACCGCGCGCGCCTTGCGCGTCGCCGTCTCACCCAACCGCTCACGCCCCCGGCGCCGACCATGGAATACAGTCCGCCGCCCCTGTTCAAGCAAGGCCCCTCCGCTCTGGCCCGACTGGTGTTCTTCGTCGTGCTGGCGCTCGCCCTGCTGATCTCCGATGCCCGCTTCCAGACGCTCGAAATCGTCCGCGGCGTGCTCGGCGCGGGTCTTTATCCTTTGCAGCGCGCAGCGCTCGTGCCGCGCGACATCTTCATGGGCGCCGCCGACCTCGCCGTGACGAGCGCCACGCTGCGCGACGAGAACGCGAAGCTGCGCGCGAAGGATCTGCGGCTGTCGCAGCAGGCCAATCTGGCCGCGTCGCTCGCCGCCGAAAATGGCCATCTGCGCGCGCTGATGCAACTGTCGCAGAGCCTCACCACGCAATCGCTGCCCGCCGAAATCCAGTACGACACGCGCGATCCGTTCACGCAGAAGGTCGTGATCGGACGCGGCGCGCAGCAAGGCATCCAGAACGGCTCGCCGGTCGTCGACGAAGATGGCGTGATCGGCCAGGTCACACGGGTGTTCCCGCTGCAGGCCGAAGTCACGCTGCTGACGGACAAGGACCAGGCGGTGCCGGTCGAAATTCTGCGCACCGGCTTGCGCAGCGTGATCTACGGTACGCCGAAGGGCGACACGCTCGATCTGCGCTTCGTGCCGATCAGCGCCGACGTCCAGACCGGCGACGAGCTCGTCACGAGCGGCCTCGACGGCGTGTATCCGCCGGGGCTGCCGGTCGCGAAGGTCGTGCGCGTCGACAAGCAGGCCGACACCGCGTTTGCGCACGTAGTCAGTCTGCCGGTCGCCGCAGTGCGCGGTGCGCGTCAGGTGCTCGTGCTGCACGTCCAGAACAACGCGCCGCCGCGCCCGGCGGACGAACCCGACGCGGCAACCGTCGCGAAGGAAGCGAAAGCGAAGAAGGGCGCCAAAGCAGCGGACGGCAAGGGCGCGGCGGACAAATCCGCCGCCAGGCCAGCCGACAGGAACGCCGCCGACAAAGCGCCGACCGAAAAGCCCGCAGCCAAATCCGTGGAAAAGGCGCCGGGCAAAGCTGCGGCCGACAAGAAGTCCGACAAGCCCGCAGCCGACAGGAAAGCCGAAAAGCCGGCCGCCGCGAAGAACGTGAAGCCGCAAGCCGAGCCGGGGGCTCAGCCATGAATCGCCCGCAATACATCCTGCAGCCGGTCAACCCGTACTTCATCGCGTTCAGCCTCGCTTCCGCGTTCCTGCTGAACCTGATGCCGTGGGGGCGTCTCGCCGGCGTGCCCGATTTCGTCGCACTCGTGCTGCTGTTCTGGAATGTCCATCAGCCGCGCAAGGTGGGCATGGGCATCGCGTTTCTGCTCGGTCTGCTGATGGACGTGCACAACGCGAGCCTGCTCGGCGAGCACGCGCTCGCCTACACGCTGCTCTCGTACGGCGCGATCACGATTCACCGCCGCGTGTTGTGGATGTCGCTCGGCGTGCAGACGTTCGCGGTGATGCCGCTGCTCGTCGTCGCGCAACTGGTGCCGTTCGTGATCCGGTTGTTGACCGGCGCGGCGTTTCCGGGCTGGAGTTATCTGATCGACGGTTTCGTCGAAGCTGCGCTGTGGCCGGTCGCCAGCATCTTGCTGCTGATGCCGCAGCGCCGCCCCGCCGACCCGGACGATACGCGCCCCATTTGATCCCGCATCGGGCCCACCGGCCGCGGCCAGTTTGGGCGCACACTCTTGATGGCCGCATGCCGGCCTTTTGCAGAATCGCATGACCGAATTCAAGGACACTCAACAGCAGCTCACGAAATTCCGCCTGCGCGTCGCGGCGGCCGGCCTGTTCGTGTTTGTCTGCTTCGGGCTGATCGGCTTCCGCTTCCTGTTCCTGCAGGTCTGGCACTACAGCAAGTACTCGCTGCAAGCCGATGAAAACCGCATCTCCGTCGCGCCGATCGTGCCGAACCGCGGCATCATCACCGACCGGAACGGCGTCGTGCTCGCGAAGAACTACTCGGCCTATACGCTTGAAATCACCCCGTCGAAGCTGAACGACACGCTCGATAACGTGATCGACAACCTCGCCACCGTCGTGTCGATCGATGCGCGCGACCGTCGCCGCTTCAAGAAGCTGCAGGAAGACTCGAAGAACTTCGAAAGTCTGCCGATCCGCACGCGCCTGACCGACGACGAAGTCGCGCGCTTCACCGCGCAGCGCTTCCGCTTCCCTGGCGTCGAAGTGCGCGCGCGGCTGTTCCGCCAGTACCCGCTCGGGCCGACCGCCGCGCACGTGATCGGCTACATCGGACGGATTTCGCAACGCGACCAGGACCGCATCGACGACGCCAGCGATCAGAACGACAGCGATCCGGATCACTACGATCCGCGTCTTGACGCGAACAACTACAAGGGCACCGATTACATCGGCAAGATCGGCGTCGAGCAGAGCTACGAGACCGAGCTGCACGGCCAGACCGGTTTCGAGGAAGTCGAGGTGACGGCGGGCGGCCGCCCGGTGCGTACGCTGTCGCGCACCCAGGCGACGCCGGGCAACAACCTCGTGCTGTCGCTCGACATCGGCCTTCAGCAGGTCGCCGAGCAGGCGTTCGCCGGACACCGCGGCGCGCTCGTCGCGATCGAGCCGTCCACCGGCGACGTGCTCGCATTCGTGTCGGCGCCGAGCTTCGATCCGAATTCCTTCGTCGACGGCATCGACCAGCAGACCTGGGACGAGCTGAACAACTCGCCCGACCATCCGCTCCTGAACCGGCCGCTGCACGGCACCTATCCGCCGGGCTCGACCTACAAGCCGTTCATGGCGCTCGCCGCGCTGACGCTGCACAAGCGCACGCCGAGCTGGGGCTTCCAGGACCCCGGTTACTACACGTTCGGCGGCCACACGTTCCGCAACGACGTGCGCTCGGGCCAAGGCTGGATCGACATGAACCGCGCGATCGTCGTGTCGAACGACACGTACTTCTACATGCTCGCGCACGATCTCGGCGTCAACAACATCGCGAACTTCATGAAGCCGTGGGGCTTCGGGCAGATCACCGGCATCGACATCGCCGGCGAAGCGAAGGGCATCCTGCCGTCGACCGACTGGAAGCGCCACGCGTACCGCCGCCCCGAGCAGCAGAAGTGGTACGAAGGCGAAACGGTCAGCCTCGGCATCGGCCAGGGCTACAACTCGTTCACGATCCTGCAGCTCGCCCATGCCACCGCAACGCTCGCGAACAACGGCGTCGTGATGAAGCCGCACCTCGTGCGCGACATCGAGAATCCGATCACGAAGGACACGCGGCCGGTGGTGCGCGATCCGAGCGACAAGATCGCGGTCAAGCAGCAGGACATCGACTTCATCAAGCGCGCGATGGAAGGCGTGGTCACGAACGGCACGGCGGCCAAAGTGTTCGCGGGCGCGCCATATCAGGCGGCCGGCAAGACCGGTACCGCGCAGGTGTACTCGCTGCAAGGCGCGAACTACAAAGGTCACGCGGTTGCGGAGAATTTGCGCGATCACGCGCTGTTCATCGCCTTCGCGCCGGCCGATCAACCGAAGATCGCACTCGCGCTGGTCGTCGAAAACGGCGGCTGGGGCGCGGAGGCGGCCGGTCCGATTGCGCGCAGGGTGCTCGACTATTACCTGGTCGGCAAGAACAAGCCCGGCGCGGAAGAAGCGGCCGTCGCGGTAGCGGCATCGACCACGCTCGAAGCATCCGCGCCGCAGGTCGGCGATACGCCGGCCTCGCATGATGGCGCTCAGCCGCTCAAGATTGCGGCGGGCTTCAAGGCACTGCCGATGCCAGGGGCGGCGGCTGCCGCTGTGGCCTCCGGTGCGTCGGCGGCCGTTGCGGCTTCGGGCACGAATGGCGCGTCTGCGCCGGTGGCGGCGTCGGCTGGCGCGGCGGCAACGGTGCCGGCCAGCGCGCCGGCAGCGGCATCGGCTTCGTCCGTGGCAAAGAAATCCGCGTCGCGTACGTCCGGCGCCCCGCACCAACCCCGTCCGGCAAGCGAGCCGGCGCCGACCGCAGCGGCACCATCGCGCGAGGACAGCTTCCAGGGCGCGTCGCCGCGCCAGCCGGCCGCCGGCGGCATCGACGAATAAGGAGAAAGGCATGCAATTCGACAAGCGCGCCTGGCTCGAGCGCATCAAACGGATGTTCGTAGGCTTCGACCGTCCGCTCGCACTGATCGTGTTTCTGCTGCTGTGCGTCGGCATCGTCACGCTGTACAGCGCGACGCTCGACATGCCGGGCCGCGTCGAAGACCAGTTGCGCAACATCCTGCTCACCTTCGTGCTGATGTGGGGGCTCGCCAATGTGCCGCCCAATACGCTGATGCGCTTCGCGGTCCCGCTCTACGCGTTCGGGATCGCGCTACTGGTCGCAGTCGCGATGTTCGGCCTTACGCGCAAGGGCGCGAAGCGCTGGATCAACGTCGGCGTGGTGATCCAGCCATCGGAAATCATGAAGATCGCCACACCGCTGATGCTCGCCTGGTACTACCAGCGCCGCGAAGGCGTGATGCGCTGGTACGACTACCTGGTCGGCTTCGTGATCCTGATCGTGCCGGTCGGCCTGATCGCGAAGCAGCCCGACCTCGGCACGGCCGTGCTCGTGTTCGCGGCCGGCCTGTTCGTGATTTACTTCGCGGGGCTGAGCTTCAAGCTGATCATGCCGGTGCTGATCGCGGCCGTGATTGCGGTTGCGTCGATCGCGGCGTTCCAGGACAAGATCTGTCAGCCCGAAGTGCAGTGGCCGCTGATGCACGACTACCAGAAGCACCGCATCTGCACGCTGCTCGATCCGACCTCTGACCCGCTCGGCAAAGGCTTCCACACGATTCAAGCGGTGATCGCGATCGGCTCGGGCGGCCCGCTCGGCAAGGGTTGGCTGAAGGGTACGCAGGCGCATCTGGAGTTCATCCCCGAGAAGCACACCGACTTCATCTTCGCGGTGTTTTCGGAAGAGTTCGGTTTGGCAGGCGGAATCGTGCTGCTCACGCTGTACATGCTATTGATCGCGCGCGGGCTCTACATCGCGGCCAACGGCGCGACATTGTTCGGGCGATTATTGGCCGGCTCGTTGACGATGGCGTTCTTCACGTACGCGTTCGTCAATATCGGCATGGTGAGCGGGATTCTGCCGGTGGTCGGCGTGCCGTTGCCGTTCATGAGTTACGGTGGCACCGCGCTGACTACATTGGGCGTCGCGATCGGGCTGATCATGAGCGTCGCGCGACAGAAGCGGTTGATGCAGAGCTAACCCGTAGCTAGCGGCACGCTAGCAAACGACAATGCAAAAAACGGCGCTCGTTGCGAGCGCCCTTTTTGCTTTTTTGCTGCTTTATTACTGCGGCTTCACTTCCTTCTGATCGCGCAGCTGCGCGCTCAACTGCTGATACTTCAGGCGCGCGGCCGGATCGCCCTGCGCCGCCGCGGCCGCGTAATATGCGCGCGCCACATTCAGATTCCGGTCGACGCCATCGCCGCCGCGCTCGTAGAACGAGCCGGTCACGTACTGCGCGGTCATGTCGCCGCCCTGCGCCGCTTTCTTGTACCAGACGAACGCCTGCTTGTTGTCACGCTCGGTACCGCGTCCGTCGAGGAACTGATTCGCGAGCGCGAGCTCCGCCTGCACATGGCCCTGCGCGGCCGCCTTCATGAACCAGCGATGCGCCTCCACCGGATCGCGCCCGACGAACTCGCCATCGTCGTACATCTTGCCGTACACATATTGCGCGTGCGACATGTTCGCGTCGGCGGCCTTGCGCAGCCACTTCTTGCCTTCGTCGACGTTGACCGGCGTGCCTTCGCCGTTGAGCAGCATCATCGCGTAATTGAACTGGGCGAGGCGGCTGCCGCGCTCGGCGGCCTGGCGGAATTCGCTCAGCGCGGCGCCAAGATTGCCGGCGTTGTAGTCGGCCACCGCGGATTGCGTCTGCGGATCGTTCGCCTTGGCGACGTGATCCTGTGCATACGCGGCGTTCCACGCCCCAGTCGCGAGCAGCGCCACCGCCATGGTCACTTGCGCGGTCACTCGCGTGATCATCCGCCCGGCGCCCCCCTGCACTCTGCCGTTCATGACCTCACCTCCTGTAATGCCTGGCGCGTCGCGCGCAACATCCAGATCACGTCGGCGGCTAGCGCGACGAAGCGAAAACCGGCGTCGCGATGCTGCCGCGCGCTCGCCACGTCCATCGCGAAGATGCCGGCGGCAATGCCGGCCTTGTCCGCCGCGCTGACGATACGCGCCATCGCCGCCTGCACGTCCGCGTGTTTCGCGTCGCCGAGATGACCAAGGCTCGCGGCCAGATCGGCCGGCCCGACGAACAGGCAATCGACGCCCGGCGTCGCCGCGATCTGCTCGACCTCCCGCAAGCCGCGCGCCGATTCGATCTGCACAATCGTCGCGATCTGTGCGTTGGCCGTCTGCACGTAATCACGCCGCATGCCGTAACCGGCCGCGCGCACGACGCCCGCGACGCCGCGCAGGCCGTCGAGCGCCTCGGCGGTCGGATATTGGGTGAGCCGCACGGCGCGTGCCGCGTCTTCAGCGGATTCGATGTTCGGGAACATCAGCGTGCGCGCGCCGGCGTCGAGCACGCGCTTGACGAGCCACGGCTCGCTCGCGGGCACCCGCACCACCGGCTCGCTCGGCAGATGGGCGGCGGCAATCGCGCGCAATTGCGACTCGACGCCGCCGCTATCGTTGGGCGCGTGCTCCATGTCGATCAGCAGCCAGTCGAAGCCGGCGTGCGCGAGTGCTTCGGCGGCGGCCTCGCTGCCGAGCGACAACCACAGCCCGATCAGCGGCGCGTTGTCCTTCAGACGTTGTTTGAGGGAGTTGGTGAAGGTGCTCATCGGCTGGCCTCGCGCAGGTTTGCAATGCGAAGCGGGGCCAGATAGTGGATCAGGCAGGCACCGGGGCGCTGACGGCCTCGTTGCCTGCTGCGACGCGATGCGGTGACCGGCATGTCTCGCTCCGTGTGTTGGTCGGAACGATCATACCGTGACAATAACGCGAGAAGTTCGTTCGCGCGGCGGGGCGTGGGTTCAGGTGGGAAGCGAGTCGCGGACCACCTCGGCCCAGCAATTCGGCGTCTCGTACAGACGCACTTTGTGCAGGCGCAGGTTCACGCCGTAGTGCGCGTCGTAGACGTTCGCGAGAATGTCGAACGCAATCGCGGCGAGGTTTTCGACGGTCGGAATGCGATCGATCACGACCGTCTTGTGATCCGCCATGCTGTCGAGGAAGCCACGCACCTGCGTGTCGCCTTCGTAGACGAGAAACGCGTGGTCCCACTTGTCGACCAGGTGCTCGTTGGCGAGCGACTTCACGTCGGCGAAGTCCATCACCATGCCGCGATCGGGCGCGCCTTCGGTGTCGACCAGATCGCCTAGCAGCGTGATTTCGAGCACGTAGCGATGGCCATGCAGATTACGGCACTGGCTGCGGTGATCGGGAATGCGGTGGCCCGCGTCGAATTCGAGTTTTCGGGTAATCGTCAGCACGGCAAATCAGGGAATGTTCAGATACTTGTGAGTCTGCATCGACAGGCGCCACTGCGGATGACGTTTGCACCAGTCGATCGCGAGCTTCGTGTTGATGTCGCGCGACGGGCCGTCCATCGGCTGGACGAGGAAATACTCGAAGTCGAGCTTGGCGTAGTCGTCGAGGCGCTGGTTGTCCTGCGGGATCACGACTTTCAGTTCGTTGCCCTTCGTCACGACGAGCGGCGCGTCGGCCTTCGGGCTCACGCAGATCCAGTCGATCGTGTCGAGCACCGGCAGCGAGCCGTTGGTCTCGATCGCGATCTCGAAGCCGGCCGCGTGCAGCGCGTCGACGAGCGGTTGATCGAGCTGCAGCATCGGCTCGCCGCCAGTGCACACGACGAAGCGTTCGCCCTCGCCTTGCGGCCATTGCGACGCGATCATCGCGACCAGTTCGTCAGGTGTGCGGTACTTGCCGCCGTTCTCGCCGTCGGTGCCGACGAAATCGGTGTCGCAGAAACGGCAGACGGCGTCCGCGCGATCCTCTTCGCGGCCGGACCACAGATTGCAGCCCGCGAAACGGCAGAACACGGCCGGCCGCCCGGCATTCGCACCCTCGCCCTGCAACGTGTAGAAAATTTCCTTGACCGCGTACGTCATGCTGCTTTCTGTCCTGTGTTCCTGAATCAATGATGCTCAATGATGGGCGCTCTCGCGCGAGCCGTCAGACCGGCTCGGTGACTTTTTCGCCGGCGAGATAGGCCTCATAGCCGCGTTTGCGCAACCGGCATGCCGGGCATTCGCCGCAGCCGAAGCCCCATGCGTGCAACTCGGCCCGTTCGCCGACGTAGCAGGTATGCGTCTCGACACGCACCAGTTCCACCAATGCGTCGCCGCCGAGCGCGCGCGCGAGGCGCCACGTGTCGGCCTTGTCGAGCCACATCAGCGGCGTCTCCAGCGCGAAGCGCGTGTCCATGCCGAGATTCAGCGCGACCTGCAGCGCCTTCATCGTGTCGTCGCGGCAATCGGGGTAGCCCGAGAAGTCCGTCTCGCACATCCCGCCGACCAGCACCTGCAAACCGCGCCGATACGCGATGGCCGCGGCGATCGTCATGAACATCAGATTGCGGCCCGGCACGAACGTGTTCGGCAACCCATTGGCCGTGGCTTCGATTTCGATCTCGCGCGTCATCGCGGTGTCGCTGATCGCGCCGAGCAGCGACAGGTCGATCGTGTGATCGTCGCCGAGACGATCGGCCCACGCCGGAAACGCACGCGCGACGGCCTGACGGAATCCTTCGCGGCATTCGAGTTCGACACGATGACGCTGACCATAATCGAAGCCGACCGTTTCGACCGTGTCGTAACGGTCGAGCGCCCACGCGAGACACGTGGCAGAATCCTGGCCGCCGGAAAACAGCACGAGCGCGCTACGCTTAGCGTCTTTGCGGATCACCGTGATACTCCGTGAATGAGAGTGCCACGTCGCGCTGCGCGAGGTGCGCCATGCAAGCAACGCGGCGCGACGTGTGCCGGCACTGTGCCGGCCCAAAGCAGTATAGGTCGCGCGTTGCGCGGGAACGTGGCTGGGCGCTTATACCGCCGATCGTCGGGCGAAGGATTGGGTGCTTCGGTGCGACATGCTCGGCACTGCATTCGCGCGGTGCACGACCGCGTCCGACGCCTGCATGCAAGTCCTTGAACTGGCGCGATTTTATCACGCGACACCGAATGTCGCCGACGCCAGCTGTCTCACGCGCGCGGCTTCAACTGCATGGCAAGCCGAAGTGACGACTTGTCCGCCAAACGGAAAAGCCCCAGGGAATCTTGCGATTTCCTGGGGCCGAATCCTGGTGGCCTGGGGCGGAATCGAACCACCGACACGCGGATTTTCAATCCGCTGCTCTACCAACTGAGCTACCGGGCCAACGAAGAACGAAACTATATCAAGCGATCCGCAGTTCAGCAAGCCCTTTCATAAATAATCTGCCGGGCCGCGTTCGCATGCAACACGTGGCGCTCACTCCCCTTTGTTCTTGCCGAGATCGACGCCGAGTTGCTTCAGCTTGCGATAAAGATGCGTGCGCTCGAGACCGGTCTTCTCCGCGACACGCGTCATGCTGCCGTTCTCGCGCGCGAGGTGATATTCGAAGTACGCGCGCTCGAACGCATCGCGCGCATCGCGCAGCGGAATGTCGAACGAGATCGACGCGGTTTGCGCGACGAGCGTGCCGCCGCCGACGCCATCGGACGACAGTATCGGCAACGCGGCCGCCGACGCGACTGACGATGCGCTGACCGGCAACGCCGGCTTCGCAGCCACGCCGCCAGGCACGGCCGCCGCGTTACCACGCGCGAGTCCCTGCTCGACCGCCTTTAATAGCTTCTGCAACGCGATCGGCTTTTCGAGGAAGTTGAGCGCGCCGATCTTGGTGGCCTCGACCGCGGTGTCGATCGTCGCGTGACCGGACATCATGATCACGGGCATCGTCAATTGACCTTGCGCGGCCCATTCCTTGAGCAGCGTCACGCCGTCGGTGTCCGGCATCCAGATGTCGAGCAGCACGAGGTCCGGCGCCTGACGCAGACGGAACTCGCGCGCCTCCTGCGCGTTTTCAGCGGCCTCCACGACGTGTCCCTCGTCGCTGAGGATCTCCGAGAGCAGTTCCCGGATGCCCATTTCATCATCTACCACCAGGATGGTTGCCATTTACGCTGCCCTTGTCTGCACTGTTGCTTTTGTCGTTCCCTGCGACGCGCCGCCGTGCGCCGGATGGGCACCCGAACCAGGTGCACCCGGCTGCGCGGGGTCGTCCGCCAGTTGAAGGAAGAGAATCGAAATCTGCGCGCCTTCGATCACGTCGCCGGCCTTCATGCGATTGCGAATGTCGATGCGCGCGCCATGTTCGTCGACGATCTTCTTGACCATCGCAAGTCCCAGACCCGTACCCTTGGCCTTGGTCGTCACGTACGGCTCGAACGCGCGCGTGAGGATACGCGCGGGGAAGCCTGGTCCGTTGTCCGACACTGTCAGACGGACCGCGACGCGCGCCTTGCCTTGCGCGTCGGGGTCTCCGTATTCTACTGTCCTCGTCTCGAGCAAAACACGCGGATGCGCGACTTCGGCGACCGCGTCCTGCGCGTTCTGCAGCAGGTTGTGGATCACCTGTCGCAACTGCGTCGCGTCGCCGCGTATCGCGGGCAAGGTCGCCAGCTCGACCTGGATCGCGCCCTTGCCTTCTTCGATACCGTACAGCGTGAGCACCTCGCTGACCAGACCATTCAATTGCAGATGCGCGAGTACCGCGGGCGGTGTGCGCGCGTAGTCGCGGAAATCGTCGACCATCTGCTTCATCGCGGCGACCTGATTGACGATCGTCGTCGCGCCGCGCTTCAGCACGTCCGCATCCGACGGCGCGAGCTTGTCGGCGAGCTTCATCTGCAATCGTTCGGCCGACAGTTGAATCGGCGTGAGCGGATTCTTGATCTCGTGCGCGAGGCGCCGCGCGACTTCGCCCCATGCGATCGAACGCTGCGCGGAGATCACGTCGGAGATGTCGTCGAACACGATCACGTAGCCCGCGGTCTGCATGCCTTCAGCGTCGCGCTCGTTCGCCGCGACGAGGCGCGCGCCGCGCACGAGCAGCGTGAGCGGCTCGGTTTCGCCGGGCACCGGCACCGAGAACTGCTGCTGCCAATGGCCGTTGTCGTCATGGCCGTCTTCACTCGCCGCTTCGCGATCGGCGAATGCCTTGCGCACCATCGCGCCGAATTCGCCGAGCACGCCGATCTGATCGAGCGACGAGCCGAGCACCGTCTGGAACGGCTGACGGAAAATCCGCTCGGCGCCTCGATTCGCGGTGGTCAGCCGGAATTGCCGGTCGAACACGAACACACCCGCGGTCAGGTTCGCGAGGATGCTCTCGAGATACGCCTTCGAATGCTCGAGCGCGATACGATTTTTCTCGACCGCCCCGCGCGCTTCCGACAACTGCCGCGTCATCGCATTGAACGACTGCGTGAGGAAACCGAGTTCGTCGCGCGACTTGATCTCGCGCTTTGGCGTGTAGTCGCCCTCGGTAATTTCCTTCGTGCCCTGCGCGAGCAGGAATAGCGGCCGCGCGAGCTGATTGCCGAGCGCCAGCGCGAGCATCATCGCGATGAAAGTCGCGAGAAACAGCGACAGGGTCAGCGTGCCGATGTACATCTTGCGCAAGCCGGTGCGGCCGAGCGCCTTCTCCTGATACTCGCGATACGCGCGCTGCACCGAGTCGGCATTGCGCGCGAGTGTCGTCGAGACCGGCTGCGTCAGTTGCAGGAAGCGCTCGGCGGGCTGCAACAGCGACGCGTTCGCATCGGGAATACGCTGCACCACGCGCAGACGCAGCGCTCCCTTGCCGCCGTGCGCATTCGGATCGCCGTCCACTTCGCCTTCGATCGCCGCATAGCCGTGGCCACGCGCCTGCTCGATCATCAGCGGTGTCGGCAGATCGTTCGGCAGCAGCATCGCGTAGTTGCCGGACGCCTGCGCGACCACGTGCATGTCCGGCGTCGCGCCAGACATGCTGCGGGTCGGCTCGACGATCGTCGCGTCCTGCACACCGAACTGGTCGCGCAACCGCAGCAGCGTCAACGTGGTGCCGGCCGCATCCGCGCTCGCGAGCTGCTCGGACATCAGACGCGCCTTCGTCTGCAGATCGGACAGCGACGCGTCGAGCATGCCGCGCCCGAGGTTGAGGCCGGACGCGAGCGCGGTTTCGACGTTCACGTCGAACCACGACTCGATGCTGCGCGACACGAACTGATACGACACGATGTAGATGATGCCGCCCGGCACCACACCGACCAGCGCCATGAAGAACGCGAGCTTCGCGAGCAGCCGTGTGCCGAATTTGCCCGTGCGTAATCGCACGATGATGATGACGACGAGCGTCGCCACCACCAGCAGAAAGATCAACGCGACCGCGACGTTGGCCGCATACAGCCACTGGTAATAGCGGTCGAAGAATTCGGTGTTCGCGCTGGCGGCGGCCAACAACACGAGCAGCAACACGGCCGTCACCGCGACCGTCGATACGAGCACGCGCACGACGATGCTGCTGACACTGGTGGAAGATGAGCGCACTTTATTTAGCACGATCGGCGGCCGTGAAAGTGAAGCGCTTCCAATCGGAGGCGAGGTTCCAGTCGCGGTTGTTCACCGCGTCGATCTGGAACGGCTTGGGCATCAGCCCGATGTCGAGTTGCATGCGCACGGACGCGTTATAGGTTTCGCCGACCCGCACCTGATTGCGGTCGATCACGTGCCACGACGTCACGTGCTTGATCACCGCGAGCGCATCGTTGAGCGTGGAAAAGCCGAGCTGCAAGCCGCCCGACTGCACGCTCGACACGCGATATTCGCGCGTGAGTGGCTGGAACGACAGCCGCAAACTTTGCGACACGCTGACCGGCTGCTCGTCGAACCAGTACCAGCGCGGCCGGCTCAGTTCGAAATCGGTCGTGAAATAAAGCGGAATGCCTTTGTTGACCGCGTCTTCGAGATTGCTGTTCAGCTGGAATTCGAAATGCGCGTCGAGACTCCAGCCGCCGTTGTCGGCCTGCAGCGACGCCCGCTGCACCGCTATCGAGTCAGCGTGCGCCGCGCCCGGCGCTGCAAGCCAGACGGCCAGCGCGATCCAGAGCACGGCAGCGAGCCGAAGCGGGAAGAAGCGTTTTATGGTCACCGTTTCTGAAAGCGCGCGTAGAAAAATCCGTCGTGGTCTGAGTTCGTGCCGGCGCTGAATTCAGCGGGTCGTCCAGCATGAGAACCGGCCGATGGGTCGGCGGGCGCGCGAGCAACTGAGGGTAAAAGCTGCCCCGGCGCGTCCAATCGTACCGCATCCTGGTGCTGGTTTCCAAACCACTGTGCCTGCAACTCGCCCTCTTCGGGGAAGATCGAACAGGTGACGTAAAGCAACTCGCCGCCCGGTTTCACGAGCGGCCACAGCGCGTCGAGAATGCGGCGCTGTTCGGCGACGAGCGCGGCGATATCGGACTGACGACGCAGCCAGCGAATATCCGGATGACGCCGCACGATGCCCGACGCCGAGCACGGCACGTCGGCGAGGATGCGGTCGAACGGCTGGTCGAGGTCGTCGTGCCACTGCGCGGGGTTGCCCGCGTCGCCGATGCGCACTTCCGCTTCGAGCTTCAGACGCCGCAGGTTTTCGCCGATGCGGCGCGCACGAGACGCATCGCTTTCGAGCGCGACCAGTTGAACGTTGGCGAGTTCGAGCAGATGCCCGGTCTTGCCGCCAGGGGCCGCGCATGCGTCGAGCACGCGCATGCCGTCGCGCACGCCGAGCAATTGCGCGGCGAGTTGCGCCCCTGCGTCCTGCACGGACACGACACCTTCGCTGAAGCCCGGAATGCGCTCGACCGGCATTGGCGTCGCGAGCGTGACCGCGTACTCGCCAGCCTTGCTTGCGGCGATCTGCTGGCGTTGCAGCACTTGCAGATAGGCGTCGACCGTCGAATGGCGCGCGTTCACGCGCAACGTCAGCGGACCTTGCGTGTTGCCGGCGGCCAGCACCGATTGCCACGCCTCGGGCCATGCGCGCTTCACCGCGTCGATCCACCAGGCCGGATAGTTCCAGCGCGCTACTTCATCGGCTTGCACCGAGGCGAGCAACGTGTCGCGCTCGCGCAAGAAGTTGCGCAGCACCGCGTTGACGAGCCCCTTCGCGAACGCGAACTCGCGACGCGCGCCAATCACCCTGACCGCCTGGTCGACGACCGTGAACGGCGTGTAGGCGGCGCTCGCTTCGTCGTCGACGAGCAGCGCGAGCGCGCACGCGAGCACATGCGCGACGTGCGGCGGAGGCGCCTTCTTCACCAGCTTCGCGATCAGCCACTCGGCGGTTGCGAGACGGCGCATCGTGCGATAGGCGATATCCTGCACCGCGCCGCGCGCCGCTGCGGCGTTGTCCTCGGGCACCGCCACGAAAACGCTTTGCAGCGCCGCGGGCAAGGCCGCGCCGAGACGCACGGCGCCGACGGCCTGGGCCGCGCAATCGAGTGCGAACCCGAGCGATTCGGGCGACAGTTGCAGCGTCGACAAACGGGATTCGCGCGAATGCGCCGACGAGGAAGCAGAACGCGAAGAAGGCTTTGGAGTCATGAAGGGAGCAAGGGCAAGCCGCACGGTGCGCGCGGCGCAATCAGCGCACATTGTAGCGTGGCGCCGGTGGGGCGCTGCCATGCGTGGGTGGTGGCCGCAGACGCTGTCGCGCAGTGGCGACGAACGGTGCGAAAAAAAGCGGGCCTCGCGGGCCCGCTCTTCAGTACTTCAGGCTCGACGCGCCGAGCGACGCGGCGCCTCAGTCGAAGCGCCCGGTGCGCGCCATTTCCATCAAACGCGCGATGCGTTCCTCGGTCGCCGGGTGCGTCGAGAACAGACTCGCGATACCGCCGCCCGACAGCGGATTCATGATCATCATCTGCGCGGTGGCCGGATGCGCCTCGGCCGTCGGGAACGGAATGCCGCTCGCATAGCGATGGATCTTGTCGAGCGCCGACGCCAGTGCCTGCGGGTCGCCCGAAATCTGCGCGCCGCCCCGGTCGGCTTCGAACTCGCGCGCACGCGAAATCGCCATCTGGATCAACGCACCCGCAATCGGCGCGAGCAGCGCAACCGCGATGCTCGCGATCGGGTTGGCGGGACGGCCGTTTTCGTCGCGGCCGCCGAAGAACATCGCGAAGTTAGCCAACGCGGAAATCGCGCCGGCCATGGTCGCCGAAATCGTCGAGATCAGAATGTCGCGATGCTTCACGTGCGCGAGTTCGTGCGCCATTACGCCGCGCATTTCGCGCTCGGACAGTACGCGCAGAATGCCGGTGGTCGCCGCGACTGCCGCGTGCTCCGGGTTGCGACCGGTGGCGAACGCGTTCGGCGCGTCTTCGTTGATCAGGTAGACGCGCGGCATCGGCAGGTTCGCGCGCGTGGCGAGATCGCGCACCATCCGATAGAACTGCGGCGCGCTGTTTTCGTCGACTTCCTGCGCGTTGTACATGCGCAGGACCATCTTGTCGGAGAACCAGTACGAGAAGAAATTCATCCCAAGGGCGATCACGAGCGCGACCATCATGCCGCGCGACCCGCCGATCATCCCTCCGATCACGATGAAAAGGGCCGTAATCGCGGCCATCAACATCGCGGTTTTCACCCAGTTAAACATGTCTGCAACTCCTTGCCCCGAGCGTGGCCTTCATCTCCGTGCCGCGCGATTGCGGCGCCAGATTGTAAGCGAAATGTTAGATATGGGCGGTGCGGGAAAATTCAATCATCGCGAGGCGCTCGCGAGTTTGATGCCCAGGCCGACGAACGCGCTGCCGACGCCGCGATCGAGCCAGCGCTTGACCGCCGGTTTGCCCGAGAAACGCTGCGTGACGCTTCCCGCGATCCACGCGACGAAGCTGTTCCAGACCATGCTCATCAGCACGAAGACCGCGCCGAGCGTGAGAAACGCGAAGGTCTTGTGTTCGCTGCCCGTCGTGACGAATTGCGGGAAGAACGACACGAAGAACAGCACGACTTTCGGGTTCAGAACGTTGGTCCAGAAGCCTTGCAGGAACAACTGCCGCAGCGACTTCGGCGTGGACGACGCGCGCGCGTCGCCGACCGGCGCATCCGCGGCCGGTTTCGTGAAGATCAGGCGCACCCCCAGATAGATCAGATAAATCGCGCCGACGAATTTGACGATGGTGAACGCCGTGGCCGACGCGGCCAGCAGCGCGGTCAGCCCAAACGCGCAGGCAAGCGAGTGAATGCAACAGCCCGCCGAAATGCCGAGCGCCGACATCAGCCCCGCGCCGCGGCCCTGGGCGACGCTGCGCCCGACGATATAAGCGGTATCCGGCCCCGGCGTGATGTTCAGGAGAAAAACCGCGACGATGAAAAACTCGAAATGGACGATGCCGAACATGTGATGCACCCTCGAAAACCTGGTCTGCTGCATGGAGGATTCTAACGCGCGTCGCGCTCGCGGCGGGCGCGGAGAACACCGGCCGAATGGACGATGCTCCGGCGTGCGAGACGCGCTTATTGCGCCTCGGGAAGCTGGAAGCGCTGGCCTGCGGCGAGCGGCGAGCCAGCAATGAATTCGCGCACCGGCAGGCGCTTGCCGCCGGGCTTCTGCAATTGCGTCAGACGCAGTGCACCTTCGCCGCAAGCGACCAGCACACCGTCGGGCGCAACTTCGACGATGGTGCCTGGCGCCTTGTTGCTGCCCGACGCCGGCGAGGCTACGGCGGTGGCGGCCCAGATCTTGACGGTGCTGCCGTCGTCGAGCGTGCCGGCGCCGCCGGGGAACGGGTCGAACGCGCGCACCTGACGCGCAAGCGCCTCGGCCGGCCGGCGCCAGTCGAGCGCCGCTTCGTGCTTGGCGGTTTTCTCGGCGTAGGTCACGCCGTCGGCCGGTTGCGGGATCGACGTCAGCTTGCCGCTGCGCTCGAGCTCGATCAGTGCGTCGACGATCAGTTGCGCGCCGTCCCCGGCGAGGCGGTCGTGCAGCGTGGCGGTGGTGTCGTCGGCGGAGATGGGGGTGCGTACTTCGGAAATCATCGCGCCGGTGTCGAGTCCAGCGTCCATCTGCATCAGCGTGATGCCGGTTTGCGCGTCGCCCGCCTCGATCGCGCGATGAATCGGCGCCGCGCCGCGCCAGCGTGGCAGCAGCGACGCGTGGATGTTGATGCAGCCGAAGCGCGGAATGTCGAGCACTTCCTGCGGCAGGATCAGTCCGTAGGCGGCGACAACCATCACGTCGTGCGGCGTCGCGCGCAGTTGCTCGATGCCGGCGGCGGCTTCCTGTGGATATTTGCCAGCGCGGCGCAGCGACGCGGGCTGCGCAACCGCGAGGCCGTGCTCCTGCGCGTAGCGCTTGACCGGACTCGCCTGCAGCTTCATGCCGCGACCCGCCGGCCGGTCCGGCTGCGTCAAGACGAGCGGCACGGCAAACCCGGCGCCATGAATCGCGGCTAGCGCGGCCGCGGCGAATTCCGGTGTGCCGGCAAAGATGACGCGCAACGAATGACTCATGAATGGGGCGATAGGCAAGTTGAAAGCGCGTTACATCGCGTGGGCGAGCTTCTTCATCTTGCTCTTGATGCGCGTTTGCTTCAGCGGCGACAGATACTCGACGAACACGTGGCCCATCAGGTGATCCATTTCGTGCTGAATGCACACGGCGAGCAGCCCCTCGCAATCGAGCTCGAACGTTTCGCCCTTCTCGTTGAGCGCACGCACGCGCACTTTCTCGGCACGCTCGACGTTGTCGTAGATCCCGGGCACCGACAGGCAGCCCTCTTCCGACAACTTCCTCTCATCGCTCGACCAGACGATTTCCGGATTGATGAACGCGAGCAGTTCGTCGTGCGTTTCCGACACGTCGATCACGATCACGCGTTCGTGCACGTCCACCTGGGTGGCGGCGAGGCCGACGCCGGGCGCCGCGTACATCGTTTCGGCCATGTCCGCGACGAGACGGCGGATACGGTCGTTGACCTCCGGGACTGGCTTCGCCACCTTGTGCAGCCGTTTGTCCGGGTAATTGAGGATGCTCAGTAAAGCCATGATTTCGAGTGTGATTTGAGACGCCGCCAACCGTTGGCGGCTCGCGTTGGCCATTTGGCCAGGTTGTGAGCCCGTCGTAATACGCAGAGGATAGATGATGTCGAACCGGTTCGATTCAACGCGCCTCGTGCGCCCGACGACGAACCCGCGCCGGTAAGCACGGCGCCGCGATTATTCGCGGCTCATTGCCGTTTTATTTCCGCGTTTTTATTTCGGATGATGAAAATTTTAGCATGGCGCCCGCCTGCCCGCAGGCCCCGCCAGAGGAGCGACCCGCATGCAGACCTTGCCCGCGACCCGTATCGAACTTGCCGCCTGGCTGCGGTTGTCACTTGCGCCGGGCCTAAAACCCGCGGCGTTGCGCCTGTTGCTGGGCGCATTCGGGCTGCCGCAGGCGCTGTTGGCGCAGTCGCCGGAGACGCTCGCGGAGGTCGCCGGAGACGCCGCGGCGCGCGCGGTGCTGGCGCCGCCGGGTCCAGCGTTCGACGGCCAGCTCGATGCGGTGCTCGCATGGCGCGAGCAGCCGGGCAACCAGATCGTCACGCTCGACGATCCCGCCTATCCGCCCGCGCTGCTGACGTTGCCCGATCCGCCACCCCTCCTATATATAAAAGGCCGGCTTGAGCTGCTGCATACGCGCGCGGTCGCGCTCGTAGGCAGCCGCAGCGCGACGCCGCAGGGCATCGAGGATGCGCGGCGGTTCGCGCGAGAACTGTCGGCGGCGGGCGTGACGGTCGTATCGGGGCTCGCACTCGGCATCGACGGCGCCGCGCATCGGGGCGGGTTGGAGGGTGTCGGCGGAACGGTCGCGGTGGTCGGCACCGGCGCGGACCTCGTCTATCCCGCCGCGCATCAAGCGCTCGCGCGGCAGATCGCGGCGCAGGGTGCGATTCTCTCGGAGTGGCCGCTCGGCACGCCGGCACGCGCCGCCAACTTCCCACAGCGCAACCGGCTGATCGCTGGGCTGGTCAGCGGAGTCGTGATCGTCGAGGCGGCTATGCGTTCCGGTTCGCTCATTACTGCGCGGCTTGCCAATGAGATGGGGCGTGACGTGTTCGCGTTGCCCGGATCGATTTACGCGCCGTTGTCGCGCGGCTGTCATCGGATGATCAAGCAGGGAGCGCGGCTCGTGGAAACGCCTGACGAGGTGCTGGAGGAGCTCGGTTTTGCCCGGCGGCCGGCGGGCGATGCGAGACGCTCGGCGAAGCGGGCCGTGCCGCTGGAGCATGCGGGTTTGCACGTTTCGTCGGGTGGGACCGCTTTGCCCGCTACGACCGCAGCCTTCGCCGACTCACCGGCGTCCGGGCCGGCCCCGCAGCCGGCGCTCGCCCCTGACGCACAGCGTCTGCTCGCCGCGCTCGGCCATTCGCCGACCACGCTTGAAATTCTCGCCGCCCGTACCGAGATGGAGAACGCCGCCCTGCACGCCGCCTTGCTCCGGCTCGAACTCGCCGGCGAGGTCACGCTGCTGCCCGGCGGCCGCTTCATGCGAGCCCATCATGACTGAGCCGAGACTGACCGGCGTCAATGCAGATTGGCAACTTTTCGCGACCGGCCATGCTACATTCGCGCCAAAGCACCCGACAAAACACACAAGGAAATCACTTCATGCCCGCGCTGAACCTCGACACCGACCAGGACCGGATCGCCGAGCGCGTCAACGAACCCGACACGCTGTTCGTTGCATGCCTGTGCGCGGAGTGGTGCGGAACGTGTCGCGAGTACCGGGACTCCTTCAACCAACTGGCCGAGCGGCACCCGGAAGTCTGTTTCGCATGGATCGACATCGAAACTCATGCGGATCGGTTCGACGATCTGGACGTCGAGAATTTCCCGACCGTCCTGATCGAAGACTCGGTGACGACACGGTTTTTCGGTACGGTTTTGCCACAGGTGTCGATCGTCGAGCGGATGCTGTCGGATCTGACCGCGCTGCCCGGCGTAACCGGAGCGCCGAAGCTCCGACCGGCGCTGGCGGTCGCCTGAAGGCGGCCTCGCGCGCCGCCCGGTCAAACGGAAAGCCTCGCGACGCGCGGCTTGCGGCACAGGCCCCCGCCGATCATTTGGGACGGCATCGCGGCTGGCATCGCTGTCCGCACGCGGCGTTTGCCGCAGTTGATCAACCGCCGGACGCGCAATTATGATGACGCGCTTTTATGGCACTTGACCCGTTGGGTTCGCACCTTGTGCTATAAAGCGGTCGTTATTGGATCGAAAGAGGTCTCAAGCGAGCGTCTCGCGCCATGTTGGCCCTCAAGGCCACCAACCCGGATCTACCAACCTCACATCGAGTCATGTCCAAAGCACTGATCATCGCCGAAAAGCCTTCTGTCGCGAACGACATCGCGCGCGCTTTGGGCGGCTTTACCAAGCATGACGAGTACTACGAAAGCGACGACTACGTCCTTTCATCGGCAGTGGGCCACCTGCTGGAAATCGCCGCGCCCGACGACTACGAAGTCAAGCGCGGCAAGTGGAGCTTTGCCAATCTGCCCGTCATTCCTCCGCATTTCGATCTGAATCCGATCGCGAAGAGCGAGTCGCGCCTGAAGGTGCTGACCAGGCTGATGAAGCGCAAGGACATCGACCGTCTGATCAACGCATGCGACGCGGGGCGCGAGGGCGAACTGATTTTCCGCCTGATCGCGCAGCACGCGAAAGCCAAACAGCCGGTGCAACGGCTGTGGCTGCAGTCGATGACGGCCGGCTCGATCCGCGACGGTTTCGCGCGTCTGCGCAGCGACGAAGAGATGCAGCCGCTCGCCGACGCGGCGCGCTGCCGCTCGGAGGCGGACTGGCTCGTCGGCATCAACGGCACGCGCGCGATGACCGCGTTCAACAGCAAGGGCGGCGGCTTTTTCCTGACCACGGTCGGGCGCGTGCAGACGCCGACGCTTTCGATCGTCGTCGAGCGCGAAGAGAAGATTCGACGCTTCGTGCCGCGCGACTACTGGGAAGTGAAGGCGGAGTTCGTCTGCGCGGGCGGCTTCTACGAAGGCCGCTGGTTCGATCCGAAATTCAAGCGCGATGAGTTCGATCCGGAGAAGCGCGATTCGCGCCTCTGGGCGTTGCCAGCGGCAGAGACGATTGTCGCGGCTTGCCGCGGCCAGCTCGGCACGGTGACCGAGGAGTCGAAACCGTCGACGCAGCTGTCGCCCGCGCTCTTCGACCTGACCAGTCTGCAGCGAGAAGCCAACGGCCGCTTCGGCTTTTCGGCGAAGAACACGCTGGGTCTCGCTCAGGCGCTGTACGAAAAGCACAAGGTTCTGACCTATCCGCGTACCGACGCGCGCGCGCTGCCGGAAGACTATCTGGACACGGTCAAGCAGACGCTCGGCATGCTCAAGGAGAGCAACAACTACCTGCCGTTCGCGAAGCAGGTGCTCGACAAGGGCTGGGTGAAACCGAACAAGCGCATCTTCGACAACTCGAAGATCAGCGACCACTTCGCAATCATCCCGACGCTGCAGGCGCCGAAGAATCTGTCCGAGCCGGAGCAGAAGCTCTACGACCTCGTCGTGAAGCGCTTCCTCGCCGTGTTCTTCCCTGCCGCCGAATCCCGAGTGACGACGCGTATCACCGAGGTGGTCGGCCATCACTTCAAGACCGAGGGCAAGGTGCTCGTCGAGCCGGGTTGGCTGCAGATCTACGGCCGTGAAACCAGCGGCGATGACGCGAACCTCGTGCCGGTGCAGAAGGACGAAAAGGTCAAGACCGACAAGATCGCCGCGCAGCAACTGATCACGAAGCCGCCCGCACGCTACAACGAAGCGACGCTGCTGTCGGCGATGGAAGGTGCGGGAAAACTGGTCGAAGACGACGAATTGCGCGAAGCGATGGCGGCCAAGGGGCTCGGCACGCCGGCAACGCGCGCGGCGATCATCGAAGGTTTGCTCACCGAAAAGTACCTGATCCGCGAAGGCCGCGATCTGATTCCGACCGCCAAGGCCTTCCAGCTGATGACGCTGCTACGCGGCCTCGGCGTGAAGGAGCTGACTGCGCCGGAGCTAACCGGCGAATGGGAATACAAGCTGTCGCAGATGGAGCGCGGCAACCTGCCACGCGACGCGTTCATGCAGGAAATCGCGCGCATGACGCAGACTATCGTCAAGCGCGCGAAGGAATACGATTCCGACACGATCCCGGGCGATTACGCGACATTGCAGACACCTTGCCCGCATTGCGGTGGCCAGGTGAAGGAAAACTACCGGCGTTTCGCGTGCTCGAAGTGCGAGTTCTCGATCTCGAAGATTCCGGGCGGCCGTCAGTTCGAGATCGCCGAAGTCGAAGAACTGCTGCAGAACAAGACGATCGGGCCGCTGTCGGGCTTCCGCAGCAAGATGGGGCGGCCGTTCTCGGCGATCCTGAAACTGTCGCTCGACGACGAGATCAAGAATTACAAGCTCGAGTTCGACTTCGGCCAGGACGCGGCCGGCGAAGACGGCGAGCCGCCCGACTTCTCCGATCAGCAGCCGGTCGGCGCGTGTCCGAAGTGCCAAGGCCGCGTTTTCGAGCATGGCATGAGCTACGTCTGCGAAAACTCGGTGGCGAATCCGAAGTCGTGCGACTTCCGTTCCGGCAAGGTGATCCTGCAGCAGGAAATCGCCCGCGAGCAGATGGCCAAACTGCTCGAGGAGGGTCGCACCGATCTGCTGACGAACTTCAAGTCGTCGCGTACCGGCCGTAACTTCAAAGCTTTCCTCGTCAAGCAGAACGACGGCAAGATCGGCTTCGAATTCGAGAAGAAGGAGCCGGCGGCGGCGAAGACCGCAGCGGCGAAGACTTCGGGTGCTCGTTCCGCGGCCAAGGCGATGCCGGAAGCGGACGAAGGTGATACCGCGGTGGCCGTGAAGGCCGAGCCGGCGGAAAAGAAGGTGGCGGCGAAGAAGGCGCCCGCCGCCAAGTCCGCGGCGGCCAGGAAGGCACCGGCGAAAAAGACCGCGGCGCGAAAAACCGGCTAGTGGGGCGAGATTCGGACCGGCGGCTCGCGGTGGTAGCAGGAATAGCTACATTAGCCACCGCAGTCGGCGATCCGTGCACAGCCCGCGGTGTAGTCCGCATCTGTCCATGAAAAAAGGCGCAGTCACTTGAGGTGACTGCGCCTTTTTAATGCCGGCCCGCATCGCTGCGGGCTTCGACATTCAGAGATTTACAACGGCGACAACGCCGTCGGGCGTGGACTGCGATTGGACGACTTCGTCATCGGCTTCGGCACGGCCGGCGACAGCTCGCTATCGAGAAGCCGCGACAGCGGCTCGGCGCCATCGAACGCTTCCGGTGCGCGCGACTCGGCAGTCTCGAACGCGGCCGACGTCGCCGGACGCTCCAGACCGTCCTTGATCCACTGCTCGCCGAGCACGCTGTTCGGCGTCTGGTTGAAGTGCTCGACCAGATGGTCGATGAACGTGCGCACCTTGGCCGGCAGGTGACGGCGGCTTGGGTACGCAATATTGATCTCGACCTGCGGCAAACGGTAATCGCCGAGCAAACGCACGAGCCGGCCGCGCGTCATGTCGCGACCGATCAGATAGCTCGGCAGAATCGCGGTGCCCATGCCGAGCAGCGCAAACTGTCTCAGCATCTCCGTGTTGTTCGCGACGATCACGTTCGACGGCCGCACGCGCACTTCGCCTTCCGGCCCCGTAAACACGCGTTCATCGCCCCAGTATTCGGATGGCAGGCTCAGGCACGGGTGCTCGAGCAGATGTTCGGGACGCGTCGGCATGCCATGCTTTTCCAGATAAGCCGGCGTCGCGCAGACGGTCATGCAGCCCGTGGTCAGACGCCGCGTAACGATACTCGCGCTGCGCATTTGCCGCGCGATCACGACGCCGACGTCGAAGCCCTCCTCGACGAGGTCCACCTGACGATCGACCAGCGTGACGTCGGGAATCACTTTTGGATAGCGCTCCGCGTACGTTTGCAGCACGGGCGCGAGGTTATGCAGCCCGAACACGACAGGCGCGACGACGCGTAGCGTGCCGACGGGTTCGTGATTGCGAGCGACCACCATCTGTTCGACGTCTTCCAGTTCGTCGAGAATCTGACGGGCGCGCTCGAGGTAGACCTGACCGGATTCGGTCAGCGACAAGCTGCGGGTCGTGCGATTGAGCAGCCGCGTACCAAGACGGCCCTCGAGGTCGGCAACGTGACGGGTGGCGACCGCGTTGGAAATATCCATGGCGCTCGCGGCGCGGGCAAAACTGCCGAGATCCGCCACCTTGACGAAAACTCGCATCGACTGCAAATGATCCATATGACAACTCCCTGCCTTGTTACTGCTTCCTGACAATTGGTGAAAACCAGTGAAGCGAACTTGGAATTCTCCTACGACTCGCAAAATCGTGCAGAAGTTGCCCGCAAAATAGGAAATATTGTCAATTTTGGTACGACTGTGTCGATAAAACCGGGGTCTGACCAGCGGTTATTCCCAAATCAAAAACAATCTGCTGCGCTGCAGCTCGCTCCGTTTTTTTTGTTCGAACAGGCGCAACGGTCGTTCGGCCGTTGCGGAACTCGAAAAAACGGAAATAAACCGTGCGCCCAAACGAAAAAACCGCCCGAGGGCGGCTTTTTATGCTGAGTGTGCACTCACATAATCAAGCTGTGAGTTTTTCCTCGAGCGCGCGCTTCGCCTCAGTCAGTGCCGGCGGCAGACCGTGTTGCAGCGTGTCAAACAGCTTCGCGTGCAACACGAGCTCGTCGCGCCATGCAGCGTCATCGACGGAAATCACCTGCTCGAACTGCTCGCGGCTGAAGTTCAGCCCGCTCCAGTCGATGTCCTCATAGTGCGGCGAAATGCCGAACGCATGCTCTTCGCCCTGCGCGGTGCCTTCGATGCGGCCCACCATCCAGCTCAGCACGCGCATGTTCTCGCCGAAGCCAGGCCACACGAACTTGCCGTCCGCGCCCTTGCGGAACCAGTTCACGCAGAAGATTTTCGGCAGCTTCGCGCTCAACTGCTGCAGACGCTCGCCGGTCTTCAGCCAATGAGTGAAATAGTCGCTCATGTTGTAGCCGCAGAACGGCAGCATCGCGAACGGATCGCGGCGCACCACGCCCTGTTGTCCAGCCGCCGCGGCGGTGGTTTCAGAGCCCATCGTCGCCGCCATGTAGACGCCCTCGACCCAGTTGCGCGCTTCAGTGACGAGCGGCACGGTGGTCGAGCGGCGGCCACCGAAGATGAATGCGTCGATTGCGACACCGGCCGGGTTTTCCCAGTCCGCGTCGATCGACGGGCACTGCGAAGCCGGCGCCGTGAAGCGCGCGTTCGGATGCGCCGCCTTGCGGCCGGTTTCCTTTGCCTCGGCCGGCGTCCAGTCCTTGCCCTGCCAGTCGATCAGATGCGCCGGCGGCTCGTCGGTCATGCCCTCCCACCAGACGTCGCCGTCGTCGGTCAGCGCGACGTTTGTGAAGATCACGTTTTCCTTCAACGTGGCGAGCGCATTGTAGTTGGTCTTTTCGCTCGTGCCCGGCGCAACGCCGAAGTAGCCGGCTTCCGGATTGATCGCGTACAGGCGGCCGTCCTTGCCCGGCTTGATCCACGCGATGTCGTCGCCGATCGTCGAGATTTTCCAGCCGTTCAGGCCCGCCGGCGGGATCAGCATCGCAAAGTTGGTCTTGCCGCACGCCGACGGAAACGCCGCCGCCACGTGATGCTTGCGCCCGTCCGGCGAGGTGACGCCGAGAATCAGCATGTGTTCGGCGAGCCAGCCCTCGTCGCGGCCCATCGTCGATGCGATGCGCAGCGCGAAGCACTTCTTGCCGAGCAGCGCATTGCCGCCATAGCCCGAGCCAAAGCTCCAGATTTCGCGCGATTCGGGGAAATGCACGATGTACTTGGTCTTGTTGCAAGGCCACGACACGTCCTGCTCGCCCGCCGCGAGCGGCGCGCCGACCGAATGCACGCATGGCACGAACTCGCCGTCCTCGCCGAGCACGTCATACACCTTGCGGCCCATGCGCGTCATGATGCGCATATTGGTCGCGACGTACGGGCTGTCGCTCAACTCGACGCCGATATGCGCGATCGGCGAGCCGAGCGGGCCCATCGAGAACGGCACCACGTACATCGTGCGGCCGCGCATCGCGCCATCGAACAGGCCGTCGAGCGTCGAGCGCATTTCGGCCGGGGCGATCCAGTTGTTGGTGGGGCCGGCGTCCTCGGCGCGCTGCGAGCAGATGAAGGTGCGATCCTCGACGCGCGCGACGTCGGACGGATCGGACCAGGCGAGATAGGAATTGGGACGCTTGGCGGGGTTGAGTTTCTTCAGCGTTCCGGCTTCGACCATCTGCGCGCACAGGCGGTCATATTCTTCCTGCGAGCCGTCGCACCAGACCACTTTTTCAGGCTTGGTCAGCGCGGCGATGCGCTGGACCCAGTCGATCAGCTTGCGGTGTTTGATCCATGTGGGCGCCTCGATAGTGGGCTGGCCTTCGAACGAGGGATGATTCATCGACTTGTCTCCGTTTGAAGCAATAGAAAAACGGTACAAGCCCGGGGACGCTGCATGCGAGAGGCATTGAATTCATCGCGCCGACGTGTCAATTTTCCACTGGCGGCGCATGATCGCGCAGATCGTCCTGGGCCACACAGCTTGCCAGGCGGAGGCACGCTTCCTACAAGGCTTCTGCAACCTTGTGTAAAGCGGCTTGCCTCAACACGCAACAAACTGCTAAAAACGTTCTCAATTCGCCCTCACGTAGCGTTGCCGTTCCGTTTGTGTGCGACAGCTTCTACGGTAGGACATCTAGCCAGACCAACGTGTGAGCTAAGTCACATGATGGGACAGTCAGCATAACATTCGGTTCGCACCAACGAGGTGCGCCGCAAATTACATACCATGAAGATTGCCATCCTCGACGATTACCAGGACGCCGTTCGCAAGCTCGACTGCTTTCAATTGCTGGCCGACCAGGAAGTCAAAGTATTCAACAATACCGTGCGCGGTCTCGGACAACTTGCGAGCCGTCTTGCGGAAGTCGACGCCCTCGTTCTGATTCGCGAGCGTACCCGCATCACGTCGCAACTACTCGACAAGCTGCCGCGTTTGCGCATGATCAGTCAGACTGGCAAAGTGTCGAGCCACATCGATCTAGCGGCCTGTACCGAGCGCGGCATTGCCGTGCTCGAGGGCAGCGGTTCGCCGGTCGCGCCGGCCGAACTGACGTGGGCACTCATCATGGCCGCCCAACGGCGTATTCCGCAATACGTGGCAAACCTTAAACAGGGCGCCTGGCAGCAGTCGGGGCTGAAGACGTCGGCGCTGCCGCCGAACTTCGGTTTGGGGCAAGTGCTGCGCGGACAGACGCTAGGGATCTGGGGCTACGGCAAGATCGGCCGACTGCTCGCTGGCTACGGCAAGGCGTTCGGCATGAACGTGCTGATCTGGGGCCGCGAGCACTCGCGCGAAGCCGCTCGCGCCGATGGCTACAGCGTCGCGGCGAGTCGTGAGGAACTGTTCGAGACCAGCGATGTGCTGTCCCTGCATCTGCGTCTGCACGACGACACGCGTGGCATCGTCAAGCAGGACGATTTGATGCGCATGAAACCGACCGCGCTGCTCGTGAACACGAGCCGCGCCGAGCTGCTCGAAGAGAGTGCGCTGGTGAACGCGCTGTCGCACAACCGTCCGGGGATGGTCGCGATCGACGTCTACGAAAGCGAGCCGATCCTGCAAGGCTATAGCCTGCTGCGCATGGAGAACGTGATCTGCACGCCGCACATCGGCTACGTGGAGCGCGAGAGCTACGAGCTGTATTTTTCGGCGGCGTTCAACAACGTCCTCGCGTTCGATGCCGGCGATACCGCCAGTGTCGCGAATCCGGAGGCGTTGCAGGGCGGGCGTCGGCGGTGATTGGTGGGCGAGGCGGCCGGCGGATCAGCTGTGTGCCCGCCCCGCCCTGTCGCGTCGCTCATCGCGCTTCGTGCGCTCCCGCCTCCATCAATGCAGGGATGCGTTCAAGGAAGACCTCACCGTCGGCACGGCCAAGGTTATAGGCGTGCACCATCTGCGACGGACTCGTGTAATCCCAACTCGAAATCGGCACCTTGCGCGACGGTTGCACGTAAAGCCGCTGCTGCACGCCGTGTGGCACGACGAACATCTGCGGCCGCGGATAAAGACGCGTGACCATCACGAGCACGTTGCCCGGCGCGTCGGCATCTAGCGCGCCGACCGGCACGTTGTCGACCATGCCGCCGTCCAGCACCGGCCGGCCGTTGCGCCGCAGAACCGGCGTGAACGGCGGTGTACTCGACGATTGCAGGATCAGGTCGGCCAACTCGTCGACGCTTGCGCAATCCTGCGCGCGCACGAATTCCGGATGAAAGCCCAGCGTCCGACCGAGCGTCGGATGCAGCGTCTTGCGCACGTATTTTTCGATGTTGTACGCGACCAGCCCTGCCGCGACCGCACTTCTCGCGCCGAGCCAGCGCGGCAGATGCGACACGCCGACGCGGATTTCCGGCGCCTGCGCGAGCCTGGAAAACTTGTCGCCATAGATATCGAGCAGCGCCTGACGGTAGATCCGGTAATGCGGGAACACCGACTCGCCGCGCAGCAGATTGCCCCAGTATGCGTTGCGCGTGTTGTGGCGCAGCGCGTCTTCGTAATAGCGCATAACCCAGTCGGCGTCGCCGCGCGTGTAAATCATGCACGCGGTTGCGGCGCCGGCCGAAATGCCGGTGATCACGCGCGGACGGATGTCGAGCTGCGGCTGCACGACGTCCCAGAAACCCGCCTGCCACCAGCAGCGGTTGCCGCCGCCGGCGAATACGACCTGATCGAACATGCTGCTTTTCCTTGCTTTCCTTTGCTCTTGCTGCGCGCAGATTGTGTTGGCGGCCCCCTCGGGTCCGACGCGCATTCACTCGAGCAGCGCGTAAGTCGTAGTGGCTTGAACCGCCATGTTGCCGCCTTCGTCGAACAGTTCGACTTCGCCAAACACGAGATTGCGGCCCATGCGCAGCACGCGCGCCTTGATCAGCACATCGCCCTTGCGGACCGCGCGCATGAAGTTGATGTTCAGCGACACCGTGCTCATCGGCTTGAAGCCGCCGAGCGCGGCGGTGATGGCGACGACCATCGCCGTATCCGCGGCCGCCATGAATACCTGGCCGCTGATCATGCCGCCCGAGTGTCGCCACTCGCCAGAGAACGGCAGACGCAGCGTGGCACTTTCCTCGTCGACCTTGATCGGCGTCAACGTGAGCGCCCGGACCCATGGGGCGAGAACTCGGTCGAGCAGCTCGGTAATCTCTTTGTCATTCATGGGAATCCCCGGGCGAAAGCCGCGATGCTGCGGGCGGGAGGTGTCCGCGACATGATACCGGCAGCGTTGGACGCGTCGATGTTTTCGGGATGGCGGCTTTGTCGAGGGAACGCTCAAGTTCAGGCGATGCGATCTTTTTAATAACACTGCGAAAAGGGCTTGGCAATCTCAAAAAGATCCTGCATAATTTCGCTTCTGTTGGGGCGTTAGCTCAGTTGGTAGAGCAGCGGACTCTTAATCCGTAGGTCGAGTGTTCGAGTCACTCACGCCCCACCAAAGAATTCAAGGGCTTAGCTTCGGCTAGGCCCTTTTTCTTTGCTCCGCAATAACGGCGATGCTCCGCAAATCCAACTAGCAATACTGTAGCGCCGCGCGCGATTTGGCACGACTTTGCGCGTCTTTTGGCACACCCGAACACCACCCTTTCGCATGCTTTTTGACATCGCCCGCGCTGACGCGCTCGATGCAGACGCCGCTCGGCTTGCGTCGGCCGAATTAGCCACAGAATTAGCTTGGCCACGTGACCAAGGCCGCAACCGGCAGAGCCCCCGCCAGCCCGGAAAATCAGCAGATAGATCACCGCCCGACCATGGTATAGACTCTACGCCTGAGTATTTGAACGTGTTAAGTCAATAAATCACGGGGTGCATCGGTGAATCCTCTTTTGAAACAAGAATTTGAACGCAACGGTTTTGCCATCCTGCCCGGCTTTTATTCACATAATGAAATAGACTTGGTGGTCAGTTCGATCGCGGACAGAAAAGTCGCCCGTCCGATGAATGTAACGGTAGATCTGCTCGATACGGGTGAGCGCTGTCTTCTTGGCTTGTTGACCCCCCAAGAGATCGCGACACGTCGGATGAAGATCAACGACCTCTATCTCGATATGCCGGGAGTGCGGCAACTAGCTTTGTCCGATCGGATAGCACCAATCCTCCGGGAACTACTGGGTCACGCGCCAGCGCTTTGTAACAGCCTTTACTTCGAGAAGGGCAGTCAGCAGCCCGCTCATGTCGATTCCATCTACATGACGCCTGCCACACCGAATCACCTAATAGCCATTTGGGTAGCGCTCGAAGATGCACGCGCGGATGCAGGGCAGTTGGAGTACTACCCTGGGAGCCACAAAATCGAACAGATGATCTTCAGCAACGGGACGCGACATTTCGAACCGGCCGAAATGCCGAAGTGGCATGCGTACATGGACGAAGAGGTAGCGAAGGCCGGCTTGCAGAAGAAAACTTTTTCGGCGAAGAAAGGCGACGTTTTCATTTGGCACTCCAACCTCCTGCACGGCGGCGGCCCGATTTCCGATCCCTCGCGTACGCGCAAATCGCTTGTATTCCATTACTTCTCAGCAAGCGACGCCGTCAATCTCGACATGCAGTTGGAGCCGCTGTCCTGCGGATTCTGGATTGATCGACCGATTCTTGACGTTCCAGAGGCAGCTTTTCAGCGTGCCGAATTCGAGCGCGCCTACCTACTAAAATACGAAGATGTCGCACAGGCAGTTCGCGATGGAGCGTTTGCGTCCGGCCTCCAGCACTACGACCTTTGCGGTAAGGCCGAAGGCCGCACGGTCTGATTGCCCTTAGTCCCAGAGGACGGCTTCCACGTCATTAACGGTCTTGGCGGCGCGTATCTGGGACTTCAACGCCTGAAGTTTGTCGAATGCGACGTTTTCACGGTCCCATATTAACTGGTAGAGACCGATCAGATCGGCGACCGTGAACGGAACTTGTGCATTATTGTCGCTTGCGACCCAATAGAAGCCATCGGGCGTTGCGCCCGCAAAATTGCAGCCAATCGTCACGCGCAAGAGTCGATCCTGGCTGGCACTGTCTGCTTGGAAAATTGCGGAAACTCCTGCTGCCGTTCTGAAGGTCACCGGCTGTTGTACCGCGTCCCGATACCCGCAGTCACAGCAGCAATCTGTGCGGCTTGTGCTGTCACAAGAAGCACTGCTGGCGACGGCTCGCTGGGAGCCACCAGTTCACCGTCTACCACAGCGTAACCCGGGGTATTGATGCACGCGAGCCATTGCTCTTCCGTTATGTCAATCACCCTCGCGCCTTCGGGCGCGGGACTCCTCACTAACGTCGTAAAAGGCGATGATTTCACCAGTCAAATCGTACGCTGCTTGCTTCTGACTCATCTCAATTCCTCCCTTCAAAATCCGACTGCAAAGAACTTGACCTGTGCATTTGAAAGCGCGGTCCCACCTTGAGCAACGACACCAACGAGGGTCGTATTGGAACTGGAGCTGGATATGCTTGCCGTCACCGGCGATGATGGGATGCTGGTGCCTGAGATGACGTAGTTCACCACAGCCCCGAAAAGCGCATTTGGAAATGCGAGCGGCAAAATGACTGAAGCTACGTTTCTAATGCCCTGCAGATCGTCCCCAGAGCTATCGAGTCGGCTCAACTTTGTCACCTTTTCGTTCCCGAACGTAATGCTCGGCCACCGCCATTACCGACGTGCAAATCAAGGAGCGCCAGCACAGTGGCGTAGCGAGCCACGAAAACTCCACACACAACCTGCACCAAGGCAACAGTGGCGGCACAACCGTGACCTACAGCGAAGATACGAACTATCGTACGTATCAGACCCGCATCTTGAGCGTCGCCAACAAGGTGAATCTCGAGTTCGCTGAAGCAGCGCCGCCGCTGCGCAGTGGGCTGGTGCGCGTTATCGCTGGCTCGTTCTAATCCAGGCATCGACAACCGGCGCGAGGTAGCACGTCGCGGAAATCAGAAAGGGTTGCACGCGAAAGCGTCGCAACCCTTCTTCATTTCCGGCGCAGAAAAATCAGGAGCGACCGGTCACCCAACTCCCATCTGCGCGACCCTATTCCTGCCACCGGCCTTGGCCGTATACAACGCCTCATCGGCAGCCCGAACGACGACGCTGACATCCGTCACCCGATCCGAGCGCGACGTGGTCGCGCCGATGCTGACCGTCACGCGACCGAACTCGCAGCCCCGGTGCGCGATGCCCAACTCGCCGATCGCCACGCGGATGTTCTCGCCGACCACCCCGGCACCCGCGGCGTCGGTATCCGGCAGCACCACGACAAACTCCTCGCCGCCGTATCGACCGACGCAATCGCCCGGCCGCTGGATCACCCTGCGGATGCAGCGCGCGACCGCAGTCAGCGCGACGTCGCCGGCCTGATGACCATACGTATCGTTATAGGCTTTGAAGTGATCGATATCGACGAATAGCAGCGACAACACGCTGCCCGTGCGGCGCGCGCGCAGCCATTCGCGCTCGAGCGTTTCACACAGCGCGCGGCGATTGGGCAGGCCGGTGAGTCCGTCCGTGCCGGCAAGCCGTTCGAGCTCGTGCTCCACCCGCTGTCGACGCCGCAACTCGGCGCCGAGCCACGCCGCCAACACGATCACGCCGATCCCGAAGATCAGCATCAGCGAACCGATCGTCAGCGCGCGCCCCCACCAGCCCGCGTAGATATCGTCGGTCGCCTCGGCGACCAGCACGATCAGCGGCAATTGCGGAATCCGTCTGAACGAGTAAAGCCGCTCGGCGCCATCGAGCGGCGAAGACGCGATCAAGCTGCCCTCGTCTTTCGCGAGCAGGTGCTGGAAGAACGCCGTCTTGCTGATGTCGCTGCCCGTCACGTGTCGATCGTCGGGCCGTCGCACGATGATCGTGCCGTCCGTTCTGACGATCGACACCGAGCCATGCTGCCCGATCCGCAGATCCGCGAACAGGCTCGTGAAATACTCCTGATCGATACCGAGCGCGACGATTCCCGCAAACGATCCGTCAGGCCGGGACAGTCGCCGGCTCAGCGCGATGCTGCGCGAACCGGGTCTGAGTCTCGAGTTGTACGGCGCGCTGACATCGAGCCCGAGATCCGGATCTTCACGATGAATCCTGAAGTACGGACGGTCCGAGAGGTTTCCCCCGCGCGGCACGTCGCTATCCGAATCGATCACGACGTTGCCCAGTGCGTCGATCACCACCATCGCGCCGACGTATTGCCCGGTCGCCGCGCGATCGAACAGGATCTCGCGCCGCAAACGCGGCGAATCGAGCACGCCCGGACGCCCGAGGCCATCGGCGACGGCCTGCAGCGACAGCGCGTACAGCTCGAAATTGCGCGCGATATCGCGCTCGGTGATCGTCGCGACATCGCGCGTCGAATCGAGAGCGCGCGCAATCGCATCCTCGCGGCTCTGATACAGCGCGTAGCCACACAGCGCGAGCATTGCGAGCACCACGCCGCATCCCGCGTAGATGACACCATCGCGTGGCATCCGCCATCTGCGCGCCCATGCGATCAGGACGTGAAACCGGGCCTTTCTTTTGTGGATCATGTGCTCTGCGTTTCCAACGGCGGGAGTCCGTTTGTCGAAGTACTCACTACGCTTCCGGTTTGTTGGGACAGAGCACCCAGCAGATAGCGAATCCATACGCAAGTGGAATCACGCATTTTCGAGGCTTCGGACTGTTTATCGGGCCGAATAATCGCCCGCTGCATAGGGGCATATCATAAGTTTCGATAAATAGAATTTACCTGATAATTCAAAAATTGTTTTTCCTCGGTAACGTTTGCGCGTATTTCTTTTTTAAATTCAAACGCGTGTTTGTTATCGAATCATCGCGTCATCGCCTAATGTTTTTGTGAACCGTTGAAGCCGCAGCGGTTTTAGCTTCTTATCGATTGGGCAATTTCCTTCAATACATGCCCTCGCCGCCTCGTTACCGTTGAGCGTCGCAATCCATTCGCACACTCACGTTTCGAGGCATCCGATGACCGCATTACTCTCGATGGCCGCGTTCGCGCTCGCCAGTTCCATTTCTCCCGGCCCGGTCAACGTCGTCGCGCTGAGCGCCGGCGCGCAGCACGGGCTCGCCGCGAGTCTGCGGCACGTCACTGGCGCGACGGTCGGTTTCACGTTGCTGCTTCTGTTGATCGGCCTCGGCCTGCACGAATTGCTCGCGCGCTTTCCCAATCTGATTGAGATCGTCAAATGGGCGGGCGTGGGCTTTCTGCTCTACATGGCCTACAAGCTCACCATCGATGACGGCCAGCTCGGCGCGGACAAGCCGGCGCGCGGGCCGTCGTTCGCGCACGGCGCGGCCATGCAATGGCTCAATCCAAAGGCGTGGCTCGCGTCGCTGGCCGGCATGAGCGCGTATGCGGCAGGCGGCGACGGCGGGCTCGTCTGGCAATTCACGGCGCTGTACTTCGTGATCTGCTATCTATCGATCGCGAGCTGGGCGTATGCCGGCACGTTTTTGCGCAGGCATCTGCGTGAAGCGAAGCGGGTCCGGGTGTTCAATCGCGTGATGGCGGCGCTGCTCGCGCTCAGTGCGATGTATCTGCTCGTCGAGTGACGCGAGCCGCGCCTGCTTCCCGAGGCGGCTTGATGCCGCGTCACGCTCCACTGCGATATTGGCCCGGCGTCGCCGCCACCAGCCGCTTGAAGGTGCGCTGCAAATGCGCCTGATCGGCGAAGCCGGCATCGAGCGCGACATCGGCGATCAGTGCCCCGCGCCGCAGTTGCCCGCGACTGTACTGGATGCGTCGGTTGATCAGATACGCGTGGGGCGTCATGCCGTAGCGCAGCTTGAACGCGCGTATCAGGTGCGACGCGGACAGCCCGGTGGCTTCGCACACATCGTCGAGTTTCAGCGCGCGCGTGCAGTTTTCGGCGATGTACTCCGCCGCACGCGCGAGTTGGCCGCTCACGGCACGCTCGGGCAGGCTCGCCGGATTGAGCGTTTGCTGCACGCTGGAGAAGAAGGTGATGGTCGCGCTTTCCTTGCGCAGGGTGTCGTTGTCGTCGTCGTTACCGGCGAGAATCGCGCACAGCCGGTTCAGGCCGTCGAACAGCGCGGCATCGAGCGTCATGATCTGCGAAAACGCGCGGAACGCATGGTTCTCGTTGAAGCCCAGCTCGTGCTGCAGTTTCGTGAACCACGCAACGTCGACGTGCAGCATCCGATACGACCACCGCTCGCCGGCAACCGGGTTGCACGCGTGCACATCGTCGGGGTTCATCATCACGACGGCGCCCGCACCGACCCATTCCCGCGCGTGGCGGTTCAGGTACACGCTGCGGCCTCCCGTCACCGCGCCGATCGAAAACGTTTCGTGCGAATGTTTGGCGTAGCAGACCTTGCGGCCATCGTCGATGGAACGCGCCTCGATGAACGGCAGCGCCGCGCTGCGCCAGAAGCGCGGCGCGTCTGCGCCTTTTGCGCGTGCGGTGTTCGCAGCGCTTGCCGCTTCGATCGTCTCGCTCATGCGCGCTCTCCGGTTGATCCGCCGACTTCGCCGTTGTCTCCGACTTCGCGAAGCCTACGTATCGTAGCCGTCAAACGCATGGCCAACAAGCGAACGCGCGGCGCCGCTCGCAAACGGCGCCGCCGGCCGAACGCGACGCGATTACTTCGCGCTGACGTCGATATTGCCGAGATATTTCGCGGCGAGCGTCTTCACCGTGCCGTCGGCTTGCACCTTCGCGATCGCGGCGTTCAACTGATCGCGCAGCGCGGTATCACCCTTGCGAATGCCGTATGCGATGCCGCTGCCGAGAATCTTGTCGTCACGCACAGGCTGACCGACGAACGCGTAGCCCTTACCTTCGGGCTTCGACAGAAAGCCCGTTTGTCCGGCCGGCGCGAGCACGAGCGTGCCGTCGAGACGGCCAGCCGTCAGATCGGCATAGACCTGGTTCTGATCCTGATACGGCAGCACGATCACGCCGGCCGGTTCCCAATGCACCTTAGCGAAGGTCTCCTGAATCGAGCCTTGCAGTACGCCGATGCGCTTGCCCTTCAGCGACTCAGGCGTCGGCTGCAAACCGCTGTCGCTGCGCGCGATCAGCTGCGACGGCACGCGATAGACGACGGTCGTGAAATCGATCGCCTGGCGGCGCTGCTCGGTCGCGTTCATCGCTGAATTGATCGCGTCGAACTTGCGGCCTTGCAGGGCCGGAATCAGGCCGTCGAACGAGGTTTCGACCCACTTGCACGTCATGTGCGCGGCCGCGCAGACCGCATTGCCCACGTCGATATCGAGCCCTTGCAGTTCGCCGTTCGGTCCTTTCGACTCGAACGGCGGGTACTGCGCTTCGAGGCCGAAACGCAGCGTCGCGGTATCGGCGGCGCTTGCGGCCGACGATGCTGCGAGCGACGCGCCGGCACAGGCCAGCGCCAACAAGCACTTGAGCAACTTCATGACATCTCCCTTCATACTTCGAATACTTTGACGACTTCGACACTTCGAGTGTGCTCTCGCGCGCTCAGATTTCACACAAACGCCGCGCGCCTTCGAGCAGCGTCGCGTCGTCCTTCGAGAAACTCAGGCGAATCAGCCCTGAATCCGTGCCGTCGGTGTAGAACGCCGACAACGGAATCGTCGCGACGCGCGCATCGCGGATCAGGCGCAGCACGAAATCGCTGTCGCTTTCATCGGAGAAGCCGCGGAACCGGGCGAGCATAAAGAAACTGCCTTCGCTCGGCAACAGCTCGAAGCGCGATTCGCGCAGCGCATGCGCGAGCAGATCGCGTTTCTTCTGATAGAAGTCGGACAGGCCGAGGTAGCTGTCGCGATTGGCGAGCGCGTCGACGAACGCGTGTTGCATCGGCGTATCGGCGGAGAACACCATGAACTGATGGACCTTGCGGATCTCGTCCATCAGCGCGGCGGGCGCGAGGCAGTAGCCGACGCGCCAGCCGGTCACGTGGTACGACTTGCCGAACGACGACACGATCACGCTGCGCTCGGCGAGTTCCTGATGGCGCGCCATGCTCTGATGCTTCGCGCCGTCGAACACGACGTGTTCGTAGACCTCGTCGGACAGAATCACGATGTCGGTGTTGCGCGTGAGCACCTTCAGCCGCTCGATATCGGCGTCGCTAAAAATCGTCGCGGTCGGATTGTGCGGTGTGTTGACGATGATCATGCGCGTCTTCGGCGTGATCGCGGCGGCGACTTCATCCCAGTTCACGCGGAAGTGATCGAGCGACAGCTTGATCGCGACCGGCTTCGCGCCCTGCAGGCGCACGATCGGACCGTAGCTGTCGAACGACGGCTCGAAGTAGATCACTTCGTCGCCCGGATGCACGAGCGCGCTGATCGTCGAATAAAGACCTTCGCTCGCGCTCGCGAGCACGGTCACCTCGCTGGCGGGGTCGTAGCGCACGCCGTACAGCGTTTCGACCTTGTCGGCGAGCGCTTCGCGCAGCGCGCCGATGCCGGCCATCGGCGCGTACTGGTTGTGGCCGGCGCGCATCGCCTGCGCGACGCCGTCGACGAGCTTCGGGTCCGGCGCGAAATTCGGCGCGCCCTGCGACAGGTTCAACGCATCGTGTTGCGCGGCCAGTTGGCCGATCACGGTAAAAATGGTGGTGCCGACGTCCGGCAGTTTCGAGCGGGCTTGCATGGCGCTCTGCATAAGACTTTCTCCCTATCTACACCCGCCGGCGGCCGCGCGAATGGCGGCGGCGGGGCGTTACTTCCGGTGGGGTGATTAGGCATCAGCCAAAGAACGCTCACAATCGAAACTTTGTCATGCGCGGCATGCGTTTTCTTCATGGCTCGCGCGAAGCCGCTCGACGCAGGCCTAAGCCGGTGGGTTCATGGTTTGCGGGGACGCGGTGTGGATTTCGGGGAATGCGGGTAACTGCGTAGGTATGAAGGAATGTGATGCTGAGCGGCCCGGTCGCGAAAACGGCCGCTGACGCGGCCGTTTTCGAGTTATTGGACTTTCAATGAAAGCCGGAGGAGCTTCGGGTGAATCAGGCTTCGTCCATCAAACGAACCTTGACCTTGCGCCCCTTCAGCTTGCCCGCGCTGAGCCGGCGCACCGCCTCGCGCGCGATGCTGCGCTCCACCGCGACATAGGTCGACATGTCGGTCACGTTGATCTTGCCGATCTGCGAGCCCGCGAAGCCGGCGTCGCCGGTCAGCGCGCCGAGCACGTCGCCGGGACGGATCTTGTCCTTGCGGCCGCCGAGGATCTGCAGCGTTTCCATCGGCGGCAGCAGCGGTTCGTTGTTGCCCGCCTTCAGCTCGGCCAGCTTGTGCCATTCGACGTCGCGCTTGTGCGCCTGCTCGATCCCACCGACGCGCCCCATCTCGTCCATGCTCGCGAGACTCAGCGCCCAGCCTTCCTGATCGGCGCGGCCCGTGCGGCCGATGCGATGCGTGTGCACTTCCGGGTCCGGCGTCACGTCGACGTTGATCACCGCTTCGAGTTGCGCGATGTCGAGGCCGCGCGCGGCGACGTCGGTCGCGACGAGCACCGAGCAGCTGCGGTTCGCGAACTGGATCAGCACCTGATCGCGCTCGCGCTGATCGAGTTCGCCGTGCAGCGCAAGCGCATGGAAGCCCTGCGCGCGCAGCACGTCGAGCAGATCGCGGCACTGCTGCTTCGTGTTGCAGAACGCGATCGTGCTGACCGGACGATAGTGATTCAACAGCAGACCGACCGCGTGCAGACGTTCGTCTTCGGTCACTTCGTAGAAGCGCTGACGGATCTTGCTGTCGTCGTGCCGCTCGGCGAGTTTGACTTCCTTCGGGTTTCGCAGGAATTGCTGGCTCAGCTTCGCGATGCCCTCAGGGTACGTCGCCGAAAACAGCAGCGTTTGGCGCTCTTTCGGGCATTGCCTGGCGACCTTCGCGATGTCGTCGAAGAAACCCATGTCGAGCATGCGGTCGGCTTCGTCGAGCACGAGCGTGTTCAGCGATTGCAGATCGAGGCTGCCGCGTTCGAGGTGATCCATGATGCGGCCCGGCGTGCCGACCACGACGTGCGCGCCGTGCTCGAGGCTCGCCGTCTGCGGGCGCATCGGCGTGCCGCCGCACAAGCTCAGCACCTTGATGTTTTCTTCCGCGCGCGCGAGACGGCGGATTTCCTGCGTGACCTGATCGGCGAGTTCGCGCGTCGGGCACAGCACCATTGCCTGCGTGCCGAATTTGCGTACATCGAGGCGCGCGAGCAGCGCCAGCGAAAACGCCGCGGTCTTGCCGCTGCCGGTTTTCGCCTGCGCGATCAGATCTTGACCGGCGAGCGCGATCGGCAGGCTCGCGGCCTGGATCGGCGTCATCTCGACGTAGCCGAGCTGCGTCAGGTTCGCGAGCGTGGCGGGCGGTAGCGGCAACTCGCTGAATGCGGCGCCGGCGGGGGTGGGACTGTTCATAGGATCGTCTGTAGGAATCGCGATTACTCGGCCATCGGGCCCTGATCGGGGCGGCCCGGCAACTGCTCGTACAGCACCGCGCCGTTGTCGCCGTCGAAACGCTCGACGTAATTGCGCGCGCCGCACAGCGGGCAGCGGAACAGCAGCCCCTGGCCTTCGTTCTTGATGACGACGTCGGATTGCTCCCACTGCGCGCCGCAGGACTGATTTCTACAGGTGAACACGTTGATTCTCCAACTGGATTCGATGATCGATTGGCAAGGTCGCACATGCGGCCTTGCCGTGTATGGGGTTGCCGCGCCGGCGCTGCGTCGTGACGCGATTGCGCTCGACGGCAAGCATGGCGTCAGCTGAGATGCGTATGCCGCGGACGCGGCACGGCCACATCCATGTCGGTCAGGCCGTGCACGATGCCGCAGTCTTCGACCGGATGCTCGCCGTGGCATTGGTCGCGCAGCGTCGTCAGTTGCGCCTTCAGTTGCTGCAGTTCTTCGATACGCGTGTCGATGTGCGCGATGTGCTCGTCGACCAGCGTATGCATGCCGCCGCAGCCGTTCGCCGGCGCGTCGGTCAGACGCAGCAATGCGCGGATTTCGTCGTGAGTCATGTCGAGCGCGCGGCAATTGCGGATGAAGCGCAGGCGCTCGACATGCTTTGCCGTGTAACTGCGGTAATTGGCTTCGGTGCGCTCCGCCTCGGGCAGCAGGCGCTCTTTCTCGTAGAAACGGATGGTTTCCGTCGTGCAATGGGCGATTTTCGCCAGTTCGCCGATTTTCATGGACCCTTCCTCCACGCGGCCTTGACCTTGTAGTGGCTTCAGGGTGTTTACTAGACCACAAATCGCACGAGGAAGCCACCAATGCCTGACACCTGCCGTATTGCCACCGATCGTCCGGAACTGGACGAAGCCTGTATGCACGGGGGTTGCGGCGACGTTGATGCGCGGCGCGACCATGATCACGGCAGGGGCACGGGTGAGGGATGTGGGCATTCGCATGGCGGTGAACATGCTTGTGGCGCCGACGTGGGCGGCGGTGATCGGCATGAAGGGCACGATCATCAGGACGGTCATGATCACGGCCACGCCCATGATCATGCTGCTGTCGCTTGCTGCGCCGCTAGCGCTTTTGCGCCTGCGTCGCTGCGCCTGCCTCCGTCCGAAGCCCTCGGCGACGACCTTCGCACCGCAATCCGCATCCTGCAGATGGACTGCCCGACCGAGGAAGCGCTGATCCGCAAGAAACTCGGCCGTATGCCGGTCGTGCGTAGCATGGACTTCAACCTGATGCAGCGCGTGCTGACTGTCGTCCACGCGCCGGAGGCGCTCGAGTCGGTCCTCGCCGCCCTGCGCTCGCTCGACTTCACGCCCGAACTGGCAAGCGACGCCGGAAAGGGTGGGAACGCCGACGCGGTGCCCCAAGCAGCCACTGACGCAATGCGCAAGCCGTGGTGGCCACTGATCCTCGCCGGCATCGTCGCGGGAGCCTCAGAAGCCGCTAGCTGGCTCGGCGCGCCGGCCTGGGTGGTGGCGGGTATGGCGGTCGTCGCGATTGCCTGCTGTGGCCTCACGACATATCGCAAGGGCTGGGTCGCGCTGCGCAACGGCAACTTGAACATCAACGCGCTGATGAGCATCGCCGTGACCGGCGCGGCGCTGCTCGGCCAGTGGCCCGAAGCCGCAATGGTGATGGTGCTCTTCACGATCGCCGAGCTGATCGAGGTACGCTCGCTCGACCGCGCGCGCAACGCGATCGAAGGGCTCATGCTGCTCACGCCCGAACAGGCCAGCGTGCAGCAGCCCGATGGAGCGTGGCAGCCCGTCCGCGTCGACGCGATCGTGCCCGGGACGCTCGTGCGCGTGAAGCCGGGCGAGCGGATCGCGCTCGATGGCGAAATCGTCGCGGGCCGCTCGAGCGTCGATCAGGCGCCGATCACCGGCGAGAGCCTGCCCGTCGACAAGGCGATCGGCGACGCCGTATTCGCCGGCACGATCAACCAGGCGGGCTCGTTCGATTATCAAGTGACGGCGGCCGCCGGCAACACGACGCTCGCGCGGATCATCCACGCGGTCGAGGAGGCGCAGGGCACGAAGGCGCCGACGCAGCGCTTCGTCGATGAATTCGCGCGCGTTTATACGCCGATCGTGTTCGCGATTGCGCTCGCCGTCGCTCTGGTCCCACCACTCGTGTTCGGTGGAGCGTGGCACGCGTGGGTGTACAAGGCGCTGGTGCTGCTCGTGATCGCGTGTCCGTGCGCGCTCGTCATTTCGACACCGGTGACGATCGTCAGCGGGCTCGCGGCCGCGGCGCGCAAGGGGATTCTGATCAAGGGTGGCGTTTATCTCGAACAGGGTCGCAAGCTGACCCGGTTGGCGCTCGATAAGACCGGGACGATTACGCACGGGAAGCCAGTGCAGACGGAGTTTGAGGTGGTTGGTGACGCGCGTGAAACGTTCCGATACCGCACGCTTGCGGCAAGCCTCGGGGGCCGCTCCGACCACCCTGTTTCGATGGCGATCGCTGCTGCCGCCAATGACGACGGCGTCGAACACCTGCACGTCGATGCGTTCGAAGCGATCGCTGGACGCGGCGTGCGCGGCGATATCGACGGTATCGCGTACTGGCTCGGCAATCATCGCCTGGTCGAAGAGTTGGGCCGCTGCTCGCCGCAACTCGAAGCGCGTCTCGATGCGCTCGAACAGCACGGCAAAACCGTCGTGATGCTCGCCGATGCGCAGCGCGTGCTCGCGCTGTTCGCGGTCGCTGACACGGTGAAGGAAACGAGCCGCGCCGCCGTCGCCGAATTACGGCGGCTCGGCGTCGGCACCACGATGCTGACCGGCGACAACCGTCATACCGCCGAGGCGATCGCGCAGCAGGTCGGCGTCGATGAAGCGCGCGGCGATCAGTTGCCCGAGGACAAGCTCGACGTGGTCACGCAATGGTCGAGCGATGGCGCGACGGTCGGCATGGTCGGCGACGGCATCAACGATGCGCCCGCGCTCGCGCGCGCTGACATCGGCTTCGCGATGGGTGCGATGGGTACCGACACCGCGATCGAAACCGCCGACGTCGCGTTGATGGACGACGATCTGCGGAAGATTCCGACGTTTATCCGGTTGTCAAAGGCGACCTACGGGGTGCTGGTGCAGAACATCGCGCTCGCGCTTGGCATCAAGAGCGTGTTCCTCGTACTGACGTTGATGGGCTTCGGCACGATGTGGATGGCGGTGTGCGCAGACGTCGGTGCGAGTTTGCTGGTAGTGGGCAATGGGTTGAGGTTGTTGCGCAAGTGAGTGGGCGTGCGAGATTTACGCTCGTTGCTTCCTACGCTGAACCGTCGTTCACGGCAGGATGCATCGGAGCGCTGGCTAGCAGCTCATCGCTGTCGTCTTTCAAGCCCACCCCTGTCAGTCTCAGCTTCCTCGCCTGCGTGAGCAGGTAATGCAGCTTGTGCGCGGCCTGCGGATAGTCGAGGCCTTGCGGGCGCACGTTGGAAATGCAGTTGCGCTGGGCGTCGCTGCACCCCGTTTTCGGCGCGTACGTGACGTAGATGCCGAGGCTATCCGGCGAACTCAAACCCGGCCGCTCGCCGATCAGCATCACGACGATTTTCGCGTCGAGCAATTCGCCGATCTCGTCGCCGAGTGCGACGCGCGCCTGACGCGCGACCACTACGGGACCGATGGTCCAACCCGCGAGCTTTGGATGTATAGCTTGCAGCAACGGTACAGCCTGCTTCGATGCGGCGAACGCCGATAGACCATCGCCGATCACAAACAGTACATCGCTTGATTGCGATGGCAGTCGGGCAAGCGTCGCGCGACTCTCCTCCGACAGACGCCGCCCAAGATCGGGGCGCCTCAAATAATGCTCGCGATCCGGCGCGGCGCTATGCACGTCGAGCGTGTTCAAACCTTGCGCGCGCAGCTGTGCGTGCAGCGGGTCCACGTCGAGCGGATGGTGCACGGCGTCGCGCGCCTGCGCATGCGCGAGATTGAACGCGAGCAATGGTGCCGTCGGCAGGCTGTTGCCCGCGCGGCCTAACGCGATGCGCGCTTGCGTAAACCGACGCAGTGCGCTCCACGGGTCCTTGTCGAGTGCGTCGTTCTCGCTCATGCAATCCCCATCCAGTCGCGCGCACCTTCGAGCAGCGGTTGCCGCGCCGATGCGCCGATCAACGCGCCGCGTGCGTCGATGATCTGCATCGACTCCAGCCATTCCTCGAATTCCGGCGCCCGGCGCAAACCGAGCACGTCGCGCACGTACAGCGCGTCGTGAAAGGACGTGCTCTGATAGTTGAGCATGACGTCGTCCGCGCCAGGTACGCCCATGATGAAATTGATGCCCGCTACGCCGAGCAGCGTCAGCAGATTGTCCATGTCGTCCTGGTCCGCTTCGGCGTGGTTCGTGTAGCAGATGTCGCAACCCATCGGCACGCCGAGCAGCTTGCCGCAGAAGTGATCCTCGAGACCCGCTCGCGTGATCTGCTTGCCATCGTATAAATACTCGGGGCCGATGAAACCGACTACCGTGTTCACCAGAAACGGCTTGAACTTGCGCGCGACCGCATAGGCGCGCGCCTCGCAGGTCTGCTGGTCAACGCCGAAATGCGCATCCGCCGACAACGCGCTGCCCTGCCCCGTTTCGAAGTACATCAAATTGCTGCCGACGGTGCCGCGTTGGAGCGACAGCCCCGCCTCGTACGCTTCCTGCAGCAGCGCGAGCGAAATGCCAAAGCTCGCGTTCGCTTTTTCGGTACCGGCGATCGACTGGAATACGAGATCGACCGGCGCGCCTTTTTCCATCGCGGCGATCGTGCTCGTCACGTGCGTGAGTACGCACGACTGCGTCGGTACCTGATAGCGCTGGCGGAAGTCGTCGATCATCTGCAGCAGCTTCGTGATCGCGGCGAGGTTGTCGCTCGCGGGGTTGATGCCGATCAGCGCGTCGCCGCAGCCGTACATCAGGCCGTCGAGCATCGAGGCGGCGATGCCTTTGACGTCGTCGGTTGGGTGGTTCGGTTGCAGGCGTACGGACATGCGGCCCGGTAAACCGACCGTGTTGCGAAAGCGTGTGATGACCGGGCGTTTACGGGCGGCGGTGATCAGGTCCTGGTTGCGCATCAGCTTTGAGACGGCGGCGACCATTTCTGGTGTTAGGCCCTCGGTGATGCGGGTGAGTGCGTCGGTGTCGGTTGTGGTGCTGAGTAGCCAATTGCGGAAGTCGCCTACTGTCAGATGGGAGATTTCGGCGAAGGCTGCTGGCGAGTGATCGTCGATGATCAGGCGGGTGACTTCGTCGGTTTCGTAGGGGATCAGCGGTTCGTTCAGGAACGTGCGTAGCGGCACCTCGGCGAGCGCCATTTTGGCGGCGACCCGCTCTTCTTCGCTCGCTGCCGCGATGCTTGCGAGCTGGTCGCCCGAGCGTTGCGGGCTCGCTTTCGCGAGCAGGGTCTTCAGGTCGGCGAAGCGGTACGTGCGACTGCCGATCGACTCGGTGTAGCTCATGTTTGCGGCTCCATCGCCTCGCGCGAACGCGGGTAGGAATGGGAACGGCGGTTACATGCTGCAGGTTGCTTGCTGCTGGTGCTGGTGCTGGTGCTGCTCACTACACGATAGCGCCAAACGGCGGCAGCGTCACGTTGCGGAGATTGGGGCTGTTTGCCGATGCTGTGTTTGGCGCTCCTGCTCGCGTCCACGGGGCGCGGTCAACAGGCGCTCAATCCCCTTTTGTGCGCACCGCTTGAAATCCGCAGGATTTGGTAAACGGCCGACACTCGCTGACGTGATACTTTGTTCGCATCCTCTCGCGCCAATTTTCTGCGGTCCAGTCATGAACGAATCAGACCATCGGGCTCGATACGAGACGCGACTCGCACGCGTGCTCGACCATATCTACGATCACCTCGACGAACCGCTCGATATAGGACGGCTTGCGGAGATTGCGTGTCTGTCGCCGTATCACTGGCACCGGATTTATCAGGCGATGTATGGCGAGACGGTCGCGACGACCGTGCGGCGTTTACGGTTGCATCGCGCAGCGGGTTTTCTTGCGAGTAGTTCGATGCCGATTGCTCAGATTGCCGAGCGTTCGGGGTATAGAAGTTTGCAGTCTTTTTCGCGGACGTTTCGCGCGGTGTTTGGTGTGCCGCCGGCGCAGTATCGCAGGCAAGGCACGCATAGCCGGTTTCGGCCGGCGCTTTCAGGAGACGATCAGATGACGATGATTCGTGAGGTCGTGATTCGTTATGTGGAGCCGATGGAGATTTTGTCGGTCGATCATGTCGGACCTTATATGCAGATCGGAAAGGCTTTTGATGCTTTGTTGGGGTGGCTTGCGAAACATACTCTGCTCGAGGCGCAGGTGCGGATGATCGGGGTTTACTTCGATGATCCGGGAGTGGTCGAGGAGAAGGCGTTGCGCTCGAAGGCGGGTGTGTTGTTGCCGGGGCCTGTGATGGCTGAAGTGGCTTCGGCTGTTGGGATGGGTGGGGCGGTTTCTGCTACGCGTATACGCGGTGGGGAATATGCGGTGTTGCGGCATGTGGGGCCGTATAGCGATATGCGAGCGGCTTATGAGTGGTTGTACGGGACCTGGCTCGTGCAGTCTGGGAGGGAGGCAGCGGATGCGCCGGTGTTTGAGGAGTATTTGAACAGTCCCAAGGAGACTGCGCCTGCGGAGTTGGTTACGGAGATTTGTTTGCCGTTGGGGTGAGGTGTGGGTGGCTGGGTTGGTGCTCGCTGGTTCTGCGTCCTGCGATGTTGCTGTCGTTATGTGCGTATACGTTGCGCGTGTTTCGGCGTGCTTCTCCGGTTTTTATAGTCTTTATATATGTATACGTAGTAATAGTTAACAAGTGGGGCGTTCGGCTGTGGATAACGTGGAAGTTCGTTTACGGATCAATGCGCTGCAGAATCGATAACCCTTGGGAGCGCGGGCGGACAGGTTAACGGAGCCAGGGAGAATTTTTAGCCGACCGGTTACCGCGGCGCATTTATCAAGGTTTCGCCCACAATGTGTTCGGCTGTTTTTACAAAAGTTTTCCAAAGGGGGATGTGGATAAGTGGCCTCGAGTGGAAGGCCATTTTTTGAAGAAGATCTCGCAGAAAGCAAATCTCCGCGCGTTTTACGTAACAGCCCAAAGCAATGCTGTTCCCGCCAGTCTCAACGGAATCACGGGGCACGTGTCGGTGTCGGCTTAAGCGTAGTGGTAACCAGGTTGGCTATTGCCTTCTTCGTTTGCTCCGTCGCGCTCTCGTCGTACCCGATTGTCACGCCCCGTTCGACACAGGGGTCCGCATATGAGAACGGCAGGTTGCTTTTGACGTTAAGCAAATGTCCCGCACTGCGTTCTTCCCATGCACAATTGCGCACTGTTTGCGCTTTCGGCAGGGAGGTTGGATGTGCGAAGGCGCGCGCATCGAAAATATGATTAACTCCGGCAAACTCGGTCAGCTCTACGTCCGCCCCCTTGGCTTTCAGCCGTTCCACATAGGCCTTGCAAGGCGCGACCGGGTCATAGTTGTCTGCGCTTCCATGGAATATGCGAATGGGAGCCTGTGATACGTTGTCGTCATCGAGGTAGTGGGCACTGCAGTCTGGGTAAAGCGGAACATAGGCTGCAAATCCTGGAGTCGACGCATCGGCATGCGCTTTCTGGAAGCGCACCATGCTCGCGTAGAGCGTGTCTTGCCCTCCACGGGAAAAGCCCATTAGCATCACGCGGCTCGCGTCGACATGAGGGTTTTTGGAAATAAGGCTGAGCGCGCGATACGCGTCTTCTGTCTGGGCGAGTCTGCCAAGCTGACTCTGGTCATTGATTGTGTTTTCTATGCCTCGGCTCGTGAAACTGTCGACAACGAAAGTGGCAACGCCCAACGACAGGAACCACTGCTCCCAGTCCGCTATCTGGCCGCCGATACCCCCAGACGGGTGCAGCAGTATGACGGCGGGCAGCCTGTCGGTCCCGGATCGAGGCAGCCGCAATTCACCGGCTATCGTCACGCGCTTGCCGTCTTCGCTTCCGGCCAGAAATTGCTCGTCTGTGAGCGTCATCGACTCGAATGGAATGACTTCCATTCGCGCCACCTGCGCGTAGGGGACGCGCGGAATGCAAAGGAGCACAAGGACTAGCAAAAGGAACGGCAAGCCTCTCACACTTGCGAACATGGCCGTCTCCCATGAGTACGGACAGAGTTATTTATGCAGCGTTATAGGCGGTCCGGGCAGGAATGCAATGCAAATGACAGAATTGTCGTGATACGACAGACGGTGACGGCAGACGGCAGGCACTTTATCGATTCGCCGGGTCGCGCATGTCCAGAAAGTCGAGGATTCGAGTCGCTTTTAGCCGTCCGGAGTCGCCGAGCGCGGTCGGCGCGCGAGCGTAGCGCCGATTTCACTTCGCCGCCCCCAGGTTGATTCCTGACCGGGAGATGTTTGGCCTGAATGTCGACTCCGCGAGCAGGAAGAAAAGCTCAAGCAGTATCAGCACGTCGACGTATTGTTCATCAGCCTGACTATTAATGAAAAGTTTAAAACTCTTATTGAACGGGTCGACCGGTATCGAAGTGATGCACTATCGTTCAGCAACAGGACAATCGCAAATGCTGGTGTTGAACGGATAGTTCAACACGCGATGGCCGCCGCCGAAAATCAGATTTGTGCACAAACTGTCCTGACGCCACTGGATGAATTTGCGGCGCGGCGCGCGGAGCAAGCCAGCAGGATGTTGAAAAAGCGCGTTAGGCGCGTGGTCTCGAATCGGGACGCTGACTACGCAGCGCTTCACGATGTACGTATCGCGGGGAAGAGGCTGCGATATTCACTCGAATTCTTCGCGCCGGTACTTGACGACCACTACCTGGCGGCGATTGAACAACTCGCACAGGTCCAGGAGCACCTTGGCCATTTGAACGACCTGGTGACCAGCGAAACCTTACTCCGCGAATATGCTTTTCAGCTCGGCGAACCGCATGCGTTGAAGAAGGCAGTCAAATATCTGGGGGAGCAGCAGCAACTCCACGGACGGGTCGCGCTCGAAATGCTGCGTACAGGCTGTCAGGTGGGGCCGTGAGTACAGCCATTCCTGAATCATTCTAGCTACCAGACGCTTTCCGCTTCCTCGACTCGACCCGTCGCGACAGGTCGGTCAGCAGCCATCTAGCAACTACGTCAGGCCCGTTCATGTCATGGCTGGCGAACTTGATTTCGTCCTCGAAGTAGACGATAACCGTGCCGCTCATGACGCGGTAGCGGCCCCGATAGCGGGTGCCATCCAACTCGACTTCGATTTCCCTGGTTGTTTCGTAATCTTCGACCATCAACACCGCCCTGTAGTAACTATGACCAGTCGAACTTACCCAATCACATGAGGTACGTCAACGACACAGGAGCAGGAGCCTTTCGGTGCACTTCTTCAATGCGGCAGAATGCGGCGTTGCACGGCGTCGTGATGGTTATTGATGTCAATTCGGCCCTAGTGCCGATGTCGCAAATTCTCGCGAACACGCTTGGCCACGAGAACTGTCATGTAATCCATCACCCGCGCGCCGTCGCTGTATTCGGCCCGCGTGTCCTCATACAGCTTCGACACGGTCTCGGTGGGGGTATTGGTGTCGGAGGCAATAGCCTTGATGACATCCTCAGCGTTGGGCTGGGCCATGGCGCTCTCCTAGCGTTGAGTAGGAACGGCAACTTCGGGAGGTCGATTAGACGACGCTGCCCAACCGCATGCAAATTGAATAGACCTATCGCTTCGTTTTGTCTTTAGGGACGCTTTTGTGTTCTGTTGACCACTGGTGCGCTTACTCCACTGCCTGGTGCCCGACACAGATGAGCTGCGAAAGGCACATGTTCGGCGCGCACTGCACAAAATCAATCTTTTCAGCTACTTGTCCCGCTTGCCCGGGAATTGTCCATAGCCTTGCAAACAGATTGTGTGGACAACTTGATGGTCCTGGCATGAGGGCGGCATCTCGAATGCGGTCTGGCAATCGCAAATTAACGGTATATACTGTTTATACCGTTTATCAGTCTGGAGATGGTCATGAGTGAACCCAGCGTGAGGAAGCCGACGAAGAAGGCCTTTCACTTCCCGAAGAATGTCAACGGCCATGCGAAAGCCGATGAGAAGCCAGCGGATGAGAAGAGCGTGGCCGCAGCCGCAGCACCGGATGCCCAGCCGGCTCCGACGAAGGCCGGCAAACAGAAGCGCGCGAAACCCGTTGAGGCAGCGCAAGTCAGTCCGGCAGCCGAGGTGAAAGCGAAACGCGCGAAGAAAGAGAAGGTGGTTCGCGACAGCTTCACGATGCCGAGGTCCGACTACGAGAAAATCGCGGCGCTGAAAAAGAAGTGTCTCGACGCAGGCGTCTCGGTGAAAAAAAGCGAGCTTCTTCGCGCTGGTCTGCTCTTGCTGGACTCGGCCCCCACCGCCGAGGGTCTGCTGGCAGCTGTTTCTGCGGTCGAAACCGTCAAGACTGGTCGACCAGCAAAATCGTAGCTGTACCACGGTCCGAGCGGATTGCCCGTGCGGGCCGGGGTTCGCCGCTGTGCTTCGCTGAATGCTTCTGCACGGTTCCTGGAACATCGGCCACTGTTCCATACGACGCGCGCCATGACGTGATGGAGCGGTCACGAAACCGCGCGGCGATTACAAAAACAGCTGGGTTGGCTGGCACGGATTCCTATGCCCGATAACCACCTTTCCAGTCGATTCGACGCTGACATCAACCACGTATTGTCCAAAGTTTTCGAGATGGGCGGTTTCGTTGAATCGCAAGTCATGAATGCGATGCAGGCGCTTAACCACCTCGATTTGGACCTGGTCGACAGAATCATCGCCGACGAGCGTCGAGTCAATGCCATCGAAGCAGAGGCCGATGAAGAGTGCATCAACATCATCGCGCGGTACCAGCCGGCTGCACGCGACCTGCGTCTGCTGATGGCCATTTCGAAGATCGTCACGAACCTCGAGCGTGCTGGGGATGAAGCGCGGAAGGTCGCTAAGCGGACTCGACGAATTGCAGAAGACCACAATGCACCGACCATCAATGTCGCGGAAATCGCGTTATCCGGTGAGATGGCCATGACTATCCTCCGCGGTGCGCTTGATGCATTCGCGCGCCTCGACACAGTTGCCGCAGCACAAATCGTCCGCGACGACGACGCTATCGATGACCAGTTTCGTTTGTTCGTCCATGAGCTGGTGAAGTACATGATGGAGGCTCCCCGAATCATCCCCATCGCGCTGGACTACCTCTTCATCGCAAAGGCCATCGAACGCATTGGCGACCATGCGACGAACATAGCGGAATTCATTATCTACGTAGTCAAAGGCAAGGACGTGCGCCACGTTTCCCGTGAACAACTCGAACGCGAAGCATTCGGTCAATGATAGAGCGTGAAAGCAGGACGAAGCAGGGAGCGCATCGGTCGCGAAGACGGACTGACAGCGATGCGCTTCTCCTCGCCTTCGCAGTTAGTACGGGATGCACAACGCCATGGCGTCAAGGTGCTGCCAGTCGATGTGGCCATCAGCGTTTGGGACTCGTCGCTTGAGCACAGTGCTGGCATCGTCGCTGACTATCTCGGTCTGTCGGTCTTACGCTTGGTCGACATCCGCTCGAACTGCTGCGGCCGGAGTTGCTCGCAAACCGGCTGATGCCAGCGTCGACTCTGCGCACCTATCGCGACGAGCGGCTCGCACGAGGCTGCGGTCATGTTACCGCACGGCAACGGCCGGGCACTGCGAAGGGGGTCATGTTTGTGACGCTTGAAGACGAGACCGGCAACGTGAATGTAATCGTGTAGCCGAGCCTGCTCGAGAAGCAGAGAAAGGAAGCGCTCGGCGCATCGCTACTTGCCGTGTACGGAACATGGCAATGCGAAGGTGAGGTTCGACATCTGGTCGCGCAGCGCCTTGTCGATATGTCTCACCTGCTTGGCGGCCTGATTACTGCGAGCAGAAATTTTGCTGACTTACCAACGTGCCTTTGGAATCGGCATTTCCTTTCAACAGCCATCTTTCGATTTCCCTCGTCAGCACAAGAGGCGGCTTTTCGACTACGTTGTCTTGCGGCGCTGTTGCTCGCGATGGGTTATGTGGTCCGCCAGCAGCCGTCGCATTGTGGCCAGCAACACCGGTCCGTCCACGGGTTTGGGAAGGAAGCCGTCGTAATTGATGAAGGCCGGTGGACTGGGTTCGCCGGAAACCAGTATGAAAGCAACGTCAGCTAGTCCAGGCAGCGTGCGCAAACGATGACAGAGTTCGCTGCCCGACATCACCGGCATGCGCCAGTCGGCGACCACTATGTCGACTGGGGATTCGATGAACATTGCCAATGCTGACTGGCCGTCGCTCGCGCTTCTTACATCAAATCCGTCAGTGGCACAGATCGCGCCCCACGCGGCCAAAGCCTCCGCATCATCGTCTACCAGCAGTACGCTTGTCATGACCAATTGCAAGAGTCGCCACATGTCGTTTGGCAGCTTGATGCAGGTCAAAGTTCACGGGCCATGCATCGACGCCGCATACGCGCAGGGTGCGGGAACAGGTGGTGGAGGGGGCGCCGGTGCAGGCCAGGTGGCACCGGAATGGGAACGCCGAAAGCAAGCGGCGCTACAAAGTCACCATCTGGCGCGTCCGGCGCAAACACCATGGGTAAGTCGGGCGATATGTCGCAGAAACAGACGAAGCCGAAAATGCAGAAGAAGAGGGAATGAATGCGCCCGCCTCTGACAGCAGTGGAATGAAGAAGACTTACAAGGGTGTCGCTGCGGAGGCACGCCGTTTAACCTGCCAGGTCAGCCTCGCGGTCAGGAGCGCGGTGCGGCAGGACACCAGCGACGCTGGATAGCGTCCGGAACGTCGAGTGGTCGGCGCAAAGCGACAACGAAGAGGCTCGTTGCGAGCATTGCGCCGCTGTCGCTCCGCTTTCAATAATTGCAACTCGACCAAGCGGTCAATGGCGGCTCTTCGTCAGCGCCATTCCAGTTTTCGTCACAGCGGCAGCCGCCCCTTTAGGTCGGCTCCGCTCCCGTCGGCATCGGATTCTTCCTCTTCTATCTGTGCGCGGGGTTGCTCCCAATACTCGTCGGCGCGACCGTCGGGGCTGCCGTCTTTTTCCCGGAGCTCGTAGGCCCGTACACGAATCTTCTCTTCCCGCGAAACGTTGTCCATTGCTCAATCCTCCAGAGATTTTTCGCGAGCAGCTACTCGTGAAGTTGCTCCGCGTGCCAGTTTCACAGCGGAAGGCGAAAGCGTCGATGCGGGAGCAGAAAGGCCCACGCCGACGAACGGGTCGAAGCAATTGGCGTCCGAGTCATGCGTGATGACGCCGCCGCGCCGCGCTTCGCGTTGACTTCCAATCTCGGCGCTTGGTGGCGGATTCTGCTTTTTCGACAGGCGCTCCTGGCTGACTCCGCTTTGAAAGTACGACGCCTGACGAACCGGCGCCGTAAGCGGCAAAGAGACAGACTATCTCCTGGACTGGCTTGATATTCGCGGCTTGCTTGCCCTTCGGCCCTATCTTCACGTCGAAGCTGACCTCCTGATTCTCTTGCGGCGACTTGAACCCGTCTGCGCTGATTCCCGAGAAGAGGGCAAACAGGTCTTCACCGCTGCCATCCGACGTGATGAAACCAAAACCCATCGCATCATTGAACCACTTTACGGTACCGCTTGCCATCATTGTGTCCAGAATCGAAAAGGCTGGCCGCTTCAGGTATCGCCGGTACAATCCAAGGACCTATCGCCTTGACCTTGAACATGACCGGACGCCCAGGCGTACAAGACGATTTTTTGCAGATGCCCGTGAACGACAAGACCACCGTAAACGTGTTCCTCGTGAACGGCATCAGACTGAGCGGTCAACTGGCCGCCTTTGACCAGTTTGCAGTTCTGCTGGAGTCTGGCCCGGGTGCGCAACTTGTCTTCAAACATGCCACTTCGACCGTGTTGCCGGTCAATGGCAGGAGCCAGGCACGTGACCCGACCGAGGTGCCGGTGAGTGGCGACAAGCCGAACCGCGTGCGAGGCCGTGTCCGATGAGAACTGCCATGACATGCTGTCGCTTACGCTTGACCTGCGCATAGCCAGACGACGTCCACGTCGAGAAGTTCAGAAAGGCGCGCACAATCCGTGCTCTTCGGAACGGTAACTCCGGCGCGCCAAAGGGTCACCTCGTGTTCCGGTACGCCGAGTGACCTGGCCACCCGACCGGAGGTCACCTTGGCGCGCTTGATGGTCATGTCCAGTCGTGCAGCGAAGGCCCGCCTGGAGCCGTTGTGTTTGAGAGTGCCTTGCAGATGTACATCAAGATTCGGACGACGATTCATGACGTGCAATGCTCCTGTAACTCATCGTGACCAAACCTACGTGCTTCAGGCTACGAAGGTGTGACACGACTTCGATGTTGATGCTTGCGGTCGAACGCCATCACTCGGGCTGGCATGTCGTTCGCGTGAACTTCACTGCACCTGAACGCCCGTTGCGGCGCGCCTACCCGGAGGTCGGCACCTGTTCGTGCGTCACCGGCTTTGGTCACCAGCGGGTCCGGGAAGTTCCAGTGGCGAATATCTGCTTGCGTGGAAAAGAGCGGCGTTGTTCCACGACCTCGTCACACATCGCGATGATGGTCTCCGGCGAAAGCGCCATCGCAATAAGGACGCAGACGCATCCAGCAGGTGGCGGCGAGAGAAAAAACACCCTTTTTCAAGTGTGCCCCAGATAGGCAGATTCAATTGGCGCCCCGACCGCTGCCGTCCTGTAATTGTATTTTCGTCGTCTGCAGTTCCTGCATCTGTCGACGTCCGCAGAGCACCCTTACGCAGCCCAGTGCTGAGGACGTTGTACGGGCTCGTGGCCAAGACCAATACGCCTGCGGAGCCGGTGTCGAAAATACAGCTGCTCGGGAGCTTCCATACGACGCGCTTCATCAGTTGGTCACCGTTGCCGAACATGCTGGGCGTTGGGCATACATCTTCCGGAGGCGAACATGGCTGATTTTCAGGGACAGGCTGCTACAGCGCAGCAAGCTAATCTTGACTTCTTTTTCGGCCTGGCCAGCAGAATGCTGGAGGGCGAGGAAAAGCTCGTCAGACTGAATCTGGATACGGCGAAAACGACGCTTGCCGATTGGCACCAACGCGAGCAAGACGGGCTGGCGAAGAAGGACCGACAGGAAGTTACCGGTCTGCAAGATGCGCTGGCGCTGCACTCGGCGGAGAAGGTCCTGACGTACGAACGTCAGGTTGCGGAGATTGCGTCGACCACGCAAACGCAACTGGCAGAGGTCGTCAATGCGCGGTACCAGGAGGTCAGCCGCCAGGTTCAATCGTTCGTCGAGAATCTCGCGCAAAACGCCCCGGTCGGCTCCGAAGCCGCAATCGCATTTCTGAAACAAGCTATCACGCTGGCCAACACCACTCAGGAAAGCGTGCAAAAGGCCACGAAGCAGGCAGTCGAAGTCGCGCAAAGTAACCTGGACGCCGCAACAAAAGCCGCATCGGAGGTGACCGAAGCGGCTGACCAGGCAGTCGAGAAAGCAGCAAAAGCGGCGAAGCAATAATTTGAAGGAACGTTGAACCCGTGGTCGCACGGCGCGGCGACCTAACGCGCCTGGCCGCACACTGCGACCTGGCCGCTACCGGACAAGCCCAGCTCTCGTGGGCGCTGGTCGGCCGTTCGGGCGCACGTCATGTCCGCCCACGTCTGTTACCAGGCTCGCGCCGAGACGGGTGCTTTTCAAATTTTGTCGGGAACGGACGTCCCACGTAAAAAAACAGCCTCGTACAGAGGCGGCAAGTCACTACTTGGGAATACTGGGCGATGAAATCTCCCCTTAACGCTAAAGGGGCCTCAGACGTTCGAGTGAGCTGTGCGCCTATTGGACTTCCACTCAGAGAACATTGCGCAACGGGTATTGTTTCGTCAAAGCCATCCAATCCAAAACCGTGGGAGGATCTGTTGCGCACTTCCCGAGGTTCAGGCAAAGGGCTTCAAATCGCTGCAGGAAAACCAGAAGGTAAGCTTTGGCCGGAAGCAAGGCCCGAAGGGTAAGCAGGCAGCGAAAATCTATCCAAGCTAACACCTCAGCGCAACTCGCTGACACGCAAAAGAATGGCCTTAGCTCAATCGCAGTTACGTTATCCGAGACTCCGACAGTGAAGTTGTAGTCTGCTGTGGTACATGGGTCAATCCGGGTAAAACGCCGATTCTGAGCGCTCGACATTTCGCTCGTTCCCGGCGCGGCCGCGTCGAGATGCTTAGCAGCAAAACTCAGAACTCGTTCAGTTCCCGTCGCTCGGGCGGTCTGCACCTGCATAGCTCACGCTTGCTCGATTTGTGCCGGGACGGCCGAGGCGCCGTGCAGTGGCGCCCCACGTGTCCGTGGACTTCGCTCATCTTACGAAAATGCGGCTCGATAGCCGTGCACCGGCCCGAAACCAGATTGAATCCCGAGCGCCGCGATTGAGCGCGGCGAACTCGTGACCGTCATCAAAAGGTGGCGGCGGCCCCCTGTACGAGAGGGTGCTCTGCAGTTGACTTCCGCCTATTGGCAGTGGGCGGGAACACGCTCCACCTGCCGTCATCGTGCCTGAAGAAAAACAACGCGCGCGCTCCGGCTGGTGACGACGTTTCGACGCACACGTAGCGTCTCCCATTCCCTGCGGTGCGACTGAATCTGGTTACATGAACGTGCATCGTGGGAGCCGGTGCGAGCCACTTTTCGACCTGACAACGCAGGGACTGCCCGTTCGTGTTTTTCATGTTCCGCTCCAGCAGGTTTTCCGTTCAGGTAACGGGACGGTTTTCACCGTTCATCTCCTTAACGCCGCAGACGCCCGCAATGTTGACCAGGGATTTGTGATTTCTGAAACCGGATATTTCGAGGTGAGTGGGCCTCAGAGAATTGCCAGGAGCTGGACGGCCGACGGCACAGGCCGGCCCGAACCCTGACCATCGACATCCGCGGCGCCCGCGTTGCCTGAGGGCGACTCCTGTCGCCTCGCCATGCATCGGCAGTTCCGGGTTGCTGATAAATCGACAGGATGGACGCCTTGTCAGACAGGTCCGCGAAGAAGTCCGAGTTTTTGCCGCTCAAGGAAAACGCGAACACCGTGCCTCTCACAGCGCTGCGCGACGGGCAAGCTAGAATTGTGCTTCGACTCACGTAGAGAGAAATGAGCAGATGAATGATGCATTCGAGCGCCGTGCCTTGTTGCTTCACCTTGGAGATGTACTGGAGGTCGTGAACCGTCTCCTGAAATGTGGTGACGGCCACAAGACCGTACGCGAACTGGCCGCAGCGCACGACCCGCTTGAAGGCTTCCCGCTCCTCGAACAGGTATCGCCGCGGATGACAGCAGAGCAGTTTGTTCAGCGAGTGTCAGACGCCTTCTTCGCATGGCCACGGGAACTGCTTGAGCCTGAGCTGAATCGCAAGCGTCTTGCTTCCACTGTTCGACGGAGTCTGTTTGCCGACAACGCAAACGGATGGCGTGCGTACGTCGCTGCGTTGCGTAGCGACGTTCGGTGGTTCGGTGTGGGCTTGCCGTCGGTGAAAGCTGGCGAGGACGTGTGCGCTGACTCGACCGATGGCAGTTCCGAAAGCTTGCAGGCGGACGAGGCTCCGAGCGCTGGCGATGTCGAGCGTAATGACGGACAAGCCGAGGACCAACGGGAGAGCGTTGAAAGCAGTGGGCGAGTCTACCCCTCATGGCCGTGGAAGTCCGACGCGTAAGTTGTGGAGACGACGTGAGGGTAGATGAATGGTTCGCTTGACCTGACTCCACGTCGCCGCTGATTCCGCTGCGTTCGTCGACGTCGACAGGGTCCGAATTGTGCGCGCCGCCGCTCTACGGGAGCGTTACGCTTGGGGCGCTGACAAACCGTGCTGGTAGTACCCCTCGACTGCTTATATCTGTCGTATCGCTCAAGGAAAGACGTAGTACCAACGGACGCGCCTGGTCCCTCCCGAAATTGGAATTCCTCCTGCAGAGTCAGGGAATTTCGCATGCGACGGGCGCCTTTGGGTGGCCGTTGGTTTTGCGGATTCGTGCCACAGCCGATTGGCTCGTGCATCCTTCTTTCTCGCATATCTCCAACGTACGCCATGTCCAGCCAGTCACCACTTCACGACATCATTACCCTCGCCGAAATCCAGTCGCTCGCGGACACGAAAACGTTCGGGCGCGGCAAGGCGTATTTTCATGAGGGCGCCGTATCACGCCTCGAAGAGCGCGATGGTGTCCTTCGCGCGAACGTACGTGGCACGCACAGGTACCGCGTCGAACTTGGCGCGGGCGACGACGGCGAGCTGACCTACGAATGCGACTGTCCGGTCGGCGAGGACGGTATCTTCTGCAAGCACGGGGTCGCGGTCGCCCTGTCGTGGCTCGAGAATACCGGCGCGGAAGTGTTTCATGCCGATGAGTCAAAGCCGGCAAAGCCTCGTAAAAAGCGCAAGACGTACGAGGAGCAGATTCGTGAATATGTTGCGACGCTGAATGCGGAAGCCGTGCGCGAACTGTTGCTGGAAGCGGTCGAGCGCGACATGGCGCTGCGCGACAGGCTGTTGCTCGCGGCGCGTGCGGCAAACGCCGGTGACCTCCCGGGCATGAAGACCGCGGTACGACAGGCGACGCGCATTTCGCGGCCGCTCGACTGGCGCGAAGCCGGCGCGTACGGCGACGGCCTGATGGCGCTCGCGGACATGCTGCGGCAGCGGCTTGCCAGTCCTCAGGCCGCCCAGGTGGTCGAGCTTGCGGAACTGGCGATTGCCGGCGCCGAAGCAAGTCTCGAGCAGATTGATGACTCCCGGGGTGATGTGATGCCGGCCATCATGGAGCTTGCCGCCGTACATCTCGAAGCATGTCGACAGACGCGACCGGACCCAACGAAGCTCGCGGAGCGACTGTTCCGGTTCCAGACCGACGGCATGTGGGATACCTTCTACGATGTGTTGCCGGCTTACGCCGAACCGCTCGGCGACCTTGGGATTCATCGGTACCGCATGCTTGTAGAAAACGGATGGGACGGCCTGCCGGCACTGGCGCCGAGCAATGAGTTTCGCCGGTCGTTCGACCCGCTACGCATGCGACTGGAACGCGCGATGGAGGCGCTGGCCGACCTCGACGGCGATGTGGACGCACTGGTTCGCATCCGGTCAAAGGACCTGTCGAGTCCCTACCGCTTCCTGCTGGTCGCAGAGCTTTGCGCGAAGCACGGGCGCTACGACGAAGGACTCGCGTGGGCCGAACGCGGCCTCATGGAGTCAGGCAAGAACGTGGACCAGCGTCTGCTCGACTTCTGCATCCAGGAGCAACTGCGGCGCGGCGAATTCGAGAAGGCTGATGTGCTCGCGTGGCAGCGTTTCGGGATGCACCCGGGTGCAGAAGCATTCGCCGCCCTGATGGATGTCGCCAGCGCGACTGGCCAGCATGATATGACACGCGAGCGCGCGCTCAATCATCTGTGGAGTCTTGTTCGTGCTGAAGAGGCGCCGACCAAAGCGAAGCGCAATTCCTGGCAGATGCCGACGCGAACCGAACTGGTCAAAATCTTTCTCACCGGGCGCGAGTACGACACGGCGTGGAAGACGTTCTGCGGCGGTCCCGTGGCGACAACTATGTGGGCAACGATGGCATCCATTCGCTCAAAGACCCATCCGCACGACGCCATTGTCCTGTATCACCGCCTGCTACCCATCGCCGCCGAGAGTGGAACGCGTAACGCCCGTTATGAGGAGGCGTTCGGCATCGTGCGGACTATCGGGAAATTGCGAGCAGAACTGAAGGAGCATGCGCAGTTCGCCGATGAACTGCAGACCATCCGCGAGACCTATCGTGCCAAGCGCAACTTCATGAAGCTGCTGGCGACACTGGGTTAGTCGTGGCTGTCTACTCAAGCGCGCGGCCAATCAGGTCCTGGGGCATGCGCTTCGCCCCCGGTTTCGAAGCTGGCGACGATGCGGGAATCCTTGATGAGTTTTGTTCCCTGCACAATACTCCCGCCGACGGCATATTGGCCGTTCGGGGCGATGGCATGTCCCGTGAGGGGTAGCCTCCTTTATATGTTCCGGATGCCGTCCTCGATGTGTCACGAGCGGTGCCAGTCTTTACGATGTCGGGTCGCGTCCCAACGTCTGTGCCAGATTTTCGTAACCAGTGAGTCGGCGGAATTAGCGCTGCCCGGGAATGATGCCGTCCCCATCGACACTTTCCGCCGACCGCGACGCCATGAGCGCATGACATCCGCGAGGTCATCGAGCGACAGCGGTTTGATGAGATGGCAGTCAAATATCCGCTCATCAATCTGAGGTCTGCCTGGGGTATCGGTACTGCCGGTCAATGCGACCAGTTTCGTCAGGGAGCATTGGGCGCGAAGGCGAAGTAGTTGTGCGAGCTCGATGCCATCCATCCCTGGCATCGTGATATCAATCAGCGCAACGTCGGGCGTGAATGATTCCACTATCGAGAGCGCGTCGGGTCCGCTCTGTGCCCGCTTCACCTCGTGCCCCTCCAGCTCCAGCAATGTGCCGAGCGCCGCCGTGGCGTCTGCGTTGTCGTCCACGAGAAGGATGCGAGCCGGTGCCATGGTGCGTGTCGCGGACGCGACGGGGGCACTCGTGCTTTTGCAGACAATGGGGAGCTGCACGGTGACTTCCGTCCCTTGGCCTTCACCGTCGCTCGCAACGATAACCGTGCCGTTGTGTGCGGCAACCAGATGCTTCACGACCGCCAGTCCGATTCCGAGTCCGCCTTCTGCCTTTCCGCGTGCTGACGCCGACTGGGCAAACATCTCGAAGACGTGTGGCAGCAGTGACGGCGAAATGCCCGCGCCGTTGTCCCTCACCGTGATGACCGCAGTGCGGGGCGATGAATCGTGTATCGGCTCGATGCTCAGGTCCGGTGCCTCGACTGACAAAGTGATGTCGCCGCCGGGAGGGGTGTATTTCACTGCATTCGTCAGCAGATTCGATATGACCTGGGTGAGTCGGGCAGCGTCGGCGTGAACGGTCACCGGAAACGGCGGAATGGTCACATGGATGCGGTGCTCACCGTTTTTGACGTCGGCTTTCATCGCCGTCACTGCATCGGCCACGATATCCTGGAGCAGCCCGTATGAAGGGCGAGTGGAGAGCTTTCCATGCCTTATCCGGGACGCGTCGAGCAGGTCGCCGACGAGTCGTTTGAGTATGCGCATCTGCCTGTCGGCGATGCCGAGCGCAGACAACACGGCGGGATTATCTGTAGCGAGCTTTCGTGCGGCCGTCAGGGCACTGTCAATGGGTGCGAGAGGATTGCGCAGTTCATGGCTCAGCAACGCAATGAAGTCGTCCTTGCGTGCTTCGGCGAGAGTCAGAGCATTCCTTGATGCCTCCGCCTCTGACGCGCGCGCTTCGGCGTCGGCCTTTGCCCGGGTCATCGTGAGCGCTGCACAGGTGAAGTTCGCGAGACTGGTGAGGATTCTACGGTCCTCGGTATCGAAAACGCGTCCCCTGTCGTGAGACATCACCCACAGGGTGCCCCACGGGTCAGGTTCGCCCGGAATCGGTACGACCAGTTCTTCGATAATCTCGGGGGCAATGTGTTTCAGAAAGGCGAAGTGGCGCTAGGGAAAGGAAAAGAGTTGCCCCGTTGCCAGTTCAAGCGTCACGCCGCCTGGACTCTCCGCTATCGGGATGGTGCTGCCCACGGCGGCAAGGCATGCACCCGAAACCGCGACCCAGCGGAAGATGGGCGTGCCGTCGGTGTCCGTTTCCACTAGGCCGATGCCCGCGCTGCCCGCATCACACACCCTCAGTGCCATATCCGAGAGCGTCTGCAGCATGGTGCCGTCCCACAACGTCAGTGCCTGTGCCAGACGGTGCATCGCACTGCTTTGCCGCCTCCGCTTCTACCGCCCGGCTTTTGCGTCGGCCTTCGCCCGGAAGGCCAGGGCAATCGCCTAGTTGACAAGTCGAATTTTGACTTCCTATTATGCATACACAGGTGCACACATCTAAGCACACATAATTGTGTGACGTACGCATGTTCGTCGCCGGGATTCCCCTTGTTTGAGAGGTCATCATGGTTCGGCTGTCTCGTTTTACCCGTCAAGCTTTGTTGTGTCTGGTTGCCGCTGGTTGCGTCATTGCCAGTGTGCCGGCTCGCGCTGACGACTCCTCCGCATGGCAGAGCGTGAAAAAGGCAGGTGTCCTGCGATGCGGCGCGGCGGTCGCGCCTCCGTATGTGATGCGCGACCCGAAGACCGGGGAATACAGCGGCTTCTTCTCCGAGCTTTGCCGAAACTTCGGACAGAACGTCCTGAAGGTGAAGGTCGAGTTCGTCGACACCACGTGGGACAACATCGTTGCAGGTCTGCAGTCGGAAAAGTGGGACCTTTCGATGGCGCTGAACGACACACCGGACCGCGAAAAGGCGATTTCCTTCTCGGTGCCGGCAACGGATTACAACGTTTCGTTCGTCTATAACAAGAACAACCCGAAAATTCCGAAGGGTGCTCACACTGTTGCGGAAATTGACAAGCAGGGCGTGACTATCGCGGTCATGTCAGGAACTGCGCAAGACAAGGCTATTTCGGCAGTTATCAAACAGGCTCAAATCATGCGCTTGCCAGGCAACGATGAGACGCGTCTTGCTCTCATGTCGAAACGCGCTGACCTTCTTGCTGACGCCAACATCACTAACATGCTGTTGACCGAGGCGCATCCCGAATGGGCGGCCACCGTCCAGCCGACCCCGCCTCTTGCTCAGCAGGAAGTCGCATTCGGCGTTCGGAAAGAGACGCCTGCGGCTGACATCGCCGTCCTGAACAAGTACGTCAATGAGCAGGTCAAATCGGGCGCCGTCAATCGCCTCATCAAGACATCGGTCCAGGCCATGCTCACCTCGAACAAGTAACACATAGAGAAGTAATACACCGAGCGCTGCGATGGCCCTGCCGGCATCGCGGCGCCGTTCCATTTGCGATGCGTACAAGTTGCGCAAGTCCTCTCTCCCTGTTCCATTTGCATGGCGCTGCAGCCCAGCCCATTTCAATGACTGTTCGGCTACCTGCGGCTTCAGAGTGGCCTCGAGTTATGCGCTCTCGTCGGGGCGCTGTTCAATCAGTCTCCAATCAGACCGCCAACGGGGTTTTTTAGAGGTCGTTGGCGGCTTGAATACGGAAGTTGTTACTTTGCGGCGTCGAGCATTTGTTGAACCGAAGCCTTCACAAGCTTGTCGACCGACCCAGACTTCACCTGAGACGCAATGAAGTCGTTGAGAACTGCAACGTCCGCAGGCGGAGTACCCTTGCGAAGACCAAACGCAACGTTCTGGTGCGCGAGTGGGGGCGTTGGGCTGAACGCTGCTGCCCAGTCCGGGTGCGCCTGCGTAAGAAGCATGTTCGTGATGCTCGGGTCTGCAACCAAATCTGCTCGGCGGGAAAGAAGGGAAAGCCGTACCTCATCGTCCCCCGGCAAGCGAACAATCTCTGCCTGCTTCAGGGCAGCAGTAATGGCTTTGTCCGCGGCGGTGCCAGACATGACGGCAATTCTGATGTCCTTCTTGTCGATGTCGGCAAGGGAGTGGATACCTCCCGCGAACTTGGGATTCTTCTTGTTGTACGCGAACGACAGGCTGTAGTCGATGGCCGGAGCGGAAAAATCGATGGCTTCCCGTCGGGCAGGCGTGTCGTTGAGCGCCATGGAGAGGTCCCACTTTTCCGACTGCAAGCCGGCGACGATGTTGTCCCACGTAGTGTCAACGAACTCCACTTTGACCTTCAGAATCTTCTCACCGAAGTCACGGCACAGGCTGCTGAAGAATCCGCTGTGCGTCCCGGTACTGGGGTCGCGCATAACATAGGGAGGTGCGACAGCGGCGCCACAGCGAAGTACGCCCGCCTTTTTGACGGCTTGCCACGTGTTTGCATCATCGGCCTTGGCCGGCATGCTTGCGAGGGCAGCGGAGAGAAATGCCGCACATGCTGCGGCACCAAGAGTCAAGCGAGAGTTACCTAACATGTCGACCCCAAAAAAGAAAGTGATGGTGTGGTCAATCAATCCGTTCGAATGGTGCACATCAGTGCATTGAGCTTCTTCACCTGGCAATATTTGACTGGAAATCCGACAAATTAAAATGTCGTCCTAACAAAACTGTCTGAAGCCCGTACCTCCAGTTGACGTAACCCGCTTGTTAAAGGCGACAACCGCCGGATGTCGCGTTCAATACGTCAACCAGCCGACCCAGAACAGGCACCTCATGACCCCTCGACGGTTTTGCTCAGGTCAACCTCAGAGACCTGGTCGCTTCGCATGAATTCGAAAAAGCTCTCCCGAAAGTGCCTTGTCTGTTCCAGCGCCAGGTTGTCTGCCAGGTCGGGTTCGCAGGCGCGGATGGCTTTCAACATCATCTCGTGCTGTTGATACAACTGATTCGCATCGTGTGTCTGTCCCAGGTGCTCGATGTGCAGATTGAACATCCGACGGCGTTCGTCGAGCAGGCGCTCATAGAACGCAGCCAGGTAGGGATTCCGGCCTGCACGCGCTGTCGCCATATTGCAGTTCTTGTGGGCCGCAGAAACGCTGAGATAGTCACCTGTTGCGATTGTCTCGAGCAATTCCTTGTTAGCAGCCGCAATCATGACCAGATCCTCGTCCGTACGATTTGTCGCGGCGAGTCTGCAGTTCAGGCGATGAGCGATACCGAGCGCCTCGACGTACTTCGGGAACGCCTCCAGTTCGATTGGCGACACAATCGTGCTTCGGTTGGGAAGCACGACTGCGAGACCGTCGCCGACCAGCCGAATCAACGCTTCGCGTATCGGGGAACGGGACATCTGAAACCGGTCGGCCAGCGTTGCCTCGTCAAGAAGCCTTCCTGGTCGTTGCGCAAGGTTCAGAATCTCGGTGCGAAGCGTCTGATACACCGTTTTGGTGCTGGTTACCTTTCCTCGGCGCTCGTCGTCAGTTAGGAGAGTGTTCATAGCATGCTTCGTTTTGATTGGATACCGCAGTCAATCTGGTTTGTTCGGGAAGATTGCGGAGAGCCTTCCAGGACTTCCCGACTATCTGGGTCGCCGGGCCGTGTTCAATCGCTGTCGGGCAATCTCAGGTACGACCGCTGTTCTACCTCGGGGAAATACTCTCCGCGACGAACAAACTTCGTGTGGTCGCGAACCGCGTTCGGATAAGTTTCCCAGTCGATAACCCGACCAGTCTGCAGCGAGCGCATCAGGAACTGCCTAGTTCGCTGATTGGCCGCGACTTCTTCCCGAAGGTCTTCAAGGTTCCACGTTTCCGCCAGAATCGTCTTGAGTTCTTCGAGGATGGGGCGAGCCTCCGGGTCGTCGGCGAGGTTATTGACCTCACCCGGGTCTGCATCAAGATTATAAAGCTGGGAAGGATACGCCCTGGAATAGACCAGCTTGTACTTTCCCTTTCGCACCATGACGCGTGGAGCTTTCGTCCCGCCGTCAAGGTGCTCAGCAAGAACCACCCGGTCGGGCTCATCTTTCTTCATCAAAGACAGAAGGCTGCTGCCTTCGTAGGCCGTCACGATGGCTTTCTCGTCTCCATTAGCAATGTCAACCAGAGTGGGGAGCACATCGACGAGTGATACGGGGGCCTTTACGCGTCCGGGACCCTTTGCGCGCGGGTCGTAGAAGAAGAGCGGTATGGATAGCGCGGGTTCGAACAGGTTTTTCTTGAACCATAGACCGCGCTCGCCAACCATGTCGCCGTGGTCCGACGTGAACATCAGAATCGTGTCTTTTGCCATCCCGGTGGCTTCGAGGGCCGCCCGTAGTTCTCCCACGCGCTGGTCGATATAGGAAATCATAGCGTAGTAGCCATGCCGCGCGCGCCGATAGACTTCGTCAGTCACGTTGTACTTGTCGAGACCGTAGTGAAAGTACAGGCCGCGGCTATGGGGGTCCATCTTGTCGAGTTCAATTTCGGCGACGCGAGGCTCGTCGATTTCCTCGTCCTTGTAGAGATTCCAGAACTCGGGAGTCGAGACGTACGGGTCGTGAGGCTGCGTGAACGAAACTGTCATGAATAGAGGGCGACCGTCACCATATCGACGCCAGTCGTAGATTTGCTGAACCGCACGCCTGGCGACTTCATCGTCGTAGTCGATTTGGAGTGACCGCGCGACGGCATTCGCGTCGGCGACCGTTTCAACGCTTGACACGCCCTGGGTCTTGACATGCGTTTCCGGGTGCTCCGGGTCGCCGACCTCGTCATAAGTCAGCGGCGTCCAGCTGAAATCCGCGGGGTAAATTTCGGTGGTCAGACGGTCCTCGAACCCATGGTGCTGGTCGGGGCCGACGAAATGCATCTTGCCGGACAGACACGTGTAATAGCCAGCGTCCCTAAGGTAGTGAGCGAATGTGGGAACGGACGCGGGAAACTCGGCCGCGTTGTCGTAAGCGCCAATCCGGGAAGGCAGGCGCCCACTCATTAAAGCAAAGCGCGATGGCGCGCAGAGCGGGTACGGACAGTATGCGTGCTCGAAAACGGTGCCCTCAGACGCTAGCTTGTCCAGATGCGGCGTTTTGCAGACTTTGTTGCCATACGCAGGGAGCGCGTAAGCCGTCAACTGGTCGGCCATGATGAACACAATGTTGGGCTTCTTCATCGAACGTTCCTTGTCACCTCGTCTCACGGCACACCCAGCATCGGTTTTTCGAGGGTTGAGCCATCCCTGTGCTATCCGTTGCATCCCGTTTGGGCCTTCCGGATTTCCTGCAATCATTTTGTCGACTAAAATTCGACAAGTAAACTGTTTTTTGGGTCGCCACCGGTTTTTCACCTCCGCGTTAACCCGATATATCGCGACACTTCGGTTCGAGCGGTACCTATCCGGTTTTTGTTCGCTTGACCTTGTCGAAAATTGGGCGACATAATCGGCGCAAGTTGCACACTTTGATGTATACACTGCAGCGTTTGAATATCTGACAGCGCTGTTAGCCGGGCGGTTCGTGGAAGCGAGGCCGGCGGTTCCTCAGGGTGGTGCTGCTGTCGGAGGCGGCAACAGATGTCGACTCCGTGCATGGTGCGGCAGGTCTCCTGCAGGTTGGGTCTTCGTAACGCAAGCTGATTTAAACAATATATTGAGGAGTCCGATATGAAAGCTTCACGGCTGTTTGGCGCTGCTATTGCAATGATGCTCGCAAATGTCGCCAACGCTCAGAGCGGCGCCACCTTGTACGGAATTATCGACGCGGGATTCAACTACGTGAGCAATCTCAAAACCGGCAACGGTGCGCACGCGTTTATGTTGTCCGATGGCCCTCCGCAGGCAAGTCGATTCGGCCTGAAGGGGGCAGAGGATATCGGGGCTGGGAACAAGGTTATCTTTCAGCTCGAGAATGGTTTTAGCGTGGCGAACGGCAATCTCGGCCAAGGTGGCCGGATATTCGGGCGCCTCGCCTGGGTGGGGATGTCGGGGCAGTCTTGGGGTAAGGTTACCCTCGGTCGTCAGTACGACCCGGTTGTTGACTACCTTTATCCGCTGACTTCGTGCGGCACCTACGGCGGCGGATACATGTGCCATCCGTTCGACAGTGACAACATCGGCAACGACTTCCGCGTCAACAATTCCGTCAAGTACACGAGTCCGAACCTAGGTGGTTTCACGTTCGGAACGATGTACGGGATGAGTAATCAGGCCGGAGGGTTCAAGCAAAACCGTGCGTATAGCGTTGGGGGTTCCTATGCGAACGGGCCTATCTATCTCGGCGCGGCATTCGAGCAACTGGATAATCCAGGCACAAACGCCGATGGCGCTGTTTCATCCAATGCAGACGCTCCGTTCGTCGCAGCCCGTCAGCGCATCTACGGTGCGGGTGGAACGTACACGATTGGCCCCGTGAAGCTGGCAGCGTCATGGGCCCGGACGGTGCTTGATGGCATCAAGTCAGGCCCCATCGTTTCCAGCTACCTGCGACTCGACAATTACGAAGTAAACGCAACCTACACGTTCACACCGAGCGTCCTTTTGTCCGGGGGCTACTATTTCACGAGCGGCAATCAAGCTTCCGCAACCGGGGACCTGCATCCGAAATGGCACGAATTTAACGTGATGCTGGATTACATCCTTTCAAAGCGCACGGACGTATTCGCAATGGCCATTTACCAGAAGGCAGCCGGGGATGCGACCTTTGCGAGCATCTACGCAATCGGGCCCACCGCGACGGAGGCACCGGGAAGCGCCCGCCAGACCGTAGTGCGGCTGGGTATCCGTCATAAGTTCTAAATCAAATTAAAAGCTTTCGCATCAGCGGAGGCCTCTTTGCGCACCTTAGCACGCACCGTCTCTCAGGCATCGCAGCGATGCAGTGAGCATGGAGCGGCCGCAGCTGACGTGTTTTTCAACCTTTCACTTTCGCCTGAATTGCTGTCGATATGGGCCTCTCAGCAGCAAGAAATCACTGGCAATTCTGTGCTGCGGGTTAACCCCCTGAGCGGTTTCCCTGAAAACCTCGAATAGAGGTTGACAGTGCAAATTTCAGCCGCCTAAACTGTGTGCAACGCTGCATACACCGAAGAATGCAATGTAGCACGCGGCGAGATGTATGGTGAAGGGCGGTCCGCCCGAAACCCTCCCTGCCGGGTACCAGCCGCCGGACATGAGCGCCTCGGCCGGAGTTGCTTGAAGACCGTCAGTTTTGGCTCGCTTACTTATTCAGGCGCATCGCACGCGCTTCGCTGGAGAGACTTCAATGTTGTCACCCCAAACCATGGCCATTCAACCCAACGGACAATCCGCCGTCCATGACGTTCCCGTCTCCACAACCGGAGACTTCGTCCAGTTTCGCCAGGTGTACAAGTCTTACGGCGAGAACCTTGTCGTCATGGACAAGATGGACCTCGACATGCGTGCTGACGACCGCCTTGTCATCATCGGCCCTAGCGGAAGCGGAAAAAGCTCCCTGCTGCGCGTCATGATGGGCCTCGAGGGAATTCAAAGTGGCGAGATTGGCTTCCGGGGCCAGCCCTACATTCGAGGCGCTGATGCAGGACGTGCAAAACGCATTGACGCCAAGCTCCAGAAGCAAATCGGCATGGTGTTTCAGCACTACACGCTCTTTCCTCATCTGTCGGTGCTCGGCAACCTCATTCTCGCCCCCGTCAAGGCTGGCGGCCTGTCGAAAGCAGAGGCCACCGAGCGTGCGCGGATATATCTCGCCCGGCTGGGGCTGGAAAGCAAGCTGCATGCATATCCGAGCCAGCTCTCCGGCGGTCAGAAGCAGCGCGTTGCAATCGCCCGCGCATTGATGCTCGAGCCAAAGCTGATGCTGTTCGACGAAGTCACGTCGGCACTCGACCCGGAAATGGTCGTTGAAGTGCAGAACGTAATGCTGCAGTTGGCTGAACAGACGATGGCCATGATTATCGTCACGCACGATATGCATTTTGCGCGTGATATCGGCACTCGTGTGGTGTTCTGCGCAAGCGGAAAAATCGTGGAACAGGGCGCACCTGCCGAAATGTTCAAGTGTCCGAAAGAGGCTCGCACTCGCGAGTTCCTCGAGAAAGTTCTGCATCTCGACTGAGGTTAAAGCCATGAACTACCACTTTGACTTTAGTTTTCTTGAAGGCAGTGTTGGGGCATTGCTTTCTGGCCTCAGGGTGACGTTGGAGCTGGCTATTGCCTCCAACGCCATGGGCCTTGTTCTGGGCTTCCTTCTTTGTCTCTTGGCGATGAGCCGCTGGGCAGTCGTTCGATGGCCGGCTCAGCTCTTCATCGAGTTTTTCCGCTGCACACCCGCACTGCTGCAGATTGTGTGGTTCTTCTACTGCATTCCGATGCTCGCAGATGTGTTCATCGACCCCATCGTTATGGGCGTGCTTGCGCTCGGCCTGAATCTCACTGCCTTCAACGCGGAAGCGTATCGAGCCGGTGTCCAGGCAGTTCCCAAGGAGCATCTCGACGCGTGCGTTGCGTTGGGACTGCGTCCCTGGCAGCGTACGTTCTACGTCGTGCTGCCACAAGCCCTGCGAAATGCGATGCCTGTTCTGATGACCAACGGCATCGGCAGTCTTCAGCAAAGTGCTCTGGTTGCCATCGTTGCTGTTGCTGACCTGATGTACGTCGCCAAGAGTCTCGCGACTGAAGCTTATCGTCCTCTCGAGACTTACTCCGTCGTGGCGCTGATTTACTTTGCACTAACCTTGCCCATCTCGAAGCTAGTGCATCTTGTCGAGCGCCGGCAGGACGCGGCTATGCAGCGATAAGGAACTGAACATGAGCCTCAACTTTTTTGCCGTCTTTCCCTATTGGCACGTCCTGCTTAAGGGGCTGGGCGTTACGCTGGCTTTTACAAGCAGCTGTGCAGTGATAGGGAGCCTCGCAGGATTCATGTTGAGCCTGCTGCGGATGTCGCCGACACCATGGGTTAAAGGGCTAACCACTTTTTATGTCCAGTTCTTCCGCGGCACGCCACTGCTGATTCAGCTTTTCTGGGTCTTCTTTTGCTTCCCGGTTATTTTCCGGATACCGATTCCTCCGTACCTGTCAGTCGTCATCTCACTGACCATGTACATGGCGGCGGTTACGAGCGAGACCTTCCGTGGAGCCCTGAAATCAATTTCGGCCGAACAGCATGACGCATGCACCGCCCTCAGCCTCACGCCGCAAGCGAAGGTTCTCTATGTGATTTTTCCACAGGCACTGCTCAGGGCGGTTCCGCCGCTCCTTTCGAACATTGTCAGCCTGTTCAAGGAGAGCGCGCTCATCTCGTCGGTGGGTGTCGCAGACCTGATGTTTGTTGGAGAGAGCATTTCCAACAGCACGGCTCGGCCGGTGGAGTTCCTGACCGCAGTTGCAATTATTTACTTCCTTGTCGCGTTCCCGCTGACACGTCTGGTCGGGCTGGTTGAATCGCGCTTCCTCAGACGTTTTGCCTATTAACCCAAACAGTATTTTTGATTGTCGGAGTAACTCAAATGCAGATGAAAGGTATCCTGCCCGCACTCGTCACCCCGTTCAATGTGTCCGGTGCGGTCGACCACGACACGCTTGCGTCCATCCTCGAGTTCCAGCTCAAGGCTGGCGTCAGTGGATTCGTTCCGCTGGGCTCGACGGGCGAATACTACGCGCTTACGCACGACGAGCGACGCGCCATCCTGAAGACGGTCCTTGAAGTCGTGGGTGATCGCGGCATGCTCATCGGCGGCGCAAACGGCTCGTGCACGCGCGAAGTCATCGAACAGGTCCAACTGGTCCGCGACGCGGGCTACAAGAACGTTCTCATTGCTCCGCCGTACTACGCGCTGCCGTCGCAGGAAGAGCTTATCGGCCACTACGAAGCCATCCTGAAAGCAGTTCCGGACGTCGACATCGTCCTGTACAACTACCCTGTTCGCACGAATGTCGAAGTGGGCTTCGGCGTGCTGGACGCGTTCAAGGACAACCCGCGCGTCATCGGCATCAAGGAAAGTAGCGGCAACCTGTTGCGCGCCATCGAAATCGGCGAGAAGTACAAGGACAATTACCAACTGTCGTGCGGCTCGGACGACCAGGCGCTCGACTTCTTCCTCTGGGGCGCGAGCAGCTGGATTTGCGGTCCGGCAAACTGCTTCGTGAAGCCGGTGGTTGATTTCTACAACAAGTTCACCGCTGGCGATATCCGCGGCGCGCAGGACGTGATGCGTTCTCTGTTTCCGGTTATGGCGACCATGGAAGCAGGCAAGTTTGTGCAGAAGGTGAAGTACGGTTGCGAACTCGCCGGCTTCAAGGTCGGTCCTGCACGTATGCCGCTCAAGCCGCTCACGGACGAAGAAAAGACAGCGTTCCGCGCTGTTTTTGAGGCCGCCCAGGTCTGACGTACGCGCGCCGACGGACACATTCCGTAGGCGCATTTCTTTCACGAGACATCGGAATGACGAGACATAGTTTCAGGTGCATCGAAGGGCACGCAGAGGGCATGCCAGTCCGCATGGTGATTGACGGCGCGCCTCAGCTTACGGGGAAGTCGATGAACGAGCGCCGTGAAGAGTTCGTCGCGACGTACGACTGGATTCGTCGTTCTCTTATGCTCGAGCCCCGCGGGCACTCTCACATGTCGGGCACCATCCTCTATCCGGCATTGTCTGCTGGGTCGGATATGAGCCTGCTCTTCATAGAGACGTCTGGTTGCCTCCCCATGTGTGGGCATGCGTCAATCGGATCCATTTCGTTCGCACTTGAAGCAGGTCTTGTTCATCCGAAGTCGCCCGGCAAGGTCGTTGTCGATGTGCCTGCCGGGCAGCTTACTGCTCACTATGAGACGGAAGGCAGGCGTTTGACCTCCGTCCGCTTTACAAATGTACCGAGCTTCCTGCTGTATCGCGATGTGGAAGTGGTCCATCCGCGGTTCGGCAAACTGACCATCGATATTGCCTACGGTGGCAACTTCTATCCGATAGTCGAGGTGCAGCCGAACTTCCCTGGCTGCGAGCATTTCTCCCCCGAGGAACTGCTTGATTGCGGCCGCCAGATGCAGGTCTTGGTCAACCACACGGTCGATGTTGTTCACCCCGACAACCCGAACATTCGCGGCGTCAAGCACTGTATGTGGACGGGTGCTCCGATTTCGAAGGACGCCGATGCTCGCGCCGTCGTCATCGCAGGTGACAGCCTGATTGACCGTTCGCCTTGTGGAACGGGCACGTCGGCGCGCGTGGCTCAGCGCCATGCAATGGGGCTGCTGCAGCAAGGAGAGACTTTCACCCATCAAAGCCTCATCGGTAGCCATTTTATCGGCCGTGTTGAATCTACGCTGAAGTTAAAAAGTGGTATCGATGCCGTGCTGCCGAGTGTTGAGGGACGCGCCTGGATGACTGGGCGTTCGGAGCACTACGTCGATGACTCGCAACCCTACGCGCATGGCTTTGACCTGCAGGAGTTCTCCAAGTGAACGCCGTTCCTCGTGATTCTTTCACGGCCAGCCAGGCTCCTGTAGTGCAGGAATCCGCCGCTGTCGTCGGTGGCGGCATCATCGGAGTCTGCTGCGCACTCTATCTTCAGCGCAGTGGCTACGCCGTTACGCTGGTTGACCCCGAAGCGCCAGGCAACAGTACGGCGAAATGGAGTTGTGGCCAGATGGCGGTGAGCGAAATCATCCCGTTGTCGAAACCCGGCATTTTGATGAAGGTACCTGGCTGGTTGATGGACCAGAAAGGTCCTCTTGCATTGCGCCCAAGTGCACTGCCGGGCATCGTGCCGTGGTTTTTCCGTTTTCTCATGTGCGCGCGCCATTCGAAGATTGTCGACATTGCGCAGTCAATGGCGACGCTCACGCACGACGTGTATGCCGACTATGCACCGTTGCTTGATGCCTGTGAGGACAAGACCCTGATGGGCGAGCGTCCGATTCTTGAAGTCTTCGACAATCCAGCGGGCATCACCCACGAGCAACCACACCTCGACCTGCGCACATCCCTCGGCTTCAAATCGCAGCGGCTGAACGCAAAAGAAATCGGTGACCTTGAGCCCGCATTGGCAGGACGCTTCGCTCACGGTTTGCTCTTTCCTGACTGGCGAGCGGTCAGCGACACAGAGGGCTTCGTTGCCGCGCTCACGGAAAGTTTCGTTGCTCACGGTGGTCGGCGCATTCGCGCGGAGGTCACCCGCATCGACGAGTCGAATGGGCGAGCAACGGGTGTCACGCTAGCAAACGGCCAACGCGTGCAGGCCAGTGCGGTTGTTGTGGCCTCTGGCATCGGTTCGCGACGGTTTTTCGACGCACTAGGTGTCAGCATCCCGCTCGAGGGTATTGCAGGCTACCAGGCCGTACTTACGAATCCGGGCGTCGAAATCCGTCATTCCACAATCTATGCGGACGGAGGCTTCTGCTTCAGCCCGATGACGCGTGGCCTTCAGATTGGCGGCACGATTGAATTCGCTGGACGCGACGCGAAACCGAACTTCAGGCGCGCCGACATCATCCTTGAAAAAGCAAAGCGGGTGTTACCGGAACTCCAGACGGACGATGTCGAGTATGGCGTTGGCTATCGTCCCTTCCTGCCAGACACTAAACCCATCATCGACCGTTCACGTCGTCTGCAGAACGTGTTTATGGCATTCGGCCACGGCCAGCTCGGTCTCACATTAGGCGCAACAACTGGACGTCTGATTGCAGACATGGTTGCCGGGCACCCGACGAAACAGAACCTCACACCATTCAGCGCCTACCGCTTCTCCTGACGGGACGAATTCGATGAAATCGTACGAGCATCTCTATATCAACGGCCAATGGGTTTCGCCCCTGCAGGGTGGGACTTTCGATACGGTTGACCCGAGCAATGAGAAGGTGATTGCAAAGGTCGCTGCCGCAACCTCGGAAGACGTCGACCTTGCAGTCAACGTTGCCCGCAAAGCATTCGACGAAGGCCCATGGCCCCGTATGAGCGGCGCCGAGCGCGCCGCTGTCCTTCGCAGAATCGGGAAGGGCATTCGTGACCGTTTGCAGGAGCTTGCGGAAATCGAAGTTCGTGACAATGGCAAACCGCTTCCGGAGGCCCTATGGGACCTGGGCGATGCAGCCGGTTGCTTCGAATTCTATGCGAGTCTCGCCGAGAGGCTGGATGCCGATGCCGAAAAGCCTGTTGCGCTTTCCGATGACCGCTTCAGCTCGGTTGCGCGCAAGGAACCGGTCGGTGTCGCGGGGGCCATCATCCCCTGGAACTTTCCGATGTTGATGGCCGCATGGAAGGTCGCGCCTGCTCTCGCAGCTGGCTGTACCATGGTCCTGAAACCGTCGGAGCTCACGCCTCTGACTGCGCTTGAGCTCGCCGACATTGCGGCCGGTGCTGAACTTCCTCCCGGCGTGCTCAACGTGGTCACCGGTCTTGGCAAGGACGCAGGCGCCCCGCTGAGCGAGCATCCGGGTATCGACAAGCTGGCGTTCACCGGTAGCGTTCCGACCGGTAGCCGAATCATGCAGGCCGCTGCGCGCGACATCAAGAATGTGAGCCTCGAACTGGGCGGCAAGTCGCCGTTCATTGTCTTCGAAGATAGCGATATCGATGCGGCCGTCGAATGGATTATGTTCGGCATCTTCTGGAACCAGGGAGAGGTTTGCTCTGCGACGTCGCGCGTTCTCGTGCAGCGCGAAATTTACGGGCGCCTGCTCGAGCGGCTGGAAGAGGAAACGCGCAAAATCACTATCGGGAACGGTCTTGAGGACGGCGTGCTGCTTGGACCACTCGTTAGCGAGGGGCAGTATGAGAAAGTGCTCGAAGCCGTCGCGCGTGGCAAGGAAGAAGGCGCGCGACTGGTAACTGGCGGAGAACGACCCGCACACCTCGATAAGGGTTACTTTATGGAGCCCGTCGTTTTTGCCGATGTACCGGAAGAAAGCTGGGTCTGGCGTGAGGAAATCTTCGGGCCGGTCGTATGCATTCGACCGTTCGACACTGAGGCGGACGCGGTGCGGTCCGCAAACGATTCGCGCTTCGGCCTTGCTGCGGCGGTGATGTCGCGCGATAACGAGCGCTGCGAACGTGTCGCGCGAGCGCTGCGCGCCGGCATTGTCTGGATTAACTGCTCGCAACCGACTTTTACGGAAGCTCCATGGGGTGGCTATAAGCAAAGCGGTATCGGCCGCGAACTTGGCGAATGGGGCCTTAACAACTATCTGGAAACAAAACAGATTACGCGGTACGACAGTGACAAGCCATGGGGCTGGTACATCAAGTAAGGTGGGTCAATCATGCGCTGGAAAAAGACACTCCAACTCGTAGACGTGCACTGCGAAGGCGAGATTGGCAAGGTTATCACGGCAGGAGTCGTCGGCATCCCCGGTGAGACCATGCTCGACAAGATGAACTACATCAACGAGGTGGACGACAGTCTGCGCAGACTGGTCGTGCTTGAGCCGCGAGGCTGCCTGCAGATGTCGGTCAATCTCCTGCTGCCGCCGACTCGTCCTGAAGCACACGCCGGATTCATCGTGCTGCAGGCGGACAAGGCGCATCCGATGTCGGGCAGCAATGCCATTTGCGTGGTCACAGCGTTGCTTGAACTCGGTATGGTCGAGATGCAGGAGCCGGAAACGACTGTGGTGCTCGACACGCCAGCGGGATTGGTTACCGCCCGCGCGAGCTGTAAGGACGGGCGTTGCACCGAGGTCTCACTCGACATGATGCCGTCGTTTGTCGAACAGCTGGACTTTAGCTTCCAGACGTCGCACTTCGGAACAATCAAGGCGGACATCGCGTTCGGCGGCGTCTATTACGCGCTCATCGACGTCGAACAGGTTGGGCTGGAGATTGCGCCAGAGAAGGCCCGCGAGCTTGCCGAGCTTGGCGTGTCGCTGAAGGATGTCATCAACGGGCAGATCCGGATACAGCATCCGCTCTACCCACAGATTAACGAGGTCGCCTACGTGATGTTCCGCAATCGCGTGACCGACGAACTGTATCAGACGTGCACGACACTGCCTCCTGGTCGGGTCGACAGGTCACCGTGCGGAACGGGAAGCTCGGCCAATCTGGCGACGCTGGCCGCCCGAGGCCTGGCGGACGTTGGCAGTCGGCTGAAATCGCGCTCGACAATCGGAGGCGAATTTACCATCGAGCTCCTCGGCAAAACCGAGGTAGGAGGCAGGCCGGCGGTGCTCCCGCGTGTTCAAGGGCGGGCGTGGGTCTACGGAATCCAGCAGATTGGGGTCGACCCTGACGACCCGCTCGCCGCCGGCTTCATGCTGAGCGACACCTGGGGCTCGGGTTTCCTGAAGGCCTGAGGCGGAGTGCGCGCGATGATAAACTTGAATGCGCGCCCGTCTTTCCGGGCCCACGATGATGGCGGTGAAACGATGAGCAAAGGCACGACAGAGACTGAGACCAACGTGCGCCGGCATGGCGGACGGTACATCTACGAGGAGTTGCGAAAGCAGATTCTGACGCTGCAACTCAAGCCAGGCGCCCCGCTGGACGAGGTATCGCTTGCGGAGCAGTTTGGCCTTTCGCGTTCGCCGGTGCGCGATGCGCTTGCGCGACTGACTAGCGAAGGCCTGGTGACCATTCTTCCGAACCGCACGACTCTTGTCACGCCGTTCGAAATTGAAGAATTCCCCAAATACATTTCGGCACTTGACCTCATCCAGCGAGCGGTCACGCGGTTGGCAGCACTGCACCGAACCGATACCGACCTCGCCCGCATCCGTAAGGCAGATGACGTGTACATGCAGGCGGTGGCAAGTGGCGATTTCCAGGCGATGTCCGAAACGAACAAGGCTCTGCACATGGCCATCGCGCATGCGGCGAACAACCCTTACTTCGTCGGATATTACGAGCGGCTATTGGGTGAAGGCCAGCGACTGTTGCATCTGCATTTTGACTTCACGGTCACTTCGCCGACAGCGGCGAAGCTCGGACGCGACCACGACGAACTGATAGAGGCGATAGCGAGGAAAGACGCCGAGGCGGCGGAAAAGGCCGCGCACGAGCACACCATGCTGTTCCAGAAACGGTTTCTTGATTACATGCGACAGAACATGACGGAATCGATGGCCGTTCTGTGACCCGTTGCAGGCAGCTTTGGTCTCTCCAAGTCTGCCTTTTTCGCAAAGCTAGGCGGCGCCGCTGGTCAGCCCCTTCATAAACGTCCACAGTTCCGGAACGTCGGACGCCGCTGCGTTGAATCTGAACCACTCAGATGCGGGCTCCCCTGGTCGGAAATATGAGCCAGGAGCAAGCCAGATGCCCTTGCTCAACGCATCATTTGCAACTGCGATGCTGTCTTCCGGCCGAATAGGCAACTTCGCCCACAAAAACAGCCCTGCATTGGGCGCGTGGAATATTTCGAGGCCGGCTCTGGCCATGGACTCAGTCACGCGCGCGTGCGCATTGAACAGCCGTTCCCGGATGTGAGCGGTATGACGGTCGTAGTGCCCTTCTATAAGGACGGTCGCGACAGCACGCTCGGTAACTTCGGATGAGGTAAGGCCGACCGCCATCTTTGTCAGGGCGAACCGCGAAACGAGGTCTCGGCTGGCGGCGATATATCCGACTCGCATTGCGGGTGTGATGGTTTTTGAAAAGCCTGATACGTAGATGACCCGTTGCAGACCTTCCATCGCCGCGAGGCATGGCGCGCCAGGCGGAGCGAGCTCTCTGGAGATATCGTCTTCAACAATCCACAGACCTTCGCGGTCGGCAATCTGAAGCAGGCGGAACGCTGACGAAGCGCTAAGCGATGTTCCCGAAGGATTCTGCAACACGGTATTGATGAACAGGCCCTTCGGGCGATGTCGCTTCACCACCTCTTCAAGTTGCGCGCTATCGATGCCGTCAGGTGTACGCGGAACACTCACCACGTTGACGAATGCCACCTTGAGAATCTGCAGCAGATTGCAATAGCACGGGTCTTCAACAATCACCGTGTCACCGGGCCGAAGAAGAGTCCGAACGACGAGGTCCAGCGCCTGAGTGACGCCTTGCGTCAACAGAACGTCAGTGGTACCTACGGACAGCGAATATCTACGCAACGAATTAGCGATATGCTCGCGCAGTGTCGCGAGTCCGTACGGATGGCCGTAGCCTCCGATGCGGGGTCCTGGCACGCGGCTTACTACGCGCAACGCGTGTTGAACGCCACTCTCGTTTATCCAGTCGTTTGGAATCCACCCGCATCCCGCCTTGATGGGCACAGACTGGTCCGCAAAAACGTCGGACAGTAGCCACGCGGCGTTTAAACTTGGAGCGCTCCAGACAGGCGCAGCAGGCGCTTTGGCTGCTGGAGTTGCGACACGGTAACCTGCTCCGGCACGGGCGTTCACAAGCCCTAGCGAAACAAGCCGTTGGTATGCTTCAGAGACTGTGTACGTGCTCAGGTTATGAGCTTTCGCAAGCGTTCGTACAGAAGGCAGCATGGTGCCGGCGGGGTACGTACCCTGTCTCAGTTCCTGCTCGATTGACGAGACAATCTGGTCGACCAGCGTACCTTCGTTCTTCCTGACGCGGGACAGGTTCAGTTCGAACATTTCAATACAGTCCGGGAGAAGTAGTTAGTACAGTCTGACCGTTTGTTTTCGGCTGTCCAGTGATTGTAGCGTGCGAAGTCGATAGAGTTGACTCCATATTCACGGAGTCATCTCATGAGCACAACGCAAACCGGGCCGGACCTCTCGAACTTCTGGATGCCCTTCACGGCGAACCGGCAATTCAAGGCAGCACCCCGACTGTTCAAATCTGCGAAGGGCATGTACTACACGACCGTGGACGACCGTCCCGTGCTCGACGCGACGGCAGGTCTTTGGTGCGTGAACGCGGGCCATGGCCGCTCGGAAATCACGGAGGCTGTCGCTGAGCAACTCGCAACGATGGACTATGCGCCGACGTTTCAGATGGGCCACCCGCTCGCATTCGAAGCAGCGACCGCGGTCGCCGAATTGATGCCGGTGGGCCTCGACCGTATCTTCTTTACAAACTCGGGTTCGGAGTCGGTCGACACAGCGTTGAAGATAGCACTCGCCTATCATCGTGCGCGCGGTGAAGGGCAACGTACCCGCTTCATCGGCCGGGAGCGTGGTTATCACGGTGTTGGGTTCGGCGGCATTTCAGTCGGTGGCATCCTGGCAAACCGCAAGACGTTCTCCGGTAACCTGATGCCACATGTGGACCACCTTCCGCATACGCTGAACATCGCGGAGGCAGCGTTCACGCGTGGCCAACCGACCTGGGGTGGACATCTGGCAGATGAGCTTGAGCGGCTCGTCGCGCTCCACGACGCCTCGACCATCGCCGCCGTTATCGTCGAACCGCTTGCAGGGTCGACTGGCGTAATCGTTCCTCCGAAGGGCTACCTTGAGCGACTCCGCGAGCTGTGCACCAGGCACGGCATCCTGCTGATTTTCGACGAGGTGATTACCGGATTCGGGCGCTTGGGCGCGCCGACGGCGAGCGAATATTTCGGCGTAGTTCCGGACGTCCTCACGATGGCGAAGGCAATCAATAACGCGGCCATTCCAATGGGCGCCGTTGCGGCCAGCCGCGCGGTCCATGACACGGTGGTCAATGCAGGAGCGGAGAATGCTATCGAGTTTTTTCATGGCTACACCTACACTGCGCATCCCGCCGCGGCAGCAGCTGCTATTGCAACGCTCGATATCTACAAGCGGGACCGACTCTTCGAGCGTGCAAAAGAGTTGTCCGGCGTTTTCGAAGATGCTGTACACGAGCTGCATGGCTCACCGTACGTGAAGGACATCCGGAACCTCGGTCTGGTCGCCGGTATCGAGCTCGAATCGCGTCCGGGTGCACCGGGTGCACGCGGATACGACGTATTCCTGAAATGCTTCGAGGCTGGCGTACTCGTGCGTTACACCGGTGACATTCTTGCCTTCTCGCCGCCACTGATTATCGACGAGCAGAAGATTGACCAGATTTTCTCAACGGTGCAAGACGTACTGCGCAACGCTGCCTGATTTTAACCACCAGGCCGCCATCGGCCAGACAAGCATCTGGAGTTCCGAAATGAATGTAGCAAATGAAACAGCGAACCTCTCTATCAAGCAGGTTAGCCACTTCATCAACGGTCAAATCGTTGTGCCGTCGAGCGACCGCTTCAAGGATATTTTCAACCCCGCAACCGGAGAGGTGACTGACGGAGTGGCCCTTGCCTCCGTCGAAGAAGTCGACCAGGCGGTGCAGGCAGCCGCGGCAGCTTTCCCGAGCTGGAGCGAGACTGCTCCGCTCAAGCGTGCGCGCATCCTGTTCAAGTTCAAGGAACTGCTGAACAAGCACCACGACGAGCTGGCGATGCTCATCACGCGTGAGCACGGCAAGGTCTTCACCGATGCGCAGGGCGAAGTGGTACGTGGCATCGAAGTTGTCGAATTCGCTTGCGGCATTCCCAATCTCCTGAAGACGGACTTCACCGACCAGATTGGCGGCGGCATCGATAACTGGAACCTGCGTCAGCCGTTGGGCGTGGTGGCGGGCATTACGCCGTTCAATTTCCCCGTGATGGTGCCGATGTGGATGTTCCCGGTTGCGCTGGCCTGCGGCAACACGTTCTTGTTGAAGCCGTCCGAGCGCGACCCGTCCGCTTCGGTGCGCCTCGCCGAACTGCTCAAGGAAGCTGGCTTGCCGGATGGCGTCTTCAACGTGGTCAATGGCGACAAGGTGGCAGTCGACGCGCTCATCGACCATCCGGACGTCGCCGCCCTGTCGTTCGTCGGCTCGACGCCGATTGCGGAGTACATCCATACGGAAGCGTCGCGTCGCGGCAAGCGCGTGCAGGCGTTGGGCGGCGCGAAGAATCACCTCGTGGTGATGCCGGACGCAGACCTGGACCAGGCGGTGGATGCGCTGATTGGTGCCGCCTACGGCTCCGCCGGCGAGCGCTGTATGGCTATCTCGGTGGCGGTCGCCGTGGGTGACACCGGGGACGCCCTCATCGAGAAGTTAATTCCGCGCGTCAAATCGCTTGTTATCAAGAATGGCGAGAAACTCGACGCTGAAATGGGGCCGCTCGTGACGGCCGAACACAAGGCGAAAGTGGCCGGCTACATCGCTTCCGGCGAAGCCGAAGGTGCCAGGCTCATCGTTGACGGGCGAACTCACCCGGTCTATTCGAGGCCAGGGTATTTCATCGGCGGTACCCTCTTCGACGACGTTCGGACGGACATGAAAATCTACAAGGAAGAGATATTTGGGCCTGTTCTTGCGGTGATTCGAGTGCCCGATGTCGCGAGCGCAGTGAAGCTAATTAACGCGCATGAGTTCGCGAACGGTGTCTCGCTTTACACGTCGGACGGCGGCGTGGCCCGGGCGTTCGCGCGACAGATTCAGGTCGGCATGGTCGGCGTGAACGTGCCCATCCCGGTTCCGATGGCATGGCATTCGTTCGGCGGCTGGAAGCGTTCCCTTTTTGGCGACCATCATGCTTACGGCGAAGAAGGCGTACGCTTCTATACGCGCTACAAGAGCGTCATGCAGCGTTGGCCGGATAGCATTGCCAAGGGAGCCGAGTTCACAATGCCCGTTGCGAAGTAAGCTCATGACTTGGCGCGGTCGGCGGTTGCGGATGGCGTCCACTGGCCGAGCCGAGCCAGGCTCAGTCGCTTGGGTCATACCACAACAAGGTTGTAGTGGCGGCAAGCGCGCCCCCGCGTTTCAACGCGGGCGCCAGAAGTCGCATGGAGGATTGAAAACATGGAGGCTTGGATGTTTCGTCGCGGTCCTCTCAAGTGGCTCTTGGGGGCGAACCGCGACGAGACGGCGCTGCAGATGCAAGATGCGGTGGATTTGCTGGCAAGGGGGTGGCCGGAAGATTATCCGGCCGGAACGGTGGAATGGTTGATTGCGGGACAGGTTTGACCCAGTGAGTTCGAGCGGGCTCTGATGGTGCCTGTAGACCCATCCGCGATTCGTACGGAGGGCTTTCACGCCTCGCGTGACGCTTCGGAGCCCCCTCCCTAAAAGTGTCCCTCAGCCGCCCTGCGCCCAAAAATTTCAAAGAAAACGGGGGGTAAAAAGACGAGCCGCTCGATGGTTACATGCGCTACCGAATAAATGCGTCCCTAGCCATAGCTGACAAGGCTTTGACCGTTTCGGCACTCTCCGTCAGGGAGGCTTCCATGACGAGGTCGAGGGACACTTTCTTTTTTGCCGGGCACACGGGATGCCGGCCAGCGCCCACGCACTCCACCGTCACCGACTTCGCCAGATTCCAGGTTTTTGCCGGCGTCAGATAGGAGCGCATCAACGGCCATCGCCGCTAGGAGTCGTTCTGAGGCGGTCAGCGCAGTGCGTCTATCTAAAAGAGGCGCATTCGCTAGAGAAGCAAACCGGGTCACCCCAACTACGATGCTCTGGCGCGACCAACGAAGCCGCTGTGCGTGAGCTGGGCGATGCTGTCGCAGGCGAAATCGTTTTCAGTACATTGGGCGGGAGCACAGACAAAAACCGCGGACCAGCGGACGCAGCAGAAGTCCGGCTGAAAAGCCCCCCTGATTGTTGCCGAGACCGAAAAAACTACGGCCACCTCAACACTGTGGCCGTCATTCGTGCGGCTGTGACGTTAGTAAGGTGCCGTCATGTGAGCTATCGGAGCGCGTCTATCGATAAATGTCTCAATGGATGCTTCCCAAAATCTCAGGTTATGACTCCTGCTACAACACCCTCAAACGTCGATATTCCCCGCCCTCAACGCATTCGACTCAATAAAAGCCCTGCGCGGCTCCACATCATCCCCCATGAGCGTAGTAAAGATGCCATCAGCAGCAATAGCATCCTCAATCTGCACCCGAAGAAGACGCCGCACCGCAGGATCCATAGTCGTCTCCCAAAGCTGCTCCGGATTCATCTCCCCGAGGCCTTTATAGCGCTGCTTGGACATATTCCTCTCAGCATCAGCCAGCAGCCACTTCATCGCACTCTTAAAGTCGGTGACAGCCATACTCCGCTCCCCACGCTTGATCACAGCGCCAGAGCCGATCAACCCCTTGAACGTATTAGCGGTGGTCACAAGCTGCTGATAATCCGCAGTCAACTGAAACTCTTCATCGATCACAGAAATCTTCTGATTCCCATGATGCGTCCGCGCGACGCGCAGCGAGCGCAGCTCCCGCACCGGGTCATACATCGTCGTAACGCGCACTTCCGGCTTCAGCGCATCATCCCGCAGCTTCGCCTCAAGCGCGCGAGCCGAAGCTTCGGCCGCCTGCTCGCTGGAGAGGTCGATAACGACGCCATCCATCACGGCCTCGAGCGCACCCGCGTCATACAGCCGGCTCAACCGATCAACCACTGCCTGCGCCAACAGATAAGCCCGAGCCAACTCACCCAACGCATCCCCGGTAATCGGAGTCGCACCTTCAGAAGCCACCAACTCCGACCCCTGCAACGCGAGCCGAAGAATATGAGCGTTGACTTCCGACTCATCCTTCAGATACCGCTCATCCTTCCCCGCCTTGATCTTGTAAAGCGGCGGCTGCGCGATATAGATATACCCGCGCTCGATCATCTCCGGCATCTGCCGATAGAAGAACGTCAACAACAGCGTCCGGATGTGCGCGCCGTCGACGTCAGCATCGGTCATGATGATGATGCGGTGATAGCGCAGCTTGTCGAGGTTGTAATCTTCCTTGCCGATCCCGCAGCCAAGCGCGGTAATCAGCGTAACGATCTGCTCGGAAGAAAGCAGCTTGTCGTAGCGCGCCTTCTCGACGTTCAGCACCTTGCCGCGCAGCGGCAAGATAGCCTGAAACTTCCGATCACGCCCCTGCTTCGCCGACCCTCCCGCCGAGTCACCCTCGACGATATAAATCTCCGACTTCGCCGGATCCTTCTCCTGGCAATCGGCGAGCTTGCCGGGCAAACCGACGCCATCGAGCACGCCCTTACGGCGCGTCATCTCACGCGCCTTGCGCGCCGCATCGCGGGCACGCGCCGCATCGACGATCTTGCCGCAGATGATCTTCGCGTCGCCCGGCGTCTCGAGCAGGAATTCCTCGAGCGCCTTTGCGACCACTTCTTCCACCTGCGCGCGCACTTCCGACGACACGAGCTTGTCCTTCGTCTGCGAGCTGAACTTCGGCTCAGGCACCTTCACCGACAGCACGCACGACAGCCCTTCACGCATGTCATCGCCCGACGTTTCGACCTTCGCCTTCTTCGCGACTTCGTGATCGGCGATGTACTTGTTCAGCACGCGCGTCATCGCCGCACGCAGACCGGTAAGGTGCGTGCCGCCATCGCGCTGCGGAATGTTGTTCGTGAAGCACAGCACGTTTTCGTTGTAGCTGTCGTTCCACTGCATCGCCACTTCGACGCCCACACCATCCTTCTCGCCGATGATGTGGAAGATGTTCGGGTGCAGCACGGACTTGTTCTTGTTGATGTACTCGACAAAACCCTTCACGCCGCCGACGAACGCGAAATCCTCTTCCTTACCCGAGCGCTGATCCACCAATCGAATCCGCACGCCGTTATTGAGGAACGAAAGCTCACGAATCCGCTTCGCGAGAATGTCGTAGTGGTATTCAACATTGCCGAAAATCTTTTCATCGGCCATGAAATGCACTTCGGTGCCGCGGTTTTCGGTGTCGCCGATCACCTGTATCGGCGACGTGGTCACGCCGTCGATCTCTTCGAGCACGCGGTTCTGCGGCACACCACGGTGGAATTCCATGAAGTGCTTCTTGCCGTCGCGGCGCACGGTGAGGCGCAACCACGCCGACAGCGCGTTCACGCACGACACGCCCACGCCGTGCAGGCCGCCCGACACCTTGTAGCTGTTCTGGTCGAACTTGCCGCCGGCGTGCAGCTCGGTCATCACGATTTCGGCGGCGCTGCGCTTCGGATCGTGCTTGTCGTCCATCTTGAGGCCGGTCGGCACGCCGCGGCCGTTGTCGGTGATCGACACGGAGTTGTCCGCGTGGATGATCACCTGGATGTCGTTGCAATGGCCGGCGAGCGCTTCGTCGATGGAGTTGTCGAGCACTTCGAACACGAGGTGGTGCAAACCGGTGCCATCCGATGTATCCCCGATGTACATCCCAGGCCGCTTGCGCACGGCTTCCAGACCTTCGAGGATCTGGATGGACGAGGCGCCGTAGCTGTTATCGGGCTGCGTATTGTTCGTTTCAGTCATGGATTTTTTCCGGTTCTGCGTTACTGCAAGGTTGCTGCTCTGGACTTTTCAAAACGCCATAAAAACGCCAAAGGGGCGCTGCGCCCCTTGGTGTTCTTCTTGATGTTGGACGCGTCAGATGCGCATCGGCATCACCACGTACTTGAATTCGTCGTTCTCGGGAATCGTGATCAACGCGCTGGAGCTGGCATCACCCAGGCTCACCTGCAGCATGTCGACCTTCAAATTCGCGAGCACGTCGAGCAGATACGTGACGTTGAACCCGATATCGACGCTGTCGCCGTCGTATGCGATTTCCAGTTCTTCCTGCGCCTCTTCCTGATCGGCGTTGGTCGACATGATCTTCAACTGGCCCGGCTCGACGATGCAGCGCACGCCCTTGAACTTATCCGACGTCAGAATCGCCGCGCGTTGCAGCGAACGCTGCAGTTCTTCGCGGCCAATCTGGAATTTATTCTTGTGCGACTTCGGAATCACGCGCTGGAAGTCGGGGAACTTGCCTTCCACGAGCTTCGACACGAGTTCAACCTGACCGAACGTGAACTTGACCTGCGTCTGCGCGATGTCAATCTTCAGCGTGTCGTCGATGTCTTCGAGCAGGCGCTGCAGTTCGAGAATCGTCTTGCGCGGAATGATCACTTCGTGGCGCGCGAAGGAGCCCTCGATCTTCATCGACGAGAACGCGAGACGGTGACCGTCGGTCGCGACCGCCATCAGCTGATCGCCGTCCACCACCAGCAGCATGCCGTTCAGGTAGTAGCGGATGTCCTGCTGGGCCATCGAGAAATGGACCATGCCGAGCAGCTGGCGGAACGTCTTTTGAGGAACCACCAGGCTCGCGCCGTAGTCTTTGGCCTGAGCGACGGTCGGGAATTCGTCCGCGGCGAGCGTCTGCAGCGCAAAGCGGCTCTTGCCGGATTGCACGGTCAGACGCTTGTCGTTCAGCGTCAGCGTGACCTGGCCGTCAGGCATCGCGCGCAGAATGTCGAGGAGCTTGCGCGCCGCCACCGTGGTCGCGACCGAATCGCCGCCCACGCCGAAATCGGCGCGCGTGGTGATCTGCAACTCCAGGTCGGTCGACAGGAACGATACGTCAGGACCGTTCTTGGTGATCAGCAAATTGGCGAGGATCGGCAACGTATGGCGGCGTTCGACGATGCCGCTCACGGTTTGCAGCGGCCTGAGGAGGTTGTCGCGTTCGGTCTTGACCAGTTGCATAGGGTTCCTTCGTTGATATAACGGCCTGCACGCCTTACGGGACAAGCTTTTCAGCGCGCAGCCACGGCTCCCCGCCGGCGCCCTGAAAAGCGCCCGACACGGCGTGAAATCCGCCCGTCGCCGCCGGGCGGTTAAACCTGTATTGTGCCTGAAAACGGGACCGCCTCACTAAAATGGGGGCGAGTTCGGGAATAAACAGGTCGATTTTGTAGGGCGTGGTCCGGGCTGCCGCCGACTTGTCGCGCCGCTGCGCGGCGCTACCGGTTCGCAGGCTCGTTGTTCCGCCACTTCTGGCCGGTTGCGCCGCAAATTCGTCACGGGTTTGCCGCGCTTTTTACGTCGCTTCTGCCCGCTTACCGTCGCGTTCCTTGTCATTTCCCGTTCGGACCCGACAGCGCCGCGGGGTTGTGGGTCCCCTGCCCGTTTCTCGATTTACAGCGTTTTCGCGGCCTCATTCAAACCACTGCGTAGCCGCTTCCAGCGTTTCCTGCCGCCGACGTCCGTTTCACGGTCGCGTGCGGCCAGCCCGTTTAGCCCTTCAGCGTCTGCTCCAGCACGTGCAGTTCGTGATTCAGCTGCGCGTCCTTGCTGCGCTCGTCGGCGATCTTGCGCACCGCGTGCAGCACCGTCGTGTGGTCGCGCCCGCCGAAAAGCTCACCGATTTCCGGCAGACTCTTCTGCGTCAATTCCTTCGCCAGGTACATCGCGATCTGCCGCGGCCGCGCGATGTTCGCCGGACGCTTCTTCGAATACATGTCCGCGACCTTGATGCTGTAGAAGTCGGCGACCGTTTTCTGGATGTTTTCCACCGAAATCTGCCGGTTCTGCACCGTCAGCAGGTCTTTCAGCGCTTCCTTGGTCAGTTCGATCGTGATTTCGCGGCCGTGGAACTTCGAATACGCGAGGATCTTGCGCAGCGCGCCCTCAAGCTCGCGCACGTTCGAGCGGAGATGCTTCGCGACGAAGAACGCGACGTCCTCATTGAGGCTCACGAACTCCGATTGCGCCTTGCGCATCAGAATCGCGACGCGCATTTCGAGTTCGGGCGGCTCGATCGCCACCGTCAGGCCGGAGTCGAAGCGCGAGATCAGGCGATCGTCGATACCCGAGATTTCCTTCGGATACGTATCGCTCGTGATGATCACTTGCGCCTTGTTGGCGACCAGCGCCTCAAAAGCGTAGAAGAATTCCTCCTGCGTGCGCGACTTGCCCGAAAAGAACTGAATATCGTCGATCAGCAGCAGGTCGAGCGAGTGGTAGTAGCGCTTGAAGTCGTCGAACGCCTTGCGCTGGTACGCCTTCACGACATCGGAGACGTACTGTTCCGCGTGGATGTAGCGAATCCGCGCGCCGGGTTTGTCCATCAGCAACTGATTTCCGATAGCATGGATCAGGTGTGTCTTGCCGAGGCCCACGCCACCGTACAGGAACAGCGGGTTATACGAAATGCCGGGGTTGTCGGCGACCTGGATCGCCGCGGCGCGCGCGAGCTGATTCGCCTTACCGGTCACGAAGTTGTCGAAGGTCAGCACGGGGTTCAGCTTCGAGCGCTCGTACATCGAGTCGCTCTCGCTGGATGCCGTCGCGCCCACGCCTTGGCCTGGGCGCCACGTGCGACGTCCGGCGGCGGCTTCGTTCGCGTCCAGGCTCGGCAGATCGAGATCTGCGACGTCTTCGGCGGCGCTGCGCGAATTCGCGTTTTGCGCTGCGAGCGCCGCAGCCGCGGCTGCGGGATTCGCGCGCGCGGCATGCGCGGCATGCACGGCGCCGACAGCCGCATCGACGGCTGCGACGCCGCCGGCATTACCGCCCTGCGGCGCGGCCGAAGCCGGGCGTGCCGACGACGGAGCCGGCGCCGCGGCCGTTGGGCTACGCATACCGGCCTTCGGATCCAATACGAATTGCACGTCCACCGGCGCATGCCAGAAATCGCGGGCCATATCCGCGATGCGGCCGGAGAACTGGCTCTTGACCCAGTCGAGCTTGAAGCGGTTCGGCGCGGCAATGCTCAACGTGTTCGCATCGGCGTCGAAGGCGACCGGGGCCAAGGGTTTGATCCACGTCACGTACTGCTGGGGCGTAAGCTCACGCTCCAGCAATGCGGAACAGTGTTGCCAGAATTCGTTCATCAAGTTGCTATCGTTATGGTGTGCACGGCGGTCGCCGCTGCCCCTGTCGCGCACGCGCAACAAGGCCCTGAGCAGCCAGGCGTAACAGCCCCAGGCGCCTGTGCCACAAGGGTCTGCGGGACAAGCGTGCCGGAGCGGCGTGCAACATTTTTGGGAAGTAAGGCGAGATTCTAACGCCAAAACGAACCCGAAAGTGAGTTATCCACAGGGACCGATCGCTTGGTCCGGCAACCCCCGGCTGCGCCAGACGACGGCTAAACTATTGACGGCCAACGGAAAACCAGTTTAAATAGCGGGTTCCGCGAAAACCAATTTCAGTAAACCACCGGCCATTGCGCTTTCAGCGATGATCGCGCGGTTTTTTTCGATCAAGTGAGAGCAACATGAAACGTACTTACCAACCTTCCGTTACCCGTCGCAAGCGCACCCATGGCTTCCGCGTTCGCATGAAGACCGCTGGCGGCCGCAAGGTCATCAACGCACGTCGCGCGAAGGGCCGCAAGCGCCTCGCGATCTAAGGCAAGCGGATTGCGCGCTGTGACCGAAACCCGCGGCGAAGCGGGAGCGGCCGGGGCGCAGCAACCGGGCTCGGTTCCGTTGCGAGCGCAAGCCGCCTTCCCCAAAGCCGCAAGGCTGCTAAAAACGGATGAATTTTCATCCGTTTTTCGTTTGCGGCCGTGGCGCCGTACCGCACACTTCGTCGTGTACGGCCGGCCCACCGGCAACGAGGCGCGTCTTGGCCTCGTGATCGGTAAGAAGTATGCGCCGCGCGCGGCCACGCGGAATCTGGTGCGCCGGATCGCGCGCGAAGCCTTCCGGCTGCGTCGCGCGGAATTCGGCGGTTGGGATGTGCTGCTGCGTCTACACACGCGTTTCGACAAAAAAGCTTTGCCGAGCGCGTCATCGCCGCCGTTGAAGGCGCTGTGCCGCAGCGAAATCGAGGCGCTGCTCGACAAGGCAGCGCGCGAAATTACCCGTCGTCAGGCGCCGCCCGCGGAGGCGCCCAAGACGGAATGACGCAGTGACCGCCCGCACCACGGTCGCCGCAATGGGCGTTGCGCCGGCAGCTTCAGAGCGCGGGCGTCGTCCTGTACTTCACGTTGCGCGGCGCCGTACGGCCGCACCTGCCATGCAAACGGTACTCTTCGCTTTATTGCGCTTTTACAAGCTTGCCGTGAGCCCCATGCTCGGCAACCGGTGCCGTTTTTACCCTTCCTGCTCTGATTACGCGCGCGAGGCAATCCAGTATCATGGCGCCGCGCGCGGGACTTATCTCGCCGTGAGGCGTGTTTGCCGCTGCCACCCGTTTTCCGCGGGCGGCATCGATCTCGTCCCGCCACCCACTTCTGAAAAGCGCTGACGCGCCGTTCCATCGACACTGAGACAACGCATGGATATCAAACGCACCGTCCTATGGGTCATCTTTTTCATGTCAGCTGTCATGCTGTTCGACAACTGGCAACGCGACCACGGACGCCCGTCGATGTTCTTCCCGAGCACGACGCCGACCCAGACCGCCGGCAGCGCCACGCCGGGCACCACGACACCGGGCACCCAGCCGGCCGATCTGCCGACAACCAACGCGGCCGCGCCGGGCAACGCGCCAGCGGCCGAGCAATCGCAGCTCGTGAAGTTCGGCACCGACGTCTATAGCGGCGAAATCGACACCCGCGGTGGCACATTGTCGCGCCTGTCGCTCGTCAAGCAGGGCGACGGCAAGCAGCCGGATCTCGTGATCACGCTGTTCGACAAAACGAACAATCACACGTATCTGGCGCGCACTGGCCTGCTCGGCGGTGACTTCCCGAATCACAACGACATCTTTACGCTGATGCCGAATCAGCCGACCCATCTGGCCGACGGCCAGAACTCGTTCCAGATGAGCTTTGAGTCGCCGGAAAAGGGCGGCCTCCGGGTCATCAAGACGTATACGTTCACGCGCGGCAGCTACGTGATCGGCGTCGAGACGAAGGTCCAGAACGTCGGCACCACACCGGTGACGCCGCAACTCTATATGGAACTCGTGCGCGACGACCAGCCGGTCGAAACTCCGCGCTTCTCGCACACGTTCATCGGACCGGCTGTCTACACGAACGAGCATCACTTCCAGAAGATGACGTTCAGCGATCTCGACAAGAACAAGCAGAACTTCGCGACGTCGGCCAACGACGGCTGGGTCGCGATGGTCCAGCACTACTTCGCGTCGGCCTGGATTCCGCAGGAAGGCGTGAAGCGCGAGTTCTACGCCGAGAAGATCGATCCGTCGCTGTATCGCGTCGGCATGAAGGAGGCGATGCCGACCATCCAGCCGGGCCAGACCGTCAGCGTGTCCGCGCGTCTGTTCGCCGGTCCGGAAGAAGAAAAGATGCTCGCAGGTATCGCGCCGGGTCTCGATCTGGTGAAGGACTACGGCTGGGTCACGATCATCGCGAAGCCGCTGTTCTGGCTGCTATCGAAGATCCACGGCTATGTCGGCAACTGGGGCTGGTCGATCGTGCTGCTCACGGTGCTGATCAAGGCGGTGTTCTTCCCGCTGTCGGCCGCGAGCTACAAGTCAATGGCGCGCATGAAGGCGATCACGCCGCGCATGCAGGCGCTGCGCGAGCGTTTCAAGGGCGATCCGCAGAAGATGAACGCGGCGCTGATGGAGCTGTACAAGACCGAGAAGGTCAATCCGTTCGGCGGCTGTCTGCCGGTCGTGATCCAGATCCCGGTGTTCATCTCGTTGTACTGGGTGTTGCTGTCGTCGGTGGAAATGCGCGGCGCGCCGTGGATTCTATGGATCCATGATCTGTCACAGCAGGACCCGTACTTCATCCTGCCGATCCTGATGGCCGTGTCGATGTTCCTGCAGACCCGCTTGAACCCGACGCCGCCGGACCCAGTCCAGGCGAAGATGATGATGTTCATGCCGATCGCGTTCTCGGTGATGTTCTTCTTCTTCCCCGCAGGTCTCGTGTTGTACTACGTCGTGAACAACGTGCTGTCGATCGCGCAGCAGTACTACATCACGCGGATGATGGGCAGCTCGAAGGTGAAGCCGGCCTGATGTTCCGTCCGGTGGCGGCCCGCAGGGCCGCCGTGACGCAAGCTCAAAACGAAAAGCCGCCCGGTGCGAACCGGGCGGCTTTTTTTATGGTGCGGCTGAAGGAAATGCGGCGGGCGGCTGCGCTTGAGTTTCGTCGTTCACTCTTCGTCGGAATCTTCGCCGTAAAAACGCACGATCATTTCCTCGACCAGATTCCGGTCCTTCGGGGTCAACGATGCGATCTTCGAAGCGAGTTCGATCGTTTCGGGTGTCGGCGGATATTTTTCGCCACGTGCCATCGGTCGTGCGCTGGCTCCGGGCGGTGGTCCGTAATGGAGCCAGTGCTCCTTGACGTTCAACCATTCGGCGAGCGTGCGCAACTTGTCCGGCTTCGGGATCGTCGTGCCCGTCAGCCATTTGTGTGCGGTCTGGGGCGTCACGGGCCGCTCGCCGTAATAGCGAAGATTGAATTGCTCGGCGAGTTTGGTCCCGCCGCGGATTTTCAGCGGCTCGAGCAGATCCTTCAGCCTCTTGGCGAAGGCGGCTTTTTCTTTGTCGGTCGGCATGGGCCAGATTGTGCAATTCGGAGTTCAGCCAGTTGACAACCGATCAAGCTTTGTTTTCTCTTATTTGAGATAGTTTTAGCTTGTAGCGCGCGCCCCGTAACGCGTTGCGCGAATTTGATTTTTTTCATCTCTCGATTGCCAGGCTTGGCTTTGCCTGAACCGCAGTTCCTGCCGAGTCTCAACAATTCCTAAGTAGCGCGGTAACAATCCTAGCTTAATTGAGATAAATCTGAGTTGTTCAAACAATAGAGGCGAACGGGCACGTCATCCGCTTCGCGTCCTTGTCGCCAGCGCTTCCGTGCGAAGCGCGCGCGTTACAATGCCTCGCGCCGGCTCGACCGACGCGGCCCTGCTCCTCCCCTCCCGTTTCACCCGACTTCACATGCTCACGACCGACTCCGATCCCATCGTTGCCATTGCTACCGCGCCCGGCCGGGGAGGCATCGGCGTCGTGCGGATTTCGTTCGGCCGCGCTGGCGCGGCGGCGGCCCAGCCGTTGATGCAGGCCCTCACCGGCCAGACGCTCGCGGCGCGTCACGCGAGCTACGTGCCGTTTCTCGACGCGAGCGGCAATCCGCTCGATCGCGGCATCGCGCTGTACTTTCCGGCGCCGCACTCGTACACCGGCGAGCACGTGCTTGAACTGCAAGGCCATGGCGGCCCGGTCGTGCTGCAATTGGTCCTGCAGCGCTGCATCGACGCCGGCCGCGCGTTCGGTCTACGGCTCGCCGAGCCCGGCGAATTCACGCGTCGCGCGTTTCTGAACGACAAGCTCGACCTCGCGCAGGCCGAGGCCGTCGCCGATCTGATCGAGGCAAGCACCGAGGCCGCCGCGCGTTCGGCCGGCCGCTCGCTCGACGGCGCGTTCTCGCGCGACATCCACGCGCTGGTCGAAGAGGTGATCACGCTGCGGATGCTGGTCGAGGCGACGCTCGACTTCCCGGAAGAGGAGATCGACTTCCTCGAAGCCGCCGACGCGCGCGGCAAGCTCGTGCGCATACGCGAGCGTCTCGCGCACGTGCTGAGCGAGGCGCGCCAGGGCGCGTTGCTGCGCGAAGGTTTGTCGGTCGTGCTGGCGGGGCAACCGAACGTCGGCAAGTCGTCGCTGCTGAATGCGCTCGCCGGCGCCGAACTCGCGATCGTCACGCCGATCGCCGGCACGACGCGCGACAAGGTCGCGCAGACGATCCAGATCGAAGGCATCCCGCTGCACGTGATCGACACGGCCGGCCTGCGCGAGACCGAGGACGAGGTCGAGAAGATCGGCATCGAGCGCACATGGGGCGAGATCGAGCGCGCGGACGTGGTGCTGCATCTGCTCGACGCGCGCGCCGGAATGACGGCCGGCGACGAAACGATCGCCGGACGCTTTCCGCGCGGCGTGCCCGTCGTCCGCGTGCTGAACAAGACCGACCTGACAGGGCTCGCGCCCGCGACGCAGGCGCTCGACGCCGACCTCGAACTTAGCGAGGTGCGGCTGTCGGCGAAGAAGGGTGACGGCGTCGCGCTGCTACGCGACGAACTGCTGCGGATTGCCGGCTGGCAGGCGGGCGCGGAGAGCGTCTATCTCGCGCGCGAGCGGCACCTGATCGCGTTGCGCGCGGCCGACGAGCATCTGGCGACCGCCGCCGTGCATGCGGAGCAGAACGCGCAGGCGCTCGATCTGTTCGCCGAGGAATTGCGGCTCGCGCAGGATCAACTGAACTCGATCACCGGTGAGTTCAGTTCGGACGATCTGCTCGGCGTGATTTTCAGCCGATTCTGTATCGGCAAGTAACGCCGAACTTGTGCGTCGCCGCAATACGGCCGTCATATAGGCTCTCGCGGCCGAATCGGTGCCGCTGCCGCACACGCGAAAATCGCACTCCGTCGACCAAAAACCCACCGGATTTTTGGTACACAACCGGGCAAAGGTTTAGAATCCAGCTGTCCGAGCCTAAACGTACAGCGTCCCCAAAGCATGCCCCGCCTCGCCACCCCGCTCACCGAATCCGAGATCCGCGCGCTCGAACCGCGCGCGACCCGCTACTGCGTCGCCGACGGCAACGGCCTCGTGATCGAGGTCATGACGACCGGCACCAAGGTCTGGCGCTTCCGCTATACGTTGAACGGCAAGCGTCAGCCGCTCGCGACCATCGGCGATTACCGGATGATTTCGCTGCGCGTCGCGCGCGCGAAGGCGCAGAAGTACGCGGCGCTCGTCGCGCAGGGCATCTCGCCGGTCGCCACCGCGCGGCGCGATCGCGGTGCCGAGAGCAAGGCCGACGTGCTGCGCGAAGCGGCCGAGCTTTATCTCGCGACGGCGCTGGCCGGCAAGTCGGATGAATATCGCCGCACCACGCGGCGCGCGCTCGACAAGGACGTGCTGCCCGCGATCGGCAACAAGCCGATCGGCGCGGTCACCGCTGACGACGTCGTCGCGATCTGCGAGCGCATCAAAAGCCGCGGCTCGCCGAAAATGGCGCTGCACACGCGCAACGTCGTGAAGCGCCTGTACGCGTATCTGATCGCGCGCCAGCTCGCGACCAGCAATCCCGCGGAAGTCGTACCGGCGCGCTCGATCGCGACCTTCGACAGCCGCACCCGCGTGCTGTCCGGCGCCGAGATCGGTGTCATGCTGCGCACGATCGACACATCCAATATCCGCCGTCCGCTGAAGCTCGCGCTGCATCTGCTGGTGCTGACGATGGCACGCAAAGCGGACCTCGTCGAATCGACATGGGCCGAGTTCGATCTCGACGACGCGCTGTGGACGATCCCCGCCGCGCGCCTGAACGCGCGCGAGGACCGCGTCGTCCGTCTGCCGCGTCAGGCGGTTGCGCTGCTGCGCGAGCTGCAGCGCGGGCGCACCAGCGAGACGTTCGTGTTCCCGAGCGTCAGGGGCGACGATCGGCCGATCGCGAAAAGCACGCTGAACCAGGCAGTCAAGGCATTGGGGCTCCACGTGGAGCATTTCGTGCTGCATGACTTTCGTCGCACCGCGTCGTCGCATCTGCGCGACATGGAACAGCAAACAGCTGCGGGGGGCGACATCGCGAAGCGTGAAGCAACCGACGAAGCGGCGTGGCAGGGTCGCATGCTTCAGAGTTGGGCGGACTTTGTCGATAGCCAGATGGAAGTCGCGCGGTAGACGGCAAACGGGACGGCTTGACGGCATTGTCATGGGTTTTGGCGCCATGTGACGCTTGCCGTCAGGCCGGCAACAGGATGGTACACAAGCTAATGCGACCTCGCCCAGACGCTAGGCAAATAAAGGAAAAATCATCAAAAAAACAGGTTTCCAAACCGGGCGCAAATGCACCTTTTTTCGCTTCTCTGGACCGTTTGACATCGTCGTTCTTTCCCCGCTTCCTTCGCCTACACTGAGAGATGGATGCAAGCCGATACGGAGGTTCCGATGCCTGAATCAATGCTCGCTTATCTGATGGGGCCCGCCGTCATGCTGGTGGTCGGCCTTGCCATCTGGATGATGTCGCGTCACCGCGACCCGTCCAGGCCGCCCAGGCTCGAGCGCTGGCTCGACACGCATTACGCGGAGTGGCTGCATCACAAGCATTAAGCCGTGCCTCAAATGGAAAAAGGCCGTCGCATTGGGCGACGGCCTTTTTGTCTGCGCGTTGTTCGGCTGAATCATCCGCGCATCAGAGCCTGGCCGCGCTCACCACTGCGGCTCGGGTTGCGGTTGCGCATAGCCGTACTGTCCGGGCGGCGGTGCGCCGCACGCGACATAGGCGCGCTGATACTGGTCGTAGCAATATCCGGGCGGCGGTGCCACGTAAGCCGGCGCGGGCTGGTACGCGGGTTCGGCATAGACCGGCTGCGGATACGCGACCACCGGCGCCGGCGTCAACGCCGAGGTGACCACCGCGCCCAGCACCGCGCCGCCAATCAGCGCACCCACCACATCACCGCCGTGTCCGTGCGCGGACGCCTGGCCCGCCACCGTCAAACTACCCGCCATTACCAACGCCACTGCGATCTTTTTCATATTGAGCTCCCGCCGTTCAGGCATGGACGAATTGTCGCCGGCGCGCGCGGAAATAGATGCTGCAGTTGGTAACCGGAGATTAACTCTGTAACAGGTGCATAACGTTGGACGCGTTAACGCACGCGAGGCATTGCGCTGCTTTTCATCCAGGCATCGCGGGGAAGATCGCCGCGCTGGCCTTGATGCGGGCGCCGACTATTATCTGACCAAGGGCAGTGGTCAACGAGCGCCTCGCCTCCCCGCAAGCTGACGTGCCCTCCCTGAACTTCATCCTGGCCGAGCCACATGGACACCTCTAAACCGCCCCAGAACGCCGCAACGCTGCAGCCCGCAGACGACGCGAACGCGAACGCGCAGGCGCAGGCGCACGCGCTCGTCGCGGAGGATGCGCCCAGTCTCGCCAGCGACGACGCGCTCGCGCGCATCCTCGCCGACCCGCCGGCGGCCGAGTGCCCGATCATGGTGCTGCTGGTCGGCGACCAGGCGGTCATCGCCGAGGGGGTGCGCGAGGCGCTCGCCGACGAGCCGGGCATCGACTTTCGCTACTGCGCGTCATGGGAAGACGCGGTGCGCTGCGCCGAGGAAACGCGCGCGACGGTGATCCTGCAAGATCTCGTGATGCCGGGCACCGACGGTCTGACGCTGGTGCGGCAATACCGGCTGAATGCCGCCACTCGCGACATCCCGATCGTCGTGCTGTCGACCAACGAAGAGCCGCTCGTCAAAAGCGCGGCGTTCGCGGCCGGTTCGAGCGACTACCTCGTGAAGCTGCCCGACCGCATCGAGCTGATAGCGCGCATCCGCTATCACTCGTGCTCGTATCTACACCTGCTGCAACGCGACGAGGCGTACCGCGCGCTGCGGCAATCTCAGCGGCAACTGCTGGCGACGAATCTGGAGTTGCAGCGGCTCACGCATTCGGACGGTCTGACCGGCCTGTCGAACCGCCGCTACCTCGACCAGTATCTGGCGGCCGAATGGCACCGTGGCACCCGCGACAAGACCGGCCTCGGCCTCCTGATGATCGACGTCGATCACTTCAAGGCCTACAACGACACCTATGGGCACGTCGCCGGCGACGAAGTGCTGAAGAGCGTCGCGCATACGATCGAAGCGTGCCTCGGCCATTCACTGGATCTCGCCGCGCGCTTCGGCGGCGAGGAGTTCGCGGTGGTCGTGCCGGACACGTCGGCGGGCGGCTTGCGCCTGCTCGCGGAGAAAATCCGCATCGCGGTCGAAGACCGCGCGATCACCCATGCGGGCTCGGCAGAGGGCGTCGTCACGATCAGCATCGGCGCGGCGATGGTGGTGCCGTCGGCCGCCGAACCGGTCACGACGCTGATCGAGGCCGCCGGCGTCGGCCTGTATCGCGCGAAACACGACGGCAAGAATCAGGTGGCCGTGAGCGGCTGAGTCTGGCGCCGCCCTCCTCAACCTTCGGCTTACGCGGCCACGGCGCGCGTATAGCGCTCGGCCGGCGCGCTGCGCGACAGATTCGGCTGCAGATGCAAACGCGCGCTGTTCAAACGCTCCCAGTCGGCGGCATCGGGCAACGACGGGATCGTCACCAGTTCGCCCTGATCGAGACCGGCAAGCGCCGCGTCGACCATGTCCTCGGCGCTCATCACGATCTGCGAAGGCACGTTCTCGACCGCGAGACCCGCGCGATCCCAGAACGCGGTGCTCGTCGCGCCCGGCAGCACCGCTTGCAGCCGCACGCCCTTGCCGCCCACCTCGTGATGCAGCGACTGCGTGAGGTTCAACACGTAGGCCTTGGTGCCGCTATAGGTGCCGTTCAACAATTCCGGCGCCAGCGCGACGATCGACGAGATATTGATCACCGTACCGGCGCCGCGCGCGATGAAGCCCGGCAACACCGCCGCCGTCAGGCGCGTGAGCGAGGTCACGTTCAGCTCGATCATCTGCTCGAGTTCATCGATGTCGGAGTCGAGCAGCGTCGCGGTCGCGCCGACGCCCGCGTTGTTGATCAGCATCGTGATGCCTGGCTCGGCGCGCAACTGGTTCTCGGTGCGGCGCACGTCGGCCTTGTTGGTCAGATCGGCGCTGACGGTGCTCACGCGGCGGCCGGTTTCCTTCGTCAGCCGGTCGGCGAGGCTGCTGAGGCGTGCGCCGTCGCGCGCGATCAGCAGCAGGTCGTAGCCGCGTCGCGCGAGCCGGTCCGCGTAGACCGCGCCGATACCCGACGATGCGCCCGTGACCACCGCCGTACCCTTGCCTTCGTTCGAATTGCCTTGTACGCCCTTGTCTGCCTGCGTTGCCATTGAAGCTCTCCTTGCGGGCTGCGCATGATGCGGCCGCCCTGTCCGGTGAATGGGAACATCCGTGAACTCGCCGCCTGGCGGCTTTTGCGCTGATACGACGGGGTTGACGAGCTGAGTTTAGGCGCGTACTGTTTTGTCTCAAATGTCGTATTTCCCTCGTTTCCGGACATCGCAAATGAAACGCATCGGCGTGGTGGTCTTTCCGGGCTTTCAGATCCTCGACATGGTCGCGGTATCGATTTTCGAACTCGCCAATCAGGACACCGGCGAGCCCGCGTACGACGTCGCGGTGATCTCCGAGCACGGCGGCATGGTGCGCAGCTCGGCGGGCGTCGAGGTCGCGACGCGCCCGTTCGACGATCCCGCCTACGACACGGTGATCGTCACCGGCGCGATGGAGATCGCGCCGTCGTCGCCGGGGCTGCTCGCGTTTCTGAACGACGCCCTCGCCGCCTCGCGCCGCACCGCGAGCATCTGCACCGGCGCGTTCGTGCTCGCCGAAGCGGGCATCCTCGACGGCCGCCACGCGACTACGCACTGGGCGCATGCGCGCGATTTGCAACGGCGCTTTCCGCGCGCGCGGGTCGACGAGGACCGCATCTTCATTGTCGACGGCTCGGTGTGGACGTCGGCCGGCATGACCGCGTGTATCGATCTGTGCCTCGCGCTCGTCGAGAACGACCTCGGCGTCGCGGTTTCGCGCGCGATCGCGAAGAAGCTCGTGGTCTATCACCGGCGCACCGGCGGGCAATCGCAGTACTCCGCGATGCTCGATCTCGAACCGAAATCCGATCGGATCCAGAACGCGCTGTCGTATGCGAAGAGTCATCTGCGCGAGCCGCTGACCGTCGAGCAGCTCGCCGACGTCGCGCATCTGAGCCCGCGCCAGTTCAGCCGCGCGTTTCGCGACGAGACGCGCCAGTCGCCGGCCCGCGCGATCGAGGCGCTGCGTGTCGAAGCGGCTCGCACGATGCTCGAAACCGGCCGTCATTCGATCGAAACCGTCGCAGCCGACACTGGCTTCATCGACCCCGAGCGGATGCGGCGCGCGTTTTTGCGCGCGTTCGGCCAGCCACCTCAAGCGATCAGGCGTGCCGCACGCGTGGCGTAAGCGTTCGGGTAGAGAATAGGAAACCCGCGGTGCGAAGCTACGCAAAAAAAAGTATCCCGCTCGACCCGTGAATCGAACCCAGCCCAAATGAAAGGAAACGCGATGAGCTACAACGACAGCAACCCGTTCGCCAAAATCTTGCGCGGCGAACTACCGTGCATCAAGGTGGCCGAAAACGACCAGGCGCTGGCTTTCATGGACTTGATGCCGCAGGCCGACGGCCATCTGCTCGTCGTGCCGAAGGAAGCGGTCGCGGAAATTTTCGATCTGTCGGATGCGGCGCTCGTCGCGTCGACGCGCATGGCGCAAAAGCTCGCGATCGCGGTGCGCGCGGCACTGCGTCCTGACGGCGTGTTCATCGGCCAGTTCAACGGCGCGGCGGCGGGACAGACAGTGCCGCACGTCCATTTCCACGTGATTCCGCGCTGGGAAGGCCAACCGCTGAAGCTGCATGCGCGCGAGGTCGCCGATCCGGACACGCTCGAAGCGCTCGCCAAACGGATTCGCGCGCACTGGCGCGCCCACTGAAGCGCGACGCGAGGCCTGCCGACGCAACGTCGCGCCCCGCATTACGGTCACGCCCGGTAACAACTGTAAAAGCCGTTGAAACCACCGATTAGCGTGTCGCGACTAGACTGCTATTGCCTTGTGTTCAAGGCATTGAGTGTGGATCTCTTTTTTTCAGCCTGCCCCTGTGGCAGGCTTTTTTTCTTTGGGACCCGCTTCGCAATCTCAGAGCCGCTCGCGCGAACGGCGTAGCGGATGTCGCCAGTCGATGCGTCGGCGACGCGCTCGCAACGGCCGTCCGTCGTGCAGGTCTCGATGCTCCTGCCACAGTTCGTCGGAAAAAAGAAACATGACGATCAGCAGCGGAACGACCAGAAAAATCCCGAGTATGACGTGCTCGTTCACGATAGCCTCCGGGTGCAGGAGATTCATTTTCATTGTAGAGCACCGCCTGTACCCGCATACCGGCTCGACGAAGATCCACCTGGATTCAGGCCGCACGCGAAGGGTACATCGCACTGCGATCGCGCCCCCCTCGCCTGTCCACGCGGTTTTGCGCCGCGCGGCTTTTTTCATGCGTTTTCGGCAATGGCGCGTTGCAAGCGTTTCACCAGGGCCCGTGAGATACGGCTGGCACTGTTTATTTTCTGCACTTGCCTCGTTATTGCGCATCGCAGCTTTTGCCTGTGGAATGACTTTGTGTGCGATGCACAAACCCGTTGATTAAATTGTATTAAATCGCTTAATTGACGCTACACGTTTACGTGAATGCGCGCGCAAAGCTTTACCAGCTAAGGCATATGCGAGTGTGAATTTTTAGTTATTCATTTCATTGCCATTCGGTCAGGCGTGTGCTCAAGCTTTAATCAGCTTCGACAGCAGGTGCGACAATTCGCCACTGTTGCGATCGCACACAAGATGTGCTTGTCGTTCTCATCGGTTCTCCTAGAGTACGAGATGCGGGTCCACCGTTAAAGTTAAATACATAGCTAACCGAGATCGGCCCGCCCCGGAGGAACGAATGAAAACTCGAATTGCCGTTGTTTTCGCCATCGCGGGTTTGGCTGCCGCTAGCGTTCAGGCGCAAGACGTCGTGATCAAGCCGCAGCAAACGATCCAGTTCAAGGCCAATGCCTATGGCTGCGTATCGAAGGACAAGCTCGATGCCGCCGATCACCACGCGCAAGCCGGTGAACAGCAGCAGATGCAGGAATTCTTCTCCGGATATCAATGCGTGTCGACTCCGACCGACTCGAGTTTCCGCGTGGTGCGCGTGGTCGGCCACGACGTCGAGTTCGTGAATTCAGCCAATAGCGATACCGAGGGGCTCTGGGCGAACGACCGATTCATCAAGCAATAAGTACAACACCGGTATTCCGGCAAAAGCCGGAATACCGTCGCATGCGTATCCGCTGCGGCTTTAAAAGTCGCAGGCGTGAACGCGTGAGCTAAAAGAGACGGCTTGGGCATTCCGATGCCAAGCCGTTTTTTTTATTGCTTTTGATACTTGCCAGGCTTCACCTGCAATAAAAAAGCCGATGCGGGTTTTATCGACCCGCATCGGCAGTACGCCTTCTCGCAAAGCGCAGGAAACCGGCCACAAGCAACGGCGCGTCAGTGCACGCGCTTGCTGCGGCGGAACTGGTCGAACAGAACCGCGAGCAGCAGGATGCCGCCGCGAATCAGGTACTGGTAGAACGTCGGTACGTTCAGCAGGCTCATGGCGTCCTGTACCGAGCCCATGATCAGCACGCCGACCAGCACGCCGGAGATCGTCGCGACACCGCCCGTCAGCGACACACCTCCGAGCACGCACGCGGAAATCACGCCGAGCTCGAGCCCGACCGACGTCTTCGGATCGCCGAGGCTCATGCGCGACGCGAGCATCACGCCCGCGAAGCCGGTCACGAGGCCTTGCAGCACGAACACGGTGATCTTGATCCGCGTGACGGGCAGCCCCGCGAGCACAGCCGCTTCGCTATTGCCGCCGACGGCCAGCACGTTCTTGCCGAACACGGTCTTTTTCAGCAGGAAGCCGAACAGAACGAAGCCGACGATGTTGCTCCAGATCGGATAAGAAATGCCGAGGAACGAGCCGCCGCCGAGGTCGAAGAAGCGCTCCTCGGAGATCATCACCGCGTCGCCGTTCGAGGTGATGTACGCGAGGCCGCGCACGACCTCCATCATCGCGAGCGTGACGATCAGCGAGTTGATCTTGTAGCGCGCGACCAGCGTGCCGTTGACGAGCCCGACCGCGCCGCCCGCGAGCACGCCGGCCGTGATGCCGACTAACACGCTGTGCGTCGCGGTGATCAGCACGGAAGCCACCACGCCCGAAAACGCGACGATCGACGCCACCGACAGGTCCACCTCGCCGAGCGCGAGCACGAACATCATCGTGACGGAGATCGAGCCGATCAGCGTGACCGACAGCAGCAGGCCCTGGATATTGCGCGTGCTCAGAAAGTCTGGGACCGTGAACGACAGCACCGCGAACAGGATGACGAACACCATCACGATGCCGGATTTGTTGATCAGGTCCCAGGTGCGCGCGGCGCGCGCGGCCAAGCCCACGGAGGCGACGGCGGGGGTCGAGGAATCGGTGGAAGGTGTATTCATGATGTCTGTTCCATTCAATGCCGTTTTCGTTGCGATATTCGGTAAGAGGTCTGGTGGCGCGATCCGTTGGGCGATCAGCGCGGCAATGCCAGCTTGATCAGCGCATCCGGCGTGGCCTGCGCCTTCGGCAGATCGCCGACGATGCGGCCTTCCTTCATCACGATCACGCGATCGGTCACGCCGATCACCTCGGCGAGATCGCTCGACACGACGATGACCGTGCGGCCCGCCTCGGCGAGCCCATACAGCAGCCCATAGATCTCGCTGCGCGCCCCGACGTCGATGCCGCGCGTCGGCTCGTCCATCAGGAACACGTCGATCTCTTCGGCGAGCCAGCGCGACAGGATCACCTTCTGCTGATTGCCGCCGGACAGCGTGCCGATCGGCGTGTCGCCGTTGCGCGTCTTGATCGCGAGCTTGCCGATGAACTCACGCGTGGTCTGCGCTTCCTTGCGGCCGTTGAGCACGCTGAAGCGGCTGAAGTGGCGGCGGCAGCTGATGTTCAGGTTGTCCGACACCGACGCGATCGACACGATGCCTTCCTGCTTGCGATCCTCGGGACACAGCGCGACACCGGCGCGCACCGCGTCGCGCGGCGTGGCGAACTGCACGCGCTTGCCCTTCAGCGCGACCTCGCCGGCGCTCGGCTTGACCGCGCCGTAGATCAGCTTCATCAGCTCGGAGCGGCCCGCGCCGACGAGCCCGAAGAAGCCGACGATCTCGCCCTTGCGCGCCGAAAACGATGCCGGTTCGCGCAGGCCCGGTCCCATCAGGCCGTCGACCTGAAGCTGCACGTCGCCGTGCTCGCGCGCGCGATAGCCGTACACATCGGTGATCGAGCGCCCCACCATGCAGCTGATCAGCCGATCGCGATCGAGTCCCGCGCCGGCCTCGAAGGTGTCGATGCGGCGGCCGTCGCGAAACACCGTGACGCGATCGCACAGTTCGTAGACTTCATCCATCCGGTGCGTGACGTAGATGATCGCGCGGCCTTCGGCCTTCAGCGCGCGGATGATGCGGAACAGTTGCGTGGTTTCGCGCGACGACAGCGAGCTGGTCGGTTCGTCGAACGCGATCACGCGCGCGTCGCGCATCAGCGCCTTGCCGATTTCGATCATCTGCCGCTGACCGATCGACAGATGCTTGACCTGCTGCGACGGATCGAGCTTTTCGCCGAGCCGTTCGAGCTCGCGCATCGCACGCGCGACCAAAGCCTTTTCGTCCAGTACGCCGAAGCGATTCGGCAGGGCGCCGAGCATCAGATTCTCGGCGACCGTCAGCTCCGGCACCAGATGCAGTTCCTGATAGATGATCGCGATGCCCGCGGCGATCGCCGCCTTGGTCGTCGCGAACTGCTGCTCGACGCCGTCGAGCGACAACGTGCCCGAGACAGGATGATTGACGCCGGACAGCACCTTCAGCAGCGTCGATTTGCCGGCGCCGTTTTCGCCCATCAGGCCGTGCACCTCGCCGCGGCGCACTTCCAGCGAGACCTGGTCGAGCGCGAGCACGCCCGGAAAGCGCACGGTGATGCCGTCGAGCCGGAGATAGGGGGCGTCGGATGCGGGCGTCGATGCAGGCGAGGGCGTGCGCACCGCCTCGCTGGCATGAGACCCGGTGAATAAGGACGTCATCGAAAAACCTCGAACGGATGAAAGCTGAGCGGGCCGCGCTCGCGCTAAACGCGAGGCACGAGGCGGCCCGCCGTCTGCTGCGAGAACCTCGCTTAAATACCCAGTTCCTTGCGCACGTCCAGCCAGTTGCCGCGCACCATCAGCTTGCCGGTGGTCTGCGTGTCGGCGGGCGGCTGCTTGCCGTCCTTGATCCACTCGATAAGGTTCTCGGTGCTTTCCTTGCCGTGGTTCGTCGAGCTGACCGCGATCGTGCCGTAGAAGCCCGTCGGTTCCTTCTTCTGGAACTCGGCGAACGCCTCGCCCGCGCCGTTGATGCCGACGCCGATCACGTCCGCGGCCGGAATATGCAGTTGTTCGGTCGCGCGCACGCCGCCAAGCACGCTTTCCTCGTTGAGCGCGAAGATCACCCACTTCTTGATGTTCGGATGCTGCGCGAGCACCGGCGACACCGCGTTGAAGCCGCCTTCGTCGTCGGTGGTTTTCTGCGGCGCGTCGAAGACGTTTTCCTTCTTGAAGCCGCCGGCGAGCAGCGACTGCGTCGCGCCGTCGGTGCGCAGCTTCGCGGTCGGCAGCTCATAGTCCGTGATACGCAGCGCGCCGACTTCCTCAGGCTTCCAGCCGCGGCGCTTCATTTCGTCGGTGATCGCCTGGCCCACCTGGTTGCCGATCTTGAAGGCCGACATGCCGAGGTGCGGCACGTTCGCCAGCGGCTTGCCGGTCGAATCGACCAGTTGGTCGTCGACGGTCACGAACTTCATGTTGTAGCGCTTCGCGCGCGCCTGAATCGCCGGTCCGAGGCGCACGTCGGGCGCGCAGATCACGAAGCCCTTCGCGCCTTGCGCGCCGAGGTTGTCGATCGCGGCCAGCACTTTTTCGCCATCGGGCGTGCCGATGTTGACGACCGAGAAGCCGTCCTTCTTGCCGAGCGCGCTCGCGGCTTTCTGTTCGTTGATGAACCACGCCTGTTCGGGCATCTTCACGAGGAAGCCGACTTTGAGCGGCTCATCCGCTTGGGCGGACAGTTGTGCGGCGAACGGGGCGGCGAGGGCGGCGGCGGCCATCGCGGTCAGGGTCAAACGGCGAAGCTTGCTGGTCATCTACTGTCTCCTGAGGGTGAAAAGCTGCATTGATGTCGTGTAGTTGCAGCGGGGTAACGCGGGCGGCGTCAGCCGTCGCGCGAATCGGGTCGGATCTGCGCGCGGCACGCCGGGCGGTTCGCGCGAGTCGCGGTGAAAACGGTGGCGTGGCTCATTGCTTCTAGCTCGCCAGGTACGCCGTTTTCACGGCGGTCCAGAACGCGGCATCGCTCGCGCCATAGGCCGACGCCTTGCGCCCGCCGCCGGGTCCATGATGCTCGACGGTCGTGGTCGGCAGATTGATCGTGACGAGACCGCTCTGCACGTGGCGGCGAAAATGCCGCGCGCGTTCGAGCGAGCGCGTGCAGATGCCGGCGCACAGTCCGTAGGCGGTGTCGTTCGCGAGATGTAGCGCGTGTTCGTAATCGTCCGCGCGCAGCACGACCGCGAGCGGCCCGAAAATCTCTTCACGCGCGATGCGATGCTCCGATTCGCCGATAAACAGCGCCGGCTCGAAAAAATAGCCGCGCGTCGCGCGCTCCAGTCGCCGCCCGCCGCGCAGCAACTGCGCGCCTTCCTGCTCGCCGACGCGCACGTAGTCGAGATTGCGTTCGAGCTGCGCGGCGTTCGCCACCGGGCCGATATCGGTGCCGTGCTTCAACGCGTGATCGACGGTGAGTTTCGCGAGCTTTGCCTGCAACGCGTCGACGAACGGCGCGAACACCGCGCGTTCGACGATTAGCCGCGCGGCAGCCGTGCTGCGCTGGCCGGTCGCGCTGAAGGCACCGCTGAGCGCCGCGTCGACCGCGCCGTCGAGATCGGCGTCGGCCAGCACGACGAACGGATTCTTGCCACCCATCTCGAGCTGCACGCGCGCCTGGCGCGTCGCGGCGGCCTGCAGCACGCGCGTGCCGGTGTCGGACGAACCGGTGAAGCTGATCGCCGCGACGAGCGGATGCGCGACGATGCGCGCGCCGACCTTGCGCCCGCTGCCCATCACGAGGTTGAACACGCCGGCCGGCAAGCCCGCGCGACTGACGATCGACGCGAGCGCCGCCGCGCAGGCCGGCGCCGATTCGGCCGGCTTGTAGACGACGCAGTTGCCGTGCGCGAGCGCGGCGCCGATCTTCGCCGCGGCGATCGCGAGCGGCGCGCTCCAAGGCGCGATGATGCCGACCACCCCGACCGGCTCGCGCGTCACGTCGATTTCGACGCCGGCACGCGCCGACGCGTGCGGCTCGACGAACGCGCGCAGCGCCTCGGCCGCGAATAGCTTGAACAGTTGCCCTGCGCGCGTCGCTTCGGCGAGCGCCTCGGGCAGCACCTTGCCGACTTCACGCGCGAGCAGCCGGGCCAGTTCCTCGCGGCGCGCGAGCATTTCGCTGCCGATCGCGTCGAGCGCGTCGGCGCGGCGCTGTGCGGAGGCGAGCGACCAGTCGCGAAACGCCGCGTGCGCAGCCTCGATCGCGCTGTCGGTCTGCCGCACGTCCGCGCGCACGTATTCGCCGACCGGCTCGTCGAGATCCGACGGATTGAGCGACACGCCCGTGGTCGCGCCAGTCTCCCATCCGCCATTGATGTAATGGCGAAACGGGCTGGCAACGAGGGGGACGAGCGGATCGCGGTTCATCGGCGAAAAAAGGCGCACCGTAAGTTCACAAAAGTCCACGAATGGTATGAGCCGGCCCAATAACTTTCCAATCCCTTTTTAGGCTTCTCCGATATCAGTTTCGGTATGGCATCATGGAGCTTCAGAGGAAGAACGTACAAAAATCGCTCGTAAAGACCCAGGAGACCCTGCGATGACGCGTAGCTATTCGAACTGGTTCGTGCGCGCTCGGCTGAAGACGCGCCAGTTGCTGCTGCTTGCCGCGATGGAGGAGGAGGGCAACGTGCGCCGCGCGGCCGACGTGCTCGGCATGACGCAGCCGGCCGCGTCGCGCCTGTTGAAAGAGCTCGAGGACATGCTCGGCGTGAGCCTGTTCGACCGCACGCCGCACGGTATGCACGCGACGCTGTACGGCGAGGTGATGATCCGCCACGCGCGCATGGTGCTGTCGAACCTGAGCCAGGCGCACGACGAAATCTCGGCGCTGCGCGCGGGGCTCGCGGGTCAGGTGCGTATCGGCGTGATCGCCGCGGCGGCCGCGACGATGGTGCCGCGCGCGATCGCGAGCGTGAAGGCGCGTTATCCGCAGTTGCAGATCTGGACCGAGGTCGAGACCTCCGACGTGATGCTGCCGCGGCTCGCCGAAGGCGATCTCGACATCATGATCGGCCGCGTGCTCGAAAGGCAGAACCAGTTCAAGACCGACGTGCGCTACGAACCGCTCGCCGACGAACCGCTGTGCGTGGTCGCGCGTCCCGGCCATCCGCTCGAAAATGAAACGGGATTGACGCTGCGCGGCATCGTCAACGCGAGCTGGGTGCTGCATCCGCCGGGCAGCGTGCTGCGCCATCGCTTCGACCTGATGTTTTCGCAGATCGGCCTGAATCCGCCGCAGAACGTCGTCAATACGAACAACTTCCTCGCGATTTCGAGCCTGCTGCTGCAAAGCGACATGTTGGCGGTTTTGCCCGATGAAGTGGCGCGCCAGTACCAACAGTACGGGGTATTGAAGCGCGTACCGATCGATTTGCCTTGCAGGATGGATACATTCGGTATCATCACGCGCCAGTCGCATCTGTTGTCGCCGGCGGCCGCCGTCGTGCTCGACGCGCTGCGAGATGCGGCTCGCGACGTGTACGGCACGGCCACGGAACCCGCGGTGGCCCGGTAAATGCTTCCTTCTGTGTCATAGGCACCGGCTGACGGCGCGGGAGGAACATACGATGTACAGCAAACACAAGAAACGGCAACGCGCCGTCGACGATTCATTTTCGCTGCGCTCCGGTGGAGCGAGCGCCTGGTTTAGCAACGGCATGGCTCTCAAATCGACGATATACAAGGCGGAACTGCAGATCGCTGACATGGACCGGCACTATTACGCCGACCATTCGCTGACGATCGCCCGTCACCCCTCCGAAACCGACGAACGGATGATGGTCCGCGTCGCCGCGTTCGCGCTGTTCGCGCAGGAACGGCTGGAGTTCTGCAAAGGTTTGTCGGATGTCGACGAACCGGATCTGTGGGCGAAGGATCTGACCGGCGCGATCGACACGTGGATCGAGGTCGGCCAGCCCGATGAGCGCCGCATCGCCAAGGCGAGGCGGGCGGGCGAATCACGTGGTCGTGATCGCGTATGGCGGGCGTACTTCGGAAATCTGGTGGCAGGGCGTGCGCAACAAGGTCGAGCGCCTGCGCAACGTGACGGTCTGGACGCTCGGCGAAGACGTCGCGGCATCGCTCGGCTCGCTTGCCGAACGCACGATGCGGCTGCAATGCACGGTGCAGGACGGCGAAGCATGGCTCGGCAGCGCCGAAGCCGATGCGGTGAAGATCGACTGGACCGTACTCAAGGCGCCCGCCGATGCGTGACGGCTCAGGTCTGAACCAGTTTTTGCGCCGCTTCGTTCTCGCATTCAGAGCGACGTGACCCGCGCCGCTTCCGGCGGCCCCTTCAGCTCGACCATATTGCCCTCCGGGTCGAACAGATACAGCGACGGCCCGAAGCCGTCCGCGCCATAACGCACTCCCTGTTCGCCGAGCCGCGCGCCATGCGCGCTCAAATGCGCCTTCAACGCGTCGGCGTCGAACGACTCGACGCGCAGACACAGGTGGTCCATGTTGCGCCCCGTGCCCGCCGCGCCGTTTTCCGCGCGATCGAGCTTCGCGCCGACCTGCAGCAGATCGATCAGCGATCGGCCCGCGCGCAGTTGCGTGAGGCCGAGTTCGCGCTGCTCCTTTTCAACACTGCAACCGAGTACGTCGCAGTAAAAGCGCGCGAGGGTTTCGACGTGCGTCGCCCGGATCACGACGTGGTCGATCTCGCGAATGTGGATTTTCATTTCGAACGCCCTTTCGCTAGTTCGGAGAACCGATTAGGAAGTGTAGGAGAAAGGAAAGGGCGGAGTGGATCGGCGGGAAGTCGTGGGCGAACCGGACCAAATGCGGACCAGGCGCGGACAGAAAACGCAGGCAAAAAAAAGCCCGCTCAAGTGGAGCGGGCTGAATCCATATCAGGAGGAGACATGGAGGAGACAAGCACTAATATACACATCGGCTTGGTGCGACGCAATAACTTTTTAAGGGAAAACCCGATATCGTGCGAAATTGCCGCAGTTTGAGGCAAAACATCCGGCCGCAGGGCATTCCAAGGCGCTTCGGATTGCGATTTGCCGGGTTTGACCCCACTACGGGTACGGACAAGCGCGTCCGAATGACAGAGCAAGATCCGGCGCGTACTGTGTAGCGTTCGGGCCTAGATTGATGAGCATCGACACTGCCTGCCCATCCGGGCCCCAGGACATCATGAACGCCACCACTCGCCATTCCGTCCCCATGCGCGCCGCCGCCGACGTCGACACCGCCCAGTGGCGCACCGACGACGAACGCTGGGACGCCGTCACCCACCGCGACCGCGATGCCGACGGCGCATTCTTCTACGCGGTCAGGACGACCGGCGTGTTCTGCCGGCCGTCGTGCGCGTCGCGCCAGCCGCGCCGCGAAAACGTCGCCTTCTTCACCGATGCCGCCGCCGCGCGCGCCGCGGGCTTTCGCGATTGCAAGCGCTGCCAGCCCGGTGGTCTGCCGCGCGAGCTCGACATCGTCGCCAGGGCGTGCGCAGCGCTCGACGCCGATCCGCAGCAGCGCCTCACGCTCGCGCAACTGAGCGATGCCGTGCACGTGAGCCCGTTCCATTTGCAGCGCCTGTTCAAGCGCGTGGTCGGCGTCTCGCCGCGTCAATACCAGGCCGCGCAACGCGGCGCCGCGTTGCGCGATGCGCTGCAGGGCGGCGCCGACGTCACGCGCGCGACGCTCGACGCCGGTTTCGGCTCGCCGTCGCGAATGTACGACAGCGCGCCGGCCGAGCTCGGCATGGCGCCGTCCGCGTATCGCCGCAAGGGCGCGGGCCTGACGGTGCGCTATGCGAGCGCGCCGACCTCGCTCGGCTTCGTGCTGGTCGCCGCGACTGACAAGGGCATCTGCAAGATCGGTTTCGGCGACGACACCGCGCTGCTGATCGACGAATTGCGCGGCGAGTTCGCGAATGCCGAGCTGCGCGAAGACGCCGGCCGGCTCGCTCCGTTCATCGCGCAGATCGACGCGTATCTGCGCGGCACGCGCCAGGCCTTCGAGCTGCCGCTCGATATCGCGTCGACCGCATTCAAGCAGCGCGTGTGGGATGCGCTGCGGCGAATCCCGTACGGCGAGACACGCAGCTATTCGCAGATCGCCGAGGCGGTCGGCTCGCCGCGGGCGGTGCGCGCCGTCGCGAGCGCATGCGCGACCAACCCGGTCGCGCTCGCGATTCCTTGCCATCGCGTCGTGCAGAAGGGCGGGGCGCTCGCCGGCTATCGCTGGGGGCTGCCGCGCAAGGCCGCGTTGCTCGACAATGAGGCGCAGCACACAGGCGGCGTTTCAGCCAGCGATGCGCCCCGCCGCGACGCAAGCCGCACGGATGCCGACTCCCACAACTCCCAACTGGATCACGCCGCTTGAGCACGCTTAACGAGGTTGCAACTCTCGAATTGCCGTTCAAGGCACCGTTCGACTGGCCGCGGCTGCTGCGCTTTTTCAGCGGCCGCGCGACGCCTGGCGTCGAAGCCGTCGAGGACGGCGCGTATCGTCGCGCGATCGACTGGAACGGCGACAGCGGCACACTCAGCGTGCGGCTGCATCCGCGCAAGCGCTGCATCGTCGCGAGCATCGAAGGGCCGGCGAGCCGCCACGCCGATGTACTCGCCGCGCCAATCGCAAGAATGTTCGACCTGCGCGCCGATCCAAAGAAGATCGCCGCCGGACTCGCGGCGGACCCGTGGCTCGCGCCGCTCGTCGCCGCGGTGCCCGGCCTGCGCGTGCCGGGCGCGTGGTCCGGCTTCGAACTGGTGGTGCGCGCGATCGTCGGTCAGCAGGTCAGCGTGAAGGCCGCGACGACCATCATCGGACGGCTCGTGCAGCGAGCGGGCGAACGCATCGACGGGCATCCGCACGAAAACACCGCGTGGCGTTTTCCGACGCCGGCCGCGCTCGCCGAAGTCGATCTCGCGCAGATCGGCATGCCGGGCAAACGCGTCGCCGCGTTGCAGGGCTTCGCGCGTGCGGTCGCGAGCGGCGACGTGCCGCTCGACAGCAGCGACACCGTCGACGCCGCGAGCCTGCGTGCCGCATTGCTCGCGCTCGCGGGCATCGGCCCATGGACCGTCGAATACGTCGCGATGCGTGCATGGCGCGATCCCGATGCATGGCCCGAGGCGGATCTCGTGCTGATGCAATCGATCTGCGCGCGCGATCCTTCGCTCGTACGGCCCGCGCAGCAGCGCGGCCGCACCGACGCGTGGCGGCCGTATCGCGCGTATGCCGCGATGCATCTGTGGAACGAGGTGGCGGATCGGGCGGGCGCTGCGCGCGGGGGATGAGCTGAGCGTCGTCGCAACGTGCCGATGCCGATGGCGTAGTTCAGCGCGACCTCGACGTGCTCGCTGAAACTCCGCCGAAGTGGCCGCAAGCAGCGGTTCTGGCGAGATGTTAAAGTGCCCGCTACTGAAAATTCCGCCGAACGTTGTCAGCCGCTATACCGTCTGTGAATCGTCTGGCGATACACGGCGACCGGCAACGCCCAACTTGCATCAATGCCAAACACCACACCTTCCTGCACGACCGACGCGCTTTCGCACCGCCTGTCCGTGCTCGACTCGAGCCCGCAGCGCGATGTGCTGATACGCGGCCTGCGCGGCATCGAAAGGGAAAGCCTGCGCGTGACGCGCAACGGCCAGCTCGCGATGACGCCGCATCCGCGCGGGCTCGGCTCGGCGCTCACGCACCCGTCGCTGACGACCGACTACTCCGAGGCGCTGCTCGAGCTGATCACGCCGGCTGAGCAGGACGCCGCCGAAACCCTCGCGCAACTCGACGTGCTGCATCGCTTCGTCTACGCGGAGCTCGGCGACGAGATCCTGTGGAACAACTCGATGCCGGGACTGTTGCCCGCCACCGACGATGGCATTCCGATCGCGCACTACGGCACCTCGAACATCGGCAAGCTGAAGTACGTGTACCGCGTCGGCCTCGCGCTGCGCTATGGCCGCACGATGCAGTGCATCGCGGGCATCCACTACAACTATTCGCTGAGCGAAGACGTGTGGCGCCTGCTGCACGCCGATCAGCAATCCACCGCGAACGCCGTCGACTTCCAGTCCGACCGCTACCTCGCGCTGATCCGCAATTTCCGCCGCACGAACTGGCTGCTGATGTATCTGTTCGGCGCGTCGCCGGCGCTCGATCGGCGCTTTCTCCGCGATCGCAAACACACGCTCGAGACGTTCGACGCCGACACGCTGTACCGCCCGTACGCGACCAGCCTGCGCATGAGCGATCTCGGCTATTCGAACACGGCCGCGCAAGCCGCGCTGCACGCCGACTACGACACGCTGCCCGGCTATCTCGACGCGCTCGCGAAAGCCGTGAGCCGCCCGTATCCCGCCTACGAGCAGATCGGCACGCAACGCGACGGCGAGTGGGTGCAGATCAACACCAACGTGCTGCAGATCGAAAACGAGTTCTATTCGACGATCCGTCCGAAGCGCGTCACGTATCCGGGTGAGCGGCCGTTGCATGCGCTCGCCGCGCGCGGCGTGCAATACGTCGAAGTGCGTTGCATGGACATCGATCCGTTCGAGCCGGCCGGCATTTCGCTCGAAACGTCGCGCTTTCTCGACGCGTACCTGCTCGTGTGCGCGCTCGACGACAGCGCGCCCCTGCCTCCGCCCGCGTACACCGAAGCGAACCAGAACTTCGGCCGCGTGACGATGGAAGGCCGCAAGCCAGGCCTCGAACTGGTTCGCGACGGCAAGCCGGTCGCGATGATCGACTGGGCCGACGAACTGCTCGTGAAAATCGACGCCGCGGCGGCCGTGCTCGACAGCCTGAAGGGCGGCGACGAACACGCGCGCGCGGTCGCCGCGCAACGCGCGAAGCTCGCGGACGTGTCGCTGACGCCATCGGCGCGCGTGCTGCAAACGATGCGCGACCAGCAGCAAAGCTTCCTCGCGTTCGGCCTCGCGCAAAGCGAAGCGCACGCCGCGTACTTCCGTGCGCGTCCGCTCGATGCCGCGCAGTCCAAGGCGTTTGCCGACCTCGCGGTGCGATCGCTCGACGAACAGGCGAAGCTCGAACGCGACGAGGTTGGTTCGTTCGATGCGTTCGTCGCTGCGTATCGGGCCTATACGCTCAATCGCTTCAGCGTCTGAGCGTTCGGACCACAGCATCCCGGAAGTGCTTCAAGCGGCCCACGTGGCCGCTTTTTCTTTGCCCCGAGTAACGCGCAGGTAACCTCTACGGATTGCGCTCTTCAGGCGTCCGCGGAATCGGCAAATACTCCGCGCGACGTCGCGATTCTCTGATCTGGGTGAAACACCGCTTCGATGGGGTAGTCCAAAATCTTATGACATGCTCCACAGGGGAGGTATCGACGTGAAGAACAAAGCTCTGTTGGCCGCGCTGTGTCTCTTGGCGACGACGGCATGCTCGACCCAGGGTCAGGTCGATCCCGATGTCATGCAGATCGCGACCAGGCCGTTGACGTGTTCGAACAAGGCCGAATGCGACCTCTGGTGGCAACGGGCGCAAACGTGGGTCGCGAGTCATTCGAAGTACAAGATCGAGACCGCTAACGACTCGCTGATCCAGACCGCCGGCCCGGACGGCGGCAAGCGCGCGCTCGCGTTTGAGATCACGCGCGCCGCAGGTCCCGATGGCACTACCACGATCGGCTTTTCGGCGCATTGCGACAGCTCGCTCGGCTGCAAGCCGAATCCGTGGGAAGCCGGTGCGGATTTCAAGCAGTATGTGAGAGGCACCACGGGCACAGCCGCCAGCGCGCCGCAAGGCAGCGCGACGCCATCGCAGAACGCGCCCGATGCGACGCATCCGGAGACGACGCCCCGTAACACGACCAGGCTGCCGAATGGCGAGGCGATGTCGCAATAGATCGAGCGGTGGCCGCAGCGGCGATGCGTTCGCCGCTGCCGCGCGTTTGCTTCAGTGTCCTAATGAAGGCCCGGCGCCTTTGCGCGGCTTCGTGATCCACACGAGCACCGCCAGCACGATAAACGCCGCGCCCGAGATGCGGAAGAAGTCGTTGGTGGCCATCATGTACGCCTGACTCGTCACCACCTGGTTCAGCTGCGCGGTCAGGCTGTCGCCGGAGAGCCCGACGCCCGCCAGCGCATTCGTATAGGCGTTGGTGTTCGCCGAATACGTGCTGACCGTATCTGCAAGCATCGCGTGGTGATAGATCGTGTCGTTTTCCCAGAACGTCGTGCTGATCGCGGTGCCGATCGCGCCCGACAACGTGCGGAAAAAGTTCGACAAACCCGACGCGCTTGCAAGACGCTCGTCGGACACGCTCGACAGCGTGATCGTCGTCATCGGCACGAAGAAGCAGGCGACGCCGATCCCCTGCACGAGCCGCGGCAGGATCACGTGGCCGAACGGTACGTCGAGCGTGAACGTCGAGTTCCAGATCGATACGATCGCGAACACGATGAACGCGAAGCTCGCGACCATGCGCAGATTCAGCCGATGCATGTTCTTGCCGATCATCGGCGACAGAAACAGCGCGAGCAATCCGACCGGTGCCGTGGCGAGACCCGCGAGGCCGGCCGTATAGCCCATCACCGTTTGCAGCCATAGCGGGAAGATCACCACCGAGCCGAAGAACGCCATGAAGCCGAACGAGACGATCACGACGCCGAGCGCGAAGTTGCGATCCTTGAACAGCGACAGGTCGACGATCGGCTCCTTCTCGGTCAACTCCCACACGAGCAGGAACGCGATCGACACGAGCGCGATCACGGCGAGCGCCACGATGAACGTCGAGTTGAACCAGTCGCGGTCCTTGCCGAGGTCGAGCATCATCTGCAGACACGACACGCCGGTCACGAGCAGCACGAGGCCCACCGCGTCGATGCGCTGGCGCGTCGTCTGCGTCTCGCGGCCACGCAGCAGCAGATACGCGCAGAACGCCGAGAACAGGCCGATCGGCACGTTGATGTAGAAGATCCACGGCCACGTGAAGTTATCGGTGATGTAGCCGCCCATCACCGGGCCGAAGATCGGCGCGCAGATCACGGTCATCGCCCATAAGCCGAGCGCGAGTCCACGTTTGGCGGGCGGGTAGGAGCGCATCAGGATCGTCTGCGACAGCGGCACCATCGGCCCGGACACGAGCCCTTGCACGAGCCGGAATGCGATCAGCGATTCGAAGTTGTGCGCGAAACCGCAGGCCGCCGACGCGATCGTGAACAGCAGCACGGACAGCGTGAAGAGTCGTACCTCGCCGACGCGTCGCGCGAGCCAGCCGGTCAGCGGCACAGCGATCGCCGAGGCGACCGAGTACGACGAGATCACCCAGGTGCCCTGGCTTGCGGCGACGCCGAGGCTGCCGGAAATGGTCGGCACCGCGACGTTCGCGATCGAGGTGTCGAGCACCTCCATGAAGGTGCCGAGCGCAAGGCCGACGGTCAGCAGCGCGAGCGTGCCGCCCTGGAGCGGGGCGAGTTCTGCTGCGGGCAGCGTGGCGTTGGAAGCCGTGGCATCCATAGGTTTGTTCTCCTCAGGCGGCGAAAGCTTGTCGCGGCAGCCTTATCGGGTGTTTCAGATACGATGCTTGCATGCCGCATCACCCTCTGCCCAGACAGATATCTGATGACAATGACGCCTTGGAAAAGCGCCTCGTGATTGTCCTGCTAGTACTTCGTGATGACGCGCCGCCGCCATCCGACGACGACCGTTGTTTGGCACCTGCTTCGGCTCATCCCGGCGGCTCGCCCGGCGGTGGCGCCGGTCCGCAACCCACGTCGGCGTCTGCCTCGGGACCGTTTGCGATGAAACGGGCGAGCAGGTGAATCAGCGTCGCGTGCTCCTCGGCGGTAAAGCCGCGCAACTGGTCGTTCAGCACAGTTGCGCCGAGGTTCGGCAACTGGCGCGCGGCCTCGTGGCCCTGCTGCGTCAGCTCGAGTTTCACCATGCGTCGGTCGTCGCTGCTGCGGGTGCGCACGACGAAGCCCTTCTTTTCCAGCCGGTCGAGCAGACGCGTCATCGAGCCGCTGTCGTACGACATCGCGCGCGACAGCTCGAATGGCGTGCTCGCGCGCCGCGACGACAGCATCAGAATCACGCCGATCTGCTGCGCGGTGAGCCCGAGCGGCTTGACCGCACGGTCCGTGCGCTCGACCAGCACGTTGCGCGCTTTCGTCAGGTAGTAGCCGAGACTGCTCGTGAGCTCGACCTCGTCCGCTTTGTAGGGGCCATCAGTCATGGGGTATCCGCAACATCCAGGCAAGACGAAGTTTAGCTGCCTAAGCAGACAAGTCAAATCGCATTTTGCGGTGCGCAACGAGGCCAACCGAAATACAACAGTCGAATCAATTGCGCCGCACAGTATCTTGAAATTTGATTGCATAGTCAATATTATGACAAGCAATGAGTTTCGCGCGTCCTGCGCCATTCGAGACCATGTTCTGACCGATCGACCGCACGCCGCCCGCCTCGCGACGCGCGCCAAAGGATTTCCCCGATGCTGTACCTCAAAAACACGCTTGGCAGCCTCAGCCGCTCACTGACCGATTCCGCACTCCATACCTTCCAGGGCCGACACCGCTGGTGGAAGCTCGCGCTGTTTGCGGGACTGTTCGTGCTGCCGGGTGGGTCGGTGGGTGTCGCGTTGCTCGCGTGGGCCGAGCATCGAAGGGGGACGAAGCGGGCGAGCAAAGGCAGCGTTGTGGGCGCGGAATCCAGCGAGATCGTGCTGCCGAAGGAAAGCTTCGTGATAAAGGCGGGGAACGTCGTCCCCGCGACGGCCAACAGCGGTAACGCTTGCCTCGCGCCTGGCGGTGCGTCGTGCCGGGCCTCCGCTGGCAAGCTCGCGTGTCAGCGTCAACGCCAGCAGACCCAATCCACGGAATCGCGGCTCTGAAGCTGCACCGATTCGCAGCGCGCTTTTCGGCACACAGTTTCGCTTCGTCTCGCCATCTGAACCACCGCGAACCCGCAGCCCCACGCGCCGCCGGTAACAACGCGTAACCAGCGCGTCACCGCAAGTAACACACCTGCGCACCGCCTCGCATTAACCTTTCGGCTTTCAGTTTCCCGCGCTCGCGCGGGCTCATACGCTAACATTCCGGCAGACCACGATCTCGCCCGGCCGGTGGCGCCATTCCCGGCCGCATTGCGGCGTCCAGAAGGAATTCATTGCATGCAGTCTGATCGAATGTCGCGGGCGCTTGCGCCGCGCGTCCTGTCCCTTGCCGTGAGCGCGGCCTGCGCGACGCTCCTGGCCGCCTGCGCGGTCGGTCCGAACTATCAGCGGCCGGCCACCGAGATCCCCGCGTCGTTCAAGGAAGCCGCGCCCGGCTGGAAAGTCGCCGAACCCGCCGAACAACACGACCGCGGCGACTGGTGGGCGATCTACGAAGACCCGAAGCTCAACGAACTCGAAGCCAAGCTCAACACCGCGAACCAGACCATCGCGCAATTCGCCGCGAGCTACCGGCAGGCGCGCGCGCTCGTCGGCGAAGCGCGGGCAGCGTACTTCCCGACGATCGGTGCGTCGGCGGGCGCGACGCGCTCGGGCAACGGCACGCAAACCAGTGGCAATGCGACTACGGCGACCAGTCGCGAGGGCATCACCAACAGCTTCAACGTGCAGATGACGGCGAGCTGGGAGCCCGACCTGTGGGGCTCGGTCACGCGCTCGGTCAACGAGCAGAAAGCCGGCCAGCAGGGCGCGGCCGCCGACCTCGCGAACGCGCGCCTGTCCGCCCAGGCCACGCTCGCGCAGACCTACTTCCTGCTGCGCGCGCTCGACTCCACGCAGAAGCTGCTCGACGACACCGTGATCGCCTATCAGCGCTCGCTGCAACTCACGCAGAATCAGTACGCGGCCGGCGTCGCCGCGCGCTCGGACGTGATCCAGGCGCAAACGCAGCTGCAATCGGCGCAGGCCGCCGCGATCGACAACGGCATCCAGCGCGCGCAGGACGAGCACGCGATCGCGGTGCTGGTCGGCGTGCCCGCGTCGATGTTCTCCCTGCCGCCGATGCCGCTCACCGCGACGCCGCCCGCCGTCCCTGCGCAGATGCCCTCCGCGCTGCTCGAACGCAGGCCGGATATCGCATCGGCGGAACGCAAGGCCGCGGCGGCGAACGAGCAGATCGGCGTGGCGATCGCCGCCTTCTTCCCGTCGCTGACGCTGTCGGCGACCGGCGGCTTCGAGAACTCGGTGTTCTCGCAATTGTTGACGTTGCCGTCGCGCTTCTGGACGCTCGGCCCGCAACTGGCCGGGACGATCTTCGACGCTGGCCTGCGCAAAGCGCAAACCGAGGCCGCGCGTGCCACCTATGACGCGGATGTCGCGACCTATCGGCAGACGGTGCTCGCCGCGTTCCAGGACGTCGAGGACAACCTCGCGTCGCTGCGCATCCTCGAACAGGAAATCGTCGTGCAGCGGCAGGCGGTCGACTCGGCGCGCCAGGCGCTCGCCATCGTGACGAACGAGTACAAGGCGGGTACGGTCGGCTTCGTCAATGTGCTGACCGCGCAGACCACGGCTTTCACGGCCGAACAGAAACTCGAGAATATCGCCGGGCAGCGGATGGTGTCGTCGGTGGGGCTCGTGAAGGCGCTCGGCGGCGGCTGGGACGCGTCGCAGATGAATCGCGAGACCGGCGATGTCGCGGCGCCCGCGCCGCTGCCGGCATCGGCGCCGAGGGCTGCGGCCACGTCAGTCGGCGCGCCGTCCATCGCACAGAGCACCGCGTCGGGCACAGACGCGCTGCAAGCGCGGGTGCAGAGCAAATAATGTCCGCTGTGCTCGCCGCGCAGCAACGCCACGAAACAGAAGAGGCATGGTCGCAACTCGCGGCCATGCCTCTTTTTTCATCGCGCCACGCGCGCGAAACACGCGCCTCGGCACACATCAGCGCACGTCAGCCCCAACTCAGTGCACGAACGTCAGCGCCACCGTATCCGGCCCGCTAGGCCGGCCAAGCAGATTCAGCAGGCCGGCGAGGTTATCGTGCTGTTCCGGCGCGGCGCTCGCCGTGCCATGAAACGACGTCGATGCGGCCGACACCGTGCCGCTGCCGGTCAGCGTCAACGGACCCTTGATCGTGCTCAGATCGAGCGCCGACGACGTGCCCTGCGCCTGAAACCTGACCCGGTACGACCCGAGCGGCTTCACGAGCGACACCCGGGAGCTGACGTCGTCGAGCATCATCGTCAGCTGGCCGAACGCTTCGCCGTTGAAACTGCGCCACTCGGACCACGACAACTGCACGTTGCCCTGCAGATCGAGCGTGTTGAATGGCGCGCCAAGCCCCGCGAGCAGCGACGCCGGCACCGCGAGCACGCCCGGCGTGACGGTTGCGCCGCGCGGCGTCGCTTCGACCGTGACCGGATCGGGCATCGCCTCGCTATGGCGCATGACCATGCGCACGCGTCCGGTGAAAAGCGGCCAGAACGACGTGCGCCATTCGATCCGACCAGGCAGCAGCGTCGCCGCGCTCATATCGGCGCCGGCGGCCAGCATCAGGGTCGCCGAGCCGTGCCACAGCGAGCCCTCGGCGTCGACGAGATTGACGTGCCCGTGCGTTTGCCGCGCGAACTGCGGCGTAATCCAGGCGGCCGGCAGTAACGCGAGCGTCACCGCCGCCACCGACAAAACGGCGACCACCAGCCACGGCAGCGCCGCACGCAGGCGCCACATCCAGTAATTCATGCGAGATCCTGTAGCGAGCGGCGCGTTGTTATTTCGCGGTCGACGGTTGCAGCGCGACCGTCAGATCGACCTGGCCGTCGTCTTTCAACGCGGTGATGTGCGCCTCGGAGACCTGCACCTTGAACTGCTTGCGCACGTCATCGACCCACGCGGTCCAGGCCGGAAACGCCACGTTTTTCATTTGCACCTGCACCGCGTTGCCGACGAACTGCACCTGCGTCGCGGCAAGGCCATGTTCGCCGAGCGATGCGGAAAGCGCGTCCTTCAGCGCCGCGCCGGTCGGCGCGACACCTTGCGCGGCCGCCGACAGCGAGCGCGCCTCGTTCGACTGCGCGGTCATCTGCGCAAGCTGCCGCTGCAGGCTGGGCAGCGATTCACGCAGGTGCGCGCGGCCTTCCTGCGCGGGCGCCCACAGCACCGACCACGCAATCGCCACGGCGAGCGCGGCGCCGCCCCACGTCAGCAGCGCCTTTTCGCGATCGGTGCGCTGGTCCCAGAAGCCAGCCCATGTTTGAGCGAGTTCAGCTTTCATTGTCCGTTCCTGATGGTCCACTTGCCGGTACTGCTGTCGATCGCGCCGGTAAGGCCGTTGCGCGCGAGGCGCTTGGCGAAGTCGGGGTCGACCTTGATCGCGGGTTTGAAGGTCACGTCGAGGCGGTGCTCGTGATAGTCGAGCGCGGCAATGCCGTTGACCGGCAGCGGCGACAGCGAGCGCGCGAGGCCGTCGGCGAGCGACAGGAAATCCTCCGGCGACAGCTCGCCCGCCGCCACGCGCAGCTGTTGCACCTGACGCGCCATCTGATCGGGCGCGTCGAGTACGACAGTCGTCTTCGGGAACGTATTGAGCAGCAGCTCCGTCATCTGCGTGTTGATCGCGTCACGCTGACGCGCAAGCATCAGCCACTGCACGTTCGCGCCGATGATCGCGACGACGAGCGCGGCGAGCGCGAGCACGATCGGCAGACGCAGACGCCGCAGCGTCGCGCGATCGAGGCGCCACGGCTGCGACGCGAATTCGAACTGGCACAGGTCGAAGCGGCATTCGAGCGCGCGTCGCGCGAGCTGCTCGAACGGCAGCGGACTCGCGCCGTGAATATGCGAGGCGAGCCGCGCGGGACTCGTCGTGGATTGGTTCGGCTCGTTGCCGGGCACCTCGGTCAGCATGTACAGCGACACCGGCGCCGCACCCGCTAGCGCGGACAGCGTCGCGTTCACCGCATCGGCCGGCGCCGCGAAACCCTCGCCTTGGACACCGCGTGCAATCGCCAGTTCGACGCGCGGCACGCCGCTGTCGAGCGCGCCCTCGACGAGCAGCGCGGGTGCGGTCTGCACGACCGCACCGAGCACCGCGGCCACCATCGGCACGATGGACGGCGCTTCAGGCGCGACCACCGGCGCGATGCCCGGTAGCGACGTCGCGACGCTCGCCGCGCCAGCCATCGCCGGCTCGCGCACTTCGGCTGTTTCATCGTCGTTCGCGGCAACTTCGGTCACCGGCGCCAGCGGCAGGCAACGCGTGACCGGCACCGCGCGCAGACTGCGATGACCGGCCGTCGTGAACGCCTCACAGATGAAACGGAACCAGCCGCGATCAATGATCGCGAGCAGGTGCCGACCTTCACCAAGCCCCTGCGGATCGACCGCGATATGGCAGGTCTGCGGGTCCTGGATCAGTTGATCCTCGACGATATTGGGCAGCGCCTGGCGCAGCTTCGGGCCACGCAGCGGCGGCAGCGTCGCGGGCATCAGCAGCAGGTCGCGCGCGGCGAGCATCAGCACCGTCGTGCCGGCGCGCGGCAGCAGCGCGAGCGCCGAGCGGCCGGCGCGCTGCGTGCGCCCCGTCTTGTCGAGCAGCACGAACGGCAGCTCGGGCAGTTGCCATTCCTGCGAGGGCACCGCCGGATCACGCGGTGGCAATAGGACGATCAGCGTGCTCAAAGGCCACTCTCTCTATGGATTGCGTTGTTCACAGTTGGTCTTGTACCCGCACGATACGCGTGGTGTGAGTCAGTGGATCGCGATAGACGAGCGTCGTGCGATCCACTTCGGCGCGCTCGTGCTGCACACTGCCGTGGACTAAAAAGTAGCTCGAATTGACGTCGAACTGATTCGGATCGATCGACACCGATTGCACACCGGCGGCTGTCAGCGCGAGCTGCACGTCGCCGACGTTGCGGAAAAACACGGTCTGGCGCCGCGCGACGAGTGCTTGCGCCTGCGACACGGTCATGCCCGGCACCTCCGCCGCGATCACTTCGGCCGACGCGGTGTTCATGTTGATCGCGGTGGTCGTAGGCAGCACGGTGACGAACGGCCGCAGCTTCGCGACGATCTCCGGCGTGTAGCCCGGAATGTCGAGCAGCGAATCGACGCCCGTCATCAGCAGCGGCGCGACCGCCACGTTGTCGTCGCCGTCCTCGATGCCGGGCTGGTTCGTGAAGTTGCCGCCCGTCATACCGCCGCCGCCGCCCACCTGCGGCGTGCTGCTGATGGACGTGCCGGTCTGAAAGCGCGTCGCCGACTGCGACAGCCCCGCGCGCACGTGCAGCGCGGTCACTTTGGCGAGCTGCCCGCTCAGGCCGAGCGACACCAGCAGGCGCTGATACGCGGCCATCTGCTCGGCGCTGATTTGCGTCACGCCGGGCGCCGGACTTGCGACCAGATTGCGCAGATTGAATCGGGACTGCGCGTCCTCGATCGAGCCCGACAGGTAGGTGGCCGCGCCTTGCTCAGCGCGTACCTCGCCAATCTGGCCGAGAAAATCCGACAGCCGGGTTTTCGCGATCGGCACGCCCCACAAGCCGCCCAGATACGTGATGCCAGCCGACGTATCGCCTTCGGAGCGCAGAATCAGCCGGGTCCAGTCGAGCGCGCCGCGCGCGACCCATTGCGCCTGCGACAACAGCCGCTGATTCTCGATGCGCCGGATTTGCACCTGCTGGCGCCACAACATGCCGGACACGAGGATCGCCGACAGGGCGACGACGAGCAGCGCGCTGATGATGGCCACACCGCGCTCGCGCGCGCCGGCCACGCGCGAACCGGATGCCGACTTTTTCGACGACGACGAGGAGAACGTCATGTCATTCTCCGACCAGAAAAACGCGCGTGACCGGCCGCGCGAGCGATGTTGCGCCGATGCTGACCTCGAGCCCCGTCACCGAGCGCGGCATCGGCGCGTTGCCGAGCTGCGGCACCTTCAGGTTGTTGACGGCCTCGGTCATCGCGGTCTGTACGTCGTTCATCCGTATGGTCCAGCCGAGCTTCGGCACGTACATGCGCGCCGAGATCGAGCCGACGCCACCCATCAGCGGCACCGCGCTCCAGCCTTCGTCGCTGCCGTGCAACGCGCGCCGCAATTCGCCGACGTTGCCGAGCGGCGGCGACGCGTAGCGCACCACGCGGCCGTTCGAGATCTGATAGCGCACCACCTGCAGACGCGGCGCGGTGGCCGGCAGCACCATGTGCCGCACGATCTGCAGCGCGTTGCCGGACACCGAGACCGCGGCCTGGCCGGATTCGTCGTCGCTGGCGGCCTGGCGTGCGTCGATGCGCATCTGGTCGAACAGCTGCGCGAACACCCGTTCGTCTTCCATCGCGTTCGTGATCGTCGTGCGGCCGCGGATGATCTGATCGAGCCCGCGCCATGACAGCACGGCGATCACCGCGAGGATCGCGATCGCGACCAGCAGTTCGATCAGCGTGAAGCCGCGCGCGCCATAACGGCGGCGGCGCTCACAGCGAGCGGTTGTTTTCATTCGCGACCACCGTGACCATCTGCGCGAGATTGCCGGACTGCCCAGGCATCGTCACCATCACTTCGACACGGCGAAACACCGGATTCGGCGTCGCCGTCACATGCTCGGTACAGCGCAGTTGCAGATTGCCTTGCGAGCAATCGAAGCTCGTTGAGCCGATGTTGGGCCATGCATGCTTCAGATGAAGGTCCGCGAGCGCGTTGTCCGCGCTCCAGCCGGCGAGCAGACGCCGGTGCAGATCGGCTTCGCCGCTCGCGAGACTGCCGACCGCGCGCAGCGACGCGGCAAGCGCGACCGCGATGATGGCGAGCGCGACCAGCACCTCGATCATCGTGAAGCCACGCTCCTCGCGGCACCCGACATCGCGCATCATGAAGAGGGAAGGGGCACGGACCGACCTGCCATAGCGAAGCATCCGCATCTCAGCGCACCTCGTAGCGGCCATTGCCGGTACCGACGATCGTCGCCTGGCCGGCCGCCGAAAACAGCGTGACCTGCACCGGCACGTCGATCGCCTCGGTACCGAACACGATGCGATCGGCGTGCGAATCCGAGCCCGGGTAACTGATCGCGACACCGGTCACGCCGCCTTCCCACTGACGCGGTCCGAGCAGATCGTCGCGCAGCGGACGCCAGCCGTCCTGGGTGCGCTGATCGAAACGGAAGCCGCCCTCGAACGGCTGCCACGCGATCGGCCGCGCGCGCACCTGCGCTTCATCGCCAGCCGATTCGAACAGCAGCGCGAGACGCTGCGCTTCCTCGTTCAGATCGGTGCGCGGATTGCGGGTCATCGTGACCGCGGTCAGCGACACGAGCAGGCCCGCGATCACGAGCACGACCATCATTTCGAGCAGCGTGAAGCCTGCCGCGCGGCGGCGGCGCAGGCGGGAGCGCGGCCGCGAAGCCGTACACGGAGTGTCCACACGGGACTTGCAAGCGGACGTGCGCATAGTGCCGGGCATCGACGATCAACGGAAATTCATACAGCAATGCATCGGTGAAGCACGCACGCTTGCACGCGCCGCGAACATAACGGCGTGGCGGGCAGGGCGCCTCGCGAAACAAGCGGCCGAACCGGTGGCAAGGAGGGCGCGTGCATGAACATCATCGAGTCTGCCGGGATGCCAGGTTCAGCCTGTTCATTGCCAGGACCCGACGTCGGAGTCGTTGCCCTCGCCGCCCGGCTTGCCATCGGCGCCGTAGCTGAACACATCGACCTCGCCGTGCACGCCGGGATTCAGGTACTGGTACGCATTGCCCCACGGATCGTTCGGCAGACGCTCGAGATAGCCGCCTTCCTTCCAGTTGTTCGGCACCGGGTCGGTGGACGGCTTTTCGATCAGTGCGTGCAGGCCTTGCTCCTGGGTCGGATAGCGGCCGTTGTCGAGGCGATAGAGCTTCAACGCCTGCATCACGGTGCCGATGTCCTGCTTCGCGGCAACGCGCCGCGCTTCGTCCGGACGGCTCATGATCTTCGGCACGATCAGCGCGGCGAGAATGCCGAGAATGGCGATCACGACCATGATTTCGATCAGCGTGAAACCGCGTTGACGACGGCCGCGCGAACCCGCGTTGTCAGCGCGGCGAATGGTCGACAGTTGCATACGTTGCTACCTCTTTTCAGGTGAAATTTTCGGCCCGGCCTATCAGATTGAACACGCCGGGCCGTCATTTTAATGTCATGCAGTTGAAGGGCTTCAACCCACCGCAATTTTCACAATAGTCCGTACAATGTGCGCATGAACGCCATCCAAATTCGCCTCCTGTCGCTCGCGCTGTTCGCCGCTTTCTGCGCGACGCTGACCTACTGGGTCATCACGCTCATCACGTTGTCCGGCGCGCCGTTGCCGGCTGCGGCGGCGCATGCGCAGGTCTCGACCGATCAGGCCGCGACGCTGTTCGGCGGACAGCTCACGCGCAACGTCAATCAGGACATCCATCTCTTCGGCATCCTCGCGTTGAGCAAAGGCGCCGCGGCGATCGTCAGCGTCGGTGGCGAGCCGCCGCGCGCGGTGTCGCTCGGCAGCACGCTGATGCAAGGCACCAGGCTCTCCGAAGTCCGCGCCCGCTCGATCATCATCGACCGCAATGGCGCCCACTCGGAAATCTTCCTCCCCGCCTACTCCAGCGGTCCCACCATTTACGTGCGCTGAAACCCGAAGCGGTTGCGCGGCTGATACCGCATGCCGCGCCAATCCTTTCTCTTCCTTCCTCGCGCTACGACGACTACTACTGCACGAGGTTGTTCAGTTCGATGATCGGCAGCATCACCGCGAGCACGATCACCAGCACCACGCCCCCCATCGCCAGGATCAGCAGCGGCTCCAGCAGGCTCGTCAGGAACATCGTGCGACGCTCCAGCTCGCCCGCTTCGCCATCGGCCGCGCGATCGAGCATCGTCGTCACGTCGCCGGTCGCTTCGCCCGAGCGGATCAGGTGCACGAGCACCGGCGGAAACGTCTTCGTGTTGCCGAGCGCGCGCGACAGCGACGTACCTTCGCGCACTCGCACGATCGCGTCGTCGATGTTCTCGCGCATCGCATTGTTGCTGAGCGTTTCGGCCGCGGCTTGCAGCGCGCGCAGAATCGGCACGCCCGCCGCGGTCAGAATGCCGAGCGTGCTGGCGAAGCGGACCGTGTTATAGCCGCGCACGAGCTTGCCGATCAGCGGCGCGGTCAGCAGCCAGCGGTCGAAGGCGAGCCGTGGGCCCGGTTGCCTGAGGGTCGCGCGCACCAGATAGACGACCACGATCGCGCCGATCAGCATCGCCCACCACCAGTGCCGCACGAAGCCGGACAGCGCCATCATCACGATCGTCAGAAACGGCAGTTGCTGCTTGGTGCTCGCGAACACGTTGACGACCTGCGGCACCACATAGCTGAGCAGGAACGTGACGATGCCGAACGCGATGATCGTGACGATCGTCGGATACGTGAACGCCAGCACGATCTTCTGCTTCAGTGCATTGCGCTGCTCGATGTAGTCGGCGAGCCGCGACAGCACCAGGCCGAGCTTGCCTGTGTGTTCGCCGGCCGCGACGAGCGCCCGGTAGATCTCGGGGAAGTCCTTCGGATGCTGCTGCAGCGCATTCGCGAGCGAATGACCGCCGAGCACTTCGGCGCGAATCGCCGCCATCAGCTCGCGGATGTAGTCGCGCTCCGACTGCTCGGTGAGCACCGCGAGCGCTTCGTCGAGCGGCAGACCCGCGATCAGCAGACTCGCGAGCTGCCGCGTCAGAATGGCCTGCTCGCGCTGCGACAGACGACGCCCGAGCGCGAGCCGCTGATTGCGCTCGCCGCGGGTGCGCGACGCCGCCGGTTCGACGACGAGCGGAGTGAGTCCCTGCGAGCGCAGGTTGGTGCGCGCGCCGCGTGCACTGTCGGCGTCGAGCACGCCTTTTTGTGCCTTGCCCGCCGCGTCGATAGCTTCGAAACGGAATGCCGGCATGCGCTTATGCTCCGCCCGTCACGCGAATCACTTCTTCGAGCGACGTCAGTCCCGATGCGAGCCAGCGCTCCGAATCCTCGCGCAGCGTGCGCATGCCGTGCGCGCGGCCCGCTTCGAGAATTTCGGCGTCCGCCGCGTTGCGGTGGATCAGCGCACGGATCGTCTCATCGATCAGCAGCAGCTCGTAGACGCCGCGCCGTCCCGCGTAACCGGATTGGCCACAACGGTCGCAGCCGACCGGATGCCAGCGCTTGCTGCCGTCCTCTTCGGTGCGCTCTTCGCGGCACACCGGGCACAGCCGCCGTACGAGCCGCTGCGCGAGCACGCCGAGCAGCGACGAAGCGAGCAGATACGGCTCGACGCCCATGTCGGTCAGACGCGTGACCGCGGATGCCGCGTCGTTCGTGTGCAGCGTCGCGAGCACCAGGTGGCCGGTCAGCGACGCCTGCACCGCGATCTGCGCGGTTTCGAGGTCGCGGATTTCACCGATCATGATGATGTCCGGATCCTGACGCAGAATCGAGCGCAACGCGCGCGCGAAGCTCATGCCGATCCGCTCGTTGACCTGGGTCTGGCCGATGCCGGACAGGTCGTATTCGATCGGGTCTTCCACCGTCATGATGTTGGTGGTCGCCGTCTCCAGTCGCGACATCGACGCATACAGCGTCGTGGTCTTGCCGGAGCCGGTCGGGCCCGTCACGAGCACGATGCCGTGCGGCTTGCCGATCAGCTTGTCGAACTTGCCGAGCGTGTCGGATGCCATGCCCAGCGCTTCGAGATTCAGTCGCGCCGCGTCTTTTTCGAGCAGCCGCAGCACCGCGCGCTCGCCGTGGCCGGTGGGCAGCGTCGATACGCGCACGTCGACCGGACGACCGCCGACGCGCAGCGTAATGCGGCCGTCCTGCGGCAGACGTTTCTCCGCGATGTCGAGCTGCGCCATGATCTTGATCCGCGAGATCAGCGCGCCGTGCAGCGCTTTTTTCGGCCGCACCACGTCGCGCAGCGTGCCGTCGACACGAAAGCGCACCACGGACGCATTCTCGAACGGCTCGATATGAATATCCGATGCCTGTTCGCGCGCCGCTTGCGTGAGCAGCGCGTTGATCATGCGGATGATCGGCGCGTCGTCTTCCGATTCGAGCAGATCCTCGACCTCGGGAATGTCCTGCATCAGACGCGACAGATCGACTTCGCCTTCCACTTCACCGACCACCTGCGCGGCGCTGCCGTCCTGGCGCGCATAGGCCTGGTTGATCGCCTGCGCGAGATCGTCGGCGGGCACGCGCACCACCGATACCGTGCCGTAGTTGCGCGCGATTTCGGCAAGCGCGGCTTCGCTCGTGCGCTCGCTGATCCAGACTTCGAGGCTATCGGCATACTGATGCGCGACCAGGATCTGGCCGCTGCGCGCGAAACCGTACGGCACGAGCCGGGCGGCGAGCGGCGAGGGCGCCGCGCGCTCGCCGGCGGCGGCGCCGTTCAACAGACCTTGCGATGGCGCGGTTTGCGCGGGCGTCTGCGTCACGGACGCGCTCCCGGCGATACCGTGCTCGGTACCACGCCGCTGGCCGGATCGACGACCGCCGGTTGCGGCACGGGTTGCGGCATCGTTTGCGGCACGGGTTGCGTGGTGGGCTGCGCGTTGGCTTGCGGCACAGCCTGCGGCGGTACCTGTTGAGGCACCTGTTGCGGTGCCTGCTGCGGCATCATCTGCTGGCGGCGCATCTGGTTCAGATCGAACAGGTTCAGCGCCGGCACACCGCCCTGGCTCGGGCCGAGCGGCATCGGCGGCACGATCGGATCGTCGCGATCCCTCATGATGTTGTTGTCCGAACGGTACGCACCCTGCACGCCCTGGATGTAGTCGTAGCGGTTCGCCGTGACGGCCTGGGTGGTGTCGCGATCGGCGAGAATGACCGGGCGCAGGAATACCATCAGGTTAGTCTTGTCGCGCGTCTTTTGCTCGGAGCGGAACAGCTGGCCCAGCCACGGAATGTCGCCGAGCAGCGGCACCTTGCTGTTGCTGACCTGGTAGTTGTCCTGCATCAGGCCGCCGAGCACGATGATCTCGCCGTTATCGCACAGCACGGTCGACTGGATCGAACGCTTCGTGAATTCCGGGCCCGCCGGGTTCGTCGCCGCGTTGTTCGTACCGTTCACGATCGCCGAATCTTCCGTGTAGAGCTGCAGCTTCAGGATGCCGCCGTCGGTAATCTGCGGCTTCACGTGCAGCGTCAGACCGACGTCGACACGGTCGAACGTGTTGAACGCCGCGCTCGTCGTGCCGCTCGTCAGGTTCGAGTACGAACCGGTCTGGATCGGCACGTTGGTACCGACGATAATCTTCGCTTCTTCGTTATCGAGCGTGATCAGGTTCGGCGTGGACAGCACGTTCGCGTCGGCAGTCTGCGACAGCGCCTGCAGCAGCGCGCCGAGACCCTGCACGCCGAAAATGTTGTGGATCCAGCCGACGTTCAGGCCCTGTTGCAAGTTCTGGGCGCCCAGCGCCGTAGCGAGACCGCCGGTCGAGCCGGCAGCGGCCGCGGCTGCCGTCAGGTTGATGATGCTGTTGCCCGAGCCAGTCGACAGGTTGGTACCGGCAAACAGGTTACCGTTCGCGACCTGCCACTGAATCCCGAGGTTGCCGCTCGTATTCGAGTTCAGCTCGACGATCAGCGCCTCGATATACACCTGCGCGCGACGTGCATCGAGCTGGTCGATCACCGCGCGCAAGTTGCGGTACGTCGCTTCGGGCGCCGTGATGATCAGCGAGTTGGTTGCGGGATCGGCCGTGATCATGCCGCCGCCCTGGTCTTCGCTCTTCTCCTTTTCTCCGCCGAGAAAGCCGCCACTATTACTATTCGAGCCCGAGGCACCGCCGCCCATCGGCGAGTTCATCGAGCTGCCGCCGAGTCCGCCTGACGGCAACGGTGGCGTGCCCGACGTGCCCGTCGAATTGCTGGCGTTCGACAGACCGCCGCCGCCACCACCACTGCTGTTCTGGTTGAACGAGTTCGCCTCGTTCGAGCCGCCCGACGAGCCTTCGCCGCCGCCCTTGCCGAGCATGCTGCGCAGCGTGCGCGCGAGCTTCGTCGCATCCGCGTTGCGCAGCGGCACGACGTGAATGTTGCCCGGCATCGTGGTCGGCACGTCGAGCTGTTTCGCGAGCTCCTTTGCCGCCGCGAGACGTGCGGTGTTCGACGCGCGCATCAGTAGCGAGTTGGTGCGCGGATCCGACGCGATCGACACCTTCAGCGTCGCGTCCGTACTGCCTATCGCGCCCGGATCGAGCATCTTGTTCATCTGCTGCGCGATGTCGATCGCATTCGCATTCTTCAGCGGCACGACCGCCACCGACTGGCCTGCCGCGTTATCGATGCCCGCGATGATCTGCGCGATGCGCCGCACGTTGTCGGCGTAGTCGGTGACGACGATCGTATTGTTGGCGGGGTAGGCCGCGACGGTGTTGTTCGGCGAAATCAGCGGACGCAGTACCGGCAGCAGGTTGTTGGCCGATTCGTTCCTCAGCGTGAAGACCTGCGTGACGACCTGGTCGCCGCGCGCCGTCGGCGCGTTGCCGACGTAGGTCGGCACGCCTTGCAGCTTGGCGTCGGCCTCGGGCACCACTTTCAGCACGCCGTGATCCTGCACGAGCGCGAAGCCCTGCATGCGCAGCGCGGACTGCAGGGTTTTGAGCGCCTGATCCTCGGGTACCGCGTTTTCGGACACGAGGTTCAGTTGCCCCTTCACCCGCGGATCGACGATGATCGTCTTGCCGGTCGCCGCGCCGATCGCCTTGGCGACCTGGTCGATGTCGGCGTTGACGAAGTTGAGTGTCACCTCTGCCTGTGCTGTCTGCGCGGTGATCAGTCCAGCCACCAGCAGCGCCGTTGCCACGCGACGCAAAGCCATACAATTTCTTCTCATGGAATGTGATATCGATGCCGGCAGCCTCTGCCACCGGCGGTCATGCGATGCGGACCTGGCAGCAAGCTACCGCCCGGTCGGTCTGTGAGCCGGCCCCAAAAGCGAGTTTCGCTTCGAGCTCCAGCGTCCCGACGTCCGAAAAAAACGAACAGTAACAGCTTTTCATGTCGGATTTGAAACAAAACAAGGGGCCTCATGCGAATCCTTAGGGATCGCAGGGTTGTTATTAAATTGAAAGCTGACCGGCACCGTACACAGACGCCATTACCCGGCTTTGTACGGTCTTATGTCGGTTAGCCAACTTGACGAAGGTCGGACTGCCGGTATGATACGAGCCGTTCGACTCACTGCTATGTGTTTGCCGACGCGGGTTTTCCCCGATGCTCGACAAATGCCCGGCCAGCTTGCCGTTGCGGCCGAAATGCAGCCGGCAAACTGCCTTACCGATTCTTACCTCGGGTTTATCCAGTCCTGTTGACCGATGAAAAGTCCGCTCGTCACCGTCGCCGCCACGCTCGCGCTGCTCGTCGCAGCCGGCTCCGCGCGCGCCGACTGCTTCGACGAAGCGGCGAAGTATCAGAAGGTCAACCCATTGATTTTACGGGCTATCGCGTGGCAGGAGTCGCACAACCGGCCGGATGCGCAGCACAAGAACGCGAACGGCTCGACCGACTACGGTGTGATGCAGATCAATTCGGTGCATCTGCCGGTGCTCGCCCAGTACGGGATCTCGCAGGGCACGCTGATGGAGCCGTGCAAGAACGTTTATATCGCGGCGTGGCATCTGCGCCGCCAGATGAACAAGTACGGCAATACCTGGCAGGCGGTCGGAGCATACCACTCTGAGACGCCGACGTTGCGGGACAAATACGCGCAACAGATCGCCGCGATTCTGCGCAGCTGGAAGTTGATGCCCGCGCGGTAGGCTTCTCCAGCGCTGTCGCTCGCGCAGGCCACGCCCGTTTTAATGCACAATGCGGCTTCATGCTGCTGTCGCGCCGTCGCAGCGACGCCGACCATTTGGCCCCGCCCCCGGCACGCCTTTCAATCCTCCCGTATTCCGTACCGCGATGAACCAGCCGCTATTGCCCATCACCGTGCTCTCCGGTTTTCTGGGCGCCGGCAAGACCACGCTCCTGAATCACATCCTCGCGAATCGCGCCGGTTTGCGCGTCGCCGCGATCGTCGACGATCTCGCCGCGGTCGATATCGACCCGACGCTCGTGCGCCAGGCGGCCGACCTGTCGAGCGTCGACGAGCAGGTCGTTGAACTCAAGAACGGCTGTATCTGCTGCACGCTGCGCGACGAGCTGCAAAACGAAATCCGTCGCCTCGCCGGCGAAAATCGCTTCGACGCGCTCGTGATCGAATCGAGCGGCATCGCCGAGCCAATGTCGAGTGCCGAAACCATTACATTCGAGGGCCACGAAGGCGCGTCGCTCGGCGACGTCGCGCGGCTCGATACGATGGTCACGATCGTCGATGCGTTCAACTTCCTGCGCGATTACGCGTCGGCCGATGCGCTCGCCGAACGCGGCATTACGGTCGACGAAGACGACGACCGTACGATCGTCGAATTGCTGATCGAGCAGATCGAGTTTTGTGACGTGCTCGTCGTGAACAAGATCGATCTCGTCAACGCCGACGAGCTCGCGCGTTTGCAGCGCATCCTCGCACGCCTGAACCCGCGCGCGGTGCAGCTCGTGAGCCGCTTCGCCGACGTGCCGCTCGACCAGATCGTGAACACCGGACGCTTCGATTTCGACGAAGCGTCTAATGCGCCGGGCTGGCTCGCGGCACTCGAGCACGAGCACGGCGGTCAACACGGCCACATGCATCGCAGCGAAGCCGACGAATACGGCGTCGGCCATTTCGTCTATCGCGCACGCCGGCCGTTTCATCCGCAGCGGCTGTGGGAGCTGCTGCATCGGGAGTGGAAGGGCGTACTGCGTAGCAAGGGATTCTTCTGGCTCGCGACGCGCAACGATATCGGCGGTTCGCTATCGCAGGCCGGTGGCGCTTGCCGGCACGGTCCGGCGGGCATGTGGTGGGCCGCGCAGGATCGCAGCGAATGGCCGGCAGGCGACGACGAGCTGGCCGCCGAAATCGCCGCAGACTGGTACGGCGCGCCGGACGATACCAGCATCGGCGATCGTCGTCAGGAGTTCGTGCTGATCGGCGTGGATATCGACCCTGCCATCTGGCGCGCGAAGTTCGACGCCTGTCTGCTCACCGACGACGAATACGCGCTCGGGCCGCAAGCCTGGCAGCAGTTCCCTGATCCGTTCCCGGCGTGGGAGTTCGACGACCACGATCATGATGATGATCGCGGCCGTCATCATCACGGGCACGGCGACGACTGAGAACATGGCGGACATGACCACGGCGCGAACGCGCATCGTCATGACTGAACGAAGCACGTCCCGCGCTTGAACCATATGCATGGACGAAAAAAAACCCGCCACTGGCGGGTTTTTCTCGCGGGTGTCAACTGCCCGGCAGGAATCTGCCTAGCGCTTGTTGACCGAGTCCTTGAACGCCTTGCCTGCCGTGAATTTGACGGTCTTGGCAGCCGGGATCTTGATAGTTTCGCCGGTCTTCGGATTACGACCCGTACGCGCTGCGCGCTTGCCCGAACCAAAGCTACCGAAGCCAATCAACTGGACCGCCTCACCCTTCGACACAGACTTCTTGATCACTTCAAGCAACGTGTCCAGCGTTTCACCGGTTTGAGCCTTGCTGGCGCCCGTCTGTCCTGCGACAGCGTCGATCAGTTCCTGTTTGTTCATTAAGGTTCCTTTCTGAGTTAGGTTGATACGAACAGCGCGACCGCGCCGATTATACGTGCGCGCACCGCGCCGTCGAGCAGCTGCGGCCCTGATCCTGACGATCTCCCGCGCCGGACAAAACCCTGTTCGGCGGCCGTGCTGCCGCTCCCTTCGCGGCGCTTGCTATGATAGCGCAGCGCAAACCCAATCAGGATAAGGGTTTCGAGGAATTGCACGGTTTTCGGGCCGTTCTTGCAAGGAAATCGAAATTTTGCCCCTCAGCACCCCCTAAACGAGGGCTGAAACCCAGTCCTGGCGGGGGTTAGCGTTGGTTTTTGCCAACGCAGCAAAGCGTCTAAATGCGTCCTGATGGGTCTTTTACGGCGACTCGCGCGCAGCGCGCGCCGGCTCGAACCATCGAACCCGCTCTTTCGAGCGACCTTTTGAGCGTGTTTTCCCGTCGCGCATGACCGATCCGCTGATCCCCGCCGTCCTCGCTTTCCGCGACAACGGCAGCCCCTTTTCACCACGCTACGACGACATCTATCACAGCGCCGTCGGCGCGCTCGAGCAGGCTCACTACGTCTTTCTGCGCGGCAACGAATTGCCCGAAAGATGGCAGAGCCGCCGTACGTTCACCGTGCTCGAAACCGGCTTCGGCATCGGCATCAACTTTCTCGTCACGTGGGCCGCATGGCGCGCCGATCCGGCTCGCTGCGAGCGGCTGCATTTCGTGTCGACCGAAAAGCATCCGTTTAGCGCCGCCGATCTGCGCCGCGTTCACGCAACGACGATCTCCGATCCGCTGATCGCCGGGCTCGCGGACACGCTCGCGAACGCTTGGCCGATGCTCGTGCCCGGCACGCACCGGGTCGAATTCGAAGGCGGCCGCGTCGTGCTGACGTTGATCTTCGCCGATGCGCTCGACAGCCTGCCCACATTGCGGCTGCGTGCCGATGCGTTCTATCTGGATGGCTTTGCGCCCGCGAAAAATCCAGAGCTGTGGAGCCCGGCGATCTTCAAGGCGCTCGCGCGCGCCGCGGGCGATGACGCGACCTTCTCCACCTATAGCAGCGCGGGCGACGTCAAACGCGCATTGACGCAATGCGGCTTCGAGTATCGCAAGGTCGACGGCTTCGGCTGGAAACGCGCGATGCTGGTCGGTCGCTTCGCGCCGCGCTGGCGTGTGCGCCGTTATGAGCCGCCCGCGCCGTTCTGGCACGACGAACGACACGCGGTCGTGATCGGTGCGGGACTGGCCGGCTGCGCGGTGATCGAGCGGCTTGCGGCGCGCGGCTGGCGCGTGACTTCGCTCGAGCGGCATGCGTCGGTTGCACAAGATGCGTCTGGCAATCCAGCCGGCGTATTCCACCCAATGATTTCGCGCGACGACAGCGTCGCGTCGCGCGTCACGCGGGCGGGCTTTCTGTACGCGCTCAATCGTTGGGCCGCGCTCGAAAGTGCAGGACATCGGCTCGCGCGCGGCGATCGCGGTCTGCTGCAGATCGCCGCGGACGACGACGAGGCGCGCGCAATCGGCGAGGCCATCGGCGCGTTCCGCTATCCGTCCGACTACGTGACGCCGGTGTGCGCGTCCGATGCCGAGCAACTCGCCGGCGTGCCGCTCGCGCGTGGCGGCTGGTTCTTTCCGCGCGGCGGCTGGATCGATCCGGCTTCGCTGTGCACGGCGCAATTCGCATCGGCAGGCGGCTTGCTCGAACGACGCTTCGGTGTCGACGTCGCGCGGCTCGAACGTGCCGGCGATCAGTGGACCGTCTTCGATATCGCGGGAAAGGTAGTCGCGCGAGCGCCGGTCGTGATCGTCGCTGGTGCGCATGAAGCTGCGCGCATCGCTGGCTTGCGTCATGCGCCGACCCGCAGCATTCGTGGTCAGTTGAGCTTGCTGCCGGCGGGTACCGTCGCGCCGCTTGCGCTGCCGGTGATCGGCGAGGGCTACGCCGTGCCGCTCGCGAACGATGTCACGCTGACAGGCGCGACCTATGAACTCGACGACCCCGACACGTCGCTGCGCGCGGACGGTCATCGCGAGAATATCGAGCGCGTCGCTCAGATGTTGCCGTCGTTCGCAAGCGCACTCGATGCCGCGCCGCTGACCTCGCTCGCCGGACGCGTTGCGTTTCGCTGCGTGAGCTCGGATCGCATGCCGATGATCGGCCAGTTCGCCGACGAAGCCGCTGCCGCCCGCGATGCTGCCCGCCTGCGCGGCGCATGGCCGCTCGATCTGCCGCGCCTCGACGGTCTGTACGGCGCATTCGCTTATGGTTCTCGCGGGCTGGTGTGGGCCGCGCTCGGCGCTGAACTGATCGCCTCGCAGATCGAAGGCGAGCCGTGGCCGCTCGAACGCGGTCTCGCGGAAGACATCGACCCTGGGCGTTTTCTGCTGCGGTCCTTGCGACAGGGAACGATCGGTTAACCGGCTTCGACCATTGCGAAGTTATCTCTGCGCCCGGCACGTTAACTCCGCCCGCCCTGTAAACCAGGTTCCGGCTTATCCACTGCCACCTGTGGATAACCGCGCGGTTAACCGGCGCAAGTCGTGTGGAACCGTTGTGGACGTAAACGGGGTAACTGGGATATCGCGAAAAAGTGCGAAAAGTTGCTCGCGTATACCGGCAGCCGCCGCACATGCTGTGCATCCGGTTATGCGGCCGGGAACTCGATGATTTGTTTCGGTAAACATAGGTTATCCACAGAAACCGAGGCAGCTTGTTAACTGTTACTACGTATACATACGGTAAACCAGTAAACAGCAAAGACGGGGGCTAACGCCCCGCCGATCGGGCTAGCTGAATTTCGTTCGAGTTCGCGTAAAACGGATCGCTCGACGCGCTGCGTTAACGACAAAACCGCGCATCGAAATCACCGAAGCAGCGGCAACGCCCCGGAGCGGATTCGCCGTTTGCGACGTGGTCGAAACTGATGCGATACCTCGAAAAAAGGTCGCTTTTTCCGTTCACTGGGAAAATAACGTTCTTTTTTACCGTTTTGCCTGCGAGTTAACGTCTTTTCGGTTAACCCGGAAAAAGCTATGGCACAATCCCCGTTTTTCCGCGTCGTGCCACAGCAACTGACGGCACGCGCAGCAATGGAACGGTGCCGGTCAAACAGAATCTGATTCAAGGTCGACGGCGTTCCTTCAGCATCCCTGTTGCTACTGCCGCATCCCGTGTATGTGCCCGACTCCGTGCGGTTCTTCGCGGCCGTGGCGCATTCGGATCATCCGATCATTGAAACCTCGCAACGCTGATTTCGCGAAGCGCTTGCGACAACGTGCGCTCCCCGTGCGCTCGTGACGGCGTGCGTGTGCGCCGGTTCGTGTCGTCTGCCGTTGCTGCCAAGGAGAACCCATTACGATGAATTCGGCGTTTTCGTTTTTGCCAGCGTGGCCGCTTTCGCCCGACGCCATTTTCTGGGCGGGTCTTGCATTGCTTGCCGCCGGTCTGTGCGGCGAGCTTTGCTATCGCGCGTGGCGTTTACCGCGCATTTCCGGCTATGCGGTGATCGGACTCGTGGCCGGCGCGGCAGGCTTTGGCGTGATCGATGCGGATTCCGCGAGCGCCGCGCGGCCGCTGCTCGACGTCGCGCTCGGCCTGTTGCTGTTCGAACTCGGCAGCCGGCTCGATCTGCGCTGGATCCGCCGTAATCCGTGGCTGATTCTGTCGAGCGTCGCCGAAGCCACGCTGACTTTCGTGCTGGTGCTGCCCGTGTTGCTGTTTCTGCACGTGCCGCTGATGGTCGCGACCGTACTCGCCGCGATCGCGATGGCGACATCGCCCGCGATGGTGATCCAGCTCAAAACCGAACTACGCGCGGAAGGCCAGGTCACGCAGCGTCTTCTGACCTTGACCGCGCTGAACAGCATGTACGCGGTCGTGATCGAAAAGCTCGTGTCGAGCTGGCTGCATCAGGAGGTTTACGGCAACGTGTTCGCGACCATCCTGCAGCCGTTGTACCTGCTGGTCGGCTCGCTCGTGCTCGCGTATCTGCTCGCGCGCACCTGCACGTTCTTCTATCGGCGCCTGAACATGCAGGACGAGCATTCGTTCGTGGCGCTGTTCGGTCTCGTGCTGCTCGCGATCGCGATCGCGCATCTGTTCAAGCTGTCGACGATTCTCGCGCTGCTCGCCGCGGGCATCATCGTGAAGAATCACGAAGTGCGTCCGCAGTTGTGGCCAGAGCATTTCGGCACCGCGGGCTGGCTGCTGACGGTGATCCTGTTCGTGCTGACGCTGACGTCGTTCGAATGGAAGCACATCGCGTTGGGCGGAGTCGCCGCGCTGGGTCTGATCGTTGCTCGCCTCGTCGCGAAGCTGGTCGGCGTGCTGGCGTTCGCGAAGCCGAGCGGCCTGAACTTGAAGCAGGGCATCGCGCTCGGCCTGTCCTTGTCACCGATGTCAGCGCTCGCGTATCTGCTCGTCGACGATACGTACAACCTGTATCCGAACTTCGATCCGCAGCTGCGCGCAATCGCTATGTGTTCGATTTTCGTGCTGCAGATTCTCGGGCCGTGGCTCGTCTATCGCAGCCTCGCGCTCGTCGCCGAGCGGCGCGAGGGGTAAGCGTGAAACACGCATGGGCTGCCATGCGCGTTTCACGAACCCGTCTTTCAATTCCTTCGCCTCAAACGACCTGACTCAGGGGACGCCATGTCACTCGAACCCTTCATCGACTCGAAACCGTTCACATTCGGTATCGAGCTCGAAATGCAGATCGTCAATACGCACGACTATGATCTGACCAAAGCCGGCACGGATCTGCTGCGCCTCATCAAGGACGAAAAAATCCCCGGCAATATCACGCCGGAAATCACCGAAAGCATGATCGAGCTGTCGACCGGCATCTGCACGTCGCACGAACAGGCGGTCACCGATCTGCGCAAGATTCGCGACACGCTGGTGTCCGCGGCCGATCATCTGAACGTCGGTCTGTGCGGTGGCGGCACCCATGCTTTCCAGCAATGGAGCGAGCGGCAGATCGTCGATACGCCGCGCTTTCAGTATATTTCCGAGCTATACGGCTATCTCGCGAAGCAGTTCACCGTGTTCGGCCAGCACGTGCACATCGGTTGCCCGAATCCGAACAGCGCGCTGTATCTGCTGCATTCGATGTCGCGCTTCATCCCGCATTTCATTGCGTTGTCCGCGTCGTCGCCTTTCGTACAGGGCGTCGATACCGGATTTCATTCGGCACGTCTGAATTCCGTGTTCGCGTTTCCGCTGTCGGGCCGCGCGCCGTTCGTGCTGACGTGGGACAGCTTCGAGGAGTATTTCTCGAAGATGGTCCACACGGGCGTGGTCAACAGCATGAAGGATTTCTACTGGGATATCCGTCCGAAGCCGGGCTTCGGCACGATTGAGGTCCGCGTGATGGATACACCGTTTTCGGTGGATCGCGCCGCGGCGATCGCCTGCTACATCCAGACGCTCGCGCGTCATTTGTTGCTCGATAAGCCGATCCTGCCGCAGGAAGATGACTATCTGGTCTACACGTTCAACCGTTTCGAAGCCTGCCGCTTCGGACTCGGTGGCACCTGCATCAATCCGCAAACCGGTGAACGCAAGACGATTTCCGAAGATATTCTGGAAACGCTCGAACAGATCGGACCGCATGCGGAAGCGCTCGGCTCGGTGAATGCGCTGGCCGAAGTCGGCGCGATCGCGCGCGGTCAGGTCAACGACGCGACGTGGCTGCGCAGTGTGTTTGCGCAGGAAAAGTCCTTGCACGAGGCGGTACGCCAGCAGTGTCTGCAATGGCGCGCCTAGTCGCGAAGACTTCATGAAACCGTTTGCGTGCGCCAGCTACGCGACGTTCCGACGAAACCCGCCGCGTGCGGGTTTTTTTTCGTAAGAAAATTTTTATGGTTTTTCGCGCGCGCAACCCTTCAGGTTTTTCGAAAGTTTACGTATACCAGCGTAGTAGTCGTAAGCAGGCATTGCCAAAGGCTGTGGACAACTGAATAATTTCCTGCAAAGTCAATGCGCTGGGGAAATGATAACTGGGCTCGTAAAACGGGCTCCGGCCACGCGTGGCAAGCGCAACCGAGGAAACGTTCAACACGCTGCAAGTGCTTGTTGCAAAACGGTACACAGGCTGTCCAAGCGTTTTCCCCTGCTTATCCACAGCTCGCGTTGGATAAGTTAGCTGTACGATTAGCCGCTGTCGCATAGAATGTCGTTTTTCGCCGCCTTCGGCTTCCAGGACGGTGTATTTTTGAGATAGTACAAACGGTTTCATCCGCGGTTGGACGAAGCTACCCCACACACGCAACGGGTGTACTCCGGCAGGCAGCCGCCGGCATTGCACCAAAGCGGTAAATAAACGAATCGAAGATTATGAGCGAAGGCGTATACGGAGAACAGGCAGCCGGGCGAGTGACCCACAGCCTCTTGCGATTGAGCACGGCGATGCGAAGCCAGGCTTGGGAATGGGCGGAAGGCGCGGGCCTTACGCCGACCCAGGGCGAGATCCTCGTGCTGTTGATGCAACGTAAGGGGCCGATGCGTCTCGGCGAAATCGCGCGTGAAACGGCGCTGACTGCCGCGACCACCAGCGATGCGGTCAGCACGCTCGAGACCAAGGGCCTCGTCGAAAAGCGTCGCGCACTCGACGACGGTCGCGCGCTCGCGGTACGTCTGACCTCGCGTGGCCGCACCGCTGCCAAACGCGCCGCGCAATGGCCGGACTTCCTCTCGAAGGCGGTCGGTATGCTGCGCGACGACGAGCAGTCCGTGTTCTATCGCACGCTGCTCAAGACCATCTATCAGCTCGAAGCGCAAAACACGATTCCGCCGCATCGTATGTGCCTGAGCTGCACGCATTTCCAGCCGAGCAAGAATCCGAAGAAGACGCCGCATTACTGCGCGCTGCTCGACCTGAACATGTTGGACACCGATGTGCGTCTCGACTGCTCCGTGCATGAAACGGCGGACGTCGCCACCCAGAAGAAGACCTGGAAGATCTTCGCCCAATAACCGGCGTCTTCCTGGGCAATCCGCTAACATGGCCTGGCCGGCGACGGCGGGCGGTATGCGCCGCCTGCTTGCCGGCTGGTGCCGTGCAAGGATAAAGTCGTTGGCGGCAGGTCGTTAGTCAACCTGAAGATAGGGCAGGCCGATGAATCGGGAAGTACTCGCCATCCGCCATGTGCACTTCGAGGATCTGGGCAGTCTCGAGCTCGTGCTCGGCGAGCGCGGGCGTCCGGTCCGTTATCTCGATGTGGGCGTTGCCCGTATCGAGGCGCCCAATCCGGTTGCCGCATCGCTGATGGTCGTGCTGGGCGGCCCCATCAGCGCTACCGACGACGCGCTGTACCCCACGCTCGCGCCGCTGCTGTCGTTGATCGAAAAACGCATCGCGGCCGGTCTGCCGACACTCGGTATCTGCCTTGGCGCACAACTGCTCGCGCGGGCGCTCGGTGCGCGCGTCTACCCCGCGGCTCAGGCCGAACTCGGCTGGACGCCGCTCACGCTGACCGATGCCGGCCGCGCCTCGCCGCTGCGTCATCTCGATGGCGCTCATACCTCGATGCTGCATTGGCACGGCGACACCTTCGATCTGCCAGCCAACGCGACCCGTCTGGCATCGACTCCGGCTTGCGAGAATCAGGCCTTCGCATGGGGCGATCACGTACTGGGCTTACAGTGTCATCCCGAGATCCGCACCGATCGGTTCGAACCTTGGCTGATAGGGAATGCGAACGAACTCTCGGGCCACGGCATCGACGCGCGTCAGTTGCGCGCCGACACCGGCCGATACGGTCCCGTGCTCGAAGCCGCCGCGTGCCGCATGTTCGGCGAATGGCTCGATCACGTCGAGACGCAAGCCTGAATGGCCAGCCGAATAGCGACGTAAGCGTCCAGCCAGGTGCCACGTTCATGCAGTAAACCGCGTGCGGTGCTATCCTCGATCGCTCTCGGGCTTTCACTGGGCGTAATCCATGAGCGCGCTTTTCTCTCCGCTCACGCTGCGTAGCGTGACGCTTCCCAATCGGATCGTCGTCTCCCCAATGTGCCAGTACTCCGCCGAACGCGGCGAAGCGACCGCCTGGCACATGATTCACCTCGGCGGTCTCGCGCTGTCCGGCGCGGGCATGCTGTGCATCGAAGCAACCGCCGTCGAGCCGGACGGGCGCATCACCCCCGGCGATCTCGGCTTGTGGGACGACGCGACCGAAGAGGCGCTCGTGCCGGTGCTGGCCGCGATCCGCAAGCATTCGCACGTCAACGTGACGATGCAACTGGCGCACGCGGGCCGCAAGGCATCGAGCCACGTGCCGTGGGAAGGCGGCCAGCTGATTGCGGTGTCGCAAGGCGGGTGGCTGCCGCATGCGCCATCGGCGCTGCCGCACAAGCCGGGCGAGGAGCCGCCGCTCGCGCTCGATGTCGTCGGCCTGAACCGGATTCGCGAGGCGTTCGCCGCGTCCGCGCGGCGTGCCGCGCGTCTTGGCATCGATGCGCTCGAAGTGCATGCCGCCCATGGCTATCTGCTGCATCAGTTCCTGTCGCCGATCGCCAATCAGCGCACCGACGACTACGGCGGCTCGGTCGAAAACCGCATGCGTTTTCCGCTCGAAATCTTCGACATCGTGCGTGCCGCATTTCCTGCCGACAAACCGGTCGGCGTGCGCGTGTCGGCGACGGACTGGGTCGAAGGTGGCTCGACGCTCGAAGACACGATCGCGTTTGCACACGAGCTGGAAAAGCGCGGCTGCGACTGGATCGACGTGTCGTCGGGCGGTGTCTCGCCGCTGCAGCAAATTCCGCTCGAGCCAGGCTATCAGATTCCGTTCGCGAAGGCGGTCAAGCACGCAACCGGTCTGACGACGATCGGCGTCGGACTCATCACTGATCCGCTGCACGCCGAGCAGCTGATCGAAACGGGCGATGCCGATCTGATCGCGCTGGCTCGCGCGCTGCTCTATAACCCGCGCTGGCCGTGGCACGCCGCCGCTAACCTCGGTGCGACCGTCGAAGCGCCGCCGCAGTACTGGCGTTCACAACCGCGTGAGCAGAAAGCGCTGTTCGGCGACATTTCGTTTGGTCAACGGTGACGCCCGTCGCACGTTGAACAAACGCATCGGCTGACGGTTGAAGGAAGCCGTGGACAACGTGTAGGATGCCGGTTGTGGCGCGGTGCGCGTCGCAAGTCGACGCGGCGCTTTCAGGGCGCCGCGTTTGCTATTCGCGTCAGAAAAAAGCCGCGCGCACGACGTGCCTGACGATTGCCAGATTTGATTCCCCAGTTCTTCACAAGGATTCATTCAATGAATTCACGCAGGATCGCCGTGCGCCGTTCGGGTGTGCACGGCAAAGGCGTGTTTGCTCTCGAACCGATCGCGGCCGGCGAGCGACTGATCGAATACAAGGGCGAGCGGATTACCTGGAAAGAAGCGTTGCGCCGCCATCCGCATAATCCGGCTGAACCGAATCACACGTTTTATTTCGCGCTGGATAACGGCAAGGTCATCGACGGCAAGGTGAACGGCAATAGCGCGCGCTGGATCAATCATTCATGCGCGCCGAACTGCGAAGCCGAGGAAATCGACGGACACGTGTACGTGCATGCGCTGCGCGATATCGCGGAGGGCGAGGAAGTCTTTTACGACTACGGCCTCGTGATCGACGCGCGTCAGACGAAAAAGCTGAAAAAGGAATACGAATGCCGTTGCGGCGCGCGTAAGTGCCGCGGCACGATGCTGGCGCCGCCGCAGAAGGGCAAGGGCGGCGGCAAGTCGGGTAAAGGCGCCGACAAGGGGGAAAAGTCGAGCAAATCGGCGAAGAAATCGAAGAAGAAATGAGCCGCGGGTCGGTGCGCGGCGGTAGCTGTCTGCGCTGATCGAAGCGCTGAGGCGAACGCCGCCGCGGCAGCCGGGCAAACCTTCTACAAATCGACCGGCGCCGAGTGCGCCGGTTTTTTCGTGGCGCGCCGTGCGTTGGCATCGTTGGCGGTGGCAGCGCCTGCGGACGCACCGGGCGGCAGCAACGGAATCCTCACGATAAAGCGTGCGCCGCCCTCCGGTGCGTCCTCGTAATGCACGCTGCCATGATGCAGCACCATGATGTCGTGGACGATCGCGAGGCCCAGACCCGCGCCGCTGTCGACGCCCGCCTCGGTCTGCCCGTCGCCGCGGAAGAATCGCTTGAACAGATCCGACTGCTGCGAACGCGGCACGCCCGGCCCGTTGTCTTCGACGACGATCTCGGCCATGCGCAGATCGTCGATCAGCGTCTGCGAAACTGTGACCGTGATACGCCCGCCGTCGACCCGCGAAGGCGGCACATACTTCAGCGCGTTATCGAGCAGATTCGCGATCACTTCATGGAGCAGCACAGGGTTGCCGCGCGCCATCAGCGGGTCATCGTTGGACGGATCGTCGAGGCGCTGGAAGCCGAGGTCCACGTGTACCGGTAGCGCGCGCGGCACCCATTCGGCGCCGGTGTCGAACGCGAGCGCGGCCATGTCGACATTGACGAAGCGGGCCGCCTGTTCGCCCGGCTCGGCGCGCGCGAGCGACAGCAATTGATTCGACAGCCGCACGGCGCGATCGGCCGCGGCGCGCAGTTCGCGCACGGCAGCGAGCGTCTGCTGTGGATCGCGTGCGACGACCGCCTGCTCCGCATGCAGCTTCACGGCGGTGAGCGGCGTGCGCAGCTGATGCGCGGCATCGGCGATGAATTTACGTTGCGCATCGAGGGCGGCTTTCAGACGATCGAGCAACGCGTTCAGCGCGCCCGTCAGCGGACGGATCTCGACCGGCACATAGGTTTCGTCGACCGGCTCGAGCGACGTGTGCGTTTGCCGGTTCAGCGAATCGGCGAGCGCCGTCAGCGGATTGAGCTGCTGATTGACGACGCGCCACACGATCACCCAGCCGGCTAGCAGCAGCAGCAATAACGGCATCATGATCGCGACGAGGAACTCGGCGGCGATGCGGAAGCGGTGATGCACGGGCTGGCCGACTTCGACGACGATCGGATTACCGCTCGGCTGATCGACGCGCACCTGAGCGACCCGCACGGTCACGCCTTCGTGCTGCGTCTCGAACACGTACGCGTAATGCATGCGGCGCACGTTGGTGCCTTGCAGCGGCAGATTGTGATCGCCGGCGATTTCGGTGTCGCCGGTGCTGATCCGGTAGACCAGATGCTCGACCGGGTCGGAGAACATCGCCTGCGCGAGCGGTGGCACCGTGATCGGCGCTTCCGGTCCGGCAATCTGGATCTGTTTGGAGATCGCGGTCGCGAGGTCCGCGAGCGAACGGTCGACCACGTGCTGCGTGTACTGCCATGCGAGCCAGTAAGCGATCAGGCCGCTCATCAGCGCGAGCAGCGACAGGGGAGCAGCGAGGCGCCGCAGCAGCGTGCGGCGCAGACTATTGGCGGCCGGCTGGTGCATGATCGAACGCGCGGGAAAGTTGTGACTGCGGTGGCAACTGCGGTAGTAATGGCGCGAGGCGCCTTGAGACGGCCGGGGGCCCGGCACAAGGCGCCGCGGGCACAGCCGATGCGCGGCGCCGCTCCGGCGCCGTCAGGCCGCGACGCAATGCGCGGCCTTCACGACGATTATGCGGCCTGGCGAATTTCCTGCAACAGGTAGCCAAAGCCACGCACGGTGACGATTTCGACACGGCAGTTCTCGAGCTTCTTGCGCACGCGGTGCACGTAGACTTCGATCGCGGTATCGCCGAGGTCGCCGCCGAAGTGCGTCAGATGATCCTGTAGTTGCGCCTTGCTGACGACGCGGCCGTGACGCAGCAGCAGCATTTCGAGCACCGCGAATTCGCGCGGCGACAGTTCGAGCGGTTTGTCGTCGTTGAAGATGCGGCGGTCGACGCCCGACAGCCGCACGCCGCCCAGCGACACTTCCGGACGCGGCATGTCACCGTGCGGACCGCTGCGGCGCATCACCGCGCGAATACGCGCTTCGAGCTCGGCCGGCTCGAACGGCTTCAGCATGTAGTCGTCCGCGCCCGAGTTCAGGCCTTGCACGCGGTCGTTCAGTTCGTCGCGCGCGGTCAGGATGATCACCGGCGTGTGACGGTTGCTCTGGCGGAAACGCGACAGCAGCGTCATGCCGTCGATGCCCGGCAGACCCAGATCGAGGATCACGAGTTCGTGGCGATTTTGCGTGAGGGCCTGCTCGGCAAAGATGCCGTCATGGACCATGTCGACGGTGAAGCCGGCTTGTTCGAGACTGCTTTGGATGCCGCGTGCGATGGGGCGGTCATCTTCGATCAGAAGGAGTCGCATGGATTTCGCTCAAGTACAATGGGTTTAGGCGTTTGGGCAAGCGGTTCGCCGGGGCGCCTGCTACACAGCCAGCGTGCGAAGCGGCGGCAGACGCGCCACGAAGCAGCTGTCGAGCCGAATCGAAGCACCGTGCCAGCCATCACGAAGTCATGTCCGAGATCAGCATTCACGAACTGGAAGCCGCGATCAACTTCTGGCGCACCCGCTCACCTTCAAGCGGCGACGAACACGTTCTGTGCAAGGAGGCAAGCGCGCTCTCCAAGCCGTATGCGCTGCTGATTGTACAGCGTCAGCAGTCGCTATCACTCGATCGTTTCGACCCGATTGCAAGGCAGGCCTGGGAAGCTTACGTTCAACTTAAGAATAGCCTGTAGAACTGAAGGTTTACCTAAGGAATTGCCTGCATTGTCCTTTCATGGTCACCTGATTAGGCGGCGAGTTATGCATAAACACGCATAAAGGCCCGTAATTATTGGTATTACATAGTAATCCCGTCGATGAATGCGGCAAGCGCGATGTCGCGTTCGGTCACGCCGTTCGCTTCATGGGTGGACAGCGTGATGTCGACCTTGTTGTACACGTTGAACCACTCGGGATGGTGGTCCATCTCCTGCGCCTTGATCGCGACGCGCGTCATGAAGCCGAAGGCCTCGTTGAAGTCGGCGAACTCGAACGCGCGGCGAATCGCATCGCGCTCAGCCACGCTTTGCCAGCCATTCAGTTTCGCCAGTTGCTGGGTTCGCTCGTCGGAAGTCAGTTTCTGAATCATGGTGTTACCTCGCTCGTCGAACTCGCTCGCCGGCAGGCGGACGAATCCGTCATTTTTTCATGGTTGCGCAACGCTCGCCGCACGCTGGGCCGGATCGGTTTGCGATGGCTTTTCGTTCAAACGTCGCCGCCGGTGTTCCAACCCTCGCGGGTGCCACGCGTAATCACGCAGTCGCCGTCGAACAGGTCGCCCGCCGCGTAGGCAGGCGCGTTGACGTCTTCGAAGGACGGCACGCGCTCCGACGGCAGGCCGATGCGCTCGACGCCCGCGAAGAATTCATCGCAGACACGGCCTTCGAGCAAGGCTGTTTGGCGCGCGTACAGTTGTCGCCAGCCCGCATGGTCAACCGTGCCGTAGCACTCAAGCGGCTGATCGATCGTGAAGTCGGCGCGGGTCTCGAGACCGGCGTCGAACTGTTCCTTGAGTTTGGCGGTGCTGGCGGTGGACATGGCGAGGCTGCCGTAACAAGACGGATTGCATGAGATCGGTGTATGCGAGTGTAGAGCGGAGCACGTGCGGAAAGGGCGCAGGTTTCGCGTATAAGCGGATAGTTATGCGATAATCGCGTGTTAAATGGCAGATTAATGCGGGATATCACCATGCTTGAACTCGACCACTTCGATCTCGCGCTGCTCGACGTGCTGCAGCGCTTCGGCCGCGCCACGCATCAGCAGTTGGCGGAGCAGGTGCCGCTGTCGCCGTCGCAGATCGGGCGACGCCTGCAACGGCTGGAACAGGTCGGCGTGGTGGATGGCTATCGCGTCGTGCTGCGGCCCGAAAAGCTTGGGCTTGGCGTCACCGCTTTCACGAGCCTGAAGCTGAAGCATCACGGCGATTCGATCATCGAGCAGTTTCAGCAGCAGATCGACTTGCTGCCCGAAGTGCTCGAATGTCACGCGGTCGTCGGCGATGCCGACTATCTGCTGCGCATCGTCGCGCCGGATCTGAATTACCTGTCGACCTTCGTGATGAAGAAGCTGATGCGCGTGCCGGGTGTCGATAGCGTGCGCTCGAATATCGTGCTGACCACGTTCAAGCGCAATGGGCCGTTGCCGCTCGGGCATCTGGCGCCGGGGGCGGCGGCGGTTTGAGCGTTCGAAGCCGTTGCCGGCAGTGCCGACTGACAGGAAGAGGGAGCCGCGCATGCGTTGCCGCGGCCCCTGCGGTGACGGGATCTCTATGCCGCCCGCTTTGGCTCGTCGTCGGCATTCAGCAGATCGACATACGCGACCGGCACCAGATCCGCTTCCGATACGCCAAGGCTCTTGAACATCGCTTGTGCTTCCGCGTGGCCGCCTTCTTCGTCGTCGTCCTGCGCGAGCACCACTTCGAGTTCGACGAAATCGCCGAGACCGTCGACGCGATCCAGATGAATCCGCGTGCGCCCGCTCAGATATACGTGCCGCTCTTTCGAGACGATGCCGCGCGTGGTCAGCGCGGTCGCGAGCAGCGCATGCATCGCTTCGGGATTCGTCACCGGACTGCGCGTGTAGTACGACGCCTTCGGGCCGTCGCGGTCGTCGCGCTGATAGAAGATCAGCTCGGCCGGCGTGCCGTCGTCGAACTGGCGCAGCTTCAGGCGGCCGCGCGGCACGTCGTAGAAAAAGTCCTGCTGGCGGAAGATCAGCGGCGCGTCCGTCGCGAGCTGTGCAGCGCGCTCGCGCAGTTGGTCGAAATGCTGGCCGCGGGCTTTGATTTCGATGTTGCGTGCCATGTCAGGCTCCTGTGGATGGGGGAAGTGACCGGCGGCGCCGGAGTTGCTGGTGTTGCCGGGCGGAGGCCGCCGGGAAGGACGAAGCCAGGCGGAACGGAAAGCTGCGAGGGCGCTGCGCGAGCGCAAACCGCTAATCTAGCAAAAACTTCGTGACGGAGCGGTTTCAGCTCGGCGGACAAGTGGGAGAGGGCGGGCATTAGCGAGACTCATATCGCAACGCGTCAGACCGTCCCCGCTCAAATCGCCCACTGCTGTTCGATCAGCTTCAACGCCGCCGCGATCGCTGGCTCGTCCTTGCGCTCGTCGAGCGTGATGAAGCTCAGCTGCGTCGGCACCGTTATGCCATCGACGATCGTCAGCGCGTGCGCATGCGCCTCCGCGATCGCGGTTGCATCGCGCGCAAGCGTGAGACCGACGCCCGATTTGACCAGATCGAGCATCGACGGCTCCTGGTCCACCTCGGCCACCTTGACCGGCTTCACACCGGCTTCGCCGAAACAGCGCGACAGCAGCCGGTTGTGCGCGGACGCCGGCGGCGTCCAGATCCACGGCAGCGCCGCGAGCGAGCGCCAGTCTCGCGCACCCTTCACGCGATCTTTCCAGCCCGCCGGCGCGAGCACGCGATACTGGAAATGCGTGAGCGTGACCGCGTGAAACGTGGCGCCGTCGTGCGTCTCGTCGTCGGCGGGCAGGCCAATGTAATAGCCGACGTCGAGCTCGCCCGCGCGAATCTGTTCGCGCACCCAGCCCGACATGCCGTGGCGCAGCGCGGTTTCGATCTGCGGCCAGGTCTCGACGAGCTGCTTCAGGAAACCGCCGAGGCGCAAAAACTCCGGGTCGAGAATGGTGCCGATGCGCAGGCGCCCGCGTACTTCCTGGCGCAGCGTCTGCGCCGCCCGCTGCACGTCGGCTGCCGCGCCGAGCGCGCGTTCGGCATGCGGCAGCAGCGCCTGGCCGTCGCGGGTCAGCGCGAGCCCGTGCGAAGTCCGCGTGAACAGCGTCACGCCGAGCGTCTCCTGCAAGTGCTTGATTTGCAGGCTGACGGCAGGTTGGGTCAGATGCAGTTGCACCGCGGCACGCGTAAGGTTGCCCTCGCGTGCGACGGTGACGAAGGCCCTAAGGAGAGTCAGATCCATATGCTGATATTAGCGCGGCTTATAGCGCAGTTGAGCATTACTTATTGGATTTGTCGCTCGTAGGGGCCGTACGCTTGGTGTTCAGCACGCTTGTGCGCGCGGCATCGAGCGCGAAGCGGAAGATTTCACAGGAAAGAGGAACGAGATGAGCGAGACATATTCCGACGCAACCGCGCAGGACGAAGCCACACGCAGCGCGGCGAGTGCACGCGCGCTGAGCCATTTCATCAACGGCAAGACGGTCGAAGGCACGAGCGGGCGCTTCGGCGACGTCTTCAATCCGGCCCTCGGCAGCGTCAGCGCGCGCGTGCCGCTCGCGAGCGTCGCCGAGGTGGACGCCGCGGTCGCTGCCGCCAAAGCCGCGTTTCCCGCCTGGAGCGAAACCGCGCCGATCAAACGCGCGCGGGTGCTGTTCAAGTTCAAGGAACTGCTCGACCGTCATCACGATGAGCTCGCGGAGCTGATCACGCGCGAGCACGGCAAGGTGTTTTCCGACGCCAGGGGCGAGGTGATGCGCGGCATCGAGATCGTCGAATTCGCGTGCGGCATCCCGAATCTGCTGAAGACCGATTTCACCGATCAGATTGGCGGCGGCATCGACAACTGGAATCTGCGGCAGCCGCTCGGCGTGGTCGCGGGCATCACGCCCTTCAATTTCCCGATGATGGTGCCGTGCTGGATGTTCCCCGTCGCGCTCGCGTGCGGCAACACTTTCGTGCTGAAACCGTCCGAACGCGATCCGTCCGCGTCGAACCGGCTCGCCGAACTGCTGAAGGAAGCGGGCCTGCCGGACGGCGTGTTCAACGTCGTGCACGGCGACAAGGTCGCGGTCGACGCGCTGCTCGTGCATCCGGAAGTCAGCGCGCTGTCGTTCGTCGGCTCCACGCCGATCGCCGAATACATCTACACCGAAGGCACGAAGCGCGGCAAGCGCGTGCAGGCGTTGGGCGGTGCCAAGAATCACCTCGTCGTAATGCCCGACGCCGATCTCGACCAGGCCGTCGACGCCCTGATCGGCGCCGCCTACGGCTCGGCCGGCGAGCGCTGCATGGCGATTTCGGTGGCGGTCGCGGTGGGGCATATCGCCGATGAGCTGATCGAGCGTCTGACGCCGCGCGTGAATAGCCTGAAGATCCTCAACGGCATGGAAGCGGCGGCCGAGATGGGGCCGCTCGTCACCGGCGCGCATCGCGACAAGGTGCTCGGCTATATCGACGCTGGCGTCGCCGCGGGCGCGAAGCTCGTCGTCGATGGGCGCGCTCATCAGGTCGCGGGGCACGAGAAGGGTTTCTTCCTCGGCGGCACGCTGTTCGACGACGTGTTACCCGACATGAAGATCTACCGCGAGGAGATTTTCGGACCGGTGCTATGCGTCGTGCGCGTGCCCGACTTCGCCTCCGCAGTCGAACTGATCAACGCGAATCAGTTTGCGAACGGCGTGTCGCTGTTCACGTCCGACGGCGGCATTGCACGCGCGTTTTCCCGACAGATCGAGATCGGCATGGTCGGCATCAACGTGCCGATTCCGGTGCCGATGGCCTGGCATTCGTTCGGCGGCTGGAAGAAGTCGCTGTTCGGCGATCATCATGCGTACGGCGAGGAAGGCGTGCGGTTTTACACGCGCTACAAGAGCATCATGCAGCGCTGGCCTGACAGCATCGCGAAGGGCGCCGAATTCACGATGCCGGTCGCCAAATAAGCTGGCGGCTTTGCGCGACATCAAGTCGGCAAGCGCGCCAGGAAAACAATAAATGAGCAATAAAAGCGCAATAAAAGCGCTTCGCGGCGCACGCGTGGAAGCGATCGAGCAGCCACGCGTGCGCCGCAAAAATGCTTAGGAGGCTGAACGATGAGTCATAGCGACAGTACGCCTCGCGCCGCGCGGCGACTCGAAGGCGAGTTCGACTACGTCATCGTCGGCGCGGGTACCGCCGGCTGCGTGCTGGCGAACCGGCTCACCGAAGATCCCGACATCCACGTGCTGCTGCTCGAAGCCGGGGGGAAGGACGACTATCACTGGATTCACGTGCCGGTCGGCTACCTGTATTGCATCGGCAATCCGCGCACGGACTGGCTGTACAAGACCCAGGCCGAGCCGGGTCTGAACGGCCGCACGCTGTCGTATCCGCGCGGGCGTGTGCTCGGCGGCAGTTCGTCGATCAACGGCATGATCTACATGCGCGGTCAGCGGGAAGACTACGACGAGTGGGCGCGTGTGACGAACGACAGGACGTGGTCCTGGAACGCGGTGCTGCCGGTCTTCAGGCGCAGCGAGGATCACCACGGCGGCGCCAACGAAGCGCACGGCGCGGGCGGACCGTGGCGCGTCGAGAAGCAGCGCCTCAAATGGAAGATTCTCGAAGAGTTCGCGCAAGCCGCGCAGCAAACCGGCATCCCCGCCACCGACGATTTCAATCGCGGCGATAACACCGGTGTCGGCTACTTCGACGTCAACCAGAAGCGTGGCATTCGGTGGAATGCGTCGAAGGCATTTTTGCGGCCCGCGTTGAAGCGGGAGAACCTCACTGTCATCACCGGCGCCCACACGCAGCGTGTCGTGTTCGATGGCCGCCGCTGCACCGGAGTCGAATATCGTGGCGGCGAGGTCGACTATCTCGCCAAAGCGCGTTGCGAAGTGATCCTTTCCGCCGGCGCGGTCAACTCGCCGCAACTGCTCGAATTGTCCGGTGTCGGCAATGGCGCGCGTCTGCAGAATCTCGGCATCGAGGTCGTTCAGGATCTACGCGGTGTCGGTGAAAATCTGCAGGACCATCTGCAACTGCGCATGGCGTATCAGGTGCAGGGCGTGCGCACGCTGAATACGATGTCCGCGCACTGGTGGGGCAAGCTGATGATCGGCATGCAGTACGCGTTGTTTCAGAGTGGACCGATGTCGATGTCGCCGTCGCAACTCGGCGCGTTCGCGAAGTCCGACGCCGACGATCGCTCGCTGTCGCGACCCGATCTCGAGTATCACGTGCAGCCTTTGTCGCTTGATCGCTTCGGGGAACCGCTGCATCGCTTCAATGCATTCACGGCTTCGGTGTGTCAGCTGCGCCCCACGTCGCGCGGCAGCATTCATATTGCGTCGGCCGATGCTTGCGCGCCACCGTTGATCGCGCCGAACTATCTGTCGACCGACTACGACCGCCACGTCGCCGCGAACGCGCTACGTCTGACGCGTCGCATCGTCGCGGCGCCCGCGCTCGCGCGCTATCAGCCGCGGGAGATCCTGCCGGGCCTCCAGTATCAAAGTGAAGAAGAATTGCAGCAGGCCGCTGCCGCGGTCGGCACGACGATCTTCCATCCGGTCGGCACCTGCCGCATGGGCACGACCGACGATCCCGCCGCGGTCGTCGACAACCGGCTACGAGTTATCGGAGTCGAGGGCTTGCGTGTCGTCGATGCGTCGGTGATGCCCAACATCACGTCAGGTAACACCAATTCGCCGACGCTGATGATCGCCGAGCGCGCCAGCGACATGATCCGCGAGGATCGTCGCGCGCGCGTGAGCGGCAGCATGGCCGCGCATACCGGTGTTGCCGCGTCGATGTCAGCTGTGTGACATGACTCGGTGAGCGCACCAGTCAGGTTTTCCGCCGCGTACGTGAAGCGTGTGAACCGCGCGTCACATACGCACGGCGCGGGCCTCGTTCCCTAAGTGCAAATCCCAATGATTGCGCTGCATCATTGGCGCGACAATGGCAGCCATGCTGCGTGCCGCGCCATGGCTCACCGTCCGGATTGGTGCAGCACGCCAACGAGCGGCAAGGGGTGCCGCAAAAATAACAAGTCGCGCGGAGCTTCGCGCGGAAAGATCGTAGTGCTTCGCCTTACTCCGTATGGAAGGGAACATGATTCTCGGCGATACGATTCTCGAAACGCGCGGTCTCACCCGCGAGTTCAAAGGCTTTGTCGCCGTGAACGGCGTGAACCTGCGCGTGCGCCGCGGCTCGATCCATGCGCTGATCGGCCCCAATGGAGCGGGCAAGACCACCTGCTTCAATCTGCTCACCAAATTTCTCGAACCCACCGCGGGCCAGATCGTTTTCAACGGTGTCGATATCACCGGCGAACGGCCAGCTCAGATCGCGCGGCGCGGCATCATCCGTTCGTTCCAGATTTCCGCGGTATTTCCGCATCTGACGGCATTGCAGAACGTGCGCATCGGGTTGCAGCGCTCGCTCGGCACCGCGTTTCACTTCTGGAAGAGCGAGCGCACGTTGCGCCGTCTGAACGATCGCGCGATGGATCTGCTGACCCAGGTCGGCCTGACCGATTTCGCCGATGTGTTGACGGTCGAGCTCGCCTACGGCCGCAAGCGCGCGCTCGAAATCGCGACCACGCTCGCGATGGAGCCGGAACTGATGCTTCTCGACGAGCCCACGCAAGGCATGGGTCATGAGGACGTCGATCGCGTGACCGCGCTGATCAAGAAAGTGTCGGCCGGACGCACGATCCTGATGGTCGAACACAATATGAATGTGATCGCCGGTATCTCCGACACGATCACCGTGCTGCAACGGGGTGAAGTGCTCGCCGAGGGCAGCTACGCGGAAGTGTCGAAGAATCCGCTCGTGATGCAAGCCTACATGGGCAGCGCCGACGCGGCGCTCGCCGGAGCCCACGCATGAATACGACGGTCGAGCGCGAAGGCCTCGAAGCGAACGAAACGAAAAGCGGCGCACCCGCGCTGGAAATCGCGGGACTGCAAGCCTGGTACGGGGAATCCCACATTCTGCACGGCGTCGATCTGTCGGTCGGCCGCGGCGAGGTCGTGACGCTGCTCGGGCGCAATGGCGCGGGCCGCACCACGACGCTACGCGCGATCATGGGCCTCACGGGTCGCCGTACCGGCTCGATCCGTATCGACGGACGCGAAACGGTCGGCTTGCCCACGCATCGCATCGCGCATTGCGGCATCGGCTATTGCCCGGAAGAGCGCGGCATTTTTTCGAGCCTGTCGTGCGAGGAAAATCTGCTGCTGCCGCCGCCCGTCGGCGACAAGGCGCGCATGATGTCGCTCGAGGAAATCTACGCGATGTTCCCGAATCTGCACGAGCGGCGCATGAGTCAGGGCACGCGGCTCTCGGGCGGCGAACAACAGATGCTCGCGGTCGCGCGGATTCTGCGCACTGGCGCGAATCTGCTGCTGCTCGACGAAATCTCGGAAGGGCTCGCCCCCGTGATCGTGCAGGCGCTCGCGCGCATGATCGTTACGCTGAAGGCGCGCGGCTACACGATCGTGATGGTCGAGCAGAACTTCCGCTTCGCCGCGCCGCTCGCGGATCGTTTCTATGTGATGGAGCACGGCATGATCGTCGAGCATTTCGGGGCTAGCGAGCTCGAAGGCAAGATGCCGGTGCTGCACGATTTACTGGGCGTATAGACACGGACACACGCGCGCCCGACTGCCTCTGATAACCACAAGCGAAGAACCAGGAGACATGCATGAAAAGGAACCCACTCGCGCGAATTGCCTCACTCTGTTTCGCAGTCGCCGCCGGCACCGCACTGACGCTGGGCAGCGCGCAAGCGGCCGACGATGCTGTAAAGATCGGCTTCATCACGGACATGTCGGGGCTGTACGCGGATATCGACGGGCAGGGCGGTCTTGAAGCGATCCGGATGGCGGTCGCCGACTTCGGCGGCAAGGTCAACGGCAAGCCGATCACGGTGCTGTACGCGGATCACCAGAACAAGGCGGACATCGCGGCATCCCGCGCTCGTGAGTGGTTCGACCGCGACGGCGTGGACATGGTGATCGGCGGCACGAACTCGGCGACCGCGCTGTCGACTAACACCGTCGCGGGCGAGAAGCACAAGGTCTATATCAGCGTCGGCGCCGGCGCCGATACGTTGACCAACGAGCAATGCACGCCGTACACGATCCACTACGCATACGACACGACCGCGCTCGCGAACGGCACGGGCTCGGCCGTGACGAAGCAGGGCGGCAAGACCTGGTACTTCCTGACGGCAGACTACGCATTCGGCAAGGCGCTCGAAAAAGCGACCGCGGAGGTCGTGAAGGCGAACGGCGGCCAGGTGCTCGGCGAGGTGCGTCATCCGCTGTCGGCGTCGGACTTCTCATCGTTCCTGTTGCAGGCGCAGGCGTCGAAGGCACAGGTCCTCGGCCTCGCGAACGCGGGCGGCGACACGATCAACGCGATCAAGGCCGCGAAGGAATTCGGCATCACCAAGACGATGAAGCTCGCCGCGCTGCTGATGTTCATCAACGACGTGCACAGCCTCGGTCTCGAAACGACGCAAGGTCTGGTGCTGACCGACAGCTGGTACTGGAACAAGGACGCCGACACGCGCAAGTGGTCGCAGCGGTACTTCGACAAGATGAAGAAGATGCCGTCGAGCCTGCAGGCTGCCGACTACTCGGCGGCGATGAACTATCTGAAGGCGGTGCAGGCGGTGGGCTCGACCGATCCGGACAAGGTGATGGCGCAGTTGCACAAGACGAAGATCGACGACTTCTACGCGAAGGGCTACATCCGTCAGGACGGCAGCATGATCCACGACATGTACCTGATGCAGGTGAAGACGCCGGCCGAATCGAAGGAGCCGTGGGATTACTACAAGATCACTGCGACGATTCCGGGCGATCAGGTCTTCACGACCAAGGCGCAGACCCGCTGCGCGCTGTGGAAGTAAGCGCGGGCGCAGTAAGCGGTCGAGGACCGCGCAGACCTGAGAGAACCGCCGGCGCTGCAGGGGCACGCGCTGGCGGATGACCGTTTCAGATGCCGTACGCCGATGGGCGGCGTCGCCGCTCGTCGCGTGCCGGCCGGATCGTGCGTCACCGATCTCACCTTGACGATGGCTTGAAGGGCTAAGGGCTTCAATGGACATCTTTGGCGTTCCGCTACCGGCGATGCTGAGCCAGCTTCTGCTCGGGCTCGTGAACGGCTCGTTCTACGCGATTCTGAGCCTCGGGCTGGCGATTATTTTCGGCCTGCTCAACGTGATCAACTTCGCGCATGGCGCGCTGTTCATGCTCGGGGCGATGCTCGCGTGGATGGGGCTGTCGTATTTCAATCTGCCGTACTGGGTGATGCTCGTGCTCGCGCCGCTGATCGTCGGACTGGTCGGCATCGCGATCGAGCGCTCGATGCTGCGCTGGCTTTACAAGCTCGATCATCTGTATGGCCTGTTGCTGACGTTTGGCCTCACACTCGTGATCGAGGGCGTATTCCATTCGATCTACGGCTCGTCGGGCCAGCCGTACGATGTGCCGTCGGCGCTGTCGGGCGCGACCAATCTCGGCTTCATGTATCTGCCGAACTATCGCGCATGGGTGGTGGTCGCGTCGCTGGTCGTGTGCTTTGCGACATGGTTCGTGATCGAGAAGACGCGGCTTGGCGCGTATCTGCGCGCGGGCACCGAAAACCCGAAGCTCGTCGAGGCGTTCGGCGTCAACGTGCCGCTGATGATCACGCTGACCTACGGCTTCGGCGTCGCGCTCGCGGCGTTTGCCGGCGTGCTCGCCGCGCCGGTGATTCAGGTCTCGCCCCTGATGGGCCAGTCGATGATCATCACCGTGTTCGCGGTGGTCGTGATCGGCGGCATGGGCTCGATCATGGGCTCGATCCTGACCGGCCTGATGCTCGGCGTAGTCGAAGGACTCACGCGTGTGTTCTACCCCGAGGCGTCGGCGACCGTCGTCTTCGTGATCATGGCGCTCGTGTTGCTCGTGCGTCCGGCGGGTCTTTTCGGCAGGGAAAAATGATGCAGAGAAAGGTGCTCTACGGTCTGCTGCTGATCGTGCTGCTCGCGGTGCCGGTGCTCGGCATCTATCCGCTCTTCGTGATGAAGGTGCTGTGCTTCGCGCTGTTCGCGGCCGCCTTCAATCTGCTGATCGGCTATACGGGCTTGCTGTCCTTTGGTCATGCGATGTTTCTCGCGTCGGCCGGTTACGTCACCGGCTATGCGATGCAGACGCTCGGCTTTTCGCCGGAGCTCGGCGTGCTGAGCGGCACCGCGGCGGCGACGCTGCTTGGGCTCGTCGTCGGCTTCTTCGCGATTCGCCGTCAGGGTATCTACTTCGCGATGGTGACGCTCGCGCTCGCGCAGATGGTCTACTTCGTGTTCCTGCAGGCGCCGTTCACGCACGGGGAAGACGGTCTGCAAGGCGTGCCGCGCGGCAAGCTGTTCGGCGTGCTCGATCTCTCTTCGGACCTCGCGCTATATTTCGTCGTGCTCGCGGTGATCGTCGCGGCTTTCCTGCTGATCGTGCGGATCGTGCATTCGCCGTTCGGGCAGGTGCTCGTCGCGATCAAGGAAAACGAGCCGCGCGCGGTGTCGCTCGGCTACGACACCGACCGTTTCAAGCTGCTCGCATTCATCCTGTCGGCTGGCATTGCGGGTCTCGCGGGTTCGCTGAAGGTGCTGGTGCAAGGCTTCGAAACGCTGAGCGATGCCTATTGGACGATGTCCGGCCTCGTGATCCTGATGACGCTGGTGGGCGGCATGGGCACGCTGTTCGGGCCGTTGCTCGGCGCCGCGTTGATCGTGTCGCTCGAAGACAGGCGTCGGCGATATCGGCTCGGCACTCGCGTCGATGACCGGCATCGACTGGTTCCGCTCGCTCGGCGAATCGGTGACGATCGTCACCGGGCTGATTTTCATCGCGTGTGTGCTGGCGTTCCGGCGCGGCATCGTCGGTGAGATCGTCGCGCGAGTGCGACCGTTGCGGGCTTGAGATTGGCTGGTTGATCCCGCCCGCGTGGTCGCTCGCTTGATGCAGTGCGGTACGAAATTGCTTCGACGTCCGATCTAATTGCGGCTCGTGCTGAAGGTCCGCTGGATCAGGGACTCGGGCGAACCTGTGGCAAACCGTGCGACGAAAAGCGCCCTACGCGCCCCAATCCGGTGCCGCAGTGCACCACTAGGGTAATTGCTAGTTGTGACTGTTGGGGTGGTCGTTTAATCTTCATGCAGTTCTGATGCACCACGAATTTGCAGGTGGAGAACGAGGAGACAAGTGAGGCACTCAGTGCCCAGAAGAAAGCGCTGTTGGATTGATATCCAACAGCGCTTTTTTATTTGTGTTTATCGAATCTTTGACGCGATCGCCCGGCTATTTCACGCGCCATTTTTTACTCTCCGCCAACCGCTGCAGGTAAACATCACAAGCCTGCGAAACGCTTGCAGCACGGCGCTTGCGTCCGCTACACTCGCTTATTCACCGACCACTGGGTTGGCAATTAAATCCGCGGATTTAATTGCAATTGAATAACGGGGTTAATAGAGGAGCAGGATGAAGTCGGCATTGCGTTGGATCAGCGCGGCATTGGTCGCCACAGGGGTCTCGGCTGCCTGGAGCGGCCATGCATTCGCGGACGTGAAAATCGGCGTCACCGTGTCGGCAACAGGACCGGCCGCATCGCTCGGCATTCCGGAAAAGAACACGATCGCGCTACTGCCGAAAGAAGTGGCGGGCCAGAAGATCGACTACATCGTCCTCGACGACGCAACCGATTCCACCCAGGCGGTCAAGAACGCCCGCAAGCTCACTAGCGAAGACCACGTCGATGCACTGATCGGCTCGACCGTCGTGCCGAACTCGCTCGCCATGATCGACGTCGCTGCCGAAACCTCGACGCCGATGATCTCTCTGGCCGCGGCCGCGGGCATCGTCGAGCCGATGGACGCGAAGCGTGGATGGGTCTTCAAAACGCCGCAAAACGACATTCTGATGGCCACGGCGATTGCGCAGCACATGGCCAATCACGGTGTGAAGACGGTCGCGTTCATCGGCTTTTCCGACGCGTACGGCGAGAGCTGGTTCAAGGAATTCAGCAAAGCCGCTGACCTCGCGAAGATCAAGATCGTCGCGAACGAGCGCTTCGCGCGCAACGATGCATCGGTCACGGGCCAGGTGCTGAAGATGATGTCGCAGAACCCGGACGCGGTGCTGATCGCCGGTGCGGGCACGCCGGCCGCGCTGCCGCAGAAAACGCTGAAGGAGCGCGGCTACAAGGGCAAGTACTATCAGACGCACGGCGTCGCGAACAACGACTTCCTGCGCGTGTGCGGCAAGGATTGCGAAGGCACGTGGCTGCCCGCTGGCCCACTGCTGGTCGCCGAGCAACTGCCCGAGGCGAATCCGGTGAAGAAGAGCGCACTTGCGTACAAGCATGCGTATGAAACGGCATATGGCGCGGGGTCGGTGTCGACGTTCGGCGGTCACGCATGGGACGCGGGTCTGCTGCTGCAGCATGCGATTCCGCTCGCGTTGAAGAAGGGGCAGCCAGGCACGCCGGCATTCCGCGAGGCGCTGAGTGCCGCGCTCGAAGGCACGAAAGATCTGCCCGCGTCGCACGGCATCTTCAACATGAGCAGGAACGACCATGCCGGCCTCGATCAGCGGGCGCGCGTGATGGTGCAGATCGTCGACGGCAAGTGGAAGCTCGCCGGCGACTGAGCGAAGGCTCTGCGCCACGGGACCTCATCGAAAAAGACGCGTGCAGTTGACGCGTCTTTTTTATTACCCGGGCCAGGTGTCCGCATCGCGCAAAAGTGTGGTTTCACTGCTTCAGGACAAACCCGCATTTGGCGCACGCTCTCTTGACCGTCGATAATGCAGAACGCAAACTACTAACATATTAGTGGTTTATGAGATGCCTGGTTGGAATAAAGCCGCGGCACAGAAACGCGGCGTATGACGCGAATGCGCACTCGCGCGACGCGAGAGGAGCGGTACCCAACGCAGCTGGGGAAGGTATGCGCGCCGAGCAGGGAAAACCATGCTTGGCACACCTGAACCCGCTCACTAGATTCAAACACCCGGCCCAGCAAGCCGGCTTACAGATAGGCGCTTTTCAAAGCGTTTGGAGACTCGCAATGAAAAAGACAAGGCATTGGGTACGCACCGGCATCGCGATGGCGCTGATGTGCGGCGCGGGGGCTGCATTCGCGCAGGTGAAGATCGGCGTCACGTTGTCGACGACGGGGCCGGCCGCGTCGCTCGGGATTCCTGAAAAGAACACGATCGCGTTGCTGCCGAAGGAGATCGGCGGCAAGAGCGTGCAGTACATCATCCTCGACGACGGGTCGGACACCAGCAAGGCCGTGCAGAACACGCGCAAGCTGATCGACGAAGACCACGTCGACGCGATCATCGGCTCGACCGTCACGCCGAATTCGCTCGCGATGCTCGATCCGGCCGCTGAGGGCAAGACGCCGGTGATCTCGCTCGCGGCATCGGCCGCGATCATTCAGCCGATGGATGCGAAGCGCGCATGGGCATTCAAACCGCCTCAGAACGACAGCCTGATGGCCGAAGCGATCGCCGATTACATGCAGCATCACGGCGTGAAGACGGTCGGCTTCATCGGATTCTCGGACGCATACGGCGACAGCTGGAACACGACGTTCGACGCCGCCGCCAAAGCGCACAACCTGAAGATCGTGTCGAACGAGCGCTTCAACCGCACCGATGCATCGGTGACGGGCCAAGTGCTGAAGACGATGGGCGCGAATCCCGACGCGGTGCTGATCGCGGGCTCGGGCACGCCGTCGGCGCTGCCGGCCAGGACGCTGAAGGAGCGTGGCTACAAGGGCAAGATCTATCAGACTCACGGGGTCGCGAACAACGACTTCCTGCGTGTGTGCGGCAAGGATTGCGAAGGCGAACTGCTGCCGGCCGGTCCGATTCTTGTCGTCGATCAATTGCCGGATTCGAACCCGGTGAAGAAGTCGGCGGAAGCCTATAAGAACGCCTATGAGAAGGCTTATGGCGCGGGTTCGGTCGCGACCTTCGGCGGCCACGCATGGGATGCCGGCCAGATGTTGCAGGCTGCGATTCCGGTCGCGCTGAAGACCGCCCAGCCGGGCACGCCGGAGTTCCGCATGGCGCTGCGCAACGCGCTCGAAAACATCAAGGAGCTGCCAGTGTCGCACGGCATCATGAACACCACCGCGAACGACCACAACGGCCTCGACCAGCGCGCACGCGTGATCGTGCAGATCGTCGACGGCAAGTGGAAGTTGCAGAACAACTAAGACTATTTACAAAAACCAGTAGCGGTACGCGCCTCTCGCGCAATCATGCGGTGCATGACGCCGCATTGCCATTGTGTTCGACGACAATGGCATCGACCGCCGCGCCGCGTCCCGGCGCGGCGGTTGTCTTTTCTGACATGCAGATCGATGGCCGGCTTCGCACCGCGCCGTCGCGACTGTTTCGCGGTTTTTCGATTTCGACGCTTCAGGACGAGGAAGTATGGATCTATCAATTGCGGCGATCCTCGCGCAGGACGGCATCACGACCGGCGCGATCTACGCGCTGCTCGCGCTTGCGCTGGTGCTGGTGTTCTCCGTCACGCGGGTGATCTTCATCCCGCAAGGGGAGTTCGTTTCGTACGGTGCGTTGACGCTCGCCGCACTGCAAACGCAGAAGTTTCCGGCCACCTGCTGGCTGTTGATGGCGATGGGCGCGGCATGCTTCGTCGTCGAGACGGCGGCCGTGTTGCGGCATGCTGAGCGGCGTCGTCATGCGGCGCGCACGCTGCCCGTGCTGGCGGGGAAGTACCTGCTGTTTCCGATCGCGGTCTACGCGCTCACGCGCGGCATCTTCCTGCAGCCGCTGCCGATGATCGTGCAGATCGCGCTGACGCTGCTGATCGTGATTCCGATGGGTCCGTTCGTGTATCGCCTTGCCTACGAGCCGATCGCGGAGGCGACCACGCTGCTGCTGTTGATCGTCGCGGTGGCCGTGCATTTCGTGATGGTCGGTCTCGGCCTCGTGATGTTCGGCGCCGAAGGCTCGCGCACCAACGCGTTTTCCGATGCGACGTTCAACATCGGCACGTTGTCGATCTCCGGCCAGAGCCTGTGGGTGATCGGCACCGCGGCCGTGCTGATCGGCGCGCTGTATTTGTACTTCGATCGCTCGATTTCGGGCAAGGCGTTGCGCGCGACGTCGGTGAACCGGCTCGGCGCGCGGCTCGTCGGCATCGGCACCACGCAGGCGGGACGCCTCGCATTCACGCTTGCGGCGGGGCTCGGCGCACTGTGCGGCATCCTCGTCGCGCCGCTCACGACGATCTACTACGACTCGGGCTTCCTGATCGGTTTGAAGGGCTTCGTGGGCGCGATCATCGGCGGTCTGGTCAGCTATCCGCTGGCGGCGGCCGGCTCGATTCTCGTTGGTCTGCTGGAGTCGTATTCGTCGTTCTGGGCTAGTGCTTATAAGGAAGTGATCGTGTTCACGTTAATCATCCCGGTGCTGCTGTGGCGCAGTCTTGCGAGCCCGCACGCCGAAGAGGAAGCGGAGTGACACGATGAAACGAATCATGCAAAAGAAGTTCTTCTGGTTGTTCCTCGTGGTGCTGTTCGCTTTGCCGGTTCTGCCGCATCCGATCCATGTACCCGAGTACTGGGTCACGCTGCTGAACTACATCGGTCTCTATTCGATCGTCGCGATCGGCCTCGTGCTGTTGACCGGCATCGGCGGGATGACGAGCTTCGGGCAGGCCGCGTTCGTTGGCATCGGCGCGTATGCAACCGCGTATCTGACGACGAACTTCGGCGTGTCGCCGTGGCTCGCACTGATCGCGGGCGTGATCGTCACTGCCCTGGTTGCGCTGATGCTCGGTCTCGTGACGATGCGCCTATCCGGCCACTTTCTGCCGCTCGGCACGATTGCGTGGGGGCTCGCGCTGTTCTACCTGTTCGGCAATCTCGACGTGCTCGGCAAGTACGACGGCATCAACGGCATCCCGGTGTTGAATGTTTTCGGGATCAATCTTGAGTCCGGCCGCCATATCTATTACCTGATCTGGGTGGTCGTGCTCGGTGCGGTCGTCTCTGTTCAGAATCTGCTTAATAGCCGGCCGGGTCGCGCAATCCGCGCGTTGCGCGGCGGTGGTCTGATGGCCGAGGCAATGGGCGTCAACACCGGCTGGATGCGCGTCGTGATTTTCGTCTATGCGGCGGTGCTTGCGTCGGTCTCGGGTTTTCTGTACGCGCACTTGCAGCGCGCCGTGAATCCGACGCCGTTTGGACTGAATCACGGCATCGAGTTCCTGTTCATGGCGGTGGTGGGCGGCGTCTCGCACGTCTGGGGCGCGGTGCTCGGCGCGGCGATCCTGACCGTGCTGCAGGATTATTTGCAGACGCTGCTGCCAAAACTGCTCGGCGAGAACGGCAACTTCGAAGTGATCGTGTTCGGCATCATCATGGTGCTGCTTCTGCAGTACGCGCGGCAGGGCGTCTGGCCGTTCGTCGCGCGCTTTTTCCCGCGTGGCCCGCGGGCGCATCTCGCCGATCACGCGGATCCTCTGCCGCAGCGCAACAAGCCACAGACCGGCGAAGACCTGCTGACGGTGAACAAGGCGCGCAAGCAGTTCGGCGGTCTCGTCGCGGTGAACGACGTCAGCTTCGAGGTCAAAGCAGGGCAGATCATCGGGCTGATCGGACCGAACGGCGCAGGCAAGTCGACGACCTTCAATCTCGTGACCGGTGTGCTGCAGGCGACAAGCGGCGAGATCACGTTCCGCGGCGAGCGCATCGATGCGCTGAGTTCGCGTGAAATCGTCAAGCGGGGCATCGGCCGGACGTTCCAGCACGTGAAGCTGCTGCCGGGTATGACCGTGCTCGAGAACGTCGCGATCGGTGCGCATCTACGTGGCCATGCGGGCGTGTGGCGCAGTGTCGTGCGGCTGAACAGCTCCGAAGAGCAGCGGTTGATGGCCGAAGCCGCTCGACAGATTCGCCGCGTCGGCCTCGAACAGCACATGTATGACGAAGCGGGCAGCCTGGCGCTTGGTCAACAGCGGATTCTCGAAATTGCGCGCGCCCTGTGCTGCGACCCGACTCTGCTATTGCTCGATGAACCGGCCGCTGGTCTCCGGTATCAGGAAAAGCTTCAGCTCGCCGAACTGCTGCGCAGACTGAAGACAGAAGGGATGAGCGTGCTGCTCGTCGAGCACGACATGGATTTCGTGATGAATTTGACGGACCGGCTCGTGGTGATGGAGTTCGGCACGCGGATCGCTGAGGGCCTGCCGCAGGAAGTCCAGCAGGATCCGGCGGTGCTCGAAGCGTATCTGGGTGGGGTGGAATGATGGACGACATGACAACGACCGGCGTGGCGGCGGCGGGACCGATTCTCGAAGTGAGCCAATTGTCCGTCCGCTACGGCAAGGTTGAAGCGCTGCACAATGCGGCGATCAAGGTGCGGGCGGGGCAGATCGTCTCCGTAATCGGCCCGAACGGCGCGGGAAAGTCGACGCTGCTGAATGCGATCATGGGCGCGTTGCCGACGTCCGGTCATGCGAAAGGCGCGATTTCCTATCAGGGCGACGACGTCAGCGCGATGCCGGTCGAAAAACGCGTTGCGCTTGGAATGTGCCTGGTGCCGGAAAAGCGTGAGCTTTTCGCTTCGATGACCGTCGAGGACAATCTGCTGCTTGGCGCCTACCGGCGCAAGCGAGCAGGGGAGCGCAACTTTCTCGATCAGCTGGAACCGGTGTTCGAACTGTTTCCGCGGCTGAAGGAGCGGCGCAAGCAGGCGGCCGGCACGCTTTCCGGCGGCGAGCGGCAGATGCTCGCGGTCGGCCGCGCCCTGATGGGCAAGCCCGATCTGCTGATGCTGGACGAGCCGAGCCTCGGTCTCGCGCCGCTGATCGTGAAGGAAATCTTTCACATCATCAGCGCCTTGCGGCAGACGGGCGTCGCGACGCTGCTGATCGAGCAGAACGCGCGCGCTGCATTGCAGATCTCGGACTACGGTTACGTGCTGGAAACCGGCGAGTTGGCACTGGAAGGACCGGCAACCGACCTCGCGCAAAATCCCCGGGTGATCGAAACCTATCTCGGTCTTGCCAAAAAGGTCGCATAAGCCCGCACTTTTTCGCTGATCGCTGTCTCTGGAAGCGGTGTGTTTCACGTGAAACACACCGCTTTTTTATTGCTTCACCATTCGGACGAAATTCGGGCCGAAACCGAACCCGTTATAATTCGCCCATACATTTCTTTTGAAGGCTCACGCGACGATCTGGCGTGAGATCCCGCGATGCTTTTTCCCTCAGAATTTGACGTAATCGTCGTCGGTGGCGGTCATGCCGGCACCGAAGCTGCTTTGGCGTCGGCGCGCATGGGCAACAAAACGCTGCTTTTGACCCATAACATCGAAACCCTTGGTCAGATGAGCTGCAATCCGTCGATTGGCGGCATAGGCAAAGGCCATCTGGTCAAGGAGGTCGACGCGCTGGGTGGCGCCATGGCGGCCGCTACCGACGAAAGCGGCATCCAGTTTCGGATCCTGAATTCGTCGAAAGGACCGGCGGTCCGCGCGACGCGCGCTCAGGCTGACCGCGTGCTGTACAAAGCGGCGATCCGCCATCGTCTAGAGAATCAGCCGAACCTCTGGCTATTTCAGCAGGCCGTCGACGATCTGATGGTCGAGGGCGACCGCGTGGTCGGCGCCATCACGCAAGTGGGTATTCGTTTCCGGTCGCGCGCGGTGGTGCTAACCGCGGGCACGTTCCTCGACGGCAAGATTCACGTGGGGTTGAACAACTACACCGGCGGACGCGCGGGCGACCCGGCTGCGGTTTCGCTGTCGGCGCGGTTGAAAGAGCTGAAGCTACCGCAGGGCCGGCTTAAAACCGGTACGCCACCGCGAATCGACGGTCGCACGATCGACTATTCGCAGCTCGAAGAGCAGCCCGGGGATCTGGACCCGGTGCCGGTGTTCTCGTTCCTCGGGCGTGTCGAGCAGCACCCGCGACAGGTGCCGTGCTGGGTCACGCATACGAATCAACGGACACACGACATCATTCGCGGCGGTCTCGATCGTTCGCCAATGTACACGGGCGTGATCGAGGGGGTGGGGCCACGCTATTGCCCGTCGATCGAGGACAAGATTCACCGGTTTGCGTCGAAGGAATCGCATCAGATCTACCTCGAGCCGGAAGGTCTGACGACCAACGAGTTCTATCCGAACGGGATCTCGACGAGCCTGCCCTTCGACGTGCAGCTCGAGCTGGTGCGTTCCATGCGCGGGCTCGAGCATGCGCATATCCTGCGCCCGGGCTACGCGATCGAGTACGACTATTTCGATCCGCGTGGCCTGAAGGCATCGCTAGAAACGAAGGTGATCAGTGGCCTGTTCTTCGCCGGACAGATCAACGGTACGACCGGCTACGAAGAGGCAGCTGCACAGGGCACTCTGGCCGGCATCAACGCCGGTCTGTTCGTGCAAGGCAAGGAAGCATGGTGTCCGCGTCGCGACCAGGCTTATCTCGGCGTGCTCGTGGACGATCTAGTCACGCGCGGGGTGTCTGAGCCGTACCGGATGTTCACGAGCCGCGCGGAGTACCGTCTGAGCTTGCGCGAAGACAACGCCGATACGCGGCTGACGGAGATCGGGCGCGAACTCGGCGTGGTCGATGACGCTCGCTGGGACGCCTTCAGTCGCAAGCGTGACGCTGTTTCACGTGAAACACAGCGCTTGCGTTCAACCTGGGTCAATCCTAAGACCTTATCGGCAGAAGAGGCGACCGCCTTGCTTGGCAAGCCAATCGACCACGAATACAGTCTCGCGGACCTGCTGCGTCGTCCGGGCGTCAGCTACGACGGCGTCTGTGGGCTGCGTGACGGCACTTGTGGCGCGCCCGAAGCACTTGCGGAAGACCCCGTGCTGCTCGCGCAAATCAAGGAACAGATCGAAATTGGCGTCAAATATCAGGGCTACATCGACCGACAGGCCGGTGAGATCGAACGCAACGAGGCGCAAGAGAACACGCGTCTGCCTGAAGGGCTGGACTACACCGAGGTCCGTGGGCTGTCGTTCGAAGCTCGCCAGAAGTTGATGCAGTTCCGGCCGGAAACGATCGGACAGGCGTCGCGTATTTCCGGTATCACGCCTGCCGCCATCTCGCTGCTGATGGTCCATCTGAAGCGTGGCCTCGGGCGTCGTCCGTCGAAGTCCGCCGAGCCCGGCGCCGACAGCACGCCGGTGGTTCAATGACGGCAGCGCAGAGGGGAATCGACCAGCAGGCCTTGGCGTCATTGCTGGCGGACGGTGTCCGTGAACTTGGTCTCGAACTCAGCGACGCGCAGCAGCGCAAGCTGCTCGATTACGTCGCGTTGCTCGCGAAGTGGAACAACATCTACAACCTGACAGCGATCCGCGATCCGAGGCAGATGCTAATCCAGCACATTCTCGATTCGCTATCGATCGTGCCGCACCTGGCGCCGCGCGGGCCGTCGTCGGTGCTCGACGTCGGTTCGGGCGGGGGGCTGCCGGGCATCGTGCTCGCGATCGTGCTGCCCGATTGGACCATCACGACAAACGACATCGTCCATAAGAAGACTGCCTTTCAGTCGCAGGCGAAGGCGGAACTGGGCCTCGCGAACCTGTCGGTTGTGACCGGTCGGGTGGAGACGCTGCGGCCTGGCGCCGAAGTACCGGCAAAGTTCGACGTAATTGTCTCGCGCGCGTTCGCAGAACTCTCGGATTTCGTTACACTGGCCCGTCATCTGGTTGCGGAGCAGGGCGCAATTTGGGCGATGAAGGGTATGCGGCCGGATGCCGAAATCGCGCGTCTGCCGGCGGGCGCTCACGTGGAACAGATCATCCGGCTGAACGTGCCGTCGCTCGACGCCGAGCGGCATCTGATCGAGGTGCGAGTGGACCCCGAAAGCTGACGGCCGCCTCGGCCTGGCAACACCCTCAACGATTTTCACTTCATCCAAGCAGCAAAAGGGACACACCAACGATGGCAAAAATCTTCTGCGTTGCGAACCAGAAGGGCGGCGTCGGCAAGACGACCACCACAGTCAATCTGGCCGCGAGCCTGGCAGCGCAGGGACAGCGAGTCCTTCTCATCGATCTGGACCCGCAAGGCAACGCCACGATGGGCAGCGGTATCGACAAGGCCGAATGTACGAACACGGTCTACGAGGTGCTCGTGGACAACGTGTCGGTGGCCGATGCGCGCGTACGGCCCGAGGCGGTCGGATACGACGTGCTTCCCGCGAACCGTGAGCTCGCGGGCGCCGAGGTCGAACTCGTCAGCATGCAGAATCGCGAGCGTCAACTGAAGGCGGCGCTCGCCGGGGTCGAGGGCGAGTACGATTTCGTGCTGATCGATTGCCCGCCGGCTCTGTCACTGCTGACGCTCAACGGACTATGCGCCGCGCACGGCGTCGTCATTCCGATGCAGTGCGAATACTTCGCGCTCGAAGGGCTGTCCGACCTCGTCAACACGATCAAGCAGGTCCATGCGAATCTGAATCGCGACCTCAAGGTGATCGGTCTGCTGCGCGTCATGTTCGATCCGCGCATTACGTTGCAACAGCAAGTCTCGGATCAATTGAAAGAGCACTTCGGCGACAAGGTCTTCGACGCGGTGATTCCACGCAACGTGCGATTGGCCGAGGCGCCCAGCTATGGGCTGCCCGGTGTGGTGTTCGACAGGGCGTCGCGAGGCGCGCAGGCGTACGTGCAGTTCGGCGTCGAAATGATTGAGCGGGTGCGCGCGCTGAATGACGCGCCCCAGGCATCCTAAGCGGATCGAGGAAGCACGATGAACGCAGTAGCAAGAAAGAAAGGACTGGGCCGCGGTCTGGAGGCATTGCTCGGCGGCACCGCCGATATCACCGAGGCAGCGGTGATCGACGGCGCGCCGAACGTATTGCCGCTCGGCAAGATGCAGGCGGGCAAATACCAGCCGCGCACGCGCATGGACGAAGGCGCGCTGCAGGAGCTTGCGGCGAGCATCCGCGCGCAAGGGCTGATGCAGCCGATTCTCGTGCGTCCGATCGCGGCGGACCGCTATGAGATCATCGCGGGGGAGCGGCGTTTTCGCGCGGCGCGGCTTGCGGGCCTCGACGAGGTGCCGGTGCTTGTGAAGGACGTGCCCGACCAGGCCGCCGCGGCGATGGCGCTGATCGAAAACATCCAGCGCGAGGATCTGAATCCCCTCGAAGAGGCCCAGGGTATCCAGCGCCTGCTCGACGAATTCAATTTCACACATGAGCAGGCGGCAGAGTCGGTGGGCCGCTCGCGCAGCGCGGTGTCGAACCTGCTGCGTCTGCTGAACCTTGCGACACCGGTACAGACGATGTTGCTCGCCGGCGATCTCGACATGGGCCACGCTCGCGCGCTGCTCGCCGTCGATGCCGCGACGCAGATCACGCTGGCCAACCAGGTCGTCAACAAGCGCCTGTCTGTGCGCGAGACGGAAAAGCTGGTTGCGATGACCACGAAGGTGACGCCGGCGGCCAAGGCCCGCGCGAATCCGGACGGCGGCCGTGACACGCGACGCCTGGAAGAGGAACTGTCGGACCTGCTGTCCGCTACGGTGAAAATCAAGCTCGGCCGACGCGGTCGCGGCCAGGTGCTGGTGGACTTCGGCGATCTCGACGCGCTGGAAGGCATTCTGGTTCGTTTGCGAGGGAACGCGAACGTCTGAGCACAGATTGGCGCTCAGCAGGCAAGAGTGGTGAACGGCTGGCGGCCTGTGCATGAGCACTGCCGCGAGTTGGTCTACCTCGGTGCGAGCGACTATGCGGATTCCAAAACAACCGATGCACGAATAATCAGGAATCCTAGCTTCAGACGCTCCACATTCACGCGATAATCATCCTGACGAGCCGCTATCAAAAGCGACCCGATCATCATCGAAATTTGCGGTGAGGCTGATTCAGCTCATTAGAAGAGCTATCCCGTTCAGCCCTTAAAAAAGACGCATTTGTTGCATTTTCGAGACGTCTGCCGCTGCGTCGGAACGCACTGCCAACGAGCTTCGATCCACGCGACCACCCGCACGGGTTTTGCCGCCCCCGCCCGCCTTACATTTGACGTGTTTCGCGTCGTTAGCGTACGTTTTACCGCATCGTGAAGGGAAGTTTCACGCGGTTATAGGCTGGCCTAAAGTCTTGAATTGCCTGCAACTATCGCTTACAATCGCCCGGATTTAATTGCACGGCAACCCCGTAAGCGCTGCGTAAACTCGCGGGCTGAACGAGACTTTCGGAACATTGCGATGGCGGTCAAAACGTCGAATCTGTCGCCGGAGAATGGTGACGACAGACACCGCGCTGAACGCTCCGCACCCGAGATGTCCTCCAGTCGGCAGTTCGATCCGGTCGAAGCGTGGGATGACGCGCAGGAAGATAACAATATCGTTCCGCTCACGCGGGCCGAGGCGGAAAAGCTGTTTGGTCCCGGCGTGGGTCGTCCATCGCGCGTAACGCCGTTCAGGGTCGTCGCAGCGCAAATGGTTTTGTCCCTGGTCGCAACGCTGTTGTGGTGGCTGTTCTACAAGCCGCCGGGCGCTGCTGCGCTGTCCGCGTTCCTCGGGGGGGCGATCTGCTGGGTGCCGGGCGCGTTGTTCGCGGCACGACTGAAAAAGCAGGGCGGCGCCGAGACCGTGATGAGCTGGATGATCGGCGAAGCACTCAAGATGGGGACAACGATTGCGATGTTTGTCGCAATCGCCTTCTGGTATCACGACGTACGCTGGATTCCGCTGCTCGTGACCTACCTCATCGCGCTGAAGACTTACTGGATCGCCTTGGCGTGGCGCTAAGGTAGCAGCACAAAAAACAGCAGCAAAAAGAATTTAAGGCCGGCGCGCAGCGCCGGCACGGGTGTGCGGGTGAGACAGGGCCCGCACCCGGCGCGTTCCCGCAACACAGTGTTCCGGCGGGAGCGGCCTCGAACGATTTTCGACAATTTGGGTGGCTTTAACGATATGGCAGCTAGCGAAGGCACGCGCGCAATGGATCCGTCCGAGTACATCGCGCACCACTTGCAGAACTTTTCCACCGCACACCAGACGTCGATTTTCGACATCCATGTGTGGAATCTCGACACCCTTTTCTGGTCGATCGTGTGCGGCCTCGTCACGATCTTCGTGCTGCATCTGGCAGCCCGCAAGGCAACGGCCGGCGTGCCGGGTCGCTTCCAATGCGCGATCGAAATGCTTGTCGAAATGGTCGAGGATCAATCGAAGGCCATGATCCACGGCTCGCGCACCTTCATCGCGCCGCTCGCGCTGACCGTGTTCGTCTGGGTCGCGCTAATGAACTCACTCGACTTCATACCCGTCGACCTGCCGGGCCGTGTGATCGGCTGGCTGGGTCTGTCCGAAGCCATCCCGCACCACCGCATCGTGCCGACCGCCGACCTGAACGGCACGATCGGTATCGCGCTCGGCGTGTTCGTGCTGATGATTTACTACAACTTCAAGATCAAGGGCGCTGGCGGCTTCGTGCATGAACTGCTGTCCGCTCCGTTCGGCGCGCATCCGCTGCTGTGGATCCCGAACCTCGCACTGAACATCATCGAGTTCGTCGCGAAGACGGTCTCGCTCGGCATGCGGTTGTTCGGCAACATGTACGCGGGCGAACTGTTGTTCCTGCTGATTGCCCTGCTCGGCAGCCTCTGGAGCTTCGGCGCGGACACGACGGTGCTTGGCTTCATCGGCCACGTGGTCGCCGGCACAGTGTGGTCAATCTTCCACATCCTGATCGTTCTGCTGCAGGCGTTCATTTTCATGATGCTGACGCTGGTGTACATCGGCCAGGCACACGACACGCACTAACCTGCGCCGTCGGTAAAAGAATCGTAGTTTTTTAAATCCCAGTTCCAACCAGTTCTAAAAGACTTTTCACAAAGGAGTGATCATGCAAGCTTTCATCGCCAACATCCAGGGTCTGACCGCCATCGGTATCGGCATCATCATCGGCCTGGGTGCTATCGGCGCCTGTATCGGTATCGGTCTGATGGGCGGCAAGTACATCGAAGCATGCGCCCGTCAACCGGAACTGATGAACCCGCTGCAAACCAAGATGTTCCTGCTGGCTGGTCTGATCGATGCGGCGTTCCTGATTGGCGTTGGTGTGGCAATGCTGTTTGCGTTCGCGAACCCGCTGCTCTCGAAGCTGGCAGGCTGAGGTTCCTCGGAGGTTTGCGCCTGAGCTATAACAGGTAAAGGCGCAGGGCGGAACGGGTACTGGGGCGCTGATCGAGCAGAATCGATGAGCGCCTTGCCGTTTCACTTTCCGAACTAGCAACGTTTAAGGAAACACCGTGAATCTCAACGCAACCCTGTTTGCGCAAATGGTCGTGTTCCTGATCCTCGCGTGGTTCACGATGAAATTCGTGTGGCCGCCGCTGATCAACGCCATCGACGAGCGCGCGAGGAAGATCGCCGACGGTCTGTCCGCCGCGGAAAAGGGCAAGCAGGAACTCGAAGCCGCTCACAAGCGCGTCGACCAGGAACTGGCTCAGGCTCGCAACGACGGCCAGCAACGCATTGCCGACGCTGAAAAGCGCGCTGTCGCAGTCGCCGACGAAATCAAGGCTCAGGCGCAGGCGGAAGCCGCCCGCATCATCGCGCAGGCGAAGGCCGACGCGGATCAGCAAGTCGTGAAGGCGCGCGAAGCGCTGCGTGGCGAAGTTGCTGCACTCGCTGTGAAGGGCGCTGAACAGATCCTGCAGCGCGAAGTCGACCAGGCGGCTCATGCTGACCTGCTGAATCAACTGAAAGCCGAGCTCTGATCATGGCCGAACTTGCAACCATCGCCCGTCCGTACGCGGAAGCGCTGTTTGGCGTGGCCGAAGCTGGTGACATCGCCGCCTGGTCCACGCTCGTGCAGGAGCTGGCACAGGTTGCGCGTCTGCCCGAAGTGCTGTCGATCGCCTCGAGCCCGAAAGTGAGCCGTGCCCAGGTAAGCGATCTCCTGCTGGCCGCGGTCAAGTCGCCGCTCAAGGACGACGCGCAAGCGAAGAATCTGGTGCAGATGCTGGTGGACAACCATCGCCTGCAGCTGCTGCCGGAAATCGCCTCGCAGTTCGAAGAGTTGAAGAACGCCCGCGAAGGGGCAGCAGATGTGCTGATCGTCAGCGCATTCCCGCTCGAAGGTGCGCAGTTGAACGAACTCGTCGCAAGCCTCGAACGCAAGTTCAAGCGCAAGCTGAAGCCGACAGTCGAAGTCGATCACTCGCTGATCGGCGGCGTACGCGTGACGGTCGGCGACGAAGTGCTCGATACCTCGGTCCGCGCGCGGCTCGCCAGCATGCAAACGGCCCTGACGGCCTGAAGCGCTTCGCGTTTTAGCGGCTGGCACGCAACAGAATTGACTATCAGGAGCGAATAATGCAACTCAATCCCTCTGAGATCAGCGAGCTGATCAAGAGCCGGATCCAGGGCCTTGACGCGAGCGCAGACGTTCGCAACCAGGGCACCGTGATCTCCGTGACCGACGGTATCGTGCGTATCCACGGCCTGTCGGAAGTGATGCAGGGCGAAATGCTCGAATTTCCGGGCAACACCTTCGGTCTCGCGCTGAACCTCGAGCGCGACTCGGTCGGCGCCGTGATTCTGGGTGAATACGAACACATTTCGGAAGGCGACATCGTCAAGACGACGGGCCGCATTCTGGAAGTGCCGGTGGGTCCGGAACTGCTCGGCCGCGTGGTCGACACACTCGGCAACCCGATCGACGGCAAAGGCCCGATCAACGCGAAGAAGACCGATGCAATCGAAAAGATTGCTCCGGGCGTGATCTGGCGTAAGTCGGTTTCGGAACCGGTCCAGACCGGTCTGAAGTCGATCGACGCGATGGTGCCGATCGGCCGTGGCCAGCGTGAGCTGATCATCGGCGACCGCCAGTGCGGCAAGACCGCAGTCGCAGTCGACGCGATCATCAACCAGAAGGGCAAGAACCTCTTCTGTATCTACGTCGCGATCGGCCAGAAGGCTTCGTCGATCATGAACGTGGTGCGCAAGCTGGAAGAAACCGGCGCGCTGGAATACACGATCGTCGTGTCCGCTTCGGCTTCGGAATCGGCTGCGATGCAGTACCTCGCACCGTACGCCGGCTGCACGATGGGCGAATACTTCCGCGATCGCGGCCAGGACGCGCTGATCGTTTATGACGACTTGACCAAGCAGGCTTGGGCATACCGTCAGATCTCGCTGCTGCTGCGCCGCCCGCCGGGCCGTGAAGCTTATCCGGGTGACGTGTTCTATCTGCACTCGCGTCTGCTTGAGCGTGCTGCTCGCGTGTCGGAAGAGTACGTCGAGAAGTTCACCAACGGCGAAGTGAAGGGCAAGAGCGGTTCGCTGACGGCACTGCCGGTCATCGAAACGCAGGCAGGCGACGTGACCGCATTCGTTCCGACGAACGTGATCTCGATTACCGACGGCCAGATCTTTCTTGAAACCGACCTTTTCAACGCAGGTATCCGCCCGGCGATTAACGCTGGCGTGTCGGTGTCGCGTGTGGGTGGCGCGGCTCAGACGAAGGTCGTGAAGAAGCTGTCGGGCGGTATCCGTACCGACCTCGCGCAGTACCGCGAACTCGCCGCGTTCGCGCAGTTCGCATCGGACCTCGACGAAGCGACCCGCAAGCAGCTCGAGCGCGGCCGCCGCGTGACGGAACTGCTGAAGCAGCCGCAGTATCAGCCGCTGCAGGTGTGGGAACTGGCTGTGTCGCTGTTCGCGGCGAACAACGGCTATCTCGACGACCTCGAAGTTGCTCAAGTCCTGCCGTTCGAAAAGGGCTTGCGCGACCACCTGAAGTCGAGCCATGCTGACCTGGTCAAGCGTATCGAAGACACCAAGGAACTCTCGAAGGACGACGAAGGCCTGCTGCACACGGCCGTCAAAGACTTCAAGAAGTCCGGCGCTTATTGATCCGCGAGTGATCCGCAAGGCATAAACGGACCTTGAAGCGGCGCGGGCCGCATGCGAATGCTCCCGCGCTACTTCGGCCGCATTGCATGGGACCCGAGTAAGCGCTAAAGCGCTAACTCGGGCCGACAAAGGAGCAAGCAATGGCTGGAATGAAGGAAATTCGCGGCAAGATCAAGAGCGTGCAAAACACGCGCAAGATCACGAAAGCGATGGAGATGGTGGCCGCATCGAAGATGCGCCGCGCTCAGGAGCGCATGCGCGCTGCTCGCCCGTATGCCGACAAGGTCCGCGATATCGCCGCGCACATGAGCCGTGCGAACCCGGAGTATCGTCACCCGTTCATGGTGTCGAACGAAGGCGCGAAGGCGGCCGGCATCATCCTCGTCACGACTGATAAAGGTCTGTGCGGCGGGATGAACACCAACGTGCTGCGTGCGTCGCTGCAGAAGTTCAAGGAACTGGAAAGCCAGGGCAAGACGTTCGAGGCAACCGCGATCGGCAGCAGGGGTCTGGGCTTCCTGAACCGACTGCAGGCGAAAGTCGTGTCGAACGTCGTGCAACTGGGCGATACGCCGCATCTGGAAAAACTGATCGGCGCTGTGAAGGTGCAGCTCGACCTGTACTCGGAAGGGAAGATTTCGGCGGTGTACCTCGCGTACACACGCTTCGTCAACACGATGAAGCAGGAGCCGGTGATCGAGCAACTGCTGCCATTGTCGGCGGACCAGTTCGAGCGCACGGAAGAAGACGGTACGACGCCGAGCACGCAGTGGGACTACATCTACGAGCCGGATGCGCAGGCAGTGGTGGACGAACTGCTGGTGCGTTATGTCGAAGCGCTGGTCTATCAGGCCGTCGCGGAAAACATGGCATCGGAGCAGTCGGCCCGCATGGTCGCGATGAAAGCCGCTTCGGACAACGCGAAGACGGTCATCAACGATCTGCAGCTCGTCTACAACAAGAGCCGTCAGGCCGCGATCACGAAAGAACTGTCGGAAATCGTCGGTGGAGCGGCGGCCGTCTGACCCCGGTCAGGCAGGTCGTTGCGTGTGCGCCCGAGCGGCGCGCCCATCGGAGAAACTGCGCCTTTGCGCGAGTGAAGAATTGAGTATCTAAAGGAAAAGCGATGAGTACTACTGCTTTGGTAGAAGGCAAGATCGTACAGTGCATCGGCGCGGTGATCGACGTGGAATTTCCGCGTGAAACCATGCCGAAGATCTACGACGCGCTCATTCTGGAAGGTTCGGAACTGACGCTCGAAGTCCAGCAGCAGCTGGGCGACGGCGTGGTCCGTACCATCTGTCTGGGTGCTTCGGATGGTCTGCGCCGCGGCACGATCGTGAAGAACACGGGCAACCCGATCAGCGTGCCGGTCGGCAAGCCGACCCTCGGCCGTATCATGGACGTGCTTGGCCGTCCGATCGACGAAGCCGGCCCGATCTCGAGCGAAACCACGCGTGCGATCCACCAGAAGGCTCCGGCGTTCGACCAACTGTCGCCGTCGACCGAGCTGCTCGAAACCGGCATCAAGGTTATCGACCTGATCTGCCCGTTCGCGAAGGGCGGTAAGGTGGGTCTGTTCGGTGGCGCCGGCGTGGGCAAGACCGTGAACATGATGGAACTGATCAACAACATCGCGAAGGAACACGGTGGTTACTCCGTGTTCGCCGGTGTGGGCGAGCGTACCCGCGAAGGGAACGACTTCTATCATGAAATGAAGGACTCGAACGTTCTCGACAAGGTCGCGCTGGTGTACGGCCAGATGAACGAGCCGCCGGGCAACCGTCTGCGCGTCGCGCTGACCGGCCTGACGATGGCCGAGCACTTCCGTGACGAAGGCCTCGACGTGCTGTTCTTCGTCGACAACATCTACCGTTTCACGCTGGCCGGTACCGAAGTGTCGGCACTGCTCGGCCGTATGCCGTCGGCAGTGGGCTATCAGCCGACGCTGGCTGAAGAAATGGGTAAGTTGCAAGAGCGTATTACGTCGACCAAGACTGGCTCGATCACGTCGGTGCAGGCCGTGTACGTCCCTGCAGACGACTTGACCGACCCGTCGCCGGCTACGACCTTCGGCCACCTCGACGCAACCGTCGTGCTGTCGCGTGACATCGCTTCGCTCGGTATCTACCCCGCGGTGGACCCGCTCGATTCGACCTCGCGTCAGATCGACCCGCACGTGATCGGCGAAGAGCACTATTCGATCACGCGCGGCGTGCAGCAAACGCTGCAGCGCTATAAGGAGCTGCGCGACATTATCGCGATTCTGGGCATGGACGAACTCGCGCCGGAAGACAAGCTCGCCGTCGCGCGCGCTCGTAAGATTCAGCGTTTCCTGTCGCAGCCGTTCCACGTCGCTGAAGTGTTCACGGGTTCGCCGGGCAAGTACGTGCCGCTGAAGGAAACGATCCGTGGCTTCAAGATGATCGTCGAAGGCGAGTGCGACCACCTGCCGGAGCAAGCGTTCTACATGGTCGGCACGATCGACGAAGCCTTCGAAAAAGCCAAGAAGATCCAGTAAAGGTCGGGTGTAACGAAGCGGGCGCCGACCTCGCGCATCACGGCTGCCAAAACGGTAGTGTTGCGCAAAGCCAGCGTCTCTGATTACGCTCAACCCGCCTTGCATGGGACGGGAGTCAGCACTCAAGCGCTAACTCTCGTCGACAGGAGTCGACACATATGGCAACCATTAAAGTAGACGTCGTCAGCGCGGAAGAGCAAATCTTTTCGGGCCAGGCGAAGTTCGTCGCGCTGCCAGGCGAAGCGGGTGAACTCGGCATTCTGCCGGGCCACACGCCGCTCATCACGCGGATCCGTCCGGGTGCGGTGCGCATCGAAGTTGAAAACGGCGAAGAAGAGTTTGTGTTCGTCGCCGGCGGCATCCTCGAGGTCCAACCGGGTGCAGTGACGGTTCTCGCCGACACCGCGATCCGCGGCAAGGATCTCGACGAAGCCAAGGCCGAAGACGCACGCAAGCGTGCGGAAGAGGCGCTGCAGAACACGGGCTCGAACCTCGAGTACGCGACCGCACAGGCGGAACTCGCGTACGCGACGGCGCAGCTCGCGGCAATCCAGCGTCTGCGCAAGCTGCGCGGCCAGCACTAAAGCAGCACGTAGTGGAAGAAAGCAGCCTGCGCGGCTGCTTTTTTTTGATAGCTAGTTGACGTTTACGTAAAGGTCGGCAAAATCCACGAGGTTGGAGAAACGGACGGTCGCCGCTCGCCGCGGTCGATGCGACGCGGTGCGGGTAAGACTTGATGCCGGCCGGATACGCGCCGGTGCACAATCGATTTCAAATTCATTTCAATCGAGCGCGCTTGCGCTCACGGAGACAACACCATGGCAACGCATAGCTCGGGAGAAGGTGCGCTCATCGAACCTGCGGATGGACTGTCGTATGTGCGCGGGTCGACCGAAAATCCGTTGAGCGAAGCGACCGTCGGCGAGCTTCTGCGCGACACCGCGGCGCGCTTTCCCGACCGGCCGGCCGTGGTGTTTCGGGAGCAGCGCATCCGCTGGACGTGGAGCGAATTCGCGCAGGAAGTGGATGTGCTTGCGTCCGGGCTGCTTGCACTCGGCATCGCGAAGGGCGATCGCGTCGGCATCTGGTCGCCGAACCGCGTCGAGTGGCTGCTGACGCAGTTCGCGACCGCGCGTATCGGCGCGATCCTCGTCAACATCAATCCTGCCTACCGGCTCGCGGAGCTCGAATACGCGCTGAACAAGGCCGGTTGCAAGGCGATCGTCACCGCCGAGCGCTTCAAGACGTCGATGTACCTCGAGATGCTGCAGGAACTCGCGCCCGAATTGGCGACGCAGCCGCCGGGCGAACTGCATGCCGCGCGGCTGCCGGAACTGCGCTACGTGATCCGCATGTGCGACACGGAGACCCCAGGCATGCTGAGCTTTTCCGACGCGATCGAGCGTGGCCGTGCGTCGTTCGACGCCACTCGGCTCGATGCGATCGGCGCGACGCTGTCGTGCCGGGAGCCGATCAACATCCAGTTCACGAGCGGCACGACGGGCAATCCGAAGGGCGCGACGCTGACGCATCGCAACGTCGTGAACAACGCGCGCTATATCGCGATGGCGATGCGGCTCAGCGAGCAGGACGGCCTGTGCATTCCAGTGCCGCTGTACCACTGCTTCGGGATGGTGCTGGCGGTGCTCGCGTGCGTGTCGGTCGGGGCGAACATGGTGTTTCCGGGCGAGGGCTTCGATCCGGCCGCGACACTCACCGCGACGGCGGAGGAAAAATGCACCGCGCTGCACGGCGTCCCGACGATGTTCATCGCAGAACTCGACCATCCGAGCTTCGCCTCGTACGACTTCTCGCGGCTGCGCACCGGCATCATGGCGGGCTCGCCGTGCCCGATCGAGACGATGAAGAAGGTCGTCTCGAAGATGCACCTGAGCGAGATCACGATCGCCTACGGCATGACGGAAACCAGCCCAGTCTCGTTCCAGAGCTCGACGACCGATCCGCTCGACAAGCGTACGACGACAGTCGGTCGCATCCAGCCGCATCTCGAAGTGAAAATCGTTGATCCGCTCGGCAATATCGTGCCGGTCGGCGAAACGGGCGAGCTATGCACGCGCGGCTACTCGGTGATGCTCGGTTACTGGGGGGACGACGCGAAGACGCACGAGAGTATCGTCGACGGCTGGATGCACACGGGCGACCTCGCGACGCTCGACGCCGAAGGCTATTGCAACATCGTTGGCCGGCTGAAGGACATGCTGATTCGCGGCGGCGAAAACATCTATCCGCGCGAGATCGAGGAGTTTCTGTTCCGTCACCCGAAGATCCAGAGCGTGCAGGTGTTCGGCGTGCCCGATACCAGGTATGGCGAAGAAGTATGCGCGTGGATCGTGCTGCGGACCGGCGAACAGGCGACGGCAGAAGAAATCCAGCAGTTCTGCCAGGGACAGATTGCGCACTACAAGGTGCCGCGATATATCCGCTTCGTCGATGAACTGCCGATGACCGTGACCGGCAAGGTGCAAAAATTCGTGATGCGCGAACGGATGATCGGCGAGTTGAAACTCAGAGAGGATAAGACGGCATGACGCCGCCGCAGCACGCTGCGCAGCCAAATATGCCAAATAGGTACGGTAGAACAGGAGTTGCGCGGCGAGGATTCGTCGCGCGCAAACGTTTGAGCAGGCGAAAAAAAAGCGGGCCTGGAGCCCGCTAAAAACCACACGCTACGGGGTTAGCGCGAGGAGACCAAAGATGGGACGGTTATCACGACGCCCCTGCGTCGATGACGGCCCCAGCAGGGATGCCCCTTTACAGGGCTTCGGCAAGCGCCGACCGGCAAGTGCATCGTATCCGCTCACACCACGCACACAGCCACATCCGTGTTGAAACCGTTGAGGGCATTGTGGGCGAATTACCCTATGAACGCGGTAACAAAGTGTTTCAGGTTGTAACGCCCGCCAGATAAGGCGCTGCGGGATTTATTGCCAAAATGAAACCTTTAAAACGTAGTTATTACCGATGACTACGCCGCAATTTGATACGCATGATTGATGCCATTCATGACGCCTGGTGCAGCAGAAATTGGGTCACTAATCAGCGTGAAATGGTTGCGTCTGCAGCGTTCGAGCGACGAATTTCCTGCGGTACCAGCGCTGGTACCCTGCCCCGAAATACATCGCAATTCGATGAAAAACCTGTGATGCAATGCAGCAAAGCAAATCCGCTTGTGCAGCGTATTGGAAAGGGGCGCATCGCTGCACCTTGGACCTGACCCGGACAGTTATACGACCCGACGACGTCGCCCTTCGTTACATCATCGCCGGCACCAAATTTCCAGGCCTGCGCAGGCCGCCCTCGCAATCAGTCAGCAACTGACGGCCTCCAACGGACACGGTCGGCTTACTTCAACCACTTGTCCGAGATAGCCTGATACTCGCCGGTCGCTCGAGCGAGATGCAGCCACTGATCGACGTATTGCTGGAACGCGACATCCCCGCGCGGTAGCAACCATGCCTTCTCGCCGTACTGGAACGGCTTGTCCGGATGCACCGAGCAGAGGCCGGGATTGAGTTTCTGCTGCAGCAGCGTTTCCGACGCATCCGTCACCATCACGTCCGCCTTGCCCGCGAGGATCTGGTTGAAGATCGTCACGTTGTCCGGATAAACGGTCACGTTTGCGTGCGTGAAGTATTGCTTCGCGAACTTCTCGTTGGTGCCCCCCGGATTGACGATCACTCGTGTGGACGGTTGATCGATCTGCGCGACCGTCTGATATTTGTTGACGTCGTCGCAACGGACGATCGGCGTTTTGCCGTCGATCATGTAAGCCTGAGTGAAGAACGCATGCTTCTGGCGCTCGAGCGTCGGCGACACACCGCCAATGCCGATGTCGCACTTTGCGACGAAGTCGTTCATCAGGTTCGACCACGACGTCTTGACGAACTCGACCTTCACGCCGAGCGACTTCGCGAGCGATTCAGCCATGTCGATATCGATGCCCTCGAACTGGCCATCGCCCCTGTAGAACGAATACGGCTTGTAGTCGCCGGTCGTGCAAGCGCGCAGCGTGCCGCGGCTGATGATGTCGTCGAGCCTGGACGGCGCGGGCGCGGCGTTTTGCGCGCTGGCTACGCCGACGTGCATCAGGACGCCGGCGAGCGCGCCGAGCATTGCGAGTGCTGCCTTCTTCATCGAGTCTCCTGGCGGTGTGTAGTGTGCAGTTCATCGGTAAAGCTGTTGGATAGTAGCTTGGCAGCGCGGGCTTGAACATCGGCCGTTCAGCCAGGGCGACCCGGGCAGCGAAGGACATCGACCCTGACCCGTGCGGGCAGTGGCGGGCGGTAGCTGATCGAGGTGCGTCCGAGCTGCTTCCCGCCCGCTTCCCACGACGCGCCGTCGCCACATTCATTACCCCGCGACGCACGATGTCCGGAGCCGCCTCCGGTAAAATGCTCCTTTGCCCTCAGCTCTTCAGTCGCACGCAACGTGGCCCATCAACTCCTGAACGACACTTTTCTGCGCGCGCTGCTGCGCCAGCCCACCGACTACACGCCGATCTGGCTGATGCGGCAGGCAGGCCGCTATCTGCCGGAATACAACGCCACGCGCGGCCGCGCGGGCAGTTTCCTCGGTCTCGCGAAGAACCCGGCTTTCGCGACGGAAGTCACCTTGCAGCCCCTCGATCGCTATCCGCTCGACGCCGCGATCCTGTTCTCCGACATCCTGACCGTGCCCGACGCGATGGGCCTCGGTCTCGAGTTCGTCAACGGCGAAGGGCCGAGATTTGCCCGTCCGGTGCGCACCGAAGACGACGTCGCGCGCCTGGCGGTGCCCGACATCGACGCGACACTGCGCTACGTGACCGACGCCGTGCGTGAAATCCGCTCGGCGCTGAAGGACGCGCAAGGCCGCCAGCGCGTGCCTCTGATCGGCTTCTCAGGCAGCCCGTGGACGCTCGCGTGCTACATGGTGGAAGGCAGCGGCTCGGCGGACTTTCGCACCGTCAAATCGATGCTGTACGCGCGTCCCGATCTGCTGCAGCGGATTCTCGAGGTCAACGCGCGCTCGGTCGCGGCATATCTGAACGCGCAGATCGAAGCCGGCGCGCAAGCGGTGATGATTTTCGACACATGGGGCGGAGCGCTCGCCGATGGCATCTATCAGCGCTTTTCGCTGCGCTACATCGAGCAGGTGGTCAGCCAGCTGAAGCGCGAACACGACGGCGAAAAAGTGCCCGTAATCGCGTTCACGAAGGGGGGCGGCTTGTGGCTCGACGACATCGCCGCGAGCGGCGTCGACGCGGTGGGCCTCGACTGGACCGTGAACCTCGGCAAGGCGCGCGAACGTGTCGGTGGCAAGGTGGCGCTTCAGGGCAACATCGATCCGTCGGTGTTGTTTGCGCCGCCTGCCGCGATCCGCATGGAAGCGCGCGCGGTGCTCGACAGTTTCGGTAACCATCCCGGCCACGTTTTCAATCTGGGTCACGGCATTTCACAGTTCACGCCGCCAGAGCATGTTGCTGAACTGGTCGACGAAGTGCATCGTCACAGTCGCGCTATTCGTAGTGGCGCACATACGCCCGCGTGAGTGTGTAATCATTACCGTTTCTTGTTGCACCGCAGCGAATTGGGCTCTCGCCCTAAGGACCGCAGCTCCGCGAATACGCCGCCAGATGGTGGTCTTACGAAAGTCAAGAGCTGACTTATGCACACTTCGCACGCTGCGGCGCGGTAGAGACTTTAATCGTGCCCCGACCCTTGCACATACTCGGCGCATTTGATCTGAGCCTTGCCGGGCAAGGGTTTGCGGGGCGCGTGATGAAATGTGCGGAATCCCACACAAGGCCGTCGCGGCGCCGTTTGCGGCCCGTCGAAGCGAAGTTCTCAACAAAGTTATCCACAGGGCCGCGAGCCGAGCGCAATTGTTCAGTCGAATCCAAAACTTAGCGGTGAAATTAAGGTTTTACTTTAACTTCTACGGCTTCGCGTTCCGTGCGACCCACCCCGCGCCGCGAGTTGGCCTCTTGCCGGCTCATCCTCAGCGCCACGCCGAGTGAACGAAATGTTCGTCCGCGTCGCGCTCGACCATCCGCTGCCGACCCTGTTCGACTACCGCTGCGACATCTCCGGGGCGGCTGTCGTAGGCACGCTCGTCAACGTTCCGTTTGGCAAGCGGCACGTGGTGGGGCTCGTTTGCGAAGTGACCGCTCACAGCGACGTGCCGGCCGAGCGCCTGCGTGATGTGGATCAGGTCTGCACGGCGTGTCCGCCGGTGTCGACACATTGGCTCGCGCTCGCCGCATTCGCCGCGGACTACTATCAGCGCGGTCTCGGCGAAGTGGCGCTGCCGGGGCTGCCGCAGGCGCTGCGCGACGCGTCGCGCTGGTCGCGGCTGTTCGCGCCGGAAGAGCGCTATCGGTTGACGGCCGAGGGCCGCACGGTATTGCCTGACGCCTTGCCGGCCCGCGCGACCGCGCTCCGAGCGCTCGCGCAAGCGCTCGCTCGAGCCGACTTCCTCCTCGCTGCCCACGCCCGCGCGCTGCATCCGAAGGCGCTGGCGACACTCGACACATGGCAGACGGCAGGCTGGGTCACGCTCGATGTGATCGACGCCGCCACGGTGCCCGCCGCCGCGTCGCTGCCGAACATGCCCGCGCCTGCCCTGCCAACCCTCACCGACGAACAGGCGAGTGCCGTCGAAGCGATCCGCGACGCCCACGGCTTCGCGCCGTTCCTGCTGCACGGGGTGACGGGCAGCGGCAAGACCGAGGTGTATCTGCGCGCGCTCGCCGCGATTCTGGCCGGCAAGCCCGATGCGCAAGCGCTCGTGCTGGTACCGGAAATCAACCTGACGCCGCAGTTCGAGGCGGCGTTCCGCGCCCGCTTCGCCGCGCTCGACGCCAGCGCGATCGTCACGCTGCATAGCGGCCTCGCCGAAGGCGAGCGCGCCCGCAACTGGTTCGCCGCGCACACCGGCCGCGCGCGCATCGTGCTCGGCACGCGGCTCGCGGTGCTCGCGTCGCTGCCGCGGCTGGCGATCATCGTCGTCGACGAGGAGCACGATCCGGCCTACAAGCAGCAGGAAGGCTTGCGCTATTCGGCGCGCGATCTCGCGATCTATCGGGCGAAGCAACTCGGCGTGCCGGTCGTGCTTGGCTCGGCGACGCCGTCGCTCGAGAGCTGGTGGCAGGCAGATCAGGGCCGCTACGAGCGGCTCACGCTGTCGCGCCGCGCCGTCGCCGAGGCCGCACTGCCGAGCGTGCGTCTCATCGATCTCGAAGACGAGCGCCGGCGCGGGCGGGCATCGATCGAAGGTTTGTCGGGCCCGTTGATCGCCGCGATAAAGGCGCGGCTCGAACGCGGCGAGCAGAGCCTCGTGTTCCTCAACCGCCGTGGCTACGCGCCGCAACTCGCCTGCGACGCGTGCGGCTGGGTGGCCGGTTGTCCGCGCTGCAGCGCCTACGTCGTGCTGCACAAGCCCGAGCGCGCGCTGCGCTGCCATCACTGCGGCTGGGAGTCTCGTATCCCGCGTTCGTGCCCGGAGTGCGGCAACGTCGATATCGCACCGCTCGGGCGCGGCACGCAGCGCGTCGAGGAAACGCTTGCGAGCGCGGTGCCGGGCGCCCGTGTGCTGCGTATCGACGCCGACAGCACGCGCCGCAAGGGCAGCGCGCAGGCGTTGTTCTCGGACGTGCACGCGGGTGAGGTCGATATTCTGGTCGGCACGCAGATGATCGCGAAGGGACACGATTTCCAGCGCGTGTCACTGGTTGGCGTGCTGAACGCCGATACCGCGCTGTTTTCGCATGATTTCCGCGCGAGCGAGCGCCTGTTCGCGCAGCTGATGCAGGTGAGCGGCCGCGCGGGCCGCGCCGGTCTGCCGGGCGAAGTGCTGGTGCAGACGCGCTATCCGCGTCACGCGCTGTATCACGCGCTGTGCCGTCATGACTACGTCGGCTTCGCCAATGCGACGCTCGCCGAGCGACGCGACGCGCACCTGCCGCCGTTCGTCTACCAGGCGCTGTTGCGCGCCGAAGGCCGCACGCTCGAAGCGGCGCTCGCGTTTCTGCAGCAGGCCGCCGCCGAACTTGCGCGGATTCCTGCCGCCGGGCGCGTCACCGTCTACGACGCAGTGCCGCTCACGATCGTCAAGGTGATGCACGTGCATCGCGCGCAACTGCTGATCGAAAGCGCATCGCGCGCGGCGCTGCAGGCTACGCTGCGCGCGTGGCAGCCAATGTTGCGCGCGCTCAAGGGCGTGCTGCGCTGGAACCTCGAAGTCGATCCGCTCGACATCTGACGCCACGGGCCAGATGACGCCCGCCATACTTCTTTGAGTCATATCCATAGAGCGAATGATCGTTTCGCTTTGCGATCCCGCTCGCCTATAGTCGCCAAATCGGCGCATTTTGGGGCTAAACGACAATAACTTCGCGCCGATGCCAGTCAACTTTCGCGGGGCATCTGCAATGAGCGACACCCATCACACCGTGCCGGAGGGCGCCTCGCCGGGGCAGCGGCAAGGTACACAAGACGCGCAAACCGCACGAGGCAGCGGCTTTTCGCTGACCGAAGACTGGCTCGCCGCGGGTGTCGGCCTGCTCGTGATCGTGATCGCGTGGGCGCTGTTCGCGTCGGGCAGCAGCATCAAGTGGCTCGCGGTCGCGCCGGCCAAATGGTCGAGCGTCGCGCAGGCCGCGCAGGACATCGGCAAGCATCTACCCAACTACTTCGCGCTATTCGCGACATTCGCGGTGCTGTTCGGCGCGAGCGTCGCCCTGCTCCGGCAGCGCGTCGGCGCGTTTCTCGCCGCGTTCGTCGTGGTGTTCGTCGCTTCCGCGCTGATTCTGACGCTCGGCGCATGGGTCGACGCGTCTAGGTACAACCTCGAGCCGCCGCTCGTCGCGCTCGCGCTCGGGCTGCTCGTGTCGAACCTGTTCACGCTGCCGGAGTGGCTCGCGGCCGGGCTGCGCGTCGAGTTTTACATCAAGGTCGGTATCGTGCTGCTCGGCGCGACGCTGCCGTTCACGCTGCTCGTGTGGGCCGGTCCGGTCGCGGTCGTCCAGGCGAGCATCGTGTCATTGATGACGTTCTTCGTGATCTTTCTCGTTGCGCGAGCATTCGGACTCGATCGACGCTTTGCCGCCGTGCTCGGTGTCGGCGGCGCGGTGTGCGGCGTGTCGGCGGCGATCGCGATTGCCGGCGCGGTACGGGCGAAACGCGAGCAGGCGTCGGTCGCGATCACGCTGGTCGTGCTGTGGGCGATCGTGATGATCTTCGTGCTGCCGTTCGCGGCGCGCTCGCTCGGACTGCCGACGGCCGTCGCCGGCGCCTGGATCGGCACCTCCGAATTCGCCGACGCCGCGGGCATCGCCGCCGCCCAGGCCTACGGCGATTTCGCGCGCCACGCAGGCGGCGCGATCGCCGGCGCGCCGGAAGCGTCGTTGCAGGCCTTCACGCTGATGAAGGTGGTCGGCCGCGACATCTGGATCGGCATCTGGGCGTTCGTGCTCGCAATCGTCGCGACGACGCGCTGGGAAGCGCAGGACAGCGGCGTCGCCGCGCGCGCGAATGCCGGTGAGATCTGGGCGCGTTTCCCCAAGTTCGTGATCGGCTTCGTGATCGCGTCGGCGTTGGTCACGTGGATCGCGAGCCATTATTCACTCGCCGATTACCGTAAGGTCGTCACGCCGGAGTTCGTCGCGCCGATCACGGTGCTGCGCACGTGGGCGTTCACCTTCTGCTTCCTGAGCATCGGTCTGACGACGCGCTTGCGCTCGCTTGCCGCGACCGGTCTGAAGCCGTTCCTCGCGTTCACGGCGGGCGTGGTGGTCAATATCGCGATCGGTTACGCGCTGTCCGCACACGTGTTCGCGTCGTACTGGAACAGCCTCGGATAACGCCGTGAAGATTCCGATGGATCGTGGCGCCGGCGCTGCGCCATACGTAGGCGCCGTAGAGCGCAGCTGCGCGGCGGACGCGCCCTGCTGCGCCGCATGCCGGCATCGCGTGAGCGAACGGGATGCGCTCGAGCAGCGTATCCCAGGGCTGGCCGTGTTCAGTTCAGGGTTCGGCGCGAGCGTCGCCGATAGCCGGCTGTGTGGTCTGCATGACCAGTTGGTATCGCCCGGCGATGTCTGTGCGCGGTTCGAGCCGGTTGCGCCGTCGCTCCGGCCGCGCTGATCCAACAGCGATCTTCAGGCGCAAATCCCCGCGTCAATCCAGTCGCGAATCCCCACATTCGCGCGCATCCGGCTTCATGAGCCGTTGCGCGCTCTCTCCTGATCTCAGTCGTTCAGCGCGTTTCGCGTATCGCCCGCCGATCCACGCGAGGCCGCGCTCGCACGCTTGCGCTCCTCTTCGCGCCGATTCGAGCCCCGTGTCGCGCCTCGAATGAAAAACACCGCACAGGCCGCGCACAGCGCCCAGATGCCCAGTATTACCAGCCACTTTTCCATTACACCAACCCTCGAGAACCCCGTTTATCTTTTCTGCGTGCCCTGAAACCAACGTTTCGGGCCGTCCGTCTTCGTGCTTCTGTATATCGGCGCGCGAAGTCGTTTGATAAGGCTTATTTCAAAAAGAATCACGCCAGGGAAAGTACCGATCGAAAACACCCCGGTTCGACTGTCGGTCACCGTCCGGAAACCCATGTTCCATAAGGCTTCCGACGGGGTGCAACCAACCTGCCGATTTGGTTGCACCTTTTTATTTGGAGGCGTACGATTCGCCCAACTTTTAGTCTTTCGCCAGGCTCGCGCCCGATATCAGAGAAGGAAACATGGCTAGCACCACCCTTGGCGTCAAGGTCGACGACCTCCTGCGTTCCCGGCTCAAAGATGCCGCCACCCGCCTCGAGCGCACCCCGCACTGGTTGATCAAGCAGGCGATTTTCGCCTACCTCGAAAAGATCGAGCACGGCCAGTTGCCGCCCGAACTGTCAGGCGCGACCGGCACGGCCGATCTCGCCGACGGCGCGGCGGTCGAGAACGAGGAAGACGGCGCATCCCATCCGTTTCTCGATTTTGCGCAGAACGTGCAACCGCAGTCGGTGCTGCGCGCGGCGATCACCGCCGCGTATCGCCGCCCTGAACCCGAGTGCGTGCCGTTCCTGCTCGGCCAGGCGCGTCTGCCGGCCAACCTCGCCGGCGACGTGCAGGCGATGGCCGGCAAGCTCGTCGAAACGCTGCGCTCGAAGAGCAAGGGCGGCGGCGTGGAAGGGCTGATCCACGAATTTTCGCTGTCGAGCCAGGAAGGCGTCGCACTGATGTGCCTCGCCGAGGCGCTGCTGCGCATCCCCGACCGCGCGACCCGCGACGCGCTGATCCGCGACAAGATCAGCAAGGGCGACTGGAAATCGCACGTCGGCCAGGCGCCGTCGCTGTTCGTCAACGCGGCGACCTGGGGCCTGATGATCACCGGCAAGCTGGTGACGACCAATAGCGAGACGAGCCTGTCGTCGGCGCTCACGCGCCTGATCGGCAAGGGCGGCGAGCCGCTGATCCGCAAGGGCGTCGACATGGCGATGCGCCTGATGGGCGAGCAGTTCGTGACGGGCGAGAACATTTCCGAAGCGCTCGCGAACAGCCGCAAGTACGAGGCGCGCGGTTTCCGCTATTCATACGACATGCTCGGCGAAGCGGCCACCACCGAGGCCGACGCGCAGCGCTACTACGCGTCGTACGAGCAGGCGATCCACGCGATCGGCAAGGCCGCGGGCGGCCGCGGCATCTACGAGGGCCCCGGCATCTCCATCAAGCTGTCGGCGCTGCATCCGCGCTACTCGCGCGCGCAGCAGGAACGCACGATGAGCGAGCTGCTGCCGCGCGTGCGTTCGCTCGCGATCCTCGCGCGCCGCTACGACATCGGCCTCAATATCGACGCCGAAGAAGCCGACCGCCTCGAACTCTCGCTCGACCTGCTCGAAGCGCTGTGCTTCGATCCTGAGCTGCAAGGCTGGAACGGCATCGGCTTCGTCGTGCAGGCGTATCAGAAGCGCTGCCCGTTCGTGATCGACTACCTGATCGATCTGGCGCGCCGCAGCCGTCACCGTGTCATGGTGCGGCTCGTGAAGGGCGCGTACTGGGATACGGAAATCAAGCGCGCGCAGGTCGACGGCCTCGAAGGCTATCCGGTCTACACGCGCAAGGTCTACACCGACGTGTCGTACCTCGCCTGCGCGAAGAAACTGCTCGGCGCGCCCGATGCCGTCTATCCGCAGTTCGCGACGCACAACGCGCACACGCTGTCGGTGATCTATCAGCTCGCAGGCAACAACTACTACCCCGGCCAGTACGAGTTCCAGTGCCTGCACGGCATGGGCGAGCAGCTCTACGAAGAAGTCACCGGCCGCGACAAGCTGAACCGCCCGTGCCGCGTGTACGCACCGGTCGGTACGCATGAGACGCTGCTCGCGTACCTCGTGCGCCGGCTGCTCGAGAACGGTGCGAACACGTCGTTCGTGAACCGCATCGCCGACGAATCCGTCGCGATCAAGGAGCTGGTCGCCGATCCGGTCGAGGAAGCGTCGAGAATCGTGCCGCTCGGCGCGCCGCACGCGCGCATTCCGCTGCCGCGCAATCTGTATGGCGCGGAGCGGCTCAATTCGATGGGCTTCGATCTGTCGAACGAGCATCGGCTCGCGTCGCTGTCGTCGGCGCTGCTCGCGAGCGCGCATCATCCGTGGCGCGCCGCGCCGATGCTCGAAGACAACCAGATTGCCGTCGGCGCCGGGCACGACGTGCGCAACCCGGCCGACCATCGTGATCTCGTCGGCACGGTCGTCGAAGCGACGGCGGAGCACGTGAGCGCCGCGCTCGGCCATGCGGTGGCCGCCGCGCCGATCTGGCAGGCGACGCCGGTCGAGGCGCGCGCGGATTGCCTCGCGCGTGCCGCGGATCTGCTCGAAGCGCAGATGCATACGCTGATGGGCCTCGTGGTGCGCGAAGCGGGCAAATCGCTCGCCAACGCGGTCGCGGAAATCCGCGAAGCGATCGACTTCCTGCGCTACTACTCGACGCAGATCCGCGACGAGTTTTCGAACGACACGCATCGGCCGCTCGGTCCGGTGGTCTGTATCAGCCCGTGGAATTTCCCGCTGGCGATTTTCATGGGCCAGGTGGCCGCCGCGCTCGCGGCCGGCAACACGGTGCTCGCGAAACCGGCCGAGCAGACGCCGCTGATCGCAGCTCAGGCGGTGCGAATTCTGCGCGAAGCGGGCGTGCCGGCGGGCGCGGTGCAACTGCTGCCGGGCAATGGCGAGACGGTCGGAGCCGCGCTGGTCGCCGATCCGCGCACGCGTGCGGTGATGTTTACCGGCTCGACCGAAGTCGCGCGTCTGATCAACAAGACGCTGTCCGGCCGACTCGATCCGGATGGCAAGCCGATTCCGCTGATCGCCGAAACCGGCGGCCAGAACGCGATGATCGTCGACTCGTCGGCGCTCGCCGAGCAGGTCGTCGCCGACGTGCTGCAGTCGTCTTTCGACTCCGCCGGTCAACGGTGTTCGGCGTTGCGCGTTCTTTGTCTGCAGGACGATGTCGCGGACCGCACGCTCGAAATGCTGACGGGCGCGATGCGCGAGCTCGCGCTCGGCAACCCGGATCGGCTGTCGACCGACGTCGGCCCGGTGATCGACCTGGACGCGAAGCGCGGCATCGACGCCCACATCGCGGCGATGCGCGACAAGGGCCGCAAGGTCGAGCAACTGCCGCTGCCGGAGGGCGCGACGCAGGGTACTTTCGTGCCGCCGACGCTGATCGAGCTCGACAGCATCGACGAGCTGAAGCGCGAAGTGTTCGGTCCGGTGCTGCACGTGGTGCGCTATCGCCGCAGCCAGCTCGACAAGCTGCTCGAACAGATTCGCGCGACGGGTTACGGTTTGACGCTCGGCATCCACACGCGCATCGACGAAACGATCGCGCACGTGATCAGCCGCGCACACGTAGGCAACATCTACGTGAACCGCAACGTGATCGGCGCGGTGGTCGGCGTGCAACCGTTCGGTGGCGAAGGACTGTCGGGTACGGGGCCGAAGGCCGGCGGTGCGTTATATCTGCAGCGTCTGCTCGCAACGCGTCCGGCTGGTTTGCCGAAGTCGCTCGCGCAGGCGCTGGTGGTCGAAGTACCGCAGGCGGCGCAGGCGGCAGAACAGGGCGACAATCCGGCGGCCGCGCTGAGCGCGTTGCGCGACTGGCTGATCGCCGAGCGCGAGCCGCAGCTTGCCGCGCGTTGCGACGGCTATCTGTCGCATGTGCCGGCGGGCGCGACCGCGGTACTGTCGGGGCCGACCGGCGAGCGCAATACGTACACGCTGGGCCCGCGCGGCACGGTGCTGTGTATCGCGTCGACGGCGAGCGGCGCGCGCGTGCAGTTCGCGGCGGCGCTGGCTACGGGAAATCGTGCGTTGTTCGAGGGCGCGGCCGGTGAACAATTGGTTTCGCAATTGCCGGCGTCGCTGAAGGCCCACGCGAGCGTGAAGAAGAGCGCCGACGCGCCGTTCGACGCCGTGCTGTTCGAAGGCGACAGCGATGAGCTGCTCGCGCTCGTGAAGGAGGTCGCGAAGCGCGCGGGGCCGATCGTGTCGGTGCAGGGCGTCGCGGCCCGTGCGCTCGCGAGCGGCGACGAGGACTATGCGCTCGAGCGTCTGCTCACCGAGCGCTCGGTCAGCGTGAATACCGCGGCGGCAGGCGGCAATGCGAATTTGATGACGATCGGTTGAGCGAACCTCGGCGATTTATTCGATAGAAAGGAAGCGGGACGGCGACCCCGACACCGCTTCATCCACACCTGGTACCAAGGAGAAGCTATGCAACACAAAATGAAACAGCTGGCAGGCGCAGCTCTGGTTGCCGCCATGTCGCTGGCGGGGACGGCCAACGCTCAATCGACGGAAGACGTGAAGATCGGTTTCGCCGGTCCGATGACGGGCGCACAGGCGCACTATGGCAAGGACTTCCAGAACGGCATCACGCTCGCGGTCGAAGAGTTCAACGCGACGAAGCCGGTGATCGGCGGCAAGCAGGTTCGCATCGTGCTCGACTCGGCCGACGACCAGGCCGACCCGCGCACCGGCACGACGGTCGCGCAAAAGCTCGTGGATGACGGCATCAAGGGCATGCTGGGCCACTTCAACTCGGGCACGACGATTCCGGCCTCGCGCATCTACGCGAACGCGGGCATTCCGCAGATCGCGATGGCGACGGCGCCGGAATACACGCAGCAGGGCTTCAAGACCACCTTCCGCATGATGACGTCCGACACGCAGCAAGGCTCGGTCGCTGGCACGTTCGCGGTGAAGAACCTCGGCATGAAGAAGATCGCGATCGTCGACGATCGCACCGCTTACGGCCAGGGTCTTGCGGATCAGTTCGAGAAGGCTGCGAAGGCGGCAGGCGCGACGATCGTCGATCGCGAATACACGAACGACAAGGCCGTCGACTTCAAGTCGATCCTGACCAAGCTGAAGTCGTCGAACCCGGATCTGATCTATTACGGCGGCGCGGATTCGCAAGCAGCACCGATGGTCAAGCAGATGAAGCAGCTCGGCGTGAAGGCGCCGCTGATGGGCGGCGAAATGGTCCACACGCCGACCTTCATCAAGCTCGCCGGCGATGCGGCGAACGGCACGGTGGCTTCGCTCGCCGGTCTGCCGCTCGAAGAAATGCCGGGCGGCAAGGCATACGTCGAGAAGTACAAGGCGCGCTTCAACGAAGACGTGCAAACGTACTCGCCGTACGCGTTCGATGGCGCGATGGCGATGTTCACCGCGATGAAGAACGCGAACTCGACCGATCCTGCCAGGTACCTGCCGGTGCTCGCCAAGACGTCGAAGCCGGCCGTGACGTCGGCCAACCTCGCGTACGACGCGCGCGGCGATCTGAAGAACGGTGGTATCACGCTGTACAAGGTCGTCGATGGCAAGTGGACGACGCTGCAAAGCGTGGGCGGCAAGTAAGTTTTTTGCTGACTACGGTTGATAGAAAACCCCGCTCTGGCGGGGTTTTTTATGGGCGGCGCATTCGACACGCTGTCAGGCCACGCGGCGATTTTCACTGCCCGCGCATCTTCCTCCCCTGCTCACGAATCATCTCGAGCGTCGCCGCGGGCGTGCTCGCTTCCTGCGGCATGCGAATTTCGATCACGGCCGGCAGCTGCGATTCGATCGCGCGTTGCAACGCCGGCAGAAAATCCCCGGTACGTTCAACGGTTTCGCCATGCGCGCCGAACGATCGCGCGAATGCCGCGAAGTCCGGATTCGTGAGGCCGGTGCCATGCACGCGATGCGGATAGTGTCGCTCCTGATGCATGCGGATCGTCCCGAATTGGCTGTTGTTGACGACGATGAACAGTACGCGCAGGTCGTACTGCATCGCTGTCGCGAGCTCCTGCGCGGCCATCATGAAGCAGCCGTCGCCGGCGAGCGCGACCACCGCGCGCTGTGGATACAGCGACTTTGCCGCGAGCGCCGCCGGCACGCCGTAGCCCATCGCGCCGCTCGTCGGCGCGAGCTGAGAACGGAAGTGCCGATACGAGAAATGCCGATGCAGCCACGTCGCGTAATTGCCCGCGCCGTTCGTGAGGATCGCGTCGTCGGGCAAGTGGGCGCGTAACTGCTGGATCACTTCGCCCATCTGCACATCGCCGGGAATTGGGCGCGGCTTGCGCCAATCCAGATACGCGCGATGCGCTTCCTCAGCGGCACCCGCCCAGGCGAGCCTGCCGGACGACGACGGTTGCAGTTCCGCAAGCATCGCCGCAAGCTCAGGCATGCCCGAGACGATCGGCAGATCGGCCGCATATACGCGGCCCAGTTCTTCCGCGCCCTGATGCACGTGCACGAGCGTCTGCTTCGTCTTCGGGATGTCGAGCAGTGTGTAGCCGTTGGTCGTCGCTTCGCCGAGGCGCGGACCGAGCGCGAGCAGCAAGTCCGCGTCGCGAATGCGCTGAGCGAGCGCCGGATTGATGCCGAGACCGACGTCGCCCGCGTAGTTCGGATGCTCGTTGTCGAAGGTGTCCTGGAAGCGGAACGCGAGGCCAATCGGCAACTGCCAGTTTTCGATGAAACGCCGCAGGTCCGCGCATGCGGCCGCTGTCCAGCCGCTGCCGCCGGCGATCACCATCGGCCGTTGCGCGCCTTCGAGCAACTCGCGCAGCTTCGCGATCTGCGCGGCCGATGGCGACGCCGCCACGCGGTGATAAGCGGGTGCGCCAGGTACCGCGTCGCAGGCGTTGCTCAGCACGTCTTCGGGCAGCGCCAGCACGACCGGCCCGGGCCTCCCCGAGGTGGCCGTATGAAACGCATGGCTCAGATATTCGGGGATGCGCTTCGGGTCGTCGATCTGCGCGACCCACTTCGCCATCTGACCGAACATGCGCCGGTAGTCGATCTCCTGAAAGGCCTCGCGATCGAGATGTTCGCGCGCGCACTGACCGATCAGCAGAATCATCGGCGTGGAGTCCTGAAACGCAGTATGAACGCCGATCGACGCATGCGTCGCGCCCGGCCCGCGCGTGACGAGTGCGACACCCGGGCGGCCGGTCAGCTTGCCGAGCGCTTCGGCCATGTTCGCGGCCGCGGCTTCGTGACGGCAGACGATCGTCTGGATGCGCCCGGTTTCGTCGTGCAGCGAATCGAGCACGGCGAGAAAGCTTTCGCCGGGGACGCAGAACACGCGCTCGACGCCGTGTGTGAGCAATGCCTCGACGACGAGGCGCGCGCCGGTCGTGCGTGCGGTATGGGAAGCGATAACGGAATTGGAAGCGGGAGCATTCGGCAGCGACATTGCGAAGAAGCCTCCTGGCAGTGCGTGGGTGCGTTGGGATGGAGCCGCATCGGCGGAACGTGCAACAGCGGCCGATGGGCGCTTCGACAGCTTACGCCGAGGATGTGGGCGCTGTCATGGCGCAGCGCAACTGTTCGATCGGCGTGCGTGCAACACGATCGCGCAAATGAAAACGCGAGCCGCAGGGCCCGCGCTTTTCCGATGCGATCGCACGCAATTGAATGCCGCGCTCAGCGACTCAACACTCGACGATATTTACCGCGAGGCCGCCGCGCGACGTTTCCTTGTACTTGGTCTTCATGTCCGCGCCGGTTTCGCGCATCGTCTTGATCACCGAATCGAGCGACACGTAGTGGCTGCCGTCACCGCGCAACGCCATGCGTGCGGCATTGACCGCCTTCACCGATGCCATCGCATTGCGCTCGATGCACGGAATCTGCACCATGCCGCCGACCGGATCGCAGGTGAGCCCGAGGTTGTGCTCCATGCCGATTTCCGCGGCGTTCTCGACCTGCTTCGGCGTGCCGCCCATCACGGCGGCCAGCGCGCCCGCGGCCATCGAGCATGCGACGCCGACTTCACCCTGACAGCCCACCTCCGCACCGGAGATCGACGCATTCAGCTTGTACAGGATGCCGATCGCGGCGGCCGTCATCAGGAAGTCGATCACGCCCTGCTCGTTCGCGCCCGGCATGAAGCGCGTGTAGTAATGCAGCACCGCCGGAATGATGCCGGCCGCGCCATTGGTCGGCGCGGTGACGACGCGCCCGCCCGCCGCGTTCTCTTCGTTGACGGCGATTGCGTACAGGTTGATCCAGTCGACCATGGACAGCGGATCCTGCAACGCGCGCTCAGGGTTGCCCGTCAACGCGCGATACAGCTGCGGCGCGCGCCGCTTCACCTGGAAAGGTCCGGGCAAGTGACCATCGGCATCGGGATTGTTGATGCCGCATCCGCGCGCGACGCATGATTGCATCACGTCCCAGATCTTCAGCAGACCCGCGCGCGTTTCTTCCTCGCTGTGCCAGACGCGCTCGTTTTCCCACATCAGCTGCGCGATGCTCTTGCCGCTCGCCGCACACAGCGCGAGCAATTCGTTGCCGGTACGGAACGAATGCGGAAGCTGATCGACGGCGCTCAACACCTTCGTGTTCGGCGCGCCGGCCGTCACGACGAAGCCGCCGCCGACCGACAGATAGGTCGACTCGCGCAGCGTTGCCCCTTGCGCATCGAAGGCGAACAGCTTCAGGCCGTTCGGATGCTCGGGCAGCGCCTGACGATAAAACGCGATGTGCTCTTTCTGCACGAAGGGCACCTCGTGCGTGCCGAGCAGCGCGAGTTGGCGCGACGTGCGCACTGCTTCGAGCCGTTGCGCGATCGTCTCGGGATCGACGGTGTCGGGCGCGTCGCCCATCAGGCCCAGCATGACGCCGCGATCGGTGCCGTGGCCCTTGCCGGTCGCGCCGAGCGAGCCGTACAGCTCCGCCTTCACCGATGCGGTGGAAGCGAGCAGCCCGTCGCGCTCGAGTCCCTGGACGAACATCAGCGCCGCGCGCATCGGCCCGACCGTGTGCGAGCTCGACGGACCAATGCCGATTTTGAAGAGATCGAAGACGCTGACTGCCATGTACTGCTCCCTGCCTATAGATAAAGAGTTTAGCGCGCCGGCAGCGGCAAGCACACGGCGAGCCACGCGGGCGGCGTCGGTGCGAGCTGCAGCGCGACTGGCGTAAAGCGTCCGTCGAGACGGGCCGCCAGGTGAAACAGTTCCGTCGCGTTCTTCGGATCCCACGGACCCGAATAGCCGGGCAAGCCGGCCTCGCGACGTTTTGCATCGAACGCGACGTTCGAATGCACGAATTCCTCATGCGTCTGAGCGCCGGTAGCAAACGGCACGAGCCAATTCAGCGCGGCGAGCAGCGTCGCGCCGTTCGCGCCCTTTTCTTGCAGCCAGTTGCGGTTGTGGCGGCGCGCGGCGAGCGCGGCCGTCACCAGCGGTTGCAGATCGTAGGTCACGTAGTGCAGCGCATCGCGCTCGCCGAAGTCGATCGTCGAGCCGTCCGGGGCGATGTTGTCGCCGATATGCTCGACGAACAGCCGCTGCGCGGCGTTGATCATCTTGCGGTTGTCGAGCGTGAATGCCGCCATCGCGATCAGCTTGATGCGGTGGCTTTGCCAATTGTTGCGGAACGTGCCCGTGAGCGGCCGCGGCTGCGCGTCGATCTGCGCGATGTAGCCGTTCGCGAGCTTCGTCAGAAAGGCCATCGCCGCGTTGCGCGTTTTGACGGGCAACGCGCTCGCGGTCATGTCGTACGCGAGGATCAGACCTTCGAAACGCGTTTCGTCGATCGGATCGAAGCTCGGCTGATAGGTCGTGACCCACGCGTACAGCAGACGGTCGACGAGCTTCAGGAAGCGGTCGTCGCTGGTCGCGCGCCACGCGAGCGCGGCGTCGCGCAGCAGGTCGAGATCCTTCTCCGCTTCGACGCTCTGATCGTAGATGCCCTCGTGCGGCAGCGTGCCCTCGGTGTGCAATTTGGCGAGCGCATGCGGCTGCTCGTTCAGATGGGCCTGCACGTTGGCGACGAGCGCCTTGACGCCGGGGTCGGCATTGGTGCGCTCGCTCGTTTGCAGCGCCGGCGCCGCGCAGAAATTCATCGCGGCCTGCGCCGCGCGCAGCGGCAGCAACGCGGCCGCTGCGGCCAACAGTACCGCGTAAGCGGGCCGCCACGGACGGACGCCTGCCGCCTCGGCCCGGCTTTGCATCAATCGCACCTTTCGCGCCATGCGAAACTCCTCGTTAGGCTGATTCGGTGTGTGATGTTAGCCGGTTGCGGCTTTCAACGACAGGACCGCGGGTGGACCGCTCGCGGACGCCGACGGACCTTCACAGAGCCGCGCATGACGTCTCGCCGACTCGCGCTGCTTACTCGTAATCGGCGATCGGCACGCACGAGCAGAACAGGTTGCGATCGCCGTACACGTTGTCCGCGCGACCGACCGGCGGCCAGTACTTGTTCGCGATCAGCGTCTTCAGCGGGTAGGCGGCGGTCTCGCGCGCATACGCGTGCTTCCAGTCGTCCGAGATCACGACCGCCGCCGTGTGCGGCGCGTGCTTCAGCGGATTGTCCTCGCGCTCCGCGCGGCCTTCCTCGACCGCGCGGATTTCCTCGCGGATCGCGATCATCGCCTCGATGAAGCGGTCGAGCTCTTCCTTCGACTCCGACTCGGTCGGTTCGACCATCAGCGTGCCCGGTACCGGGAAGCTCATCGTCGGCGCGTGGAAGCCATAGTCGGCGAGGCGCTTCGCGACGTCGTCGACGGTGATGCCGCTCGTGTCCTTGATCGGACGCAGATCGAGAATGCACTCGTGTGCGACGAGGCCGCCGGGGCCCGAGTACAACACCGGATAGTGCGGCGCGAGCTTGTTGGCGACGTAGTTCGCGTTGAGGATCGCGGTTTCGGTCGCGGCGCTCAGGTTCTTCGCGCCCATCATCGCGATGTACATCCACGAGATCGGCAGGATCGACGCCGAGCCGTACGGCGCGGCCGACACCGCGCCGATGCCATCCTCCGAGCGCTGGTAGCCCGACGAAGTCTGGTTCGGCAGGAACTGCGCGAGATGCGCGCCGACCGCGACCGGACCGACGCCCGGTCCGCCGCCGCCGTGCGGAATGCAGAAGGTCTTGTGCAGGTTCAGGTGCGAGACGTCGCCGCCGAACTGACCCGGCGCGCACAGGCCGACCATCGCGTTCATGTTCGCGCCGTCCACGTAGACCTGGCCGCCGTGCGCATGCACGATCTCGCAGATTTCGCGGACGTTCTGCTCGAACACGCCGTGCGTCGACGGGTACGTGATCATGATCGCCGCGAGCTTATCGGCGTGCTGTGCGGCCTTCTTCTTCAGGTCTTCGATATCGACGTTGCCCTGCGCGTCGCATGCCACGACCACGACCTGCATGCCGGCCATTTGCGCCGACGCCGGGTTCGTGCCGTGCGCCGAAGCGGGAATCAGACAGACATCGCGATGCGCTTCGCCGCGCGACGCGTGATAGGCGTGGATGATCAAAAGACCCGCGTACTCGCCCTGCGAGCCCGCGTTCGGCTGCAGCGACACGGCCGCATAGCCGGTCGCGGCGACCAGCATCTCTTCGAGCTGATCGATCATCTCGCGGTAGCCGACGGTTTGTTCGGTCGGTGCGAACGGATGGATCTGGCCGAACTCGGGCCACGTGACCGGCAGCATTTCCGACGTCGCATTCAGCTTCATCGTGCAGGAGCCGAGCGGGATCATCGAGCGATCGAGCGCGAGGTCCCTGTCCGACAGACTGCGCAGATAGCGCAGCATTTCCGTTTCCGAATGATGACGGTTGAACACGTGATGCGTCAGGTACGCGCTCGTGCGTTCGAGCGCGGCCGGCACCGACGCAGAGTTCGATGCGTTGAGCGCGGCGTCGAGCGCGTCGACTTGCGGCACGTCGCTCGTGAAGGCCGCTTGAGCGAACACCGCGAGCAGGTCGGCCAGATCGTGGCGCGTGGTGGTTTCGTCGATCGACAGGCCGACTTGCGTCGCGCTCACGTGGCGCAGGTTGATGCGCCTCGCCGTAGCCGCGTCGTGCAGCGCTTGCGTGCGGGCGCCGGTGTCGAACGTGAGCGTGTCGAAGAAAGTTTCGTTGACGAGCTTATAGCCAAGCTGCTTCGCGCCTTCGGCGAGCAGCGTGGCGATGCGATTGACGCGCAGTGCGATCGTCTTCAGGCCACGCGGGCCGTGATAGACCGCGTACATGCTCGCCATGATCGCGAGCAGCGCCTGCGCGGTGCACACGTTCGAGGTCGCCTTCTCGCGGCGGATGTGTTGCTCGCGCGTTTGCAGCGCGAGACGCAGCGCGGGGTTGCCTTGCGCGTCGACGGTTACGCCGACCAGACGTCCCGGCATTTGCCGCTTGAATTCGTCGCGCACCGCGAGGTACGCGGCATGCGGGCCGCCGAAGCCGACCGGCACGCCGAAACGCTGCGTATTGCCGACCGCGACGTCCGCGCCCCATTCGCCCGGCGGCGTAAGCAGCGTCAGCGCGAGCAGGTCGGCGGCGACGACGACATGGCCGCCCGCCGCGTGGATCGCTTCGGTCAACGCGCGGTAGTCGCGCACGTCGCCGTTCACGCCCGGGTATTGCAGCAGCACGCCGAATGCGTTGGCGTCGGCGGCTTCAGCGGCCGGGCCGACTTTCACTTCGATGCCGACCGGCGTCGCGCGCGTCTTCACGACTTCGATGGTCTGCGGCAGCACGTCGTCGGCAACGAAGAACACGTTCGACTTCGGCTTGCCGACGCGTTGCAGCAGCGTCATCGCTTCGGCGGCGGCGGTCGCTTCGTCGAGCAGCGATGCGTTCGAGATCGCGAGGCCGGTCAGGTCGGTGACCATCTGCTGGAAGTTCAGGAGCGCTTCCAGACGGCCTTGGGAAATTTCAGGCTGGTACGGCGTGTACGCGGTGTACCACGCCGGATTTTCGAGCACGTTGCGCAGGATCACCGTCGGCGTATGGGCGTTGTAATAGCCCTGGCCGATGTAGGAGCGGAACACCTGGTTCTTGTCCGCGAGCTCGCGCAAGGCGGCGAGCGCTTCGGCTTCGCTCTTCGGTTGCGCGAAGGGGCCGAGCGGCAGCGTTTCGGTGCGGCGGATCGTCTTCGGGATGACGGCGTCGATCAATGCCGCGCGCGACGCGAAGCCGAGTGCTTCGAGCATCGCTTGCTGGTCGGCCGTATCCGGGCCGATATGCCGTTCGGCGAAGGCGTCGTGCACTTCGAGCGCGGCGAGCGAGAGAGGAGTGCGGTTCATCAGACGATCCGGGTGTTCGAGCTTCATGGGTGTTCCTGGCGGCGCGGCGCGCCGTTGTGCGAGCGCCGCGCCTGACGGTTAAAACAAAAGGCGACTCAGGCGCCGATCGACTTCGCGTAGGCCTCGGCGTCGAGCAGGCGGTCGAGCGACGCATCGGCGGCCGGCTTGATCTTGAACAGCCAGCTGTCGTACGGCGTGCTGTTGACGGTTTCGGGCGAGTCCGCGACGGTCGTGTTCGCCTCGATGACTTCGCCCGAGACCGGCGCGTAGATATCGGAGGCGGCCTTCACCGATTCGATCACGGCGACGGTGTCGCCCGCGGTCACGGACTTGCCGAGTTCCTGGACTTCGAAGAAGACGATGTCGCCGAGCGCTTCCTGCGCGTGGTCGGTGATGCCGACCGTCAGCGTGCCGTCCGCTTCGGTGCGGACCCATTCGTGCGATTCGGTGTATTTCAGTTCGGCCGGGATGCTCATTGGATGCTCCTGAACGGTATGTTCGGTAGTGTTTGAATGTGGGGGCGCGCGCCGGCCGCTCAGACCGCCAGCACCTTGCCGTTGCGCACGAACGGCAGTTTTACCACGCTTGCGGGACAGGCTTTGTCGCGAATCTGGACGTGCACGGTGTCGCCCGGCTGCACGCCCTTCGGCACGCGCGCAAAGGCGATCGATTCCTGCATGGTCGGCGAGAACGTGCCGCTGGTGATTTCGCCGCCGCCGTGCGGCGTGACGACTTTCTGATGCGCGCGCAGCACGCCCGCGGCCTTGCCGTTTTCCTTCAGCAGGATCAGGCCGACGAACGCGGCGCGCGAGCCGTCGGCTTCGAGGCTGCTCTTGCCGACGAACTCGCGCGGCGAGGCCAGGTCGACGGTCCATGCGAGGCCGGCGTCGAGCGGCGAGACATTGTCGTCCATGTCCTGGCCGTACAGGTTCATGCCGGCTTCGAGGCGCAGCGTATCGCGCGCGCCGAGACCGGCCGGGCGCACGCCGTGGGCCGCGAGCGCCTTCCACAGCGCTTCGACGTGGGTAGCCGGGACGATGATCTCGAAGCCGTCTTCACCGGTATAGCCGGTGCGCGCGACGGTCAGCTCGCCGAACGGCGTGCCGTCGACGCGCGCGGCGTTGAACGGTTTCAGCGCTTCAGTCGCGGCGCGCGCGGCCGGCACGGTTTGCCAGGCCTTTTCGCGTGCGTTCGGGCCTTGCACGGCGACGATCGCCAGATCGCGGCGCGGCGTGATGGTGAGACCGAAGCCGCCCGCGTTGAGCTGGCCGAACCAGGCGATGTCTTTGTCGGCGGTGCCGGCGTTGACGACTACGCGGAAGTGGTCTTCGGCGAAGTAATAGACGATCAGATCGTCGATCACGCCGCCGTTCGGATTCAGCATGCAGGAGTAGAGCGCGCGGCCCGGCGTTTGCAGCTTCGCGACGTTGTTCGCGAGCGCGTATTCGAAGAACGCGCGGACGCGCTCGCCGGTGAAGTCGACCACGCACATGTGGGACACGTCGAACATGCCGGCGTCGGTGCGCACCGCGCGATGTTCCTCGATCTGCGAGCCGTAGTTGACGGGCATGTCCCAGCCGCCGAAGTCGACCATGCGAGCATTGAGCGCGCGGTGAGCGGCGTGGAGCGGGGTGTGTTTGAGTTCGGTCATGGGGCCTCGGGCATCTCGCGAAACAAAAAAGGCCATGCGGCGCACTGCCTCGCGGCCGTGTGCCTGCGAGCGTGGTTCTGCATGACCCCTCTGTCCTCGATACCTGAGAGATTGCGCCGCCGCGACTGGCTCAATGAGCTCGATCCGTCACGGTGAAACGCGCGCCCCTTCGGTGGGCAGCCTGCCTGCGGTGCACGAGGTGCGCGCGGATGGCTACTGCCGCTCTCCAGAGTGCGAAAAAGCCGCCGGAAGACGGGTTTTTCGACGCGGTCGGTCCTTTTGCCTGAGAGTTTGCGGGTGTGCCCCTTCGGCGGCGCGGCCTGCGATTTTTCGCCTGCCAGCACGCTCTCCCGACGCGTGCGGCGAATTTACGCGACGGGCCGGGGCTTGTCAAATAAAGGCCCGGGAGCGGTGTGGGGCCGGCTGTGGCTGTTCGGGGGCGTCAAAAAGAAAAGCGCGGACCGTGGTGCCCGCGCTTTTCAGTTGCTTCTCCCGGTGCCATCCGTGACCGCACGATGAGCGGTAGTGGGGGCTCACCTGGTGGCTCGTTTGCCGATTCGGTTTGACCACTTGCTCGCTGGCTCACTCGCCGATCGCATGAGCCGCATTGTCCAGTTCCTGATTCAGCACGCGCTGTTCTTCCGCGGACAAACCGCCGCCATGCTGGGCGGCCATGTCATGCGCTTCCTGGCGGATCGTCTCGAGACGGTGATGCAGCGCGGCGCCTTGCGGCGGCGGGTAATAGCCCTGATTCACGCGGTTATCGATACGGTGCGCGAGATTGTCGATGCGGCCGTCGACCTGATGCAGACGCTGGTCCGCGATCTGCTGCGGAGTCGGGCCCGGATGCGGCGCCGGCGGGGGCGTTACCACGCAGGCGGCGACGGAGCCGAGCAGCGCGCATGCAACAAGGGCACGGATGATTCGAGACATGGATTCTCCCGGAGTCGTTGTCGTGTTGGGTTGCTACCTCATTAGCAACGGCTGACGAAGAACGCCCGCTGACCTGGCAGCGGGCGAATTTGTAACGTTATGTTCCTTTCCGGAGCGTCAGGAAAGCCCGCGCCGACAGCCTTCGCGGCGCTAAAGGCGTCCCGTTTTTGGTACACAGATCGTGGTGGCGCGGTGTCGACGCGCAGCGGGGCGGGGTTCAGCGAATCCGCTCGAACGGCAGTCGCACGCCCTGCTCGGAACTGCGCGCGGCCAGTTCGATGATCGTCATCACGTCGACCGCGTCGCGCGTGCTGATCGGAAATGCGACGCGGTTCTGGATCGCGTCGGCCAACGCAATATAGAAGCCTGCGTACTCGCCGTTGCGGGTCGGCAATTCGCACTCGACTTCCTCGTCGCCTTCGAGCACGCGCAGCATGCCGGGGCTGTTGCCGGCGCCGAAGCCTGCGTCGCCGGGGCGCAGGCCCGCTTTCAGCTGATCTTCCTGGGAGTCGAGGCCGTACTTCACGTAGCTGCCGCGCGTGCCGTGGATAGCAAAGCGCCGTCCCGGCAACGCGGTCAACGCGCTTGCGTGCAGCACGACCTCGAACTCGTCGTAGCCGAGCTGGATGTGCACATAGTCGGGTGCACTTGCGTCGTCGCGATGGGTGCGCACCGTCGCCGATACGGTCTTCGGCGCGCCGAAGAGGGCGAGCGCCTGGTCGATCAGATGCGGACCGAGATCGAACAGCAGACCGCCGCCGCGCGTCACGTCTTCGCGCCAGCGCTGACGCACGCCCGGCCGGAAGCGGTCGAAATGCGATTCGTACTGCGTGAGGCGACCCAGTTCCACGCGCGCGAGCAGATCGCGCACGGTCAGAAAATCGCCGTCCCAGCGGCGGTTGTGAAAGGGCGCGAACAGCTTGCCGCGCGCGAGCGCGATATTGGCAAGCGTGTGGGCGTCGGCGGCGCTCAGCGTGACAGGCTTGTCGACGACCACATGCTTGCCGGCTTCGAGGGTGCGGCGCGCGAGGTCGAAGTGGGTGTCGTTGGGCGTCGCGATCACGACGCAGTCGATGTCGTCGAGCGCGAGCAGCGCGTCGAGATCGGCGACGATTTTCGCGTGCGGATAGTCGGCGTGCGCGCGCTCGGATTGCCCGGTCGCAATCGCGGCGACCCTCGCGCGTCCGCAGTGTTCGATCACCGGTGCGTGAAACGTCGCGCCGGCGAAGCCGTAGCCCATCAATCCAATTTTCAGCGATGCGGACATGCGAGTCTTCCTGGAGGAGCGGCGCGCCGCCTTGCCACCGCGGCGGCGGCGCGCAATCTGATCATTGTGGCATTTGTTGGCTGGACTGGGGGCTGAGCATGACGGCCGGCCTTGCGCGCAGCCCGTCGGGGCGTCCGAACCATCGAGGCATCCAACGAGGGCGTCCATCGCGGTGGCCATCGCGGTGGCCATCGCAGTGGCCATCGCAGTGGCCATCGCAGTGGCCATGTTAACATCGCACCTCTCGCGAGCACTGCGCCGCGCAGCATGCCCCGGGCCTTCGGCCGGCGCCACCCGCCGGTCCGACCTCAGCGGCCCTCAACCGTATTAGCCATCCACAAACGATGTCCGCAGGCCTGAACCCCGCTCAAAGTGAAGCGGTCCGTTATCTCGACGGTCCCTGTCTCGTGCTCGCCGGCGCCGGCAGCGGCAAGACGCGCGTGATCACGCAGAAAATCGCGCACCTGATCGAAGCGAAGGGCTTCGAGCCACGGCACATCGCCGCCGTCACGTTCACGAACAAGGCCGCGGCGGAGATGCGCGAGCGCGTCGGCAAGCTGCTCGAAGGCAAGACGCTGACCGCACCCGGCAAGGAAGGCCGCAAGGTGCCCGTGAACCAGTTGACGGTGTGTACGTTCCACTCGCTCGGCGTGCAGATTTTGCGTCAGGAGGCGGAGCATGTCGGCCTGAAGCCGCAGTTCTCGATCATGGATTCCGACGACTGCTTCGGCATGATCCAGGAGCAGGTCGGCTCGACGGACAAGGGCTTCATTCGCAAGATCCAGTCGATCATCTCGCTGTGGAAGAATGGCCTGATCATGCCCGAGCAGGCGATCGCGACCGCCTCGACCGAGGACGAGCATCAGGCGGCGATCGTCTATCGCAACTACGTGGCGACGCTGCATGCGTACCAGGCGGTCGATTTCGACGATCTGATCCGCCTGCCCGCCGAACTGTTCGCGAGCAACGAGCAGGTGCGCGACCGCTGGCAGAACAAGCTGCGCTATCTGCTGATCGACGAGTATCAGGACACCAACGCGTGCCAGTACGAACTGGTGAAGCTCCTGGCCGGCAAGCGCGCGGCGTTCACGGCGGTCGGCGACGACGATCAGGCGATCTACGGCTGGCGCGGCGCGACCCTCGAAAACCTCGGCCAGCTCGGCAAGGATTTCCCGAACCTGCACCTGATCAAGCTCGAGCAGAATTACCGCTCGACGGTGCGCATCCTGAGCGCCGCGAACAACGTGATCGCGAACAATCCGAAGCTGTTCGAGAAGAAGCTGTGGTCCGAGCACGGCATGGGCGACACGATCACGGTGACGGGCTGCAACGACGAGGAGCACGAGGCGGAGTCCGTCGTGTTTCGGCTGTCCGCGCACAAGTTCGAGCGGCGCACGAATTTCCGCGACTACGCGATCCTCTATCGCGGCAACTTCCAGGCGCGGATCTTCGAGCAGGTGCTGCGCCGCGAACGGATTCCGTATGTGCTGTCGGGCGGCCAGTCGTTCTTCGATAAGGCCGAGATCAAGGACATCTGCGCGTACCTGCGTCTGATCGCCAACGCGAACGACGATCCCGCGTTCATCCGCGCGATCACGACACCGCGTCGCGGCGTCGGCAATACGACGCTGGAGGCGCTCGGCGCGTTCGCGGGTCAGGCGAAGGTGTCGCTGTTCGAGGCGGTCTACATGGGCGGCATCGAGGCGCGTCTGTCGCCGCGTCAGATCGAGCCGATGCGCGCGTTCTGCGACTTCATGCAGCGCCTGACCGACCGCGCGGAGAAGGACGCGGCGGGCACGCTACTCAATGAGCTGATGGGGGCGATCCACTACGAAGCGTATCTGTACGACGCGTTCGACGAACGCCAGGCGCAGGCGAAGTGGCAGAACGTGCTGGAGTTCATCGAGTGGCTCAAGCGCAAGGGCACGAAGGAAGAGCCGGAGCACGGCAGCGGCAGCGAAGCGACCGGCTACGACACCGCCGACGGCTTCGGCGACACCGGCAAGAACCTGCTCGGGCTGATCCAGACGGTCGCGCTGATGTCGATGCTCGAAGGCCGCGAGGAAGATCCGGATGCGGTGCGGCTGTCGACCGTGCATGCGTCGAAGGGGCTCGAGTATCCGCACGTGTTCCTGGTCGGCGTCGAGGAAGGCATCATGCCGCATCGGGGCAGCGCGGACGACGAGCCGATCGACGACGCGCGCATCGAGGAGGAACGGCGGCTGATGTACGTCGCGATCACGCGCGCGCAGCGCAGCCTGCATCTGAACTGGTGCAAGAAGCGCAAGCGGGCGCGGGAGACGGTCGTCTGCGAGGCGTCGCGCTTCATCAACGAAATGCTGCTCGACGATGCGCCGCCGCCGACACCGGAAGAAGCGCCGATGTCGCCGAAGGACCGGCTCGCGAGCCTGAAGGCGTTGTTGCAGAAGTCGTGAGCGGGCGGGACTGCAAGTGCCCGCCAGGTACGTTTGCTTGCGATTGCACATAAAAAATCCCTGCATCGCGTTAGCGCATGCAGGGATTTTTCATTTCAGCGACGGCCGATGCCGCGTGCTTTACTTCACCGCGCTGACCATATAGTCGACCGCGGCCTTCACGTCCGCATCCGATGCGTTCGAGCCGCCCTTCGGCGGCATCGCGCCCTTGCCGTGCAGCGCGTAGTTGTAGACGGTGTCCATCGGGTCCTTCAGGCGCGGCGCCCATGCTTCCTTGTCGCCGAACTTCGGCGCGTTCAGCACGCCGGCCGCGTGACAGGCCTGGCATACCGACTGATACAGCGCCTTGCCGGCCTGCGAGGCGTCCGCGCTTTGCGCGCCACCTGCTGCCGGGGCGGGAGTCTGCGGCACGCTGGCCATTGCGGCCAGCGCCGCGGCGGCCTGGGCCGCGCCCGCATTCGATGCACCTGCTGCACCGGATGCCGCTGCCGCACCGGATGCCGCGGCCGCGCCCGCCGCCGGCTGCGCCGGCTCGGGGAAGCTCGCGCCCGAATTGTTCGCCATATAGACGACCGCGCGCGCGATCTCGAAGTCACTGTAGTCGTCGGGGCTCGTGCCGCCGCGCGGCGGCATGGCGCCCTTGCCGGACAGGGCGGTGTGCCACAGCGTGTCGAAGCCCTGCGCGATGCGCGGCGCCCAGTCGGCGGTGTTGGTGAATTTCGGCGCGCCTGCGGCACCCGACGCGTGACACGCCGAGCAGACCGCCTTGTAGACTTCCTCGCCGCTCTTGTAGACGCGCGGTGCGTTGGCGTCGCGGATCTCGACTTGGGCGATCGGATGGATGCGGGAGGTGACTTCGGCTTCGGAGAGAGAGTCGGTGCCGGCGCCGGTGCGCGTCGAATTATCGACGTAGACGGCGAGCAGAACGATGATGACGATCGGCACAGCAAACCCGGCGATGACCGCGGCGATGAGCTGTGCTGGGGTTTTGATCGGGGCTCCGTGTGGTGCTTCGCTCATGCTTGTCTCGTCTCCGTGGGTGTGTGAGCGGTACAGCGCGACGGCAACTTCTTGTTCTTTATCAGCCACGGACGATTATAGACGCAAGCTTTCGGCGGCGGCGAGGGGGCCAGGACGGTGTTCAGCAGGCGTTTACCCGGATCGGCATGGACGATGGCAGGAGTCGGGGAAGACGCTGGGATGGGCGTCGGAGGCCGTCCTGTGGACGGTTCGGCCGAAACCGGGTATCCTTGCGGTCTCTCGCGTTGGCGTCGCGTCCGTTCTGGTTGGCGCGCTTTCGCGTAGATTCCCCGCAGTTTTGTGGTGAAGCGCCCGTAGCTCAATGGATAGAGTACTGCCCTCCGAAGGCAGGGGTTGCTGGTTCGATCCCAGCCGGGCGCACCAGGATTAGACATGATGCCGGGTTCGCACAAAACCCGATAAAACAAGGCCCTTTGGCGAAAGCCTGGGGCCTTTAGTTTTTTGTCGTGGCGTCAGAACCAACGTCTTGCGCTCCAACATGGCGTGCTTCCTGCATCAGTTGCCGGTCTCATCACGCCCCAGCAACGCCGACGACCGGAAAACTTACTGCGCGAACCCGGAAGCCGCTTCAAGCCACCCTGAAATCCGAGGCCTGCTGAACCAGTTGACCGGCATGGTCGTGCAACGAACTGGCCGCCGCCGCGTTCCGCTGCGTCATCTGGCCCATCTGCGACACCGCCTGGTTCGCCTGCTCGATGCCTTGGTGCTGCTCGTGCTCTGCGCGCCTATGATCGCTGCCGTGGTGTTTCGCAGCATGTGTGACTAGCCTCACTTCAGTGCAAGCGCGGCGTTGATGTCACGCGCCGAACCACGCAGCGCAGGCCTGTCGCACGCGCTCCGCGACCGCGGGCCACGGTTCATCCAGCCCTCGCCTGAACAGGCGAACCGTATTGGGATACCACGGCGAGTCGTCACGGCCGTGCATCCACCGCCAGTCCACGTCGCGTGCCGGCAAGAGCACCCAGCATGGTTTGCCGAGCGAGGCCGCCAGATGTGCCGTCGAAGTGTCCACACAGATCAGCAGATCGAGTTGCGAGATGACCGCAGCCGTGTCGGTGAAGTCCTCGAGATCTGCGCCGAGAGGCAGGATCGGGAGGCTCGCAGGGAATGACAGCGCTTCGTCTTCCCCCGCGCCCTTTTGCAGGCTCACGAACTTCACGCCCGGCAGGCTCCAGAGCGGCGCCAGTGTGTTGAGCAACGGTAGCGAACGGTGCACGTCGTTGTGGTGTTTCGGGTTGCCCTTCCAGACGAGACCCACCCGGTGTCCCGCGCCCAGCACAGCAAGGCGCGCGCGCCAATGCTCGACGCGCGACGGGGCCAGTGTGATGCGTAGGGGAGGCGGAATCGTGTCGAGCGTCGTGCCCAGATACAGCGGTGCGCTGAGCGCGCTGATCCAGCAATCGAAATCGCCGGCGCGCGCTGAGGCTTCATCATGACTGAGCACCGCGTCGACTCCAACGACATCGGCGAACAGGCGTTGTAGCGGTGCCATACAGGCAAACGCGACGTGCGCGGCGCCCTGGGCCTTCAACAGGCGCAGATAACGCCCGAACTGCAGCATGTCGCCAAGTCCATCCTCCTGCCAAATGAGGAGTGATTTGCCGGCGAGCGGCTCGCCTCGCCAACGCGGACACCTCAGCATCGACTGCGTGGCGTGATGCGCGAACCCAGCCATCTCGTAGCGGCATTCGTAGAGGAGAAAGCCTTCTTCGAAGCGGCCCATGCTGATGAGCAGCGTGGCGAGACGGAACTTCGCGTCGCCGTAGTCGGGGCGCAGCGCGAGCGCGCGGCGGTAGGCGGCTTCGGCTTGCTCCGGGTCGCCGAGCTCTTTCACGATGCTGCCGATGTTGAAGTGTGTTTCGGCGATGTCGGCGTGCAACGTGAGCGCGTGGCGAAACGCCGCGAGAGCCTCGGGCAGGCGCGCTTGCGCAAGCAGCGTGCAACCCAGGTTATTGGCCGCTTCGACGCGGTTCGGCGCGAGCCGAAGCGCCTCGCGATACGCGCATTCGGCATCGACCAGTTGGTCCAGTGCGTGCAGGACGCAGCCGAGGTTGTAGTGCGCCTCGGCGAAGGCGGGGCGCAACGCGAGCGTCTGCCGGTAGGCGCTTTCCGCCTCGGGCAGGCGCTTGAGTTCGGTGAGCACACAGCCGAGATTGTTGAGCGCGTCCGCGTAGGCGGGGCGGATCTGAAGCGCGAGGCGGCAAGCCAGCTCGGCTTCCCGGAGCTGGCCGAGCGCCCTGTAAAGCGCCCCCAGGTTGTTCAGTGCCTCGGGATATTGCGGGTGCGCGAGCAGCGCCTGCCGATACGCTTCTTCAGCCTCTTCGATCCGGCCGCGATCGCGCAACAGATTGCCGAGGTTGTTGTTCGCCTTGGCAAATTGCGGATTCACGGCAAGCGCTGTGCGATAGGCCGCCTCCGCTTCGTCGAGGCGGCGCTGTTCATGAAGCACGATGCCGAGGTTGTAGTTCGCGTCGACGTGGTCCGGGCGAAGTGCGAGTGCCACCCGGTACGCGGCCTCGGCCGCGTCATGCCGTCCGAGACGGTGCAGCACGATCCCGCGATTGCTGTGGACATCGGCGTCATCGGGGCGTATCGCGGCAAGCCGCCCGTAAACCGCCTCCGCTTCGGCAAGCTGATTGAGGGTCGCGAGCATCGCTCCGAGCCCCAGATACGCGTCGGCGAAATCCGGCTTCGCTTGAATGCAGCGCAACCATAGAGCTTGCGCCTGCGCGGGCTGGCCCACACCCGTGGCGCACATGGCCGCGAGGTTGAGCGCATCGGCGTGCTCCGCGTCCTCGGGCGTGGCCTTCGCGCCGACGAGCGGTGCAAGCAGCGCCAGTGCGTCGGCGAACTGCCCGGTGGCGCTGAGGGCAGTGGCTTCGCTCAGAATGTGCTGGCGCGTGGGGGCAATTGGGCTCGTAGCGGTCACGGTCGTCGTAGAGGGGCTGTGGATTCGCAGCTTAAGGCATGCGCACGCGCGGTGGCGGCCCGAATTGAGCGGGCAGCTCGGTTCAATTCGACCGATGACGTGCTGCGCGGGCTTTGTCTTTCGAAGCCGTAAGGCCGGGTGCAGATCAAGGGCGATCGGATGCTCAATCAGCATTGCGACGCGAAGTGGCTTCGACGCCTGCGAGCCTTAAGCCGCCGAAGGACGAGCCTGGCGTCCCCTATCCTGAAAAGCGCCTCCCCACTGCACGCGGGCGAGGGAAGGGCGTCAGCCCAGAGGGTCGCATCAACAAGGCAGCTAAAGTTTTTCCAGGTGGGGTCGTAATCACAAACAAGGCGGCCGGCCAACGAACCGCTGCCGTTACTGGGCCGATGGCCCCATCAGGAGAATGTCAATGCTCGGAATCAACACCAACACCAACTCGCTCGTCGCGCAACAGAACCTGACCGGCTCGGGTAGCGCACTGTCGCAGGCGATCACGCGTCTGTCGTCGGGCAAGCGCATCAACAGCGCAGCAGACGACGCAGCAGGTCTTGCGATCTCGAACATCATGCAGACCCAGATCAACGGTCTGAACCAGGGTGTGTCGAACTCGAACGATGGTACTTCGATGGTGCAAACGGCATCGTCGGGTCTGTCGTCGCTGACTTCGTCGCTCCAGCGTATCCGCCAGCTTGCTACGCAAGCAGCTAACGGTTCGATGACCGACAACGACCGTGCTGCACTTCAACAGGAAGTGAACCAGCAAGTCTCGGAAATCAACCGTATCGCGTCGCAAACGACCTTCAACGGCATGAACGTCCTCGACGGGACGCTCGGCAGCGTGTCGTTTCAGGTCGGTGCCAACGTGGGCCAGACGATCAGCCTCAATCTGACGCAAGACATGTCGTCGGCCAAGATTGGCTCGGGCGTTCCGACCGCTGGCAACACGCTGGCATCGTTCTCGGTTTCGCTGGATAGCGCGGGCGTGGCGGCAGCAGCGCCTGGCGTTACTTCGGTGACGGCTTCGTGGGACACTACCACGGGCGCGCTTGCCTACACGGATCAGAACGGCAACGCGATTACGGACGCTGGCACGATCAAAGCGTACACCGCAGGCGCAGCCGGGGGTACGGCAGGAGGCTCGCCGACTGCGGGAGCTCCCGCACCCAATACGGTCACTATCGCTTCGGGCACCAATGCCACCATCACGCAAATCAACGTGATCTCGAACGGCACGGGTGGCTTCACTCTCACCGACCAAAACAACGTTGCTATCAACACGACTGCCGCAGGCGCCCTCTTCGGGGCGGGTAACGTGAGTACGAACGCGACGACGGGTGCCACGACCCTGGCCGGCGTGACGGGCGCGGCTATGAAGACCGCCATTGAAGGCGTACTGGGGGTGGCCGCAAACAGCGCAGAGGATACGGCTGATACCACCGCCGGCAACACGATCGACGCACTGAACAGCACCCAGTCGGTTTCGCAAATCGACATCTCGACGCAGAGCGGTGCATCGGCAGCTATGCTCTCGATCGACAACGCGCTGAACTCCGTCAACAACCTGCAGGCAACGCTCGGCGCGGCACAAAACCGCTTCAGCGCAATCGGCACGACGCAGCAAGCGCAATCGACCGACCTGTCGAGCGCCCAGTCGTCGATCCAGGACGCGGACTTCGCGCAGGAAACGGCTAACCTGAGCAAGGCACAGGTTCTGCAACAAGCCGGTATCTCGGTGCTGGCACAAGCGAACTCGCAGCCGCAGCAGATCCTGAAGCTCCTCCAGTAAGGCGCTTCCCGCTGCAGGCAGCCGGCGCGCGGCTCGATGCGCGCCGGACGCAAACCCGTCGGGAGGCTTGCCTCCCGATTGTCTTTTCCCGCGTTACCCCGCTTGTTAAATCGCTTTAACCGGCATTGCCGACGCACGGAGCCTCCTCATGTCCACCGTAACCGGATCCACCTCCACCGTAACCGGATCGACCACCAGCGCGATCGCGAGTGCAGTCGCCACCACGACAGCCGACGCCAACGCCACGGTGCAGGCAGCCGCCCAGTCGATCATTAGCGGCTCGACCAATTCGTCGATGGACACAAGTTCGCTCGTCACCGCGCTCGTCAACTCGAAGACTGCCGGCCAGTCCGCGACCATCGCTGCCGAGCAGACTGCGGACAACACGCTGATCTCGGCCTACGGCACGCTCTCCGCGGCACTGTCCGCGTTGCAGGCCGCCGCCGAGCCGCTCAGCGACGGTGCGACGCTCAACTCGTTCTCGTCCACCTTGAGCGGCAGCGGCGTTACCGCCACGGCCAGCACGGGTGCGGTGGCAGGTTCGTACTCGCTCAATGTGGCGCAGGTCGCCACGTCGCAAGTGCTCACCTCGGCGGGCTACAGCTCGACCAAAAACCTGGCTTCCGGCGCGGCCACGATGGCCCTGACGGTCAACGGCAAGACCAGCACGATTTCCCTGAATAGCTCGAACAGCACGATTGCCGGCATTGCATCGGCGATCAATTCGGCCAACGACAATCCTGGCGTGGTCGCGACCGTGGTGACCGGCGCGGACGGCGCGCATCTCGTGCTGCAATCGACCTCGACCGGCGCGTCGAGCGGCATCAGCATCGCGATCAACGATTCGAGCTCGACCGACGACCTGAACAAGCTCGCGGTGACGACCACCAACGGCAAAACGATCTCCAGCGCGAGCGACCTCACCGCTCAAGCTTTGGATAGCAGTGGCAACCCGGTTCTCGATAGCAACGGCAACCCGGAGACCTACAACCCCAGCCAGTCGACCATTACCGGCACAGGCTGGACCCAGACGCAGGCCGCCCAGGATGCGTACTTCACGCTCGGCGGCGTGGGCGTAACCAGCTCCTCGAACTCCGTGACGACGGCCGTGTCCGGCGTGACGCTGAACCTCACGGCAGCGGCGGTCGGCACCACGCAGACGCTCACGATCGCGCAGAACACCAGCGCGGAGTCCTCGGCGATCAACAATTTCGTCAGCCTCTACAACACGCTCGTCACGACGATGGGGGCGCTGACGGCGTACAACGCGAACTCGACGTCGCAGGGCGTGCTAATCGGCGATTCCACGTTGAGCACGATCCAGAACCAGCTCGCCAAGATCGTGAGCGGCGGCGTGGGCAGCGGCACCTCGCAGACGACGCTTGCCGCGATCGGCGTTACGCTCCAGGCGGACGGCACGCTGTCGGTGGACGACACGACGCTCAGCAATGCGTTGCAGAACAACCAGTCGGCTGTAGCCTCGCTGTTCAATTCCACCAACGGCATCGCCGCGCAACTGGACGACAGCATCACAAACTACACCTCGTCCGGCGGCATCATTCAAAACCGTACGGACGCGATCAACGCCGACCTGACTAGCCTCTCGAACCAGCAGACGACGCTTACAGCGTGGCAGGCTCAGCTCACCAGTATGTATACCGCGCAGTTCACGGCGCTCAACTCACTGATGGCAACGATGAACAACAACTCGCAATACCTCACGCAACTGTTCGGTGGCACCAACAGCGCAGGCGCGCTCGCCACGAACAAGAGCTGAGCGCGACGAGGAGCGAGCCATGCAGAACGTCGCCCCGATCGAGCGCATCTGGCAGATAACGAAAGACCTCGAACTGGCGGTCGCTGTTGGCGAGTGGGAGCGCGCCGCGCAGCTCGCGGACGAGCGCTCGCCCCTCCTGACGGCGCTCGGCGCGCCCCAGCCGCAGGAGGTCATCGTGCGGCTCAAGGAGATCCACGAGATCGACAGCCGCATCGTCGAGGCCGCGCAGGCCGCGCAGCAGGTGCTGGGCGCCGAGTATCAGGCGAGCATGCAGGCGAGCCGCAACGCCGGGCAGTATTTGAGCATGGCGCGGTACTGAAGCAGGAGCAACGGTTCATTGCGTCCTTCGCGGCGCAATGGCGTACCCTGGCCCGCCTTGCGCGGGCTTTTTCTTTTCCGTTTCTTTGCCCTGAGAGTTCATCGAAGGCAAATTGGCGCCCGTTTTGACGCTAGCTCGGACGATCGGCGCAATTGCCCACCCCCCATAATTCCAACGTTCCGAGTTCTTGACGCGTACGCGCGCCTTCGTCATGACCGCCTTCCTCCCTCCGGGTTGCACCGCCACGCCTGCCGCCGCATCGCAGCAGAATCACGACATCGCGCTCGCCATGCAGAGCGCGATCGAACATCATCGCCTGCAGGAATATGACGAGGCGGCCGCGCGTTATGCCTCCGTCCTGGAGGCCGCGAGCGATCACACCGACGCGCACTACCACCTCGGCGTGCTGCTCATGCAAACGGGGCGACCCTCCGAAGCAGTGCCGCATTTCGAGGCGGCGCTCGGGCAGGTGCCGAAAAATGGGCAGATCTGGGTCTACTACATCAACGCCCTCGTCGCCAGCCGGCAGACCGAGGCGGCGCGGGTCGTGCTCGACCTCGCGCGGCAACAAGGCCTGCCCGAGGCGGCCGTCCAGATGCTGCACGCGCGCATCAATGGGGAAGAAGCGCCGCTGCCGGCCACGCCGAAGCCCGAGGCTGCGCCCGCTCTCGCTCCCCAGGCTGATGCGAGCGGGAGCGACACGCGCTCCCCTGCGGCATCCGATACGGACAGGCGCGTGAAGCTCGATACGCGCCGAGCAAGCCTCAAGGAGATGCGCCAGCTCCAGCATCTCTTCAACAGCGGGAAACTCGAGGCGGCGCTGAAGGTCTCCCGCCGCCTGACGCATCAATACCCGTCGCACGGCGAATGCTGGTACGAACTTGGGCGTGTCCTGCAACGCACGGGCCGCTACACCGAGTCCGTCGAGGCAGCCGACCACGCCGCCCGCCTGCTGCCCAATTTCATTGCCGCCCGGACGATGCTGACTGACGGGCTGATTGCCACCCGCCAGTATCAGCAAGCCGAAGCGCATTGCCGGCAGGCGCTCGAAAAATATCCGGAAAGCGCCGCGCTACATCGCAACCTTGGTACCGCCTTAGAGGAGATGGGCCGGTACGCCGAGGGGATCGTCCATCTCCGCCGTGCCGTGGAACTGGCGCCGAACGACGCCCTCGAGTGCGACGCGTTTGCCCTCTTGCTGCTCAAGCATGGTCTGTACGACGAAGCCGAAACCGCCTTCCGCCGTGCGCTCGAACTGGCACCGATGCAGGCGATAATCCACAGCAACCTGCTGTTCACCCTGATGCACAAGCCCGATCTGGACGCGCTCAGCGCATTCGCGGAGTTCCGGGAGTTTGCGGCGCGCCACGAAGCGCCGCTGCGTGCGCGTCGGCCCCGGCACACCAATGACCGCGATCCGTCGCGGCGCCTGCGAGTCGGTTTTGTTTCCGGCGATCTGCTCGGTCACCCGGTTGCGTATTTCTTCCTGTCGGTGCTAGAGCATCTGGCGCTCGATTCGAGTCTGTCACTGCACATCTATTCGAACTACGCGGTGACCGACGGCTTCACCGAGCAGATTCGTGCGCATGCGCAGACGTGGAGCGAAATCTTCGGCATGAGCGACGACGCAGTCGTGCAGAAGATCCGCGACGACGGCATCGATATCCTCATCGACCTGTCCGGCCATACCGGCCGCAACCGGCTCGTGGCCTTCGCGCACAAGCCGGCGCCGGTCCAGGCGAGCTGGATCGGCAATCCGGCCACGACGGGGCTGGACGCCGTCGACTATTACCTGTCGGACCGTTTTGTCACGCCGCTCGAACAATTCGAGCGCCAGTTCTCGGAAAAGCTCGTGTTCCTGCCGGCGCTCGCGCCGTTCAAGCCGCACCCGCAAGCGCCGGACGTCAACGAGTTACCTGCCCTGAAAAACGGCTTCATCACGTTCGGCAGCTTCAGCCGCATCGTCAAGATCGGGCCTGAAGTCGTGGCGCTCTGGGCACGCGTGCTGCGCGAGGTACCGGATTCGCGCATGGTCATCGGCGCGATTACGGCACGGGAGCAGATGGACAAGCTGACCGGGCTGTTCGCGAGCGAAGGGATCGACTTGAGCCGTATCAGTTTTCTGCAGCGCGGGAATGTCTCGACTTACCTGCAGCAGCACAATCTGATCGACGTCTGTCTCGACACGTTGCCCTTCGGCAATTCGACCACGACCATGCAAGCGTTGTGGATGGGCGTGCCCACCATGACCCTGCCCGGCGTTTCGATGGCGAGCCGCGGCAGCACGGGGTGGCTCTCGCACCTCGGGCTCGACTCAGCCTTCGTTGCGCAGGACAAGGACGACTTCGTGCGCAAGTGCGCCGCGCTGGCCGCCGACCCCGAAGCGCTCGCGGTAGTGCGCGGCGAGCTGCGCGAGTACTGCAGACAGTCGGTCCTGATCGACGCCGGCGCGATCTCCAACGCCGCCTCGCGCGCGTTTCACACCATGTGGCAGCGGTGGTGCGACGGACTGGAGCCTGAGCATTTCGAGGTTCTGGCCCATGTCAGCAATGCGCACACCACCGGGGACAGCCCAGCAGGCCTGTCGCCCGAGCAGCGCGCCGCGCTGGCCGGTGAATTCGTCGATACGCTCACGCTCCTGCTCGACAAGCAGCAGTTTGCCGAGGCCGAAGCTGTAGCCCGCCAGTTCACCACGCTCTTGCCAGAAATCGGCAAGGCATGGCACATGCTGGCGACGTCGCTGCGGCAGCAAGGGAAACCCTTTGAGGCACTGGAGCCTTTGCGCAAGGCCGATACCCTGCTGCCGAACGACAGGAATATCCGCCAGGAACTGAGCCGAGTCTCACAATACGTGAGCGATCTTGAGCGCATCGCGCCGGTCAACCGGGCTGAGCCAGCGAGCGAGCTGGCAGCGCTCAGGGCGGATAGCCGGCAATACCGGCATCCAGTCGGCGCCCTGATCGCCAACGTGCCGGTTCTGATCCCGACCTTTAACAACGTCACATATCTGCGCCGGATGGTGTCGCAGCTCCAAGGCAGAGGATTGCGCAATCTCATCGTCGTGGACAACGCATCGAGCGCCCCCGGTATGCTCGACTACCTCGCCAGCATCCAGGATACGGTGAGCGTCGCACGGCTCGACCACAATGTCGGGCCGCGCGCGTTCACGCTTTCAGACGTCATCTATCACCGGCTGCCGGACATTTTCTGCATTACCGATCCCGATCTCGAACTGAATCCCGAGTTGCCCGATACTTTCCTGTTCGACCTGATAGACGCCACGGAAGCTTTGAAAATCGGCAAGGCCGGCTTTGCTCTCGACATCTCGCAACCCGCGCTGATGGACGAGAAAGCACTCTCCATCATGCAGTCGGACGGCGTGAAGAACTATGGGCTGATCGACTGGGAAGCACGCTTCTGGCAACAGCAGATCGCGGCGACCGCCAACGGTGACCCGATCTTTCGCGCGCCGATCGATACGACCTTTGCGGTCTACAACAAGCGGTACTTCCGCCGCGAAACTCATCTGGCTGCGGTGCGTTTCGGTGGACGGTACACGTGCAGGCATCTGCCCTGGTACAAGGACAACGGACTGGATGCTGCGGAGGATCAGTACTACCGCGAACACCAGGCATGGTCGACGTTCCTGAAGTGACCATTGCGCCTGGTCGGTCAACTAAAGCTTTGTTGCGGGCACGTGGGGTAGAGCGATAGTTCAGGCGACAGACTATCGGCGGGCGTCACGCTGAACGCCTCGCCGTCCTTCGGGCGTACTCGAGATCGGGACGCTCAAGACGGAGCCGGCCACAATTACCGAGACGTCTGTGTACGTGCCGGTCGTTTGCGTCGTCGTATTGGCCGAGTTGTCCTGACCCTATAGATCATCGCGCCGGTGGTTGTTCTGAATAAACTTGAGACGTGCGCAAACTATTGCGCCATCTTTTGCGCCACGCATCGACCGCGTTCAAGCGCGAGGCGTGCGGCGTAGCCTTCGTGCCCGGGGCTGCAACGTAGTGCGAGGCGGCGTATGCTCAACGGTCCCGGGTTTGCCCGGCCATTTCCCGCATTGCGTTCGCCCACTCATACCTGGAGCCATCATGGAACTACGCAGGATCGGCACTTCCTCGTTGCAGGTCGTCCCGCTCATGTTCGGCGGCAACGTATTCGGCTGGACGGCCGATGAAGCCACCTCTTTCTCGATCCTCGACGCTTTCGTTGAAGCCGGACTCAATTTCATCGACACCGCCGATGTCTACTCGGCCTGGGTGCCCGGCAACCAGGGCGGCGAGTCGGAGACGATCCTCGGCAAGTGGTTCCGTCAGAGCGGCAAGCGCGAGCGGATCGTGCTTGCGACCAAGGTGTCGAAGCATCCGCAGCGCAAGGGGCTATCGGCCGCAAATATCCAGGCGGCGGTCGAAGACTCGCTGCGCCGCCTGCAAACCGATTACATCGACGTCTATTTCTCCCACGACGACGACACCGCGACGCCGCTCGCCGAAACGCTCGGTGCGTATCAGAAGCTGATCGAGGCGGGCAAGGTGCGCGTGATCGGCGCGTCTAACTATACTGGCGCGCGCGTCGAGGAAGCGCTCGCGGTATCGCGCGAGCACGGGCTGCCCGGGTATCAGTTGCTGCAGCCCGAATACAACCTGTACGACCGCGCGCAATACGAGAGCGACAGCGAGCCGGTGGCGCTCGCGAATCATCTCGGCGTGGTCGTCTATTACAGCCTCGCGAGCGGGTTCCTGTCAGGCAAATACCGCAGCGAGGCCGATCTGGCCGGCAAGGCGCGCGGGAGCCGGGTCGAAAGATACCTGAACGGGCGCGGCTTGCGGATTCTCGGCGCGCTCGACCGCGTCGCGCAACGGCACGGCAGCACGCCGGCCGCGATCGCGCTTGCATGGCTGATCGCGCGCCCGAGCGTTACGGCCCCTATTGCGAGCGCAACCTCGGTCCAGCAGTTGAAGAGCCTGGTCGCGGCCGTCCAGCTGTCCCTCGCCGCCGACGATATTCGTGAGCTGGACGAAGCGAGCGCCTGATAAGGCGAACACCTCGGCCGCCAACGCGGGGGCGATCCGCGCCAGGGAATAGCCTGGCGCAATCGGTGAACCCCTGGTAGGATGGAGAGTTTCCTGATATGATCGGGAGTGAATTGAGATCTTTGCCTGTTTCCTCAGTGTTCTTGGTTGATGAAAGGTTGGCGAAACGGCAACAGACGCGGCTTTTGCATTACGTCTGTCCGCGTTCCGCGGTGAACTCCCCACCTCTCTTTTCCGGCCTCCGTGGCCGCTTTGCCTCTCGCTTCATTCGTGGTTTGGCCGGGGTTGTTTATCAGCCTCGCGTTTGCCTGTTACTGGCCATGAATCGGAGCGACCGGAGGGCCGGCGCGTGAGTGGTGACCTGAGCGGTTACCGCCATGCAATTAAACCCGTATCTAGTGATTGAGTTAGGAATTACATGACGACGATTCTTCTGAAGGAAAACGAGCCGTTCGAAGTGGCAATTCGCCGCTTTCGTCGCGCAATCGAAAAGAATGGCCTGATCGCTGAACTGCGTGAACGCCAGTCGTACGAAAAGCCGACCACGGCTCGCAAGCGCAAGAAGGCAGCAGCTGTTAAGCGCCTGCACAAGCGTCTGCGCAGCCAGATGCTGCCGAAAAAGCTGCACTAAGCACGCTTTTTACATACGCCGAACGGCGGTGTGAGCTTCGAAAGAAGCCACATCGCCGTTTTGCTTTTACAGCGTCGGATTTTGCCCCTGCGTGCAGCCGTTACGCCGCGCTCCTCAGCCGTTCGGCCGACAGCCCGAACTCGCGCGCGATCGAGCCCAGCCGGTCGTGCCACTCCCATGTGCCGAACACGTCGTGCACGTTTTGCAGGCAACTGAGCAAAGCGATGGTCACCGGGTCGTATACGTTCATGCGGGCGCGAAGCAGCGCTTTTTTCAGCGCGGCCAAGCCGACATCCATGTAAGCGGGATGTTGCCGACCGGGCAGCCGCCGCAATAGCCGCGGTAGGCGCCGCCGCCCCTCGGTAGCAACGCAGCGCGTTTCTGTTCGAACAGATGCGTGACGGACTGATCGTAAATGTCCTGGTGGGTCAGGAAGCTAAGTGTTTTCATGGTTGGTCTCCCGCGTCCGAGGCGGTAGTTATTTGTTGTTGAGCGCGCATCGCGTGAGCGCATGGCGACGAGTATCCGCCGTGCGTCGTCCGACGAAGGGCCGACTACGCGCATGAAAGGGCGCCAATTCACGCGTTTGCGCCTCCCGCGGACGCCGTGGCCTCACCTCGCCTTCCGACCACGCCCCTTCTTGCCCAGCGACACGCATCGCTCACGACACATGCAGGTCGTCTCATGATCGTTGACCATGCCGACCGCCTGCATGAATGCGTAGCAGATCGTCGAACCGACAAATTTGCAGCCGTAGCGCTTGAGCGCCTTACTTAGCGCGTCCGATACTTCCGTCGACGCAGGTGCATGCTTATACGAAGCCCATTCGTTCTGAATCGGCGTGTCGTCGACGAATGACCACACGAAGTTCGCGAGCGAGCCATGTTCGGTCTGAATCTGCTGCACAGCGCGCGCGTTCAGGATGGCCGCCTCGATTTTGCCGCGATGTCGAACGATGCTTTCATCGGCGACGAGCGCATCCACGTGCTTCAGCGTGAAGGCCGCGACCTTGTCGATGTCGAAGTCGGCGAATGCACGGCGGTAGCCGATGCGCTTGTTGAGGATCGTCGACCATGACAAACCGGCCTGCGCGCCTTCGAGCACGAGCATCTCGAACAGGTGCTGGTCGTCGCGCGAGGGCACACCCCATTCGGTGTCGTGGTACTGTGCGAGCGCTTCGCTCGATACCCAGTTGCATCGTTGTGTCACTGTCGTGCCCCCGCGTGGTCATGTCGTTCGCCAGCATAGCGGAAGCGGTGTACGCCGCAAGCTGGCCAATCGGCTAATTGCGCGATTCAAACTGACCTGCCACGCTAAGCGTTTTTCACCCACGGAACTGATTCGATTCGATGAACCACGACTTCTTTCTGATCGGCGTCGACGGCGGCGGCACCGGCACGCGCGTCGTGCTCGGCGACGCGCAGGGCCGCGAACTGGCGCAAGCGGCAAGCGGCCCATCGGGCCTTGGGCTCGGCATCCCGCGCGCATGGCAGTCCATTCAGGCCGCCTGCGGCGAAGCGTTCCAGCGAGCCGGAGTCGCGCTGGACTGGTCGCGCTGCGTGCTCGGTTGCGGACTGGCGGGCGTCAACAATCGCGACTGGCTCGCCGAGTTTCACCAGCAGGCGCCGCGGCTCGCCGGACTGGCCGTCGAAACCGACGCCTACACGACCCTGCTCGGCGCGCACGACGGCGCGCCCGGCGTGATCGTCGCACTCGGCACCGGCAGCGTCGCGGCTTCGCTCGCGAGCGACGGCGAATTCCGCATGGCCAGCGGCTACGGCTTTCCATCGGGCGACGAAGCGAGCGGCGCGTGGCTCGGCCTCCGGCTGATCGTGCACGCGCAACAGGCGCTGGATGGCCGCGTTGCCGTCGACGATCTCACGCAAGCGCTGCTAGCGCATACCGGCGCGCGGGATCGCGACAGTCTCGTCGTGTGGCTGTGCACGGCCAATCAGACTGCCTACGCGCGGCTCGCGCCGATCGCGATCGAACACCGCGCACATCCGTTCGCGGCGCGGCTGCTCGGCGAGGCCGGCGTCGAAGTCGGCAAGATGATCGCCGCGCTGGACGCGACGGACGCGCTGCCGGTCGCGTTATGCGGAGGCCTTGGTACGCCGTTGCGCGAGTACGTGCCGCGGGAGTATCAGGCGCGCCTGCGCGAGCCGCGGGCAGACTCGGCGCATGGCGGCTTGCAACTGGCGCGGCGCGAGGCGCAGCGGCTGGCTCGATGAGACCTGTAAAATACCCGCTTTGACGCTGCCTCGACGGTTCAGCCGCCGGACTCATCATGTATAAAGTCATCGCCACGGATCTCGACGGCACACTGCTCAACGCTGATCACCAGGTAGACCCGTTCACGGTCGCCACGGTGCGCAAGCTCGAAAGCGACGGGCTGCAGTTCGTGATCGCCACCGGGCGGCATTACTGCGACGTCGCGGGCATCCGCGATCTGCTCGGCATCAATCCGTATCTGATCACGTCGAACGGCGCGCGCATTCACGCGCCTGACAACACGGTGATCCACGCCGACGATTTGCCGCCGGCGATCGTCCAGCGTCTCGTGCAGCCCGAAATTGTCGGCGCGCATGGTCGAGTGATCGTCAGTCTGTTTGCAGACGAGGCGTGGCTCATCGACCGCGACGCGCCCCATCTGCTGGAATTTCACCAGGATTCCGGCTTCACGTACGAAGTGACCGACCTGCCGAAGCACGATGGCGTCGACATTGCCAAGGCGCTGTATATCGGCGACCCCGCCGATCTCGCGCGGGTGGCCGCCAATCTGGAACGCGACTTCGGCGAACGACTGTACGTGACGTATTCATTGCCGGATTGTCTCGAAGTGATGACCGCGAATGTGTCGAAGGGGCGCGCCCTGCAGATCGTGCTCGAGCGTCTCGGTGTCGACGCGTCGCACTGCGTCGCGTTCGGCGACAACATGAACGATATCGATCTGCTCGAGACGGCCGGCCATCCATTCATGATGAACAACGCCAATCCCGATCTGATCACCCGTCTGCCGCATGTGCCGCGCATCGGCAACAATTTCGAGGCGGGCGTTGCGCATCATCTGCGCAAACTGTTTGCGCTCAACGACGAACTGGCATCTTGAACCGTAGTCACTGCGATTGAAAGCGGCCCGCATCCACTCGCGTGGATGCGGGCCGCAACAGTTGCTCGCGAAGCGCGCAGCGTGCGCTCCGCTAGCGCTCCTCAATCCCGCCAGCCGCGGTGCTCGCCTCGATTGTCATGACCCCAGCGACGGTTGTCGTGACCCCAGCCCCGGTCATCGCGGTGATAGTCGCGGTAGTAGTCGCCGCGCGGGTAGCGATGATCCCAGCTGCCGTAGTACACCGGCTCCGGCGCCGCGTAGACGCGCGCGGGCGCGGCATAAACCGGGGCACCGAGCGATAGGCCGACGCTCAGATCCGTATGCGCTTGCGCGACACCGCATGCGCCCGCCGCGAGTCCGGCAGCAACCAGCAAGTGAGTGACGATGCGTTTCATGTTGGTCTCTCCTGTGAGGCGACGTAGGTTTGTCGCACAGGGCCAATGTACGCACTCGAGGTGGGCTGGACTGCGACCAGATGTTACGGACTGCAAGCATCGTCGAAGTCATCGAAGCTAGAAAAAACGCTCGCGCGGACGTTGCGCGCAAATACCTTACTTCGCTTGCAGCCGCGCCGCACGGGGCTTTGCGGCGGATCAATTCAAGCCGGCAGGCGGCTGGTCGCGCACGCTCGCCGCTTGCCGCGCCAGCGCACGTAAACACGGCTTACATCTGTATTGCTCAATTAATCCGCCGCGGGCGCCGAAGCGGCCGAAGTTGCGGAAGAGGCCGCCCCTGCCGAAGATGTCGACACTCCCGGCAAGGCCGCGCAAGGGCAATCGGTTGCCCGCCCGTCGAGCCCTTCGCGATCGTGTTTGAAGCTCGCGCGCGGCGTGCCGTTCTGCCAGTCGAGTCGGACGATGTAAATGCTGTCGAAGTCGTCGCTTTGCCATTTCGGCACGTCGGCCGCGCGACCGCCATGCGCGCTCAACATCTGCCGCAACAGCTTCTCGATCAGCTTGTGCTCCCAGGCAACGACGATCAGCTTGCCGCGATTGGCCGGGTCGACGAGCGCGTTGCCGAGCTGGTCGATCTGCGCAAAACCGTACGGTGTTTGGACCGGCATCTGGAATTGAATCGCGGTCGGTTCGATCGTCGCGAGCGGGCGCACGTAATAGTACGGATGACCGCCGTCGTCTTTTTGCTGGGCGGGGTCGGGCGCGTAGATCGCATCGGGTTTGCCGAATTTGGCGGCGATCACGGCCGGCAACGCGAGCGCGCGGTTGAGCCCCTGGCAGTCTAGCTGGCCGTACCCCTGCGCGGGTTTCTCGCCGTGTCGAACGAATACGAGGGTTTCGATATTGCCGCCCGCCGCGGCAACGACGGGGGCCGCGGTCGCAACGACGGTCGCCGTGTTCGTCGCCGCGGACGCGGCCGGCAACGCCATCGTGCTCGCGCACAGGCCGCCGAGCGACAGTGCGACGCCATGCAGGAATCCGCGGAAACGGTTCATCGAAAGCACCTGTACGAGGCTGGGAAGTCGCCCGATTCTAGCAGCGGTGCCCACCGGCACGCGGCCGGCGCGGCATTCATATCGCATTGGCGAGCGCAATGAATAATGGGCGCCGAGGCGCCCATTCATGCCGGCTACGCGACGATCGCGAGACCGGGGCGTCGAACTGGCCGTCAGTCGAGCGCCAGCTTGCGCGCATCGCTGCTGCGATCCTCAGCGATCAGCGGATAGACGACACCTGCGATCACCGCACCGATGATCGGCGCAACCCAGAACAGCCACAGCTGATCGATCGCCACGCCGCCGACGAATAGCGCCGGGCCCGTCGAGCGCGCCGGATTGACCGACGTGTTGGTGACAGGAATCGAGACCAGATGGATCAGCGTCAGGCACAGGCCGATCGCGATGGGCGCGAAGCCGGCCGGCGCGCGGCGGTCGGTCGCGCCGAGAATCACGAACAGGAAGAAGCCAGTCATTACCACTTCGCAAATGAAGGCAGCGGCGAGCGAGTAGTGACCCGGCGATTGCTCGCCGTAACCGTTCGTCGCGAAGCCGCTCGCGACCAGGTCGAAGCCAGGCTTGCCCGACGCGATCAGCGACAGCACGAATGCGCCGAGCACCGCGCCGACCACCTGCGCGACGACATAGGGCAGAAGATCGCGCACCGGAAATCGGCCGGCGACGGCCAGTCCGACGCTCACCGCCGGATTCAGGTGGCAGCCCGAAATGTGGCCGATCGCAAAAGCCATCGTCAGCACGGTCAGGCCGAAGGCCAGCGACACGCCGACGAAGCCGATGCCCAATCCGTGAACCGGCCCGGCGAAGTTGGCGGCGAGGACCGCGCTGCCGCAGCCTCCGAGCACGAGCCAGAAGGTGCCGAGCAATTCGGCAACGAGGCGCTTTGACAACTGCATGTTTGGTGATCCTAAAAAGAATGGGTACTTCAGAAGCACGCATCGAAAAGGGCGAGTACGTACCTTGAGCGCGCAATTCTAGGCAGACAGCGCCAAATCGAGTGTCAAAGATTGTCAATCCGCACAGAATTTATAAACTATTACGAGATAAAGCGCAGGTTTTACAATTCACACTCTTTAATAATTATCAGAGGAAAATTCGCTAAACCGGTATTAGTCGCCATTGCGAATTTTTATAATTGCAGCTAGTCTGCGGTCGAATGAGTTCTAGAAAAGGGGAGAACCGAATGTCTCAATATGCAGACCTCAAGGCGCAGATTGCCAAATTGCAGGCACAGGCAGAAGAAGCGCGACGCACGGAAATCGACAATGTCGTCGCCGACATCCGCCAAAAGATCGCCGAATACGGTCTGACCGCGCAGGATCTCGGTTTCGCGGTCGCCGCCAAGCGCGGCCGCCCGCCCAAGAAGACGCCGCTGCCGGCGAAATATCAGGACCCGAAGTCGGGCAATACATGGAGCGGGCGCGGCAAGCCGCCCAAATGGATCGTCGGCAAGAATCGCGAGCGATTTCTGATTGGCTCGGCGTGACGCCCGCCCGACCTGATGTGAGACGGGGTGAAGGCGGTCTGAAGGTTTCTTTGCTGTTTGGCTTATTCGCCGCGCGCAAGTCCACCGTGGAAGCGCAACCATCCCTGTATTAAAAAAGCCGCCCACACAGGGCGGCTTTTTCGCGTCCGGCAGCCAAAAGACTTCGTTTTTCGCTCGCGCAAACGATTCCGATGCCGGACTCGCCGCTATTGCGGCGTTATAAGCGAAGGTTCACAGCGCCGCTTCAATGCGGGCCGAAAACGGCCAGCCGTAAAAGCGCCGGCCGTTTTCAGGCGCGCCTAGCCGACCGCGACCTGGCGCAATACCGGGCGCCGCGACGTTTCAATCAAGGCGGAATAGCCGTCGATATAGTTCTGCGCCATCGTTTTCGAACTGAAGCGGCGTTCGAACTGGGCGCGGATTTCGATGCGCGACAGCTCGTCGAGACGCTGCAGAGCCGCTACTGCGCCTTGCACGTCCTCGACGATATAGCCGGTCACGCCGTGGTCGATCACCTCAGGCACGGAGCCGCGGTTGAACGCGATAACCGGCGTGCCGCAGGCCATCGACTCGATCATCACGAGGCCGAACGGCTCGGACCAGTCGATCGGGAACAGCAGCGCCTTCGCGCCCGACAGAAACTCGGGTTTCTGCGCCTCGTTGATCTCGCCGACGAACTCGACATGCGCCATCGACAGCAGCGGCTCGATCTCGCGCTTGAAGTACTCCATGTCGACCTTGTCCACCTTGGCGGCGATCTTCAGCGGCAGACCGCTTTGCGCGGCGATCCTGATAGCTGTATCGACGCGTTTTTCCGGGCAGATGCGGCCGAGGAACGCGAGATATTCGGGCTTCTTGTGCGGCTGCGGCGTCAGCAACTGGTCCGGCAGACCGTGATAGATCGTGTTGAGCCAGTTGGCCTGCTGCAGCGGCAGACGCTGCGAATCCGAAATCGACACGACCGGCACATGCGAGAACGCGTCGAACACCGGCTGTAATTCCGGCAAGTCGAGACGACCGTGCAGCGTGGTCACGAACGGCGTGTCCATCGTCGTGAACAGGGGGAACGGCAGGTAGTCGAGATGGAAGTGCAGCACGTCGAACTCGTGCGCGATCTTGCGGACCTTTTCCATCATCAGCACGTGCGGCGCCAATGCATCGCGAATCGTCGGATCGAGGCGCAGCGCGCGCGGCCAGCATGCCTCGAGATTGGCGGACGTGACCGAGTCGCCGCTCGCGAACAGCGTGACGTCATGGCCGAGCTCGACCAGCGCTTCGGTCAGATACGACACGACACGTTCGGTGCCGCCATAGAGTTTCGGTGGGACAGCTTCGTAGAGCGGCGCGACTTGTGCGATTCGCATGCGTTTTCTCCTGTGTCGATCAAAGTTAGCGCTGTGGCGCCGACCCGGATCCCATGCGGATTTTTGATACTTACCGGGGCTTCGCACCACGGCTGAATGGCGCGTGGTACGTCTGCCTAACCGGACGGTTGGGCGCGGTTTGCCCCGCCCGAGGGGGCTCCGAAATAGCTATCGGGTAATCCCTTAGCCTTCATTATCGGGATCGACCGCGGTAATTCGAGTTATTTTTCAAACGCTTAATGTTGTTACAGCGCGAAACATCGACCGTTACAGCTGCCGCGCAAGGTCGAGCCGCCAACAGGGCCCCATCATCGGGAAGCGTAATTCCACCGACTCAATCAAGCTCGACAGGCGAAATGCACCGTAGCAAGCGGCGGACCCGAGGGTCGGATGAGCCGGGAAAGATCTCTAACTGAGCCAGATTGCAGCCGGCTGAAAACGTCTTATAATTCTTTTCCACCGATTTACGGTGCGGCGGTGAAGTTCTGAAAACTCACCATCCGGTACACGCCGCAGCCGTATAAATTCCCAGCACGCATCGTCAGTCCCGCCCCGCGCATCAATTCGGCCCAATTCGTGCCTCGCCGCAACCCGGGTTGTAGGAATAATTCCTACACAAATGACGGATTAATCCGTCACCCAGCTGGGGTGTCTCTCCGATTTTCGGCTGTGCCCCCTTTCGAGACAATGCTTGCAAGACCAGAGACGAGCGGATTCGCGCGGATTCAGCGCGCGCGTTCGAGCAAACGTTTCCGCAAAAATCGGCCTGACCAGCCGGGCATACGAACGGGGGAAATCATGAGCACGACTAGCCATATGCTCAGTGAGATCAGGGAAGTCAATCTTTCCTATCTGCTGCTCGCCCAGCGTCTGCTGCGCGAAGACAAGCCGATGGGCATGTTCCGCATGGGTATTTCGGACCAGCTGGCCGACGTGCTCGCCAATCTGTCGTTGGCGCAGACCGTCAAGCTCGCGGCGTCCAACCAGATGCTGTGCCGCTTCCGCTTCGACGATCACGCGGTGCTGTCCGCCCTTGCGGACAAGGACAAGTCCAGCGCGATGGCGCAGGCTCATTCGGCGATCCTGATGGCGAGCCAGCCGGTCGAGCAGATCGGCTGATGGCCAGTAAGAGCGTCTTACTCGAAGTCCGGGAAATCACCCTCGCGATCGAGCTGATCGAACTGGGCGCGCGTCTGCAATTGCTGGAGGCGGAAACCAGCCTGTCGCGCGACCGGCTCGTCAAGCTGTACAAGGAATTGAAAGGGGTGTCGCCGCCCAAGGGCATGCTGCCGTTTTCGACCGACTGGTTCATGACCTGGCAGCCGAACTTTCATTCGTCGCTGTTCTACAACATCTACCGTTTCATGGCCGGTCACGGCGGCTGCCGCGCGATCGAATCGATCGTGAAGAGCTACCGGCTGTATCTCGAGCACGTGCAGTTGCACGACGACGAGCCGGTGCTCAGTCTCACGCGCGCCTGGACGCTGGTGCGCTTCTTCGACTCGGGCATGCTGCAGATGAGCGCCTGCCGCCGCTGCGGCGGCCACTTCGTCGCGCACGCGCACGATCCGCAGCACGGGTTCGTTTGCGGGCTGTGTCAGCCGCCGTCGCGCGCGGGCAAGACGAAGAAGGCGGCGCAAACGCGGGCCGAGCGGCAAATCGCCGTCGCCGGAGTCCCGGCCGAGGTGCCGCAAGTGACCGACGCGCGAGCTCACGAGGCCCGCTGCCCCGCCCCCACGCTCGATACCCTCGTCACCGCCGAAGTCTGAGCAGCACGCGTTGAGGCAGCGCAAGCCTCTGGTTTACACCGGACTCGAGCGCCGTCTTTTTCCCCAAAGTTTTCCGCCCCGGTGCCGTAAACCTGACTAACGACGGTAACCGTCGCTTTTTTGTGAGGGCTCGGCAGTGCTGATTTTCGTGGGAACACTCGTGACGCTGTTGTCCGTTTTCGGCGGTTACGCGCTCGAAGGCGGCCATCTCGGCGCGCTGCTGCAACCCGTCGAGGTGCTGATGATCGTCGGCGCCGGAGTCGGCGCATTCATTCTCGGTAACGGGATGAAGACGATCCGGGCGACCCTGCGCGTCATTCCGACCCTGTTCAAGGGCGCGAAGTACAACAAGGACGTCTACATGGAGCTGATGGGGCTCCTGTACGTGCTGCTCGCGAAAGCGCGCAAGGAAGGCACGCTGACGCTCGAAGCCGACATCGACGATCCGTCGAAGAGCCCGATCTTCACGCAGTACCCGAAGATCCTCGCCGACAAGCACATCATCGAGTTCCTGACCGACTACCTGCGGCTGATGGTCGGCGGCAACATGAATGCATTCGAGATCGAAAGCCTGATGGACGAGGAGATCGAGACGCACCACCAGGAAGGCGAGGCGCCCGCGCACGCGCTGACCAAGGTCGGCGACGCGATGCCGGCGTTCGGTATCGTCGCCGCGGTGATGGGCGTCGTGCACACGATGGCCTCGGCCGACAAGCCGCCCGCGGTGCTCGGTGAAATGATCGCGCAGGCGCTCGTCGGCACGTTCCTCGGCATTCTGCTTTCGTACGGGCTGATCGGGCCGCTCGCCAGCGTCGCCGAGCAGCGCGTGACCGAGTCGACCAAGATGTTCCAGTGCATCAAGGTGACGATCCTCGCGAGCCTGAACGGCTACGCGCCGGCGATCGCGGTCGAGTTCGGCCGCAAGGTGCTGTTCTCGACCGAGCGCCCGTCGTTCGCCGAGCTCGAAGAGCACGTGCGCCGCGTCAAGGCGAAATAAGCAGGCGACGGGAACCGAACCGATGAGCAGCAAGGACAAAGACCGCGCAATCGTCGTCAAGCGCAGCGCGCCGAAAAAGTCCGGTCATCACGGCGGCGCGTGGAAGCTCGCGTACGCGGACTTCATGACCGCGATGATGGCGTTCTTCCTGCTGATGTGGCTGCTGAGTTCGGCCTCCACCGTGCAGCTGAAAGGTATCGCCGACTACTTCAACCAGCCGTTGAAGATCACGCTGTGGGGCGGCGATCGCAGCGCCGAAGACTCGAGCATCCTGAAGGGCGGCGGTCGCGACATCTCGACCGACGCGCAGGGCGTGACCCGCTCGACCGACGGCAGCAGCAGCCGCGCCGAGCGCACCGCGTCGCACAACGACGACGACTCCGTGAAGCAGCTGACGGGCGCGCTCGAACGCCAGGAACAGGTGCGCCTGCACGACCTGCAGGTCAAGCTGATGGCCGCGATCGAGGCGAACCCGGTGCTGCGCCAGTTCAAGCAGCAGATCCGCATCGACTCGACGCTGACCGGTCTGCGCATCGAGATCGTCGACTCGCAGAAGCGGCCGATGTTCGCGACCGCACGCGACGTCGTCGAGCCGTACATGCGCGACATCCTGCGCGAGATCGGCCACACGCTGAACGACGTGCCGAACCGCATCATCGTGCAGGGCCATACCGACGCCGTGCCGTACGCGGGCGGTGAGAAGGGCTATAGCAACTGGGAGCTGTCGGCCGACCGCGCCAACGCATCGCGGCGCGAGCTGGTCGCGGGCGGCATGGACGAAGCGAAGGTAATGCGCGTGCTCGGTCTCGCGTCGACGCAGAACCTGAACAAGGCGGACCCGCTCGATCCGGAGAACCGTCGCATCAGCATCATCGTGTTGAACAGGAAGTCCGAGGAGGCGCTCGATCACGACGACTCCACGACGACGACCCTGTCGGACGACGCAGCCGGCTCGAAGCCGCTGCTGCAAAGACTTGCGCAGCCGGTGACGGCTGCACCGAAGTTGCCGGCGGCGGCGCCACCGGCCCAGTAACAGACCGCGGCCGCCGGGCCGCGGCCCGCGCCCGACCGGCGCGCACCGCCCGGCGGCCCAGTGTTAAGCGCAGCGAGGTTTTCATGATCAGGCACATCCTGGCAATCGACGATTCGGCATCGATGCGGCAGATCCTCGCTGCGACGCTGACGGGCGCCGGCTATGAAGTCACGCTCGCGGCGGACGGCAACGAAGGGCTCGAAAACGCGCTCGCGATGGCGTTCGATCTCGTGTTGACCGACCAGCACATGCCCGGCAAGACCGGTCTCGATCTGATCACCGCGCTGCGCGGAAATCCAGCCTATCAGGCGACGCCCATCCTCGTCCTCACGACGGAATCGGGCGAACCCTTCAAAGAGGCGGCGCGCGCGGCGGGCGCGACCGGCTGGATCGAAAAGCCGCTCGACCCGGACATGCTGACCGAGCTGGTGGCGGCGCTGGCCGAACCGGACCCGGCTTGATCCGCGTCATCAACACCTTTAGACACAGTACAGATAGCTCTCGACGCGCCTCTACGGCGACTCAAGCCAGACAGGCACTCTCGCGGTGAACCAGGCATGACACTCGACATCACACAGTTCTATCAGACGTTCTTCGACGAAGCGGACGAACTGCTCGCGCAGATGGAGCAATTGCTGCTCAATCTCGACGTGGCCCACCCGGACCCCGAAGACCTCGCGGCGATCTTTCGCGCCGCGCATTCGATCAAGGGCGGCGCGGCAACGTTCGGTTTCACCGCGCTCACCGAGACCACGCACATTCTCGAGTCGCTGCTCGATCGCGCGCGCAACAACGAGCTGGTGCTGCGCAAGGACATGATCGACACGTTCCTCGAAACCAAGGACGTGCTGTCCGGCCAGCTCGCCGACTATCGCGCGAGCGCCGAGCCCGATGCGGCGGTGGCGCGCGCGATCTGCGCGAAGCTGGAGCAGCTGCACGCGGAAAGCCGCATGGGCGGCGCGCCGGCAGCGGCGGCGAGCGCCGAAACCGCGCCGGCCGTGAGCGCCCCCGCGCCTGCAGCAGCGCAGGCGACGGCAACCCAAACAACAACACAAGCAACCGCGGTACAGCAGCAAGGCGGCACCCCGCCCGAGCACGTCGTCGAACAGGCGGTGCAGGCGGCGGGCGAATGGATCGACGGCGAACCGGCACAGACCGGACAAGCCGCGGGCACGGCCGACAGCGCCGGCCCACATCTGAAAATTACGCTACGGGGCGTGGGAGAGAAAGACCAGGAGCTGCTCACCGAAGAGCTGGGCAACCTGGGCAACATCGTCGGGCAGGTCAAGAGCGGCAGCGATCTGACGCTGTGGCTCTTGAGCGACGTATCCTCCGACGACATCATCGCCGTGTGCTGCTTCGTGATCGACGAAAGTCAGATCACGATCGGCCGTGGCACCGCGCCGGCGGACGACGCGCAGCAGGGCGAACCTGGAACGCCCGACGCTGCCGTTCCGACACCGGCGCAATCTGCGCAATCCGCGCAGGTCGCGCCCGCCGCTCCCGCGGCGCAAGCGCAGGCGCAGCCGGTCCTTCACACCGAGCCCGCAGCATCGTCGACCCCGGCGGCCCTCACCGCTGCGCCCGCAAGCGCATCCGGTCAGGCGGACAGCATCGAGCCGCCGCCTGCGGCACCCGCGGCGGCTCAGGCGGCGGCCAAACCGGCTTCGGCCGCGTCCGCCGATCAGGACCGCAAGGCGCCCCGTCCGGCCGCCGCGGCGGCCGGTCGCCGAAGGCAGCTCGATTCGCGTCGGCGTCGAGAAGGTCGATCAGCTGATCAATCTGGTCGGCGAGCTGGTGATCACGCAGGCGATGCTCGCGGAGACCACCAGCACGTTCGATCCGGCGCTGCACGACCGGCTCTTCAACGGCATGGCGCAACTCGAGCGCAACGCGCGCGATCTGCAGGAAGCGGTGATGTCGATCCGCATGATGCCGATGGATTACGTGTTCAGCCGCTTCCCGCGTCTGGTGCGCGATCTCGCGGCGAAACTCGGCAAGGAGGTCGAACTCGTCACCTTCGGTCAGGCGACCGAACTCGACAAGAGCCTTATCGAACGGATCATCGACCCGTTGACGCACCTCGTGCGCAACAGTCTCGACCACGGCATCGAGACCGTCGAGGCGCGGCGCGCGGCGGGCAAGGATTCGACCGGTCAGCTGGTGCTGTCGGCGGCGCACCACGGCGGCAACATCGTCATCGAGGTCAGCGACGACGGCGCGGGCCTGCGCCGCGACAAGATCCTCGCGAAGGCGGCCAAGCAGGGCATGCAGGTCAGCGACACGATGAGCGACGAGGAAGTCTGGAACCTGATCTTCCTGCCGGGCTTCTCGACCGCCGAGCAGGTCACCGACGTGTCCGGCCGCGGCGTCGGCATGGACGTGGTGAAGCGCAACATCCAGTCGATGGGCGGTCACGTCGAGATCACGTCGCACGCGGGCAAGGGCAGCACCACGCGGATCGTGCTGCCGCTCACGCTCGCGATCCTCGACGGCATGTCGGTGAAGGTCGGCAACGAGATCTTCATCCTGCCGCTGAACTTCGTGATGGAGTCGCTGCAACCGCGAGCCGAAGACATTTACACGGTCGCCAACGGCGAGCGCGTGGTGCGCGTGCGCGGCGAATACCTGCCGCTCGTCGCGCTGCACGAGGTGTTCAACGTGTCGGATGCGAAGCAGGAGCCGACCCAGGGCATCGTCACGATCATGCAGACCGAGGGACGGCGCTTCGCGATGCTGATCGATGAACTCGTCGGCCAGCAGCAGGTGGTCGTGAAGAATCTGGAAACGAACTACCGCAAGGTGCACGGCATTTCCGCGGCGACCATTCTGGGCGACGGCAGCGTCGCGCTGATCGTGGACGTCGCGGCGCTGAACCGCGAATCGCGTCATGCGCATGGGCATGCGCAGGCGATGAGCCTCGCCTAACGCACGCAGCAAACGCGGCACTGACAGACATCGCAACACAACTTCAACTCAATTCATCCCAACCGTTTGGGGGCTAACGTGGCAGAAGTCCAATCCATCAATTCGAGCGTCGCAAACGCGAGCGGTACGAATGGCCGCCGCGACGCGCAGGCGGACGCCGGCGGTCAGGAATTCCTCGTCTTCACGCTCGGCGCGGAAGAGTACGGCATCGACATCCTGAAGGTGCAGGAAATCCGCGGCTACGACAACGTGACGCGCATCGCCAATGCGCCCGAGTTCATCAAGGGCGTGATCAACCTGCGCGGCATCATCGTGCCGATCGTCGACATGCGGATCAAGTTCCATCTCGGCCGCGTCGAGTACGACCATCAGACCGTCGTGATCATCCTGAACGTCGCGCATCGCGTGGTCGGCATGGTCGTGGACGGCGTGTCGGACGTGCTGACGCTCGCGGTCGATCAGATCATGCCGGCACCGGAATTCGGCGCGACGCTGACGACCGAATACCTGACCGGTCTCGGCACGGTCGACGGCCGCATGCTGATCCTGATGGACATCGAGAAGCTGATGACCAGCTCCGAGATGTCGCTGACCGAAACGCTCGGCGTCTGAGCGCAGGCAGTAACGGAACCCGGCACAAGGAGCATCAAAATGCTGAGCAGGTGGTCGATCCGCACGTCGCTGACGATGGTGGGGATTCTTCTGGCGGCGCTGACCGTAGTAGTCGGCGCGCTCGGGCTGACCGCGCTGAATCGCGCGAGCGGCTCGCTCGATCGCATCGCACGCGGCGAACTGGTCGCGATTCATGCGCTCGACGATGCGTCGGCGTATCTGTTGCGTTCGCGCATCGCGATCGAGCGCTTCAACACGCTGACGGCCGCCGGTAACGCGGACGAGGCGAAGAAGGCGCTCGATCGCGCGCAGGAGCTGCTCGGCAAGAGCAAGCAGAGCTGGCAGGCGTATCTCGACGCGCCGAAGCACCGCGTCGAGCAGGCCTTGCTCGACGATGTGCTCGCGAAGCGTACGACGGTGATGCACGACGGCGTCGACGTCGAATTCGCCGCGTTGAACGCGAACGATCTCGACGCGTATCACGCGGTCGCGGACACGAAGATCAGCCCGATGTTCATCGCCTACGACGCGGCCGCCGCCGCGGTGATCCAGGCGTTGCGGCAGAGCGTGGCCGATCAGGAAACGAGCGCGCAGTCGAGCGCGTCGCTGATGATCATGCTGATTTGCGTGACCACGGCGTTCGCGCTGCTGGTGGTGGTCGGCATCCGTTTCGCGCTGCGCGGGCTCATCGTGCAGCCGCTGAACGACGCGACCGCCTGTTTCGAGCGGATCGCTGGGGGCGACCTGTCCACCCCCGTCGAGGTGTTCAGCAACAATGAAATCGGCCGTCTGTTCGCGGGCATCAAGCGGATGCAGGAAAGCCTCGCGACGATGGTGCGCGCGGTCCGCAGCGGCACCGAATCGATCGACACCGGCGCGCGCGAAATCGCGATGGGCAACACCGATCTGTCGCAGCGCACCGAGCAGCAAGCGGCGTCGCTGCAGGAAACCGCATCGAGTATGGATCAGCTGACCGGCACCGTGCGGCAGAACACCGAGAACGCGCGCCAGGCGAGCCAGCTCGCCGTCAACGCGTCGGACATCGCGACGCGCGGCGGCGACGTGGTGAGCCAGGTCGTCACGACGATGCAGCAAATCGCGACCAGTTCGAACAAGGTCGTCGACATCATCGGCGTGATCGAGGGCATCGCGTTCCAGACCAACATCCTCGCGCTGAACGCGGCGGTCGAAGCCGCACGCGCCGGCGAACAGGGCCGCGGTTTCGCGGTCGTCGCGGGCGAAGTGCGCAGCCTCGCGCAGCGCAGCGCGAGCGCCGCGAAGGAGATCAAGGAGCTGATCGGCGATTCGGCCGACAAGGTCAAGAGCGGCTCCGAGCTGGTCGGCCGCGCGGGCACGACGATGGACGAAATCGTGCAGGCGGTGCGTCGCGTGACCGACATCATGGGCGAGATCAGCGCGGCGTCGGAGGAGCAGTCGGGCGGCATCGAGCAGGTCAACCGCGCGGTCGTGCAGATGGATTCGGTCACGCAGCAGAACGCGGCGCTGGTCGAACAGGCGGCGGCCGCGGCGGCGTCGCTCGAAGATCAGACGCGGCAGTTGCAGGCGGTGCTGGGCGGCTGGAAGGTAACCGGCACACCGGCGCGTCAGAGCGCCCCGGCGACGCGTGCGCAGACGCCCGCGCGGCCCGCCAGGGCTGCACCGCAAGCGGCGAGCGCAAGGACTCCGGTGAACCCGCTGGGCGCGAGCAAGGAATCGAAGGCAATCGCGGCGAGCGCGGCGACCCCGACGCAGCACGACGCGGCCGCACGCGTCGAACCGGCATTGAAGCCCCGGCCGGCCGCAGCCGCGGCTCGCGTCACGACCGACACGCCCACGCGCGCCGCTCCGCCGGGCACGGCGAAGGCGAGTTCGGACGCGGACTGGGAAACATTTTAGGCAACGGCAGAGTGACATGTGGTCAACCGGCATCGCGCCCGCGGATGGGCGAAGCATCGAAGCACGCACAGCACGCGTGTCGCGAGCCGGCCATATGTCGCTGGAACTCGCGGGAGGGCGCGACCCCGCGACGACAATTCCTACCTCCCAGGCAGTCCGGCTGGGCGGCGAGCGTGATGGCTCATATCGCAGACAGGAATTTTCATGATGGCAACGCGCGCAACACAACGCCCCGCGCGGGCAGCACCTGACGGCACAGAGCCGGCCAGGTCCGTCGAGACGGGCCGCGATTTCGAATTTACGGCGGCCGATTTCGCCCGCATCCGCGAGCTGATTCATCGCGGGGCGGGCATCTCGCTGTCGGACCACAAGCGCGACATGGCGTATAGCCGCCTCGCGCGCCGCTTGCGGGCGCGCGGCATCGATACGTTCCGGCAGTATCTCGATCTGCTCGAAGCGGAAAACGATCCGGCCGAGTGGGAAGCGTTCACCAATGCCCTGACCACCAACCTCACGGCGTTTTTCCGCGAAGCCCATCACTTTCCGATCCTCGCCGAGTTCGTGCCGCGCCGTGCGCAACCGGTGTCCGTGTGGTGCTCGGCGGCATCGACGGGCGAGGAGCCGTACTCGATCGCGATGACGCTGCTCGAAGCGCTCGGCGACAGCGGCGCGCGCCAGGCGTCGGTGCTCGCGACCGACATCGACACCCAGGTGCTCGCGAAGGCCGAGGCCGGCGTCTACCAGTTCGACCAGGTCAAGCACCTGTCGCCCGAGCGGTTGAAGCGCTTCTTCCTGAAGGGCACGGGCGCGCATGCGGGGATGGTCAAGGTGCGTCCCGAAGTGCGCGCGCTCGTGCGCTTCGAGCAACTGAACCTGACCAATCGCGATTACCAGTTGCGCACGCAGTTCGACGCGATCTTCTGCCGCAACGTGATGATCTATTTCGACAAGCCGACGCAGGCGCAGGTGCTGTCGCGCTTCGAGCCGCTGATGAAACCGGGCGGCCTGTTGTTCGCCGGCCATTCGGAAAACTTCACGTACGTGACGCAAGCGTTCCGGTTGCGCGGCCAGACCGTCTACGAACTGACGCGTGACGCGGGCGGCGCGCGCGCGCCGTCGCGCGCCAACGCGCATGACGCGCATCAATCGAGCGGGGTGGCCGCATGAGCAGCACGCTGCCGATCGCTTCGAACCTGTACTACGACAACCACTTCCAGCGCCCCGGCGTGAAGCTGTTGCCCAACGAGTTCTATACGACGAGCGAAGACATGGTGCTCGTGACCGTGCTCGGCTCGTGCGTCGCGGCCTGCATCCAGGACCGCACCGCGGGCATCGGCGGCATGAATCACTTCATGCTGCCCGACGACGGCGCCGACGTCGCGCAGGCCGCGTCGGACTCGATGCGCTACGGTGCGTACGCGATGGAAGTGCTGATCAACGAACTGATCAAGGCGGGCGGGCGGCGCGAGCGCTTCGAGGCCAAGGTGTTCGGCGGCGGCGCGGTGCTCGCGGGCATGACCACGATGAACATCGGCGATCGCAACGCCGAGTTCGTGCGCCGCTATCTGGCCACCGAAAAGATCCGCATCGTCGCCGAGGACCTGCAGGGCTCGCACCCGCGCAAGGTCGCGTTCATGCCGCGCACCGGTCAGGTGATGGTGAAGAAATTGCGCTTGCAACAGGAAGCGGGCGTCGCCGAGCGCGAGCAGGCGCTCGTGCGGCAAAGCGCCGAAGCACGCGCGGAGCGGCTCGCCGCCGCGCGCAAGCGGGTCGAGCTGTTCGCGAAGCCGGCCCGCCGCCGCCGCGCGGCCGAGAATCGAACTGTTCGGCGCGAGCCCGCGCCCGACTCATTCCAACAACGCCAGAACCACAGAGGAGGCGTGAGCGCTGTGCAAAAGATCAAGGTATTGTGCGTCGACGATTCGGCGCTGATCCGCAGCCTGATGACCGAAATCATCAATAGCCAGCCGGACATGACGGTGGTGGCGACGGCACCCGATCCGCTCGTCGCGCGCGAGCTCATCAAGCAGCACAACCCGGACGTGTTGACGCTCGACGTCGAAATGCCGCGCATGGACGGCCTCGACTTTCTCGAGAAGCTGATGCGTCTGCGGCCGATGCCGGTCGTGATGGTGTCGTCGCTGACCGAGCGCGGCAACGAAATCACGCTGCGCGCGCTCGAACTCGGCGCGGTCGATTTCGTGACCAAGCCGAAGGTCGGCATTCGCGACGGCATGCTCGACTACGCGGAAAAGCTCGCCGACAAGGTTCGCGCGGCAGCCCGCGCGCGCGTACGCCAGGCGGCGCCGGCGCAGCATGCGGCCACCCAGGCCGCGCAGGCGCCGGCCGGCGCCGCGCCGCTCTTCAACAACCCGCTGCTGAGTACCGAGAAGCTGGTTATCGTCGGCGCCTCGACGGGCGGCACCGAAGCGATCCGCGAAGTGCTGGTGCCGCTGCCGCCCGACGCGCCCGCGGTGCTGATCGCGCAGCACATGCCGCCGGGCTTTACGAAATCTTTCGCGCAACGCCTCAATGGTTTGTGCCGGATTACCGTTAAAGAAGCGGAGCACGGCGAGCGTGTGCTGCCGGGGCACGCGTACATCGCGCCGGGCCATGCGCATCTGTTGCTCGCGAGGAGCGGTGCGAACTATATTGCGCATCTGTCCGACGACCCGCCGGTGAACCGGCATCGTCCGTCGGTCGATGTACTGTTCCGTTCGGCCGCGCAGCATGCGGGCAAGAACGCCGTTGGCGTGATCCTGACCGGCATGGGGCGCGACGGCGCGGCCGGGCTGCTGGAGATGAAAAAGGCCGGTGCCTACACGCTGGCGCAGGACGAGGCGAGTTGCATCGTGTTCGGCATGCCGCGCGAGGCGATCGCGCTCGGCGCGGCCGACGAAATCGCCGCGCTGCCGGACATGAGCCGGCGCGTGATGGCGCGTTTGTCGTCGATGGGTGACCGCGTTCAGCGGGTATGATGCGTGCCGGATGGAATGACGCGGCCGAGCGCCGCAACATGGATCAAGCAAAGGGAAAGAAATGGACAAGGGAATGAAGATTCTGGTGGTTGACGATTTTCCGACGATGCGCCGGATCGTCCGCAATCTGCTGAAGGAACTGGGCTACTCGAACGTCGACGAGGCGGAAGACGGCGCGGCCGGTCTCGCGCGTCTGCGCAGCGGCAGCTACGAGTTCGTGATCTCCGACTGGAACATGCCGAACCTCGACGGTCTCGCGATGCTGAAGGAAATCCGCGCCGACGCGAGCCTCGCGCATCTGCCGGTGTTGATGGTGACGGCCGAGTCGAAGAAGGAAAACATCATCGCGGCGGCGCAGGCCGGCGCGAGCGGTTACGTCGTCAAGCCGTTCACGGCCGCGACGCTCGACGAGAAGCTCAACAAGATCCTCGAGAAAATGGCGAAAGCCGGGAGCTGACGTGACGCCGCCGACCCAAACGCCTGGCGCCGAAGCTGGGAACGACAGCGGCGACTTCGCGTCGGACCGCATCCTTGCCCGCATCGGACAACTGACGCGCACGCTGCGCGATTCGATGCGCGAACTCGGGCTCGACAAGCACGTCGAGCGCGCGGCCGAAGCCGTGCCCGACGCGCGCGATCGCCTGAAGTACATCGCCAATATGACCGAGCAGGCCGCCGAGCGCGTGCTGTCGGCGATCGACGTCGCGAAGCCGATCCAGGAGCAGTTGCAGCAGGACGCCGGCGCGCTCGACGCGCGCTGGGAGCAGTGGTACGCCGCGCCGATCGAGCGCGAGGAAGTGCGCGCGCTGATGAACGACACGCGCAGCTTTCTGCGCGGCGTGCCCGAGGCGACCGGCGCGACCAACTCGCAGCTGATGGAGATCATGCTCGCGCAGGACTTCCAGGACCTGACCGGCCAGGTGATCAAGAAGATCACCGACGTCGTCTATCTGATCGAGCAGCAGTTGCTCGGCGTGCTGGTCGAGAACATCGCGCTCGAGCGGCGCGAGCAGTTCGCGGCGAACGCCGCGGCTCTCAAGGCGGAGGTGTCGTCGACGGGCAGCCCGGAGCATCTGCTCAACGGTCCGCAGATCAATCCGGAAGGCAAGACGGATGTGGTGCAGGATCAATCGCAGGTCGACGATCTGCTCGCGAGCCTCGGTTTCTGAGCAAGTGTCTCGGCCCGGCAAGCGCGCCGGGCTGGTGGTTTCTCCGCGATTTGCGCCAAACACGCATTCAATGAGTACCGGCTACCCATCTTCCGTACGTTTTGCTGCTAGTAATAGTCGGCAAGTCGCGCGCGTGGGCGCGCCTTGCGCCGGCTGAAAGAATCCGCAGGCATACTACGAGGTCAAAGCGGTACGGCACCCGGCCCGCGCAACGCCGGGCAGTCGCCCGGTGAGGCCATCCCTCAGCGTTGCGGCCGCGGCGGTGCCGTATCATCTGCCTATAAGCGGCCGCTTCGCGCAGTCGGCGAAGCGTGCCGCGGCTCGGGAGGAGCTTCTCATGTGGAGTCGTATTGGTCGCGCCGGAGTCACGGCGCTCGTATTGCCATGTTCGTTACTGGCCCTGACGGCCGCGCAATCCGCCCATGCGGCGTTGGGCAGCGCGCCGCTCACCCCCCCGTCCGACGCGTCGGTGTCCTCCCGCGTGGTGCAGCCCGCCAGCGGCACATCGCAAAGTGTCATGCGTTCTGAATCGAGCGCGGCGTCTTCCACATCTTCCACACCCGCTTCCTACACGGTACGCGAGACCACGTTCGGCAACGGCACCGTGGTGCGCGAATACCTGAGCACGAGCGGCGCGGTATTCGGGATTTCGTGGCATGGTCCGCAAATGCCCGATCTCAGTGATCTGCTCGGCAGTTATTTCCCGCAGTACGTGGCCGGCGTGAAGGCCGTGCGGGCCGCGCGCGGCAATGCGCGGGGGCCGGTCGCCGTCGACGAGAGCGGGCTGGTGGTGCGTTCGGGCGGCCACATGGGCGCGTTCAGCGGCGTCGCGTGGCTGCCCTCCGCGCTGCCGGCCGGCGTCAGCGGTTCCGACATCCAGTAACGGCGAGGACCACGATGCGAACCATGCTCACGACCGCGAACATCAAAAGCTGGATGCAGGCCGCGCTTGCCGTGCTGCTCACGGCGACGCTCGTCGCCTGCGGAGGCGGAGGCGGCGGTAGCGACAACAACTCCAGCTCCAACAATGGCGGCAACACCTCGAACGGACTGAACGGCGGTTCGCTGCCGGCCAGCCCGACCCAGCAGCCGATCTCCGCGAATGCGTCGAACACGGTGCCGATCACGGTCGGCCGGGGCGTTTCGGGTGTCATCAACATCCCGACCGTCAGCGTGAGGATCTGCGCGCCGGGCTCGACCAGCAACTGTCAGACCATCGACAATATCCAGGTCGACACCGGCTCGTTTGGCCTGCGCGTGGTCAGTTCAGTGCTCAGTTCGACGCTGCTCGGCGCGCTGCCGGTCAGCACGATTGGCAGCAACGGCGCGCAGCTCGCCGAGTGCGCGACGTTCGCGGACGGTTACACGTGGGGCTCGGTGCGTACCGCGATCGTGACGATCGGCGGTGAAACGACGACCAGCAGCATCCCGCTGCAGATCATCGGCGACAAGGCCGCGAGCACGGTACCAAGCGGCTGCGGCAGCGGCCCGGCCGAAAACACGGCCGCCGATCTGGGCGCGAACGGCATCCTCGGCATCGGCACCGCGCCGACCGATTGCGGCGCAACCTGCGCGAACACGACGACCGCGGCGACCTACAGCAACTACTTCGCCTGTCCGAACGGCACGTCGTGCACGCGCGCCGCGGTGCCGATTCCGCAACAGATCGCCAATCCGGTCGCGAACTTCCCGCTCGACAACAACGGCGTGATCGTACAGATGGCACCGGTGTCGAACACCGGGCAGGCGTCGGCGACCGGCACGCTGGTGTTCGGCATCGGCACGCAGGGGAACAACCCGCTTGCCGCTGCGCAGGTATTCACGACCGACCCATACGGCGACCTCAACAACAGCACTTTCAACGGCACGACCGTCCAGGCGTTCCTCGATTCCGGCTCGAACGCCTATTTCTTCGGCGATAGCACGCTCACGCTGTGCGGCAGCCAGTTCGCGGGCTTCTATTGCCCGTCGTCGGCGCAGACCCGCACGGTCACGCTGGTCGGGAAGAACAACGTGTCGGCGGTCGCGAGCATCGGCATCGTGAACGCGCAGACGCTGTTCGCCAACGGCAGCAACTACGCGTTCAACACGCTCGCCGGCCAGATCGGCGGCAGCGCCAGCTTCGACCTCGGTCTGCCGTACTTCTTCGGCCGCTACGTGTACTACCACCTCGATCAGACCGCGAGCGGCGGTCCCTCCCCCTTCGTCGGCTACTGAAGCCGCACGTCGATCCAATGCCGGACGGCGCGCGTGACAGACGCGCGAGCCGTCCGCTCATCCTTCGAAATACCCCCGTTTCTCCGCCCTTATCCGCCGATCGGCGCTTGCGTCGAGCAGGAATAATCGCTGTCACTGGAAAGAGGCGCCGTGCCTCGGCCGACTGGAGAGCTTTGTGGCAGAGGACAGCGACCTCGAAAAAACCGAATCCGCCACCCCTCGGCGCCTGCAGAAGGCGCGCGAGGAGGGGCAGATCGTGCGTTCGCGGGAGCTGTCGACCTTCGCGCTGCTCGCGGCCGGGTTCTACGGCGTATGGGGCATGTCGGGCAGCATCGGCGAGCATTTGCAGAACATGCTGCGTGCGTCGCTCACCTTCAACCACGCGAGCGCGTTCGACACCAGCCGCATGCTGATCGGCGCGGGCTCAGCGGGTCGCGAAGGACTCTACGCGCTCGTGCCGATACTCGGCGTCACCGGACTTGCCGCGCTGCTCGCACCGATGGCGCTGGGCGGCTGGCAACTGTCCGCGAAAGGGCTCGAGCCCAAGTTCAACCGGCTGAACCCGATCGAGGGCCTCGGCCGCATATTTTCGATCAACGGACCGATCCAGCTCGGCATGTCGCTCGCGAAGACGCTGGTGGTGGGGTTGATCGGCGGCACGGCGATCTGGAATCGCCACGAGCAATTCCTCGCGCTCGCGACGCAGCCGCTCAATCTCGCGCTCTCCAACTCCGTGCATCTGATCGCGGTGTGCTGCGGCATGACGGTGGCCGGCATGTTCGCGGTGGCCGCGCTCGACGTGCCGTACCAGCTGTGGTCGTTCCACAAGAAGCTGCGCATGACGAAGGAAGAAGTGAAGCGTGAGCATCGCGAGAGCGAAGGCGATCCGCACATCAAGGGCAAGATTCGCCAGCAGCAGCGCGCGATCGCGCGGCGCCGCATGATGGCGCAAGTGCCGAAGGCCGACGTGGTCGTGACCAACCCGACCCACTTCGCGGTCGCGCTGCAATATACGGACGGCGAGATGCGCGCGCCGAAGGTGGTCGCGAAGGGCGTGAACCTCGTGGCCGCGCGGATTCGCGAGATCGCCACCGAAAACAACGTGCCGCTGCTCGAAGCGCCGCCGCTCGCGCGTGCGCTCTATCACAACGTCGATCTGAATCGCGAGATTCCGGGGCCGCTCTATGGCGCGGTCGCGGAAGTGCTCGCGTGGGTCTATCAGCTGCGCCGCTTCAAGGCCGAAGGCGGCGACGTGCCGGTCGCGCCGACCGAACTCGACGTGCCGCCCGAACTCGACAAGGGCGGCGTATCGGACGAGGACGCCGCCGAGGAAGCCGCCAACACGCTGAACCCGGCCGACGACAACGCCAACGACGCCACTAGCGACGACAACAACGGAGCCTCCGCATGAACGCTCGCGCCGGTTTCCTCGCCCGACGCCCGGATGCGCTGAGCAGCACCAACCTGCGCGCCCTCGCCGGGCCGGTGCTGATCTGCATGATCCTCGGCATGATGATTCTGCCGTTGCCGCCGTTCCTGCTGGATCTGCTGTTCACGTTCAACATCGCGCTGTCGGTGATGGTGCTGCTCGTCAGCATGTACACGATGAAGCCGCTCGACTTCGCCGCGTTCCCGAGCGTGCTGCTGTTCTCGACGCTGCTGCGGCTGTCGCTGAACGTCGCCTCGACGCGGGTCGTGCTGCTCGAAGGCCATACCGGTCCCGATGCGGCCGGTCAGGTGATCGAGTCGTTCGGCCACTTCCTCGTGGGCGGTAACTTCGCGGTTGGTATCGTCGTGTTCGTGATCCTGATGGTGATCAACTTCATGGTGATCACGAAGGGCGCGGGGCGGATCGCCGAAGTGTCCGCGCGCTTCACGCTCGACGCGATGCCCGGCAAGCAGATGGCGATCGACGCCGATCTGAACGCCGGCCTCATCAACGAAGAGCAGGCTCGCACGCGGCGCAAGGAGATCTCGCAGGAAGCGGAGTTCTACGGCTCGATGGACGGCGCGAGCAAGTTCGTGCGAGGCGATGCGGTCGCCGGCCTCCTGATCATGGTGATCAACATCATCGGCGGGCTGATCGTCGGGATGGTCCAGCACGACATGAGTTTTGCCGCGGCGGGCAAGAACTACACGCTGCTGACGATCGGCGACGGCCTCGTCGCGCAGATTCCGTCGCTGGTGATTTCGACGGCGGCCGGCGTGATCGTTTCGCGCGTCGCGACCAACGAGGACATCGGCACGCAGCTGACCGGCCAGCTGTTCACGAACCCGCGCGTGCTGATGATCACCGGCTGCATTCTCGTGCTGATGGGACTGATCCCGGGCATGCCGCACTTCGCGTTCCTGATTCTCGGCGGCGGCCTGATCCAGCTCGGCCGCACGATGAAGAAGCGCACCGAGGAGCGCAAGAACGCACCGGCGCTCGTCGACGTCGCGCCGGCCGCGCTGGCGCCGGTCGAAAACGCCGAGGCGAGCTGGGACGACGTGACGATGATCGACACGCTCGGCCTCGAAGTCGGCTACCGGCTGATTCCACTCGTCGACAAGAACTCGGACGGCGAACTGCTCAAGCGGATCAAGAGCATCCGCAAGAAGTTCGCGCAGGAAATCGGCTTTTTGCCGCCGGTCATTCATATCCGCGACAACCTCGAATTGCGGCCGAACGGCTATCGGATCGCGTTGAAGGGCGTCGAGGTCGGCTCGGGCGAGGCGTATCCGGGCCAGTGGCTCGCGATCAACCCGGGCCAGGTATCGGCCGCGCTGCCGGGCACGCCGACCCAGGACCCGGCGTTCGGCCTGCCCGCCATCTGGATCGACACGAATCTGCGCGAACAGGCGCAGGTATACGGCTACACGGTCGTCGATTCGAGCACGGTGGTCGCGACGCACCTGAATCACCTCGTCGTCACGCACGCGTCGGAGCTGCTCGGCCGCCGCGAGGTGCAGTCGCTGGTCGAGCGGATGCAGAAGGACACGGCGTCGCTTGTCGACGATCTGGTGCCGAAGATGCTGACGCTCACCACGCTGCAAAAGGTGCTACAGAACCTGCTCGAAGAAGGCGTGCCGATTCGCGACATGCGCACGATCCTCGAAGCGCTCGCCGAACACGCGACCAAGCTCACCGACCCGCACGACCTCACCGCCGCGGTGCGGCTCGCGCTGGGCCGCGCGATCACGCAGCAGTGGTTCCCCGGGGCCGCCGACATGCAGGTGATGGGCCTCGACGCGAACCTCGAACGGGTGCTGTCGCAGGCGCTATCGACCGGCCCGAACCCGGGCCTCGAACCGGGTCTCGCGAACACGCTGCTCACCGAAACGCAGAAAGCGATGACGCGTCAGCAGAACCTTGGCCTCGCTCCGGTGCTGCTGGTGCAGCACGCACTGCGGCCGATGCTCGCGCGCTTCCTGCGCCGCAGCCTGCCGCAGCTGAAGGTGCTCTCGTATGCGGAAGTGCCCGATACGCGCAACGTCAAGGTGGTCAATCTGATCGGCGCGCACGGCTGACCAAGGTCGCTCGCTCGCGGCCGTCGATACAACGCAACCGGCGCTCAAATGGGGCGCCGGTTTGCGTTTGCACGGCTCTCCCAGGCTCGTCGAACGATGCGTCTGCCGTGTGTCCATCGCGCGAATTACCCACCTTTAACGGTCTTTATCCATCGATCGTCGCCCGACGCCTTTCGCAATAATTGATCGCAATGGGAAGCGGTGTATTGCCGGTCCGTCAGTCCGTATACCTCATCGGGGGTCCAGCTTGAACATTCGTAAATTTGTCGGTGCTACCAGTCGCGATGCGTTGCGTCTCGTTCGCGAAGCACTTGGCCCCGATGCGGTCGTGCTGTCGAATCGCACGATGGACGACGGCAGCGTCGAAATCGTCGCGCTCGCCGATAGCGACCTCGCCGCGATCACGCCGAAAGCGCGCGAAGGCGCGCAGGCCGCGGCGCTCGGCACGGGCTCAGGTGCGGCATCGACGCTGGCCCCGCGCGGCTTGTTCGCGGCGCCGACGAATCCGTACGCGAGCGCAATGCCGGACGTGTTTTCGTCGGTGTTCGGCGCGAGCCCGGAAGCGGGTGGTGAAGCGACGCCGGCGATCGAGCCGGCGAATGCGGCTGCGGATTTCATGACCGGCTCGGTGAACAGGACGGCGCTCAATTCGGCGCTCAGCCAGGCGCTCAGCATGTCCGCGAATCAAGCAGCGCCCGCCGCAAGCCAGTCGGCGTCCAGCGCGGCCACATCGTTCAACGCACCGGCCACGCCCGCCGCTGCCGCCACGCCTTCCGGCGCGAGCGCCCGCGCCGCGGCCGCGCGCCTGTCGAAAGACATCCGCGCGGATTTGCTGAAAGCTGCCGGCGTGCCGGTACCGCCGGCTAACGCATCGAGCGAAGCCGCCGCGCCGCGCACGATGGCCGAGTCGAATCCGTGGCTCATCGATCACGCGCGCCGCCTCGCGGCCGAGCAGCAGCAACAGAGCGGCCAATACAGCGCGCGTCCCGCCGCGATGACGCCCGCCGTCGCGACCGCCAATGGCCTCGGCAGCGCAGTCGACGCGCGGCCGGCCGCCGTGCCGCCGGTGATCGACACGCCCGACTGGGCGCGCGAAGCCGCCGAAGCCGCTGCGCGCCGCGCCGCTCAGAAGATCGCGCCCGTGCCGTCCGCTACTGACGAAAGCCGCACGCCGTCCGCCGTCGCCGAAGCGATCAAGGGGCGCATGGAGCAGGTCGTCAAGGACACCGTGATGAACGAGCTGTCGTCGATGCGCGACATGATGGAAGAGCACTTCGCGGGTCTGCTGTGGGGCGATCGACAGCGCCGCAGTCCCGTACGCGCCGCGCTCACCAAGCACCTGTTCGCCGCCGGCTTTTCCGCGCAGCTCGTGCAGATGCTGGTCGACAACCTGCCCGAAGATGTCGACACGATGGATGGCGGCATGGACTGGGTGCGCTCGGTGCTCGAGTCGAACCTGCCGGTGATGGAGGACGAAGACGCGCTGATGGAGCGCGGCGGCGTATTCGCGCTGATGGGGCCGACCGGCGTAGGCAAGACGACGACCACCGCGAAGCTCGCAGCGCGCTGCGTGATGCGCTTCGGCGCGAGCAAGGTGGCGCTGCTGACGACCGACAGCTACCGCATCGGCGGTCATGAACAGCTGCGCATCTTCGGCAAGATTCTCGGCGTTTCGGTGCATGCGGTGAAGGACAGCGCCGATCTGCAGCTCGCGCTCTCGGAGTTGCGCAACAAGCACATCGTGCTGATCGATACGATCGGTATGAGCCAGCGCGACCGGCTCGTGTCCGACCAGATCGCGATGCTAAGCCGCGCCGGCCAGCCGGTGCAGCGTCTGTTGCTGCTCAACGCGACGAGCCACGGCGACACGTTGAACGAAGTCGTGCAGGCGTATCAGCGCGCGTCGGACCAGCAGCCGCTCGCCGGCTGCATTCTGACCAAGCTCGACGAAGCGACCAACCTCGGCGGCGTGCTCGATACGGTGATCCGCTACAAGCTGCCGGTGCATTACGTATCGACCGGACAGAAGGTGCCGGAGAACCTTTACGTCGCGACGAAGAAATTCCTGATCAAGAGCACCTTCTGCATTCCGCGCGACAGCTCGCCGTTCGTGCCGCACGACGACGACATCCCCGCTTTGCTGTCCTCGCTGTCCGCACGTTCGACGGCCGAGCTGCACGAGGTTCGCTTTGGATAAGTTCGTTTCGGATCAAGCCGAAGGGTTGCGGCGGCTGCTCGGGCGCGGCGGCGCGCGCGTGATCGCGTTGGCGGGTGCGTCGTCGGGCGTCGGTAATACGACCGTGGCGGTCAACCTCGCCGCGGCGCTCGCACAGCAGGGCAAGGACGTGCTGGTGATCGACGAATGCGTCGGTGAGAAGTCGGTGAGCGCGATGCTTGGCGGCCTGCGCGGCGCGGGCAACTTCGCGGCGGTGATGCGCGGCGAGAGCCCGGTCGATTTCGCCGCCGCGCGTCACGCGCTCGGTTTTTCGGTGCTGTCCGCCTCGCGCAACAACCGCGAGGGGCATACGGAGGCCGAACTCGGTGTGCTGCTCGGCGGCTCGGCCGATATCGTGCTGATCGACGCGCAACTCGACGACGAAGGGCATCTGTCGCCGCTCGCCAGGCAGGCACATGACGTGATGATCGTCGCGCGCATGTCGGGCGAGGCGATCACCGAGGCCTATGCGTGCATCAAGCGTTTGCATTACGCGCACGCGATCGCGCAGTTGCGCGTGCTCGCGAATCACGTCCAAAGCGCCGACGACGCGCAAGCCGCGTTCGCGAATCTCGCCGGCGTGGCCGGCCGTTACCTGACCGTCGCGTTGGAAAACGCCGGCTGCATTGCGGCCGACGTGCGCATCGCACGGGCACTCGAGCTGTCGCGCTGCGTGGTCGACGCGTTTCCGTCGACACCGGCCGCGCGCGACTTCCGCCATCTCGCCGCCGAATTGCAGTACTGGCCGATGCGGCCAGCGATGTCGTCGCAAACGCCCTGGCGGGCGCCTGCGACAGTTACAGCGGCGCACCACGCCGACCAACCGTCCGCGCATCACGCTTGAAAGGCGTGCACGAAGGACAAGGGGAGCACGATGTACAACGCTCAGGGAAAGATTTCTCAGGCCGAAGTTTTGACGAAGTACGCACCGCTCGTGCGTCGACTCGGCTTGCAGCTTGTCGCGAAAATGCCGGCGAGCGTCGATCTCGACGACCTGATCCAGGCCGGCATGATCGGTTTGCTGGATGCCGCCGGCCGCTACAAGGAAGACCAGGGCGCGCAGTTCGAGACCTATGCCAGCCAGCGGATTCGCGGCGCGATGCTCGACGAGTTGCGCAGCAACGACTGGCTGCCGCGCAGCCTGCGCCGCACGTCGCGCGAAGTGGAATCCGCGGTGCACAAGGTGGAGCAGAACCTCGGCCGCTCGGCGAGCGAGGCGGAGGTCGCCGAGCACCTGCAAATGCCGCTCGACGAATATCAGTCGATGCTGCAGGACCTGCATGGCAGCCAGCTGATCTACTACGAAGACTTCGACCGCTCCGCCGACGACGAACCTTTTCTGGACCGCTACTGCGTCGATCATTCCGATCCGCTCTCGGCGCTGCTCGACGACAGCCTGCGCTCGGCGCTCATCGAAGCGATCGACCGCTTGCCGGAGCGCGAGAAGCTGCTGATGTCGCTCTACTACGAGCGCGGCATGAATCTGCGCGAGATCGGCGCGGTGATGGAAGTGAGCGAATCGCGCGTGTGCCAGTTGCATAGCCAGGCCGTGGCACGCCTGCGCGCCCGACTGCGCGAAATGGCCTGGGCGAACGCCGAAGCGAACTGACGCCACCGCGGCGCCGCACGCCGTTTTTCAAACGCCGTCTGCAGATGCGGCGGTGCGCCGATGCCGATGCGCGCCTGTGCCGCCTACCGTTGCTCAGGCGTTCGCCATCTCATGCTCGGCGGCGAGCGCGAGAAACGCCGAGCGCGACATACCGCGCGCCTGCGCATACGCGTCGATCTCCTGCACCAGCACCTCGGGCAGCGAGATGTTGATGCGAACCGCCTTCTTTAACGCCGGAATATTGCGCGTCGTCACGAATCCCCATGTGAACCCCGCGAACTCGGGATTGCGCCGATGCTCGCCTAGCGTGAGAGGCTCGGGCAGCGGCAGCCCTTCGTCGAGCAAGGTTTCGAGATGCGATTCGATTGCCTCTTTCGCGTTCACATACGCTTGTTCGAGCGTGTCGCCCGCGGAGTAGCAGCCTGGAATATCGGGCACCACGACGCCGAACGCGTGCGTGTTGTCTCCGGGTTCGATGGCGATCGGAAAGATCAGATGCTTCATTTGAGCCCCGCCTGTTTCAGAATGCTGTTCAGGGTGCCGGCCGGCAAATCTTTTTTCGGATGCGGGACGGTCACGAGCCCCCGTTTTCCCGCGTGCCTGAAATGATGGTGACTGCCCGCTATGCGGACGAGCTGCCAGCCATTCGCTTGAATCAATTTGACGACCTCGGCACTGTTCATACATCATACCCTCCATTATACACACGCCTACACAAACTAACGAGCAAACAAGCTTCCGCCCGTCGAATTGCGGCCGCGTCGAAGCCGCGGCGTTGGCGAAAGCTCGAACGAAGTCACCATTTCAACGTGACGAGGTGGACTAGCGCCAGCTAGCCGAACGGCTAACGCAGCGCGGAACGGACAGGGAAGTGGGTGGAAAAGCGGCGGCGGAAAAGGAAAAAGCCCGTCGATGACGGGCTTTTTCATTCATTTCGTGTATTGCTCGATTGCAGGCCGGGCAGGCGGGCCGATCAAAGTCCCGAATAAGCCGGAACTCGTCCATCCGGCCCGTACAGATTCGTCTTGCGCGGCACGTTGACTTGCAGCGCCTTTAGCGCGCGCTCGTTGTAGTCCATCCGCACGCGGATCAGCTCGCCGTTGTTGGTGTTGACGCGCCGCGCGCGATCCGCGGCTTTCTGCAGCAGCTTCCATTGCGTCGCGACGCGCGCGTCGGTGCTGGCCGCGAGCTCCATGCCGGACCAGCCGGTCGGAAAGCCGAGTTCGGCCAGATGCGAGTCGCGCGCGGCTTCGAGCCTCGCGAGCACGCCGATCAGCTCGGTTTTTTTCTCGACGATCGCCGGCAACTGCTCCAGCGGCGAGACCGCCGTCAGCGCTTTGGTTTCGAGAGTGAGGATCGAGGCGAATGCCTCGACGGTCGAATATTCTTCGATCAGGGTAGCAACGAGGGCGTCTTTCATATCAACAACTCGCTACGCACACTGGCTCGCGAACGGCGCGCGAACCGGGTTGGTCGGACGCCGCCCGGCAGATCACCGCGCGGCGAAATGCCGATCAGTTGCCAGTCGACGAGGTTTTGTTCTGCAACAGGTCGCGCGCCGTCTGCAGCACGCCGTCGGCGATCTTGCCGGAGTCGATCTGCAGCTTGCCGTCCTTGATCGCCTGTTTGATCGACTCGACGTGCGCGGTGTCGATGTCGGCCGAGCCGGAGGCCGCGAGGCTGCGCAGATGCTGCGACAGACCCGACAGGCTCACGCTCGTTTCGCCCGACGCGCTGCTCGCGGCCGGCGCGGCGGTGCTCGTCGCGCCCTGGGTGGTGCTGGCTGCCGGCGTGGCTTCGTCGCTCTGCTGCGAACGGGACAAAGCGTCTTTCAAGGACGGCAGATTTGAAGAGGTGGTGGGATCGACTTTCACGATTGGCTTCCCTAACGATTTGATCCTGATAACGGCAACCGCTGATCAAAACTTTAGCGCAATCGCTCGACACCCGGCTCGCCGCCAGGTGGCCATCTACCCCTTTCAATCCCCGTCCGTCTGCCCTGGCCACCGGGGCGCCGACCGTTTCGACGGTGCTCGTTGCCGCCAGCCCGCTCACATCTGGATCTCCACCGTGCCGCCGTCCCTGACGATGCCGGAGATGATCTGGCCGTTGGCGGTCTTCACGCGCACCTGCTGGCCCGGCGACGCGTTGTTCATCGCGCTGCCCTCGGACGAGATCGAGAAACCGTCGCCGGCCGCGATGACCCGCACGGTCTGGCCGAACACCACCGCCGACGCGCTCTTCAGCATGTCGCGGCGCAGCGGCATGCCGCCCGCGATCCGCACGAGCGAGACCGAGCCGACCGCCTGCGACGGGTCGGTGACGATCGCCTGCGGCAGGCCGGTCAGGTCGCCTTCGCGCGCGACGAGGTCGGCGGCCGTGAGCACTTCGCCCGGCGCCATCGCGCGGGCGGCGAGGTAGTAGGTCGCATGCAGCGAGATGCGCGCCTGCAGATAGATGGTCCACGGCCGCTCGCCCGCGCAGCGCACGCCGACCGTCAGCCGGCCCCACAGGCGCGCGCCGGTCGGCATGAACGGTTCGAGCGACGTGCACGCGGCGAGGCCGCGCGGAAACGCGGACGCGACAGTGATGTCGGCCTTGCCGGGCAGGCCGACGGCCTGCTGTTGCAGGAACGCGAGCGCGCTTGCGTGAATCGCTTCCGGGTCCTGCTGGCCAGGCAGCGGCGCGGCGGCTTGCGCAGCCGTCGCGGCGGTAGCGGTCTGCGGCGTTCTCTGTGCAATGACGGCCGCCGGCTGGCGCGAGCCAGGCGACGTCGCGGGTGTTCTCGCGATCCCGGGATGCGCCGGCTGCGCCGCAGCGGCCGCGATCGGCTTGCCATTCGCGCCGAACTCGGGCGGCTCGCCGCGCGCGGCGAGACTGTCGAAACCGTCGCCTTGCGGCGCACTGGCCGCGACCACGCGCTGATTCGCGACGCTGGCGGCCGGGCCCGCTTCGACATTGACGCGCGCGACGCCCGACGCCTCAGTGCTGGCCGCCGGCGGAATCGTCACGACGCCGTTGGCGTCCGGTTTGAAGTTGGTGCGGATGATGGCCGGCGCGGCGGCAGCGGGCTCGCCCGCGCCCGGAATGACGATCGCGCCGCTTGCGCTCGCGGCACGCCCGAACGTATCGGTGTCGCGCGACCCGCTCGCGCGGCCGAGCGACTGTGCGGTCGCCGCCGCGAGCGACGCCGCCGACGCGCTGCGCTGCGCCGGCGTCTGAATCCGTTGCGCGAGATCGTTCAGCGCGGCGGGATTTTTCTCGGCGGGCCCGGCAATCACGATCGGGCCGCCCGCATCCTGCGCCTGGGTCGTGGCCGGCAGCAACACGATGCCGCCCGCAACCCATACCGCGGCCCGCGTCAGGCAATGCGCAAGGCAACGCGAGAAAGAGCGCGGCACCGGCTGGGCGAGCGCGCCCTCCGAACCATCGCCCCGTTCATCGACCCGGACACCCCCCACGCGACGCATCGTCGTGCCGCTCGCCGGCTGCGGCAAGGTGTTGGTGGGCTGGTCCATCGCGGGTCTCCATCGAATGCATCGGTACGCCTTGCATTCTAGTGAGCGCCGCTTTCGCGCAAACGTTGAATAGAAGCCCCCTTTCCCGGTTATTCGTCCGATTGCCGCTTGCGCGCGGCCCATAAGATGCATCACATGCAAAAAGGCCTTCGCGCCCGCCGCGTGTCTCTCACGATGCGCACACGGGACGGCCTTGGAAACGTTCTCGGGAGATTCCGATGCTGGACAAGCTCGATGCCGAATTCGCATTCGGCCGGCAGGCGATGGATGTGCGCGCATACCGGCAGGAACTGCTGTCGTCGAATATCGCGAACGCCGACACGCCCGGCTACAAGGCACGCGATATCGACTTCGCGTCGTCGCTCGCCGGCGCGCTGAAGAAGACGGGCGGCAGCACCGCCGGCCAAGGCGCATCGAACAGCTCGACGCTCGCGATGACGCAACCCGCGGGCGTGACGAGCGGCATGTCGATGAACACGACCGAGGCCGGCCACATGAGCGGCAAGGCCACGCTGACGGCGACGGGCGGCAGCCCCGACGATTACGGCAACCTGCAATACCGGATTCCGCTGCAGCCGGCGCTCGACGGCAACACGGTCGACGTCGACACCGAGCGCGTGCAGTTCGCCGACAACACGGTGCACTTCGAGTCGGGTATGACGGTCGTGTCGAACCAGATCAAGACGATGCTGTCGGCGATCACGTCGGGCTCGTCGTAAGCCCTGCACGCCGCACGGCACCCAGGCAGGGCGCATAGCAGCTGAACACAGGCAGCATGCGCGCACGAACAGAAACGCTACGGGACTTAACGTAAAGCCGGTGCGAACCGGCAGGAGAGGTCAGGAAACATGCCATCCCTGATGAACATTTTTGGTGTCGCGGGTTCCGCGATGTCGGCGCAGTCGGAGCGGCTCAACGTGACGGCGTCGAACCTGGCCAACGCGGACAGCACGACGGGCCCCGACGGTCAGCCGTACAAGGCCAAGCAGGTCGTGTTCGCGGTGAGCCCGCTCGGCGGCGCGCGCACGCGCTCCGGCCAGCAGGTCGGCGGCGTGCAGGTGACGGGCGTGGTCGACGATCCGTCGCCGATGAAGACCGCGTACGAGCCCGGCAATCCGGCCGCCGACGCGAACGGCTACGTGACGCTGCCCAACGTCGACCCGGTGCAGGAGATGGTCAACATGATCTCGGCCTCGCGCTCGTACCAGGCCAACGTCGAAACACTGAACACCGCCAAAACCCTGATGCTGAAAACGCTCACGATCGGAACCTGAGGAGAGAGCCTTGACCACCAACACCACGATCGGCGGCAGCGGCACGACCGTTTCGCAGACGCTGCTCGACACGATGAACGGCACGAGCAGCAGCTCGAGCGCGACCAGCTCGACGAGCAGCACGTCGAGCAGCACGTCGGGCACGTCGGCGGCGGACCTGCAGAACACCTTTCTGCAGCTGCTCGTCGCGCAAATGCAGAACCAGGACCCGACCAATCCGATGGACAGCTCGCAGATGACCTCGCAGCTCGCCGAGATCAGCACGGTGCAGGGCATCAGCCAGCTCAATACGTCGCTCTCCTCGCTGTCGACGCAGCTGTCGGCGGGCCAGCAATCGCAGGCCGCGTTGCTGATCGGTTCGACCGTGCTCGCACCGGGCAACTCGATCACCGTGGCGAGCGGCCAGACGAACGAGTTCGGCGTCACGCTCGCGAACTCCGTCAGCGACCTGCAGATCGTCGTGAAGAACTCGGCCGGCACGATCGTCAACACGCTCGATCTCGGCAAGCAGTCGGCCGGCACGATTCCGGTTGGCTGGACGCCGACCGATTCGGCGGGCAACACGCTCCCCGACGGCACCTACACGATCACCGCGACAGGCACGATCAACGGCCAGCAGGCGACGGCTACCACGCTCACCGGCGCGACGGTGGAAAGCGTCGTCCAGCAGAGCAGCGGCACGCCGGGCCTCGTGCTGTCGAACGGCTCGACGGTCGACCTGACCGGCGTCGCAGCGATCCTGTAGTCCGGATCCATTCAGTTACGACTTTACAGATACGGAGTACGTCATGAGTTACCAAACAGGTTTGAGCGGTCTGTCGGCGTCGTCGAGCGATCTCGACGTGATCGGCAACAACATCGCCAACGCCAACACCGTCGGCTTCAAGAGCGGCACCGCGGAATTCGCCGACATGTACGCCAATTCGGTCGCGACCGCGACGAGCCAGCAGATCGGTATCGGTACGCAACTCTCCGAAGTGCAGCAGCAATTCTCGCAAGGCACGCTCACGACGACGAACCAGGCGCTGAACGTCGCGATCAACGGCAACGGCTTCTTCCAGATGTCGAACAACGGCACGCTGACCTATTCGCGCAACGGCGTGTTTCAGCTCGACAAGAACGGCTTCATCACGAACGCGCAGGGCCTCGATCTGATGGGCTACGCGGCCAATAGCGCGGGCATCGTCAACACCGCGCAGACCGTGCCGCTGACGGTGCCGACCGCGAACATCGCGCCGCAGGCGACCACCTCGATCACCGCGGGCCTGAACCTGAACGCGCAGGACAACATCATGCTCGGCGCGCCGACCGCGACGCCGGGCGGCACCAACGCCGGCACGCTGAACACGACCGGCGCGACGATCACCAACGCGGCAGCGGGCACCAACACCGACCAGTACACGATCAACTTCACGAGCCCGACCACCTACACGGTCACGGACAACACGCTCGGCACGACCACGGCGTCGCAGCCCTACACGGCCGGCACCGCGATCACGCTCGGCAACGGCGAGAGCATCACGTTCAGCGGCACGCCGGTGGCCAACGACAGCTACACGATCACGCAGAACCCGACCACGTTCAACCAGAACAGCTCGTCGACCTACAACTACTCGACGAGCACGACCGTCTACGACACGCTCGGCGGCTCGCAGACCGTCAATATGTACTTCGCGAAGACGGGCTCGGGCACGTGGAACGTGTACGCGGGCCCGTCGACCGGCACCGCTTCCCTGATCGGCACGGCGAACTTCAACTCGTCGGGCACGCTGGTCAGCACGACCGACGCGACGACCGGCCTCGCGACCGCGACGCTCGGCGCGTTCACGATGTCGATCCCGACCACCGACGGTTCGGGCACGCCGCAGAACGTCACGCTGAACATGGCCGGCACCACGCAGTACGGCGGCAAGGACGGCGTGAACAGCCTGTCGACCGACGGCTACGCGGCGGGCCAGCTGACGAGCTTCACGGTCGGCTCCGACGGCACGCTGACGGGCAACTACTCGAACGGGCAGACCGCGGCGCTCGGCCAGATCGTGCTCGCGAACTTCTCGAACCAGAACGGCCTCGTCGACCTCGGCAACAACGAGTACGGCCAGACGGCTGCCTCGGGCGTCGCGCAGATCTCGACGCCGGGCTCGACCAATCACGGCGTGCTGCAAGGCGGCGCGGTCGAGAACTCGAACGTCGATCTGACGAGCGAGCTGGTCAACCTGATCACCGCGCAACGCAACTATCAGGCGAACGCGCAGACGATCAAGACCCAGCAGGCCGTCGACCAGACCCTGATCAACCTGTAAGCGAACAGGAGTTCTTCATGGATCGGCTGATCTACACCGCGATGTCGGGCAGCGCGCAGGCGCTCGAACAGCAGGCGATCGTCGCGAACAACCTCGCGAACGCGTCGACCACGGGCTTTCGCGCGCAGCTCGAAACCTACCGCGCCGTGCCGATGTCGTTCGGCGACGGCAGCGCGATCAACGACGACACGACCCGTACCTTCGTGCTGTCGTCGACACCGGGCGCCGACTACACGCCGGGGCCGATCCAGCAGACGGGCAATCCGCTCGACGTCGCGATTCAGGGGCCGGGCTGGCTGTCGGTGCAGACCGCCGACGGCAACGAGGCCTACACGCGCGCGGGCAATCTGCACATCGACGAAAACGGCCAGCTCGTGAACGCGACCAATCAGGTCGTGCTCGGCAACGGCGGGCCGGTATCGGTGCCGCCGGGCGCGCAGATCACGATCGGCAAGGACGGCACGGTGTCGGCATTGACGCCGGGCGATCCGCCCACCGCTGTGGTCACCGTCGATCAGCTGAAGCTGGTCAATCCCGATCCGCAGTCGCTCACGCGCGGCGATGACGGTCTGTTTCGCACCGCCGACGGCAATCCCGCCGACGCCGATCCGACCGTGACGCTCGCGCCGGCGTCGCTCGAAGGCAGCAACGTGAATCCGGTCAGCGCGATGGTCTCGATGATCACCAACGCGCGCCAGTTCCAGATGCAGACGCAGTTGCTGGAAAACGCCGACAAGAACGATCAGTCCGCCAACCAGCTGCTCAGCTTCAGCTAACGGATTGCCGCGGGGCGCCCTTCGAGGCGCGCTCCGAGACCGCTTTGCATGGGGCCGGAGTAAGCGCTAAAGCGCCAACTCCGCCCGACATTGGAGAACCATAAGTGAACCGCTCACTGTATATCGCCGCCACCGGCATGAATGCGCAACAGGCGCAGATGGACGTGATCTCGAACAACCTCGCGAACGTCAGCACCAACGGCTTCAAGGGCTCGCGCGCGGTGTTCGAGGATCTGCTGTACCAGACCATCCGCCAGCCGGGCGCGAACTCGACGCAGCAAACCGAACTGCCGTCCGGCATCCAGCTCGGCACCGGCGTGCAACAGGTCGCGACCGAGCGTCTGTACACGCAGGGCAACCTGCAGCAGACCGGCAACTCGAAGGACGTCGCGATCAACGGCGGAGGCTTCTTTCAGGTGCAGATGCCCGACGGCACGACCGCCTACACGCGCGACGGCTCGTTCCAGACCAACGCGCAGGGTCAGCTCGTCACGTCGAGCGGCTACCAGGTGATTCCGGCGATCACGATCCCGACCAATGCCACCTCGCTGACGATCGGCAGCGACGGCGCGGTGTCGATCACCGTGGCCAACTCGAGCAATACGCAGCAGCTCGGCACGATGCAGCTCGCGACCTTCATCAACCCGGCCGGCCTCGACGCCAAGGGCGAGAACCTGTTCTCGGAGACGGCGTCGTCGGGTGCGCCGAACGTGTCGCAGCCGGGTCTGAACGGCGCGGGCACGCTCAACCAGGGTTACGTGGAAGCGTCGAACGTGAACGTCGTGCAGGAACTGGTGAACATGATCCAGACGCAGCGCGCGTACGAAATCAACAGCAAGGCCGTGACGACCTCCGACCAGATGCTGCAGACCTTGAGCCAGATGCAGGTTTGAGGACTGGAAATTTAAGGCGGTAAACGATGATGTCGCACTCCACTCGCACTCCGGTTCATTCGCGCACGGCCGAGGCGCTCGTGCAGCTCACGCTGCTCGCCGCGCTCGGCGGCTGCGCCCAACTGCCGAGGGAACCGATCACCCAGCAGCCGATGAACGCGGTGCCGCCGCTGCCGCCGCAGGCGCAGGCGCCGGGCTCGATCTACAACCCGGGCTACGCGGGTCGGCCGCTGTTCGAAGACCAGCGGCCACGCAACGTAGGCGACATCATCACGATCGTGATCGCCGAGAACATCAACGCGACGAAGAACTCGGGCGCGAATGCGAGCCGCAACGGCAGCACGAACTTCAGCGTGCCGACCGCGGGCTTTCTCGGCGGCCTGTTCGCCAAGACCAACCTGAACGCGACCGGCGCCAACGGCTTTGCCGGTACCGGCGGCGCGAACGCGTCGAATACGTTCAACGGCACGATCACCGTGACCGTGACCGGCGTGCAGGCGAACGGCAACCTGATCGTGAGCGGTGAGAAACAGATGCTGATCAATCAGGGTAATGAATTCGTGCGCTTTTCCGGTGTCGTGAATCCGAACACGATTTCGAGTCTGAACGCCGTGTACTCAACCCAGGTCGCCGACGCGAAAATCGAATACTCCGCGAAGGGTTACATCAACGAAGCGGAGACCATGGGCTGGCTGCAGCGGTTCTTCCTCAACGTGGCGCCGTGGTGATCATGGGTACCGTCTTCAACACGCTGTCGCGCGCGGGCCGCGCACTGATGTTCGTCGCGCTCGCCTGCGCGGCGCTGCCGGCCGCGACGCCGGCGCACGCGGAGCGCCTGAAGGACCTCGTGCAGATCCAGGGCGTGCGCGACAACCCGCTGATCGGCTACGGCCTCGTGGTCGGCCTCGACGGCACCGGCGACCAGACCACGCAGACACCGTTCACGACGCAGACGCTCGCGAACATGCTCGCGAACCTCGGCATCTCGATCAACAACCAGGCGGCGGGCTCCAGCAACTCGCAGTCGTCGCTGTCGAACATCCAGTTGAAGAACGTCGCCGCGGTGATGGTGACCGCGGTGCTGCCGCCGTTCGCGCGGCCGGGCGAAGCGATCGACATCACGGTGTCGTCGCTCGGCAATGCGAAAAGCCTGCGCGGCGGCACGCTGCTGCTCACGCCGCTGAAGGGCGCCGACGGCCAGGTGTATGCGCTCGGCCAGGGCAACGTCGCCGTGGGCGGAGCGGGCGCGAGCGCGAACGGCAGCAGGGTGCAGGTCAACCAGCTCGCCGCGGGGCGCATCACCAGCGGCGCGATCGTCGAGCGCTCGGTGCCGACGGCGGTGTCGCAGGCGGGCACCATGCAGCTCGACCTGAACGACATGGACTACGACACCACGCAGCGCGTCGTCGCGGCGATCGACAACGCGTTCGGCAGCGGCACCGCGACCGCGCTCGACGGCCGCACGATCCAGCTGCGCGCGCCGGCCGATCCGCAGCAGCAGGTCTCGTTCATGGCGCAATTGCAGAACCTCGAAGTGCGGCCCGGGCAGGCCGCCGCGAAAGTCATCCTGAACGCCCGCACCGGCTCGATCGTGATGAACCAGATGGTCACGCTGCAGAACTGCGCGGTCGCGCACGGCAATCTGTCGGTCGTGATCAATACGCAGCCGGTGGTGAGCCAGCCGGGCGCGTTCTCGAACGGCCGCACGGTGGTCGCGCAGCAGTCGCAGATCCAGATGAAGCAGGACAACGGCTCGCTGAAACTCGTGAACGCCGGTGCGAACCTCGCCGAAGTGGTGAAAGCGCTCAACGCGCTCGGCGCGACGCCCGCGGATCTGATGTCGATTCTGCAGGCCATGAAAGCAGCCGGCGCATTGCGCGCCGACCTTGAAATCATCTAAGGAGCACGCGAGATGAATTCCGATACGACCAATAGCGTCAACTCCGCCAACGATCTGACCAGCCGGTTCGCGCTCGACGTGCAGGGCTTCGGCGCACTCAGCGCGCAGGCGAAGGCCTCGCCGCAAGCCGGCATGAAGATGGCCGCGCAGCAGTTCGACGCCGTGTTCACGCAGATGATGTTGAAGAGCATGCGCGATGCAACGCCGCAGGACGGTCCGTTCGATTCGCACGACACGGCGACGTTCACGTCGATGATGGATCAGCAGATGGCGCAGCAGCTGTCGAAGAAGGGCATCGGCGTCGCCGACGCGATGCTCAAGCAACTGATGCGCAACCAGGGCATGCAGGTGGGTGGCGCGAACGGCGCGGGCGCGGCGGGTGGTCTCGCCGGCATGGCCAACGCGCTCGGCGGCGGTAGCGGCGGCGACGAAGGCCAGAGCGCGGCGCTCAACGCGCTCGCGCGTGCCTACGGCAACGCCCAGGCCAACGGTCAGCTCGGGCTCGGCCGCGCCTACTCGGCCAATAGCGCGCTGACGCCACCGGTGCGCGGCGACGGCAGCTCGTCGAAGGTCGACGCCTTCGTCGACAAGCTCGCCACGCCGGCGCAGGCCGCGAGCGCGGCGACCGGCATTCCGGCGCGCTTCATCATCGGTCAGGCCGCGCTCGAATCGGGCTGGGGCAAGAGCGAGATCAAGAAGGCCGACGGCTCGACGAGCCACAACGTGTTCGGCATCAAGGCGGGCAACGACTGGACCGGCAAGACCGTGTCGACGGTCACGACCGAGTACGTGAACGGCAAGCCGCAGCGCACGGTCGAGAAATTCCGCGCGTACGACTCGTACCAGGAAGCGATGACCGATTACGCGAGCATGTTGAAGAGCAATCCGCGTTACGCGCAGGTGATCAATTCGTCGCGCGACGTGAACGGTTTTGCGAACGGCATGCAGCGCGCCGGTTATGCAACCGATCCGCATTACGCGAAAAAGCTGCTGTCGATCATGCAGAAAATGGGCTGATTAAAAATAACGCACGCGACGGGCATTAAAGCGGCTTTAAAGGTGTCGGTAAAAGCGGCGATAAAAGCAGCAGAAAAACCGGCATCGGTAAAAAGCTCCGCAGGGTCCGGGGCGAGCAAGGTCGCGGAAAATAGGGCAGATACGCTTTTAACGTTTGCGCGAAATTTTCCGGCGAATATTTAAATTGAGCCCCTAAATTTTGGCTCGATGCTGCCGCTAACGAGTTAGACCCGATACCGGAATAGCGCTGTAAGGTCCGGTCGAACGCGTGTGTCGCGGCTTTGCATGAAGACCCTCAGAGTCCATGGCTAGGCCCTGGCACGTGCCCGCAAGAACATGCTTACCGGCAAGCCCATGGATATGAACCAGTCGAACGGCCTGACTGACACGAACGGTCAGCCGCACGTCCCGCAAAACGAGAGCGCTTCCGATTTCGGCCGCCGCAATCCGCTGGAAATCGGCGTGCAGCTGCGCAATATCGTCAATCGCGGCGATTTCCTCACCGTCGAATATGCGGGCGGGCAGATCGTCACGCGCCTGCTCGACGTCGACGTGCGCGAGCGCACCTTCACCTTCGATTGGGGCGCGCTCGCCGATCAGAACAAGGGGCTGCTCAACGCGCCGCGCTGCCAGTTCCACGCGTCGCCCGACGGCGTGCGCGTCGAGTTCACGACCCCGACGCCACGCGAGACGCGCTTCGAGGGAATGCCGGCGTTCGAGGCCGACTTCCCCGAGGTGCTGTTCTACGTGCAGCGCCGCGAGTACTTCCGCGTCGCCGCGCCGATTCTCGACCCGTTCATGTGTACGGGCCGCCTGCCTGAGGGCGACACGTTCCGCTTCGAGGTGCACGACCTGTCGCTCGGCGGCGTCGGGATGCGTACGACCGACCTGCGCGTCGCCGCGCTGCCGATGGGCGCGCGCCTGATGGACTGCGAGCTCACGCTCGGCGCGCTCGGCCGTCTGTCGCTCGATCTGCAGCTCGTGTCGCATCGCTCGCTCGCGCTGCCGAACGGCACGCAGCGCTATCAGCTCGGCTTCCGTTTCCTGTCGCTGCCGGGCAGCGCGGAAAACACGCTGCAGCGGCTGATCACGCAGCTCGAAATGAAGCGCCGCTCGCTGGCGCGCTGAGCGGCGAGCCAACGCGCGGTGCCGTGCGCGCGACGCCCGGCACCGCGCGAACGCTTTGGCCGACGAAGCAAACGTTGCACTCGCGTCGGAGGCAACAGCGCGGCAACGTCGCGCAAACATCGACATCGCGGCGAGCGCAAACGAAATGGCATGGCCCTCAATTTTTCGCACGGTGGGCCGTTAAAGAGGATGTTCCACTAACGCGGTGGCATGTCTGCGATGCCGCCCTTCAGGATGACGCATGTCCAGCAATCTGTTGAATATCGGCCTTAGCGGACTCAACGCGGCCCAGTGGGGTTTGACGACGACTGGTGAGAACATCAGCAACGCGTCGACACCCGGCTATACGATGGAAACCCCGGTGTATTCGGAGACGGGCGGCACGTATACCGGCTCCGGCTACCTGCCGATGGGCGTCTCCACCGACACCGTGACGCGCGCGTACAGCCAGTACCTGACGACCCAGCTGAACAACGCGCAGTCGTCGAGCAGCGCGCTCACCGCGTACAACACGATGATCACCCAGCTCAACAACCTCGTCGGCAGTCCGACCGCCGGGATTGCGAGCGCGATCAGCGGTTACTTCACCGGGCTGCAGAACGTCGCCAACAACGCGTCGAGCGTGTCGACGCGGCAGACCGCGGTCAGCGACGCGCAGACGCTCGCGAACCAGATCAACGCGGCGGGCCAGCAGTACGACCAGTTGCGCTCGAGCGTCAACACGCAGCTGAGCAACTCTGTTACGCAGATCAACACCTACACCGCGCAGATCGCGTCGCTGAATACGCAGATCACGCAGGCGAGCAACCAGGGCCAGCCGCCGAACCAGTTGCTCGACGAACGCGACCAGGCGGTGTCGAACCTGTCCCAGCTGATCGGCGTGTCGGTCGTGCAGGACAACGGCAGCTATAGCCTGTTCATGTCGAGCGGACAGCCGCTCGTGCTGGCCGGCAACAGCTTCAATCTCGGCACGGCGACTTCGTCGGGTGATCCGAGCGAGCTGTCGGTCCAGTATCTCGGCCAGGCCGGGGCAAAGCCGACACCGACGCCGCAGACGCTGTCCGACACGAGCGTGTCCGGCGGCACGCTGGGCGGACTGCTGCAATTCCGCTCGCAAACGCTCGATCCGGCCGAGGCGCAACTCGGCGCGATCGCGACCAGCTTCGCCGCGCAGGTCAATGCGCAGAACGAACTCGGCCTGACGCTGAACGGCACCGCGGGCGGCGCGCTGTTCACGGTCGGCTCGCCGACCGTGTACGCGAACTCGCAGAACACCGGCAACGCTACGCTCGGCGTCTCGTTCGCCGACGCGACCCAGCCGACCACGGGCGACTACACGCTGTCGTACGACGGCAGCACCTACACGTTGACCGACAACCAGACCGGCAGCATCGTCGGTTCGGCGGCGAACCTGACCAACCCGATCGGCGGCCTGCAGTTCTCGGTCGCGAGCGGCACGATGAAGGCCGGCGACTCGTTCTCGGTCGAACCGACCCGCGGCGCGCTCGACGGCTTCGCGCTGACCACCACGTCGGCGTCGGCAATCGCGGCCGCGGCGCCGGTGCTCGCGTCGGCGTCGACGTCGAACACCGGCACCGGGACGATCACGCAAGGCACGGTATCTGCCGGCTACAGCGCGCCGACCAGCACCTCGACGATCACTTACACCGCGGGCACCGGCCTGACCGGCTTCCCGGTCGGCACGGTGGTGACAGTCGCCGGCTCGCCGTCCACGCAGTACACGATCAGCTCGGCGACGACCGCGGTGCCATACTCGCCGAGCTCGGGCGCGACGCTGACTATCACCAACCCGAGCAATTCGGCGAGCGCGGGCGTGATGAACAACGTGACGGTCACGATCAGCGGCACGCCCGCCAACGGCGACTCGTTCACGATCGGACCGAACACCGGCGCGACCAACGACGGCCGCAACGCGCAACTGCTGTCGAACCTGACTTCGGCGCAGGCGCTCGACGGCGGCACCTCGACGCTGACGGGCGCGTACGCGAGCTACGTCAACAACATCGGCAACCAGACCACGCAGATCCAGACCTCGGCGACCGCGCAAAGCACGCTCGTCACGCAGATCACGTCGGCGCAGCAGTCGGTGTCGGGCGTCAATATCAATGAGGAAGCGGCCAACCTGCTTCAGTACCAGCAGCTCTATCAGGCCAACAGCAAGGTCATCCAGACGGCGCAGACGCTGTTCCAGACTTTGCTTGGCATCTTCTCGTAAGGCGGAACCATGCGAATTTCGACCCAGCAGTACTTCAGCATGAACGTCGCGAACATGAGCAATCAGCAGGCTCAGTTGTCGCAGATCTATCAGGAAATCTCGAGCGGCGAGAGCCTGAGCACGCCCGCCGACAATCCGCTCGGCGCCGCGCAGGCCGTGCAGCTCAGCTCGACGGCGTCCGCGCTGTCGCAGTACACGACGAACCAGAACGCGGCGCTCACGTCGTTGCAGGCCGAGGACTCGACGCTCTCCAGCGTCATCACGACGTTGCAAAGCGCGAACACGTTAGGCCTGCGCGCCGGCGACGGCAGTTTGAACGACGCCGACCGCACGGCGATCGCCGCGCAGCTGACCGCCCTGCGCGACCAGCTCGTCACCTCCGCGAATGCGAGCGACAGCTCGGGCAATGCGCTGTTCGCCGGTTTCCAGAATTCGACCCAGGCCTTCACGACCGATGCGGCCGGCAACGTCACCTATACGGGCGACACGGGCACGCGCACCGTGCAGGTCACCGATAGCAACGCGGTCTCGACCGGTGACAATGGGCTGTCGGTGTTCATGAGCGTCGGCGCGACCAACGCGCAGCCGATCGCCTCGGGCGACCCGGCCAATACCGGCAGCGGCGTGATCGGCGCGGTGTCGGTCAAGGATCCGACCAACGCGGGGAACGCGGACTCGTACCAGATCCAGTTCAGCGGCAGCGGCAGCTCGCTCACCTACACGGTCACTGACACGACGACCAACGTCGCGGGTACGGTGCAGCCGTACACGGCGGGCTCGGACATCACGATCGCGGGCCAGACCGTCGAAATCACAGGCACGCCGGCGGCCAACGACAAATTCACGGTGCAGCCGGCCAACCAGGCGGGCACCAACGTGTTCGCGAACCTGAACGCGATGATCGCCGCGCTCCAGCAGCCGGTGAGCGGCAACCCCGCGGCCTCGGCGAACCTGCAGAACGCGTTGAATACGGGCCTGTCGCAGCTTGGCAACACGCTGAACAACGTCACCGCGGTGCAGGCATCGGTCGGCGGCCGCGAGCAGGAAGTCAAGGCGCTGCAAACGGTGACGGAGACCAACTCACTGCAAACGCAAAGCGATCTCGCGGACCTGACCCAGACCGACATGGTCTCGACGATCAGCAAGTACTCGATGGAGCAGGCGGCCTTGCAGGCTTCGCAGCAAGCGTTCGTGCAGATCCAGAACATGTCGCTGTTCCAGTACATCAACAGCTGATGCCGCTCCCGGCGGCGCAATAAAGAAACCGGCGCGAGCCGGTTTTTTTATGTCCGCGATTTTCGGCGTTATCCCAGCGCCGCCGCGACCCGTCCCATCTCATCGATGCCGTTATCGAACAAGCGCACGAAGAACGGGATCATGTTCGGCAGCATCAGCTGCACGAGCAGCAGGCCGACCAGCATCGTCAGCGGAAAGCCGATCTGGAACACGCCGATCTGCGGCGCCGCGCGATTGAGAATGCCGAGCGCGAGGTTCGCGATCAGCAGTGCGACGACGACCGGCAACGCGAGCAGCAGCCCCGCCGAGAAGATCGAGCCGCCCCAGTTCGCGAGCGTCTGCCAACCGTGCGGCGCGAGCAGGTTCGCCGACACCGGCACCGACTGGAACGTCGTCACGAGCGCGGCGATCATCTGCAGATGACCGTCGACGGCGAGAAACACCAGCGTCGCGATCGTCGTCATGTAGCGTGAGATCACGACGCCCGAGCCGGTCGCCTGCTGGTCGAAGAAGGTCGCGAAGCCAAGGCCCATGCCGAGGCCGATGAAGTAGCCGGTCGCGTCGATCGCCTGGAACACGACCTGCATCGTCACGCCGAGCGCGATGCCGATCAGGAACTGGTTGACGAGAATCCACACGCCGGCCGCGGAAAACACGGTGACCTGCGGCAGCGCGCCGATCGTCGGGGCGACGATGATCGTCGCGAACGCGGCGAGACCGATTTTCACGCGCGAGGGCAGCGACATGTTGCCGAGCACCGGCGCGGTCGCGATCAGCGCGGCGATGCGCGCGAACGGCCACAGGAACGCGGTCAGCCAGACGTTCAGTTGCGCGTAGGTGACCGTGAACATGGAGTGGGGAGGGCAGGCGTGCCAGCGGCGCTCAGTTGACGAGCGTCGGAATGCTGGTGATCGTGTGGCGCAGATAGTCGAGCATCGTGGTCAGCATCCATGGTCCGGCGATCACCAGCGTGAGCGCGATCGCGAGCAGCTTCGGGATGAACGACAGCGTGCTTTCGTTGATCTGCGTGGCCGCCTGGAACAGGCTCACGACCAGACCGACGACGAGCGCGACGAGCAGCAGCGGGGCGGCCAGCACGAGGCCGACGTACATGGCCTGGTGGGCCAGCGTCATGACTGCTTCGGGTGTCATCGTGAGTGCCTGAGGAACAAGGAGTCGAAAAAATATCAGACGAAGCTCTGCGCGAGCGAGCCGAGCAGCAACTGCCAGCCGTCGACGAGCACGAACAGCATCAGCTTGAACGGCAGCGAAATCGTCGCCGGCGACACCATCATCATGCCCATCGACATCAGCACGCTCGCGACCACCATGTCGATGATCAGGAACGGAATGAAGATCGTGAAGCCGATCGTGAAGCCGGTCTTCAACTCGCTCGTCACGAACGACGGCACCAGCAGCGACAGCGGCACGTCTTCGGGCCCCTGCATCGGCGCCGCGTGCGAGATGCGCGCGAACAGCGCAAGGTCGCTTTCGCGGGTCTGACGCAGCATGAAGGTCTTGAACGGCGCGACGCCGCGCGCCACCGCCTGATCCATCGACATCGTGCCTTCGGAGAACGGCTTGTAACCTTCGTTATAGGCTTTATCGAGCACCGGCGACATCACGAACAGCGTCAGAAACAGCGCGAGACCGACGACCACCTGGTTCGGCGGCGTCGTGGTCGTGCCGAGCGCCTGGCGCAGCAGCGACAACACGATCACGATGCGCGTGAAGCTCGTCATCATCAGCACCATCGCGGGCAGGAACGACAGCATCGTGAGCAGCAGCATCGTCTGCACGCTCAGCGAGTAGGTCGTGCCGCCGTTGGGGCCGGGGCTCGTCGTGAACGCCGGCAGGCCGGCGGTTTGCGCGAAAGACAGCGTCGGCAGCGCGAACAGCAGTGCCGGCAGCGCGAGTTGAAGCGCTGCGGGGAGCGCCCGCCCCGCACGGCGCGTAAGCGTGAAGAACCAGGCTGACTGCCTGAAACTGACCTGCATTACCGATCCCCGCCGCGGTGCGCGTTGAAACGTTTGCCCACTTCGCCCTTCAGGGCGTCGCGAAAGCGTTGACCAAAAGTGCCGGAAAGCGGTGCAGGCGAAGCGGCAACCGTATCGGCCGCGACGGCACCCGCCGGCATCGTATGCAGCAGCCGCACGTTGCCGGGCGCGGCGCCGAGCACGAGCCACGTATCGCCGATCTCGACCACCGCGACGCGTTCCTTGCCACCGAGCGAAGCGCCGCCGACCGTCTTCACAAGAGCGCCGCGCTGGCCCGGTTGCAGGCCGAAGCGTCGGGCGAGCCACGCGCAGCCGAACACGAGGCCGATCACGACCGCGAGCCCGACGAAGGTTTGCAGGACCGCGCCGACGCCGAGCGCCGGCACCGCGCTACCCGCGCCGACACCGGAGGCGATCTTCGCGGCGTTGTTGACCGCGTTCATGTCGGCGGCGTGCGCGACGGTGGACGCGACGGTGGACGCGAAAAGCGACGCGAGCAGCACGCCGCGACCTGCCAAACGTTTCATCGATTGAGTTTCCGGATGCGTTCGGACGGCGTGATGATGTCGGTCAGCCGGATACCGAACTTGTCGTTGACGACCACCACCTCGCCCTGCGCGATCAGGCAGCCGTTGACGAGCACGTCCATCGGTTCGCCGGCCATGCCGTCGAGTTCGACGACCGAGCCCTGCGCGAGCTGCAGCAGATTACGGATCGCGATCTTGGTGCGGCCGAGTTCGACCGTCATCTGGACGGGAATGTCCAGGATCATGTCGATGTCGTTGTGCGTCGAGGTCGGCGCGGCCTTCGACAGCGGCTGGAACACGGCGCCCGCGGCCGGGTTGATTTCGTCGTTGCCGTTCTGCTCGGCGAGCGCGCTTGCCCAGTCGGCCATCGCCGCGTCGTCTTCCACGGCGGACAGCTCGCCGGCGGCGAGTTGCTCGGCTGCCGCGAGATCGGTCTCGGGCTTTGCGTTCAGGTCACTCATATCCACCTTCCTTCATCGTGTCGGCTGCGCTGATCATCTTCTGGACCCGCAACGCGTACTGACCATTGAAAATTCCGTAGCCGCATTCCATCACCGGCACGCCGTCTACTTTCGCGGTGATGTGCTCGGGGATGTTGATCGGCAGAACATCGCCTTTGCGCATGTTCAGGATCTGTTCGAACGTGACCGGCACCTGCGCGAGATCGGCGCTCAGCTGCACTTCGGCGGCCTGCACCTGCTGCGACAGCACGCGCACCCAGCGTCGGTCGACGTCCATCGCCTCGCCCTGGATCGGCGACGAGAGAATGTCGCGGATCGGCTCGATCATCGAGTAGGGCATGCAGATGTGCAGCGTGCCGCCCGTCGAGCCGAACTCGATCGAGAACTGCGTGACGATGACGATTTCGTTCGGCGTCGCGACGTTGGCGAACTGCGTGTGCATTTCCGAGCGCACGTATTCGAACTGCAGCGGACGCACGCTCTTCCACGACGCCGCGTAGTGCTCGAACGTCAGATTGAGCAGCTTCGTGATGATGCGCTGCTCGGTCTGCGTGAAATCGCGTCCTTCGACGCGCGTATGGAAACGGCCGTCGCCGCCGAACAGGTTGTCGACCACGAAGAACACGAGGTTCGGATCGAACACGAACAGCGACGTGCCGCGCAGCGGCTTCACGTGGACCAGGTTCAGGTTGGTCGGGATCGGCAGGTTGCGCGTGAACTCGCTGTACTTCTGCACCTTCACCGGGCCGACGGAAATTTCCGCCGAGCGCCGCATGAAGTTGAAAATGCCGACGCGCAACAGGCGCGCGAAGCGGTCGTTGATGATTTCGAGGCCCGGCATCCGGCCACGGACGATACGTTCCTGCGTGGCGATGTTGTACGGGCGCACGCCCGTGCGGTCGTTTTGCTCGGATTCCGTGTCGGATTCGCCGGTGACGCCCTTCAGAAGGGCATCGACCTCCTCCTGGGACATGAACTCTTCGTGGCCCATTGCTTATTCCTCGTGCGTCCCTTGGCGATTGATGATGGCAGCGCTTGACAACGTCACGTCACTGCACGACGAATTCGGTGAACAGCACGTCCTGCACGCGGATCGGTGCGACGCCCTTGTCAATCGGTTCGGTGATCAGCGTCTTCAGCTCTTCGGCGAGCGCGCGCTTGCCTTCGAGCGGCGCGAGTTCTTCGGGGTGCTTGTTCGACAGCGCGAGCAGGATGCGGCTGCGCACTTCCGGCATGTGATCGGTGAGCGCCTGCTGGGTGGCGGCATCGCCGAGCTTGAGCGTGAGGCCGATGCGCAGGAAGTGTTGCTGGCCGTCGTCCGATTGCAGGTTGACGGTCATCGATTCGAGCGGGAAGAACAGCGGCACGGCGGATTGCGCCGGCGCGGCTTCGGCCGATACGGCGGCGGGTGCGCGCTTCGACATGAAGAACCACACGCCGGCACCGGCAGCGCCCGCGGCGATCAGCGCAATGAGGACGATCAGGATGATGCGCTTCATGGGGCCCGGCGAGGCGGGCGCGGCTTGTTGCGGGGCGGTCGTGGTTGCCATTTGGGTTGCCAGCTTGTTGCTGGCCTAGTAAGGGTTAGGGTGATTGTTGTTGATTTGCCTGCGGCGCTATGGGTCGAAAAGAAGGGCTATTTCTGGCTATTTCTGGCTGTTTCTGGTTTTTGGGTTTTTTTTGTCGTTGTTCTGGCTTTTTTGGCCTTTCCTTGCTGACTTATCGGTCTATTAGCGTTGCCCCTGTGCGGGGCGGCACCTACTTTCTTTGCTGCTGCAAAGAAAGTAGGCAAAGAAGACAGCTCAAACCGCCAATTCTTAAGCGGGTCCCTCGGTCTGCATGAGGTAGTGGTGCATCTGGAATCCGTGCTCCCGCACATTCCGCGCCAGTGACAAGGCAGTCATTCTTCCGGCGGCGCTACGCGCGCCGAAACCCCGTTCAAAACCCACTGGTGGTTTCGGCGCACCGCCGAGGCGCAGCCGAGGGCCCCCGCTGCGCGGGCAAAACCATTGGTTTCCCTGGCAGACCCGTCCGCGACGCACGTAGTGCGGAGTGGGAGGGATGACGGCTTTGTCACGAACGGGGAATGTGCGGGGGCCCGGATTCCAGATGCACCACTACCCCTTCCAAGCTAGGGGACCCGCTTATGAGCTTGCGGTTTGAGCTGTCTTCTTTGCCTACTTTCTTTGCAGCAGCAAAGAAAGTAGGTGCCGCCCCGCACAGGGGCAACGCTAATAGACCGATAAGACAACAAGGAAAGGCCAACACCGCAAAGAACAACGACAAAAAAGCGCCCCGCCTCGCTTCAGGCAAACGTATCGACCAATCCAACCTGCTGCCGCACGGCAACATTCCCGATGGCATCGCTGGAACTGTCCCCTGCAAGGGCGCCCCCACCACCACTGCCCCTCTTCCCATTCCCCCCACCCGCGCCAGCGCTCTGCTGCTGTTGCCCGCTCTGCCGCGCAAACCCATCACTCACACTCGCGCTGCCAAGCCCAATCCCATTCGACTCCATCGCCTCGCGAAGCTTCGGCAACGCCGCCTCGACCGCTTCCCGCACCGACTGGTGCTGCGAAACGAACAGCGCATGCGCATGGTTATCCGCCACCTGCAACACGACCTGCAACGGCCCCAGATCCTTCGGATTGAGCGTCAGCTCAGCACTCTGCGAATGCGCATTCGACAAAAACAACACCTTCTGGCTCAGCGCGTCTTCCCAGTCGCTCGTGCCGACCTGCGGCGTCAACGCATTCGCGGCGGCCGCCGCGCTCGCATTGCCCGTACTCTGCGCTGCCGCCGTCGTGCTCGCGGCGTTCGCTGCCGCCTGCGTCGCGGCCAGCGCGGCGTTCGCCGCCTCGGACGCGCTGCGCACCGATGCGAGGTTGTCCGCCTGGCCGCTCGTCGCGGCCGCGGCGCTCAACGCGTCGGCGGCCGACTTCGCTGCCGACGGATCGGCCAGCGCGGTCGCGGCAGCCGTCGCCGTTGACGTGGTGTGGGTCGTCGAGGCGCCCTTGCCGTTGCCGAACAGGCCGCTCGCGAGCGTCTTGTCGTCCGACGTGCCGTTCAGGCCGTTTTTCGCGCTGCCCAAGCCGCCCGCCGCGCTCGACACGCTCGCGGCTTTTGCGGCCGCGCCGCCAGCAAGCGCGGCCGCGGGCACCGCGCCCTGGCCGCTCGACAGCGCGGACAGCGCACGCTGCAACGCATCCTGCAGCGACTTCGGATCGACCGCGCCTTTCCTGCTTGCCGCGGTCGCCGCGAGCGCGCTCGTGGCCGTGCCGGCCAGCGCGCTCACCGCATCGGCGGCGGAGCTCGCGGCATCGGTCGTGGTGGTGGCGTTCGAGTCGGCGTTGTTGGCGACGACCTGTGCCTGCGCTTGCGCCTGAGCCTGGGCGGCAGCCGCAGCGGCGGCGAGCGCGCCAGCGTCGGTTTGCGCCTTGGTGTCTTTCTGCCTGGCTTGCGTCGCGGTCGTCTGGCTGTTCGATGCCTGCTGCGTCGGTGTCGTCGACGGCGTGGACGACGGCGATGACGCGCTGCTGCTCGCCGCGTTGCTCGCTGTGCCGTTGCCGTTCTGGCTGCCGCTCGCGCTCTGCTGCGAGGAAGCGGGAGCGGACGTGGAAGCGGAAGCGGGCGGCGGCGCACTGGGCTCGCTCGGCGCCGAGGCTTGCGACGCCGTCGCTGAACTGGTCTGCTGTTGATTCGCGCTGTTCTGCTGGTCGATGCTTTGCTGCAAGGTCTGCGCGAACGGGCTCGAGACCGCGGCGTTCGCGGACGCGCTGCTCGACCCATTGCCGCTCGTGTCGAGCAGCGTGCTCAGTTGGGAGCCGATCTGTGAAAGAAGCGACATAAAGAATCCTGTGAATCGGTCGAACGGGTGTGCCGTCAGGCTTTGGCCGCGAGGCAAGGCCTCATGCGCCGTCGGCTCGCATGCGCAGACTCCGCGCCGCAAATTCGTCGGCGTCGCGCTGTTCGCGCCGCGCCGCAACCTTCGCCTCGGCCGCCTCGCCGCGCGCCTGCAGCACTTCGTACGAGCCGAGCTTCTGCTTGTGGCGCTGCCAGTCGGGCTTCGCCGCCTCGAGGCGCGCGCTCGCCGCCGCCAGCAGGCTGCGCTGCTGCTCGATCGCGGCATCGAGCGTATCGATGAACGCCTGGAAGTTGCGCATGTTGCCGGCCGGCATGCCCGACTGCGCGCTCTCCATGAAGCGTGCGTAGTATTCGTCGCGGTACTGCACGAGCGCATCGAGTTGCGCCTGTACGTCGTTACGCTCGCGCTGCGCGCGGCCGAGCCGCTGCGCGGCGGCATCCACATCGTCCTGCGCGAGACCGATCAGCGTCTTGATCGGAAAATGTTTCGACATCGTCAGCCTCCTCGGCCCTAAGCAAACAGCGCGTTCAGCATGTCGATGCTCGGCTGGAAGTTCGCGCACTCGCGAAAGCCTTGCTGCAGGAACGCTTCCATCCGCGGATACAGCGCGATCGCGCGATCGAGCACCGCGTCGCGCCCGCTCGAATACGCGCCGACGTTGATCAGATCGCGGTTACGCTGATAGCGCGACAGCATCTGCTTGAACATACGCGTTTTATTCAGATGGTTATCGTCGATCAGCGCGGTCATTGCCCGGCTAATCGACGCTTCGATATCGATCGCAGGGTAGTGGCCGGCTTCGGCGAGCGAGCGCGACAGCACGATGTGGCCGTCGAGAATCGCGCGCGCCGAGTCGGCGATCGGGTCCTGCTGGTCGTCGCCTTCGGTGAGCACCGTGTAGAACGCGGTGATCGAGCCGCCGCCCGCCGGTCCGTTGCCGGTGCGCTCGACGAGCGCCGGCAGCTTCGCGAACACCGACGGCGGATACCCCTTGGTCGCGGGCGGCTCGCCGATCGCGAGCGCGATCTCGCGCTGCGCCATCGCGTAACGGGTCAGCGAATCCATTAGCAGCAGCACGTGCTTGCCCTGGTCGCGGAAGTATTCGGCGAGCGAGGTCGAGTACGCGGCGGCCTGCATCCGTAACAGCGGCGACACGTCGGCCGGCGCGGCGATCACGACCGAGCGCGCCAACCCTTCCTCGCCGAGAATCTGTTCGATGAACTCCTTCACTTCGCGGCCACGTTCGCCGATCAGGCCGATCACGATCACCTCGGCGCTGGTGTAGCGCGCCATCGTGCCGAGCAGCACCGATTTACCGACGCCCGAACCCGCGAACAGCCCCATCCGTTGACCACGACCGACGGTCAACAGCGAGTTGATCGCGCGCACGCCGACGTCGAGCACCTTGTGAATCGGCTCGCGATTGAGCGGATTGATGACCGGCGCGGACAGCGGCGCGTCCCTTTGCGTGCCGAGCGGGCCGAGCCCGTCGAGCGGACGGCCGGATGCGTCGAGCACGCGGCCGAGCAATTCCCAGCCGACCGGTAGACGCTTCGCGCCCGCGAGCGGGTCGGCGATCGGCGCGCTTTCGAGCGGAAAGACCCGCGCGCCGGGCAACAGGCCGATCACTTCGGTGGTCGGCATCAGGAACAGCTTGTCGCCGGAGAAGCCGACCACTTCGGCTTCGGCCATCGGCAGCGAACTGCCGGGCGGCAACTCGATCATCACTTCGGCGCCGACCGACAGACGCAGGCCGACCGCTTCGAGCACGAGACCGGCCGCGCGTGTGAGACGCCCGCACGCGCGCAGCGGCTTCGCGATCGCGTTGCGCGCGCGCAGCGCGTCGAGCTGGCCGCGCCATGCCTGCATGTGGGGATTGATGTCGAGCGCGGGATCGTAGGACGGCGCGTGCGGAGCGTGAGCGGCGCAAGCACTGCGCGCGGCGTGGTCCGTCGCGGCGGACTCGCGGCTCGCCGCCGCGCCTGTCGCTGGATGTGCGCTCGCAGGAGCGTGCCATGCCGCATCCGGGGGCTGCGGAATACCGGCCGACTCGACATCGGCCAGCGCCTCGGCGCCGAACGACGCCAACGCGAGCTCGCGTTCGAGCGGCGTCAGATCGCTCGCGCGGATCTCGTCGAGCGTCGGCTTCACCACGTGCTCACCTTGCCGAGCGCGGCGGCGACGCGCTGCCAGCGCGTGTCGATGCCCGCGTCGACCTCACCGGTGCCGGCCTGCGCGCGGCAACCGCCACGCTCCACCGATGCGTCGGTGCGCACGGTCCAGCCGCGCGTTTGCAATTCATCGAGCAGATACGCCTCGACGACCGGCAGATCGGCGGGACTCACGATCAGCGCCGGCGCGCCGGCAAGCGCGGGCTCGGCCGCGAGTACCTCGCGCGCGGCCGCGATCAGTGCGGTCGGGTCGTGCTGCACGTGCTGGCGCACGACCTGCTGCGCGATGTCGAGCGCGAGTGCGATCAGCGTTTCGGAGATCGCGTGCTGCGCGCCATCGAGCGCGCTCTTGAAGGTTTCGGCGAGCGCGGCGAGCCGCATCGCTTCCTCGCGCGCCTCGGCCTGGCCTTGCGCGAAACCCTGCGCGTGCCCCTGGTCATAGCCCGCCTGATAGCCGAGCGCCTGGCCGGCCACATGACCGGACGCGACGCCCTGTGCATGCGCGGCTTCGCGGCGGTGCTCGAGTTCGGCTTCGAACGCGCGCTCGTCGAACTCGGGTTCGGCCGGCGGCGGCGCCGGAGGAGCCGGGTCGAACGACGCCATCTCCCAGCGCTGGTAGGCCGAGAGGCTTTCCTTTGCCGGGGCGTTCGGATCAGACATAGGCATCTTCTGCCTTGCCGCCTAGAACGATCTGTCCGCTCTCGGCCAGGTTGCGCACGATCTGCAGGATGCGGCGCTGCTGCGTCTCGACTTCGGACACGCGTACCGGGCCGCGCGCGTCGAGGTCTTCGGCGAGCAACTCGGCCGCGCGCTGCGACATGTTCGACAGGAACTTCTGACGCAGCGCGGGCGCCGCGCCCTTCAGCGAGATGATCAGCGCTTCGGATTCGACTTCCTTCAGCAGCAGCTGGATCGCGCGGTCTTCGAGGTCGAGCAGGTTCTCGAACACGAACATCTGGTCGATGATCTTCTGCGCGAGCTCGGCGTCGTACTGGCGCACGTTTTCGATGACGCCTTCCTCGTGGTTGCTCGACATGAAGTTCAGAATCTCGGCGGCCGTGCGGATACCGCCCATCGGGCTGCGCTTCAGGTTGTCGCTGCCGGACAAGAGGCCGGTCAGCACGTCGTCGAGCTCGCGCAGCGCGGCCGGCTGGATGCCGTCGAGCGTCGCGATCCGCAGCAGCACGTCGTTGCGCAGCCGGTCCGTGAAACAGCCGACGATCTCCGAAGCCTGATCGCGGTCCAGATGCACGAGGATCGTCGCGATGATCTGCGGATGCTCGTTCTTGATCAGTTCCGCGACCGCCGCCGAGTCCATCCACTTCAGGCCTTCGATACCGCTCGTGTCGCTGCCCTGCAGGATCCGGTCGATGATCGCGCCGGCCTTGTCGTCGCCGAGCGCCTTGGTCAGCACGGAGCGGATGTAATCGCTCGAATCGAGCGACATGCCGGTGTGCTGCTCGGCCTCGCGCACGAACTCCTGCAGCACCTCGTCGACCTGTTCGCGGGTGACGTTCTTCAGCGCCGCCATCGCGACGCCGATTTTCTGAACCTCACGGGGGCCCAGAAACTTGAACACCTGCGCCGCCTCTTCCTCGCCGATCGACATCAGCAGCAGCGCGCTCTTCACTACGCCTTCAGCGCTCATCGGACACCCAGTTCTTGACGACGGTTGCTACGACCTTCGGATCCTGACGCGCGATGCTGCGCGCGAACTCCAGGTTCCGCTCGTATTTGTGCTTCGCGTTTTCGAGCGCGAGATGCTCGCTATCCGCTTCGATTTCCACCACCGCGCCATCGCGCTCCTCGGCCGGGATGCCGTCGAGCAGCACCGGTTCGTCGGGCGCCATCAGCGCGGCAACCGGCTCGGGCGGCGGCGGGAAGGCGCGGCGCAGCGCCGGCTTCACCATCACGAAGTAGAGGAACAGGGCCACCGCGCCGATGCCGAGGTACGTCGCGATCTGCTTGTACAGCGCGAGCATGTCGGGCGTGCGCCACCACGGCAGGTCGGCGTTCGGGTCGAGCTCGGTGGTAAACGCGCTGTTGACCACGTTGACCGAGTCGCCGCGCGACGCGTCGAAGCCCATCGCGTCCTTCACGAGCTGGGTGATCTGCGCGAGCTTGTCGGCGCTGACCGGCTGCATCGTCACGTGACCCTTCGGATCGACGACCCGCAGATAATTGACGACCACCGCGACCGACAGCCGGCGGATGCCGCCCATCGGCTGGTCGACGTGGCGCACGGTCTTGTCGAGCTCGTAGTTGGTGGTCGAATCCTTGCGGTCGCTGACCGGCGTCGTGGTGACCGAGCTCGCGCCGTTGCCCGCCACGATCGGCGCGGAGGCCGGCTGCGGCGGCTGGTTCGACAGCGCGCCCGGCACCCCCGAGGCGCCGCCTTGCGACATTTCGGTGGCGCTGCTCGACTGCTGGCTGCGGATCGCGGCCTGCTGCGGATTGCCGTTCGGGCCGTAGTTCTCGGAGGTCTGCTCGCTGTGCGAGAAGTCGATGTCGGCGCTGACCTGCGAGCGCGCGTTGCCGGCGCCGAACAGCGGCGCGAGGATCGTGTCGATGCGCTGCTGGGTGTTGCGCTCGATCTGCTGGCGGAACTTCAGCTGGGTCGCATCGAGTCCGCCGCCATTGGTGGGCTGCGTGAGCAGGTTGCCGTCCTGGTCGAGGATCGTCACGCCGCGCACCGGCATTTCCGGCACCGCCGAGGCCACCATGTGCGTAATCGCGACGACCTGCCCTTCGTCGAGCACGCGGCCCGGGTACAGGTTCACGAGCACCGCCGCCGACGGCGCTTCCTTGTCGCGCACGAACACGCTCGGCTTCGGAATCGCGAGATGCACGCGCGCCGATTTGACGCTCGAGATCGCTTCGATCGTGCGTTCGAGTTCGCCTTCGAGCGCGCGCTGATAGTTGATCTGCTCGTCGAACTGGCTGATGCCGAATTTCTGGTTGTCCATCAGCTCGAAGCCGACCGAGCCACTCTTCGGCAGCCCCTGCGATGCGAGGCGCAGGCGCATCTCGTGGACCTGCTCGGCCGGCACGAGGATCGCGCTGCCGCTTTCGGACAGCTTGTACGGAATATTGGCCTGCTGCAGCGCGGTGATGATCGAGCCGCCGTCGCGGTCGGACAGATTGCTGTAGAGCACCTTGTAGCTGGGCGCGCGCGACCACAGGAACAGGCCGGCGACGACCGCCACCAGCAGCGCGACCGCGAACACGAGCGGCGCGCGCGGGTTGCCGCGCATCTGCGCGAGTCCGGACAGACGCTGGCCGAAATTGCCGCCGATACCTCCCAGGCCGCCGAGGCCACCGAGGTCGGCCATGCCGCCGGCCTGGCCGCTACCGGCCTGACCGGCAGCGGGCTGCGCGCCGGCGAGCCCCATACGGGCGTCGGGGTTGATCAACGAGTTGGCTGACGAATCCATGCGTCGGGTTTCTCCGGGGAATGCCTTGGCGTTCTGTCGTGATGCCGCGCCGGGGCTGGGCGGACGGACAGAGACTTTCACCTTTGAAATTATCCGCAGCGCCGCTCAACCCGATTGCTTGAATAGAGCCGGGTTTTCCCTCTAGTTTCGGGACTTTCCGCGAGGAGCCGCTGCTATGCTTTCGTCCAGATCGGTACACCGTCCGGCGGTCCGATCGCACATCCAACGGAGAAAACATGACCATGCCCGTGAACGCGCTATCGTCGGCGCTGCAACAGATGCAGGCGATGGCGGCGCAGGCGGCCGGCGACGCGACCCCGGCGGCGGAGCAATCCGGCGCGGCGACGCCCACCAACTTCGCGGCGGCGCTGAAGGCTTCGCTCGACAAGATCAGCGGCGACCAGCAGAAGGCGGTCGGCGAGTCGCAGGCGTTCGAGCTCGGTGCGTCGAACGTCTCGCTGAACGACGTGATGGTCGACATGCAGAAGGCCAACATCGGCTTCCAGTTCGGCCTGCAGGTGCGCAACAAGCTGGTCGCCGCGTACAACGACATCGCGCAGATGTCGATCTGAGCGGGATCGCGCGTGTCCGCCTGAAGGACTGCCTGAAGGACCGCCTGAAGGTCCACACGAGTCCCGTCCGACGATCCGGCACGCCGCTGCCGGCGCTTGCGCCGGCGGCTTCGTGCCGTGTTTCCCGGGCCCGCCCAGCGGCGCTTTCGATCCTCCTTACACCGGACTAAAGCTTTGTCGTCGCGCATCCGATAACCAAATTACAGGTCAGCGACCGGCGCGTCGACGCGCCGCGCGGCCACGCCACGACTTAACCGCAGCCAGTATAAGAGGAGGAGCGCCGATGTTTTCCCAAGGGCACGCTGGAGCCAACGCGTATGCGCGTGTCGGTATCGAGACATCCGTGATGGGCGCAAGTCCGCATCGTCTGATCGTGTTGCTGTACCAGGGCGCACGCCAGGCGATCGCGCAAAGCCGCATGCATTTGCAGCAGGGCAACGTGGCCGAGCGTGGCATGGCGATCAGCAAGGCGATCCGGATCATCGAAAGCGGGCTGCAGCAGTCGCTCAACCTCGAGGTGGGCGGCGAAATCGCCGAACGGCTCAACGCTTTGTACGACTATATGGCGCGTCGACTGTTGCAAGCCAATATCAATCAGAGCGAGGCGATGCTCGTGGAAGTGGACCGTCTGCTCGCGACGCTCGAAGAGGCATGGATCGGGATAGCCCCGGAGATCGCGCGGATGGCAGCACAGCCAGCCGCGGAAAGCCTGAGATGACATCGAACGCAGAATATTTTGCCCGCTACGAGGCGATCGCGGCGCTCTCCTGCCGCATGCTGATGGCGGCCCGTCGTGCACTGTGGAACGACATGGTGCACTTGCAGGAAGAGTATCGGCAGCTGGTCGAAGCGCTGCGCGAAGCCGACGTGGGCGTCAAGCTCGACGAGGCCGAACGCCTGCGCAAGTACGCGCTGATCCGCCAGATCCTCGCCGACGACGCCGCGATCCGCGACCTCGCGAATCCGCGCATGGCGCATCTGTCGGCGCTGTTCGCCGGCCGGTCGACGCGCGTGCTGAAGGAGTTGTACGGGGCGCGCTGAGCGCGAGCGGGCGCGCGCGTGAGCGGGCGCCACGCCGCACGCGTCTGAAGGATCGGAGCAATCAGAGCATCGCGCGCGTTGCCGCCGATGCGACCAAGGAACCGGCATGAACGGAATCGATTCGGCCCTCGCTTCGGTGCTGTCGAGCCGGATCGACAGCCTGCTCAGCATCGCGCCGGGAACCGCGACCACCTCGCAGACCGGCGCGGCCGGCGTCGATACCGCGGTTCCCGCGGCGCCTGCGAACGTGACGCCCGCGCCCCAGCCGTCCGCGCAAACCGCGCTGTCGGCCGTTGCGCTGACGCTGAATGCGATTGCGCACTCAGGCGGCGAGGCCACACCGGCGGTGCTCGGCCGCGCGCCGATCTGGGCGGCCGCGCCGGCGCTCGACGTCGCCATCGAAAGCTTGCCGCTGACCGATGCGGCGGGTGCCGCGACAGTCAATTTCGCTGCCGGCGATTCCGCCGCTGCTGCCAACACCAACACCAATCCCAACGCTGCCGCCAGCGCAACCGCGGCCGCCACCGCGAGCGTGGCGGCGACCGAAGTGCCGGTCGCGGCGCTCGCGGCCGCGCTGCAACAGACGGTCGCCGACAGCGGCCTGTTCTACGAGGCGCATCTCGCGGCGTGGCTGGTCGGCCAGCGTTCGCCGGCCCAACTGGCGAACGAGGCGCAGAACCAGCTCGTCGCAGATTCTCAATTGCCTCCCGACTGGAGCGCCGACGCTGGCGACGCGGGCGCGCGGTCCGCTGCGGCGAACGGAGCCGCCGAGGCAACGCCACGCGGCACGCCGAACGTTGCCGAGAACAACCCTGCCATGCACGCGATGCCGTCTATCCTGACCGCGCAGGCCGCGCGACTCGTCGCGGGCGAGCTGCTGGCCAGCTCGGTGTCCGACCTGAATGGCCAGTCCACACACGCGGGGCTGCACAGCGCCGTGTCTCAGGCGGCCGATGCCGGCTCGTCGCAGAGCGCGCAGGCGATGGCGGCGGCGGTGCATCCGGCGACGGTGCCGCTCGTGCGCCAGCAGCTCGATCTGCTTGCGACCGGACAGTTCCGCTGGACCGGCGAGGCGTGGCCCGGCGCGCGTCTGGACTGGACGATCGAGCAGGATGGCGACGAATGGGACCGCAGCGGCGGCGGCCTCGCGAGCGAGGACGACCAGCCGTGGCGCACGCGCCTGACGCTGTCGCTGCCGACGCTCGGCACCGTCGATGCCGAACTGACGCTGACCGGCACGCGGCTGGCCGCGCGCGTGCAGGCGAGCCCGCGGGGCGCCGCGCGGCTCGCGATGCAGGGGGACGATTTCCGTCAGCGGCTCGCGGCGGCGGGGCTCGAGTTGCAGGGATTGACGATTCGCGAGATCGGCGGCGGTGTGCCTGGTACTACCGCGGCGGGCACCTCGGCGGCGGGTGCGCAGGCCGCGGGCGCGTATGCACGGTCGGCGTCGGCGGCTGTGGCCACGTCGACGGCGTCGGCGTCGGGCGCCGCATCGCGCGACGACCTCGATTGGGATATCTGATGAGCCGCACCCAACGTCGCAGCGCGGCCGCGCTTGTTTATGACGCTCATGGCGGCGAGCCCGCCCCGCGTCTGGTCGCCAAGGGGTATGGGCTGCTCGCTGAGATGATCGTGCAGCGCGCGAAGGAGGCTGGGCTGTATGTGCATGAGGCGCCCGAGATGGTGTCGCTGCTGATGCAAGTCGATCTGGATGCGCGGATTCCACCGCAGCTTTATCAGGCTGTCGCCGAGTTGCTGGCCTGGTTGCATCGGCTCGAGAGTGGGGCTGATGCTGAGACGGGCAATGGCGCTGGCGCGCCGGATGTGGTTGATGTTGTTGCTACTGATGTGCCTGGCGGTGCTAGTACTGTGGATCACTGAAGGTGTGTGTTTGCCCTTTGGCAGGGCGGGCGCTTTTTTGTCGTTGTTCTTTGCAGTGTTGGCCTTTCCTTGTTGTCTTATCGGTCTATTAGCGTTGCCCCTGTGCGGGGCGGCACCTACTTTCTTTGCTGCTGCAAAGAAAGTAGGCAAAGAAGACAGCTCAAACCGCAAGCTCATAAGCGGGTCCCCTGGCTTGGAAGGGGTAGTGGTGCATCTGGAATCCAGGCCGCCGCACATTCCCCGTTCGTGACAAAGCCGTCATCCCTCCCACTCCGCACTACGTGCGTCGCGGACGGGTCTGCCAGGGAAACCAATGGTTTGGCCCGCGCAGCGGGGGCCGTCGGCTGCGCCTCGGCGATGCGCCGAAACAACCGGTGGTTTTTGAACGGGGTTTCGGCGCGCGTAGCGCCGCCGGAAGAGTGACTGCCTTGTCACTGGCGCGGAATGTGCGGGAGCACGGATTCCAGATGCACCACTACCTCATGCAGACCGAGGGACCCGCTTAAGAGTTGGCGGTTTTAGCTGTCTTCTTTGCCTACTTTCTTTGCAGCAGCAAAGAAAGTAGGTGCCGCCCCGCACAGGGGCAACGCTAATAGACCGATAAGACAACAAGGAAAGGCCAACACCGCAAAGAACAAAGACAAAAAAAGGCCTCACCCCGCCCAGGGGCTAAATCAGAATCTCATCATCAACTTCAACACCGCGTTCACGCGTCTCCCGTACGGTGGCGAAATCAACCCGCGCGCATTCAAGCGCGCCTGCACGAGCACGGGCTTCATCTTGGAAAAAGTAACGAACCCCTCGTACCCGTGGTACGCCCCCATCCCACTCGCCCCGACCCCGCCGAACGGCAAACTCTCACATGCCAGATGCATCAGCGTCTCGTTAACCGCCATGCCGCCGGCGATCGTTTCATGCGTGACACGCTCAACCGTCCGCGCATCGTCGGCATAGAGATAAAGCGCCAGCGGCCGCGGCCGCGCATTGATCCACGCGATCGCGTCGTCGAGCGTGTCGTACGGCACGAGCGGCAACAGCGGCCCAAAAATCTCCTCCTGCATCAGCGCGCATTCGTCCGGCGCGCCAGTCACGGCGATCAGCGGAAAGCGCCGGCTCCCGGCATCGGGCGTCGCGTTGGTCAGCGCATGCAATTGCGCGCCCGCAGCCCGCGCTTCGTCGGCGAGACGTTCGAGCCGCTCGAAGTGCCGCGAAGAAATGATCGACGTGTAATCCGGGTTCTGCCCGAAGTCCGGATACATCCTCGCCATCCGCACGCGCGCCCGTTCGATGAACGCCTGCTCCTTGCCGCGCGGCACCAGCACGTAGTCGGGCGCCACACAGGTCTGCCCCGCGTTCAGCGTCTTGCCGGCGATCAGATTGTCGACCGCGTTGTCGAAACGCGCATGCGCGCCGATCAGCGCCGGCGACTTGCCGCCGAGTTCGAGCGTGACCGGCGTCAGATGCTCGGCCGCCGCGCGCATCACTTCGTGACCGACCTTCGTCGAGCCGGTGAACAGCAGATGATCGAACGGCAGCGCGCTGAACGCGGCCGCGAGCGCCGCATCGCCGTTGACGACCGCGACGTGAGTGCGCGCGAACGTCTGACCGATCAGCAGCTCGAATAGCGCCGAGGTGCGCGGCGTCAGTTCGGACATCTTGATGATCGCGCGATTGCCGGCCGTCAGCGCGCTGATCAACGGGCCGACCGCGAGCAGCACCGGATAATTCCACGGCACGATGATGCCGACCACGCCGAGCGGCTGCGGCACCACCTTCGCGCGCGCCGGCAGCAGCCACTTGTTGGTGCGGCGGCGCTGCGCTTTCATCCAGCGCTTGCCGTGACGCAGCGCGGCGTCGATCTCTTCCTTCACGAGCAGGAATTCGGCGAGCAGCACTTCTTCCTTCGCACGATTGCCGAAGTCCGCGTGCATCGCGTCGGCGAGCGCGTCGCGATTGTCGAGCATCAGCTTGCGCAGCGCGCGCAGATGCGTCGCGCGCGTGTCCCACGACGGATAGGGCGCGCGCAGATACGCATGACGTTGATCGCGCAACAGTGCTTGGAGCGCGGCGACCTCCGGCACATCGTTCTTCATGTGAGTCCACTCCCAGATGGATGACCGTGCGCGTCGAGCGCGCTTATCTTGGTTTGAGGTTGAGTCGGAGTTGCGAGCGGTGCGCTCGGGGTTTGCGCGCCCGCCGCGTTTACGCGGGAAAGGCGCGCTTGACGATCGCCGCGTGATCGAACGTGGCCGGCAGCGTGCCGTACACGCGGCCGCTTTCGCCGCAGCCGTCGGCGAGACGCGTCGCGATGAACGCGTCGGCGACCCCGGCGGGCGCGTGCTGCGCGAGCAGCGTCGCCTGCGCGATCAGCACGATCTGCTGCGCGATACGTCGCGCCGACGCCTCGCGCTGTTCGGCCGGTCCGTTCAGCGTCGCGGCGAGGCGCGCGAGTGCCGCGCCCAACGCCGGATGCGCGCGCGCGACGTCCTGCCAGGCGGCGAACAGCGCTTGCGCGGCCCGCGGCTCGCGCTCCATCGCGCGCAGCACGTCGAGGCACATCACGTTGCCCGAGCCTTCCCAGATCGAGTTGACCGGCGCCTCGCGATAGAAGCGCGCCATCGGCCCGGTTTCGACGTAGCCGTTGCCGCCCCAGACTTCCATCGCCTCGCCGGTGAATTCGAGCGCGCGCTTGCAGACCCAGTACTTCGCGGCAGGCGTAACGATGCGCCGCCAGGCGCGTTCGGCCGATGAAGCCGACGACGCGTCGGCGGATTCCTCGAACGCGCGCGCGAGACGCATGAACAGCACCGTAGCCGCTTCGGATTCGAGCGCGAGATCGGCGAGCACGTTGCGCATCAGCGGCTGCTCGGCAAGGTGCCGGCCGAACGCGCTGCGATGCCGCGCATGATGGACCGCCTGCACGAGCGCGGCACGCATCAGCGCGGCGCTGCCGATCACGCAGTCGAGCCGCGTGTAGCTCGCCATTTCGATGATGGTCGGCACGCCGCGTCCTTCGTCGCCGATCATCACGCCGTACGCGTCGAGAAATTCGACTTCGCTGCTCGCGTTGGAGCGATTGCCGAGCTTGTCCTTCAGGCGCTGGATCTGCACCGCGTTCTTGCTGCCGTCCGGCGCGAAGCGCGGCACGAAAAAGCACGACAGTCCCTCGTGCGTGTCGGTGCGCGCGAGCACCAGATGGGCGTCGCACTGCGGCGCCGAGAAGAACCATTTATGACCGACGAGCCGGTAGGCGCCGCCCCGTCCGCCGGCACCGTCGAACGCATGGGCGCGCGTCCGGTTGCTGCGCACGTCGGAGCCGCCCTGTTTCTCGGTCATGCCCATGCCGATCATCGCCGAGCGCTTTTGCGTGAGCGGCACGTCGCGCGGATCGTGCTCGCGTGTGTACAACTGGTCGCGCAGCGTATCGAACAACGTGGATTCGCGCCGCAACACCGGAATGCTCGCGAATGTCATCGTCAGTGGGCACAGCGAGCCGGATTCGATCTGCGCATGCATGAAGTAGCCGGCGCAGCGCGCGGCCATCGCGCCGCTTCGCGGCTCGGCGAACGGCAGCGCGTGTAGCCCTTCGCGGCGCAGCAGCGCGAGCAGTTCATGCCACGCGGGATGGAACTCGAGCGCGTCGATGCGCTCGCCGCGCGGACTATGCGTGACCAGCTCCGGCGTATGACGGTTGGCGAGCTCCGCGAGCGCGAGCGTGTCGGGCGTCGTCAGCGTCGCGCCGTGTCGCAGCAGCGCCTCGCGATGCCAGCTCGCGCCGTCGCGATCGACGGCCGCGCTCAAGGCGGCGTCGCTCGCGAACAGGTTGTAGTCCGCGAGCGGCGGTGCCTGATTCGTCACCTCGTGAGTCTGGCCGAAGCCGTGCCGTTCCATCTGCTGTCTCCGTGCTTTCGCTTATTGTGCGCCGCTTTGCCGACGGCATCCGCGATGCGCTTTGTCGCATCTGTTCGAGCGCCGCGCGTGATGCCGCATGCCGGAAGGAGGACGCGCGTCGCGCCATGTTTGGAAGCCGCGCGCGGGCCGTACGCGCCTTTCATCATAGGGGCGCGTTGCCGCCGGCGTTTAGAGGAATCGTTCTGTCAGGGAGCCGCCGCAGCCCCAATACGCTCCCTACAATGCGCAGAAAACACACGTAGACAAGTGTGCACGAGACAGGGTCCGCGAGCAACGCGGCCCATCAGGAGGAGCGCATGCAATACGACTACATCATCGTCGGTGCGGGCTCGGGCGGCTGCGCGCTCGCGAGCCGTCTCGCGGATAGCTGTCCCGACGCGACCATCGCGCTGATCGAGGCCGGTCCGCATACCGGGCGCAATCTGTTGGTGAACATGCCGGTCGGCGTCGCGGCCGTGGTGCCGAATAGACTGAAGACCAACTACGGCTACCTGACCACGCCGCAGCCGGGGCTCGCCGGTCGCCAGGGCTATCAGCCGCGCGGACGCGGTTTCGGCGGATCGAGCGCGATCAACGCGATGATTTACACGCGCGGCCATCCGCTCGATTACGACGAGTGGGCGCGGCTCGGCTGCGACGGCTGGTCGTGGGCCGAGGTGCTGCCGTATTTTCGCCGCGCCGAAGACAACGAGCGCGGCGCCGATGCGTGGCATGGCGAGGCCGGTCCGCTGACCGTGTCCGATCTGCGCTTCAGGAATCCGTTTTCCAGGCGCTTCGTGCAGGCCGCGCTCGAAGCGGGCTACAAAGCGAACGACGACTTCAACGGCGCGGATCAGGAAGGCATCGGCTTCTATCAGGTCACGCAACGTGACGGGCGCCGTTGCAGCGTCGCGCGCGCGTACATCTACGACCGGCCGCGCGCGAATCTGCACACGATGGCCGACGCGACCGTGCTGCGCGTCGTGTTCGACCGCAAGCGCGCGAGCGGCGTCGAAATCGTGCGCGGCGGCCGCACCGAAACGCTCGCGGCGCGCGCCGAGGTCGTGCTCGCCGCTGGGGCGTTCAACTCGCCGCAATTGTTGATGTGCTCGGGCCTTGGGCCGGCCGCGCATCTGCGCTCGCTCGGCATCGACGTGCTTCACGATGCGCCCGAGGTCGGCCAGAACCTGATCGATCACATCGATTTCACGATCAACAAGCGCGTGAGGTCGATCGAGCCCACCGGTTTCTCGGTGCGCGGCATCGCGCGGATGCTGCCGCAATTCGTGACCTTCATGTGCCACGGGCGCGGCATGCTGTCGAGCAACGTCGCCGAGGCGGGCGGTTTTCTGAAGAGCCGGCCGACGCTCGCGCGGCCCGATCTGCAACTGCATTTCTGCGCGGCGATCGTCGACGATCACAACCGCCATATGCACTGGGGCCACGGCTATTCGCTGCATGTATGCGTGCTGCGTCCGCATAGCCGCGGCACCGTGACGCTCGCAAGCGCCGATGCGCGTGTCGCGCCGCTGATCGATCCGCGCTTTCTGAGCGATGCGCGCGATCTCGATCTGCTCGTCGAGGGCGCGAAGATGGCGCGGCGCATTCTCGGCGCGCCGTCGCTCGCGCTGCACGGCGGCGAGGAGTTGTACACGCGGCCAGGGCAATCGGATGCGGAACTGCGGCAGACGATCGCCGAGCGCGCGGACACGATCTATCACCCGGTCGCGACCTGCCGGATGGGCGGCGACACGCGCTCGGTCGTCGATCCGCAATTGCGCGTGCGCGGCGTGACGGGGTTGAGGATCGTCGATGCGTCGGTCATGCCGACCCTGATCGGCGGCAACACCAATTCGCCGACGGTGATGATCGGCGAACGGGCGGCGGAGTTGATCGCGACGAGCCGGCGAGACGGAGCGGGGAGGTCGGCGACGGTGACGCCCCCGAACCCAGGTGACACGCCCGCGCAGGCGGTTTGATCGCCGTTTGCAAGGAGGTCGGCAAACGCGAGCGGCGTAACGCGGCCGGCGGCCGGCCGCCGCCCGTCACTCGCCTGAGGGTGGCAGAGCTCCTTGCGGCGCTGTGATTCCGTTAAAGCCGATCCCCGGTCCGAGTATGAAATCGTCGCTGGCGTGTGTCGGCAGCGTTTCGCGCGCGACGTCGAGCCACGCGCGCGCCGCGTGCGACAGATAGCCGTTGCGGCGCCAGCCGATCGCCATCTCCCAAGGGATCTCCGGTTCGACGACCGGGCGGCAGGTGAACTGCGCGGGATCGAGCCGCCGGCAATAGGGCGCGGGCAGCAGCGCGATGCCGACGCCAGCCAGCACCAGCGCCGCCATGAAGTCCCAATGCGCGCTGCGTCCGACGATCGCGGGCGCAAATCCCGCCGCGCGACATGCGTTCAACACGACGTCGTTCAGCGCGAGGCTTTCGCCGTAAAACACGAACGGCTCATCGGCGAGTTGGGCGAGCGGCACCTCGTTCAACGCATCCCAGCGCGAGCCGGCGCGCGCGACGAGCCACAACAGCTCGCGCGACATCGGCAGCACGTCGATGTTGTCGGGGTCGACCGGCTGCAGCACACCGCCCAGTTCCAGTTCACCGTTGATCAGCGCGGCTTCGATCGCGCGCGAGCCCTGCTCGAACAGCTTCAGCTCGATCTTCGGATAGCGCTGGCGGAACGCGGCGATTGCGGGGGTGAAGAGCGCACCGCCCATCGGCGGAATGCCGATTGCCAGTTCACCGCGCCCGAGCGTGTCGAGATCGTTCAGCTCGGCCTGCAGTTGCGCGTGCGCGGCGAGCACGTCCTGGCCGCGCTGATAGACGATCCGGCCCACGTCGGTGAGAACCATCTGGCGGCCGTCGCGCAGCAGCAGCGGCGAGCCGATTTCGTCTTCCAGCGACTTGACCATCTTGCTGATGGTCGGCTGCGTGACGAACATCTGCTCGGCGGCGACGGTGAAGCTTTGCCGACGGACCACTTCGACGAAATAGCGCAGCGCGCGGAGTTCCATGAGCGTGGTCTCCAGAATTCCAGTTCGGAATGGTTTCGATGATTGTAAGTCATTTTATTTATGGCGCGGCGGGCCCCATACTAAATGCCTTCCACGCCAGCCAGGGGATGTCATGTCCGCGCCAGTTTTCACCCGTTCCGCCCGTCCCGCCGGTGGCGGCTCAAGTGGAGACGCGGGTGGCTTCGGCCGTGTCGCACGCATCGCCGTGCAAAGCGCCGCGATCGCGGCGCTCTGGATCGGCGCCGATTTCATCGTGCGGCGGCTCCATCTGCCGGTGCCGGGCGGCGTGGTCGGCCTCGTCGCGCTGCTCGCGCTGCTGTTCTGCGGAGGTATCGCGCCGCGCTGGGTCAAGGCCGGCGCGGACTGGCTGCTGTCCGACATGCTGCTGTTCTTCATTCCGGCGGCGGTCGCCGCCGTGCAATACGGCGGCCTGTTCCGCGCGGACGGCTGGCGCCTCGCGCTGGTGGTGATCGCCGGCACCCTGATGGTGATGGTCGCGGTGGCGTTCGCTGTCGATCAGGCCGCGCGCGTCGAACGGCGTTTCGCGCTGCGCCGCGTGCGGGTTGCGCGTAAGGCAGGCAGTCTGTCGCACGAGCGCCGATGAACCCGCTCCCGTTCGCTTCGCTGTTGGCCGACGACGCCTCGCGCCTGATCGCGGCCGGCTGCCTCGTGCTGACGATCGCGCTGTACTTCGCGTCGAAGGCGCTGTATGCGCGCGTGCGCTCGCCGTGGCTCACGCCGATGCTGACGGTGCCGGCCGCGCTCGTCGCGATCGTCGTACTCGCGCACATTCCGTATTCGCTTTACTTCGAGGACACACGCTGGCTGATGTGGCTGCTCGGCCCCGCGACGGTCGCGTTCGCCGTGCCGATCTACGAGTACCGCGCACTGTTGAAGCGCCACTGGATCTCGCTGTCCGTCGGCGTGACGGTGGGCATTCTGGTCGGCGTCGGCGGCTCGCTGATGCTCGCGAAGCTGCTGCACCTGTCGCCGGACTTGCAGCGCAGCCTGATGACGCGTTCGGTGTCGACGCCATTCGCGCTCGCCGTGTCCGACAGGATTCACGCGCCGAAGGACCTGACCGCGCTGTTCGTGATCGCGACCGGCGTCTGCGGCATGCTGTTCGGCGAAATCGTGCTCGCGTTCGTGCCGCTGCGCACGCGGCTCGCGCGCGGCGCGCTGTTCGGTGCGGCCGCGCACGGCGTCGGCACCGCGAAGGCACGCGAGCTCGGCAGCGAGGAGGGCGTGGTGTCCAGCCTGACGATGATGATCGCCGGCGTCGCCATGGTGCTGCTCGCGCCGATGCTGGGGCTGCTGCCGATCTGAACCAGCGCGCTGCCACGCCATCCCGCACGCGCCGAAGTCATCTCGATTTGCTACAATCGCCGTTCGTCTTCGAGGAGCGTTGCGACGGGTACCGCGAATCCGCATTCGCCGGCCGCCCGCCAGGCTCGAAGGCTTCAATTGGCAGCATGGAATGCGCATCGCGCGAATCCGAACGCTGCCTCAAACCGCGCTCACGTCACATTTCTAGTCAATTTCTTAGAAAGGAGGGCGTGATGAACGCCGCAGTCATCGATTCCCAGAAGCTGGATTACGTTGTCGCCGACATGTCGCTCGCCGCTTGGGGCCGCAAGGAACTCACGATCGCCGAGACCGAAATGCCCGGCCTCATGCAGACCCGTGATGAGTACAAGGCGCAGCAGCCGCTGAAGGGCGCGCGCGTCGCCGGCTCGCTGCACATGACGATCCAGACCGGCGTGCTGATCGAGACGCTGACCGCGCTCGGCGCGGACGTACGCTGGGCCTCGTGCAACATCTTCTCGACTCAGGACCATGCCGCCGCCGCGATCGCGCAGGCCGGCACGCCGGTGTTCGCGTTCAAGGGCGAATCGCTCGATGAATACTGGGAGTTCTCGCACCGCATTTTCGAATGGCCGAACGGCGAGTTCGCCAACATGATCCTCGACGACGGCGGCGACGCGACGCTGCTGCTGATCCTTGGCTCGAAGGCCGAGAAAGACCGCTCGGTGATCGCCAGGCCGACCAACGAAGAAGAAGTCGCGCTGTACAAGTCGATCGCCGCGCACCTCGAGATCGACCCGACGTGGTACTCGAAGCGTCTCGCGGCAATCAAGGGCGTCACCGAAGAAACCACCACCGGCGTGCACCGTCTGTACCAGATGGAGAAGGAAGGCCGCCTGCCGTTCCCGGCCATCAACGTCAACGACTCGGTCACGAAGTCGAAGTTCGACAACCTGTATGGCTGCCGCGAGTCGCTCGTCGACGGCATCAAGCGCGCGACCGACGTGATGATCGCGGGCAAGATCGCGGTCGTGGCCGGTTACGGCGACGTGGGCAAGGGCTGCGCGCAATCGCTGCGCGGTCTGGGCGCGACCGTGTGGGTCACCGAAATCGATCCGATCTGCGCGCTGCAAGCGGCGATGGAAGGCTACCGCGTCGTGACGATGGAATACGCGGCCGACAAGGCCGACATCTTCGTGACCGCGACCGGCAACTACCACGTGATCAACCACGATCACATGAAGGCGATGCGTCATAACGCGATCGTCTGCAACATCGGCCACTTCGACTCGGAAATCGACGTCGCGTCGACCCGTCAGTACCAGTGGGAAAACATCAAACCGCAAGTCGACCACATCATTTTCCCGGACGGCAAGCGCGTGATCCTGCTGGCCGAAGGCCGCCTCGTGAACCTCGGCTGCGCGACGGGCCACCCGTCGTTCGTGATGTCGAACTCGTTCACGAACCAGACGCTCGCGCAGATCGAACTGTTCACGCAGGGCGCGAAGTACGAAAACAAGGTGTACGTGCTGCCGAAGCATCTCGACGAGAAGGTCGCGCGTCTGCATCTGGCGCGCATCGGCGCGAACCTGACCGTGCTGTCCGACGCGCAGGCCGGCTACATCGGCGTCGACAAGAACGGTCCGTTCAAGCCGAACCACTACCGCTATTAAGCACGCGGCCGTCCGCGGCTCGATGCGCGCGTTCGCGCGCCCGGCCACGCGGGCGGCGGTAAAAGCTTGACGGTCCGATCCCGGGGCGGCGCGCAATGCGCCGCTTTGTTCGCCAGCGCGGCTTTTCGTTTGCTGGACATCTTCTCCGCACAGGTGCTTACAAGGAGTTCTACATGACCGTGCTGCTGACCTGGCTCATCAACGCGCTCGCGCTGCTGATCATCACCTACATCGTTCCGTCGATCCATATCCGTAGTTTCGGTACCGCGCTGATCGTCGCGATCGTGCTCGGCCTCATCAATACGCTGCTGCGGCCGCTGCTGATCCTGCTGACGCTGCCCGTCACGATCCTCACGCTCGGACTCTTCATTCTGGTCGTCAATGCGCTGTGCTTCTGGCTGTGCGCGTCGCTGCTGAAGGGCTTCGAGGTGTCGGGCTTCTGGTCGGCGTTCTTCGGCTCGATCCTGTACAGCATCGTGTCGTGGCTACTGTCCGCGCTCATTTTCGGCAACCGCAGTCTCGGTTGACCTTTTTGACTATGAATCCGATCGAACTCTCATTCGAATTCTTCCCGCCGAAAACGCAGGAAGGCATCGACAAACTGCGCGCGACGCGCGCGGAACTCGTGTCGCTCAAACCGAAGTTCGTGTCCGTCACGTTCGGCGCCGGCGGCTCGACCCAGCAAGGCACGCTCGATACCGTCGTCGACATGGCGAAGGAAGGGCTCGAGGCGGCGCCGCATCTGTCGTGCATCGGCTCGTCGAAGGACAGCCTGCGCGCGATCCTCAACGAGTACCGCGCGTACGGCATCCGCCATATCGTCGCGCTGCGCGGCGATCTGCCCTCGGGCATGGGCGCGGTCGGCGAGCTGCGCTATGCGTCGGAGCTCGTCAGCTTCATCCGTGCCGAGTTCGGCGACTGGTTCTGGATCGAGGTGGCGGGCTATCCGGAATACCATCCGCAGTCGCGCTCGCCGCGTCACGATCTCGAAAACTTCGCGCGCAAGGTGAAAGCCGGCGCGAACTCGGCGATCACGCAGTACTTCTTCAACGCGGACGCGTACTTCCGTTTCGTCGACGATGCGCGCCAGCTCGGCGTCGACGTGCCGATCGTGCCCGGCATCATGCCGATCACGAACTTCTCGCAGCTGATGCGCTTCTCCGAAATGTGCGGCGCCGAAGTGCCGCGCTGGATCGCGCGCCGGCTAGAGAGCTTCGGCGACGACCGCGAGTCGATCCGCGCGTTCGGGCTCGACGTGGTGACGGCTCTGTGTCAACGGCTCCTCGACGCGAAAGTGCCGGGTCTGCACTTCTATACGCTGAACGCGGCCGCGTCGACCAAGGCGATCTGCGAACGGCTCGCCGTGTAATTGCGATGCCCGCGCGGCTGCAACGGCCGCGCGGTCCCCGCCAGTCTGGCATGGGTCGCAAATTTGTCCCAAATAGCGTGGTAAGTCCCTGTTGAAGCTCATTTTTGGGCTGTCTATCATCGAAACGCAGCTAACCCGGCTGCTGTGCGGAGGACGATATGACAGTGACAAGAAAGACTGCGACACACCGGCTGTTCGCGCTTCACCAGTTCTGCCTGCCGGCTCTCGCCGCGCTCGCGGTCGCCACGAGCGGCCTCGCGCCCGCCGCGTCGCAGGCGGCCACGCTGCCCGACAAGACGCTGGTGTTCTGCTCCGAAGGCAGCCCGGCGGGCTTCGATACCGCGCAATACACGACCAGCGTCGAATTCACCGCCGGCTCGTACACGGTGTATAACCGGCTCGTCGAATTTGCGCATGGCAGCACGGACATCGAGCCAGGACTCGCCGAAAAGTGGGACGTGTCGCCCGACGGCCTCACCTATACGTTCCATCTGCGCCACGGCGTCAAATTTCAGACCACGTCGTACTTCAAGCCGACCCGCGAATTCAACGCGGACGACGTCGTGTTCACCTACGAACGCATGCTCGATCCCGAGAACCCGTTCCGCAAGGCGTATCCGGTCAATTTCCCGTATTTCAACGACCTCGGTCTCGCGAAGAACATCGCCAAAATCGAGAAGGTCGATCCGTACACGGTGCGCTTCACGCTGAAGGAAGTCGACGCGCCGTTCCTGCAGCAGATCGCGATGCCGTTCGCGTCGATCCTGTCGGCTGAATACACGGATCAGCTGCTGAAGGCCGGCAAGGCGTCCGACATCAACCAGTACCCGGTCGGCACCGGTCCGTTCATCTTCCGCAGCTATACGAAGGACGACACGATCCGCTTCGACGGCAATCCCGACTACTGGAAGCCGGGCGTCGCGAAGCTCGGCAAGCTGATCTTCGCGATCACGGTCGATCCGGCCGTGCGCCTGCAAAAGTTGAAGCGTGGCGAATGCCAGGTGATGTCCTATCCGCGCCCGGCCGACATCCCCACCGTGAAGGCCGATGCGTCGCTCGCGATGCCAAGCGAAGTGGGCTTCAACCTCGGCTATATCGCGTACAACACGACCAAAAAACCGCTCGACAACGTGCTCGTGCGCCGCGCGCTCGACATGTCGGTCAACAAGAAGGCGATCATCGAAGCGGTCTACCAGGGCGCGGGCCAGGCCGCGACCAACCCGATGCCGCCGACGCAATGGGGCTACGACAAGAATCTGAAGGACGCGCCCTACGACGTCGACAAAGCGAAAGCGCTGCTGAAGCAGGCGGGCTACCCCGACGGCTTCGAGCTGACGCTGTGGGCGATGCCGGTACAGCGCCCGTATAACCCGAACGCGCGCCTGATGGCCGAAATGCTGCAGGCGGACTGGGCGAAGATCGGCGTCAAGGTGAATATCGTCACGTACGAATGGGGCGAGTACATTCGCCGCGCGCACGCCGGCGAGCATCAGGCGATGCTGATCGGCTGGACGGGTGACTACGGCGACCCTGACAACTGGCTCGGCGTGTTGCTCGGCTGCGACGCGGTCAACGGCAGCAACTTCTCGAAGTGGTGCTACAAGCCTTACGACGATCTGATCAAGCAGGGCCGCAGCACCACCAACATGGCCGATCGCACCAAGGCCTATACGCAGGCGCAGGAGATCTTCAAGGACCAGGTGCCGTTCACGCCGATCGCGCATTCGACCGTCTATCAGCCGATCAGCAAGAACGTGACGGGCTTCAAGATCGATCCGTTCGGGCCGACGCAATTCCTGGGGGTTGGGGTGAAATAAGCGGGCGCGGCGCGTTTTTTTGCGCCGCATTCGTCGCCGGGCGGCCCGAACGGGCGGCCCGGCCCGCGGCAAAACGTTTGCGCAAGTGTTTCCTGTCGTCAACAGAGGGATTTTGCTCCGCTTGGTAGCCGGCCCAAGCTCAAGTAATATCCCGCTACGCCGGCGCAAGCCGGCCCTGAACCTGGAGGAAACATGAAGCAAAACAATCTGTTGCGCGTCGCGCGTAGGTCCACGCTCGTCGCTGCCGCAGCGGCATCCCTGCTTGGCGTCACGAGCGCGCAGGCCGCTGGGATCCCGAACAAAACCCTCGTTTACTGCTCGGAAGGCAGTCCCGCGGGTTTCGATCCGGCCCAATACACGACGGGCGTCGACTTCACGGCCAACACGTTCACCGTCTATAACCGCCTCGTCGAGTTCGAACGCGGCGGCACCAAGGTCGAGCCCGGCCTCGCGGAGAAGTGGGACGTGTCGCCCGATGGCAAGACCTACACGTTCCATCTGCGTCATGGCGTGAAGTTCCAGACCACCTCGTTCTTCAAGCCGACGCGCGAATTCAACGCGGACGACGTGGTCTTCTCGTTCCAGCGCATGCTCGACCCGAACCAGCCGTTCCGCAAGGCGTATCCGGTGCAGTTCCCGTACTTCACCGACATGGGCCTCGACAAGCTGATCACGAGCGTCGAGAAAGTCGACCCGTACACGGTCAAGTTCACGCTGAAGGAAGTCAACGCGCCGTTCATCCAGAATCTGGCGATGGAATACGCGTCGATCCTGTCGGCTGAATATGCGGATCAGCTGCTCAAGGCAGGCAAGGCTGCCGACATCAATCAGTACCCGGTCGGCACCGGTCCGTTCATCTTCCGCAGCTACACGAAGGACGCGACGATCCGCTTCGACGGCAATCCCGACTACTGGAAGCCGGGCGCGGTGAAGATCTCGAAGCTGATCTTCTCGATCACGCCGGATGCCGGCGTGCGCGTGCAGAAGATCAAGCGCGACGAATGCCAGGTGATGAGCTATCCGCGCCCGGCCGACATCGCGCCGCTGAAGGCCGAGCCGAACATCGACATGCCGTCGCAACCGGGCTTCAACCTCGGCTATCTCGCGTACAACGTGACGCACAAGCCGGTCGACAAGCTCGAAGTGCGTCAGGCGCTCGACATGGCGATCAACAAGAAGGCGATCATCGAGTCGGTCTACCAGGGCGCGGGCCAGTTGGCCACGAACCCGATGCCGCCGACGCAATGGTCGTACGTCAAGAACCTGCCGGCCGCCTCGTACGATCCGGCCAAGGCGAAGGATCTGCTCGCGAAGGCCGGCTACCCGAACGGCTTCGACATCACGCTGTGGGCGATGCCGGTGCAGCGCGCGTACAACCCGAACGCGCGTCTGATGGCGGAAATGATCCAGGCGGACTGGGCGAAGATCGGCGTGAAGGCGAAGATCGTCACGTACGAATGGGGTGAGTACATCAAGCGCGCGCACGCGGGCGAAGACGACACGATGCTGATCGGCTGGACCGGCGACAACGGCGATCCGGACAACTGGCTCGGCACGCTGCTCGGCTGCGAAGCGATCAACGGCAACAACTTCTCGAAGTGGTGCTACAAGCCGTTCGACGATCTGATCCAGAAGGGCCGCACGACTTCGGACGTGGCGACGCGCACGAAGATCTACGGCGAAGCGCAATATATTTTCGCGCAGCAACTGCCGTTCTCGCCGATCGCGCACTCGACCGTCTATCAGCCGGTCAGCAAGAAGGTGGTCGACATGCGCATCGAACCGCTCGGCTACGCGCGCTTCGACGGCGTCAGCGTCAAGTAATCGTAAAGTTCGCGCAGTAGGCCGCAATACAGTACGCCGCAACACAGTACACTTTTCGCACGGTTAGAAAAACTGGTCGAAATGGTCCGGCGACCGGGGTCACGAGCCCTCGTCGCCGGTTGCGTTTTTTCATCACCAGTACCATGGGAGCGAACCATGTTCCGCTTCGTTTTGCGCCGCATCGGCATGGTGATACCGACGTTCATCGGCATCACGATCCTCGCGTTCGCGCTGATTCACCTGATCCCGGGCGACCCCATCGAAGTGATGATGGGCGAGCGCGGCGTCGATCCGGCCATGCATGCGGCCGCGATGCACCGCCTCGGGCTCGACGAGCCCTTGCCAATGCAGTACTTCCACTACATCGCGCGCGCCGTGCACGGCGACCTCGGCACTTCGATCATCACCAACACGAGCGTGATGGGCGAATTCCTCGCGCGCTTTCCCGCCACCGTCGAACTGTCGTTCTGCGCGATGCTGTTCGCGCTGATCGTCGGCCTGCCGGCGGGCGTGTTCGCGGCGCTGAGGCGCGGCACGGTGGTCGATCACGGCGTGATGGGCACCGCCCTGACCGGCTACTCGATGCCGATCTTCTGGTGGGGCTTGATCCTCATCATGGTGTTCTCGGTCAAGCTCGGCTTGACGCCGGTGTCGGGCCGCATCGCGGTCGAATACGACATTCCGCACGTGACCGGCTTCATGCTGATCGACTCGCTGATGTCCACCGACGAAGGCGCGTTCAAATCCGCACTCAGTCACCTGATCCTACCCGCGATCGTGCTCGGCACGATTCCGCTCGCGGTCGTCGCGCGCATGACGCGCTCGTCGATGCTCGAAGTGCTGCGCGAGGACTACATCCGCACCGCGCGCGCGAAGGGGCTGTCGCCGGGACGCGTGATCGTCGTGCATGCGCTGCGCAATGCGCTGATTCCGGTCGTCACCGTGATCGGCCTGCAGGTCGGCACACTGCTTGCGGGCGCGGTGCTGACCGAAACGCTGTTTTCATGGCCGGGCATCGGCAAGTGGCTGATCGACGCGATCGGCCGGCGCGATTATCCGGTCGTGCAGGGCGGTATCCTGTTGATCGCCACGCTGGTGATCGTCGTGAACCTCGTCGTCGATCTGCTGTACGGCGTGCTCAACCCGCGCATTCGCCATACGAGGTAAATCACGATGGCTGACATTCAAAACACCGTCCCCCAAGCGGTTACCCCGCCGAGCGGCCGCGGCATCGCGGCACGCGAATTCTGGGCGAACTTCTCGCGCAACCGCGGTGCGGTCGGCGCGGGCATCATCGTGCTGGTGCTGGTCTTCATCGCGATCTTCGCGCCGCTGATCGCGCCGCACAGCCCGATCGAGCAATACCGCGACTCCGTGAAGATCCCGCCGGCGTGGCTCGACGGCGGCAACTGGAAGTTCATTCTCGGCACCGACGAAGCGGGCCGCGACATCCTTTCGCGTCTGATGTACGGCGCGCGGCTGTCGTTCTGGATCGGCTTCGTCTCGGTGGTCCTCGCGCTGATTCCGGGCGTCGTGCTCGGCCTCGTCGCCGCGTTCTTCGAGAAATGGGCCGACACGCCGATCATGCGCATCATGGACGTGCTGCTCGCGCTGCCGTCGCTGCTGCTCGCGGTCGCGGTGGTCGCGATCATCGGTCCGGGTCTCGTCAACACGATGCTCGCGATCGCGATCGTCGCGCTGCCGGGCTATGTGCGTCTGACGCGCGCGTCCGCCCAGGGCGAGTTGCAGAAGGAGTATGTGACCGCTTCACGCGTCGCGGGTGCGAGCACGTTGCGGCTGATGTTCTCGCAGGTGCTGCCGAACTGCACCGCGCCGCTGATCGTGCAGGCAACCCTTGGCTTTTCGTCGGCGATTCTCGATGCCGCCGCGCTCGGCTTCCTCGGCCTCGGCGTGCAGCCGCCGTCGGCGGAGTGGGGCGCGATGCTCGCGTCGGCGCGCGATTACATCGACAGCGCATGGTGGATCGTCACGATGCCCGGCCTGTCCATCCTGATCTCGGTGCTTGCGATCAACCTGCTCGGCGACGGGCTGCGTGACGCGCTCGACCCCAAACTGAAACGGATGGCCTGACCATGAGCAATCTACTGACCATCCGCAATCTCGCGGTCAACTTCGGTGGCCTGCCCGCGGTCGACCGCATCAATCTCGACGTCGCGCCGGGCGAAGTGGTCGGCGTGGTCGGCGAATCGGGCTCGGGCAAGAGCGTGACGATGATGGCGCTGATGGGCCTGATCGACGCGCCCGGCAAGGTCTCCGCCGACGAAATCACGTTCGACGGCAAGAACCTGCTGAAGGCTTCCGCGAGGGAACGCCGCAAGATCATCGGCAAGGACATCGCGATGGTGTTCCAGGACGCGCTGACGAGCCTGAACCCGAGCTACACGGTCGGCTATCAGATCAAGGAAGTGCTGAAGCTGCACGAGGGCCTGCGCGGCAGCGCGCTAGACAAACGCGCGCTCGAACTCCTCGATCAGGTCGGCATTCCGGACGCGAAGAACCGTATCGGCTCGTTTCCGCATCAGATGTCGGGCGGCATGAACCAGCGCGTGATGATCGCGATGGCGATCGCCTGCAACCCGAAGCTGCTGATCGCCGATGAGCCGACCACCGCGCTCGACGTGACGATCCAGGCGCAGATCATGGAATTGCTGATGCGCCTGCAGAAGGAACGCGGCATGGCGCTCGTGCTGATTTCGCACGATCTGGCCGTGGTGTCCGAGGTCGCGCAGCGCGTCGCCGTGATGTATGCGGGCGAGGTGATCGAGACGAACAAGGTGCCGGACATCTTCGCCGCGCCTCATCATCCGTACACCGAAGCGCTGTTGGCCGCGATTCCCGAGCACAACGTCGGCGCGGTGCGGCTCGCGGCGCTGCCGGGCATGGTGCCGGGCCGCGACGACCGGCCCAAGGGGTGCCTGTTCGCGCCGCGCTGCAAGTACGTGGTCGACGACTGCATGAAGGCCCGCCCCGCGCTCGCGCCGCTGCCCGCGCACGCCGAGCTCACGCGCGTGCGTTGCATCAAGCCGCTGAACCTCGAGAAGGACGCCAACGTTCACACGCAAGGAGGCGCCCGATGAGCGCAGTACCCGAAACCCGTCGCCAGTCGGATCGTACTGGCGATCACGTGCTCGTCGCCGACCAGCTCGCGCGCTACTACACGGTCAAGCGCGGCATGTTCGCGCACGGCACGGTGAAGGCGCTGAACGGCGTGTCGTTCGCGCTCGACCGCGGCAAGACGCTGGCGGTAGTCGGCGAGTCCGGCTGCGGCAAGTCGACGCTCGCGCGTCAGCTGACGATGATCGAAACGCCGAGCGCGGGCCGCCTGCTGATCGACGGCGAGGACGTGGCCGGCGCGAATCACGAGAAGATCGCGGCGCTCAGGCGCCGCGTGCAGATGGTGTTCCAGAACCCGTTTGCGTCGCTCAATCCGCGCAAGACCGTCGAGCAGACGCTCGGCGAACCGCTCGCGATCAACACGCAGATGAGCGCGACCGAGCGCGCCGAGCGCATCGCGCAGATGATGCGCACGGTCGGCCTGCGGCCCGAGCACGCGAAGCGCTATCCGCACATGTTCTCCGGCGGCCAGCGTCAGCGTGTGGCGATCGCGCGCGCGATGATCCTCGATCCGCAGATCGTGGTCGCCGACGAACCGGTCTCGGCGCTCGACGTCTCAATCCAGGCGCAGATCCTGAACCTGTTCATGGACCTGCAGGACGAGTTCAAGACGAGCTACGTGTTCATCTCTCACAACCTGTCGGTGGTCGAGCATATCGCCGACGACGTGATGGTCATGTACTTCGGCGGCGTCGCTGAACTCGGCGACAAGCAGCGCATCTTCTCGAAGCCGCGTCATCCGTACACGCGCGCGCTGATGTCGGCGACCCCGTCGATCTTCGAGGCCGACCGCACGATCAAGATCAAGCTGCAAGGCGAAATGCCGTCGCCGCTGAATCCGCCGTCGGGCTGTACCTTCCATCAGCGCTGCCCGTACGTGATCGACCGCTGCCGCAGCGAGGAGCCGAAGCTGCGAGAAGTGGATGGCCGCCTGGTCTCCTGTCACCGCGCTGAAGAGGTGGGGGACGTGGATGCCTGATGTGGTGGCGGCGCGTCGTCTTGCGCGCCGCTTGTGTGAGGGCGGCCGGATAGCCGCCTTCGCGCGGCGCCGCGGGGCGCGTGCGCTGGGAGGCGCCGCGCCCTGCGGCGCATTTGCTGGAAGGTTCGCCGGCAAGTTTTTTCGCCCGTTTCTCTGCGCGTTTGTTCATGCGCTCGCGCGCGCCTTTTTCTCCGTATTTCTTCCCGCGTCGCTGTCCGCTTTATTTCGCGTAGGCTGCGCGCTGTCGGTCGGCGCGGCCGTACCCTGCATCGCTCACGCGGCCGGCGCGGCGGCCAAGGCGCCAGCCCAGGCGGCCCGTCCTGCCGTCACGGCGCCAAGCCCGCCACCGCCGTCAATTGCGCCGCCCCCGGTCCCCGGCACCACGGCGAGCGGCCCGGTGCGCCAGCAACCGGCGCGCATGCCGTTCTATGTCGCGACGCGCGGCAGTACGACGATCTACGTGCTCGGCACGCTGCACGTCGGCGATCCCGCCGACTATCCGGCGGGGCAGCCGTTCCGCGCGCCGATCCTCGCGGCGCTCGCCGCGTCGCCGACGCTCGCGCTCGAACTGTCGCCCGACGAGCTGCTGGTGTCGCAGGACGACGTGTCGAAGTACGGCGTGTGCAAGCACGACTGCCTGCCGGGTTTGCTGCCCGAGCCGCTGTGGCACAAGCTCGCGTTGCGGCTGCGCGGCAACCCGGCCGCGCTCGATGCGATCAAAAAGATGCGGCCGTGGCTCGCGTCGCTGGTGGTCGAGACCTACGACTCGCTGTCTGCGGGTCTGCAAACGGAATACGGCACCGAAGCGCAGTTGCAGAACGTCTATCTGAAGACGCGCGGCAAGATCGTCGGACTCGAAACGCTCGCGCAACAGATGCGCGCGTTCACCGGACTGTCGGCCGCGCAGCAGCGGGAGATGCTCGCGCAGGATCTGGTGCAGACGCCCGCGCAGAACGTCGAGGACGTGCGCACGCTGCACCGGCTGTGGCGGGTCGGCGATGCCGATGCGATCGCCGCGTGGCAGGCTGCCAAATCGGAGAAGCTCGCGCGCGACCCGCGCGTCTCCAATTCGATCGACAACCGGATCGTCTACGAGCGCAATCGCCGCTTCGTCGCGAGAATGTTGCAGCTCGCCGCGCCGAACAAGCCGCTGTTCGTCGCGATCGGCGCATTGCATCTGGGCGGATCGAAGGGCGTGCTGCAGCTATTGCGGCAGCACGGCTTCGTGGTCGAGGCGAGTTGATCGGCGCAAGACCGTCTGCGTCTGCTCACATCCCGGTTGTCAAAACGACGCGCTTGTCAGCAGCCCTACAAAAACATCAAGAAATTCAACAGAAAGATATTGATCACCAGCAGCATCAACGCCGTCGGAATCTGCACCTTGATCACCGCATTCTTGTCGGGTAATTCGAGCAGCGCAGCCGGCACCATGTTGAAGTTCGCGGCCATCGGCGTCATCAGCGTGCCGCAGTAGCCGGAGAACATGCCGATCGCGGCCATCACGGCCGGGTTGCCGTGGAACACGCCGACGAGGATCGGCACGCCGACGCCGCCCGTCATCACCGGAAACGCGGCGAAGCCGTTGCCCATCACCATCGTGAACAGCGCCATGCCGATGCAGTACACGGCCACCGCGACGAAGCGGTACTCGAGGCTGATATACGACGTGGTCACGTGCGCGACCGCCTTGCCGACGCCCGCGTCCGAGAACACCAGACCGAGCATGCCGAGCATCTGCGGCAGCACCGCGGCCCACGAGAGCGCATCGACGAGGCGGCGCGCTTCCTTCATCGACTGGCCGACCGTGTCGCGCGTGATCACACAGGCGATCGCGAGCGCGATCACGCAGCCCAGACCGAAGCCGATCAGCGTGACGTTGGCCTTCTCGATCAACGGCACACCGCCGAACACGAGATGGCTTGCCGCGAGCGTGATGATCACGGTGACGACCGGAATCGTCAGCGCGGGCACGAACAGTTTGTTGCGCAGTCGCGCGGCGCTCGCCTGACGTGCTTCGAGCGACAGCGTCTTCGGCTTGCCCGCGGTGACGCCGCCGAAGCCCGCGATCAGCGCCATCGCGATTACCGCGCCGCCGACCACGGCCGGCGGCAGCCGGTCGCCGATCAGGAAGATCAGCGCGTAAAGAATCCAGAAGCCGCCCGCGGTGAGGCGGCGCGGATGCTCGCGGTCCGTGACGATCATGCCGCCGACGATCAGCAGCACGATGCCGAGCAACCAGAACAGATAGGTGATCGTGAAGGTCATGCTTCGTCTCCGGTAGCACGCGTGGCCGACGGCGGCGTCGATGCGGCGGTCGCCTTCGCGGTCGAAGTGCCGCCCGGCGCCTTGCCGCGCAATTCACGCTCGAGCCGGCGGTCGAGCAGCCAGAGCCGGAAGCCATGCACGATGAACGCGCTGATCGCGGTCGGAATGCCCCACACGGCGACGTGAATCGGCTCGACGACGATGCCCGCTTCCTTCAGGAAAGTCGTCATCAGCACGATCGCGCCGAACGCGACGAAGATGTCCTCGCCGAAAAAGAGGCCGACGTTGTCGGTTGCGGCCGAGAATGCGCGCAGCCGGAAGCGCACCGCGTCGCCGATCTTGCCGAAGCGGTTCTCGGTCGCGCCCTCGGCCATCGGCGCGATCAGCGGACGCACCATCTGCGGATGGCCGCCGAGCCCGGTCAGGCCGACCGCGGCGGTCAGCTCGCGCACGAGCAGATAGACGATCAACAGACGTCCGGCGGTCGCCGCCTTGATGCTGCTGATCCACGCCTGCGCGCGCTCGCGCAGGCCGTGTCGTTCGAGCAGGCCGATCACCGCGAGCGGCAGCAGGATGATCAGCGGGATGTTGCGCGTCTTGATGAAGCCGGTGCCGATCAGCGCGAGGATTTTTTCCGGCGGGAAGTGCGCCGCGAAACCGGTGACGATCGCGGCGACGGCCACGATCAGCATCGGATTGAAGCGCAACAGAAAGCCAACGATGATGACGGCCACACCGATGAGCGGCCATAGACTGACAGTTGTCTGCATCAGGATCTCCAAAGAGGCTATTCAACTTCGCCGCGGGTGGCGGCTGACGTGAACTGGTGCATGCGGCCTCATGCGCCGGCGTGCTGCCGCGGCTCTGCGGCCGCGTCGAACTCTCTTTACCTGCCCCGTGAATGCGCGTCGGCATCCGTGGGTTTGCAGCGGGCATCGCGATTGATGCCGCGGCTGGCAATCGCCCCGCATGGGTGCGGGGCGCTGGATCGGTCACGCGCGCCGGATCGGAGCGACGCGCGCAGTGGCTAGGACGGTGAGGCGAACGCTCAGACGCGCGCGGCGGCCGCCGCATGCACTTCGATGCCGGCGTCGGCGAGCGCGCCGCGAATGCGTCGCGCGAACGCCAGCGCATGCGGGCCGTCGCCGTGCAGGCAGATGGTCTGCGCGTTCAACGGCACCCACTGTCCGTCGACGGCTTTCACGCGCTGCTCGCGGATCATCACGAGCGTGCGCGCGAGCACTTCGTCCTCGTCGTCGAGCAGCGCGCCCGGCTCCTTGCGCGGCACGAGCGAGCCGTCGGCGCGATAGCCGCGGTCGGCGAACACTTCCTCGATCGCGGTCAGGCCCGCGTTGCGCGCGGCGCTCACGAGCCCGCTGTTGGCGAGCGCGAACACCGCCACGGACGGATCGAAATCGTGCACCGCGGAGACGATCGCGTCAGCGATCTTCGCGTCGCGCGCGGCCTGGTTGTACAGTGCGCCGTGCGGCTTCACGTGCGCGATGCGCCCGCCCTCGGCCTGCGCGATCGCCGACAGCGCGCCGAGCTGATACAGCACGCCCGCGTAGATCTCGCCCGCCGGCAGCTCCATTTCCTTGCGGCCGAAATTCTCGGGATCGTTGAAGCTCGGATGCGCGCCGATCGACACGCCTTTCTGCACGGCCCAGCGCACGCAGTCGCGCATCGCGTTGGGGCTGCCCGCATGCCAGCCGCATGCGATGTTGGCCGAACTCACGAGGTCGAGCAGCGCCTCGTCGGAGCCGCAGCCTTCGCCGAGATCGGCGTTCAGATCGATTTCCATGGGGATTCCTTTACTTAGTGTCACAGCGGCGCGAGCGCCACGCGGCGCGCGCAACGCTCTTCGTGCATCGCGATCGCGGCATCGATCTGCCGCAGATACGTGCGTTCTTCCAGCAAAGCCTGGCGCGCTTCGTAGGGCGTCGTCGGGATGAAACGGACAGCACCGTTCAGGCGCACCTGCGCGAGCTTCCACAGATCGGCCTGTATCACCGCGCCGATCTTCGGATAGCCGCCGGTGGTCTGCGCGTCGCTCATCAGCACGATCGGCTGACCGTTCGGGGGCACCTGGATCGTGCCGGGCAGCACCGCGTGCGACAGCAGGTCAGTCTTGTGCGTGCGCTTCAGCTCGGTGCCGGCAAGGCGATAGCCCATGCGGTTGCTGTTCGGCGTCACGAGCCACTCGTCGGACCAGAACGACTGCTGTGCATCCGCGGTGAAGCTGTCGTATTCGGGGCCGCGCAGCACGCGGATCGGTATGGCCCACGGCACGCCCGACGGATGACGACCGCGCCGCAGCGGCTCGTTGACCAGCACGAACTTGCACCAGGCGGGCGCCTTCACGCCGAACTCGGGCGCCTCGGGCGTGAAGCCGAGGTGGCCGCGCTGCTGCGGCGCGCCGACCGGCAGACGGTCGCCGTCGTTGAGCGCGCGGCCGCCGAGTCCGCCGAAATGGCCGGCAAGGTCGGTGCTGCGCGAGCCGAGCATCGGCAGCACGTCGATGCCGCCCGCCACGCAGACATAGCCGCGCATGCCGCGCTTCGCCGCGTGCAGCACGAGCTCCTGGCCGGCCTGCACGGGCAGACTCCAAAACGAATAGACGGGTTTGCCGTCGAGCGTCGCGCCGAACTCGGTGCCCGTGATCGCGACGCGCGTCGCGCGCAAAAAGCGCAGCGCGGTCGGGCCGAAGGTGATTTCGAGGCCGGCCGCGTCGGGGCGGTTGCCGACCAGCCGGTTGCCGACTTCGAGCGACAGCCGGTCGAGCGCCCCCCCCATCGCGACGCCGAGATGCCGATAGCCGTGGCGGCCGAGGTCCTGGATCGTGGTCTGGAGACCCGCGCGGATCACGTCGATCATGCGTGCATCCCCGCGATCGTGAAGCGCACCCGGTCGCCGGGCTGCAGCAGCGTGGGCGGACGGCGCGCCGGATCGAACAGCGGCACCTCGGTGCGGCCGATCAACTGCCAGCCGCCCGGCGACACCGCCGGATAGATGCCAGTCTGCTCGCCGCCGATGCCGACCGATCCCGCCGGCACCTCGAGCCGCGGCGACGCGCGGCGCGGCGTGTGCAGCGCGGTGTCGAGCCCACCCATATAGGCGAAGCCGGGCTGGAAGCCGAGAAAGAACACCACGTAGACGCCGCCCGCATGACGTTCGACGACCTCGCGCGCGCTCAAGCCCGTATGTTCGGCGACCGCCTGCAGATCGGGGCCGAATGCGCCGCCGTACTGCACTGCAATCTCGACGTCGCGCCCGGGCGCGACGGCTTTGGCCGCTGCGTTCCAGGCCGTCAGCAACTGCTCGCCGAGCGAGTCGGCGTCGGTCGAGAGCGGGTCGAACACGAGCGTCAGATTGTTCATGCCGGGCACGACCTCGAGCACCTGCGGCCAGTCGCGCGCGGCTTCGGCCGCAGCCCACACGCGCTGCTGGCACTCCAGCGTGGCGGGCGGCGGCGCTTCGCAGACGAGCGCGGCATCGCCGAGGGGAAAAATTCGTGGTTGGCTCATGACTGGGCGGCCCGGATCGAGTCGGAGGATGAGGCGGACAGCGCGGTGCGTTGGCGCATGCCCGGCGCGGAGTCGGCGACGTTTGGAGCGTACATTATCAATAAAATATTGACGATTTACCAATAAGCGTTTTTGCCAGGCTCGTCGGTGGCGAGCATCGTCGTACACTTGCGACACTTTTCCAGCCCATTTTCGTCACGGGAACCTCGTATGACGCGTCATCCCACCAAGATCGTTTCGTCGGAACATCTCGTCTCCGAGAGCAGCGCGGAACTCTCGGAACTCGAATACGCGCTGATCATGGCAGGCAATGCGTTCAACCGCTGGATGGTGCGCTGCATGTCGGCGGCGGGCGACAAGGACATGACCGCGATCGAAGTGTCGCTGCTGCACCACGTGAGCCATCGCGAACGCCGCAAGAAGCTCGCGGACATCTGCTTCGTGCTGAACATCGAGGACACGCACGTCGCGACGTACGCGTTGAAAAAGCTCGTAGCTAGAGGGTACGTAAAAAGCGAAAAGACCGGCAAGGAAGTGTTCTTTTCCGCAACCGACGCGGGCCGCGAACTATGCCTGAAGTATCGCGAGGTGCGCGAAAACTGCCTGATCTCGACGCTCAAGGAAAGCGGCCTGACCAACCAGCAGATCGGCGAGGCCGCGCAGTTGATGCGCAATGCGTCGGGCCTGTACGACACGGCGGCGCGCGCGGCGGCTTCACTGTAACGACGAAACACCGCGCAAGCGCCGGCGCGTCACACGCCGCGCATCGCGCGTTCAGCCCGGCAGCGCCGGATGAAACCCCGCCTCCGTGACGATCAGATCGAGCGCAATGTCATGCGCCTCGCGTTCCAGCGTGTCGGTGCGGCACGCTTCGTAGGCGATGCCGACCGTGATCGGCTTGTGCGCCGCCGGCCAGCCGGCCAGCGTGCGGTCGTAATAGCCGCCGCCGTAGCCGAGGCGGTAGCCGTCCGAGTCGAAACCCACGCAGGGCACGAACAGCAGCTCGGGCAGCACCACGCGCCCCGAGGTGGGCTCGGCAATCTTGTGATGGCCGACTTTCATCGGCGTCGCGGGCGTCCAGGCATGGAATTCGAGCGCCATGCCACGTTCTTTAATGATTGGCAGACTGGCTTCGTGGTGCGAGTCCGCGGCAAGCCAGAGCGCAATCGCGCCGCGCGCGTCGAACTCGCCGGCAAGCGGCCAGTAGAATCCCGCGCTGCGTACCGCGTAGTGCTTCAGCGCGTCGAGCATCCGACGCCCGAGCGCGGCATTCTTCGCCGGCTCGGAAGCCGCTTGCAGACGGCTTTCCAGCAACCTCCGGCGCAGCGCCTTTTTCGTTGCCGGGACAGGGTTGCATGCTATGCTTGGGTCCAATTCGCGCTCCAGAAACAACGATGTCAAAACGCCTTTTTCGAGTATATCGCGCGGCCAGTATCGCGCTTGCCGCAGCGGCACTCGTGGCCTGCAGCACTGCCTCGGCCGTCAAGCCCCTTCCGATCTCGCAACTCACGAACGACGACCAGATTTTCGTCCAGCTTCGCGAAGCCTCGCGTACTAACGACGCGGCGCGCGCAGCCCAGCTCGCGAGCATGATCCCGAATTATCCGGCGCCCTCGTATCTGGAGTACTTCCAGATCAAGCCGCAGCTGTTCGATTCGACCGGCCATGCGCGCATCGACGCGCCGGACGCGCCCGTGCTCGCGTTCCTGCAGAAGTACGACGGCCAGGCGATCGCCGATCGCATGCGCAACGACTACCTGACGGTGCTCGGCACGCGTCACGACTGGCGCAACTTCGACCAGCAGTACGCGAAATTCGTGCTCGACGACGACACTCAGGTCAAGTGCTACGCGCTCGAATCGCGCGCGTCGCGCGGCGAGAACGTCGCGGACGCGGCGCGCGCGCTGCTCGTCGAGCCGAAGTGGTACGGCGACGGCTGCGTCGATCTGATCACGGTGCTCGGCGTGAACCACCAGTTCAGCGCCGACGACATCTGGGCGCAAATTCGTCTCGCGTACGAGCAGAACTACACGAGCACCGGCAGCAAGCTCGTCGACGCGCTCGGCGACCAGCCGCCCGACCCGGTGCTGTTCAGCCAGGCGACCAATGCGCCGCCGCTATTGCTCGCGCGCGGCGTCGGACCGGATGCGCAATCGCATCAACTGGCGCTGCTCGCCATCACGCGCATGGCGCGCAACGATCCGGCCATGGCCGCGGCCACGTTCGCGTCGGTCGCGCCGTCGCTGAATTCGCCGGAGCGCGCGATCGGCTGGGGCACGATCGGCTATCAGGGCGCGCTCAAGCAGATGCCTGGCGCGGTCGACTGGTTCCGGCTGTCGGCCAACGCGCCGCTGTCGAATCCCGCGTATGAATGGCGCACACGCAGCGCGCTACTCGCAGGCGACTGGAACATGGTGCGCTGGTCGATCGAGCAGATGCCCGAGTCGCTGCGCAAGCAACCGTCGTGGGTGTACTGGCACGCGCGCGCGCTGAAGCAGGCCGGCGACACGGCTACGGCCAGTCAGGAATTCCAGTCGATCGCGTCGAACTTCAACTTCTACGGCCAGCTCGCGCTCGAAGAGCTCGGCCAGAAGATCACCGTGCCGCCGAAAACCACCGTGACCGACGCCGAAGTGCAGCAAGCCGGCACCACGCCGGGCTTCGATCTCGCGCAGCGCTTCTATGGGCTGAATCTGCGGCTCGAAGGCAATCGCGAGTGGAACTGGCCGTTGCGCAACATGTCCGACCGGCAACTGCTCGCCGCCGCCGAGTACGCGCGCCGCATCGAGCTGTACGACCGCACCGTCAACACCGCGGACCGCACGAAGAGCGAGCACGATTTTTCGCTGCGCTATCTATCGCCGTTTCGCAACATCGTCGAGCAGGACGCGCAGTCGAGCGGGCTCGACGTCGAGTGGGCGTACGGGCTGATCCGCCAGGAGTCGCGCTTCATCATCAACGCGCGCTCTGAGGTCGGCGCGGGCGGACTGATGCAGCTGATGCCCGCCACCGCGCAACTGGTCGCGAAGAAGATCGGTCTGGGACCGGTGTCGCGCGAGCAGATGAACGACATCGACACCAACATCCTGCTCGGCACGAACTACCTGGCGATGATCTACAATCAGTTCGACGGGTCCGCCGTGCTGGCCACCGCTGGCTACAACGCAGGTCCGGGCCGTCCGCGCAACTGGCGGCAGTCGCTGCAGCGCCCGGTCGAAGGCGCGGTCTTCGCCGAGACGATTCCGTTTCAGGAAACTCGTGACTACGTGAAAAATGTGTTGTCCAACACGGTCTACTACGCGGCATTGTTCGAAGGCCGTCCGCAATCGCTGAAGGCGCGCCTGGGTTACATCGCACCGTAAGCGCCTTGGCGCCGCAATCTCGCTTCGAGGTTGCGGCGCGCTTCGCCAGCCGTTGCCGCGGCTTCCGTCAGGGAGTCGAAAAATGCGACATCAAGCCATCGCGGTCATCGGCGGTTCAGGGTTTATCGGCAGCTACCTCGTCAACGCGCTCGTCGAGACGGGCAAGGACGTGCGCGTCGCCACACGGCGACGCTACAACGCGCGACATCTGACCATGCTGCCGATCGACGTGCTCGAAACCGACGTGTTCGATCCGGTGCAACTCGCGCGCTTCGTCGAGGGCGCCGATTGCGTGATCAATCTGGTCGGTATCCTGAACGGCAAACGCGGCAAGCCCTATGGGCGGGAGTTCGCGCATGCGCACGTCGAGCTGCCGACGCGCATCGTCGCCGCCTGCGAAGGCAAGGGCGTGCATCGGCTGATTCATCTGAGCGCGCTAGGCGCCAATCCGAACGGCCCGAGCATGTATTCGCGCTCGAAGGCCGACGGCGAGAAAGCCGTGCATGCGGCCAACGTCGCGTGGACGATCTTCCGGCCGTCGGTCGTGTTCGGACCCGAGGACGCGTTTCTGAACAAGTTCGCGTTCCTGCAGCGCGTGTTTCCGGCCATTCCGCTCGCGATGCCGGACGCGCAGTTCCAACCGGTCTATGTCGGCGACGTCGCGAAGGCGATCGTCAACGTGCTCGATCTCGATGGCGCGAGCGGCCGCACCTACGAGCTCGGCGGTCCGACCGTCTACACGCTCGAAGACCTGGTTTCGTACTGCGGCGACGTGATCGGCAAGCATGCGCGCATCATCCGTCTGCCCGAGCCGCTCGCGCGCCTGCAGGCGTTGAGCTTCGAAATGGCGCCGGGCGAACCGGTGATTTCGCGCGACAATCTCGATTCGATGAAGGTTGCCAACATTCTGAGCGGGCCGCTCGCGCCCGAGCTCGGACTCGAACCGGTCAGCATCGAAGCGATCGTGCCGACGTACCTGACCGGTGCTGCCTCGGGTTCGCGACTCGACACGTTCCGCGCCAACGCCGGACGCTGAAGCCTTTCCCTCTACCTGATAACAAGTATGAAACTGCTGATTGGTGACAAGAACTATTCGTCGTGGTCGATGCGTCCGTGGCTGCTGCTCACGCACTTCGGCATTCCGTTCGACGAGGAACTGATCCTGCTGTACGAAGCGGACACGAATGCGAAGATCCGCGCTCAGGCGCCGCGCGGACCGGGCAAGGTGCCGTGCCTGATCGACGACGCCGGGCAGGCCGTGTGGGATTCGCTGGCGATCGCCGAAACGCTCGCCGAGCGCTTCCCGCAACACGCGCTGTGGCCGCGAGACGCGGCGGCGCGCGCGCATGCGCGCAGCGTCAGCGCCGAGATGCATGCGGGGTTCGGCGAGTTGCGCTCGAAGATGTGGATGAACATCCGTGCGTCGTTCCCTGGCAAGAACGCGACGCCGGGCGCGCTCGCCGATATCGCGCGGATCGAGACGATCTGGTGCGACTGCCTCGAGACCTACGGCGGTCCGTTCCTGTTCGGCGAATTCGGCATTGCCGACGCGATGTTCGCGCCGGTCGCGATGCGCTTCAACACGTGGAAGCCGGCGTTGTCGGAGACCGCAGCCGCCTATGTCGAGCGGCTCACCGAGCTGCCCGCGGTCAATGCATGGATCGACGCCTCGCGCCGCGAAACGCACGCGATCGCCTATCAAGACGAATGCCCATGAATATCTATGCAGTAGGTGGCGCGGTCCGCGACGAGCTGCTCGGCGTGCCGGTGCAGGACCGCGACTACGTGGTGGTGGGAGCAACACCCGAGCAGATGGTCGCGCAGGGCTATCGGCCGGTGGGCAAGGACTTTCCGGTATTCCTGCATCCGCAGACGCAGGAGGAGTACGCGCTCGCGCGCACCGAGCGCAAGACGGCGGCCGGCTATCACGGCTTCCAGTTTTTCTATGCGCCCGACGTGACGCTCGAAGAAGACCTCGCGCGCCGCGATCTGACGATCAACGCGATGGCGCGCGAGGTGCGCCCGGACGGCGAGCTGACCGGCCCCGTCATCGATCCGTTCAACGGCCAGGCTGACTTGCAGGCGCGGCTTTTTCGCCATGTCAGCGCCGCCTTCCTCGAAGATCCGGTGCGGATTCTGCGCATCGCGCGTTTCGCGGCGCGTTTCGTCGATTTCACGGTCGCACCGGAAACGCTGGCGCTGATGCGCGAGATGGTCGCCGACGGCGAAGCCGATGCGCTGGTGGCCGAGCGCGTGTGGCAGGAGGTGTCGCGCGGGTTGATGGAGAAGAAGCCGTCGCGGATGTTCGGCGTGCTGCGCGACTGCGGCGCGCTCGCGCGGATTCTGCCGGAGATCGACGCGCTGTTCGGCGTGCCGCAGCGCGCCGACTATCACCCCGAGGTCGATACCGGTGTCCACGTGATGATGGTGCTAGACCATGCCGCGCAGCAGGGCTACGCGCTGCCGGTGCGCTTCGCGGCGCTGACGCACGACCTCGGCAAGGCGACCACGCCAGAGGACCTGCTGCCGCGGCACATCGGCCACGAGGGCCGCAGCGTCGATCTGCTGAAGCCGCTGTGCGAGCGGCTGCGCGTGCCGAACGAGTGCCGCGATCTGGCGGTGCTGGTCGCGCGCGAGCACGGCAATATTCATCGCGTGATGGAGATGGGGGCGGCGGCTGTGGTGCGCCTGCTCGAGCGCAGCGACGCGATCAGGAAGCCGGCGCGCTTCGCCGAGGCGCTGCAGGCCTGCGAGTCGGATGCACGCGGGCGGCTCGGCCTCGAGATGAGCGAGTACCCGCAGGCCGAGCGGCTGAGGCTTGCACTGGTGGCCGCGCGAGGCGTGGATGCAGGGGCAGTGGCGCAGCGGCTCGCCGATGCGCCGGCCGGCATCAAGGACGCCGTGCATGAGGAGCGCGTGCGTGCAGTAGAGGCTGCGCTGGCTTGAAGTCGCGCGGGCGTAAAGTAGCGCGCGACGGCGCCTACAACACCCGCGCCAACAGCGACAACAGCATCGACAGCACCAGCGTCGACATGAACGGAAACGGATACTCGCGGCCGAACAGCCGCAAGGTCACGTCGCCGGGCATCCGGCCGATGCCGAGCTTCCTCAGCCACGGCCAGCACGACGACAGCACCGCGACGGCAACGAAGGTAGTCAAAAGCCAGCGAATCATCGCGAGTCCTCGAGCCAGAGCGGATTCACGATCACAGCGTATGCGAACGATCGCCGCTCGAAAAGGCGCGCAGCGTATCGTCGAGTCCGCGCGAAAACGCGATCACCTTGAAGAGCTCGCCCATCTCCGCCTCGGACAGCAGCTTCTGTACCGCGTTGGCGGCGGGAAGAAAGCGCGCGGCGTCGGCGGGATCGATTTCGCCGAGCACCTCGGTGACGCCCGCGTTCAGCAGGAAGCGCGCTTGCGATGTGAAGCCGAGCAGGTCCGCGCCGGTCTCGACGCCCGCCTCGGCGATGCCGGTGAATTCGACGTGCGCGGTGATGTCCTGCAGACCGGGGTACAGGAACGGGTCGCCGTGCGCGCGGTGCCGGTAGTGGCACATCAGCGTGCCCTGCGCGCGCTGGTCGTGGTAGTACTCGTGGCGCGGAAAACCGTAGTCGATCAGCAAGATCGCGCCGCGCGCTAGCATCGTGCAGATGGTGCGCGTGAAGGCGCGCGCGGCTTCGTGCGTTTCTGTCACGTAGTCGTCGCCGGCCGGTTCGCGGGTCGCATCGATTTCGGTCAGCAGCGCGAGGTCCGCGGCGGCCGCGACGGGCCGGTCGTCGAACGCGAAGGCGCCGTCGCGCCACACCACGCCGCGCTCGCGCCAGACACCGCCGTTTTGCGCGAAGAGCCGCACCGGCATCGCATCGAGCACCTCGTTGCCGATCACCACGCCTTCGAAGCGCTGCGGCAACGCGTCGAGCCAGCGCACTTTCGCGAGCAGCGCGGGCGCGGCCGCCGCGATCGTTTCGCGCTGCCGCTCGCGCAGCTCACCCGATAGATCGATGATCGAATAGCTGTCGAACCCGGCGCCGAGCGTGTCGAGCGCATTGAGCAAGCCCGCGGCGAGCTTGCCGGTGCCGGCGCCGAACTCCATCACATCGCGCGTGCCACTCGCCTCCAACGCTTCGGCGAGCGGGCGCGCGAGCGTCGCCGCGAACAGCGGCGACAATTCCGGCGCGGTGACGAAGTCGCTGCCGTCGTCGGCGCGCAGGCCGAATTTACGCGCACCGCCGCTGTAGTAGCCGAGACCCGGCGCGTACAACGCGCGCTCCATGTAGCGGTCGAACGGCAGCCAGCCGCCGGCCGCGTCGAGCTGCGCGCGGATCTCGGCGACGAGCGCGTCGGACTGCGCGAGCGCGCTCGGGCCGGGAGCAGGTAAACTATCGGGTTGGTGAGCTTTGGGATTCATCCCCGCATTGTAAATGACCGTTTCTCCGGACATCGCTGCCCGCGCGGCTGAACTGCCGCCCGAAACGCCCCGCGTCGTGCTGATTACGGGCGCCGCGCGCCGCATTGGGCGCGCGCTCGCCCTCGGCTTCGCCGCGCGCGGCTGGGACGTGGCCGTGCACTACGGTGCCTCGCGTGAGGACGCCGACGACGTGGTCGCGCAGATCGTCGCGCTGGGCCGCCGCGCGGTCGCGCTGCACGCCGAGCTCGGCGACGAGGCGCAGGTCGCCCGGCTGCTGCCGGACTGTGCCGCTGCGCTCGGGCGGCCGTCGTGCATCGTCAATAACGCGTCGCGCTTCGAGGAAGACACGGCGCGCGACGTCGGCTACGAGCTGCTGCTGAAGCTGACCGCGATGAACGTCGGCGCGCCGCTCGTGCTCGCGCGCATGCTTTACGACGCGACGCCCGATGCGGCATTGCGCGACGAAAGTCAGCGCGGCGTCGTCATCAATGTGCTGGATCAGAAGCTGTACAACATGAACCCGGACTATCTGTCGTACACGCTGTCGAAGGCGGCGCTGCAGACCGCGACGGTCGCGCTCGCTCAGGCGCTCGCGCCGAAGCTCCGGGTGGTCGGGCTCGCGCCCGGGCTGACCATGCAATCGGGCGACCAGACCCAGCACGGGTTCGAGGCCGCTCACCGTATGACGCCTCTTGGCCGTGCGTCGCGGCCCGAGGATATCGTCGCCGCCGCGCTGTATCTCGCGGATGCAGCCGGCGTGACCGGAACGACGCTGGTGGTCGACGGCGGGCAGCATCTCGTGCCGCTGCCGCGCGACGTGATGTTTTTGACGGGCGCCTGACACGCGCGCGGCCGGCCTTCGAGGCGGTCATCGCGTGTGGCGAAGCGCCCCTTTGCGTGCCCCGCACGCTTTTTTGGACTGGAACGAACATGTTTGCCGCTCTTTCGCACCCCCGGCTCGCCGATTGCCGCCGGCTTTTTCTGCGCAATTACGAAGTGCACATCAATATCGGCGTGCACGACTTCGAAAAGCGCGGCGAGCAGCGCGTCGTGATCAACGTCGAACTGTTCGTGCCGCTCGCGATGTCCACGCCGGTGCACGACAAGCTCACCGAAGTCGTCGACTACGACTTCATGCGCTCGACGATCGCGAGGCGCGTCTCGCAAGGCCATATTCATCTGCAGGAAACGCTGTGCGACGACCTCGTGCGCGCGATGCTCGAACATCCGCAGGTGCGCGGCGCGCGCGTGTCGACCGAAAAGCCGGACGTGTATCCGGACTGCGATGCGGTCGGCGTCGAAGTCTTCCGCATCAAGGAGGACTGAGCGATGAACGCACCGGAAATCCTGACCGCAGACAACGAAGCCGCTGACGCCACCGCGGCACCGAGCGCCGCCCGCGCCCCGAAATCGCCGCTCACGCGCCGCGAGCAGAAGGAAGCGTACGAGAACAACAAGCTCTTCAAGCGTCTCGCGCGCCAGGTCGGCCAGGCGATCGGCGACTACAACATGATCGAGGACGGCGACAAGGTGATGGTGTGCCTGTCGGGCGGCAAGGACAGTTACGCGATGCTCGAGATCCTGATGCGGCTGCGCGAGCGCGCGCCGATCAATTTCGACATCGTCGCGGTAAACCTCGACCAGAAGCAGCCGGGCTTTCCCGAGCACGTACTGCCCGAGTATCTGACCCAGCTCGACATCCCGTTTCACATCGAGAATCAGGACACCTACAGCATCGTCAAGCGGCTCGTGCCGGAGGGCAAGACCACCTGTTCGCTGTGCTCGCGGCTGCGGCGCGGCATCCTGTATCGCGTCGCCGGCGAGCTCGGCGCGACCAAGATCGCGCTCGGCCATCATCGCGACGACATCCTGCAAACGCTGCTGCTGAACCTGTTCTATGGCGGCAAGTTGAAGGGCATGCCGCCCAAGCTGCAATCGGACGACGGCAAGAACATCGTGATCCGGCCGCTCGCCTACGTGAAGGAAACCGATCTGGAGAAGTACGCCGAGTTGCGTGAATTCCCGATCATTCCGTGCAATCTGTGCGGTAGCCAACCAAACCTTAAGCGCGCGGAAATGAAGGCGCTGGTCCGCGACTGGGAAAAGCGTTTCCCGGGCCGCATCGAGAACATGTTCAATGCGTTGTCGAACGTGGTGCCGTCGCATCTGATGGATCACCAGCTGTTTGCGTTCGCGGGGCTGCGCGCGAGCGGCGAAGCCGACCCGCAAGGTGACATCGCGTTCGACGAAGAACCATGCTCGAGCGGCGGCGAAGGCGCGCCGCTCACCAGTGCGAAGACCATTTCGCTGGTCCAGTTCGACGACCTGTAACGAGCGAAAAGTGCCTGTTCCGGCGGCATTCCGGCGCTTTTCCGCTGGCTTGCAAGCCCTGCCGAGGCCGCGTCTGCGGCCTTTTTTGCAGATGCAGCATGATAGAATCGTCCGCTCCAAACTCGTCTATTTGCCGACGCCATGAACATCGTCATTTTGGCGGCAGGTACCGGCAAGCGCATGCGGTCCGCGCTTCCCAAGGTGCTCCATCCTCTGGCCGGCCGGCCGCTCCTCGCTCATGTCATCGACACCGCCCGCGCGCTGAAGCCCGCCCGCCTGATCGTCGTGATCGGCCACGGCGCCGAAGCCGTGCGCGAAGCCGTCGCGGCGCCCGATATCCAGTTCGCGGTGCAGGAGCAACAGCTCGGCACCGGCCACGCGGTGCAGCAGGCGCTGCCGCTGCTCGATCCATCGTTGCCCACGCTGGTGCTTTATGGCGACGTGCCGCTCACGCGTGCGCAAACGCTGCGCGCACTGACCGGGCGTGCCGGCCAGGACGGCTACGGCGTGCTCACCGTCACGCTCGACGACCCGACCGGTTACGGCCGCATCGTGCGCGATCTGCACGGCAACGTGCAACGCATCGTCGAGCAGAAGGACGCGAGTCCCGAGCAGCTGAAGATCGCCGAAATCAACACCGGCATCATCGTCGCGCCGACCGCGCGCCTTGCCGGCTGGCTCGCGGCGCTCAAAAACGACAACGCGCAAGGCGAGTTCTATCTGACCGACGCGGTCGAAATGGCGATCGAAGCCGGCCTCGAAGTCGTCACCACGCAGCCCGACGACGAGTGGGAAACGCTCGGCGTCAACAGCAAGCAGCAGCTCGCCGAGCTCGAGCGGATTCTTCAGCGCAATGTCGCCGACGCACTACTCGTCGCGGGCGTGACGCTCGCCGACCCGGCGCGCATCGACGTGCGCGGCACGCTCGAATGCGGCCGCGACGTGTCGATCGACGTCAACTGCGTGTTCGAGGGCCGTGTGACGCTGGCCGACAACGTCAGCATCGGGCCGAACTGCGTGATTCGCAACGCGAGTATCGGCGCCGGTACGCGCGTCGATGCGTTCACGCACATCGAAGGCGCGGAAGTCGGCGCGAAGGCCGTTGTCGGTCCATATGCGCGCTTGCGCACAGGCGCGGCGCTGCAGGACGAGTCTCATGTAGGGAACTTCGTCGAGATCAAGAACGCGGTGCTCGGTCATGGCTCGAAGGCCAACCACCTCACCTACATCGGCGATGCGGATGTCGGCGCGCGCGTGAATATCGGCGCGGGCACGATCACCTGCAACTACGACGGCGCCAACAAATTCCGCACCGTGATCGAGGACGACGTGTTCGTCGGCTCGGACACGCAACTGGTCGCACCGGTGCGCGTGCAGCGCGGCGCGACGATCGCGGCCGGCACCACGGTGTGGAAGGACGTCGCCGCCGACGCGCTGGTGTTGAACGATAAAACCCAGACGAGCAAGACGGGCTACGTGCGCCCTGTCAAAAAGAAAAGCTGATCGATACGGCGTGCCCACGAGGCGCGCTCACTGAATCCGGCACTGAAAAGGAATACACCATGTGCGGCATTGTCGGCGCGGTTGCGCAACGTAATATCGTTCCCGTCCTGATCGAAGGACTGCGACGCCTCGAATATCGCGGCTACGATTCGTGCGGCGTCGCCGTGCTCGGCGCTCGCGGGCCGAGCCGCGCGCGCAGCGTCGCGCGCGTGGCCGACCTCGAAGGCCAGGTGCGCGACGGTCGCCTCGAAGGCGTGACGGGCATCGCGCATACACGCTGGGCCACGCATGGCGCACCGGTCACCGACAACGCGCACCCGATCTTCTCGCGGGATGCGCTGGCGTTGGTACACAACGGCATCATCGAAAACTACGAGACCTTGCGCGAAATGCTGCGCGGCAAGGGTTACGAGTTCGTCTCGCAGACCGACACCGAGGTTATCGCGCACCTGGTCCATAGCCTGTATCGCGGCGACCTGTTCGCTGCGGTGCGCGAGGCGATCGCGCAACTGCACGGCGCGTATGCGATCGCGGTGCTGCACGAGGATCAGCCGCATACGGTGGTCGGCGCGCGTCAGGGCTCGCCGCTCGTGGTCGGGCTCGGGGACGGCGAAAACTTCCTCGCATCGGACGCGCTCGCGCTCGCAGGCAGCACCGAGCGCTTCATCTTCCTCGAGGAAGGCGACGTCTGCGAACTGTCGCTCGATGGCGTGCGCATCGCCGATCGCCAGGGCGAGGCCGCGCAACGCGAGGTGCGCCAGGTGGCCGCCTATGGCGGCGCGGTCGAACTCGGCCCGTATCGCCACTTCATGCAGAAGGAAATCTTCGAGCAGCCGCGCGCGATCACCGACACGATTCCGCAGGCCGACGCGTTCGATGCGTCGATCTTCGGCGAAGGCGCGCGCCAGGTGTTCGCGGACATCGACAGCCTGCTGATTCTCGCGTGCGGCACCAGCTACTACTCGGGGCTCACCGCCAAGTACTGGCTCGAATCGCTCGCGAAGATTCCGACTCAGGTCGAGATCGCGAGCGAGTATCGCTATCGCGAGTCGGTGCCGAATCCGAAGTCGCTGGTGGTGGTGATTTCGCAGTCGGGCGAAACCGCCGACACGCTCGCGGCACTCAAGCACGCGCAGGAGCTCGGCCACAAGCACACGCTCGCGATCTGCAACGTCGGCACGAGCGCGATGGTGCGGCAGACCGAGTTGTCGTTCCTCACGCACGCGGGCCGCGAGATCGGCGTCGCGTCGACCAAGGCATTCACGACGCAGCTGGTTGCGCTGTTCACGCTGGCGGCAACGCTCGCGAAGCTGCGCGGACGTTTGAACGACGAGCAGGAAGCGAGTTATCTGAAGCAGTTGCGCCACCTGCCGGCGGCGCTCAACAGCGTGCTCGCGCTGGAGCCGCAGATCATCGCGTGGTCGGAGGAGTTTTCGCGCAAGGAACATGCGTTGTTCCTCGGACGCGGCATGCACTATCCGATCGCGCTCGAAGGCGCGCTGAAGCTCAAGGAGATTTCGTATATCCACGCCGAGGCGTATCCGGCTGGCGAGCTGAAGCACGGGCCGCTGGCGCTCGTGACCGAAGCGATGCCGGTGGTGACGGTCGCGCCGAACGACGCGCTGCTCGAAAAGCTGAAGTCGAACATCCAGGAAGTGCGCGCGCGCGGCGGCGAGCTTTATGTGTTCGCCGATGCCGATACGAAGATCGTCAACGGCGAAGGGCTGCATGTGATCCGGATGCCAGAGCACTATGGCTTGCTGTCGCCGATCCTGCACGTCGTGCCGCTGCAGTTGCTCGCGTATCACACCGCTTGTGCGCGTGGCACGGATGTGGATAAGCCGCGGAACCTGGCGAAGTCGGTGACGGTGGAGTGACGAAGACGTAGCGGCAAACCGGGCCGCAAGCTCATGCAATCAGCCGCGCCGCCATGCGGTCCGGCGGACGAAACACCATCGGCATCTGTCTTGCCACGATGCCTCGACGTGACGACGCCACATCGACTACCCTCTGTCGACATCCCACGTGGCCTCGTCATCATGAAGACCTCATCTCCCAACACGCTCACCGAAAAGCTGAAGTCACGCGTCGTGCTGATCGCGCTGTTCGTCGGTTCGATGTGGGCGGTGTTCTTTCTGTCGGTTGCGTTGCCGTTCCTGCATCTGAACGAACACGGCGTCGTGCCGCGTTCGCTCGACGGCTTGCAGGGCATCCTGTTCGCGCCGTGGCTGCATGCGTGCGTCGGACACATCGCCGCCAACACCAGCGGGCTCGTCGTACTCGGCTGGCTGTGTACGTGGCCGAACATCGCCGGCTTCTGGCGCGCGACCATCGGCGCGATGCTCGGCGCCGGTCTTTGCGCGTGGCTATTCGGCGCGCCGTATTCGGTGCATATCGGCGCGAGCGGGCTGGTGTTCGGCTATGCGGGTCACCTGGTTGCGCGTGGTTACTACACGCGCAATCTCGTGTCGATCCTCGTGGCCCTGGTCGTCGTCAGCAGCTACGGTCTGAGCCTGCTGTTCGGCGTACTGCCGATCTATCCGGATGTGTCGTGGCAGAGCCATGTCGGCGGCGTGCTCGGTGGTGTGCTCGCCGCGCGTGCAGGGGCCGGCGCGGCAAACCGGGTACGCGTGCGCTGACCCACCCGTATTTTTTCGCCTATCGGCATATCGCCGGGTGATCGACGAATCCTACAACTCCGGCCGCGCCAGATCGCTCGCGACGATGTGTTCGCCATACACCTGCGCGGCCGCGAGCGCTTCGAGTCGGCTCGCGTGTGGGCCCAGTTCGGGCGCGCCATCGAATGGAAACAGCACGCGGCCGTCGGTCGTGCGCACCACCTTCAATACGCCGAAGAAGCGCCGGTAGCCGGCCATTTTCGCGCTCGCCGAAATCTCGAAGTCGTCCTCCGAGGTGCCCGGGACGCTGGGAATAAACGCGGTCTTGCTCATAGCTGAAAACATCGGTTGTTCGTTGAGGCGGCGCGCAACGATGCGCGCGGCCGACGCGCATTGTCTCAAATCGTCGCGAAGCGTGAATCGAGTCGGCAACCCGCTGGTTCGCCAATGGTTTTATCGGTGAATTAACGTCAATTTTCACGGCAATGTCATAGGCGCTCCATAAAGTCTGCCCGCAAATAAAACCGCATTCCCGACAGGGCAACAAAGAGACAGCAACAGAGGGCAACGAACATGTCACACCGCATTGGGCTACGCGCACTCATCATGGCCGCTTGCGTGGCTTTAATCGCTTTGATCGTGGCCGCCTGCGGCTCGTCTTCTTCGTCCGGCGGGCTGCAACTGACCGGACAGCAGCAGATTCGCCACGTCTTCGTGATCACGCTCGAAAACGAAAACTACGCGACCACATTCGGCGCCAACACCAAAGCGCCGTATCTCGCGCAAACACTGGCATCGCAAGGCGCGCTCGTGCAGCAGTACTACGGCACGGGCCACGTGAGTCTCGACAACTACATCTCGATGATCAGCGGCCAGTCGCCGACCAACGAGACCGACAACGACTGCATGACCTATCAGGACTTCAAGCTGACCGGCATGACGTCCGATGGCCAGGCGATCGGCTCGGGCTGCGTGTATCCGGCGAGCGTGAAGACGTTGCCGGACCAGCTGAAGGCGGCGGGCTATACGTGGAAGGGCTATGAAGGCGACATGGGCAACGATCCGTCGCGCGAAGCCGCCACCTGCGGCCATCCGACGCTGAACACGACGGACCTCACGCAGTCGGCCGAAGCGCCGAGCGCGGCCGTGCCGCTCGGCGACCAGTATGCGACGCGCCACAATCCGTTCATGTACTTCCACTCGATCATCGATTCGCCGGACTGCGGACAGCACGTCGTCAATCTGAATAACCTGCAGAACGATCTGCAATCGGTCTCGACCACGGCGAACTTCAACCTGATCACGCCGAACCTGTGCGACGACGGCCACGACGCACCTTGCGTGAACGGCCAGCCGGGCGGCCTGACGAGCGCGAACACGTTCCTGCAGAAGTGGGTGCCGATCATTACCGCATCGCCGGCGTTCCAGAAGGATGGCCTGCTGATCATCAACTTCGACGAAAGCAGCTACGCGACGGTCACGCAGTCCGCGTCGGGCGAGGATCTGGTATTTGCGGGCACGACCTGCTGTAGCCAGCAACCCGGCCCGAACCTGCCGCCGTTCCCGGAGACTTCGTCGCTCGCCTATAACGGCATCACGATCAACCTGACCAAGTCGAGCTACGGCGGCGACCAGACCGGCGCTGTGATGATCTCGAAGTTCATCAAGCCGGGTACGGTGTCCACGGTGCCGTACAACCACTATTCGATGCTGAAGAGCATCGAGGACATCTTCCAGCTCGACCACCTTGGTTATGCGGGACAGGCCGGTCTGGTGGGGTTCGGCAGCGACATCTTCACGAACCTGTAAAAGACTCGATGCTGTCTTCTGTCATGCGATTCACGGCGCGCGCGAGCGCGCGTCGGATAGCGCTCGCCGCCCTGATGGGCGGCGCGTTACTGGGGGGCGCCGGTGCGGCGCCCGCTGTTGCGTCGAATGCGACACCGGCATCTGCCGATGCGAAGCCCGTCTATAGCGACGCCGCCGCGCTCGGCAAACTGATGTTCTTCGATCCGGCGCTGTCGGCCTCGGGCAAGATGTCGTGCGCGAGCTGCCACAGTCCCGAGCACGCGTACGGGCCGCCCAACGGTCTCGCCGCGCAACTGGGCGGCGCGGACTTGCATCAGCAGGGCACGCGCGCGGTGCCGAGCCTGCGCTACGTGCTGAACCGTACGCCGATCTGGACGCATGCGCAGGCGGCGAGCCTGTCCGAGCGGCTCAGCGAAACGGACAACGCGCCGGTCGGCGGCTTCGGCTGGGACGGGCGCTTCAACTATCTGCACGATCAGGCGAACTTCCCGCTGTTCAATCCGAACGAGATGGCCAACAAGGATCCGGCCGCATTGCTCGCGAAGATGCAGCGCGCGCCCTACGCTGCGCGCTTCAAGGAAGTATTCGGCCAGAACATTTTTGCCGATCCGACCAAGGCGTTCACCCAGGCGATGTACGCGATCGAGCGCTTCGAGCTCGAAGACCCGAGTTTTCATCCGTACACGAGCAAGTTCGACTACTACCTGGACGGGAAAGTGCGACTAACTGCACAAGAGTTGCGCGGCAAAAAACTGTTCGACGACCCCGCCGGCGGCAATTGCGCATCCTGTCATATCGACCAGTCGGGCGTGAACGGCGCTCATCCGCTTTTCACCGACTTCAACTTTCAGGCGCTTGGCGTGCCGCGCAACGCTGAACTGAAGGTCAACGCCGATCCGAAGTATTTCGACATGGGCCTGTGCGGACCATTGCGTACGGATCAGAGCGACAAGCTGAACTGCGGACTGTTCAAGTCGGTATCGCTGCGCAATACCGCGACGCGTCAAGTGTTTTTTCACAACGGTCGCTTCCACACGCTGAAAGAGGCGTTGCGTTTCTACGTGCAACGCGACACGAACCCGGACAAGTGGTATCCAAGGGATGCGCACGGCAAAGTCGACAAATTCAACGATCTGCCGGTCGCACTGCGCGTGAACGTCGATACGACCGACGAGCCGCTGACGCGCAAAACGGGCGAGCGTCCGGTCTGGTCCGAGCGTGATATCGACGACGTCGCCGCGTTCCTCGCGACGCTGAGCGACGGCTATGACCTGAAGTTAAAAGCGCTCAAATGAACGCATCGGAAAGCGGGGCGAGTTCCGGTCACCCTTGATTTAAAAGACAAAAATTGCCGAGGAAAGGCGCCGCCCGATGCAGCGGCGCTATAATGCGCGGATCTTTGCTTCCTCCGACGTCCACTATGAGCCGGTTACTTTGCCTGATCGTGCTTTCGCTCGGCCTCGCGCAAACCGCGGCGGCCGACGAAAACACCGACCGAATATCGGCGTACCTGACGCAGAAGTTCGGTGTGGGCAAAGAAAAGGCTCAAAAGATCTCCGACGCGGTGCAATCCGCCGCCAACAAATACTCCCTTCCTCCGGCGCTGCTGCTCGCCATCATCTCGATCGAATCCCGCTTCAAGGAAAAAGCCCGCGGCGCCAATGGCGCGACGGGGCTGATGCAGGTCGTGCCGCAGGCGCACCGCGGCCTGCTGCGCAAGGTGAAGGATCTGACCGAGCCGGGTGCGAACATCGAAGCGGGGTCGGCGATTCTGTACGGCTACATGCGCTCGGCGAACGGCGATCTGAATACCGCGCTCAAGAGCTATGGCGGCTCGAAGGCCTATGCGCAGAAGGTGAATCTGCGCGTGGAGGATTTCGCGGCGGTTGCGACACCCGCTGACGGCGCTTCCGGGGCCGTTGGGCGGGCCGCGTCGTGCGAGGCGGATCGTTGCGCCAGCGCGAATCCGTGGGCCGACGCGTTCAGCGTGCCGGCGGTGCTCATTGCATCCGCGGCACCCGCCGCGAGCGGGGCAGCCGGGGCATCGTCGGCCGCGACCTCTGGGTCGACTTCGGCCGCGACGATTGGCTCGACGCGCACGACGTCGAACTAGGCACGCGCGCGCGATTTCTTTCGCATTTTCGCCCGCATGCACTGCGAGGGCGCGGCAGCGTGCTTCAAGTTGACGTGGTGTTACCCGCTGCAATAGGGTCCGGGCTGTACCTTGCACGCTTTTTACGCACGTGACGCTGCCCGCTCTACAATGCATTTCCATTCGCGCCCACGAGGCGCTTCTTGCAACTGATCATGCAGAACCCCTTTTCCCGCACCACCGCCGCGGCCCTGTTCGGGCTGGTCGCGCTCACGGCATGCAGCAGCACGCCGCAACCCCAATTCACTCAGGAACTATTCGAAACCGGTGCAAGCCCGTACGCGCGCAATTTCAATTCGAGTACGGGCGATAGCTGCGAAGCCGCGCGCCGCGCATTGCTGAGCCAAGGCTACCTGACGACGATGTCGCGTCCCGATACCGTCGACGGCACGAAGAATTTTCAGCCGACCGGCGATTCGCACGTGGTCGTCGAATTTCACGTCGTGTGCACGCCCGGCGAAGAGGCGGCCGATACCAGCATCGTGTACGTGAACGCGGTGCAGAACGGCTTCGCATTGAAGAAGAGCGATACGTCGGCGAGCGTCGGGCTCAGCGTGCTCGGTTCGCTGTCGCTGCCGATTCGCTCCAATAGCGACGCGATGGTGAAGATCTCGAGCGAGACGATTCCGTCGGGCAAGTTCTATGACCGCTTTTTCGGTCTCGTCGATCATTACTTGCAGACGGTCGTGCGCACGCAGCCGGTGACGAGCAGCCCGATCGAGACGCGGACGCTGCCGATGCCGGTAGCAGCGCCGCTTCAACTGACGATCCCTGAACCTGTGCCCGAGCCGGTAGCGGCGACCACCTCCGCTGCAGTTCGAGCGACGCCGACCGTGCCGGTTCAGACGACCTCACCAGCGCTCGCTCAACCGACGACCGACAAGCCTGTCGCCGTGACGTCACCAGCTGCGGCTCAGGCGGTCCAGTCAGCGCCCGCGCCAGTGCAGTTAACCGCGCCCGCACCGGTTCCGTTGACGACACCGTCGACATCCTCGCCGGTCCAGCCCGCCGACCCGATTGGCCAGGCTGCAGCGATCGAACCCGCGAGCGGCACGGCGCCTCTGGTGCCGTGACAGCGGCGCAGCGGCTTTCGCATCGAGGCTGATCAAGGTCCGATCAGCCTCTGATTCAGGCGCGCAGCGATATTCACCTTATAGTGTTTACTTGATACGTATACATACGTAGTAGTAGTTAACAAGGGTCAACCGATTCTGTGGATAAGTCGCAAATGTCGCGCCGCTTCAACATCATGCGAAACCTATAACCCTGCGGAACACGCCGGTAGAAAAACTACATAACTGGGATAAGTTCGAACACCGTTAGCCGACCCTGATCCTTATCAAGATTTCGCGCACAGGCTGTTCGTCGCGCTATCCCGAAGTTATTCAGAGGTCGCTGTGGATAACAAGTCTCCGACCGACACTTCCCGTTGCTCCCGCATCGACGCTTCGCGCGACGCGAAGCGCTCGCCAACGCACAGATTTCCGCCCACCGAACGCGCACATTGATAACGCGGCACGAAGATTGCGCGCCTTCTTATTGCAAGCGCGACTGTTGCTATTTAGTCAAAATCATTTGCCCAACGAACAATCCGGCATAGAGTTAAAGTGCTTTGTGAGGTTTCTGGTGCAGTGCGGGGGATGTATGAGACGCAGATCAGCACGACAGCTAGTCCGTCTTCTGTCGGACCTTCGACATGCGGCCCATTGCAGCTCGTTGCGCGCGGTCGCGACGAGTCGGATGATGGCGCTGGCAGCCGCCGAGGCCGCCGAGAACGGCGACGCCGCTCGCGACGACGACAGTCCCGAGTCCACGCGCGATGCGCAGCGCGACAAGCTGTTCCGGAGCAGATCATGAGAGCCGCGAGCGAACAGTCGTTGCGGTTTCTGGTCGAGAAGTGGCTTTCGCCATCGCCGGCCGAGCCGGTTCACGTGACGGAGTTCAGCCGCACGCGCGCGGGCGGGCGGCGCTATGTGAGGGTGGAGACGTCGTCGGAACAGGGCGGGCGGGGTTTGTTCTTCTTTCGCCACGACGACGGCTGCTGGTGCGTGTTTCCGCCAACCGCCGATACGCCGAGCCTATTCGCTCATCCGCGCGCGGCATAGTTGGGCGAAGGGGCAAGACGCCTGTCGGCGCGCATCGCGCACCGAGCGTTGGCGTCGAATCGTTTTAAAACGCTGTAAATCACATCACCTGCGGCGCACGCTGCCGGGCGCGTTTCCAGCCCGGCAGTATCTGACACACGATCAATCCCGCGAGCATCAGCGCAGAGCCGAACAACGCGCGCGTCGTCAGCGTTTCGCCGAGGACGAGCCAGCCCGCAAACGCCGCGAACACGCCTTCCATGCTGAAAATCACCGCCGCATGCGAGGGCGCCGCGTAGCGCTGCGCGACCACCTGGATCGTATACGCGACGCCCACCGATAACGCACCGCCGTACGCGATCGTCGGCGCGGCTCGCGCAATTACCGCGGCGCTAACGGGTTCAATGGCAAGGCCGATCGACAGGCACACGAGCCCACAGGTCACGAACTGCGCGAGTGCGAGCATCAGCGTGTCGTGGCGCGCCGCGAAGCGGCCGACCAGCATCATCTGCGCGGAAATCACCAGCGCCCCGGCGAGCTGATACCAGTCGCCGTACAGCATCGAAAAGTGCTCGTCGACGCTCAGGAAGTACATGCCAACGGCCGCCAGTAGCGCGCCAAGCCACGTACGGAGGCCAGTCCGGTGGCGCAACAGCACGCCGAGCAGCGGCACGATCACCACATACAGCGAACTGATGAAGCCCGCGTTCGCGATCTTCGTGTACTGCAGGCCGATCTGCTGCAGCGAGATCGACACGGCCAGCACGACGCCGAGCAGCCCGCCCGCGCCAAGCAGTTCGCGGGCTCCGCCGGGCGCGCGCTTCGTCAGCTCGGCGAGCGCCGCGCGGCGCTCGCAGACGATCATCGTCAGCACGACGAGCGCGCCGAGCAGAAAGCGCAAGCCGGTAAACAGGAACGGGCCGATCGTATCGAGGCTCAGTCGCTGTGCGACGAACGCGGAGCCCCAGATCATCGCGGCGATCAGCATCAGCACGTTCGCGCGCAGGTGTTGGCGGGTATCGGGATGCAAGATTTCTTATGGTTTGTCTTGGGATCGCGCTGGGAAGCCGCGCAGGCGCGCCACGCGGTGCTCAGCCGGTAAGGAATCGCTCACATGATACGCGGGCGTCGCGCGCCGGGCAGGCAAAGCCCGCAAGTCGCGCGATAATCGCGCAACGGCCGTGCGGTCGCCGGCCTGCAGATCGCGGTGATCAAGCGACTTGCGGACCGGACCGCGATCCCCCGCTCCTTCCACGAGCAAACGAAATGGACGACAAGGACTGGATCGCGGGCGCCGCGAAGGCGCTCGCGATCATCGAAGCATTCGACGAAGAGCACGCGCGCATGACGCCAACGATGGTCGCCGCGCGCGCCGGCCTGTCGCGCACGGCTGCGCGCCGCTATTTGCTGACGCTGCGCGAGCTCGGCTACGTCGACACCGACGGCAAGCTGTTCTGGCTGGCGCCGCGCGTGCTGCGCCTGGGCCAGTCTTACCTCGATTCGGCGCGCTTGCCGCGCACGGTGCAGCCGTTCCTGCAGCGGATCACCGCGACCGTGCAGGAAACCGCGCTGGTCGCGATCCTCGACGAACACGACGTCGTCTACGTCGCGCGCAACGGCGTGAATCGGGCGATGGCGGTCGGCTTCGTGACCGGCTCGCGCGCGCCGGCGCCGTTATCGTCGGCGGGGCTCGTGCTGCTCGCGTTCCAGCCGCCCGACAGCATCGACCCGTGGCTCGCGTCGTATCCGATCAAGGTTTTCACGCCGTACACCTATTCGACCGTCGAACGGCTCAGAGAAGTGCTTGGCGAAATCCGCCGCAACGGCTACGTGGTCACCGACCAGCAGCTCGAGATCGGTGTGCGCGGCGTCGCGGTCCCGCTGCGCGACCGGCACGGTACGGTGGTCGCGGCGATCAGCGTCAGCATGCCGATCGGCGAGGAGTCGGCGAACGCCGCGCTGCACCGCGTTTTGCCGGCGCTGCAGGAGACCGCGAGCCTGCTGCGGAACCTGGTTTGAGCGCCGCGAAGCGGTCGGCGAGGCGCGCGGGCGGCGGCTTCACGGGGACCTGGTAGGGTCCTTGGTGCGCCTTGCAGGTAGATGAAAGCAGGCTGAAAGCAGGCTGTCTCCCGGAAAATACATATCGAGTTTTGCGCATGACAAACCGCCTACGCCTGGGTAATACTCTCCCGCGGGGAGCACAAGGCACCTCGAAGTCCAGCCGCTCTACCGTGCAGCTGTATTCATTCACATTGACTCAGTCGTCTGGTTTGGGGATCAACACATGAAAAAAGTTATCGTCTCGCTCGCAGCCGCTTCGATCGCACTCGTTTCCGTTCAGGCTTTCGCGCAGGCATCGGATGCCGCTGCTATGGAAGCAGCAAGCGCACCGAAGAAGCACCACGTCAAGCAGTTGAAGACCCACGGCAAGAAGGCACACGTTTCCGCCGCAGCTTCGGCAGCAGGCACGAACGACAAGGGCGTGCAGAACTAAGCCAACGCGCGCTCGTCGGGCGCGACATAGCGCTGCGCCGCACCGTTTGCCGGTCGGTGCAACCGGTGGCGGCAGATGCATTGCCAGCAAAAAGGCCAGAGCTCGCGCTCTGGCCTTTTTGCTGTTGCGGCGGATTTTGCGCGCGGGAAGATCAGCCCGCGAGCCCGCGCCGGATCACTTCATCCAGCAGCCCGTTCAGGCCGTCCGGATGACTGGCGGCGCGCGTTTTCAGCTCCTCCACCAGCTCGCCGTTGAGCTTGCACGCAAATGGGACGAGGCCTTGCGCCTGATCGAGCTTGCGCTGCTCGCGCCGGTCGATCTTCGGCTCGGTCGCCGCGTTCTTGCCGCCGCGGTTAGCGGTCGCCTGTTTCATCGCGTTGCCCAGTTTCAGCGCCTTGTTCTTTTCAAGGTCGGTTTTTTTCATCATCGGAAAGGCCTCTGCCAAATAGATCAACCCGCATTGTACGCAAGCGCGGGGCGTCAGCCGACACGGTCCGGTGCGCCGGCGGAGACGCTGTCCATCAACGCGCGCATCCTCTGCCAATGCGTGCCTTCCCAGAACACGCGTCGGCATACATCGCAGGTCACGAAGCGGCTGTGCCGCTGCAGCACGCCGCGCGGCACGCGCAGGCCGGCTTCCTCGCGTGCGATGCGTCGCAGCGGCGCGTTGCATACGAGGCATAGCCGAAACGGTTGCGCGCTGCGCGCGAGATCGAGTCGTTCGAACACTTCGCGCAACTGCTCACGCGGCCGCAGCGCGCGCACGTAGCAGCCATGCGTGATGTTGCGGCGTTTGAGCAGCTCGCGGTCGCGCGTCAGCACGATGCGCTGCTGCGCGGCGGCGAGCGCCTCGATATCGGCGTCGGGAAAGTGGTTGTCGTACAGCGTATCGAAGCCCGCAAGCCGCAGAAGCGGCGCGAGGCCGCCGAGATGCGCATCGGCGATGAAGCGCATCACGCGCAACGGCCGCTCGCGCACGCGCAGCAGCGGCTGGATGTCGAGCGCCTCGAATTTCGGATAGACCGCGACGCGGTCGCCGTCGGCGAGCGGATGATCGAAACCGACCGAGTCGCCGTTTACCAGTATCAGCTCGACCTCGGTATGCGGCACACCGAGCACTTCGATCATGTGCTTGGTCGTTGCGCCGCGCGCGCAGACGCAGGTGAACGCGCGCCGGCGCAGCGGCCGGGCGATGAAGTCGTTCAGCTCCTCGTAGAAGCGGAATGTCGCGGTGACCATGCCTGCAGTATCGCACCGCTCGGGTTGCGCGTTGTCCTGCGCTTGTCGCATGAGTGTGCTCTACTTCGGGTTCTTTAGAAGACGGAGCGATAGATGGACATCGGTTTTATCGGTCTCGGCGAGATGGGCGCCGCGATGGTTGCAAACATTCTGAAAGCCGGGCACCAGGTGCGCGTGTGGAACCGCTCACCGGAAAAGGCCCAGCCGCTGGCCGGGCTGGGCGCGCAAGTCGTCGCGACGCCGGCTGAAGCGTTTGCGGGCGACGCCGTGTTCTCGATGCTCGCCGACGATGCCGCGCTGCGCGAAGTCATCACCGCGTCGTTGCTCGAACATGCGCCGCGCGGGCTGATCCACGCGAATATGGCGACGATTTCCGTGGCGCTCGCCGAGGAGCTGGCGACCGCGCACGCGTCGCGCGGCGTGCATTACGTCGCCGCACCGGTGCTCGGGCGGCCCGACGTCGCGGCCGCGGGCAAGCTGACGATCGTCGCGGGCGGGCCGGCCGAATCGATCGACCGGATCCAGCCGATTTTCGACGCACTCGGCCAGAAGACCTGGCGCATCGGCTCGCTGCCGCAGCAGGCGAACGTGATGAAGCTGGCCGCGAACTTCATGCTCGGCGCGGCGATCGAGACGCTCGGCGAAGCGGCCGCGCTCGTGACGGGCCACGGCCTCGCGATGCAGGACTTCCTCGACGTGATCACGAGCGGCCTGTTTCCGGGACCGGTGTACTCGGGCTACGGCAAGCTGATCGCCGAGCAGCGCTTCGAGCCGGCGCTGTTCAAGGCGCGTCTGGGACTGAAGGACGTGCGCCTCGCGCTCGCCGCCGCCGATGCGGTGACGACGCCGATGCCGGTCGCGAGCGTGGTTCGCGACAGCCTGATCGAAGCGATCGCGCACGGCGACGGCGAGAAGGATTTCGCGGTGCTGGGTCAGGTCGCGACGCGCCGGGCCGGCCGCTGACGGCGCTGTCGATCGCCGGACGCGAGCGCTCGACGCAGCGTGGCCGCATGAGTCGCGCTGGGCGGCAAGGCATAATAGCCGCCCGATCCCCCTACACCCGATTTCGATGACTCTGCATACCTGGTGGCTGTTCGCCGCCACCGTTTTCGTCGTTTCCGCGATTCCCGGTCCCAACATGCTGCTCGTAATGACGCACGGCGCCCAGCACGGCCTGCGTCGCGCGAGCGCGACGATGGCCGGTTGTCTATCGGCGCTGGTGCTGATGCTGGTGGTATCGGCGGCGGGGCTCGGCGTGTTTCTGGCGGCATGGCCGACCATGTTCAATGCACTGCGCATGATCGGCGCGGCCTACCTCGTATATCTGGGCATCAAGGCATGGCGCGCGCCGGCCGACGAAACCGCTGCGCACAACGTCGACGACCTGACGGCCCGGCCCGCGCGCTCGCGCTTCGCGCTATTTCGCAACGGCTTTCTGGTCGCGAGCAGCAATCCGAAGGCGATCCTGTTCGCGGCCGCGCTGCTGCCGCAATTCATCGATGCAACCCAGCCGAAGTTGCCGCAGTTCGGCGTGCTGCTCGCGACGTTCGCGTCGATCGAGGTCAGCTGGTATCTGGTGTATGCGGGTTTTGGCACGCGCATCGGCGCCAGGTTGAAGAGCCGCAGCGTCGCGCGGATGTTCAACCGGCTGACGGGCGGTGTGTTCGTCGGTTTCGGCGCGATGATGGCGCTGGTGAGGCACTAAGCACCGCGCGTGTCGGCAGACAAGGGCAAACTGAGCCGTACCCATGTGACCGTTGTATGTCTGCAACATTGAGGGTCAACCCTAATTTGCATGTTGCAACGCACCAAGCGGTCTGCTATAGTTCGTCTTGTCTCCTCCATGTCTCCTCTGATATGGATTCAGCCCGCCAACTTAGGTGGGCTTTTTTTTGCCCGGAATTCGCCGCGCGCCCAAGGCGGCGCCGCGACCGCGGAAAATCAAATTCAGAACTTATACGACACGGCCAGGAAGGAAATGATCGGGTCTGCGTCCAGATCCGCCTTCGACACGCCAAGCTCCGTCCCATCGGCCGCCTTGATGATGACCGACGACGTCGTCTTCAGCGGGATATACGTGACCGACGCAACGAGCCCCCAGTGCTCGGTGATGTTGTACGCAAGGCCCGCGTTGAACACCGGCGCCCACGACGACGACGCCTTCGCCCACGAAAATCCGCGCCGGCCGGCTCGCATCGAGGCTCGCGCCGTTCAGGCGGAACGCGCACTGGTTCAGCTTGTTGGTCGGTAGCCGCTTTTCCGGGGGCAGGGAGCCGCCCGCGACCTGGCCCGCGCGCGTCGGGGCGACGGTGCCGGTGGTGGCGGGAATCGGCGACTGGATGTAGCTGATCTGCCACGTCATCTTCGTCGTATCGAGCTGCAGTTTGACGAGTTCACCGTCTCCGCCGCCACCGGTGAAGACCGTGCCGTAGTCGAGCGACGCAGGGCACAGTCGCGTTTCGGTCATTGGTCCGTCGCCGTTACTGCTGCTGCCGCCGCCGCACGCGCCCAGCAACGGTGCGCACAGAGCGAGCACCGAAATGATTTTCGAATTCATACCGCCCTATGGCCCACAGCACATTCACGCGTCGTCTGGCCAGAGCAATGATGATCTGATGATGTCGCTTCCCCTCTTTGCGTTTGCGTGCGTAGAACGCGGCGCTCTCGGGACAGCGCATCGATGCGAATGCGGACTGATAGAAGATCTGCTTGAGACGCTTGTCGCCCTTTTGAGGTCGTTTGAGCCAGCTGGATTTGCCCGATTGCTTCAGGACCGGAGCCAGGCCAGCGGCAGAAGCCAATGCATCAGGCGATCTGAAGCGGACCGTTGGGCCTGCCACGGCGATGAATTCTGCCGTCAACATCGCGTCGAAGGTTTCGACGGCGTTCGTAGCGACGGTTTCGTAGTTCGCGGTCGGCGACAGGTGGTACAGCAGCGTTGTAGGTGCCGGCAAGCTTCGTGATGTCGGTCGTCATGCTCGCGAAGCCGAGGAACGGATAGAAGTCGAAGTGCCGCTTGTTGACCGCGCCGATGGCGGGAACGCCGGGCAGCAGCGCGATGCCTGCATACTGGATCGTCGCGCCCGGAATCCCGCCGTCCGCGACGCCCTTGCCGATCAGGATCATCGGCGGGTTCGGGTTGTCGACGAAGTCGGGCGTCGTGTAGGTCGTGCCGTCCGACGCGGTGCCGGTGCCCGCGCCGAGGATGAACGCGCAGCGTGTCTGCTCGGCGGTCGGCAGTATGCCGATGGGCGGGTGAATCACCGCGCCCGTGATCTGCGTGCCCCTGCGTGTGACGGAGACGCTCGCGCTGGTGAGCGGAATCGGCGACTCGAGCCACTTCAGCGTGTAGGTCATCGCGGTCGCGTCGATATTCAGCTGAACGATTTCGCCGCTGCCGGCGCCGCCGAGGTAAGTGCTGTTGACGAGGTCCGCGATGTCGGGGCACAGCGTCGCGGTGCTAGCGCTGGGCGTCGGCGCGCCTTGCGTACCGCAACTCGCGCCCGCGCATTGCGCCGGTGTGACGGAGCCCGGATTGTCGGCTTTGCCCCGCCGCAAGCGATAAGAAAAGGTGCTGTGGCAATAGCCATTGCCAGGCCGCGAGTTATGCCGTGCGACATGCTGCTGGCGGAAAACAATGCAGTGCAATGCAATGAGCGGGCTTTAAAACAAAAAAAGCCGGTCTGAAAAGACCGGCTTTTTTCGTGGCACCGCGGATGCGGGTCGACTCGCCTAGCGTTTCAAACCGGTGTCTTCGGCCGCGCCGATCGCGAGATTCATGCACTGGATCGCCGCACCCGACGCGCCCTTACCGAGATTGTCCAGCCGCGCGACGGTCACGAAGCGCTCTTCGTTGCCGAACACGAACAGGTCGACGCGGTTGGTGTCGTTGTTCGCCTGCACGTCGAAGAAGCCGTTGTCGAGACTCGCGTCGGCGTTGAACGGCGCGACGTGCACGAACGCTTCGCCCGCGTAGTATTCGGCGAACTGAGCCTGCACGTCCTGCGGCGTCGTCTTCTTCGCGAGCTGGCCCGGCGAGAAGTACGTGGTGACCGCGAGGCCCTTGTAGAAGTCGCCGACGATCGGTGTGAAGATCGGCGCCGACTTCAGGCCCGTATGCGTGGCCATTTCCGGCAGGTGCTTGTGCGTGAGACCGAGCGCGTACGGGCGCGGGCTCTTGAGTCTGTCGTTGCCGCCGGCTTCGTAGTCGGCGATCATCTTCTTGCCGCCGCCGCTGTAGCCAGTGACCGAATAGGCGTGCGCGGCGAACTCGGGCGCGACGACGCCGCCTTCGACGAGCGGGCGCATCGCGAGCACGAACGCCGAGGCGTGGCAGCCCGGCACGGCGATGCGTTTGGCGGTGCGCAGGCGTTCGCGCTGCGAGCGAGCCAGCTCGGGCAGGCCGTAGGCCCAGTCGGGCGAGGTGCGGAACGCGGTGCTCGCGTCGATCAGCACCGTGCGGTCGTTCTCGACGAGCGAGGCCGACTCGCGCGAGGCGACATCGGGCAGACACAGGAACGTGACGTCCGACGCGTTGATGAGACGACGGCGCTCGTCCAGGTCCTTGCGCTTCGCTTCTTCGATACGCAGGATTTCGACGTCGGCGCGCTGCGACAGGTATTCAAAAATTTTCAGGCCGGTCGTGCCTTCCTGTCCGTCGACAAAAACTTTCGTGCTCATCTCGATCTCACTCGCTGGAAACGGGGCGCGACGCCGCGCCGGAACGTTATTTTAAGACGTCATCGCTGCGACGGTGCGGTGCAGCGCGAAAAAACGACGATGCGCGCACAACGTGACGTTGGCGTGACCCGTTGCGCGGCGAATGCGGGCTGATGACCGAAGATGAACCGCGACGTCGTTTCGGCGCCGTTCAGCCATTAGCCGCGCGCCGCTACCCGCGCGGCGCGATCCAGCGCGCGGTGACGCCCGCAATGCGCGCGCCGAACAGGCGCGCGGTTTCGAGATCGCCCGGCGGCGGCGCTTCGTCGGGCGACGCATCGGCCGCCGATTGCGTAAGCAGTCCGGTAAAGCCGCCGACGAAGTTCAGATCATTGCGCGTCGCGGCCTTCGTGTTCGACGGCATCATGCCGGTGCCGGCCCAGATCATGCTGTGCTGCATCGCCAGCGTGACGAAGTACTGAACGGTCGAGAACTTGTCGCCGTTCATCGTCGCCGAGTTCGTGAAGCCGGCTGCGATCTTGTCTTTCCACGCCTGCGCGAACCATGGTTTCGAACTGGCGTCGGCGAACTTCTTGAAATCGGCCGACGGGCCGCCCATGTAGGTCGGCGCGCCGAAGATCAGCGCGTCGGCGGCGGCGAGTTCGTCCCACGAGGCGTCGTCGAGGTCACCGACCGGCATCATCTTCGCCCGCGCACCGGCTTCCAGCGCGCCCGCGAGCACGGCTTCGGCGACCTTCTTCGTGTGGCCGTAGCCACTGTGATAAACGATGACGATCTTCGACATGAAGTGCTCCAGCAAAGCGATCGGGAAGGCGAACGGCGCAAGCCAGGCGATGCTGCGCGGCGGCGCCCCATCACGACCGCGACGGCCGCCACTAGCGCCCGTAATTGACCTCGAGCCGCGCGCTGCCGATCGCGGCCGTGCCGATCTCGTGATCGAACATCAACGCGGGACGTCCTTGCGCGAGACGCAGATCGGCCGAGTTCAGCGCGTACACGGTGATGATATAGCGATGCGGTTTGCCGGGCGGCGGGCACGGGCCGCCATAGCCGTCGGTATCGAAGTCGTTGCGCGCTTCGACCGCGCCGAGCTTGCGCAGGAAACCGGACGAGCTCGCATTCTCGGGCAGGCTGTCGACCGTGGCGGGGATGCCCGCGACCGCCCAGTGCCACCAGCCGCGCCCCGGCGCGTCCTCGTCGAACATCGTGATCGCGAAGCCGCGCGTACCGGCCGGCGCGTCGCGCCATGAGAGCTGCGGTGAACGGTTGCCGCCCTTGCAGTCGTTCCGGTCGAACACCTGCGCATTCTGCACGGTGCCGCCCGCGCGCACGCTCGCGCTCGTCAGCGTGAACGGCTCGTCGGCCCGCGCACCGGCACTATGCGCTGCCAATAGCGCAAGCATCGCGCCGACGGCGAGCGATCGATGCCGCCAAGATGAAGCCAGCGAAACAACCAGGCAACGCATGCGCATATGCCGGTTCTCCTGTAAGGGCGCGAGGCGCGGGTCCTCGCGACTGTCGTTGTCCTGAATTGTGCCCCAAGGTCGAATCAAGTCTAACATCAGCGCTGATTAGCTCTGCGACGCAATATGTTCGCGTGCCGCGGAATTCGCAGACAGGAAATCAGCTATAGTAAGGGGGTTGTCGTGCGACCCTTACTGCATTTGACTCGTTTAAATAGCGAGCGTCAAAAGCAGTGTTAGAAGTTGTGGAGACCGGTTTATCCGTCCAGAGGAGGACGATGCAAGTTTCACTCAGGGTCGTGGTGGCAGACGATCATCCGGTTATTCTGTTTGGCGCTGAAAATGCGCTGCTCAAATTTCCCGGTATGCAAGTCGTTGGGCGCGCAAGGCAGTCGACTGAACTTATCAAAATGTTGCAATCCACCGAATGCGACGTGCTCGTCACCGACCTGGCCATGCCGGGCGGTCAGTACGGCGACGGCTTGCAACTCATCGACTATTTGCGCCGCAATTTCCCGAATCTGCCGATCGTCGTGCTCACCATGCTCGAGAACGCCGCATTGCTCAAACGGCTCAAGGAACTTGGCGTGACGTCGGTCGTGAACAAATCGGACGATCTCAGCCATATTGCGCTTGCGGTACAACACGTGGGCCGTCGTATGACCTATATGAGTCCGTCGGTGAAGGCGGTGCTCGATGGGTTGCGGGTCAATTCAGCCGGCAAGCGCGACGACTCGAAGCTGTCGCGGCGCGAACTCGAAGTCGTGCGCCTGTTCGTATCGGGTATGACGATCAAGGAAATATCGGAGCGTTTGAATCGCAGCATCAAGACGATCAGCACACAAAAAAACGCGGCCATGCGCAAGCTCGGAATCGATCGAGACTCCCAACTATTCCAGTATGCGCAGAGCAATGGTTTGCTGAATCTTTCGTCGAACTCGAGTAAGGACATCGCGAACCAGTCCTGATATCGGCCTCGTTTCGTCCGCCGGGTAATCGGCGATAAAAAATCGGCGATAAAAAAAGCCGCCTGTTGCGAAACAGGCGGCTTTTTCATTCAATCCGCATAAAGCGGCTACGTTTTTATTGTCACTGCCTTAGCGCGATGGCTTTATTGCGGCGTAGACGTCGCACCGCCATGTGCAGCGGACCATTCGGCCGGCGCGTGCAGGAATTTTTCCACTTCGTCGATCGTCTTCGTGTCGAAGTAGTTGTTCTGCTTCGCGACGCGCAGCACGTCCCACCATGTGGCGAGCGCGTGCAGATCGACGTCGATGTCTTTCAGCACCGACACGCTTTCCTTGAAGATGTTGTAGTGGAACAGCACGAAGCAGTGGTTCACCGTCGCGCCGGCGGTGCGCAGCGCGTTGATGAAGTTGATCTTGCTGCGGCTGTCGGTCGTCAGGTCTTCGACGAGCAACACGCGCTGGCCTTCGGTCAGCAGACCTTCGATCTGCGCGTTGCGGCCGAAACCCTTCGGCTTCTTGCGCACGTACTGCATCGGCACCATCAGGCGGTCGGACAGCCATGCCGCGAACGGGATGCCCGCGGTTTCGCCGCCGGCGACCGCGTCGATCTGCTCATAGCCGACGTCGCGCAGGATCGTCGCTTCGGCCATTTCCATCAGGCCGCGGCGCACACGCGGATACGAGATCAGCTTGCGGCAGTCGATATACACCGGGCTCGCCCAGCCGGACGTGAAAATATACGGTTTCTCCGCGTTGAAATGCACTGCTTGTACTTCGAGCAGCATTTTGGCGGTGGTGTCGGAGATCGTCTGGCGATCGAAGCCTGTCATGGGCGGATCCTTCGGAGTGAGCGGGGGAGAAGCGGGCGCTGGGCCCGGTGGCGCAGCAAGCGGGGTATGCCGCGCCATGCTGGGCGGGATACGCGGCCGGGGGAAGAGCACAGACCGGCTTTTGCTGCGCGCGTGGGCCGCTATTTTACCTGAAATGGGTCGCACCGAGGAGGCCGTCGTGCGCGGCGGCGCAGCCGGCGGGCGCTTTGGCGCGCGCATCGTCTTGTGACCGGGTGAGGCCGCCTTTACACTCACGCGACTTTCCCGGGACGCTTCCCACGCAGCCGCCTTCAGACCTACGGAATGCTTTCAATGAACGCCGCTCCACCCGCCTCCGCCTCCGCCACCGAAACCCGCTCCGCCGTCCAACCGGGCTATGCGGGCCGCGCGCTGCTTGCGTCGGTGCTGGGTTATGCGATGGACGGCTTCGATCTGCTGATTCTCGGCTTCATGCTGCCGGTGATCGCCGCCGACCTGCATCTGAGTTCCTCGCAGGCCGGTGCGCTGGTCACATGGACGCTCATCGGTGCGGTGGCGGGCGGCGTGCTCTTCGGCGTGCTCAGCGATTATTTCGGCCGCGTGCGCATGCTGACGTGGACGATCCTGATCTTCGCAGTGTTCACCGGCCTGTGCGCGCTCGCGCAAGGCTACACGGACCTGCTGATCTATCGGACCGTCGCCGGGATCGGGCTGGGCGGCGAATTCGGCATCGGTATGACGCTGGTCGCCGAAGCGTGGCCAGCGTCGCAGCGGGCGCGGGTGTCGTCGTATGTCGGGCTCGGCTGGCAGCTTGGCGTGCTGGCGGCCGCGTTGCTGACGCCGCTGCTGCTGCCGGTGATCGGCTGGCGCGGCATGTTCGCGCTCGGGCTGCTGCCGGCGGTCGTGTCGTTCTTCGTGCGGCGCCGCGTCGAGGAGCCGGCGCTTTTCGACCAACGCGTCGCGCGCGGCATGCGCAAGCTGCCGCTGAAACTGCTGTTCGTCGATGGACGCACGACGCGCGCGAGCCTCGGCGTCACGATCCTGTGCTCGGTGCAGAACTTCGGCTATTACGGGCTGATGATCTGGCTACCTAGCTATCTGTCGAAGACCTTCGGCTACTCGCTGACCAAATCGGGGCTGTGGACCGCCGCGACGATTCTCGGCATGGCGGCCGGCATCTGGCTATTCGGCATCGCCGCCGACCGCTTCGGCCGCAAGCCGACGTTCCTGTTCTACCAGGCGGGCGCCGTCGTCATGGTGTTCGTCTATGCGCAACTGACGACGCCGATGGCGTTGCTGATCGGCGGCGCGGCGATGGGGGTGTTCGTCAACGGCATGATCGGCGGCTACGGCGCGCTGATTTCGGAGCTCTATCCAACCGATGCGCGCGCCACCGCGCAAAACGTGCTGTTCAACGCGGGTCGCGCGGTGGGCGGCTTTGGGCCGGTCGTCGTGGGCGCGCTGGCGGCGCGCTACTCGTTCGGCGCGGCGCTCGCGCTACTGGCGTCGATTTACCTGCTCGACATCCTCGCGACCCTGTTTCTGATTCCTGAGCGACGCGGCGCCGAACTCGACTGACCGCGTCGACGAAGCGCATCCTTCAATCGCTTCGAATACTGCGAATGCGTGGACCATGCGGCCCGCATGGCGCCCCGCCGCGTGGCGGAAAAGCACGGCCGGGTAGTGGCGACGCAGCGTCCTGAGCGCCTGTTTCGCTAATGGCGAGTCCTGTTAACCACTCAGTGCATCGACACGTCCGGGGTGTACACTAATCGACCCGCGAAGCACTCCACATCGTCCCGTCTTCGTCGAGGTAAGCCGTCGCGCCTGACCGGGCGCGTGCGAAAACCGCCTCGGTCGGCTATCGGTCCGACAGATGAAAGCGCTGCAACGATGTGTGTCGCCGGGCCCAATCACTTACGTCTCGCAGGCCTAGAAATGGACGAACAACTCAAGCAAAGCGCTCTCGCATATCACCAGAATCCGAAACCTGGCAAGATTTCGGTGACGCCTACCAAGGCGCTGTCGAACCAGCTGGATTTGTCGCTCGCGTATTCGCCGGGTGTGGCGGCAGCCTGTATGGCAATTTACGAGGAACCGCTCGACGCGCAGAAGTACACGTCGCGCGGCAACCTCGTCGGCGTGATCACGAACGGCACCGCGGTGCTCGGCCTCGGCAACATCGGCCCGCTTGCCGCGAAGCCGGTGATGGAAGGCAAGGGGTGTCTGTTCAAGAAGTTCGCGGACATCGACGTGTTCGACATCGAGCTGAGCGAATCCGATCCGGACAAGCTCGTCGAGGCGATCGCGATGCTCGAGCCCACGCTGGGCGGCATCAACCTCGAGGACATCAAGGCACCCGAGTGCTTCTACATCGAGAAGAAGCTGCGCGAACGTATGAAGATTCCGGTCTTCCACGACGATCAGCACGGCACCGCGATCATCGCATCGGCGGCGATCCTGAACGGCCTCAAGGTGGTCGGCAAGAGGCTCGACGAAGTGAAGCTGGTCTGTTCGGGCGCGGGCGCGGCGGCCATTGCGTGTCTGGATCTGCTCGTCAATCTCGGTCTGTCGAAGCAGAACATTCTCGTCGCCGACTCGAAGGGCGTGATCTACGAAGGGCGCGGCAACCTCGATCCGTCGAAGGAGCGCTATGCGGCGCACACCGAAGCGCGCTCGCTCGCCGATGCAATCCGCGGCGCCGACGTGTTCCTCGGCTGCTCGAGCGCCGGCGTGCTGAAGCCGGAGATGGTCGCCGAAATGGGCTCGCAGCCGCTGATTCTCGCGCTCGCGAACCCCGAGCCGGAAATCCGTCCGGAAGAAGCGCGCAAGGTGCGCCCGGACTGCATCATCGCGACCGGCCGGTCGGACTATCCGAACCAGGTCAACAACGTGCTGTGTTTCCCGTTCATCTTCCGCGGCGCGCTCGACGTCGGCGCGACGACGATCACCGAAGAAATGAAGCTCGCGTGCGTGCGCGCGATTGCCGAACTGGCCGAGGAAACCGACCAGGGCGATGAAGTCGCGAAGGCCTACGAAGGCCACTCGCTCGAATTCGGTCCCGAATACCTGATTCCGAAGCCGTTCGATCCGCGTCTGATCATCAAGATCGCGCCGGCCGTCGCGCAGGCCGCAATGGATTCGGGCGTCGCGACCCGCCCGATCCAGGACATGGATGCGTACCGCGAACAGCTCGGCGCGACCGTCTATCGCTCGGGCATGGTGATGCGGCCGGTGTTCGCGGCGGCGAAGTCTGCACCGGCGCGCATCGTGTTCGCGGAAGGAGAAGACGAGCGCGTGCTGCGCGCCGCGCAGTTCGTGCTGCTCGAAAAGATCGCCAAGCCGATCCTGGTCGGCCGTCCGTCGGTGATCGAGATGCGTCTGAAGAAGATGGGCTCGAAGCTCAAGTGCGGCGAAGACGTCGAGATCGTCGATCCGGAAGACGATCCGCGCTATCACAAGTGCTGGCAGGCGTATCACGAACTCGGCGCGCGCGAAGGCGTGACGCCGGACGTCGCGAAGGCCGCGATGCGCAAGTTCAACACGCTGATCGGCGCGATCCTCGTGCGCCTTGGCGAAGCGGACGGCATGATCTGCGGCATGATCGGCCAGTTCCACACGCATCTGAACTTCATCGAGCAGGTGCTCGGCAAGGCCGACGACGTCGAGAACTTCGCCGCGATGAATCTGCTGATGCTGCCGGGCCGCAACATGTTCATCTGCGACACGTACGTGAACGAAGTGCCGACCGCCGAGCAGCTTGCCGACATGACGATGCTCGCCACGCGCGAAATCGAGAAGTTCGGCATCACGCCGAAGGTCGCGCTGCTGTCGAACTCGAACTTCGGCAGCGCGCCGTCGTCGTCGTCGCAGCGCATGGCCGCGGCGCGCAAGCTGATCACGCAACGCGCGCCGTCGCTCGAAATCGACGGTGAAATGCACGGCGACGCGGCGCTGTCGGAGACGGTCCGCAAGGCCGCGTTCCCGGGCACGACGCTCGCCGGCGAAGCGAATCTGCTGATCATGCCGAACGTCGAAGCGGCGAACATCGCGTACAACCTGCTGAAGGTCGTGGGCGGCGAGGGTGTGACGGTCGGGCCGTTCCTGCTGGGTGCGGAAAAGCCGGTGCATATCCTGACGCCGGCCGCGACCGTGCGCCGTATCATCAACATGACGGCGGTCGCTTCGGCGAACGCGCGCAAGTCGGTGAACGCGAAGTAACGTGCATCACGTGAGGTTGGCGCGGGCGCGGCATTAACGCGCGCGCGGCGGCCTGGGCAGAAGCGCTACGGAATCTCGGTTCCGTAGCGTTTTTTTGCGCCTGAAAAAAGCGGCGGCCCGTGCAGACCGCCGCTTTTCGGTTCAGTTGGGAGAGTCGATCAAGCCGCGTGCTGCGTCTTGCCCGCATCCGGCGAACGCCAACGCGCGAGCAGCTCGTTCCACTTGATGCGCACGCCTTTCAGGTTGTTTTCCTTCACGTGCCCATAGCCGCGGATGCCGTCGGGCAGATTCGCGAGCTCGACCGCGAGATCGCGTTTCTGAGAAGTCAGCCCGCCGATCAGCTCACGCACCAATGCCTCGTATTCGCCGATCAGCGCGCGCTCGGTGCGACGCTCCCCGGTGTTGCCGAACACGTCGAACGCGGTGCCGCGCAGGAACTTGAGCTTCGCGAGCACGTGCATCGCGCGGAACATCCACGGGCCGTACTTCTTCTTCACCAGATGGCCGTGCGCGTCCTTCTTCGATAGCGTCGGCGGCGCGAGATGCAGGTGCAGCTTCCAGTCGCCTTCGAACGTCGCGTTCAGTTTTTCGATGAACGCCGGGTCGCTGTACAGACGCGCGACTTCGTATTCGTCCTTGTACGCCATCAGCTTGTGCAGGTTCTTCGCGACCGCCTCGGTCAGCGGCATTTGGCCGTCGGCGGAATCGAGCGCTTCTTCCGCGGCCCGCACCTGCGACACCAGCGCGCGATAGCGCTCCGCGTACGCACGGTTCTGCCAGGCGGTCAGATAGTCGGCGCGCTTGTCGATCAGCGTGTCGAGCGCCTTCGGCGTATGCAGCGCGATGATCTTGCCGCCCGCGCTGTCGGCCGGTTCGCCGCGTCCCTGCGTTTGCGCGAGCTTGCGTACCGCAGCCAGATCGTGCGCGGCACGCCGGCCCCATTCGAACGCCGCGCGGTTCTTGTCCACCTGCACGTTGTTCAGCTCGATCGCGCGAATCAGCGACTTGTGCGTGAGCGGCACCCAGCCGCGCTGCCACGCATAGCCGAGCACGAACGGGTTCGTGTAGATCGCGTCGCCGAGCAGCGCGACGGCGAAGTGATTCGCGTCGACGGTCGAGACGTTGTCATCGCCGGCCGCGGCGCGCACGTCGGCTTCGGTGCTGCTGCCGGGGAAGCGCCAGTTCGGGTTCTTGATCAGCTCGGCCGTCGGCGTGTGCGCGCTGTTCAGCACGACGCGCGTGCGATCCGCGTGCATCCGCGACACGCATTCGTCGCTGGCGGTGACGATCGCGTCGCAGCCGATCACGAGGCTCGCTTCGCCCATTGCGATGCGGGTCGCGTGGATGTCGGCGGGCTGCTTCGCGATCTGCACGTGGCTCATCACGGCGCCGCCTTTCTGCGCGAGGCCGGTGACGTCGAGCACCGTGACGCCCTTGTTCTCGAGATGCGCGGCCATGCCGAGCAGCGCGCCGATCGTGACGACGCCCGTGCCGCCGACGCCCGTCACCAGAACGCCGTACGGACGGTCGATGGACGGCAACTCGGGATCCGGCACCGGCGGCATTTCGGCGCCCGACGCCGCCTTCGGCTTGCGCAACTGGCCGCCTTCAACGGAGACGAAGCTCGGGCAGAAGCCGTTCACGCACGAGAAGTCCTTGTTGCAGGTCGACTGGTTGATCTGGCGCTTCGTGCCGTACTCAGTATCGAGCGGTTCGACCGACAGGCAGTTCGACTTCACCGAGCAGTCGCCGCAGCCTTCGCACACCGCTTCGTTGATCACGACGCGTCGTGCCGGATCGGGATACGCGCCGCGTTTCCTGCGACGGCGCTTTTCGGTCGCGCAGGTCTGGTCGTAGATCAGGATCGTGGTGCCCGGAACCTCGCGCAGCTGACGCTGCACGTCGTCGAGCTGGTCGCGGTGGTGAATTTCGACGCCGGGCGCGAGGCCGACGTTTGCCGCGTACTTCTCCGGCTCATCGGTGACGATGACGATCTTCGCCGCGCCTTCGGCGGCGAGCTGATGCGTGATCTGCGGCACGCTCAGCACGCCGTCGACCGGCTGGCCGCCCGTCATCGCGACCGCGTCGTTGTACAGCAGCTTGTAGGTGATGTTCGCCTTCGACGCGATCGCCGCGCGAATCGCGAGCAGCCCCGAGTGGAAGTAGGTGCCGTCGCCGAGATTGGCGAACACGTGCTTGTCGTTCGTGAACGGCGCCTGGCCGATCCACGCGACACCTTCGCCGCCCATCTGGCTGAACGTGCTGGTGCTGCGATCCATCCAGACCGTCATGTAATGACAGCCGATGCCGGCCATCGCGCGCGAGCCTTCCGGCACGTTGGTCGACGTGTTGTGCGGGCAGCCCGAGCAGAACCACGGCTTGCGCTCGACTTCGACGCGCGGCCGCGCGAGCGCCTTTTCCTTCACCTCGATCACCGCGATGCGCGCGGCGATGCGGGCGCGCACATCCGATGGCAGATCGAACTTGTCGAGCCGCGTGGCGATCGCCTTCGCGATGATCGCGGGCGACAGCTCGTAGTGCGCCGGCAGCAACCAGTTGCCCATCGGCACCGACCATTCGCCGCCCGCGCCGTCCTTCTCGTCGAACTTGCCGAATACGCGCGGGCGCTGCGCGTCGGGCCAGTTGTATAGCTCTTCCTTGATCGCGTATTCGAGGATCTGGCGCTTTTCCTCGACCACCAGAATTTCGTCGAGACCGCGTGCGAAGGCCTGCGCACCTTGCGCTTCGAGCGGCCACACGCAGCCGACCTTGTACAGCCGGATGCCGATGCGCGAGCAGGTTTCGTCGTCGAGACCGAGGTCGGTCAGCGCCTGGCGCACGTCTAGATAAGCTTTGCCGCCGGTCATGATGCCGAAGCGCGCATGCGGCGAATCGATTTCGACGCGGTCGAGTTTGTTCGCTCGCACGTAGGCGAGACCCGCGTACCACTTGTAGTCGAGCAGACGCGCTTCCTGCACGAGCGGCGGATCGGGCCAGCGGATGTTCAGCCCACCGTCGGGCATCACGAAGTCTTCCGGCAGGATGATGTTGGTGCGGTGCGGATCGATATCGACCGATGCGGACGATTCGACCACGTCGGTCACGCACTTCATCGCGACCCAGAGGCCCGAGTAGCGGCTCATCGCCCAGCCGTGCAGGCCGAAGTCCAGATATTCCTGCACGTTCGACGGAAACAGCACCGGCAGCCCGCATGCCTTGAAGATGTGTTCGGACTGGTGCGCGAGTGTCGAGGATTTGGCCGCGTGATCGTCGCCGGCGAGCACGAGAACGCCGCCGTGCCGCGACGAGCCGGCCGAGTTGCCGTGCTTGAAGACGTCACCGGACCGGTCGACGCCGGGGCCCTTGCCGTACCACATCGAAAACACGCCGTCGTATTTGGCGCTCGGGTACAGATTGACTTGCTGCGAACCCCATACGGCGGTGGCCGCGAGGTCTTCGTTGACGCCGGGCTGGAACACCACCTGATGCGCGGCCAGATGCTTTTTCGCTTTCCACAGCGACTGGTCGAGCCCGCCGAGCGGCGATCCGCGGTAGCCGGAGATGAAGCCGGCCGTGCTGAGGCCGGCGGCGCGGTCGCGTTCCTGCTGCAGCATCGGCAGACGCACCAGCGCCTGGATGCCGCTCATGTACGCGCGGCCGCGATCGAGGGTGTATTTGTCGTCGAGCGTGACGGAAGACAACGCGGCTTCGAGCGAGGCTCGCTGACCTGCGTCTAGCGGGGCATTCATTATGTGTACTCCTCCACTTCAGCTTGGGATCACCAAAACTTTTCTGGCCCCGGCATCTCGTGAATGCTGGGGCCGGGGTCGTCATATTGACGGGTTTTAAGCGATGGTAGCACTGGTGGAAACCCGCCGCAGCGGATCAAAAATCGCCCGCGCACGGTCTGATTTCGGCCGGTTTCGCGACAAGTTGCCGACGTGTTGTCAGCAGTTGTCGCGGATTTCCGCCGGAATGGAGTTGTATTGCGCCTGCGCGTGTAACAAGCTGTAAAACCTACAAATTTGCGGAACCGCAGTGAAAACGACTGTCTAACCCCGACCTGCGAGCGATGCCGAACGCCGCGCATTCTGTGCAGCTTCTGGACAGCAGGGCAGTTAGAAAAGGAGTACGCATGAACACAAGAAACATCCAGACCTTCCTGATGGTTTCCGCCGCTTTCTTCGCGATGAGCGCGCCGGTGCGCTCGAATCCGGGCAGCACGGGGGCACTGTCGAACGCGATCATCCGCACGGCGCAGGTGGCGCCGGCGCGGGTCGACGGTGCGATCGGCAGCGATCGGTACAGGCAGAATTCATGACGCACCGCATCGCGCGCGTCTAATGACGACCGGCCGCCGTTCCGAAGAGAGCGGCGGCGTTGCAACGTAAAAGGGCGAGGATCCTGCGATCCTCGCCCTTTTTTCTTGTGCGCGCCGATCAGGCGCGAGTCTGCGTGGTCAGGTCTTGTCCTGCACGACGCCGCGGCGAATCTGATCGAGCTCGATCGATTCGAACAGCGCCTTGAAGTTGCCTTCGCCGAAGCCCTGGTTGCCCTTGCGCTGAATGATCTCGAAGAAGATCGGACCGATCTGGTTTTCGGTGAAGATCTGCAGCAGCAGATCGTCCGCTGCGCCGTCGATCAGGATCTTGCGCTTGCGCAGTTCCTCGAGCGGCTCGCCATGATTCGGCACGCGTCGGTCGACGAGTTCGTAGTACGTGTCGATCGTGTCGAGCAGTGAAATGTCCGATGCGCGCAGGCCGTCGACGGTGCGGTAGATGTCGCTGGTGCCGAGCGCGATGTGCTGGATGCCTTCGCCGTGGTACGCGTCCAGGTATTCCTGGATCTGACCGGCGGTGTCCGAGCCTTCCTCGTTGATCGGAATGCGAATCTTGCCGCACGGCGAGGTCATCGCTTTCGACTTGACGCCCGTCACCTTGCCCTCGATGTCGAAGTAGCGCACCTCGCGGAAGTTGAACAGGCGCTCGTAGAACTCCGCCCATTCCTGCATGCGGCCGCGATGCACGTTGTGCGTCAGGTGATCGATATAGGTCAGGCCGTGACCGACCGGGTTCGGGTTCGCGCCCGGAATCGGCTCGAAGTCGACGTCGTAAATGTCGATGTCACCGATGCTGTTCGGCGTCGCGCCGTTCTTGCCGCGCCAGCGGTCGACGAAATAGATCAGCGAATCGCCAATGCCCTTGATCGCCGGGATGTTCAGCTCCATCGGGCCGGTCTTGTTGTCGAAACCCCATGCGCCTTTTTCGAGCGCTTGGGCGTAGGCCTTCGCGGCGTCCTGTACGCGAAACGCAATCGCGCAGATCGACGGGCCATGCAAGCGCGCGAAGCGCTGCGCAAACGAATGCTTCTCCGCGTTGACGATGAAGTTGATGTCGCCCTGACGATACAGCATCACGTCCTTATGACGATGCCGCGCGACGGCCGTGAAGCCCATCTGTTCGAACAGCTTGCCGAGCGCTTTCGGGTCCGGCGCCGTGTATTCGATGAATTCGAAGCCGTCAGTGCCGACAGGATTTTCCCAAGTTGAAACCTGCATCGTCAGTCTCCAATCCCATGCAAGAGGGTTGCCGAGGCGCGCAGGCGGTGAGCGCGCGGGACGGTCGGCTGAGCGCGACCGGATGGGGCAAGTGTAGAACCGCGATGAAGACAAAAACTTGCGAACTTAATCACGCGTCGCTACGCTTGAGCCAGTTTATGGCTCTATTCGAACGACACGTGGCAGAACATGGCTATTGGCGAGATAGACGCGATCGATCGACGCATTCTGGCGATCCTTCAGGAGAATGGCCGGCTATCGAATCAGGAGATAGCGGAACGGATCAATCTGTCGCCGAGTCCGTGCCTGCGGCGGATTCGCCGGCTCGAGGAAAGCGGCGTGATTCGCGGCTATGTCGCGCTGCTCGACGCGCAACGTCTCGGGCTTGACCTGCTCGCGTATGTCAGCGTGCGGCTGGAGAAGGGTGGCGGTCGCGCGTTCAGTCCGCATGGCGAGGCCACGCATGCCGATCTGTTCGGCGCGGCCGTGCAGACGTGGCCCGAAGTTGTCGCATGTCACGCGATGACGGGTGAGATGGATTACCTGCTGCGCGTCCAGGTGGAGGACATGGCGCACTTTTCGCGCTTCGTGCAGGATCAATTGCTGCGGCATCCATCGGTGATCGATGTGAAATCGAGCTTTTCGCTAGAAAAGATCAAGGAAACGACAGCGCTGCCCATTTTGTAGGCTTCACGCGCACGGTCCTACGCGTGGCGTTGATTGGGTACAGATAGAAAAGAGGGCGACCTTGCGGCCGCCCCAATCTCATTTCCCCGTAGCGATTATTCAGGCAGCGACAGCCACCGGCATGAACGACTCGAACAGTCGCGATGCCTGGCGTGCGTGGCGCTTGAGCGCGTAATCGAACACGGCGGCCTGCTCCTGCAGCATTTCCGCGAGGATGCTCGACTGATCGGCCGGCGACAGCGTCAGATAGGCGTCGGCCTCGCCGTACGCGTACTCGATCTTCATGCCGGCCTTCCTGGCGATGTGCATCATGGTCGAATTGCGCGCCAGGCAGTGGATGTACAGCGTCGTCACATGCGTGTTGCGGCTGCGGATCGCGGCACGCTCGAATAGCCTCGAGCCGATACCGATGCCGCGTGCGCTTTCGAGCACGGAGACGCCGAATTCGGCGGTGCGCTTGTTGCCTTCGGCCGGCAGGTAGGCCAGATGGCCGACGCCGCTCAGTTCCAGCTTGCTGTTGAACACGCCGAACACGGTGTCGCGCGTGAAGTCGATCGCGCGCACGTAGTTTTCGATCACATGGTTCGGCACGACCTGGCCGAAGCGCAGCAGACGGTCTTCTTCGTCGAGCGCGAGGAAGTGAGCAAGCAGGCGTTCGCGATCGGCGGCGGTGAGTTCACGGACCAGAACGTGCGCGCGTTCAGCAGGCAGCGACGCGCGATCGTTCGGCGCGATCGGCTCGGTGTTGCGATGGGTCAGCATGTTCATGGTCGGGTTCTCCTTTTAATCAGGCGGCGTTGTGCACCGCAAAAACGATTTTAACGGAAACCTAAGCCATTCACTAGGGAAAACCCGTATCCAAAGTCGAGGTGAATACCTGGAGCGCTGGAACCCTAAATTTAATTATTTGATTTTAAACAGAAGTTAAAAGTGATCGCACGTTCGTGACACGATGCCGCATGGATTCCCTGCGCTGATTTATTTGGTCTGCATGTTGTTGCTTTGCAACATGCAGTGCGCGGGTTGCGATCTGTTCAGACCATCGTCTACCTGGCCGGCGCGCTGGCGAGACCATGCTCGACCATGCCGACCACCTGCTCGGCGAACTCGCGATAGCCCATCCGGCCGTCCGGCTTGAGCCACGTGAAGGTCCAGTTGATCATGCCGAACACCATCATCGTCAGCGCGGTCTGGTTGTCGCGTGTCGCGCGTTCGGGATAGGCGCGCACGAGCTGCCGCGCGAAGGCGGCGACTACGTCGCGCTGACGGTTCAGGATGATCTCGCGCTGCGAATCGACCAGATACTTGACATCGTTCAGCAGCGCGACGTGCCGGCTGTGCGACGTCTCATACTCGGACAGGAACGCGCGGATCAGCTCCGCGAAGGTTTCTCGCTCGCTCAGTTCGCGCCGCTGGCTCGATCCTTCCACCTCGGCGATGATCAGCATCAGGCGCTTCGTGTAGCGATCGAGCAGATCGAACAGGATTGCTTCCTTGCTCTCGTAATAGTGATAGAGGCGCGCTTTCGAGGTGCCGCTCGCCGCGGCAAGATCGGCCATCGACGTGCTTGGATAGCTGGTCTGCGCGAACTTCGCGGCGGCCAGTTCGAGAATCTGCTCGCGTTGGGTCTCGTGGTCGGGGGCTCGGGTGCGGGCCATATTCGTCTGTTCTTATCTTATTGGGGTGAGCAGAGGGTGGATGCCGCGCGCAGTTCGAGCGAGCGCCATTCGTTCGCGTCGCCGCGCAGGCGGATGCGCCGCAGCGCCGCGAGTTCGCGCATGCGCCACAGCACGATGCTGTCGCTGACGAGGAACCCCAACCCGGCGGTCATCACGTAGGCGGCGACGCGCGCGGCGGGCTGCCAGTCGTCGGGTGCGCGGTCGAGGATCAGCGCGTCGATCTCGGCAACGCTGCCGCTCGTGAAGGTGTTGTCACGCCAGCGCCGCGTCTCGCCGTTCGCCTGTTTGACCTCCTGCCATTCGAGCGCGAGCCGGCTGATGCGCAGCACGGAAATCGGCGCGGCGTCCGGCAGGTGTGTCTGCAATACGTCCGGCGCAAACATGCCGACCGATGTCGCGCAATCCTTGCGGCTATGCGCCCACGCTTGCGGATCGGCGAGGTCGGCGATCGACAGACGCACTTCGTTCAAACGCTGCGGGCTGTTGCGCACCAGGTAGCAGACGCGGCGCAGCATCAGTTGATCGGACGCGCTTTCGGCGTGCCACACCACGAGATTCGCGGTGCTGCTGGCGAGGCCGTCGAGCACCGCGGCCTGTTCGCGGAACTCGCGCACGAAGTCGCGTTGCGTGTCGGCGCTGACGCGTTCCCAGAAGTCGGCGCGCACGTGCGGAGCGTCGTCGACGCCGCGTAACGGGCCGACCGCCAGATCGTCCCGCAGCGGCTGCACGCGATCGTCGCGGCCCGCCTGGTCCAGCGCGGTACGCAGCGACTCGGCGGCGACATCGCCGTTGGTGAGGTGAATCGTGCTCATGGGCAAGGGCTTGCAGTGACGCCAGCAGCTGTAACAAAAAGAGGCCGCTCGCCGACTGGAACCCGATGTCCCGATCGATGAGCGGCCTCTAGTTTAAGCGGATCGCGAAACGGCCGAAAGCGGTGGCGGACGTCACGGGCGGGCAGTCCGTACATAGGCCATGAAAGCACTCGACTCAACGTTCGTCGTAACTGACGACGACCTTGTCGCTAACCGGATGACACTGACACGTCAGCACGAACCCGTCGCGGACCTCGTGTTCTTCGAGCGTGTAGTTCTTTTCCATCTTCACTTCGCCCTCGAGCACCTTCGCGCGACAGGTGCAGCACACGCCGCCCTTGCACGCATACGGCAGCGCGAGACCGGCGCGCAGCCCGACGTCGAGCACGCTCGTGCCCTGATACGGCAGGCGCAGCTTGCGGCGCTTGCCGTCGAGCACGATTTCGAGCTCGGCCGCGGGGGTGTCCGCGGTGATCTCGACGGGCGGCACGCCCGCCTGCGGCAGCGGCGTGCCGAAGCGCTCGACGTGCACCTTCGCGGGCGGCACGCCGGCTGCCTTGAGCGCGGCCTCGGCCGCATCCATCATCGGCGCGGGGCCGCAGATGAACGCTTCGTCGATCGCGTCGGCCGGCAGTAGCTGCTCGATGAACGCCGCGCATTTTTCCTGGTCGAGCACGCCGTTAAACAGCTCGACGTCCTGCAGGTCGTCCGACAGCACGTGATACAGCACGAAGCGGTTCATGAAGCGGTTCTTCAGATCCTCGAGCTCCTCGGCGAACATGATCTGGTCGACGCTGCGGTTGCCGTAGACGAGCGTGAAGGTGCTGCGCGGCTCGACTTCGAGCGTCGTCTTGATGATCGCGAGCACCGGCGTGATGCCCGAGCCGCCCGAGAACGCGAGGTACTGCTGCCCCTGTTCCGCGTTCAGGTGCGTGAAGAAACGGCCGTCGGGCGTCATCACGTCGATCGTGTGGCCCGGCTGCAGCGTGTCGAACGCGAAGTTCGAGAAACGCCCGCCGCGCACGCGCTTGATGCCGATGCGCAACTCGCCGTCGCGATCGTAGTCGGTGACGCCCACGCAGATCGAATACGAACGGCGCGTTTCCTCACCGTCGATATGCGTCTTCAGCGTGACGAACTGCCCCTGCGTGAAGCGATAGTGGTCGCGCAGTTCGGGCGGGACTTCGAAGGCGACCGAGACCGCATCGGCGGTTTCGGGGCGCACTTCGCGGATACGCAGCGGATGGAATTGCGGGGTGGCCATATCAGTACGGTTTGAAGTAGTCGAAGGGTTCGCGGCAGTCGAGGCAGCGATACAGGGCCTTGCAGGCGGTCGAGCCGAATTGCGCGAGCCGCTCGGTGTGCGCCGAGCCGCAGCGTGGGCAGCCTGGGGCCGGCAGCGCGCGCGGCACGAAGCGCAGCACTTTCTCCTGCGGCGCTGACGTCGCGGCTGAACCGCAGTTGCCCGTCGGCGGCGCGATGCCGTAGACGCGCAGTTTTTCGCGGGCTTCAGCCGTGATCCAGTCGGTGGTCCACGCCGGCGCGAGCACGGTGGCGACGCGGTATGGCGTGAGCTGCGCGGCCTCGAGCGCACGGCCGACGTCTTCGGCAATCTGCGACATCGCCGGGCAGCCCGAGTAGGTCGGCGTGATCACGACTTCGAGCGCGCCGTCGGCGGCGCGTCGCACGTCGCGCAGGATGCCGAGCTCGCGGATCGACACCACCGGGATCTCCGGGTCGGGTACCGCTTCGAGCACGGTCCATGCGCGGGTGAGCGCGGCGTCGGTCGTGGCAGCGGCGGCGTTCGCGGGCTGCGGGGCGGTCGAGGTCGTCATCGCGTACTCACCAGCTGGCGCCCGGATGCTGGCGCGCGAGGCTCTGCATTTGGGCGAGCACGAAACCCATGTGCTCCGAATGCTCGCCGTGCTTGCCCGTGCTCACGTGCCGCAGCGCCGCGGGCAGCGTCAGCGTGGCCTGGTCGAGCGTGGCGCGCACGTCGTCGAGCCACGCGGCTTCCAGCGTCGAGGTGCGCGGGCCGATGCCGGCCGCGGCGACCGCGTCTTCCACCGCGTCCGCGCTGAAGAACTCGTACGTGTACGGCATCAGATAGTCGAGCGCGGCCTGCGCGCGACGGTGCGATTCGTCGGTGCCGTCGCCGAAACGGATCAGCCACTCGCTCGCGTGATGCACGTGGTACTGCGTTTCCTTGATCGACTTCGCGGCGATCGCGGCGAGCTGCCCGTCGGTGGAGCCCGTCAGCGCACCCCACAGATGCATCATCAGCGTCGCGTACAGGAAGTTGCGCACGATCGTGACCGCGTAATCCTTCCCGGCCTGCGCGGTGCCGGCGAGCGGCCCGTAATGCGGCAGCTCGGCGAGCGTGTAGTTCGCGAATTCGCGCTCGGCGCGGAAGTACGCGTAGTCGTCTTCGCTGCGCTGACGGCCGGTGAGCGGCGCTTCGAGCGCGGCCGCGTGCGTGTACAGCAGGCGCGCCTGGCCGATCAGGTCGAGGCTCATGTTCGACAGCGCGATGTCCTCCTCGAGGATCGGGCCGTGGCCGCACCACTCGGTGTTGCGCTGACCGAGGATCAGCGCGGTATCCGCGAGGCGCAGCACGTACTGGAGATGTTCGGGCGTAATGGGCGTAGTGGACGTAGTGGTCATGGCCGCGCTTACATGTGGTTGACTTCGTCGGGGAGCGTGTAGAACGTCGGGTGGCGATAGATCTTGTCGCCCGCCGGTTCGAACAGCTCGGCCTTCTCGTGCGGCGCCGAGGCCGTGATCGCCGAGGACGGCACCACCCAGATGCTCACGCCTTCCTGGCGGCGCGTGTAGACGTCGCGCGCCATGCGCAGCGCCATCGGCGCGTCGGCGGCATGCAGACTGCCGCAGTGTTTATGGTCGAGTCCCTGCTTGCTGCGCACGAACACTTCCCAAATCGGCCATTCCTTGTTCATTGCTGATCTCCTGATTCCTTTGATGTGCGGTGCCACTCAGGCGGCGTGCTGTTGCGCGCGCTGGCGCTGCTTTTCCGCGTGGGCGAGCGCGGCTTCGCGTACCCAGGCGCCGTCTTCATGGGCCTTCACGCGGGTCGCGAGGCGCTCGCGGTTGCACGGGCCGTCGCCATTGACGACGCGCCAGAACTCTTCCCAGTCGATGTCGCCGTAGTCGTAATGACCGCGCGCCTCGTTCCATTTGAGGTCCACGTCGGGCAGCGTGACGCCGAGCACCTTCGCCTGCTCGACGGTCGCATCGACGAATTTCTGGCGCAGGTCGTCGTTGGTGATGCGCTTGATGCCCCATCTGGCCGACTGGTTGCTGTGGACCGAGTCCTTGTCGCTCGGGCCGAACATCATCAGCACCGGCCACCACCAGCGGTTCACCGCCTGCTGGACCAGCTCGCGCTGCGCCTCGGTGCCGGCCATCATCGCGAGCAGCGCGTCGAAGCCCTGGCGCTGATGGAACGACTCTTCCTTGCAGATGCGGATCATCGCGCGGGCGTACGGGCCGTACGTGCAGCGGCACAGCGGGATCTGGTTCATGATCGCCGCGCCGTCGACGAGCCAGCCGATCACGCCGACGTCGGCCCAGGTGGGTGTCGGGTAGTTGAAGATGCTCGAATACTTGGCCTTGCCCGCGTGCAGCGCGTCGATCAGCTGCTCGCGCGAGACACCGAGCGTTTCGGCGGCGCTATACAGATAGAGGCCGTGGCCGGCTTCGTCCTGCACCTTGGCGATCAGGATCGCCTTGCGCTTGAGGCTCGGCGCGCGCGTGATCCAGTTGCCCTCGGGCAGCATGCCGACGATCTCCGAGTGCGCATGCTGCGAGATCTGCCGCACCAGCGTTTTGCGGTACGCGTCGGGCATCCAGTCCTGCGGCTCGATCTTGCCGTCGGCGCTCATGACCGCGTCGAAGCGAGCCTGTTGTTCGGGCGAATTCGCGTCCGCGTCCAGCGGGGCAACGTTGCCGGGGATATCGAGGGATTGGGTGTACATGAGGGACGCTCTCTCTGGAGGAGTGGTCTGTGTCGGCGTAGTATAAACCAACCGACCGGTCGGTTAATAAATTTTTTGTGCAGAGACGTTGGGGCTGATAGCTCGTCGAGGGCGTCGAAGCATGCATGCTGGTTTGCCCGGTTTCGACGGGCCGGCGCTTCATGACCGGCCGTCACCCCGCGCCGACACTTACCGGTAAAATTGCGAATTGGCCGCGATTTGCGGCCCACTTGCATCTCCGGCACTCATGTTACGTCTAAGCGAAATCAAACTCCCGCTCGATCATCCCGAAAGCGCCCTCGAAGCCGCCATCCGTGCGCGCCTCACGGAACTCGGCGTGGCGCGGGACGGGCTCATCCGATACACCGTGTTTCGCCGCGCGCACGACGCGCGCAAGCGCGCCGACATCAAGCTCACCTACATCGTCGATGTCGAGGTCAAGGATGAAGGGGCCGCGCTAAAACGGCTCGCCGACGTGCCGCATTGCGCCGTGACGCCCGACATGAGTTACAAGTTCGTCGCCGAAGCGCCCGCCCAACTGAGCACGCCGCGTCCGGTCGTCATCGGCATGGGGCCGTGCGGACTGTTCGCGGGCCTGATCCTCGCGCAGATGGGCTTCCGGCCGATCATCCTCGAGCGCGGCAAGGCCGTACGTGAGCGCACCAAGGACACGTTTGGCCTGTGGCGCAAATCGGTGCTGAATCCCGAGTCGAACGTGCAGTTCGGCGAAGGTGGCGCGGGCACCTTTTCGGACGGCAAGCTCTACAGCCAGATCAAGGACCCGAAACACTACGGCCGCAAGGTGCTCGACGAATTCGTGCGGGCCGGTGCGCCGGAGGACATCCTGTACCTGAGCCGGCCGCATATCGGCACGTTTCGTCTCGTCAGCATGGTCGAGAAGATGCGCGCGAGCATCCACGAGTTGGGCGGCGAAGTGCGCTTCGAAACGCGTGTCGAGGACATCGAGATCGACAACGGCCAGGTGCGCGGGCTGAAGCTGTCGACCGGCGAGACGCTGCGCTGCGACCACGTTGTGCTGGCGGTCGGCCATAGCGCACGCGATACCTTCCAGATGCTGTACGACCGCGGCGTTCACGTCGAGGCGAAGCCGTTTTCGCTCGGTTTTCGGATCGAGCATCCGCAAGGGATCATCGATCGGAGCCGTTTCGGGAAATTTGCCGGTCACAAACAGCTCGGCGCAGCCGACTACAAGGTGGTGCACCACTGCAGCAACGGGCGAGCGGTTTATAGCTTCTGCATGTGTCCCGGCGGCACCGTGGTGGCGGCCACGTCCGAGCTGGGGCGCGTCGTCACGAACGGCATGAGCCAGTACTCGCGCGCGGAGCGCAACGCGAACGCGGGCATCGTGGTCGGCATTACGCCAGACGACTACCCGGGCGGGCCGCTCGCCGGCATCGCGTTCCAGCGCAAGTGGGAGGAGCGGGCGTTCGAGCTCGGTGGCGGTAACTATATGGCTCCAGGGCAGTTGGTCGGCGACTTCATCGCGGGGCGGCCGTCCACTTCACTCGGCTCGGTCGTTCCGTCGTACAAGCCGGGCGTGCGGCCAACCGATCTCAGCACCGCGCTGCCCGACTACGCGATCGAAGCGATTCGCGAAGCGCTGCCACAGATGGAGAAGAAAATCGCAGGTTTCGCGATGCATGATGCGGTGCTGACCGGCGTTGAAACGCGAACTTCGTCGCCGGTACGCGTGCGTCGCGGCGACGACTACCAGAGTGTCAACGTCAACGGGCTGTATCCGGCGGGCGAGGGTGCGGGGTATGCGGGCGGGATCTACTCGGCGGCAATCGACGGAATCGAGGTCGCCGAAGCGGTCGCGCTGAAGATCATGAGTCAGCAAACGGCGTGAGACCGAGCCGGCACAGCCGCCGGGCGCCGGGGTAAGCGGACCTGCCTGCGATTGCCGGCGCTTGCCGCGTCGTTCGGGCACAATGCGCGTTTCGCCTCGAACCGATCTTCCGAATGACCATTCGCACCCTGGCTGCCGCATGCGGCGCGGCGCTGCTTGCCCAATTTGCCCCGTTTGTCGTTTCCTCGAGTGCGTTCGCTGCCGAAGCGTCCGAGCATTGGGTCGCCGTTTGGGCGACCGCGCTGCAACCGATTCCACAGCGGGCCGAGTTGCCACCGCTGTATCGCGCGCCGGAAGTCGCCGGGCGCACCGTTCGGCAAATCATGTATCCGACGTTGTCGGGGAGGGTGGCGCGAATTCATCTGAGTAATGCGTACGGCAAGACGCCTCTCGTCATCGACGAACTGCGCATCGCGCGCTCCGCCGGTGGCGCGGCAGCAGTCGAGGGCGCCGGCAGTCGGGTGACGTTTGGCGGTAAGGGCGCGGTCAGCGTTCCGCCTGGCGGCGAGGTGGACAGCGATGCGGTCGCGATCGATGTCGTCGAGGGCGCGCCATATGCGATCAGTGCGTTCGTGGGACCGGAGCAGCGGATCGTCGCATGGCACCGAGTGTCGAATCAGGTAAATTATGTGTCCGGGCCCGGCAATCACACCACCGACGCGTCCGCCACGGCGTTTCCCGGCCGCTTCACGCAATATGTGTGGGTCACAGGTTTGTCGGTGGAGGCGGCGGCACCGTCGCTTGCGGTGGCCGCGATCGGCGACTCGATCACCGACGGCATGCGCTCCACCCTCAACCAGAACCGTCGCTGGCCGGATGCGCTGGCTCGGCGGCTGGCGGCGAGCGGCGCGCAGTCGACCGCGATCGTGAATCTCGGCATCAGCGGCAACCGGCTCCTGAGCGACTCGCCTTGTTATGGCGACGCGCTTGCGAGCCGCTTCGAGCGCGACGTTTTGCGACGTCCAGGCGTCAAAGCGGCGATCCTGCTGATTGGCATCAACGACATCAACTTTGCGGCAATGCCGCCTCATGGCGGGCTCGACTGCGATTTTCCTCATACGTCGGTCACGGCTGCCGATCTGATCGCCGGTTACCAGCGAGTGATCGCGGCCGCGCGGCGCAACGGTGTCAAGATGTTCGGCGCGACGCTGACGCCGGCGTCGCTGCCACCGGAGCGGGAAAAGATCCGACTCGCGGTTAATCAGTGGATCCGAACTAGTCGTGCTTTCGATGGCGTCGTAGACTTCGACGCGGCGTTGCGCGATCGGACGCAGCCGGAGCGTCTGCAGCGCGCTTTCGATAGCGGCGACCACATCCATCCAAGCGACGCGGGCTACGCGGCTATGGCCGCTGCAGTTCCTGTCGAGGTCGTGGTGGATGCGACCCGGAAGTGAGCGGCAACTTTTTTAAGCGAAAGCAAAAACGGGTATTGACGAGACGTGAAAGAGTCTCCATAATCTCGCTTCTCTGCTGCAGACGCAGCGACGCAAACGAAGCAGTGCCGGGTAGTGGTGGTTCAGGCGCGGCGGGTTTGGCGGACCGATCTTTAAAAACTAACAGTCGATAAGTGTGGGCGCTTGATGCGGGATGCGGCAGCGGATTCTCCGGAATCTGCTGTCAGGCAGAAGTATCAGAAGCCTCACACAGTATTAGAGGAAGGTTTGTCTGTCGAAAGACGGATCAATCATCGTCAGTACGTTGAGTGAGCGACCGGGTTCGAGAGAGCCCGAACACAGTAACAGGTTTGAACTGAAGAGTTTGATCCTGGCTCAGATTGAACGCTGGCGGCATGCCTTACACATGCAAGTCGAACGGCAGCACGGACTTT